>WGOC01000036.1 GCA_016124235.1 bacterium | reverse complement strand
GTAGCTGCCGGCGGGAACGTTGATGGTGGTGGTGTTTTGTCCGCCGCCGTCGAGCACGAGGCTGCCCGAGGGCCAGTTGAGGGTTCCGGAGTTGTTGAAGGGGACGCCGGAGAAGGTGACGACCCCCGAACTGGTGAGGCTGAGCGTTCCGTTGTTGTTGAACTGGTTGGCCCCGCCGTTACTGGGAATGGCCGCGGCATGGGCGACGGTCATCTGGCCCTCGTTGTTAAAGATCGCGCTCTGGAAAACAAACCGCCCGGCGTCGAAGGAGATGGTGCCGAGGTTGTCGAAGTTGCGGTTGAGCCACTTGTCGCCCGCGCCCGTCCAGCTGGCGGTCGCCGTGTTGGCCAGGACGGTCTTGCCCGCGCCGGTCATCGAGCCGCCCGTCCAGTTGAGGGTGCCGGTGACGGTCACCTGACCACCGCCCGCCAACGTCCCGCCGGTGAAGGTCAGGGTCGCTATCTGCAGGTCGTTATCCGCGGTGACCGTGCCACTATTGATGATTGCTGTGTCGGTCGTTCCGGGGACTACGGCAGGTGACCACATTGACGGGTCGTCCCAGCTTCCGTTGCCTCCGAGCCACGAGATATCGGCGGCAGGCGCAGTGGCCATCGTGCGGAAAAGCAGGATCACGGTGCCGAGTGTGTAAGCCAGTCTGGACAGTGTTTTCATTCGAGTGCCTCTGTAACAAATGACCGTGGGCCCAAATTGACCAAGGATGATCGATACTCAAATTGCCGATCCCGCAGTAACTGGTAAAGCAAATTTGGAATGCTGAAGCGATCCCAATGACCAATCGTGGCCTTTGAATAGCGCTCCGGTCACGTGAAGCATTCCATTGTCGTAATGCCGGAAACATCGTTGGCGATCGCCGATGAATTGTTCGTTGAATAAGAAGACAAAGAACGCCCCCAACCTAAAGCTTCGTTTCGCAATCGATTCCGAAAAGCTCGGCTGCCTTTGTGGTGGGATTTTACGCCGTTGCAGTCCGAGTCATGGGATCGAAACAGGTGTCCGATGATTCAGACCTTGCCGCCGAGATTGAGCAATTGATGATGATTCAAACACCAGCATGTCGATGCATCGATTCCAACGCCTGATCGATTTCGGCGTCCGTGTTGTAGAAGTGGGGAGTAAACCGAAGGTAGTGCAAGCCCGCCCGGTCCGTGCGTAACGAGACGACAATATTTTCGGCAGCCATTTTGGTGTGCACGGCCGCGAGGTCGACGTCGTCACGACGAAAAGAAACGATCCCACTGCGATGCTTCGCGGACATGTTGCCTGCCAGCACATTCCAACCACGTTCCTTGAGCAAGGGAACGATCCGTTCCGTCTTGCGCAGTAGTTCGGCGGCGATGTTTTCCACGCCTACCTCCAGCAGCAATTCAACCGCTGCACTCAATCCCACGTAGCCGGGGAGGTTCAAACTGCCGGCTTCGTACCGGCGCGCGTCCGGAGGGTGAACAATCGAATCCTGGGCGACGAAATTTGGACAACGCACATTGTGCCAGCCGAATACCAGCGGATCGAGGAGCTCTTGGACTTCCTTGCGCACGTAGAGAATTCCCGCCGCACACGGACCGAGCAGCCATTTGTGAGCGTCCGCCGCGAGAAAATCGACGTACTCCACATTCATCGGGAATGCGCCCAGAGTTTGAATCGCATCGAGGCAGAAAAGGATCCCCTGCGCACGCAATGCCTTGCCGATGGCCTCGTAATCAATCCGCCAGCCGCTGATGAAATGGCTCGAGGCGAGCGCCACCAGTGCGGTGTTTTCGTCCACCTGACCGAGCACATCAATCTCGCGAATGCCGCCCAGTTGTTTCACATTGATCAGGCGCACCTCGACACCCTTTGCCGCCAGCGCCAGCCAAGGGTAAACATTGGACGGGTAATCATCGTAATAGACCAGGACATTTGCCTGCCGGCGAAAGCTCAGACCACCGGCGACGTAACTCAACGCAAGCGAGGTCGGACCGACGAGTGCAACCTCACTCATGTCCGCGCCAATCAAGCGCGCCAGCAGTTCGCGTGTTTCCTTGATCTGGGCATGTGTGAAAGCTGTTTCCTGATCATCCCAAGTGGCGGCTTCGGCATGTTGTCGAATGGCATCCGCGACCCGTCGGGGCAAAGGGCAGACGGCCGCGTGCGCGAGGAAGTTCTTGTGTTGCGTCACCGGAAACTCACGCCGGCGAAGCTCTTCGTTTTGATGGAGTTCTTGAATCGTCATTTCACAAATAGAGTTTTCGAAGCCACGACCGACCACCGATCAGCCGGCCGCCTTTTCAATCGAGGTTGCTCACGACGCGCTTCTCCTCGGCTTTCTCCTCAGCCGTGAGCGTAAGAAACGCCTGCTCCAGCGGTCCGTCATGTCCGGCAAGTTTGCGCAATTCGTCGCGCGTGCCGACGGCGATCAACCGACCGTGATTAATGATGCCGATGCGGTCAGCCATCTCCTCGGCGATGCTCAACTGGTGCGTCGAGAGGAAGATGGTCATGCCCTTGAGGCTGCGTTCCTTGAACACGTCCTTCACGACGCGAGCATGGTGCGGGTCAAGCCCGACCATCGGTTCGTCGATCACAAATACTTCGGGGTCGTGCAACAACGCGGCCACGATCGCGACGCGCTGGCGGGTGCCGTGGGAAAGTCCTTCGATCGCCTTGCGGGCAAACGGCTCGAGGTTGAAGCGCGGCACCAAAGCCCGCGCCGCCGCCTCGATGGCGTCGTCCTTCATTTGAAACATCTGGCCCGTAAACCGGAAGAATTCCCAAGGGGTGAGCTTGTCGTACAGAAACGGAAAATCTGGCACATACGCCAACCGGCGCCGGGCCTCGAGCGGATGTTCCTGGACATCAAACCCACCGATCCGTGCCACGCCCGACGTCGGCTTGATCAGGCCTGTCAGCATCTTGATCGTCGTCGTCTTTCCCGCGGCGTTCGGTCCCAACACGGCGAAGAATTCGCCCCGTGGGATGGTGAGATTCAAGTCGTTGACCGCTGTCAATTCGCCGAATCGTTTGACCAAATGATCGAGTTCAATCATGCGCGCTGGCCTTTACATCATTTGGTCACCGGTGTTGTTGACGAGGGAAACCCCGCCAGGCAGCGAGACATTCAGAATCTCCCCAGCGCGGCTGACCAGCACCGTGATTTCATACCGGTCCAACAGTTTGGTCGTCAGCCGGTAGCATCGCACGCGTTCGTTCAACACCCGCGTCCAATCATTCTGGCCCTCCCAATGGAAACTCGATGGTGTTGAAAGGTTATTCGTACCCCGCGGAATGAACGGTAGATTTGCCAAGGCAAGTGCGGCCAGTGGACCGCCGATCTTGCCGGCCACCATTCCCGGATTCTGCAAATCATCGAAAGTGAGTTTCGTATCCAGATCCATGCCTCCCTCGGTCTGGATTTCCAGTTCACGATCAATGGCGGAGCTTTTGAGATTTACCTTGGTCGCGCGGTCGTTGAAACGGAGATTGAATTCCCGCCATTGATCCGGTTTGTCGAGATTGAGCAGCAGTTTGAACTGGTAGCGATTGGGATTGCCGGGAATCGTAAACGCCCCTTCAACCGTCAGACCGTAGCCGATCACATCCCGCACCATGCCCTCCAGCACCCGGGCATCCTCCGCACCCTTGGACTTGGGACCGCCTTCCAGGATTGTCGGTGCCCACTTGCACCACCCAATGTCGTCGCCTTCGTATTTGATCGTCATCGCGGACGCGTCGGGCGAGTTGAGAATCTTTTTCCAAATCGTGGGGACCGACGCGCCGAGCCCGAGTTGATGGTAACCGCCAAATTCCGACCAGCAGAGGAGCGACAGCATCACCAACCAGAATCCTCCAAAGATGAACGTTAAAAGCCGGTTCCACATAATCCTACTTCAGCGGAATATAGATGGTTCGACCTTCTCGAAAGTTTTCCGGCGCAATGCCCGGATTAGCCGCCTTCAATTCGTCCATCTTAATCCCGTTGTCCTTGCTGACGCCGTAAATCGTCTCGCCGGCCCTGATCACGTATGGCCTTGTCCTGCCAGCAGGTGGTGGATCCGTTGAGATTCTCGACTCATACGGCTGGGCATCGCGGGTCGGCTGCTGCGGCGTGGAATCGTTGTTTGCTTGCGCCACCTGGCGGATGGGCTGAGTCGGTAGTCTTTGTAGCCCCGCGAGCTGTTGCCGCAAGAGGTCGTTCGCCTGTCGCAGTTGACTATTTTCCGCTTGGAGCGTGCTGACCTGATGTTGCAGTTCGTTGATTTGGTTTTCGAGAATCGGACTCCCAATCTGGGGCACCGCATCGCCCGCCACGCGCATCTTCACGTCGGTCAGACGATTGGAAATGATATCGGCGCCTTGTAATTCGGGATTCAACTCGAGGGCCCTGGTGTAATGGTAAAGTGCCTTGACCGGCTGGTTCAGATCCTTGTCAAAGACCGTGGCCATTTCATAGTGGGCACGAGCCATCTGTGGGTCAGCCAGCAACGCTTGCTCAAAAGCCGCCACGGCACCGGAATAATCGCTTATCTTTTCCCGCCGCATCCCCGATTCAAATAAGCCATCTGCCTGTGTCTGATCCGTCGCACCGGGCGGCGGCGTACAGCCGCCAGCCAGCCCCAAAGCCATGGTCAGGCTCAAGGCGCGAACGTTCGCGCGAAAACGTGTCATGGGCGGAACGTAATCAAGCAATCCCTCAGGCGCAATCTCCGGTTCCCCCCATTGACGGCAAAAGGTTGATCACAAACGCAAAACCGCCGCCAACCAGACGGTTGGCGGCGGCGAAAAAACTGGGCTTCGGCGGCGAGTTATCGATTGGCAGTCGTGAGTGATCCAACGCCGGCCGAGCGCGAAAACGAAATGGAGGCTTCATATTTGCCGATCAATTGCCGTAACCGAGCTACTTCCGTCTTGCTGAGCGCGTAAAGAAACGGCGCCGCAAGAGCGGGTGCTTCCTGGACAATCCGGTCGAAGGCCGTTGAAGAAATCTTCAGGAGCACGCTATCGGTGTTCGCCACCACATCGGTCGACCGCAATCCGTGATCCAGCAACGCCATCTCGCCAAAGAATTCACCCGTGTGCATCGTACACAGGGTGGTTTCCCGACCGTCGGTCACTGTCCGGCTGCGAAGTTCCCCTTCCAGGATCAGATACATCGCGTCACCTTGTTCACCCTCGTTGACCACGGTGGTGAATTGGCGTACGGGAATGCTCTCCAAATACTTGGCAAATGACTGGATCTGCAGATCGTCCATGCCGGCAAACAGCTTGATCCGGCGCAGCTTCGACGGTTGAACATCCGGCCCTAGGCGCCGAGTGATGGTCGTGTCGTCGAGCCGGGATTCCGCGCGATCGCGGAAAAACATCTTCAGTTCGGGCAGCTCGCTCGCCCGGAACCACTCGGCCACTTCCTGGCGATAAACCCACGAATCCGCGACGACGCGCTTGTCCTGGACCCAATTGACCAACGCGGGAAGTTCAATGGGACCGTAGGCCACATGATCAACACCCCACACGTAATACAGAATTTCGTCGTTTTCCGGCATGGCGCTCGAAAATTGATGATAAAGTTTGCTGTCATCGAGTCCGGTGGTCCTTCCCACCGATCACTCGCAGTCAACTTCATCGGCAGAACCTCCCCAAACTGAAGCAACAATTATTAATGCAATCCCCACGATTGGGATTTTCCATTTCCGGTCAGGCACTCCGGTCTAAGATTCAGCGATCAAAATCCGCGATCAACGTGACCCGCCGTCCAGCGTTCAGTCGCCTGCTCCACCGGCGGGAAAGTGCTTGCCACTCAAGTTTGTTCCGGCGTTAATCACGCCAACGTGGCAGACACTTCGCAATCTCAGGCCGGCTCCCCGCGCGACAAGGAATCCATCCTGATTTATGTGGTGGATGATGAACCCACGCTGCTCGAACTGGCTGAATACATCCTCGAGATGGAGGGTTACCGGTTTGAGAAATTTGAGGAGCCGCGGAAAGCGCTGGCTGCTTTCAAAACCGCCGATCCCAAGCCGGATTTGGTCATTACCGATTATGTCATGCTCGGAATGGACGGGTTGCAGCTCGTTGGCGAATGCCAGCGAATGAAGCCTGATTTGAAATCCATCCTGATCAGCGGCACGGTTCAGGAAGAAGTCGTTCACCGGTCGCCGGTGAAAGTCGATCGGTTTCTCCGGAAGCCGTATCTGGCCCAGGAATTTCTGGAAGCAATCACCGGTGTCTTGAATGTTCAATAGTCACCTTCGATTGTCAAAATGACGAATCGACCGCTGCCATGACGACCGGAGGAACGGACAAGACGAAACTCGGCGTATTGATCGCCAGCGCACCGGACCGTCAAAACTTCAGCCATGGTCTCCGTCTCGCGGAAACCGCAATCAATCGGGGCCTCGCCGTCTATCTCTATCTGATCGACGAAGCCGTCCCCGGAATCGAGCGAGCCGAAGTGCAGGCCCTCAAAGCACGCGGGCTCCGGCTTTTTGCGTGTGCCTTTGGCGCCAAGAAACGCAATCTCGTCACGGATGATCGCGCCACCTGGGTCGGGCTGGCGACCGCCAGTGACCTGGTCGCTTCCACTGACCGTTTCGTAAGCTTCAACTGACGATGGACAGTGCGCCCCAGCAAATTAAGCGGCTGCTCATTGTGGTCACCTCGGACCCGGTGAAAAGCGGAAGATTGGCCGAGGCGATCCGTCTCGCGGCGGGCATAAGCGCGTGGCAAAAAGTGGCTGTGACGCTTTTTGTCGGAGGCGAAGCGGTGAATGGTTTGTTACCGGGCGAAGGACGTTTTTTTGACGAGGATAACATCGTCGAATTCCTGCCGGCTCTCGCCGAACGGAACCAGGAGCTTTACGTCGAAGCGGGCCACCCGTTGGTCGCTGCCAATCGAACTGAAATCGCGTTCCCCGAACTCGATCACGCGGGCCTTGCCGAACTGACGGCCGGCCAGGATTACGTGATGCATTTTTGACATGCGTACGTTGCTTCACATCAAGTCCGACACGGCCGATGCCCGCGCCGAATCCGTCATTAGTCAGCAGCTCGCGCGGGACGAACTCGCGGTTGAAATCTGTGACTTGAACATTGACCAACCGGACTACGAATCGTTGCTGGACAAGATTCTCGCAGCCGATTCGGTGGCCGTTTGGTAATCTGCCCCTTGAAAACTGCGCCGCCAGCCGAGGCATTCGTTGCACACGCCGCGGACGCACTTGCTGCTGGCACCTTCGTCCGGTTGCTCCTTTCCAAACCGCGAGATTCTAAACAATCAATCCAGCGAATCAGCGGCCGGGTGGTGAACATCAAGAATCAGACGGTCCTGTCCTTGACGTTGCGCGAGAGCAAGCGTGACTCGACCCAGAACGTGCCGCTTGATGAAGTCACGAGTTGGCTGAACGCTCAAATCGCGCAGACGTTTCAAAACGCGCTGCTCGAAACGACTTCGGGCGACTGGCAATTCACCATCAACGCCAAAGGCGTGCCGCGCCTGATCGCCCACAAGGCGCGAACTAAAACGACTCCCACACGAACGCATGATCGGCAAAAGCAAAGGCTGTTGGATGATTCGGCGATCGCCTGGCTGACCGCACTTGGCCTGTGCGATCAACGTGGGAACATCCGCCCTTCCTCATCCGATAAGTATTATCAATTGGAGCGTTATCTTGAAATCGTCAGTCATGCGGTCGGCGATTGCGGTTGGTCACGCGGCGAGCAAATTCACATCGTCGACATGGGCTGCGGGAAAGGCTATCTCACGTTTGGCGTCTGGCACTTACTCAACCGCACGCTCAATTTGACCGCCGATGTTACGGGCGTCGAAGTCCGTCGTGAATTGGTCGATCAAGCAAATGACATCGCACAGGCCGTCGGCGCGAACTCGTTGAAATTCGTCACCGGCGACATCGCTTCCGCGAAGCTCGACAAGATTGACGGTCTAATCGCGCTGCATGCCTGCAACACCGCGACCGACGATGCGATCGCCCGCGGAACGCACGCCGGCGCGCGTTTGATCATTGTGTCGCCGTGCTGCCATCAGGAGCTTCGACCAAAGCTCGGACGGCCCACAGTTCTTAAACCGTTACTTCGCCATGGCCTACTCGAGGAACGATTCAGTGAATGGCTCACCGATGGATTGCGCGCCCTGCGATTGGAGGAAGCCGGCTACGCGACCAAGGTGATAGAATTCGTGGCATCCGAGCACACTCCGAGAAATTTGCTGATTACCGCTGTCCGCAAAAAGGCATCGGCTGATACCGCCCCGATGACCGAACGCATTCGCGCGCTTAAGGCGTTTTTCGATCTACCCGATCTCGCCTCGGACAGAATCATACCCCGCTGATGGAAATCGATTGGGCAACACTGCGCCGGCTGCGCGCCGGGTTCCTGGAAGGCACTGCGGGTCAGCACGACTATTGGCGATCCGTCTCGGATCTGGCGCAATATGATGCGACTTTCGCGCAACGGATCGGTTGGAAATGGGACTTCGTGCTGAACGATTTGAACCGACTTGGCTGGCAACCGCCCGCCGGCACTTTGCTCGATTGGGGCTGCGGCAGCGGCGTCGCCAGCCGTGCGTGTCTCGATTATTTCGGAACGCCGCAGACTACCGAACTCGGCCTATCTGATCGATCGCAGCTTGCGGTTGAATTTGCGATCAATCGCGCGCGCGAAAAATATCCGGATCTCCCGGTTCGTGCCGGATTCCCCGAGACGGTCGACCTGCTTGTCGTCAGCCATGTCGCGACCGAACTGGCGCAACGGGGATTTGACGATCTGAATGAAATCGCACGCGGTGCTCAAGCGGTGATTTGGGTGGAGCCGGGAACATTTCCGGCGAGTCGCCAGCTAATTCGATTGCGTGAAAGTTTGCGCGAGGGCTTCAATTTAGTGGCGCCGTGTCCACACCAAAACTCATGTGGTTTGCTCGCCGTCGGAAACGAGTCCCATTGGTGCCATCAATTCGCGGAACCTCCGCCGTTTGTCTTCACCGATCCGTTCTGGGCGAAATTCTCCCAGACGATGGAAATTGATCTTCGTAGTCTGCCCGTCGGTTATCTGGTGCTCGACCGTCGACCGATTGAAGCGCTGCCCAACGACACCGTACGCGTGCTGGGAAGACCCGAGATTCTCAAGCCGCACGTCCGTCTGCTAGGGTGCGGCGAATCCGGGATCCGGGAGGGAATTGTAACCAAGCGAAACAACGCAACTGAATTTCGAAAATTAAAAAAAGGTCGCTATTCTTCGCTGCAACGTTGGCAGTGCGACGGCCAAGAAATCACGCGCCTTTCGAGCGTTTCTGAATCTTCGAAGCCGGAAACGGATTCCGCTGATTGATCGCGGTTTACTTCGCGACCGCATCGATTTGCAAATCGTCGAAACGAATTGGCTGGCCTGAAAATGGAGCCGCCCAGGCTGACGCCTTTCCGGGATTGGGCTTTTCCGCTGATGCATGTTTGAGCAACCAATCGGCAGGCTCGGTTTCGCCGTCCTTCCAGACTTTCCCTTCGGTGATCCATTTGCCATCCGCGTAACGCACTTCAAGCTTGAGGCGGATCCATGTGCCCGACGCAAAGCGATAATCAACACTGGCAATAGTCGTGTCACCGCTCACCAGCTCGACTGCGCCTTTCATGGGCGCAACCCGTAACTTGAATCCACCAACACCACACAAGCCAATTGCAAATGTCGGATAGCGTCGCCCCTTCTTGAGTCCGTACGCGCGTGCCGTGACTGCCACACCGTCGAGCAATTTCGCCGGACCGTCCTTCTCCGCAAACTGCATGTGATCGCCCGCATCGTTGTACCGAAAGTTCGGACCAAAGATGAAGCCAAACGTCTCCAAAGGCGCACCCGGCAACTCGAACACTTTGTTGCCTTCGAACTCCTGAACTGCGAATTGGCCATCAATGACCAAGAACCCGTCCGGTTGACTGCCGATCGGGGAAGATTCGAAATCATTGTGATAAAGTGGCTCCGCAGCCAGACCCAGCTGGGCCACTGCGGATAACGTGATTATACCGGAGATCAATTGCTTCATGATGCTAAGAACTTCCACTTGAGCGGTTGATGATGTGAAAAGCTGCGCAATCAAACTTACATCCCAAAGGCCAGTTTTCCAACGCTCCATTTGCGACGCCCGGAGGTCCGCCGGCATTCAGGTTCGAAAAGGAAACAAAAAAGGCGTCGCATCTGCGACGCCTCGTTCTGGTCCGAAATGGGTTGGTGCTTTCAGTGCTTCTTGACTCGATTCAGTCGGGCTCAATTTCTGGGACCGGTTCCATGAGTTGTGGACCGGCGTGCAGGTAGCGAGTCGTATCCCGTTTGACGTCGATGTCGGTGAACACTCGTTGAACCTGCTCCGCACTCAGGCCAACTAACGGCGCAACGTCTTCCGCCGAATAGCCATTGTTTTTGGCGAACAAGCACAGATCCATTTGCGCGTAAGGAAGTGAAAAATAGAATTCATCCTGGCCCTGCGGCAGGCTGTAGGTGTCCGTCGTGGGGGGACGTTTTCGGATTTCCTCCGGGACTCCCAAGAATGCCGCGAGTTCGTAGACTTGGGATTTGTAAAGGTGCGCAATCGGTTTTACGTCTGCCGATCCGTCACCGAGCTTTACGAAGAATCCCTGATCGTATTCCAATCGATTAGGCGTTCCGGCCACCGCGTAATTCAAACGATCCGCGTGATAGTACTCCATCATCTTGCGCACCCGTTGTTTGAAGTTGGTCGCGGCGAGCACGCCCAGATACGCGGCGCTCCCGAGCCGCTGTTTCACGGTGCGACCGTCCGGAGCCTGGGCAACAATGTGGAAGAAATTGAACCCGCGATTGTCCACGGAATTTTCGATCACCATTTTGCATTTCCAATCGGCGGCATACTCGGGCACGGCGAGTTGAATCGCTTCCACTTGCCGCCGGTAGCAACCGGTCGCCTCGAGAATCGGCGTGATTTCCTCAACGGCGGAATCGATGCCGAAATGCAAGGAAACGGATTTGCTCAATTCCAAAGTTTCTGACGCCGAGTCCCGCTCCGGCATGTGAAGTCCGAAGACGCGTGCCGGCCCCACCGCCCGCACGGCGAGTGCCGCCGTGACGGTGCTGTCGATGCCGCCGGAAAGGCCGAGCACTATGCCGCGGCGACGATATTTTGTGAGGCACTTGCGCAGCCCTTGCGTGATCGCTTCGACGGCGGCGGCGCAATCCAGTTTCAGTGAGTCCTTGGTGAGCGGAGAGTTGGCCATAAGTAGACAGGAATAACGGAGTTCAGTTTTCGGAAATGGATCAAAAGCTTGTGTGCGGAGCGGCAGCCCGCGAGCAACGCGATTTCGAAAATGAGCGACCTGGACGAGTTGCCGTTGTCACGTGGACGCGCAAAATCGGAATCGTGATGGGAAGAATCAACGACCGGATTGAGCGGCTGTTCGATGATCGCAGACCTTCACGTCGTCGGAGCTGGAGAGCGGGTCGGCGGCGCGGAAACCGGTATGGCAAAAGTGGTGCAGGAGTTGGGTGGAAAGGATTCCGGCGAGGGCCATGTCGTCGGTTTCGCCGACCGGTTGGTCGTGGGTGATTTTGGATACTAATTTCGCGACTGCGAGCGGATTAAACAGGCCGGATGTCCGTAGGGCGGAATCGGACATCAGGTCCGTGACGTAATCCGGCGTGTGCTGATGGAAAAAGCTGCGATGGATGGGCGCACGGTAGGGTTTCTTCGGGCGGTTCCAGATCTCATCCGGGAGCAATTCGGCGCCCAGCCGGCGGAGCAAAAATTTGTCGCGGAGCGCGGGCATGCGCAATCGCGACGGCAGGCGCATCGCAAACTCGGCGACGCGATAATCGAGAAATGGGAAGCGGCCTTCAATGGAGTTGGCCATGCCGACGCGATCGCCCTGGGAAGAAAGGAGATACGTGCTGAGAAAGGTGACCATTTCGACGTATTGCGCGCGATCAAGCGTGCCCCAGGATTTGAACGCCGGGGGAATGGGAACTTCGTCGATCAGCGGACGGGCTTCGGCGCGGATCCGGCCAGTCAGTTCAGGAGAGAAAAACCGCTGCGTGCGGCGCGTGTTGCGCCAGCGAATCAAGTGCGAGTAGTCCGGCGATTCGGTATCGGCCAGGCGTTCGCCGAAGAATGACGCGAGGTATTGCGGGCCGGATTTCGTCAGGTTTTGCAGATCGGGATAGATTCGTTGAAAAAGTTTCGAACGCCGGGTGGACGCGGGGAACCTGGACCAGAATGCGCGGATCTTCGCTTCCTTGAAAATATCGTAGCCACCGAGGAATTCGTCGGCGCCCTCGCCCGTGAGAACGACTTTGTAGCCGCTCTTTCGGACCAGGCGCGAGAGCAGATACATCGGCGCGGGTGAGGTGCGGAGGATGGGCGCTTCGCAATGCCACACGACTTCGGGAAAGATTTCGCCGATGTCTTTATGCGCGGCCTCGACCACCTGATGCGCGGTGCCGAGATGCCGGGCCATGCGTTGCTGGTGATCGCGCTCGTCGAAGGCCGCGTCGGTGAACGCGATGGAAAACGTATCGAGCTGTTTGCCGATGAAGCCCTTGGTCAGCGCGGCGATGATTGACGAATCCAGGCCGCCACTCAAATAGGCGCCCACGGGCACATCGGCCAACAAACGGAGCCGGGTGGCGTCTGTCAGGAGGTGGCGGAGTTCGTCGAGGTAAGCGGTGTCGGAGGGGTTGTTCTCTGCCAGCGAGACGCTGGCAGCACGTTGGGGCGCGGTGTCGGTTTTCGAAGCGGACTGAATTTGGGCTCCGGAGAAATCAGGTTGCCACCAGCGATGCAATTCGATCTCCCGGCCCGGGCGGATCAAGGCATAATGACCAGCGGGCAATTGTTGGATTCCCTGGAACGGCGTGCGGGGCGCCAAGCAGGACCAGCCGGTGAAAATCTGGTCCAACGAAAGCGGATCCAGCTCGAGTGAGATCGCCGGATGCACCGCCATGGCTTTGATCTCAGAGCCGAACACAAGGACGCCATCCCGAACGGCGTAGTGCAACGGCCGGACGCCTACTCGATCGCGTGCCAAGAAAAGTTCCTTTCGTTCGGTATCCCAAATCGCGACCCCGAACTGGCCGTTGAACCGGCGCAGGCAGTCCGGTCCTTCCTGTTCGTAGTAATGAAGAAAGACTTCGGTGTCGCAATGCGTTTCAAAACGATGTCCGTGCTTGAGGAGGTCTTCGCGCAATTCGGCGTGATTGAACAGTTCGCCGTTGTAGACGATCCAGTAGCGACCGTCCTCGGTCGTGATCGGTTGTTGGCCGGCGGCAAGATCAATGATGCTGAGGCGGGCGTTGCCGAGGCCGACGTGGTCGTCGAGATAGATGCCGAATTGGTCCGGCCCACGATGGCGGATCATGGCCAGCATCCGACGAAGCAACTCCTCGGTGGGAGGTTCAGACGGGCGCAAATTCAGGTAACCGGCGATGCCGCACATGATAAGAAACAGGAGATGGAAGCTGGGAGATTGTAGTCAGAATTGTGATTCCACCGCTGAGGTGCAGAGGTGGTAAGCAGTGATCAGTAAACAAGTAATCAGTTTTGAGTTTTCAGTTCTCAGATTGAACAAAACGGAATGATTTAACCGCTGATGGACGCTGATAGAGATTTATCGGACCGCAGCATGCGGTCCCTCCCGGGCAGTCGACGAGGCGTGCTCGGAGAGCCCGCCCCACTTTCAAAACCGTCGATCCTGATCAACGGACGTCGCTCCCGAGGACGAGGACGAAGCTGTCTTAGCCACGGATAGACACAGATTTACACGGAAAGCAGATTCCTGACAGGCAGGATGCCTGTCCTACTCTTGCCCAGATTCCGACGTTACTTTGCCACGAAGAGGCGCATAAAGAACAAAACTGGTTTTAGGGGAATGACGCGAATTTTTGCGAAAGCAGATTCAAGTACCAAAGGCTCAGCAGGCGCTTCGCCCTACCCCTGAAGTGATCGGGGCCTCGTGGAACTCGGCCCTCCGAAACGGGGCACCCAAGAGGACCGATGAGGGCTCAGCGGGAGCTTCGCCCTACCAAATTTTAAAATGCGGAGTGCGAAACGCGGAGTGCGAAATGCGGAGTGCGAAATGCGGAGTGCGAAACGCGGAGTGCGAAACGCGGAGTGCGGAGTGCGGAGTGCGGAGTGCGGAGTGCGGAGTGCGGAGTGCGGAGTGCGGAGTGCGGAGTGCGGAGTGCGGAGTGCGGAGTGCGGAGTGCGGAATGCGGAATGCGGAATCATCGAGTAGTAATCAGTGTTCAGTGTTCAGTTCAAAGTAAGCGGGACGATTTAACCGCTGATGAACGCTGATTGCTATTTTCCGCAGCATTCGGTCCCTCCCGGGCAGTCGACGAGGCGTGCTCGGAGAGCCCGCCCCACCTTGGAACGGGCGATTCAGATTAAGATGGATAGCAACGTGCAATCCCTGCTCGAGAACGACGACGACGAGAGCGAGGACGAGGACGAAGTCTCTTTTGCCACGGATGGACACGGAAGGACACAGATTCCTGACAGGCAGGATGCCTGTCCTACTCTTGGTGCGGTTTTGTGGTGACGGCGGTGACCCAGGTTTGGTTGTCGAGGTACCACTTCACGGTTTCGCGAATGCCGCGTTCAAAGGTGTAGGCGGGTTCCCATCCCAGATCGCGTTTGATTTTGGAGGCGTCGATCGCGTAGCGGAAATCGTGTCCCGGCCGGTCCGTGACGAAACTGATCAAGCCGCGGGAATTGCCGCCCAAGTCCGATCGTAATTCATCCACGATATCACAAATCTGTCCGACGATATCGATGTTGGTTTTCTCGTTGTTGCCACCGATGTTGTACGTCTCGCCGAGCTTGCCCGTGCGTAACACGGTCCAAAGCGCTTCGGCATGATCGCGCACAAACAACCAATCCCGGATGTTGAGGCCCTTCCCATACACAGGGATTGACTGGCGGCTGAGCACTTTTTGAATGACAACCGGGATGAGCTTTTCGGGAAATTGGTAAGGGCCGTAATTGTTCGAACAGTTGGTGATCACCGCCGGTAATTTGTAGGTGTGGTGATAGGCCCGGACCAAAAGATCGCTGGAGGCTTTGCTTGCAGAGTACGGCGAGTTCGGAGCGTAAGGCGTCGTTTCGGTGAAGAACCCGGTTTCGCCGAGGCTGCCGTACACTTCGTCCGTCGAAACGTGATGGAAGCGGACTTCCGATTGCGGATTGCGGATTGCGGATTGCGGAGTCAACCAGCATTCGCGGCAGGCTTCGAGCAAGTTAAACGTGCCGACGACATTGGTGTGGATGAAGTCGCCCGGACCGGAAATGGAGCGGTCCACGTGCGATTCGGCGGCGAGATGCATGACGTGGGTGATTCCGTGATCGCGGACGACACGCAGCGTTTCGGCTTTGTCGCGGAGGTCCACCTGCTCAAAGACGTATTTCGGATGGCCGGCGACGGGTTCAAGATTCTCGGGATGGCCGGCATAAGTCAGGCAATCGAGGTTGACGAGCTTCTTGATGTCCGACTGCTCAATGACGTGTTGGACCAAATTGGAACCGATGAAACCGGCGCCGCCAGTGATAAGTAAGTTCATGTTTTCAGTAATCAGTAATCAGTAATCAGTGAAGAAGTCATCAGTTTTCAGTGTTCAGTTTTCAGATCAAGCGAAGCGGAGTGATTTAACCGCCGATCCGCGCTGATGAACGCTCATTTTCCACAAGGAGACACTTAAAAGACTGTTTGAATGCGAATGGCTCAGCGGGGCTTCGCCCCACCAACATAATGGTTGGGCCCTCGTGGAACTCGGCCCTCCGAAGGGTGGTTGTTTAGTTATCAGTTATCAGTTATCAGTTATCAGTTATCAGTGGTCAGTTTATTCAGCACCGAGGCCAGGTCAGAGAGCCCGCCCCACCTATTGAAACTGCGGTTGGTTTGTGGCGACCAACACAGCCAGCTGGCGAGACGCCAGCTGGTGGCACCCGAGACGGGTGCGCTCCCCAAGGACGAGGATGCCAGCGAAGTCAATTTGGCCATTTACTTTGTTTCGGGTTGCCAGTTGCGCAGGGAGTCTTCCAAGGCTTCCTCCACGGACCGGATTTTGATTCCCGCGCCGAGGATTTTGGAGACGTCCATGATGCAGTTTGAGCGCGGCGTCTTGGCGGCGACTTTGTAAAACTCCTCATCGCTTTCCCAGAACTCAAACGAGCGGTCCGGCTTGAGAATACGTTGAATGGCTTCGACGACCTGTCGCGTGGTGACGGCGCCCGGGTTGGTCACATTGTAGGTGCCAAACGGGACCCGCTTTTCCCAAGTGTCGATGCAGGCGGCGACGAAATCGCGTCGATGTGAGATGGAATTCACGTTGTCGTACACCTTGGAGTAACGTTGCACCTTCGAGAGGTAATTCCGGGCATTGTCAAACTCGTCAAAGGGGATCCGCAACCGCCAGATGTAGCTGCGTCCGACACCCGCGATGGCCTCTTCGCCCAGCGCCTTGGTGCCACTATAAAAACTGCACGGCGGCGAGCGAAACGAGAAATTAGGCGTGTCCGTTTCGGTGAAGCCGCGAAAGAAAACAGCTTCGGATCGACTCCTCTCCCCGGCCCTCTCCTTGATCGAGGAGGAGAGGGGGATCGAACTTCGATAATGCTCCCGGAGGTTTGGTTTGGTCAGATCCGGCTCAATGCGCTCGACACCCTGCTCGACCACTTTCGCGCCGGAGTAGATGCAGCCAGACGATACATGACCCCACGGGGTGTCGGTGGCCGCACACGCATGCCCGAGCATCGCTGGAAACAACGTGTTGCCCTGGAGCGTGTCGGCCTTCGCGGTCTCGCAGGCATCGACGTTGGGTTTGCCGGTGTAGCCGGCGGCATTGATGACAAAGGCCGGCTTCGCGCGACGCAGGTAGGCCAAAAAATCTTCGAACCGGGTGTAATCGAGTTGCGAGCGGGTCAGAGCCTCGAAGGCCAGACCGCGGCGATTCAATTCGGCGGCAAAGGCCTGACCGATGTAACCGGTGGATCCAAGCAAGGTAATCATTTTCTTAAAGCGCGGAGTAAACAGACAGGAACACGGGCAAGCCAGTGTTCAGTAAAAAAATTTGTTTTGAGGCGGATTGGCGACATGGGGTGAGAATTACCGATCCGGACGATGACAGCTGGGAGCCAGGAGGCAGGAGCTGGAATGCTGCAGCGTTTGCAAATGGCTCAACGGGAGTTTCGCCCCACCATCGTTTGACCGCGGAAACGGAGTTTAGTGATGAGTGACAAGTGAACAAGTGATCAGTCTTCAGTTTTCAGTTTTCAGATCAGGCAAAGCGGAATGAATTAACCGCTGATGGATGCAAATTTTCGGCAAGGAGTCGGAAGTTAGGAGTCAGGAGCCAGAATACTGAATCGAATATCGACGGCTCAGCGGGAGCTTCGCCCTACCATTTTCTAACTAAGGAAACGGAGTTTAGTGATGAGTGACAAGTGAACAAGTGATCAGTTTTCAGTTCAAAGACAGCGGAATGATTTAACCGCTGATTGACGCGGATTGTTTAAAAGCTGAGAGCTGAAAGCAGAAAGCGGAAATGGGTCAGAGGGCTTTGCCCTTGGTGCTGTTGATTCTGATATCACGAATTAATGCGAAGCCGAAGGTTGAATTCAGGAGTCAGAAGTCAGGAGCTGGAATGCTGCAAGCGGAGCCGAGCCGGATGACGGAGGACGGTGAGCTTGACCCAAGCCAGGGATCAACACGGACCGCAGCATGCGATCGCTCCCGACGATCTTATTTTGCCAAACGGCGGGCTTCGGAAATCACGTTTTGCAGATACTGGCGGTATTCGCAATTTGGAATGCTGGTCACGACGGATTCCAAGTTATCGAGAGATAATTGGCCCCGATGGAAGGCGGCTTCTTCCGGACAGCCGATCTTGATGCCGGCCCGCTTTTCGATGGTTTGCACGTAAGCAGAGGCTTCGTGGAGACTGGAACTCGTTCCGGCGTCCAACCAAGCGAATCCGCGGTTGAGCCGAACGACGTGAAGCTCCTTGCGACGAAGGTATTCCACATTCACACTGGTGATCTCCAGCTCGCCGCGAGCGGAGGGTTTCATGCTTTTGGTAATCTCCACAACCTGGTTGTCGTAAATATAAAGGCCGGGCACTGCGTAGCTGCTCTTGGGTTGCTTCGGTTTTTCCTCGATGGAGACGGCAACGCCTTCCGCATCGAACTCCACCACGCCGTAGCGTTCGGGATCCAACACGTGATAGCCAAATATCGTTGCGCCCGACTTAAACTCATCAAACGCCCGTTGGAAGGTGTCGCCACCGTAAAAAATATTATCACCGAGAATGAGGGTTACGGGGTCGCGGGCGATGAACGATTCCGCGATCAAGAACGCCTGGGCAATGCCTTCCGGCTTGGCCTGTTCCCGATAGTCAAACTTCACACCGAATCGAGAGCCGTCGCCCAAGAGTTGTTTGAAGCGTGGCAAATCGTGCGGAGTGGAAATCAGACAAATCTCGCGCACACCACCTTCGATCAGGGTCGTGAGCGGATAATAAACCATGGGTTTGTCGTAAACCGGTTGGAGCTGTTTGCTCGCAACCAAGGTTAACGGATAAAGTCGGGAACCGGCGCCGCCGGCGAGGATGATGCCTTTCATGTTGGGTCAGGAGTCAGGAGCTGGAAGTTGAGAGTTGAAAGATGGCAGATGGCAGTCGTTAGTAAACAAGTAATCAGTAATCAGTTTTCAGATCAAGCGCAGCGGATCGGGGGATCCAGAAGTCAGGAGTTGGAAGCTGGAGCCACGGATACTTGCGGATCAAACGCTGATCTCAACCGTTTTACGCGAATGGGCTACCCTCGCCTGCCACAAGTAAGTTTCCCGAGTGACGTTTTCAGCTTTGCTGATCGTGATACCACGAATTAGCGCCAAGGCGGATTTAATGCACAAATGCTCAGCGGAGCTTCGCCCCACCATTTTTCAACCGTGGAAACGGAGTTTAGTAATCAGTAATCAGTGAGGAGTGATGAGTGAGGAGTGGACAAGTAATCAGTTTTCAGTTTTCAGATCAGACAAAGCGCAATGATTCAACCGTTGATTGGCGCGAATTCACCCTGATCAAGATTGATGGGGATACAACATGTAATCTTTCCCGGACGAGCGACTGGAGGCGCGCACGGAGTGCGCGCCCCACCATTCTTACCGCGGAGCGCGAAGGGCGGAATGCGGAATGAATAAACCGTTACGACAAATCGAATACAGATGAATGACAGGCAGGATGCCTGTCCTACTCTTGGGGCATCGATCAGGACGGACGAACCCCGATCTGCATAAATGATGGGAAAGCGCTATGCGGCTCCTGATGCAGATATTTACGATTGCTTTCGGTGGCGGTTTAGCAGGCTAAATCCGGCGAATGACAAACCGAGGAGGGCGATCGTGGCACCGCCATCGGGGACCGAATTGGAATCAGTCGTGCCCGAACGAATCCAGGGTTCGACAGTAAACGAGTCAAAACTAAAGCCGTTTCCGGCGACGTAACTCACCAAGACCTGATTACCGGCAACGAGTTCGTTGTTCGTGCCAAACACTTGGGAGCCGCTTGCGCCGATCGCCACAGGTGAAAATGCTCCGATCGTCACCCGGCCCTCGTCACTCGAACCGAAGGAGGAAACCGTGAACTGCTGCCAAATGACGTCGACATCAAAGCGGATAGCAATTGTCTCGGCGCCCTCATCACCATCAATCGCATCAGTATCGTCGCCGCCGCCGACGGCATTGATGCCAAACCCCGAGGAAGTCTGATTAAGGCTGCCAGAACCACCGTCGACCAACGGGGTGAGTGTTGCCGTGATCCCCGACCGGACAATTGTGCCGGATTCAATTTCCGAAGTTGCGGAGGTGTCACGTAAATCGAATTGTACTGGAACCGCACTTGCCGAGCAAACGACGGTCAGAATGGATGTGAAAACGACATATTGTGAAATGGATTTTCCTCTCATTGTATTTCCCACTTTTCTTATTTGATTTGGTTTCCAGGGCCACCAAGAGGTTGACCGCCCGCTCTCCCAAGACCGGTTTAACTCCAACCCTCTCAGAACTTCCCGTTTATAAAAGACGCATTCGCAACCTCCAAGATCTTAAGGAAAACCGTCTGGAAGTGAGGAGGTTACATTACGAACTGTCGCGACATTCGCGGAGTACGTTTCTCCTAGCGATCGGAGATCGGTAATCAGTGATGAGTGAACCGTAGTTGGTGGTGAGTGATGAGTGAGGAGTGGACAAGTAATCAGTTTTCAGTTTTCAGATCAAACAACGCGGAATGATTTAACCGCTGATGAACGCTGATCCAAATTTTGAGAGCGGCGGTTCAAACTCCATCGGGAACGTTCAGACCGGTCGCTCGACCCTTTGAAAACCCGGGTGAGCTACTGAAAGGCTGACAGGCAGGATGCCTGTCCTACTCTTGGGGCCGCTGATCAATGTGGATTCAGCCACAAAAAAGCACAGACCGCGCAAATTCATGACGAGGAGTCCCACGTAAGAACCTAGGAGTCAGAATACTGAATCGATGGTCGACGGCTCAGCGGAGCTTCGCCCTACCATTTTTTTTTAACCGCGGAAACGGAATTTAGTGACAAGTGATCAGTGTTCAGAACAAACAAAGCGGAATGATTTAACCGCTGATGGACGCTGATTATCGCTGATCAAGATTGATGGGGATACAACATGCGATTCTTCCCGGACGAGCGACCGAAGGCGCGCACGGAGTGCCCGCCCCACCTTTTTAGGCTCGGATGGTCGACCGAATGATGACAGGCAGGATGCCTGTCCTACTCTTGCGCCGCCGCCTGACGAAGATGCGGCGAACGAACCGGTCAGGGAGCGGAGGTTGTCGAGGCGGACTGTTTGCGAGTTACGTAGGTGCAAACGGCGGAAAGAGAGTCCAGGTTTTCCGGGATTAACTCGTCATCACTCACCGTGACGCCATAGGTCGACTCGAGGTGAGTGACCAATTCCAAGACACCCGTGGAATCGATTATGCCCTTCTCAAGGAAGGAATCGTCGTTGCCGAAACCGTCGTCCTGACCAAAAAGGAACGTCTCAACGATGTAATCCCTAATCGATTGCTGCATGTTGCTCATAATGTAAACACGGACCTACTTGACACTTAGCTGATGCCATTCCAACGGCCAATGGTCGAATGGGAACCAAGGGAGATCGGTTTGAGCAACCAAAATCGATGGCTGATGGCTTGGCGGAGTTTCGCCTCACCATTTTTAACCGCGGAGACGGAATTTAGTAACGAGTGACTTGTGCTGAGTGAACAAGTGATCAGTAAACAGTGTTCAGTGTTCAGAACAAAACAAAGTGGAATGATTTAACCGCTGATTGACGCTGATCGTTTAAAAGCTGAAAACGGAAAGCAAAAACCGGAGCCGAGCCAGATGACAGAATTCTTTGACCGCGGAGACGCGGAGGTGTTGCGTTCAAGGTTTTAGGTGCAATGTTAAAGTCAAAGGCGCGCTCGGAGAGCCCGCCCCACCTTAAAGCCGTCGATCCGGATCAGCGCGAGTCGCTCCCGAGGACGAGGACGAGAGCGACAACGCGGACGAAGCCGTTTCAATCACAGATGAACACCGATTGAACACGGATCTGAACAATGCGGAGCTCGAAACGCAGAGTGCGGAATGTTCCGACAGCCACTATGAGGCGCAGAAGGAACAAAACTGCGTTCGACGCGAATTTTTTGCCCAAGGAGCCGGAAGTCAGGAGCCTGGTGGCTTTTTAACCGCGGAGACGGAATTTAGTGACGAGTGACTTGTGCTGAGTGAACAAGTGATCAGTAAACAGTATTCAGTGTTCAGATCGAACAAATCGGAATGATTTAATCGCTGATTCACGCTGATCCGAGCAATGCGGAATTTGGAATGTTCCGATAGCCACAATGAGGTGCAGAAGGAACAAAACTGGTTTTAGGCGAATGGGCTACCCTCGCCTGCCACAAGCAGGTTTCCCGAGTGATGTTTTCAGCTTTGTTGATCGTGATATCGCGAAGTAACGCCAAGGCAGATTCGATATACAAAGGCTCAGCGGGAGCTTCGCCCCACCATTCTTACCGCGGAGGCGGAGTTTAGTAATCAGTGATGAGTGATGAGTGGACAAGTAATCAGTTTTCAGTTTTCAGATCAAATATCGCGGAACGGAGGATCCAGAAGTCGGGAGTTGGCAGTTGGGATGACAATTGAGTTGCAAATGGCTCAGCGGGAGCTTCGCCCTACCACTGTAGTGATTGGGGTCTCGTGGGACTTGGCCGTCCGAATATTGAGCTTGGGCGATTCACAGGTTGAGTTGGGCTTTCAGTTCCTTCTTGGAAACCTTGCCGGTGCTGGTCTTCGGCATGTCGTCCACGAAAATGATACGGGACGGCACCATAAAATTCTCGAGGCGCGAAAGACAGATGCGACGCACCTCCGCCTCGGTCAATGTCGAATCGGGTTCCTTGATCACACAGGCGACAACGGCTGAATCCAACAACGGATCGGGCGTGCCAACCACCGCGGCGGTCAGAACTCCGGGGATGCTGTACAAAACATTTTCCACCTCGATGGGGCTGACCTTTTCGCCGCGCGATTTGATGATGTCATCCGATCGACCCAGAAAGTAGAGGTAACCGTCGGCGTCGGTCTTAAACCAGTCATGCGAGCAGAGCAGTTTGTCGCCGGGAAAGCGGCCTTCCTTGAGCATGTGGCGCGTTAATTCCGGTTGCCGCCAATAACCCTGCATGACGTGGGGACCGCGCACATGGAGGATGCCGGGAACGTTCGGTGGCACGGGTCGGCCGTCGGCGTCGAGGACGAGCACTTCCGTTCCGGGGATCGCCTTGCCCACCGAATTGGGTTTGCTAAAGGCGAGTTCGGGCTCCAGATAACACACGCGCTTGCACTCGGTGAGGCCGTACATTTTGAAGACCATCGCGTTGGGGAAAATCTCGCGCAGGACCGGAATGTGTTCCTCGGGAAGGGCCGCGGCGGTGTTGGTGATCCGGCGAACGCTCGGGAAGCACAGCGGCTTCTTGCGATGATGCGTCACCAATGTCGCGTATACGGTCGGGACACCGGGAAAGGTCGTCACTTGATGCGCATCCAGCAACGCGTAGATCTGGCCGGGATAGGTAAACGAACGTTCCAGAACGAGGGTGGCGCCGAGGGTGACCGACATCAGCAGCTGATAGAGTCCGTAGTCAAAGGCCAGCGGCAGGACGTTGATGATGACGTCGTCGGGAGTGAGGCGGAGATATTCGATCAGGCTCGCAGCCGCAAAGACCATTGATTGATGGGTCATCATCACGCCCTTCGGATTGCCCGTACTGCCGGACGTGTAAATGAGCGCGGCGAGATCCGCACCGGTGACGAGTGGCCAACCATTTGGCGGGGTGGTGGGCGCAGGTAATTGCGAGAGCGGTAGCGCCGGGATCGACGAGGGCGCGTCCAAATTCTCGCGGCCGCTGAAGTAGCAGCCTTTGAGCGAATTCGAACCATCGAGCAACAGAACAAAATTACCGGCGAGATGGGTGTCGGTTACGAGCGCAAACGCCTCGGCGTCACGAATGATGTACTCGAGTTTGTCCTGTTTGGTCTGCGGATTGACGATGACGAACACGCCACCGGCGATGAGGGTTCCAAACAACGCGGCGGCACAGAATTGCGTGTTGTCCAAGTAGATGATGACGCGATCACCGGGTCGAATTCCGGCCTGCATGAAAGCCGTGGCAAACTGAAACGCCAAGGTCTGAAGCTGCCCGTACGAATAGGATTCGCGACCGGCAACGAGGCAGGTTTTTGCCGGGTCGGCGGCGGTTGAGCGCGTCAACGCCGTGTGGAGGCAGAAGTCGGCGGTACGCAGATACGTGGGAAGTGCCATGAGGTGAAATCAGTAAGCAGTGATCAGTGAACAAGTCATCCGTTTTCAGAATCCAGAAGTCAGGAGCCAGGACGAAGCCGTTTTAGCCACGGATGGACACCGATTTACACGGACCCGAACAGTGCGGAATGCGGAATCATCGAGTAGTAATCAGTGTTCAGTGTTCAGTGTTCAGTATTCAGACCAGGCAAGGCGGAATGAATGAACCGCTGACGAACGCTGACGAACGCAGATCCAAATCCTGAGGACGACGACGAGAGCGAGGACGAGGACGAATTCCTTTTAGCCACGGATGGACACTGATTTACACGGAGCTGAACAATGTGGAGCGCGGAACGCTGAATGCGGAATCATCGATTAGTAATCAGTATTCAGTGTTCAGTGTTCAGTGTTCAGTGTTCAGAACAAACAAAGTGGGATCATTTAACCGCTGATCTGCGCTGATTTTCGGCAAGGAGTCGGAAGTTAGGAGTCAGAATACTGAATCTGTTGCCGATGGCTCAACGGAGTTTCGCCCCACCCTTTTTAAACGCGGAGTGCGAAACGCGGAATGCGGTCCCTCCCGGTGATCGACGACGAGGACGACCATGATTGAATTTTGGCCACGGATCGACACGGATTATTTAAAAACTGAAAGCAGAAAACTGAAAGCAGAAATTGATTTCAAACGGCTCAGCGGGAGCTTCGCCCCACCACCGAAGTGATTGGGGCGTCGTGTAACTCCGCCCTCCGAAAGTTCGACGAAGAGAACGAGAGCGAGGACGAAGTGGTCGCGACCGATTCACACATTTTTACATGGGAAGACTTTCGCCGCCATCGACAACCACGGTTGCGCCACTCATGCCGCTGGACGCGTCCGAACAGAGAAATGCCGCGACATGGGCCACTTCATCCAAGGTTACCAAACGCCCCAAGAAACTACGCTGTCGTGCGGTTGCAAGTCGTTCCTCCGCGTCAGGAAGCACCTTCCAGGCATCGGTTTCAATCGTGCCGGGGCACAGAATATTGACGCGAACACCGCGCGAACCCAGTTCCAGCGCGAGATGCCGGGAGAGTGATTCCAAAGCGCCCTTGGAAGCGCCGACCAGGGAGTAGGCGGGGGAGACCAGTCGTGCCCCCAACGACGAGACGGGGACGACAGAAACGTGATCCGAAAAGAGCGGGAGCAATCGATTTACGAGTGCCAGCAAAGCACGCACGTTCAGGGCGAAGGTCCAATCGAAATGACGATCCGTCAGTTGATCGACCGGTTTGTGCACGCCGGTGGCCGCGCAAAACACCAAGCCGTCCAATGATGTTCCGTCGAGCCAGGTCCGAAGCGACTCAGTCAATGAGTCCAAACCGCCTTTGGAAGTCAAATCGGCACGGGCCCCTTCGACGGGGAGTGATGCCGCCCGGCAGTCCGAGAGGAATTTCTGAGCGGCCTCTTCGTTGCGGACGTAGTTGGCGAGAACGGACGCACCGGCGCGGGCGAGCTCCCGGGAAATCGCGGCCCCCAGGCCGCGCGTACCGCCGGCGACGAGAATGTGTTTCGATGCCAGGTTCATGAGTTGGGCAGATACTGAGTCATATTGAGAAATCGAAAGATCAGCAAATCACCGGCGACGAGAGGTTACACTTGCGACGAGGCTTTACGAAAGGTAAGCCTTTGATAGGAAAAGTAATGTTCGGGTCGTGAAACAATGTGATTCGAACCATGTAAGCGATGCCAGTGGTATATCTTAAGCTTCTCGTGCCGAGGGTTGTTGCCGATCTCCATACGACGTTGTATCGCGGCATGAGGACTTCAATTTAAAATGCGCACACATATCTTTGGGAAAAATCCCGTTACGTGGTTTCGGGAGAGCGTCCAGCGTTTCGGTTGGACTCAAACGCTGACAATTATTTGGAGTGTCGTCGTTGATACGTCGTTCGACCGGCGATTTGGAACGGACACGACGCGGCGGATACCGGTTGAGAAAATCAAAACCACGTCGTCAAACATTGTTCATTCGATGAAGTACGGAGCCAGCAAAGCCATGCCGTTCCGGAAATTGATGGCAGAACTAAAGTTGCCCACAGACGGCGTCTTTGTGGACCTGGGTTCCGGCAAGGGGCGGGCGGTCATGCTCGCGGCGGAGTATGGTTTCCGCAAAGTCATCGGGCTGGAATTCTCGGGCGAGCTTTGTCGAACCGCTGAGGATAATCTCCGGAAGTTCCTGCGGAAACGACCGACGGAATCACACGTAGAGATCATAGAAACAGATGTCACCCAGTATCGGTTGAGTGACGAGGAGACGGTGTTCTTCCTGTTTGATCCATTTCACGCGCCGATATTGAAGCAGGTAATGCAAAACATTCTTGAGTCCGCCGAACGAAGACCGCGCGATCTCTGGCTGATTTATCATGCGCCGCGGGAACAGCAGGTGATTGAGGAATCAGGACTATTCACCGACAGCAAGCTCCATGTGGTGTTGGGCGCTGAATTCATGGTATATTCAATCAAGGTCGACGAGGTTCCACAGACGAAATGAGCGGCGAACCGGGGAGGCGGTGAACAGTGATGGGTGACAAGTGGCAAGTGGCAAGTAATCAGTTTTCAGTTTTCAGTTTGAAGAAAGTGGAATGATTTTACCGCTGATAGACGCGGATTGTTTAAAAGCTGAGAGCTGAAAGCTAAAAGCGGAAATGGGTCAGAGGGCTTTGCCCTTGGTGTTGTTGATTCTGATATCACGAATTAACGCGAAGCCGAAGGTTGAAGTCAGGAGTCAGAATTCAGGAGTCAGGAGCCAGAATACTGAATCCCATTTCGACGGCTCAGCGGGAGCTTCGCCCCACCGCCGAAGTGATTGGGGCCTCGTGTAACTCCGCCCTCCGAAAGGTGGTTGAACCGCGAAGACGTTGAGTTCAAGGAATCGGGTGTAAGGTTTAGAGTCATAGGCTCGCCCGGAAGTCTTGCTCCACCCAATGAAACTGCAGTTGGCTTGAAGCGAACATCACGGCCAGCTGGCGAGACGCCAGCTGGTGGCACCCGGGACGAGTGCGCTCCCCGAGGACAACGGCGAGACCGAAGTCCGAGGACGGAGGTTGGCAGGGTTCAGTTCGTTAATCACCAGGGCACGGTCAGAGAGCCCGCGCCACTTTTTGAAATGATTGATCCAGATCGACTGGGCCGCAACATGAGGTCCCTCCCGAGGACGGGAAGGAGGACGAGAACGGCCCAAACAGGCCATCCCTTGTTTCTGGATCGTGCCTTATCGCTTATCAGGCCGAGTGAAACGGACGCCGTAACGCCGGAGGAATTGAATCATCTCCTCCCCAAATTCGTTGGAGTGGTTGGAACGTTCCCGCGATTCAATGTCGATCCACAAGATTCCGCGCTGGGTCAAAGCCTGACGCGATGCTTCAGGAATTCGTTTCAGGCTCAGCCACGTTTGCACGGCAGCGGCCGACGAATCGTCGACGGGCAGCGCGCCATTTTCATCGAGACGCAACCGGTAAGTCACTATATGGACGAAGCCCCAACGACGAGCGTGATGGACCAATTCAATCAGCGAACCGTCCCGCCGGCAGGGAAGTTCGCAGCCGGCAAGATATTGGAGGCAATCATCGATGATCTCGTGGAAGATCGCCAGACGGGCCGCGTCGTCCAGTTGGCGGGGGAAATAGGGGGCGCGAGCAACCACGGTCGCCGGCGAACCCGCGGCGAGACAGTTGGCGGGGATCGAACGATTGACCAGGGAATTGGCACCGATCACGGCACCATCTCCGATTTTTGCGCCCGCGCAGATGAACACCCGCCAGGCCACGGAAACGCCATGGCCAATCTCGATCGGTTTGAACTCCGCGGGATAGCCGGCGAATCGATTCGACCAGGACGTGTGACCGAAGACCAAACAGTAGCCGCCGATTCCGGTGTCATCGCCGACGATGATCGAGCGGGCCGGGTTGATGAAGGTCATCTGCATGACCTGACAATTTCGGCCCATTTCAAAGCGGGAATCCGGGTACTGGAGACCGCCGACGAAGACTTGTTCGTTGAACTTGGTATCGTCGCCCAGCTTCACGAACGGGGTATCGATAAATGTAAACGCACCGATCTGAACACGGTCTCCGAGTTCCAATGATTTGCCGCGTAGAATGGAAAACAAACCGAGCTGGCAATCGTCCCCCAGGGTGGCCTGGTCGCAGCAAATCACGGAGCCGAACCCAAAACCGACATTCCGTCCTATGCGATACCCCTTGAGGCGATAAATCCATCGTTTCAAAAACGAAGGCATCCATCCGAAGAGGATGATCGAAGCAACCGGAAAGCGCTTTTTGGCCGTCAGCATCAAACGGTGTCAGGTGTTTCGGAAAGGATCCGATGGCGGTATTCCGGGGCGAGCTGTTCGGTGGGGATGAACGCGAACAGCAAATCGGCCGTGGCCACGGGGAGGTCGCCGACGCGAATGGCGCCGGAAGAGGTGGCAAATTTGTCGCGGCTGCTGGTCACTTCGACGGAAACCATCAATTCATCACCCGGGCGGGCCCAATTCCGAAAGCTTGAGGATTTGATCGCGGCCAGCATGGGCCAGCCGCGCGACTGATTCTCCGGAAAGAGGCACCGCGCCGAGGCCTGGGCCATCACTTCGACGAGCAACACGCCCGGCACGACGGGGAATCCGGGGAAGTGATCGGCGAAGAGTGGTTCCGCCGGATCAAACGTCTGCCGGGCGTGAATCAAACGTCCCGGCTCCAGCTTCGTTACCCGGTCAATCAGGATGAATTTCATCCGGTTCAGGCGGCGAGTTGGCCGCGAGCGTTCATCACCTGCAGAATGTCATCGATGCGGGCCATGGATTTCAGTTCCTGTTCCGTCAGGAGAATTCCGCATTTTTGATCGAGCTCCGCCATCAGGGTCAACACACCCAGAGAATCCCAGGTCGGGATGTCTTCACGGAGGGTTTCCGGAGCAATACCAGCCGGGTCTTCCTCAAAGATTCCCGCCAACCATCGAAGTGCTTCGTCACGCGTCATCATAAGAATATCAAACCATTCACTTTCACCACGAATTCGGTGAGGCACGGCACCTAGCCAGCCGCCGGTTGGGTTGTGCCAGCCGAGGAAACAACCGGCCCATCGATTTCGACGTGGCCAAGAAACGCCGATGGGCACAGCTGGATCAGTGCCGAACCCCAAGAAAGCCCCACTCCGTAGCCCAAGAGCAAGAGCCAAAGCGGGCCCGATTCGGGTCTTTCCAGCTGGCCCCGGGTGATGGTCAAGGGAATGGAAGGTCCGCCCGCGCTGCCAAAGGTATCGAGCGTGAGGGGTATTCGCGCCTCCGGCAGACCCGTCTTTTTAGCGAGATGCCGCATGATAAACCGATTGGATTGGTGGAAAATATAATAGTCCACCTGATCCTTGGAGAACCCCGCCGCCTGCAAGGTGTCTTCCACCATAGCCGGCACCCGTTTGATCGTGAAATTAAAGATGTTGGGACCATTCATCTTCACAAAGCAATCCGACTTCTCGGTGGGGAAGCGGTCCCGAAAGCCGCCGCCGCGAATGATGAGATCGCTCCAACCCGTGCCATCGGTGCTCAAGTCAAACCACCAACGAGCGGACGACGTGTCCTCCCCCGTTTCCAGGGCCGTCGCCGAGCCGGCGTCACCGAACAACAACGCCACGGCGCGATCACCGTGATCTGCGAATCGAGCGGGCGTTTCGCCATGGAGCACCAGCACGCGACGGAAGCCGGGTGATTGGAGCATCATCGAGGCAAGCCAGAGTCCGTACGGATAACCGGAACAACCCAGACCCACATCAAATGTTGCGCATCCCGTGCGCAGGCCGAGATCCCGATGAATCAAGCAAGACGTCGAGGGCAGCAAGTAATCCGGGCTTTGCGTGACCATGATCACGGCGTCGATGGTATCCGGCGCCCAATCCACTTTTTGCAGCAGTTCACGGGCAGCGGCCAGACAGAGATCGCTCGCGCAAATCGTTGCATCGGCCACGTGGCGGGTCTTGACCCCCGCCATACGAACGACCTTTTCGACCTCCTCCTTTTCGAAGGCCGAAGCGTCGGCGACATTGTCAAAAACCTTGGTCGGCACGCAGGAGACGATTCCGCAAACACGGGCGGGTTGAGTGGACGTTGCGGGCATAAGGCAATTTTAATGGACGGAATTCTGTGATCGGTAGTCAGTAATCAGTGTTCAGGAGCCAGATGACGGAGGACGATGGTCAGTAAACAAGTGATCCGTTTTCAGTGTTCAGATCCAGCGAAGCGAAATGATTTAAACGCAGATCAACGCGGAGGCGTTTCGTTCAAGGTTTTCGGTGCAATGTTTAAAGTCAAAGGCGCGCTCGGAGAGCTCACCCCACCTTTCGATGCCACGGATGACGGACGACGGATGACTGAGGACGACGACGAGAGCGAGGACGAGGATGAAGGAGAGGACAAATTCCTTTTAGCCACGGATGGACACTGATTTACACGGAGCCGAGCAAGGTGGAGCGCGAAACGCCGACTGCGGAATCATCGAGTAGTAACCAGTGTTCAGTTTTCAGAACAAACAAGGCAGGATCATTTAACCACTGATGGACGCGGATCGTCCAAAAGCGGAAAGCAGAGAGCTGAAAGCTGAAATGGGTCAGCGCCGAAAGGCCTCCAAGAGCTGAGAGCTGAAAGCGGTGCCGAGCCAGATGACGGAGGGCAGCAACCTAGCCACGGATGGACACCGATTTACACGGATCGCTGAATTGTTAACCACGAATTAACACCAATGGACACGATGCAGGAGTTAGGAGTTAGGAGCTGGGAGCCAGGAGTCAGGAGCGGTAATGCTGAAAGGATTGCAAACGGCTCAACGGAGTTTCGCCCCACCATTCTAACCGCGGAGCGCGGAATGCGGAATGCGGAATGCGGAATGCGGAATCATCGAGTAGTAACCAGTGTTCAGTGTTCAGTTCAAAGTAAGCGGGATCATTTGACCGCTAATGGACGCTGATGAACACTGATCGAATCTCCGGACCGCAACATGCGGTCCCTCCCAGAGGAGGGATATCTCCGCGATTCACGGAGTGAAATCATTCCAGGCGGGGCCCAGGGAAGTGTCGAGACCACCAAGGCGAATGCTTGCGGACCACAGTTCCCGCGCCAACGATTCATCGTGGGACAAGGGCGACGACGATATCGCGCGGCGTTTGAAGAAATACTTCCCGGTGACGCCAGCGACTTCGGGTGCCGTGGCGAGATAGACAATTGTGTCGGCGCCATGCTTTGTTGAAATCAGTTCGCGCCGCAGACCGTGAGACACCAGGTGCTTCAGCCAACTCACCCAGCCATTGTTCCGGGCAAAACCTGAGAAGACCATGCCGGGATGAACCGCATTGGCGGATACCGCACACACGGCAAGGCGACGACTCAGCTCGTACGTAAATAACACGTTCGCGAGTTTCGAGCGAGCGTAGGCCTGCCGGCGATCATAATTCTCCGCGGTCATCAGCCAGTTTTCCGGTCGCGTCGCCGCCGCGTGAGCACTGGAAGAGACATTGATGACGCGTGCCGCGCTCGAACGCAGCAACGATTCCGTCAACCGTGCCGTCAGCAAAAAGTGGCCGAGATGATTGGTCGCAAAAGTGGCTTCAATGCCTTCAGGCGTCTGAGAAAATACATCGAACCGAGCACCGGCATTGTTGATCAATATGTCCAGCCGGGTGGTCGCACTTTTGACTGCATTTGCGAGCTGCCGTACTGCGGCGAGCGACGAGATGTCGCCGGGCATAAAGCGCACATCCAAGCTTGGGTGTTTTCGCTGCAAGAGCGCACCCACTTGACGGCCGGCATTTGCATTTCGGCCGACCAGCAACAAGCAACTTGCGTGGCCCGCCAACGCAAATGCCGCGGCTCGACCGATACCGGAGGTCGCGCCGGTAATCAAGCAGACCCGACCCGCACGGTCGGCCGACGGTGTTGCGGTGATGCCGGACGTCATCCCTGATTGGCATAGAACAAACGACCCACGATGCGGAGTAACGGGATGGGTATCGCACGAAACACGTGATTGTACCAACCGTGTGCACGATCCGGCAGGACCTGCACCTGGCGAGTCCGCGGATTGATCCGATAGTAGTGCAGCCGGGATTCACGACAGCCCCATTGGAGCTTGAACCGGCGAAGTCCTTCGTTGGATCGAGACGTCCGGCCGAAGTCCAGCTGACGAACCCCTTCGTGGCAAAGTTTAGTGATTGCCGACCACATCACGAGATTGTTTGCGCGGAGGTGCTGACAGCGATGATCCGACGCTCCGTATTTGTAAAATGCATTCGCGCCATCGCGAAGAAACAAGGCGGCGGCAACGGGTTGTCCTTCGTGCCGAGCCACAGCAACAAAGCCCGAGTCACCCAACAAACAGGCATCACCCAAATAGTCAAAGAACGCCCGCGGTTGGGGGGGCAGGCCGTGTCGCTGGCGGGTGAGACAATGCAGTTGGTAATAGGTGCGGGCTCCCTCCCTGCCCGTCAGATGATCCAGTTGCAGGCCGTGCCGTTCCGCAGTTCGTATGTTGCGGCGAGCGGCACTCGAGAGGGCGCCGAAAAGAGCTTCCGGACCGCCCGTCAAATCCAGCTGATGGTGCAGAAAGGTCAATGACGGCTCGAGGGCCAGGACATTCTCCGGAAGACGAAAATCGACCCACGTCCATCGTTCCTGCGCCGCGAACTGGAGAACGTCGTCGACGAGTTCCGGAATTCCGAATTGCGAATCGGCGACCAACGGGCAACAGACGTCGGTAAACGGCAGAGAGACGGCGCGCGCCCGACGCAACGGCAGCCGCAATTCCATCAGGCTGCACAATGCCTTTACGCGACCTTCCGTTTCCCAACCCAAATAGCGCGGGCGGAATCCGTAGGTGCGAGCGATCACGCCCGCCCAAACGGAAAGGTGGTAAAATTGCGCATCCGGAAATGCCCGCACACACTGATCCCACTTACCGGAGGAAAGCGGTGTCCACTCTTTGCGGGTCATTGCCAAATTAGTGCATGGTTCGATGAATTTCCCCACATGGTCCGGTGGCGAAGAGGTCCCTTCGTTCGGTATGTCTCATCAAGCGACGGGATGCGTTATGCTAATCAGAGGACGGGACGAAGTTTGTCAGTGTTCAGTTTTCAGTGTTCAGATTTCAGCACGAACTAAGCGGAAAGATTTAACCGCTGAGGGACGCGGATCGTCCAAAAGCAGAAAGCGGAGGACCGAGGACAGTGGTCAGTAAATAAGTGATCAGTGTTCAGTGTTCAGTGTTCAGAACAAACAAAGCGGGATGATTTAACCGCTGATCTGCGCTGATATACGCTGATTCCGTCTGCGGACCGCAGCATGCGGTCCCTCCCGGTGATCGACGACGACGACGAGGACGAGAACGAATTCATTTTTAGCCACGGATGGACACCAATGGGCACGAAACAGGAGTCAGATGACGGAGGACAGATGACAGATGACAGATGACAGATGACAGATGACAGATGACAGATGACAGATGACAGATGACAGATGACAGATGACAGATGACGGAGGACGGATGACGGATGCTGGAATTCAGGAGTCACAAGTCAGGAGTCGGGAGCCAGAATACTGAATCGATTGCCGATGGCTCAACGGGAGCTTCGCCCTACCGCTGTAACGATTGGCGCCTTGTGGAACTCGGCCCTCCGAAAGTCGGTGCATCGTGGGGCGTTGGCGCCGCTAAGGCGTTGGTTGCCACACAGCCTTGCGGGCATAAAACGCTTCCGCCATCCCAGAGGGCGAGGCGCATTCCACACCGCGAATCCGATGCAGTGCCGAGAATGTGTCGGGTGTGAACCAGTGCTTGGAGGTCTGCGAAATGAAATGCCGCATGAGCAAATCGATCTTACGCTCAGCAATCGCCGGATCGAGCGGAACGTACAGGTTGGGCGTTCCCAAATCGCCATCGTATTTCAGAATCTCGTATTCGAGGATCAGATGGTTGCGAAAGGTATTCCACGCGAGATCCGAGAGTACGCGATGGTCCTGGTGACGATCGTTCCGAAAATGCGTGAAGACGACATCGGGATCGCCCTGGCGTCGCAGCTCTTCGAACCATTGCTTGATGTCCGTCCATTGATCGGGGAAAAAACTTTCGCGAAAGCCGGCGATTTGAATCGAGGAAGCGGCATGCTCCCGCAAATAGGCTTGAGCGCTGGCCCGAGCTTCGTCGGCCCGTGGGCCCGGAGCGCTGGCAACCGCCCACGTGATTTTCAAATCGGGCGTTCTTTGCAGCAGAGACAGGAGCGTGCCGCCCAAGCCGATCTCGATGTCGTCCGCGTGCGCGCCAACGCAGAGCAACCGGCGCACGTTGGTCAAATCAAACGAAAGCATGGGGGGAGATTTCCACGTTTTCCGGACCGTTTTTCCAAACCACCCACGGGGCTTCCCCGCGTTCGAACAGATCAGTGAGTTCCTGCTGTTCCTTGAAGGTGTCCATCGCGAAGAATTTTTCGCAGGGAAAGCCGAGCAGTTGTCCCTGGTCAATCAGGCGTCGAAACGGACCCGAGACAAGCTCTTCACCGGGCTTCAAAAAATCGAAGATCCGGCGATGAAACACGAAGTAGCCGCAATTCACGAGGATGTCGGTATCGCGGACATACTGCAAATCGACGACCTTGTGGTGATCGTCGAGTTTGACCACATGAAACGTCTGCGACGGGGGAGCGCACAAGAAGGCGCCCACTTTTCCGGATTCCTTGAACTCGTCGATCATTTGAGGAAGCGGGTAATTGGTGAGGCCATCGGTATAATTCGCCAGAAAGTATTCCTCGCCCTCCAGATAGGAGGCGACCTGGCGCAGGCGGCTGCCGATATTCGCGGTCAAGCCGGTGTCAACGAAGGTGATGCTCCAATCCTCGATGTCGCTCTGCTTGAGTTCAATTTTCTTGCCGCCGGACGTCAGCGTAAAATCGTTGGAGATGCACTCGTCGTAGTTCAGGAAGTAGTCCTTGATCCGGTCGGCCTTGTAGCCCAGGCAGAGAATGAAATCCTTGTGTCCGAAGTGCGCGTAGTACTTCATGACATGCCACAGCACGGGGCGGTAGCCAATGGGAACGAGCGGCTTGGGGACGTTGTCCCCATAATCGCGGAGGCGGGTACCGAGCCCGCCACAAAAGAGGACGACTTTCATACGGCTGACAAGGATGCGGAATGTGGGGTTGAGATTGAATCGGACGACGGGGTTTCGGAAAGGACCGCCGGCTCAGGGATGGGAACCAGCAACCGACCACCCCACTCCTTAAGGTAAGCGAGCTGGTGCGAAATCTCCGCCTGCAAATTCCACGGCAGAATCAAGACGTAGTCGGGCCGGCGTTTTTTTATTTCGTCCGGCGGAAAGATCGGGATGTGGGTGCCCGGGAGAAAGCGGCCGTGCTTGTAAGGATTCCGATCGACCACAAACTCCAGCAGGTCGGTGCGGATCCCGCAGTAATTCAACAACGTATTTCCCTTCCCGGGTGCGCCGTAGCCGGCGATCGAATGACCCTGCGACTTCAGATCGATCAAGAGGCGCAACAGGCGATGCTTGGTGGATTCGACGCGCTGGCGAAACGATTCATAGGGAGCCAACGTGGCGAAGCCCAGGGCCGCTTCGCGGCGGCGCAACCCGGCGAGGCGCACTGAATCCGGTTCGATCTTGTTTTGCGCATGCGTCGCATAAATGCGGAGTGACCCCCCGTGCGTTGACAATTCCTCGACGTCGAAGACCCGCAGGTCGTGGCGGCGGAAGACGTTTTCGACCGCGAGCAGGGAGAGATAGGAAAAGTGTTCGTGGTAGATCGTGTCAAATTGGTTGCCCTCGATGAGCCGCTGCAGATGAGGAAACTCCATGGTGATGACCCCGTCCTCGGCCAGCAGGATTTTCATGCCGCCGACGAAATCATGCAGATCCGGGACGTGAGCGAGCACATTGTTGCCCAGCAACAGGCGCGCGCGACGTCCCTGGGACGCCAACCGGGTGGCCGTCTCACAGCCAAAGAAAGCCACGTGGGTGGGGACGCCCTTTTCCTCGGCGACGCGGGCGATGTTCGCGGCCGGCTCGACCCCCAGGACATTCTGGCCGCGGGCGACAAAGTGCTGCAGCAAATAGCCGTCGTTGCTGGCGATTTCGACGACCTGCTCCTCGGTACGCAACGCGAGGCGTTCCGAAATCATTTCCACGTAGGCGCGGGCATGCTGCAACCAGGAATCCGAGAATGAGGAGAAATACGCGTATTCGGAAAAGATGTTGTCCGGACTGACGTATTCCTGCAACTGGACCAGCCAGCATTGATCGCAAACGAACACGTGCAACGGAAAGAACGGCTCCATGGAATTGAGCTGCTCGCGGGTGAGGTAGGTCTCACACAAAGGCGACATGCCCAGATCCACAAACGTGTGTTGCGAAGCGGCTCCACAATTTCGGCAGGCGCCCGCGGTGGATGAATCCATGCTCATACCCATTTACAAATTCGCTTTGCGCACGATGGCGCTACCTTCCAGACGTTGGAGATGGTGTTTCTGATACCAACAATTCGTGTTGTTCGAGCAGCGTTGCCGCCTGCGCGATGGTCGCGAACGGGATCCCGGACCGTTCCGCGATATCGAGAAGCGAATGTCGCCCGTCCGAAAAGTTTAAAACCCAAAGGAGCGCCTGCTCAAGCCCGGTGTTACTCAACCCGCCGAGCGCACGGTAGAGGCCACGGCGACCCAATTGCGGTTCGCACTTGGGATTGAGGTTTTGGCAGAAGCGGTTCTGTTCGAGCACATCAACGATCCGCTGGAGCATTGCCAGGGAGCCCGACAGCGAGTCGGGCTTAATCAGGTCCAGATTGTCAGCCGAGGTGTGGTATTCGGGAAAACACCCGTTCGGCGTCCGCATGAAACAGCCGACCGGAAGATTAAAGCCGGGCGAACAATACTGGCGTTCGTCATAACCGATCGGCGTGAAGTCGATCAGGCGGTCGCCCGATTCGGGCGACAACAGGTGGGACACGATTTGATCGATTTCGGCATCCCCACGCCGACTCTTCTTATAAGTAAACGGCCCCGAGTCGCCGATGCACGAAAGCACCAATCCCGCCCGAATACGGGGCACCACAGATTCGTTCCGGGCCAGCCAAGTGATGGCTCCGATGGTGCCCGGCAGCCAAAGAAAGCGGTAGGTCAAATGGTTTTGGCGTTGCCGCAACGAGGCCGCCAGATGGGCTGCGACGACCATGCCCGAGAGATTGTCATTCGCCAGACTGGGATGACAACTGTGACACGAGAACAAGACTTCATCGGTGGTCCGCCCCGGGACGACCAGTTCGCCGTAACTGAGGTTGCCGGGTTCCAAGGACGTGTCGACACAGACCTCATACTCGCCGTCGGCCAGTGAGGTCAAAAGACGATGAGGCAGACAAAAGCCCCAAGTGTCGCGATAGTAAGTCGTCCGATACGGAATCCAATCGGGGCGCTCCGGCAAAGAGAACAGGTGCGAGCGCAGTTCATTCAGGCTGAGTCGCGCGTGAATGGGCCGGCTGTAATTTACGACGTGCAAACTGTGGTCCCGGAAATCCACCACGGTGCGTCCCGATCCGTCCTTGATCCACGCTGCCCGGATATTCCATTCGGCGGGGACCTCCCAATCGAAGGCGCGAGTGCCGGTCGGGACCTCCCGGATTTCCAAGGGAACGCAGTTCTGCAAAATGCGAAGCGACTCCCGCAGGCCATTGCCGGTGATGCTGCGGCAGATGGGATAAAGCTCTGCAGCGACGCGCATCATCGCGGGACCAAGCGGGCTATTCGTTTCCTTTGCCAAATTCTCCATTGCTTCCTTCAATGGCCGGTAACGGATCCGTTCGAGGGAGAATGAATCGACGTCGTTGACAGGTTCAGGTCGGCCAGAGCGGGCAATGCGCGATCCTTCCCGGAAAGTATTGTGGGCGGGAACGGCCAGGCGATACCAAAGGCCGGATCATCCCAGCGAACACCGCCAGAGAGTTCCGGCACGTAGAACTCGCTGATCTGATAGTAGACGGTTGCATCGTCGGTGAGCGTTTGAAAGCCGTGCGCGAAGCCGGCCGGGATATAAAGTGATCGACCATTGTCCGAGGAAAGCTCGACGGCAATGTGCCGGCGAAACGTCGGCGATTCGGGGCGGAGGTCCACAATGACGTCCCAGATGGCGCCGCGTACGCAACGGACGAGCTTCGTCTCGGCGTGCGGTGCCCGTTGAAAGTGCAGGCCACGTAGTGTTCCGCGTTGACGATTATGAGACAGGCTGCACTGAACGAAATCGGTCACCAACCCATGCGCGGCGAATTCCCGTCGACAAAAAGTACGGGCGAACGATCCGCGTTCATCGGTGTGCGGTTCCGATTCAATTACGAAGGCGCCGGATAATTCGGTTGGGTGAAAGAGCATGGGGGGAGACGGAATGAGTGATGGGTCGTCAGGGAAACAGTTTTCAGTTTTCAGAACAAACAAGGCAGGATGATTTAACCGCTGATGGACGCGGATCGTCCAAAAGCAGAAAGCGGAGGACCGAGGACAGTGGTCAGTAAATAAGTGATCAGTGATCAGTGTTCAGTGTTCAGAACAAACAAAGCGGGATTATTTAACCGCTGATATACGCTGATTCCGTCTGCGGACCGCAGCATGCGGTCCCTCGCGGTGATCGACGACGAGGACGAGAACGACCACGATTGAATTTTGGCCACGGATCAACACGGATGGTCACAGATTGCTGACAGGCAAGATGCCTGTCCTACTCTTGGGGCCGCGGATCAATGAAACAGTTTTCAGTTTTCAGTTTTCAGAACAAACAAGGCAGGATGATTTAACCGCTGATGGACGCGGATCGTCCAAAAGCAGAAAGCGGAGGACCGAGGACAGTGGTCAGTAAATAAGTGATCAGTGTTCAGTGTTCAGTGTTCAGAACAAACAAAGCGGGATTATTTAACCGCTGATATACGCTGATTCCGTCTGCGGACCGCAGCATGCGGTCCCTCCCTGTGATCGACGTCGAGGACGAGAACGACCACGCTTGAATTTTGGCCACGGATCGACACGGATGGTCACAGATTGCTGACAGGCAAGATGCCTGTCCTACTCTTGGGGCTGCGGATCAGTGAAACAGTAAGCAGTTTTCAGTTTTTAGTTAAAAGTAAGCGGGATGATTTGACCGGGGATGGACGCTGATCGCTTAAAAGCTGAAAACAGAAAGCTGAAAGCTGAAATGGGTCAGAGGGCTTTGCCCTTGGTGTTGTTGATCCTGGTTAAAAAGATAGAGATCAGGTGACCGGCTTCGGCCAGAATGCCGTCCCTCACGAGGTTCGAGCACGAGCACGAGGACGAGGACGACATCGACGGATGAGGGGCGATTATTGGTCGACCCAAAAATAGTGTTCGTCGATCTGTCCGGTCGTGCGGAGGTACTCAATCTGCCGGGCGCGGGTATGGGCACGGGCGCGAAACATTTCCGGTGTGAGTTGGATCCGCTGATAAAAGTCGCGCAGTTGTTCGGCCCCGCGGCGTAAATTCCAACGGCATTTGAATCCGGGCAAGTGACGATGAATCTTCGCAAACGAGGCGCGGTAACTGAGCTTGTCGGTTCCGGGTGGACCGAACTGGAGTCCGCACCCAGGAAAGACCGCGGCCACGGTTTCAGCAATCTCCCGCACGCGGTAATTCTGTTCGTCGTCACCGACATTGAAGATCTCGTTGTGAATCGCCTCGCGCGGCGCCCGAAGCACTTCGCAGATGGCGCGGGCGATATCCTCGGCATGGACCAGGGGACGCCACGGCGATCCATCACTCGTCATGCGTATCTCACGCGTGGTGTGAGCCAGACCGCACAAATTGTTCAAAACAATGTCGAAACGCATGCGGGGCGAGGCGCCGTAGGCCGTGGAATTGCGCAGAAAGGTCGGCGAAAAATCATCGGTCGCGAGAGCGGAGATATCGCGTTCCGAGCTGGCCTTGCAATGGCCGTAAGGGGTCAGGGGTTGGATGGGTGTTGATTCATCCACCACTTGATCGGCGGCCGCCCCATAGATGCTGGCCGATGACATGTAGACAAAACGTTTCACGCCCGCGCGGCGCGCCAGTCCGGCCAAGCGAACTGATGCGTGATGATTAATTTCGGCGGTTACCACCGGATCGAGGTTGCAGACCGGATCATTTGACAACTCGCCCATGTGGACGACGGCGTCGTAACCGCGCAAAGTCGATTCCTCGACACGGCGAACATCCTGATCGTGCAGGGGAGGTTCAGACCAGGAAGCGAGACGCATCCAGCCGTCGCGATAGAAGCCAGTGTCGAGATTGACGACATCGAATCCTGCCGACCATGCCAACCGGCAAAAGACGGACCCGAGATAGCCACCACCACCCGTAACGAGGATTTTCATGAAAGAAAGAAATGAGAACGGAAAATCAGTAATCAGTGATCAGTGATCAGTTTTCGGTGTTCAGTGTTCAGATGAAGCAGAGCGCCGGATGACAGATGACGGACGACAGATGACGGAGGTCGCGAACTGCTGATGAGCGATCACCAGGATCATCAGGCGTAGCGACGGAAGACGGGCTTGACGGGGCGCCCTTCCAAGTATTGATCAACGCCATCCTCCAAGGCGCGGCGATAAATAACAAACGCCTCGGCAAAGGCTTCGATGGTGCGATCGATATCGGCTTCGGTGTGCGAGTAACCCACCACCAACGACGAGGCGAGGACACCGCGTTTCATCAATTCCTGAAGCAGCAAAGTGCGAAACGGTTGTGATGGTTCACCGTGCTTATCACGGGAACCAAAAACCAAACAGCAGGGTCGGCCCAAGATGGGAACCTTTTCGGCAACACCTTCCCGGTGCGCGGCGGCCCGGATTCCCGAGGCCAAACGTTCACCCAGGCGCCACAGTGTTTCAATGACCGGTTCGCGCTGATAAACCTGCATCGTGGCGATGGCGGCGGCCAAGGCATGGGTTTCGCCGCCATGGGTGGTGGACAGGAGAAACACCCGCTCCTGATCGTGGTCGAGCCCACCGAGCCGCATGAGATCGCGACGCCCGGCGAGGGCGGATACGGAAAAGCCGTTGGCCAGTGCCTTGCCGAAACAGGAGAGATCGGGCCGGAGCTGATGAAAGGCCTGAGCCCCGCCGTTATGCCAGCGAAAGCCCGTAATCATTTCGTCGAGAATCAAGACCGCACCCTGGCGATTGCATAAATCGCGCACCCCGGCGAGAAAACCGTCGACCGGGGGCTTTTCCTTTTCCGCTTCCATCATCACGGCGGCTATCTGGCCGGGGTGCGAATCAAAGAGATCCGCCAGGCTGGCAAGATCGTTGTAGTGAAACTTCAGGGTGAGGTCGCTGATGACCTTGGGGATACCAGCCGACATTGGCGTCGTCCCAATGAACCAGTCGTCGACCGAAAAGAACGGTTGATCGCCGCAGATCGCCACCAGATCGCGACCGGTCGCAGCCCGGGCGAGACGGACCGCACCCGAAGTGGCGTCCGAGCCGTCCTTGCAAAACTTGACCATTTCCACACCGGTAACGAGGTCAAGAAACAGCTCGGCGCAGGTGAGCTCGATGCGGGCCGGGCGAATGAAATTGGAGCCAAAAGGCAATTGTGCGCGCACCGCCTCGAGCACCGGGGCAAACGCATGCCCCAGCGTGACGGCACGCAAGCCGGAGCCATACTCGATGAATTCATTACCGTCGGCATCCCAAACGTGCGAACCGGCGCCGCGGACGATGACCGGTGCCATGCCCGCGGGAAACTGATCGGCACCCTTGGCGTACGTATGACCGCCACCCGGGATCCGGTGGCTGAGCCGGGAATTCAGATCATTTGAGAGCTCAAAATTCATTTATCGGCGGCGGTAAACGGTGGTTCGTGATGAGTGCCGAGTGGCCAGGGAAACAGTAATCAGTAATCAGTTTTCGGTGTTAAGTGTTCAGTGTTCAGATGAAGCAGAGTGGCTGACGGGCGCTAGAAGCTAGAAGCTGGGAGTCGGGAGTTAGGAGCCAGAATACTGAATCGAATGTCGATGGCTCAGCAGGAGCTTCGCCCTACCATTTTTGTGACCGCGGAGTGCGAAACGCGGAATGCGGAATCATCGAGTAGTGATCAGTTTTCAGTGTTCAGAACAAACAAGGCAGGATCATTTAACCGCTGATTTGCGCTGATTTACGCTGATTGAATATAGGGACCGTAACATGCGGTCCCGCCCGAGCAGTCAACCAAAGGCGCGCACGGAGTGCCCGCCCCACCATTCCAATCGCGGAGCACAAAACGCGGAGTGCGGAATGTGCCCCCGGAGCCAGGAGGCGAGCGAGGACGCGCTATTTAGCAGTGGTGGTTGGTTGATAAACCAAGACCGCGTCCTCCGGAGGCGGTGTCGTGTCGTAGGGCTGCACCCACTCTTCCGGAAGCCGGGAGAAGTCCGAGCCGCGGAGGAAATCCCGCAAGTTAGTTCCGGTGCAGGCGGAATCGATGTTGTGGGCGCCCACACAATCACGGACGTCGTCCCCGTGGACGGTTCGAAAATCGATGCTAAATCGGGTGTAGCCCGAGGTGTTAGGTACTGAAGAATGCAGATGCGCAGCGGAGAACAGGATGATACTGCCGACCTCGCCGACCAACCGCAGTTGCGGGTCCAGATCGATCGATTCCTCCGGGCCCGGTTGTTTGCGGGTGTCCTTGCCGACCTGAGTGGCGGCCGCGGCCCGACTTTCCCTGTTCCATCGATAGTAATCATAATCCCGGGAACCGTTCTTGATGGGCTTGTTCCAGTAGGGAGGGTGGAAGGCCAGGCAGTTTTCGGGAACCACATCGTAGACGGGCAACCACCAGTTGATCTGACAGTGCGGAGCGGAATACCAGGTATCGCGGTGCGGATGAAAGGCGTAGGCCAGTCCAGACGTGAGGTAGTTATCGCTCGTTGAGGTCCGCAGCCGCGGCACGTCGAAGAAGGTGAGATCGAGATCGCAATTCAACTCGACGAACAGGTCACGGATCAACTCCTTGCACCGGGGGTGATGGATAAAGGCCGGTTTGAGCTTGGCGAGAATCGCCGAATATTCGGCGGGCGACATCTCATACTGGGCCCGTAACGGATCATGCGGGGCAAAGGCCTCCTCAGAAAGTTGCCGCGCAAACTGGCAAAGCTCCAGGGAAGCCTTAGTCGGGGAAAACTTGAGCAAATGCCCCTGAAACAACAGGCGGCGGCGTTCGGCATCGGAGGCACGCGGGTCAAAATAGACAGCATTCATAAGGAAATGAAACCGGGCAAGAAATCGCTAAAATCGAGAGAGCAATAAGGACGCCGAGTTGAGAGACCGCTGATCCAAAACCTGGGGACGGATGGCGGATGACAATGGTCAGTAAACAAGTGATCAGTGTTCAGTGTTCAGAACAAACAAGGCAGGATCATTTAACCGCTGATGGACGCGGATCTTTCAAAAGCGGAAAGCAGAGAGCTGAAAGCTGAAATGGGTCAGCGCCGAAAGGCCTCCAAGGGCTGAAAGCTGAAAGCGGAGTGCGGAATGTACCAGCTGGCGAGACGCCAGCTGGGGCACTCGGGACGAGTGCGCTCCCCGGGGTCAAGACGCGAGTCCGGTGCCGTTATTGAGAAACAGCGCGATAAATTCGAGTGACCGGCGCAACGGGATTCGTGTCGACGATATCAACGGTGCCACTTTCAAATAGAAAATTGGTCAATTCCAACCAAGGTCCGAACCCGGTGGATAGATCGATCCGAAAGGAGCCCGGCACGTTGCTGGTAAAATGAAAATGGAAACCCAACTGCGATAGTTCTTCCGGTGTTTGGGGAGCCACCGTGAGGTCCGCCACGGCCGGAACGACGGAAAGCGTTATTGTCCTGGTGGCGGGAGACGTGGTGCCGTCGAAAACCATTAATTTTACGGTGTAGTCACCGACGATGGGCACGGTGCCGGCGAGCAACCCGGAAGGGGAAAGGGTCAGCCCGTCGGGGAGGGGCGCTGAGTCGGGGGCCAGGGACCACTGGTAATTGCCAAAACCACCGGTGGCCGAGAGCTGCTGGCTGACGGCGAGGCCGAGGCCCAAGTTCATTGCGTCCGGCCCATCCAAGGCGACGGGCGGTACCGTCGCACCAGGAGTTACAAATCCGGCATCGGCACGGTCCAGCACCAGCGTCCAATCTTCCGACGACGGCGGATCGAAGGCAACGACTCCGGCGGCCACGGGGAAGTTCCCAATCAGGGTGGCGACCCCGGTCCGAACATCATACCACCAAGCGCGGGCGTCGGCGCCACTCAAGGAGCTCATTTCAATTTTAATCGTCGCGCCCGAAGGACTGTAGGCAATTACCGTGTCACCATCGCTGGTCCGAGCCGAGGACAAATAGTTCGTGCCGCTAGCATATCCAGACGGAACCACTGAGTGATCGACGTCAGGTTTGAGCCGATTCCACCGCCGCGAAAGCAGCAAATCACTCGCATATTTCATTTGCTGGCCGGCGTTGCTATCGAGTGCCTGTTGCCAACCGAGATCGAACGCCCACAAGGGCGTATTTCCGAATGCCTGGCCGCACATTCCGGAAAGAAGCGCCTGATAAGCTTGGGCCCGCAGCCCCTGATCGGTCATGGCGTGTTCGTTTTCATACCACGCTTCAACCATTATCGCCGGCATCGATGGCGACTCGGCGTAGCCAGCCAAACATTCAGAAACAAGCGTATCGGGTCTTGGATAAATGGAGTTCAACGACAACCAGGGAGAAGATGAGAATTGTGAAATTGACGAATAAGTTCGTATACAGTGGGCGGTAAACAGATTGTTGGGCACGAATTCCGAAATCCCTCCGGCCATCGCATCGACCCGGGAGAGAGCGTCACCCGGGTTTCGGTCACCACACATCGTCCACACGATATTCGTTCGGGAGCGATAGCGGTTTCCGATGAAACGCCCGTAGTCCGCACAGGCAGCGATGGTCGTGGCCATGACTTCGTTGTACCAACCTTCGGACTCGTTGGGGTAGCCCAGGTAACATGGATTTAGCAACAGGACGAAGCCCTTAGCGGCGGCCCGGTCGATCACCCAATCGGCGTGCTGGAAGTATTTCTCGTTCGGTGTCGAAAAATCACCCGGGGTGGTAAATGGCGCATCGCCGTAGCGGTTGGTTGGTGCGCCGAACGTGTTGTCCGCACCGCCGAACAGGTGTTCGACGAGATTGGCGATCAAGACATTGAAACCCTTCGCTTTCCGATTGTCCAAGTACTGATCGACCTCCTCGTCAGTCAACGCCACAAACAAAGACCACGGTGAATCGATTTGCAACAGGACTGGTGCGCCATTCTGATCAACCAAGTAGTGAGCGTCATTTGATGCTTTCAGCGGCAAAGCAGGGCCGGCAAACACCGGACCGAGGCCACACAGCATCAAAACGAACACGATCCAGCGAATTTGAACTCCAAAATATCCCACGATTAGGGTGAGACTTTGAATGCAATGGTTTCTCAATTTCATCGGCGAACGAGTCGTCCGGGGGGTAACAGTGGTAGCAGGCATGAACATAGGCAGACGATTCAGTTTCGAATAGTATCAATAGAAGCGCCGAGTCGGAAGGAGAAACCGATTACTACCTGCCCCGCAAAGAATTAGGCCACCAAGCATTACCATTTGTTGAGAGTCTGGTCACTCCGTTTAACTCGGCGATGCCTCACTTGCCACACCCTGTTGCGCGCATCGCAACCGCCGAGAATCGACCGCAATCGCGGAGGTGAAGCGGATATTGATCAGTGTTGAACTTCGGTGGAACATGCTCAACCCGGGTGGCTGTTGTGATATTCGAACGCGAAAAGTAGCGCCAGTCAACCAGTCGCCGAAGCCGGACTGATGCAGTCGACCGGGAGCGCACGCGGGAGGCGTGCCGTGTTTGGTGTCTCGCCGAGCACATTCAAGGATCCCAGAAGAAAGATCCATCTGGTGATCAAACACAGAGCAACCAAAAACCGTCGCCGGGACGGCGCCGGCAACACGCGGGACGCGTGCGCTCCCCAATTCCACCAAACGGTTCCGGCTAAGTCCAACGCACGGTGGCATCGCGGTTGAGCGAAGATGCCGCTTCGCGGCCACTTCCATGCCATGGTACCCGACCTGACCAACGAAATCGGGTGTCGAAAAGGCAGTGCGATTCCACGCGATTACGTTCGGCAAGATCGAGCACGGGGATGAAGGAATCATTCATTCCGCCGGCGATACCGCGTTCTCGAAGAGCCATTTTATACGATGATACTGAGCGTCGAGTTGGCGGCCAAATAGCGTCGCTTTTTCGCGAACTGCAGCTGATACCCCAGCAGAATCCGCGAGAAGGGATGAAAATACCTCCCAGATTTGCGGGGCCGTAAAGTCGTCAAACTGAACGCAGAACCGATCCAATTCCATGGCCTGCATATGGGCGTCGACCTTGCGGTCATAGGAGATTGCCAACACCGGTTTGCCCAGAACGTGAGACAGGATCACGCCATGGAGACGGCTGGCCACCACGATGTCCAGCTTCGCCATTTCATTCAAAGCATCCGTCAACCCGGTCTGCGCCACGAATCGTAAACGGTCACGCCAAGCGTCGGCGCCTGCCAATTGAAGAAACTTCCCGAAAAACTCTTTCGCGGTGGGTTGATCCATCGCGGCACTGGTAAAAATGACCACAGAATGGCCGGCCTGCAGAACCTTGACTGCAAAATCGCAAAGCGCCTGCAAATAGCGGTCGTAAGCGAACTGGTTCTCATTCGGCCAAATCTTTGGGGCGAAGCAGGCAATCGGGCTGATGCCCACGACTGCAGATGGTGCATTTGACTCCGTTTCGCGCCTTGCATGGGCGAGCACACGAGGATGACTAAAAGCCAGATCGGGAAGAACCGGATCGGACGCAGTGAAGGCGGCGCGGCGGAGCAATTCCTTTGAACCCTTGTCGCGATAAGAGCGATACGCGGCCCGCTTCAGTGCTTGGTAAGAAAACCAACGGCTGAGGCGGGACTTCAATGAACAAACGCCAACGCTCAGGAAGACCACCCGCGTGTTGGTGATCTTTGCGAGGAACGACCATTTGAACAGCGTGTAAGGATGGCCAAATGCCCCGCCCCAAAAGTCGTCAATTTGTCCGCCGCCAGAAAACACCAGGAGATCCGTGGACCTTAGAATCGAACGAATTTGGACGAGGTGTCGGAATTCGCGCACGGCCCGGCGCAAAAGGTTGGTGAACTTGTGAATCTGCCGTTTCACCAATCGGCTGACCCAGCGGAGGCCGGGAACCCGGCCGAGCGTCCGGTTGATTTTGCGGGCATACGGTTCACCAGCATTGGGTGCGGCGAGGGCTTGGTTGTGAGCCGGGCCGCGGGCAGCCACGGAGGCGACTTCGGCTGAGCTTGTGAGGGGTAAGGACGGTACCCCATGCAGCTCGTCGGTAGCCCCGGGAGCAAGCGTGACCAAACGGATCGATGGATTAAATAGAATGTCCCGCAAATGGTATATCGCAGCATCCTGAATTGCCGCGTCACCCAAATTTCCTCCGGTATACGGCGTAAGCAACAGGATCCTTAAATGCCGGCCACTGGGTGTCATCATTGATGAACTTTTGACCGGCCGAAGTTGAGAACTCCAAAGGCGTTCGCCAGTCTGAGCCGAGTGCTGCGACCAGCCTCGGAGCATGCCATGCAACTCACTTTCGTGGTCGCGATTGACTTGACTGGATCGAAACGGCTCATCACGTCCGCGAAAACGGCAACACCAATGGTTGCGAGGCAAACCAACGACTCATGACACCGGCGCGGCCAGCGAGATGCGCGACACACTGCCGTCGGGCAGTCGCCATTCGTACGGTACGACGACCGAGGTATAGCGCGAAGCGCGATCCAGAAATTCACCTTTAAAGCCATATCGAGCAAGATCCCCGGTTACTCTAAAGCCAGCGACTTCCTGATAATCCACAATGGAGTCGACGCCGTTTTTTTCGCGAATACCCAGTTTCAACTCATACATTTGAGGAAGCAGCGGAATGGACATAAATCGGCAAACGATCACGCCCACCCCCTCCAAGACTTCCGGACGCAAGCCGTCGAGCAACATATTGGCGGTAAAACAGGAGCCCAAGGCGCCCATGACACCCAAAGTCAAAAATGGTCTTTCCAAGCGAATCCGAGCATTAAAGGCGATTTCGACGATCAATTCTTCACCAGGCTGGAATTGGGATGTTTCCAGGCCATCGCGATTCTTGAGTCTCACGGCATCGATCGCAAAACCACGGGCCTGATTTGGGCGGACCAAGTAGCTTTGGCTCCCCGTCGTGCCGAAATAACTGCCGACAATCTTTTCCGCAGGGCCCTCTTCCACCAACTGCCCGCCGGCCAACCAGATTCCCCGGGTGCACAAGTTGCGAACCGCCTCCATGTTATGGCTGACAAAAAGGATGGTCCGGCCATGGCCGGCGACGTCCTTCATTTTGCCCAGGCATTTCTTTTGAAACTCGGCGTCCCCCACGGCGAGGACTTCATCCACGATCAGGATTTCGGGTTCCAGGTGGGCGGCAACGGCAAAGGCGAGCCGGACGTACATGCCACTGCTGTATCGCTTCACGGGCGTGTCGAGATATCGGTCCACTTCCGCGAACGCCACAATCTCGTCGAGCTTGCGTTTGATTTCGTTCCTGGTCATGCCCAGGATCGCACCGTTCAGGAAGATATTCTCGCGACCCGTGAGCTCCGGATGGAAGCCCGTACCCACTTCAAGCAGACTGGCGATCCGACCCTTCACCCGGACCTCGCCATCGGTGGGAGCCGTTACCCGAGACAGCACTTTCAGCAGCGTGCTTTTACCGGCACCGTTGCGGCCAACGACACCAAGAATCTCGCCCCGTTTCACGTCGAATGAAACGTCGCGAAGTGCCCACATTTCATCGTCAGCCAAATCCGGCAGGAGGTGTGCGTCCCGACCGAGCGGACCCGGTTGCTCGTCGTTGCCGGGTTCCTGACCGGTGGCTGACGGGTCGAGGCCCGGCACGACTTTTTCGTAGGGATCAGACTTGCCACGAAGGCGGTGCCACCACCGATTCAGATCATGTCGCAACGTGCCAGTACCGAGCACTCCCAGGCGGTATTTTTTCGAGAGATTGCGAACTTGAACGACGATATCTGACATGAACGGGGAACGGTAATTAAGAGCGTTTCAAAAAAGCCAGAGCGGATGAAAACGGGTGCCTCGCGGCGACCGCCTAAACCGTATCCATGAAGGTTCGCTCGACGTGATTGAACAACACGATGCCGACGAACAGAATTACGGCCGTGGCAACACTACTGTAGAGCAGCCCGGACCAATCCAAGGCACCGGAACCGAGAAAGGCGCTGCGGAAGGTCTCGACCACGGCCGACATGGGATTGGCGAGCGCGAGCCAGCGGTATTTTTCCGGAACCATGGAAAGCGGATAAATGACCGGTGTGGCGTACATGAGTAATTGCACGCCGAACTTCATGAGCACCTGCAGGTCGCGATAGCGGACCGTGAGGGCGGAAACGATAATCCCGAGTCCGAGACCCAAGGCCGCCATGAGGAGCAGCAACAGAGGGGTCAACAACATGAGGAGGTTGGGATGCACGGTCGCGCCCCGGAGTGCATAAAACAACAACATCGCGACAAACAGACCAAACTGGATGACAAACTTGATCATGTTGGAGACGACAATGGACAACGGTACGCACAGCCGGGGAAAATAGACCTTGCCGAAGATACCGGCATTGCCAAGGAAGGTGGTGGAGGACCGGTTAAGGCATTCGGAGAAATAGTTCCAACACGTGATGCCCGCCATGTAGAAAAGCAAGGGGGGAATACCGTCGGTGGGGAGACGGGCGACGCGGCCAAAGACCAGGGTAAAGAGCAACGTGGTGAACAAAGGCTGGATCAAGTGCCAAAGCGGACCCAATACCGTTTGCTTGTACTGGGAGACAAAGTCCCGCCAAACAAACATCATGGTCAGATCGTGATAACGGATGAGATCCGACAGATGCAGGTCCAACCAACCGGTTTTCGGGCGGATGACGAGATCCCAATCGGTTGTGGAGCGATCGGATGGTTCAGGTTTGAGATTCACGAAGAGACAAGGTTTGGTTGCCTTAATCATTTGGCCGAGGCCAGCGCGCCGCAGGGGAAAACTGCAGAGGGCCGGCACCGAGGGCGCCGAATCTGCCCGAGGAAGCAGGTCAGCCAGATTGGTTTTGACCGAGATTCCAACGGGAACCGCATGGTGCGCCCGCCGTTAAGGCTGATCCACCGATGTGAAAGGCCAAGTCTTAGGGGTCGATCCGTCGAAACTAGCCAATCCTGGATAGCGATCCCAATTTTCGTTTCCACGCGCGACCTTTCTTGAGCCAAAAATCAGCGATCGCCGGCCACTGGCGAGAATAGTAAACCGGCAACACGCGCAGGAGACAGGGCAATTTGTGGGTGGGGCCGATGGGAGACCGGACGACGGCCCAAAAATACTCGAGTGCCAGCCGCTCCCGATTGGACAAGTAATCCTTAAAATTCCGCCGTCCGGCACCCGACCAGGTTTTCCAATCATGCTGGTTTCGAGCGTGGGCCTCCGTACCGCGATCTGAATCAATTCGGCGGCGAATCAACGTTTCCGAAAGCTCGCGGATTTCGCCCAGCATTGCCAATTCGGCAAGCAGTACGTAATCCGAGGAGGTGTATGGTCCGTTCAGATGCGTCCGGGCCATGACCTCACGTTTGGCCAGTCCAAACAACTGATTCACCAAGTAGACGCGACGGACAACGGATTCCAGCCGGCGGTATGGTCTGTGGTCCCGACACTCAATTGACCGAGATCCATCGCCGCCGGCAATCCGGCCATCGCGCCAGATCTGGCACAGGGGATAAACGAGGCTAACCGATGTGGGAGCGGCCTTGATTACTTCAAGGCAGCGCCGGAGCATACCCGGCAGGTATTCCACATCATCGGCGGACCAGGCGAAGTATTCGCCGCGGGCCAATTCGAAGACCCGGTCGTGGTTCGGGTTCACGCCGATGTTGGTTTCGTTTCGAAAGTAGCGGACTCGTTGGTCTCTTCGTGCGTATGCGCGGCAGATGGTCGCCGTGTCATCGGTTGAGGCATTGTCGCAGATGACCACTTCAAAATCCGTGAAATCCTGATTCAGGATGGAATCCACAGCCAAGGGAATGCGGGCGGCCCCATTAAAAACGGGGAGTCCAATGCTCACCGTTGGCGTCGAGGCTGGCGGCGGTACGGTCATCGGTTGGGTTGCTCAGCGACGGTACGGCGGGGGCGGCCAACGGGATCAGGGATTGGCTGATGAGCGGCGACGACCCCCAAGAGATTTTCAGGACCCAAGGATCAGACCCGCACGGGGTGCTCTGATGAAATGAACCCGCATGATGTCATGCCATGGCTTTTTTATAAGAGCCGCAGCCAAAAAACATTCTTAAGAATTGGGCAGAGCGGCAGCTCTGCCCCACCCAATCGAGGGGCGGCGTTGCCGCGCCGCCTGCGCAGGCCACAAAATTACTTGAACCGCGCTAGGGTAGATATTTCATCTTCGCGGCCAGACGACCGGCGGTGGTGGTTTCCCAATAAACCAGTTCAGCCAAGGGAAATAATCTCCGGCCCAGGCGGCTGCGGCGGAGGGCATTCCGCAACCGGGCGTTTTCGCTTTCCCGCCCGGCATCATCAGTCGGCTTTTCGCGCAACGCGTCGGCAATCAATTGAAAACGGACGCCCGGCGTTTGTTGCCAGTCGCGAATCATCTGCTCAAACATTGGTAACGTGAGGTCTGATATGCCCAAATTGCTTTCCGAGAAATCGTAATCGTGAAGGAGGGTGCCAATGCCATCGGCTCCGGCGCCCCAACGCCGGGCCATACGCAAGGCCCGCGCGGTTTGGGTTGGCGCCACGGTGCACGGGAAATGGGGAATACCCGGGGATTGATTCGTGAAACCGGCGGAAAGCAGCAGACCTTCCTCGTGCAGAATCTCAATCGTCGCGGGCGAAATATAATTCCAAGGTGGAACGAAAAAGCGGACCTGCAAGCCGAAAAGGTTTTCCAGATGATCGCGGCCGCGCCGAATCAGCCGGCGTTGTGTTTCTTTCGGCATCCGGGGGGAAAACTCATGATGGCCCCTGATGGGTGCCAGAGCCAGATGGGAATAACCATGCAAGGCGACCTCAGCCAGTCCGGCGGCCAGCAAAGGCTTGAGCAGATCCGCCTTCTCCCGCGTCAAGGGAATCAGCTTAACCTCCCCGTCGGCCAGCAACGAGGCGGGATCGCACGCGAACGGGATGACCCCGAACGTACAGGGAATCCGGGTGCGCAGAAGCAGATCGATCAACCCTGCTTCCAAGGCCCGATCACTGTAGGCGCACAGATCATCATATCTCAGGCAATGGATTGGCATTTTCCCGACAACGAATTCAAGAGTTTGGGTTCCGTGGTACTTCCGCTTCTTTTTGCGCGCCACAGGACTCGCGATCCCAAGGCTCCGGCGGTCACCGGCCGGTTTCGGCTATCGTCCCCGTGCGGCGACGCGCAAGCGCAGCCAGAAGAAAAACAAAACTTCACGGAGAACCGAGCTGCCGCGCGATAATTTCAACGCTTCGATCACCTGTTTTCGCGCGGCTTCGGGGTGCCCGGCGAGCAGCAGGTTGCGGGCGTGTTTGCGAACACACTGGGTCGCGTAGTAACGCCGCGCGCCGGCCAGAATCCGATGGCGCGACGGAGCGGCAAAGTACTCACCGAAAATCGACAGGCACCGCCCGATATCCCTCACATTTTCACCCGTCAGCATTTTCTGTGACGTGCTGGAGTGTCCATGTGAGCGATAGACCGCCAACGGTTCCGGTTCAAACCAGATGGGATAGTTTACGGCGACGCGGACCCACATTTCCCAGTCCTCGGTCCAAGACAGTCGGTGGTCAAATCCGCCAAGACGTTCGTACACCTCCCGCTTCACGACGATCGCGGGCGTTTGAATGCATTGCCGGGTGGCCAGTTTTTCCGCGGGATTCGGCAACAAGCCGGATTCCTCGCGCTGCAGTTTTGAAATCCCTGTCCAGTGGCCCGATTCGTCAGCAAAGATGGTCCGGCAAAAGGCGGCGCCGATCGCCGGATCCGATGTGAACGCGGCTTCCATTTTTGCATAGAATCCGTCGCGGACATAGTCGTCGCCGTGCAACTGGTGAACCCACAACCCGCGGGCGCGTTGCAGGCACGTCGCGAAGTTTCCCGTGTGCCCCACGTTTTGCGGCTGCCGGTAAAAGCTGACGCGACCGCGACCGACCTCGCGGACGACCGACTCCGGATCGTCCCTGGTGGAGCAATCATCCACCACCTCAATTTGCATTCGACCGGGATCGGGGGCCTGGGCAAGCACGCTGCGCAACGTTTCACCCAGATATTTTGCGCAATTGTGAGTGGGAATCATCACCGACCACAGCGGTCGAGAATCGGCTCCCGCCGCGACCGGAGCGATACGCGGCCGATGAGCCGGGGCCCCGGCGAAGTGGGCCTGAGCAGAGTCCATCGCGTTCATGCAACCGGCGCTTCACCCATGGGCGTTCGAACTCGGGTGGTTCGCTTCCACGCAGGCAGGACGAGTTCCGGTCTGATTCCGCCAAACTGATGGCCGGCCCAATAGATTCGCAAAGCATTCGACCAGCTGCTGATAGGAATGGGCCTGTTGATAACCCCGCCAATTTCGGCCTGGCGACGCCCCGGACAGCGGTTCCAGGCCGCCCAATCGCCGCAACGCCGTCTTGATGCCTGCCAAGTCACGTTCCCTGACGATTTCACCGAGGCCAAATTCCCGGGTCCGCTCCGCCATGAGGTATCCCTCGCTCACCACGACAGGGCGCTCAAAAAATGCGGCCTTTGACAATAGGCCACTGCTGTTGGGGAAATCGGTATAGGCGGCATAAATGACATCTGACGACGTGATGACCGCATTGAACGTCCGTTCATCGGCGATCCGTTGTAAATGGGCATAAATATTGGGGGAACGTTCCCAGGCAGCCAGCATGGCATCCCGCGCCGATTTGCCGATCTCAGACCAGTTTACCTCGCCACCGAGGAAGAAGAAGAGCCCGCGCAGCGAGGGGTCCTGGGCGGCCAGCGTGAATTCCTCCAAACCCTTGGTCCGTTGCAAGTGGCCCAGCAGGGAGACCACCGGCCGGCCCCGGGCGAATTCGCGCACCTTGTTCGCCAAACCCCACGCCGGATCCCGCTCCGGCGGCAGGCTCACGTCGGTGAGATCCGGGAAGCGCACGACTGGCTTGTTCGCGGTGATCCGCCGCAAAGGCGCGACCGCCTTCTCGTCGAGTACCGCCACGGAGTGCAAGGAAGGCAGAGAAAAAATCCGTTCGGGGCAAGGCAGCCGGCCGACATAGGGAATGGGCGAGCCGGGCATGCGAAAGGAGCGGGCATGAAGATAGAGACCGGACCATGGGTAATTAAAAACGGGGGCCGCGAAACGCAACCATTCGAAGTTATGATCGTAGATGCAGGCAAAGAACACCAAATCCACCCGGGTGCCGGCTTTTCGCTCCCATTGCCGCAAGCGTCGGCTCAAGCCCCCAAAATGGCGAACGGCCTGAATGACCGGCCGCAATCTTCCCGGCCGGAACCTTCCCAACGGGGGCAACGCAATGCGTTGGGGCGGTTCGATTCGAGCCAGCGCGGTCGGCGAACCGCCCACGGGTGAAAGGGCGAGCAGATTGGGGAGTTCGTCGGGAGCGGGGCAGAAGGGCAATACGCGGAATCCCAAATCGGCCAACGCCGCGGCGTACAAAATGAATGAAGACTGATGGTGACCATTCCAATTCCAATCGATCAGCGCCACCGTGGCCAACGCTCCGCGGGAAGGAGGTGCTGGTAATTGATTGCTCACTAAGTACTCGCGCCGATGACCTGGTCACGGCAGGGCCGTAAGAGTATGCCGACGGCCAGAAAGTTGGAGAACCGATCAAGAGAGTGCAATCCCACGCCTGCCTTAATGAGGCCCTGACCCGGTTCGAATAGCAGCGGCAGACCCGGGAGTCTCCCACTCGGTTGAACGGGCAGCGGAAAAGCGGATCGATTTGAGCCTCGTTACCTCGGCTGCTACGAGCATTCGACGAGTGTTAAAACGAGAAACCCAACTGACCGTCCATATCGGGGACTGCTCCGAATGAGGCTCCCGGAACGATCCAGCGCCGATGCTTATTTTCGGGGAGTCCGAAACGAACGGCGAATCCGGCGACCCGCGCGGGCGGCGAGTTCCCGGGACGAGGCCACGATGGTGCGGACCAAATCCCGGGATGACGGACGGCGAGGAGCGAGAGATATTTCGTATCGTTCCAGATTCAGAGCCCGGTCCAGCAGGTAATCCCGCTTCACATCCTGCGGATGGGTCAGGGGGAAGCGCAGGGGGCCTCGCGGACGATTGGCCACGACCCAATCCGAAATGCGCGTGTGGGTTCCGCGGGAATCGCAACCGATGTTGGTGATCATATTCTGAGACGGCACGATGCTCAAACCGTGATTGCGCCAGAATGAGACCAGCCAGCGGTAGCCCCACGTATCATTGGTGCCATCGCGGGCCAGCTTCAGCTGACCTTTCCAATAGTCCGCGACATGGGGATGCCCCAGATACGGCAACAACCATTGATCGCCGGTATGAGTGTCCAAGTCATCCAGGTCGTCATCGTATTTCGCCCAAGCCCGGCGCCAGGTCGCCCAACCACAAAAGAGCGTGTAGCCGGAGAAGCCATAGGATGCGCGGCGGGCCCAGAGCTCCTGATTGCCATAGCGCTCGCCGATGATCGCCATGATGCGCTCGTCGTCCCGGTAGCGTTCCAGCATCTCCTGGCAGAACGGGAAGAACGTTTCATCCGCCACGCAATCATCTTCCAGGATAATGCCCTCCTCGACGTGTTCAAAAAACCAGGAAATCGCCCCACTCATGGCTTTCCGGCAGCCCAGGTTTTGTTCGCGGAACAGCGTCTTCAGATTGCATTCCCAGTCGACCCGCTCGACCACCTTGCGGGTTTCGCGGCACAGGCCGGGTTCGTCCGGTCGATTGGGCCGGGGTCCATCCGCCGCGATGAACAGGTCACGGGGACGCGCTTTTCGGATTGATTCAAACGACTCGCCGGCGAGGTCGGGCCGATTGAAGATGGTAAACAATACGGGCGGAATCACAGACGACCCATTCACGTAGAGGGGGAACTGACGCGACTTTGCGCGGTAGGCTTTCGCACCCGGGACAATTGCTCAAAGGCCGCCCGGCGACCGCGTTCGGTGGCTTCGAACAGCTCCTGGGCGATCCGATCGCCCTTTGAACTGACCAACGGAATGCGCGCAAGCACGGACCGCAGGGTCGCAAACCGCACCCGCTTTGAGGCCTCGGTGGGGGCGACGCCGCGAAAGCTATTCAGGATGGTCCGGGAATAGGTCTGAGCCTCCCGCAGGCGCAAAACGTAGTCCTTGCGCAAGCGAACAGCCGGAATTAGATGTTCGAGAGTGAGGCACTTGAAGAGGCCTGTCCCCAAGCCCAAATCACACGCGGTGTAGGCGAGATCCAAATCGCCGCAACTCACCAAGCTGCTGCCCTTTCGATCGAGTTCGCTCCGGGCCTCATCCTGAACGGTGCGGCGTGCGTATTCCTTGGCGACCGTGGCCCGAACAACCATCCCCGCGCCGGCCGGGCACGTCTCGATGTTCCGGAGATGATTGGACCACACATCCCGGTCCACCTGGTGAATGGCCAGCATGCGCAGATGCGGGACCAGCCAATCGGGTGGCGGCGTTTCAAACCGGCCGACCAGATTCCCGCCCCAAGCGCCCAGCATGGGCCAGCGAGCGGCAATCTCCCGCGAACGCTCCAGGTAATCCGGTGCCAGCACGTTGTCGTCGTCCACGAAGACCAACAATTTCCCGCGCGCCTCCGCGATGCCGCGCAAACGCGCCGGCGTCAGCCCCAGTTTTTCCTCGCGCACGTGCCGACCGAGGGGGTGCCACGACAGGTCCCAGGACGCGGCCAGAGGTTCGTTCGAGCCATTGTCGATGAGGAACAATTCCCACGAATCGAACGACAGCGTCTGATTTTGCAAGGCCGCCAAGACCTGGCGCAGATAGTCCCGCCGAGGGTTATGGGAACAAATGATGACCGAAAACGAGATCATGGGGCATCGTCACCCAAACGGTACGACCGGAAAAAACACCATCAACCGGCGAAGTCGCTCGGCGCGGCCGGCCGGAGGGGTCAGGCCTGTTTCCGCCGGGAGTCCGAGGGAGGATTGGCCGCCTCGGGCGGTTGTACGTTCGCCTGCCCTTGCAGCGCGTGGCGATAGACCGCCGCTGTTTCGCGGGCCACGGCCGGCCAGGACAATTCCTGTGCGCGGGCAAAATTTCGCGCGCCCATGCTGGGCAAGCGAGATCGCTCGGCTACGGCGCGTCGAAGCGCGTCGACGAGGGCGTTGACAACCCCTTCCTCGTAGAGGAAGGCCCCCTCGCGACCGGTGTATTCATTGATCATGCCGACATTGGGCGCCAAGCAGGGCTTGCCGAAGGACATGGCCAGGACCAGCGCGCCCGAGGTGAGGAAGCGGGTGTACGGAAAAGCCATGACGTCCGCGGCTCGCAAATAGATCTGGAGATCCTCATCCGGCACAAATTCGGGGTACACCAACACGCCTGAGGACAGCGTCTGCTGGGCAAACAGCCACTTTCGGACCTGTTCCGTCGCAACACTGCCCGCGATCAAGAGCTTCACCCCCGGCCGCGCGACTTCCCGGAACGCCTCGAGCAGCTGTTTCAATCCCTTGTTTTCCCGAATTGTCCCTAGCAGACAAAACACAACGTCGTCCTGCGCGATTCCCAGTCGCAGACGGGCTTCGACCGGCGAAATGGAATCGGGATACTGGCCGATGAAATTGCCATGGAAGATCACCGCCGTCGCGGGCGCCGCGACCTGGTACGTCTGCAATACCCGCTCCCGGGCGGCCTCGGAATGAAAGATCAGAGCCGAGGACAATCGCGCCAGCCGACGGGCGTAATAGAGATCCAGAGACTGATGCTTCGAGTTATGAGGATACAGGTTATGGACAGTCCAGATCAAACGAACGCCGGAACTGGTCAGCCGTTCGATGCGGGCGAAGTTCCGGTAAATATAGAACAGCGATCGCGGAGCATAGGTGAGTGCCGGAACCCAGTGGTGGTGGACGACATCAATGCGCCGGGTGCCGGAAAGGTGATCCGCGAGAATGGCCTTGATCCCATCCTTAACGCAGACCGTGTCAATTCCCTGCTCGGAAAGGGCGCGGGCCAGCAACACCTGGTATGGATTTGCCTGCCAGAAGGGAGAAAAGGAACATTTCAACTTCGGCTCAATTTCACGAACGGGCGTACGCATGGAATCACTCTGACCTCGACCACAATAAGCATGACCCATCAGGCTGGACAAGTCCGATTGTAGGAACGCAACAAGGCCAAAGGTTTTTTTGCCGAATAGGGAACCATGCCAGCAGGATCGGGATAACCCAAAGCCACCAACATGATGGGCCGTTCATCCCGGCGCAAACCCAGCAGGGCGGCCATTTTCTGTTCCCGCTCGCGAATGTCGGGCCAATTCACGCAACACGAACTCAACCCCTGGACTTCCAAACCAAAGACGAAACTCATGATGGCCAAGGAAGCGTCGGTATAAATCAAGTGCCGATCCTGATCGCCGGCAAAGTGCCAGAGCTGGCCAACGACAACGACGATTACGGGGATGTTCTGAGCATACCCGCCGACTCCACCCGGAAGAGCCGTCACTTGACGGACCAAATCAGGATCATCGAAGACGCGGAATTCAAATGGCTGGCGATTGCAGGCACTAGGCGAAAGGCCAGCGATTTCGATCGCCTGATCGATCATCTCGTGAGGCACAGGCCGCGGGAGAAACCAGCGCACCGACCGTCGACGCACGGCTAGTTCGCGCAGATCGGCCAGAGTGGTTTTCAAAGGGGTTGCCAGATCCCTGGCGTAGGGGGCAAATGGTTTCTCGCGCGTGGACTGGCCGGAAGGTGCGGCCAAGGCCTCGAACCGGGCGCGCGCGGCATCCACCGCCGGATGTGTGGAAACGGTTGAGAAGTAGCGTTGCAGGACGTCGTATGCCCAGGTCAATTCGACGGGATCAAACAAATCATTTGCGTGCTGTTGAAGGCAGCGTTCGTAGCACGCGACCGTTTCGCTAATATAATCCGTTGCGAATACGGGCCGGCGAGGAATCATGATCAATCCTTTTTCCAGCCGATGGGTATTTCGTCGCAGGAGGGAGAGGGTCTTCCTCGGAAGACCGATTGACTGGCGATACGAGGCAATGCCTGACACCACCGCCTGGGTTTCACGCACTGAGGACGACGTAAGAGCCGTCAAGACGCGGGCGGCGATTCCAGAACGGGGCGCGGCGGCGGCAAGAAAGCGACGGACGGATTTGGAAATAAAATTCACGGGCGGTGGAGGACAGAAACCAAAGCGTCAGGCGCGACCGGAAACCGACGGAACGCGGGCTTTCATCCCGAACAACGTACGGATGAGGTCCAGATTCGCTTTGAGCTCAAAACGTCCGGTCGGAAAGATTGAAAACACGGCCAGGTAGACCGCCGCGAACAAGGTGCTGTTGACGGCAATTGCCAGAATCCCTTCCATGGCGGGAAGGTGAGCGCGCAGCAACCAGACGGTTAAACAGCCCAAGACGGTGGCGAGCGTCGGTTTAGCAACCGCCGAATAGAAATCGGAAGAGCGAACGGGTGTTTCCGAGGTGGCGAAGACCAGCGACGGGTGAAGGATGACGTAAGCGGATATCGAGTAGGCAATGGCCACGCCGCTCGCGCCCCAAGGCAGGCCAATGGCGAACGCGGTGACCGTGGCAATCGCGTTGGCCAGTCCCCAGAGGAAGTAGCGTCGACCGTCGCCCCGGCTCATCAAGAGCAGGCCGCGAACCCCGGCCACCGGTTGAATGAGTGCTCCCGCCGCGAGGATGGCAAACAGATGGCCGGCTTCCCGCCATTGCGGTCCCAAAATCAAGGTGATCAAATCATCCGCGGAGGCGAACAAAACGCCGACCACCGGCATGGAGAGGAAGGCGAGTGAGGCGCAGTATTTTTTGACGTAATTGCGGTATTTCTGCGGATCGTCCTGCAAGCGGCTGAGGGCGGGAAAGGCCACCTTGTCCAGCGGACCGCGCAGGTTGCTGATGGGCAACATCAGGAGGGAATACGCCCGACTGTAAAAACCCAGTTCAACCGAGCCCCAGACGCGACCAATCATGACATTGTCCAAGTTGCGGGAAAAATAATTCACGAAGTTGAACCCGGTGACCCATGACCCGAAGCGGACCATGTGCAAGGTGCCGGCGCCACGCCGCGGTAAACCCGGAAGCCAACCGGCGGCGAACCAAACCGCCACCGTCGTCCAGGCGATGGTGGAGAGATTGCCCACGACGATGGCCCAATAGCGGAACCCGGCGAGGGCAGCCCAGACGCTGAGACCAAAACCGACCAAAAGGGCCGATACGTTGACAGCGGTGAGCACGCCAAATCGCATATCCCGCGTGAGCCGGGCCATTTGCTGGGCGCTCAGGCTGGAAATCAAAAACGACGAGGACAGCACCAAGGTGACCGCCACCAATTCAGGCCGGCCGTAGAAGCGGCCGATCAAGGGCGCCACGAGCGCGACGAGCAGAGTCACGGCGAGGCCGAGGCCCACGTTCAGCCAGAACAGATTGCTGCTCTGCTGCTGCGTGACATCCTGCTTTTGAATGACGGCCGCCGACAGGCCCAGGTCGACGAAAATGCGGGCGAGGGCCGTGAAGGCCGTGACCATCGCCACGGTTCCGTAGTCGGCCGGAGTCAGCAAGCGGCCGAGGATTGCCGCCGAACCCAGCTGGACCAGGAGAGAAACGCCCTGGGAGGAGAGCGTCAACGCCGCTCCCCGAACGGACTTTTCCTTCAACCGGCCATCGGATTTTGGAGTGTCAGCGGACATGCGGGTATTGATCAGCGGAATTCGGAGACGCACCAACCGGTGGAATTTGGTGCCGTCGCGCAAACGAGCCGGCGAGGCTCAACCGAGCCCGGCGGCCACCGCTCGCAAGGACGCGGCGGCTGACTCCTTGATGACCGGCACGGACGCCGCCAGAATGGCCTGCTGCTGGTCGCGCGCGCCGAGGATTTCATCCACGCGCGCCTTCACGGCTGCCGTTCCCTCCGCCCACTGGATGACATTGCCGCCCAAGCCAGCCTCCGCCATCAATTCGTCGTACTTGTGGGACCACCCGACCGCCGCTGCGGGAACGCACTGCGACAGGGCAGCAATCAAGCAGTGGAACCGCGAGGAAACGACAAACTGGCACCGGCCGATCACGGACTTGATTTCCCCGGCCGGGAGGTAGCGATTCAGATGCGCCACCCGGTCATTCCCGGCAAACGCTTGCACGATCAAATCGCAGAGCGACCGGTCATCCATGATCTGGGAATTGTCGGGCAGCATTTCATGCCCCAGCAGCACGATCTGCGCGTCCCAGCGTTCGAGAAAATGGCTGATCATCGAGATCAGCGCCTGAAGATATTCATTGTCCAACCCGGAGCCTTGGGCGCGTTCGTAGACCCGCAGATTGGGCGTTACACAAATGGTCAACCGACCTGAACCCGCCGTGAATCCCAACTGTGCCAACAACCGGGTCCCGGCCGACGCGTCCGCGGCGGGAAAGTTCCAGGCAATATCCGGGGCGGAGCGGATGTGCGGATGGTCCCGGCCCACCGCGCCCTCGACTGCCTGCATGGAGACGCGGTCGCGTACGTAAGCCAGATTACAATTTTCGATGATGCCCCTGATTCCGTCCGCCATGCCGGGCAACTCAAACGGGCCCCAAGCCTGGGGCAGATAGTAAATCCGGGGACGGAGCGGTCCCAGCGAGCGGAGGACTTTCGCACGAGACTTGAACTTGTCGGCCGGCCCCCACGGATCGCCAAACTGGTAGCCCCCAACGTCCACGATGGCGTGCAGCCGGGAATAGAGCAGCAGGGTCCGCATTTTTCCCAGCACGCGGTTTACGGCGGACCGCCCTCCGTCCTGCCCAGTATATCGCCGTACCGGAACAAAGCCGTGATGCCGAGCCTCGGCAAATTCCGTAGGAGCGACCCACGCGTACAAGACGGCCCGCGGGAATACGTCCCGCACTGCGCGCGACGTGGTCAGGAGCATGGCTTCGGCGCCCTTGTTTTTGAATTCGCCGCCGCTGATGCCGATGCGGACCTGCTTGCTGCTTTGGTTCATTAAAAATAGTTGGAATCGACCAAACCTTGGTGGGACGAGGTCAGGCCAGACGTTCGCTTCGATGCCGGACTCAACCAACCCAATGAAATTAAGATCAGACGGTCGGGGTCAGATCCCTGCCGATCCAACGACCGATGCGCCGGCGCACTTTGGCGCCCAGGCCGAGGTAATGGCGAGGATTGAATGATCGAACCTGTTGATTGCGCGCATCCCGGTGCAGCCAGTCGATCCAATCGTCGCGAGTTTCCAGCTTGAAGGTGCCCGCGCTCAACGGGCGGAGGCGTTGGAAGTCCGCCTCGGTTTTCATGCCCGTGTGGGGGACGCGGGGATCATCCATGTGCTCCTGAAACAGGAACGGGTAGTACCAACCAACGAGATAGCCGGCCGCGGCCGCCCGGATGCACCAACCAGTGAACGTTTCCTGGTCACGCAGCGGGCCGATGCGTTGGAGGACTTCGCGCTTCATGAGGTAACCCGACCCTTCGACCCAGCAATTGCGCATGATCTGATGGTGGCCGAACGTCTGAATCTTGCGCTGCGCCAGTTCCGGAACGAAATCCTCGTCCAAGTAGCGCCAGCACCCGAGCACGCCGGCCTCGGGAATTTCCTCGTGTGCCTGGATCAGCTTTTCACACCAACCGGGGGCAACGAGGCAATCGTCGTCGACCTTGCTGAGGTATTCGGCATCGCCGGCCTGTTCCCAGAAGGCGTTGGTGGGCCCGCGCAAACGGTCGTTGGTGGGATGATAGATGATCTTCTCGATTCGGGGATGACCTTCAAACCGCTGCAAGAGCTGCCGCATTTCCGGCCCGGAATCATTATCCCACACGGTGATGCGGCCGTATTCCGGCACGGTGTCGCAAAGTCGTTGCAAGGACAGACGCGTATATTCCACGCGTTTGTAGGTGAGCATGAACACTCGCAATTTCATAGGCATGAAAACCGGGGAACCGATCGATCGCTGGACGTCGCGATCGAATGCTCGCGCTGAAAGTGGATTTGCACGACGCCGAGGCGATGCAAATCCGTCGACCCCAAACCTGCGACCGCAGATCAGTCTATCGAAAAAGGACGGACAAGAGATTTATTGCTGAAGTGAAACGACCGAGATTGGGGCGGGACGTTTGACCAACATCAACTTGTCGATGCGGACTCTCTTTTCCCGCCCACGAATGATCAGTTGATGCTGACCCGCACTCAGACTAAAGAATTTTGGGGCGTATTCGGCCTGGTCAAACGTCCCAGAGCCGCGCCACGAGCCGAGGCGTAATTCGGCGCCGGTTGTGATTGGTATGTCCCAAACCATAAATGGATCGGACGGCTGCGAATCAAAATTAAAGAATAACGAGTTTTCAAAATCTGAAGGAGCGTCGAGCCACGCGGCGACGGCGTAATCGCCCGCAACCGGAACATTCAGTTGCAGCGAGAGCTGTCCACCGTCTGTGACTCCAGATTCGATCGACTGATAGACCATACCACCCGCGATCACAAACGGTTGGGTAACCACGGCAGTTTCCGCTTCGACCCATTGCCCAGGTGGAGGGAGCGAGACTGGCGGATTGGTTACCACCAACGTCACACTTTGAGTGGTCACTCCTCCAAGCCCTACGGCAGTCGCAGTGTAAGTGGTCGTCGCTGTCGGAGAAACTGTTTGTTGGCCACTTAACGACAGTGCGCCCACGCCGCTAACGGAGAATGTCGTCGCGTTTGCGGTGGACCACGAAAGCGTTGCACTTTCGCCGGATGCAATGGCCCCTGGAAGAACTGATATATCGATAACTGGTTTGTCGATCGAAATCGGGTTATTCGCGGAGGCGTAGGCTCCAACGTCCCAAGTTGTTCGCAAAGCGCCGTCTTTGTCCGTGCTAAACATTGCGCCGAGATTTACGCCCTTGCCAGTTGCAGCGGTATCCGTCGCCTTTAAATGAAAATCATTGGCCGGCCCATTTGGAGTATAACCCACAAAAGCCGGTTTATTTATATTTCCGTTCCTCTCTATTCCCACGGACGTGACCCAATCAGAGGCCAGATAATTTGTCCCTCTAAAATTGATGTAGGCCATGCTTGGATCATCGTTATAATAAATATTATTCGCGAATGACCATGATCCAGCTTGATAATTTGGAGAATCCTTTATGTCTACTATCCTGTGAACCGTCCCATTGCCACAGTTGTAAAAGATATTGTTCTTAATTTCGTTTCCGGTACCCGTCGGCGTGTAGGCGTTGAGGGTAAATCTAATTGGATAGAACGTTTTGTTGTCCACGAAAGTGTTGTTTAGAATCTTAAAATTCGAAATATCGAGCAGATCCCCCTGGCTTCCGTAGACGCGAATAAACTCTGGATATGGGTCCAACGTCGAATCCACCAGTCTAAACACATTGTTGAAAATCCAAACGTTTGTCAGGCGGTCCGTCCGATAAACATCGAAGTCAATTGCTGAATCTCCCACATTAACAAATTCGTTTTGGTAAACTTTGTGGTGAGTGCCCGTGAGCTGCAGACAATCGGGATGTTGAGTGCTCGTAAAAACGGATGTCGTGCGTGATACCGAGAAGTTGTTCTTGAAAATGCTCGTGCCGCTACTCGCCTGTATTCCGTCGGGGCCTGAGTACGAGCCCGACCCACCAGGCGGCACGCTGCCATTTTTTACTGTCTGTATTACGTTGCTGTAGATCAGCGCCGAGTCAAAAACCGCGGGGCTACCGAACAGCCCGATGGCTGCATCGCCTCGAATCTGTTGGAAGAAATTATTGTGAATTCTTCCGTAGGCGGTGTTGTGAAAGCGGGGACCTTCGTTGCAATTCGTGAAGGTAATCCATTTCACCTCAACGCCTGTGGCGTTCCAACCGCGTATTGCGTAAGCCGTAGCCCGGTTGATCTGATTGCGAAGATTCGCAAATTTCCAGTGCGAGGATCCATTGTATTCACCATCAAAGACGATCCACTCATAGGTGCACAGGATTCCTTCGGTCGTCGCAGTGTCACCGAGTGAATTGTAGTCGAATACCACGACACCATTGTGGCCAGCATCCTGACCAACGCGAAGAGTGATTCTCTTGTCAGCTGTTCCACTCTCGCCGACGACAATGTTCGGCGCGACGTATGTTTTGGAGGTCGCGCCCCCAGAAATGAACAAAGTGTCACCAGCATTTATGCCCGAATTGCCCCAAACCACGTCATCAAACGACTTCCAAGCGTTCGCCCAGGAACTTCCGTTGTTTGAACCGGAGGCAGCATTGTCCACATACCAACTGGCGGCATGCATTGTTCCGGAACACAGCAAGGCAAAAATAACGATCAATCGAACCATAGAATAGACCCAAGCAGAGGCCAGACCACGGCTAACCGAGGGACAGTCGTGCGCAAAATTGTGCTCGTGGTGTGCTTTCATTGCCGATGGACGGGATCGAACCCGAGACCTGACTGGTTTTCAGTGGGAAAAGGATCATAGCCAAAAGACAGCTCATCGGGTCCGGTGTTCATTGTCTGGGCTTGGGTCTCGCCAAGCCGCTGGCGGCTCACCGCCCAAAGAGATGCGATGGCTGCCACCGGGAGGTAGAGGAACACGAACGACTGGTCATAATAAGTCACTGACATACAGGTTGCGGCGTGGGCAAAAAGGGACGCTCCCAAGGCCCAAATCAAGTATTGATTCTCCACCGGCGCATCCTGGTGGGCCCGCAGGCATTTTCCGACGTAGCGAAAGGCCGTCCAGACCATGAGGATAAACAAGATCATCAAGGGAAGGCCGCCGAGCACGCCCATCTTGATGTACTGGTTCGTGATGTCGGTGTGGTTGGGGCTCCATGGCACACCGGTGGGCATCCAGTGGCGGGTGTAATCGGTGCCGATGAACCACCATTCCTTAAGATGTTGAAACGCGGACTGAATCAGGCGGGCGCGATGCCAGCCAGTGCTGCTGCCGGTCAGATCGATGCGAGCAATCAGGAAGTAGGGCGGTGCCTCCATGACGACTTCGAGCAGAAGATAAACGAGGACCGCGGAAACTCGCATGAGGTGGGTCAAATGCCGCCACCGCCAAAGGAACAGCGCGAAGCCGCCGAGCATCAGACTCATGATGGGACCACTGGATGCGCTGCACACGATCATGACCATCGAGGCGGCGAGCCCGACCTTGGCGGCGCGCGGGTGCTGGCGCCAGATGCCAATCATCAGCGGAACAGTCACGGCGCCGATCGTGCCGGCGAGGATGGCATGGGAAAACGGACCCTGAGAGCGCAGGCGGCCGTTGCGCAAGGAGGGTTCGAGCTGACCGCCAAAGAGATCGGCGAACAAGTTGCGGGAGGTCAGCTGTTCAAAGATCATTTCCAAGGCCACCGGGACCAGGAGGATGGCCGTCATTTTCACCAGATCGACGACATCGTCCAGCGTGTAACACAGGGAGCGAACGAGGAAGTAGATGCCGAGGGTGTTATAGGCGAGGCCCATCCGGTTGACGAGGGTGCCGACCGGCGGGTCATGGAACACACTGCTGATCAGGGCCCAGACCGCCCAGAGGATCAACAGATAATCCAAGCCGATCAGGCCGCCCACCGGGCGTTCGCCCCGGACCATGATCCGGATAAATCCGGCGGCGATGAGGAGCCGGATGACGGAGAATTCGAACGGGCCGATGGCCACACCCTGACTGAGGGTCATGTAGCAGGAGCCAATCAGCAGCGGCAACAGCGCCCAGCGGCGGGGCAGGCTGTACACGGCGACCGCGTTTACCAGGGCGAAGAGGATGGCAAGCGCGTTCATTGATCAGTCCAGATAACGACGAATCCGCAACATGTCTTGGGAGGATAGTGACGTCAACCCTCCAGGCGGGGCCGCCCCATCAGGCCGGGCTGCCGGACTTCTGCGCCGGGACAGCGGGTGATGCCAACTCCGAACCCGCGACGGAGGGCAGCGACGGCGGTTGGATGGGCGAGAAGCCCGCGGACCATCGGAGGACGTACCACCATTTTTGGACCGCGACCCGGGCGGCGACGCGCCGTTCTCCAGCCAGCAACAGGGAGGCCGGCAGGAGCAGGCACAGCCGGACGAGAGCCGATACCGCCTGCAAGAGCCGATACAGCAGCGCGGTGGCGGGGCCATGGTTCAAGCGCATGTAAGTATCCCCGGCAACCCGCATCATGACGGTGGCAAACTGGCTGACCTGGGTGTTGGAACTGCCGCTGCCGTGATGCACCACCACGGCGTCAGGGACGTAGACATTGGTCAACCCGAGGCGCCGGACCTTGGCACAGAGATCCATGTCCTCACCGTACATGAAGAATTCGGGACTGAAGCCGCCCACCCGCCGGAAGGTCTCCGTGCGGAGGAGCATGCAAGCGCCACTCACGGCTTCCACGGGCACCGGATCCGAGGCGCGAAATGCCCGGGCGACACCCCACAGGCGCGATTCGGGGAGCAACCGCCGGAAGAGTTCCGAATCCAGCGCGCGGTTCAGGGGCGTCGGCAAGGCGCGGACGCAACTGGTCTGCAAGGAGCCGTCGGTGTTCAACAGGCGGGGCCCGATGATCCCGGCGTCGGGGCGGGCGGCGAGTTCCGCCAACAAACGTTGCACCGCTCCGGGTCGCAGTTCGGTATCCGGATTGAGGAGGAGGAGGGCTTCGCTGGTGACCTGCTGGAAGCCCAGATTGTTGGAACGACCGAACCCGATGTTCGCGGGGCTCTGGACGAATTTGACGGCAGGAAACTCGCGCGCGAGCAGCTCGTCGCACCCATCAAATGAACCGCCATCGACGACGACCAATTCCGGGTCGAGGTCCGGACAGGCCGTTTGGATACTCAGCAGGCATTGGCGCAGGAAATCCTTGGATTTCCAGTTTACGATGAGAATGGAAAGGGACATCGCGAGCTTTGAGCGAACGATCAGGAGCGGCCAAACATTTTCAAAAGCGGAAAGCAGAAAGCAGAAAGCAGAAATGAGTCAGGACCGACGGGCTTTCAAAAGCGGAGAGCTGAAAACGGAAAGCGGAAATGAGTCAGAGGGCTTTGCCCTTGGTGTTGTTGATCATGGTTACAATGATAGCGATCAGTTCCCCGGCT
>WGOC01000046.1 GCA_016124235.1 bacterium | reverse complement strand
TGCGGTCGTTCCGGTCTTGCCGGTGTTACTACCGGCCTAATAGTGGATCGGCGGGCTACCCGTCCATTGGCCGTTGACCTTCTCCGTTGCGATCAAGCAACCACGGGCTTTGAATGGCGGGATATGAAACGGATGAAAGTCGCGGTCGAGGCGATCTTTGAGTTCCCGGATGATTATGGGATCGCTCCGGATCATGATGGTGTGCCCGGCCTGAAGATTGGGCGGAAGATTTTCGTTCCGGCCATTCATTGGATGGAGCAGACGGTTTTTTTTGAAAGTCTGATTCCTGGTAAATTTGAAACCGAACCTTCACGTGGCTTCCAGCCCGCGGACAAGGAAACCCATGACACCATCATGGGTTATCAGACAATTGAAGACAACCTGGTGGAACTGGCGGAAGATGGTGACGCCAATCAGGGTTAAGTTGGAGCCTGGCCAACAAAAGTTCTGACTTCTGGCCGGGAGGGTGAAGCGGCGGGCGTCGACTTGGAGGGTGGCGGGGGAGCCGTTAAGCCCGGAGCGAAACCCGCCAAACCACGCCTCTGTGTTGACCGGGACAGCCCCACGAGGCGGGCAAGGCATTGGGGTGTTTCATTGGACGTAGATGAGCATTCCTTCCACCGGGAAGGGTTCGCAATCGAGAAGCTGTCCCGGCATTCAAATCCTGCTGGCACGATCCGTTCTATGGTTGGCTTGGAAAATCTGACTCCTCGCGTGTTCGATCCAACGGGCGACCATTGAGAAACACCATATCTTGCTGCGGTTCGAGGACCCAGCCGGTCTTCCATCGAAACCTTGCAGAACGCGTCCATAGCGTTCCAGATCGATTTGGACCAGGCGGGTGTTCGGAACGACCGACCAGAGTTCCAACGGTCCGCTGAATCCCAATTCAACCGATTCGAATCGCCCCGTCAGATGGACCGATTTCAACTTTAGCCAGCGCTCGCGTCCGCCGATCGCCTCGACGTAACGATCCAGGATTTGGCGGCGTGGCGGAAGCCCAGAGGTGTCATTCGTCGTGATCTGTGCCGATGCCAGGCGGCAGCCCGGCAGTAACACGCCCAGCAATCCGATGCATGTGAATGTCGTCACGCGCGAGCGTTCAAGGAACATAACCGCAATTTGATTGCTCATGCGAGGTCGCAATTCCTGCAAGCCTTGTCGGTTTCGTTTTGTATCGTGCGTCATCACTCGTCACTTTCACTCTGTTCGCAGCGCTTACATGGGATCGACCTTCACCGCGCGGATGGCCACTTCCTTTGGACTTTCTGAAGCCTTTGCGAGAAGCAGACTGGCAATGTTGCCGCTGATGCCCAGTGCGAACGTGAGCACGGCGACGGCGGTGAAGGCTGGGTTTTTCAGCAAGTGGCGCAGGACGAATCTGAGGTCGGTCATGGTCACATACGTTCGGGCTTTGCGATGGTACGTTCGTTTCGCACGTTGCCGGTGTTCAAGGTTGAAGCAGGCTCGAACAACAGGACGTGTGCTTCCTGTTTGGCGACCGGCCTGTGTTCAACGCCGCGAGGCACGACAAGGAATTCGCCCTCTTCCAGCCAGACTTCATGGTCACGGAATTCCATGCGAAACCGGCCCTTGATCACCAGGAACAACTCGTCTTCCGCCGGGTGATGGTGCCAGACAAACGCGCCCTTGAGTTTCACGAGTTTCACATGCTGACCATTCAGTTCGCCAACGATCTTCGGTTTCCAGTGCTCCGCGAACGTCGCGAACCTGGCCGCGAGATTTACTTTGGATTTGTCATTCATTTCGCAACGCATCCATCGGATCGATCTTTGCGGCGCGACGCGCGGGTATAAAGGTTGCAGCCAGCATCGCGATGCTCAACACTAGGGATGCAAAGGCCAGCGTCGGAAGATCAAGGGGGGTAATTTCGTAGAGCCATGATTTGAGAAAGCCGGCGAGTGCGATTGAACCGGCCATGCCGATGGTCAAACCCGTGATCAAAATCCAGCCGCACTTCTTCAAAAACAAAAAAACCACGCTGCCGCGCGTTGCGCCAACCGCGATCCTTACGCCAATTTCACGTCGGCGTTGGGAAACGCTTTGCGCGACGATTCCGTAAATGCCGACTGCCGCAATCAGGACGGTCGCGATTGCGAAGAATTGCAGGACTGCCATGAGCAGGCGGCGCCAAAGCGTTTTTTGGAAAATGATTCGTTCGATGGTCAGCACTTCTGCGACGGGCAGATTGGGATCGGCGCGGCGGACCTGCTCCCGCAGCGCCGGAATGAGGGAGGTGGGCGGCACTGAAGATCGGACAACCAGCGTCATCCAATTCGGCCAACGCTCGTTGCCCGGGTGAGGCGTGTAAAGAGTCGGCGCGGGAGCCTCGTCCAGATGAGGACGGGTGTTTCCCACCACACCCACGACGGTGAGCCAGTTCTTGCCGTCCACGGTCAGGCGCTTTCCCACAACCTGTTTGTCTTTCCAGAAACGCACGGCCATCGCCTGATCCACGAGAGCAACGGGAGCGTCAGCGCGAATGTCTTCGGGAGTCAGTGTTCGGCCTTGCAGCAAAGGAATTCCGACCGTTTCGATGTATCCGTCGCTGATCGGTCGATATTCGACTCGCGGGTAAACGTTATCAGCGGGCGGAGGCATATTTTCGATGGCGACCGCGTAGGAGGCCTTGGACAAGAGCGGCCGGTACTGAACGAGGCCGGCGGCTTCAATCCCTGGAAGTGCCCGGATATCCGGAAGTAATCGCCGATAAAATCCGCTGATGTCGTTCCGGGCATAGCGCTGCGTGTCGAGATCGATGTCGAGGAAGTAAAGATGACGCGTTGCGAATCCCGGATCGACCTTCAGCAAACTCACCACGGTGCGTGTCATCAGTCCCGCGCCCACGAGGAGCACCAGCACGAGCGCGAATTGCCCGGCCATCAGGGCACTGCGGTAACGGTTCGAGGTGAGGGTTGAACCCGAACTTCGGTCCACCAGCGAGCGGGCCGAGGTTTGGGAGGATTGGCGGATCGCGGGAACCGTGGCGACCAGAATGGAAATGAATGCGCAGAGCCCCATCGTAAATGCCATCACTTGCCACGTGATGGCCACTTCGCCCACGCGAGGCAAGTCGCCGAAGTAAGGGCTGAGTCCCGAGAACATGGTACAACTCCAATCGGCCATCAGCAGACCAAGGACGCCGGCCGCTGCGGAGAGCAAAAGTGATTCGAAGAAGGTTTGGCGGATCAATTGCATCCTCCCCGCGCCGAGGGCTGAGCGAATCGCAAACTCCTTCTCGCGCGCGGACCCGCGCAACAGGAGGAGAATGGCCGTGTTGGAGCAGGCAATGATCAAAACGAGTGCCACCGCCCCGGAGAAAACCAGCAGGAGCGGGCGCACCCGGCGGACGGTTTCTTCGCGAACCGAACTGGATTCGAAACTCAGGTCCTGCGCGTTCCAAGGTTGTCCACGCAAATCCGCGGAGGTCAGGGCCAGCCAGGAGTTGAACTGTTCCGAGGTGCTGGAGGGCTTGAGCCGGCCAACGACATAGAGTCGGGATTCGCGATCGCGCGGGGCCTCGGCTCCGATCTGCAACGGCTTCAGGAAGTCGGAACGCTCAGGCCAGCCCGGCGGACGGAAATCCGGAGGCAGCACACCGACGACGGTTTCCCAGCCGTCGTTGGCGCGAATGCTTTTGCCGACGATCTCCGGATCTCCCGCGAAATGCTCCTTCCACAGATGGTGGCCGAGGATGACGACCGGGGCCGCCCCGGGCGTATCTTCTTCCTTGAGAAAGTTGCGGCCAAGAACCGGAGCGACGCCAAGCGTGGGCAACAGAACGTAGCTGACACATTGGCCATCGGTGTCGAGAACCTTCTGACCCGCGTGCACCAGATGGCGTCCGCCGGATTGGTATGCACCGACTTCCTCGAAAATGTCGGCGTGCTGTTTCAAGTGTTCATAATTCCGAAAATCGACCCGCAGCAGTTCACCCGGCGCAGAATCAGGCCTTCGCTCCCAGACGAATCGGAGACGTTCGACGTCCTTCGTAAAAGCGGGAGGCCGGATCAACAGATGAAAGACGAGGCCGAAAACTGTGGAACTGGCCCCAATGCCGAGCGCGAGCGTGAGCACGGCCACGGCGGTGAAGCCAGCGTTCTTCAGCAACTGGCGGATGGCGAATTTGAGATCGTTCATTGGAAATGTGGTTGGTGGTTAGTGGCGAGTGATTAGCTTTCAGTCATCGGTGGTCAGTAGATGCGTTCATAATTTTTCCGACGGTTCCCGCCTGAAAACTTGAAACAGAGCACTTCACACTTCTGGTTATCATTCATTTCGCAGCGCCTCCATCGGATCGACTCGTGCCGCGCGCCTGGCCGGCAGCCAGCATGCGAGCAACGCAAACACGCCGAGCAGCACAGGAATCGTCACAAAAGTTGTCGCGTCGGTAGGTCCGATGCCGAAGAGGAGGCTACGCAGGACGCGGGTCATAGCGAGCGCGCCACACAAGCCGGCCACAAGGCCTAGTCCAGCGAGCACCATTCCCTGCCGTATCACCAGGAACAACACCTCCCCATGACGGGCGCCCAGAGCCATACGAATGCCGATTTCTCGTGTTCGTCGCGCCACGAGATACGTCATCAAACTGTACAAACCGAAAGTGGCCAGGCATACTGCCAGCCCCGCAAACAAGCCGAAAACTGTGAAATTGATCTTTTGGCCCACGAGCGATTGCGAGACGACATCCTCCAAAGTGCCGATCCGCTCCGGATCGAGTTGGCTGTCGAAGGCATAAACTTCGGAGCGGACGCGCGGGACCAGCGCCAGCGGGCTATCCTTGGTGCGAATCACCAAGGTCATCGCTGGCTTCGGGCTCTGACGGGAACTGACGTAGATTTCCGGCGTCAGATCGGCGGTAAGACCCCAGTTTTGCACGTTCCCAACCACGCCCACAATCTCGAACGCCGGTTCGTCGAGTGAGGAACCAAACATCAATTGGTGACCAACTGCTGATTCACCATTGAAGTAAAGTCGCGCCAGCCGTTCATTGACAACGACAACCTTCGGGCTGGATGGGGTATCCGCATCGGAGAGGTACCGCCCTTCGCGCAGTGGAATCCTCATGGCCGAAAAGTAACCGGGTGTTACGACGCCATACTCTGCCGGAAGAAGATCGCCCGCCGCGCGCGGTGGGCGACCCTTGATTTGAAATGCCTCCCCGATAGGGTCGCTCCGGATCGGCAGAATCTGGGTCGCCCCGGCAGCCGTCACTTCTGGAAGTTCCCGAATGCGCTCAATCAACTGAGCGAATGAAGCCGCGCGTCTCCGGTACGGGTATTTCGGCCCATCCAGGCGGAGATCCATCGTCAGCACACCTTCCGCGCGAAAGCCCGGATCAGCGTGCAACAGACTCCACAACGTGCGAATGAACAGACCCGCACTGATAAGCAGCATCAAGGATAGGGCAACCTGTGCCACAACGAGGCTGCCGTGCAACCGGTAAGACGGAACTCCCACGATTTCGCCGCGACCCGATCCCCGCAGGGCTGCGCCGATAGCTCTCCCCGCCATCTGCCAGGCTGCTCCTGTACCGAACAGGACGGTCGTTATCACCGAAAGCAGCAACGCGAATCCGAAAACGGGAAGATTCATTGTTATCGGCCACGGAGAGTGGATGGTCGCGATGTTTGCCATCAGCTTCAGGCCTCCATAAGCCATGCCCCATCCAGCCCCTGCACCGAGCAGAGCCAGAAGCGCGCATTCCGTGAGAATTTGTCTGAACAAACGCCCACGTGTCGCTCCGAGAGCGGCGCGCACCGCGATTTCGCGCGAACGCGTCATGGCCCGCGCCAGGAGCAGGTTTGCGACATTGGCACACGCAATCAGCAAAATGAACGCGACTGCGCCGGCTAGTATGAGAAGCACCGGGCGCGCTTTTCGCGTCATGAGGTCCGCCAGCAAGGCGACGTGACTTGCGGGCCTGTCATCGATGGATGAATCGACTTCGGTCGATCGCGACTCCAAAACGTTCAATTCACTTTGCGCTTGCTCGAGGGTCACGCTCGACCGAAGGCGGCCAAAGGCCAGATAACTTCGGGCGGATGTCGTGTGCCTGGCGTTAACGTCGAAAGGTACCCAGACTTCGCTGTCTCCCACCGTGTCCTTGGAAGCCCAGCCAATGAGTGGTGGAAAGACAAAGCCGCGCGGCATGATACCGACGACCGTACATATCTCGCCATTAATTCGGACGCTGCGACCCACGAGGCTTTCATCACCTCCAAAGTTGCGCTGCCAGAGATTGTAGCTCAACACTGCCAGGGATGTTCCGGCCTTCTCGTCGCCCGGCATAAGCGTCCGGCCGTGGAGCGCTGGGACCTCAAGCATCGGGAAAAGGTTCGGCGTGACTTCGCACCCAACTACATTGGTGGCACCGGGAGTTTCTGTGAGACTGAAACCAAGCGGACGAACCAGAGCCAAATCCGAGAAGCTATGACTCTGCTCGCGCCACGATTGGAATGTGATGGGCAAGATCTCTCCTTGTTTGACGGTCGACGGCCCGTTCCAAATGGCAACAATCTCATCGGAATGCGCGTAGGGGAGCCTGCTCAAGAGCATGGCGTTGACGAGGCTGAAGATCGCCGTGTTGGCGCCGATTCCTAGCGCGAGCGTCAACACGGCCACGAGAGTAAAGCCTTTGTTCTTCAGTAGCTGGCGAAGGGCGAATTTCAAGTCGTTCATGATTCGTAATACATCATTGATGATCTCTGGCTGTTTCGTTGGGCGTTGCGGTCATTTCGGAGTTGGCGCGGACTGGACGAATCCGAGAACGTAGCCGTCCGGGTCGCGGACGTAGAATTCGGCCCCGTATGGCATGTGTCTCAAGGGAACAACGAACGCGACGCCAGCCGAGGCAAGACTGTCGAACAACTGCTCGGCGTTGGATACGCCAATGCAGGCGTCGATGTGCCCGGCCTGCTCAAAAGCCGTCTGATCGCGAGGCGGTGGTGTGGAGTATTTAATGTGAATACGGCAGCCGTCGCGGGAGACTCCGGCATAGAAATCCTCGTAAATGAAATCCACACCGAATCCGAGCCGGTCTCGATAGAACGCGAGCGAACGAGAGATGCCCGCTACGCGGAAGACCGGAGCGATGTAACTGAGGCTTATTGGGGTTTCGTTCATGAGAGACGGCCGGCAACGCCAGATTTCCAGCAGAGACTGACGGGGAATTTCGACGGGTTCATGGTTTTGCCGTTTCAGATTTGCGATTTGTGTTTTGAACTCAGCACGCGCTCGACAAAAGGCGTCTTGCCATCCGTGTAGGCTTCGCGGTCGAACTTGAACTCTTGCGCGAGTCGCCTTTTTAGCGACGCGTACTCCACAGCCAGTGCCTGGTCGTTCCGGATCGCGTCGCGGAACGCCAGGCAGTCGATCCATCTCTGGCTGTCGAGCGGCACGAGATGGAGATGATGTGTTCGGAATGCCGCCGAAGGTTTGCAGAACCAGTGCATGATGTCCGCCCGGTAGGGAAAATAGGTGTAGTCAGTCTCGGCGAGTGCGCTGATCGCGGGGCGAGACGCATCGAGACTGCCCACGGCAGCCATGATGTCGATGACGGGCTTGGCGGGCATGCCCGGAATCGCTGTGCTGCCCACGTGTTCGATTGTCCCCACCAGCCACGGGACCAGGACGGTCTGCAACACTGCGCGTTCCATCTCAAACTTCGAAGGCCACAAATGATCATATTGCACGAGCTCAATCGTTGCCTCACCTTGCGGAGTTTTATTCATAACGCGGCAGCTCCATAACACCGGAGAATCTCATCCACACGCGCGTCGCCCGAGGGATACCAGGCCTCGCGCGCGTTGGCCCCCGCTTCGAGCAACGCTTCGATAATAGGGAGATGATTCGGCTTGGTTTCGTGGACGGCGGACCAGACGGCGCAACCCAACACGGTGCCGCCATAACTGTTTCGGACTTCGAGCGGGGCGTGGTGCTCGATGAGCAGCTTCACCGTTTCCAACTGTCCGCGATTGGCGGCCCAGTGAAACGCATTCAAACCCGTGGCCTGACCGCCCGAAGGATTGATTCCATGCGCCAGGAAATACTCCGCCACTTCGGTGCGTCCCAGAAAGCACGCATTCGTGTACGCTTCGTCCAGTGCCTGTGGTTCGTCGGCGAAAAGACCAGCTTCATGCCACTGGATGATCGGACAAGGACAGCCGTCGAAAAGCCGGGCAAGACGCGAGAAATCTCCTGCCAGAATTCCCCGAACCGCTTCGTGGAATTGCATTGGATGCTCGTTGTTCATGGTGTCCCTCCTCTCAGCGTGAGCACTGCCACGGCCGTAAAGCCGGGATTCTTCAACAACTGTCGGAAGGCGAATTTGAGGTCGGTCATGGTTTTGATTGGGTTCTTCTTTCTAATTCATCAACCGGGAGAGCCAGTGCATCACGTTCAGGGCGAACTGCTGGTTGTCATACCCCGGCACGTTCATTCCAATCTTGGTTTCTATTGTCTTACCTTTCTCCTGAAGATGGAGAATCTGGGCTGAAAGCATGGCTGCCTCGCCTAGCACCACCAACCGCCCTTTGCCAAACTCCATGGCGAGTCCCTGTGCCCGACCGCCGACCGGACTCGAACGAGTACCAAAGAGAGATTTGTTAGAATCCGCTGTTCGCGCAGCCGCTTCCTCAGCCTCCAGATCGTCGGGAAGAGCCGCTTCACGTGCGGTCACACTCAGCTTCAAGAGATCGATCGCTCCCGCCGGAACCATAAGCGACTGACCAGTAAAGCTTTTGACTCGGTCAATTCTCTCCACCATGTCACGACCGCTCAATATGGAGTGTTGCCCAAGCAGCGCGTTCTCCCGCGAAAAGACCAACTGTGTGGTGATGCCTTCGTCCGTTCCTTTGTCGAATACCCAGCCTTTGCCCATCCTAATATCGAATCGCACGGCGAGGTTGGCTGCGGCCTGACCGTATGGTGCATGATCAGCGATCAAGAGTAATGAACCACCATTCCTTACCCATTTAAGCACAGCGTCACATTCGCTTTCGTCAAATGCCGGTTTGGATATATCCCCGGCCGCCAGTGCTTTCAAATTGCGTGCATTCGCCACCACGAGCACATCGACTCTGGCAAGCGACGTCGAGTCAAACTGGTTGGTCGAAGTAACCACGCGGTAACCGTCAAGTCTTAACAAATCGGCGAATGGTGCATATTGACCGCCGACGGTATGAAAATTCGCGTGAGCCTCGTCGATGGCCACAAGCGGTCCCTCATGAGGATAAGCCGGGTTCGCAATCTTGGGACGGAAATCCGGGTCGACGAGCTGTTGTTGGGCCTCCACCGAACTCACCACAGAAAATGCAATTGCCATCACTGCCACTGTGGCAGAGCCGCGAAGCCTTAGCGGTTGGCGAAAGGCGAATTTGAGGTCGGTCATAGTTTGAAAAGTGAGTGTGACTTCTATTCGTTTCGGAGTGCTTCCGTGGGATCGATTTTCGTTGCACGACGGGCGGGAAGCCAGCAGGCCAGCAGGGCAACGAATACGAGGATCAGCGCCACGGACAGATAAGTCACCGAGTCGACGGATGATATTCCGAAAAGCTGATGGACCAGAACCCGCGTCACGGCCAGAGCACCGATCAAGCCGCCAAGCAGACCAAGCAATACGGGTTTCATTCCGTCGCCGATGACCAAGCGAATGATGTTTCCCCACTGCGCACCCAGGGCGATACGAATCCCGATCTCGGGCGTCCGCCGGGCGACCGATCGAGCCACCGCGCTGAACACGCCGACGGCCGTCAGCACCAGCGCGGAAATCGCAAACGCGGCGAGCACCGCCATCTGAAAGCGGCGGGAATCGAGCGAATCCGAAACCATCCTTTCCATGGTCTTGACGTTCAAAACCGGCAAATCCTTGTCCACTGCGGCGATCTCATTCAGCACGGTCTTTTGCAGAGACTCCGGAGCTCCGGTGACAGTTCGGACGACGAGAAATGCTTCCCGGGCGGAATAGCCTTCGATGAAGAACTGCGGCTCCGGCGCCTTTTCCAGAGCGATATCCAGCGTGTCTGCAACCACGCCGATAAT
>WGOC01000042.1 GCA_016124235.1 bacterium | reverse complement strand
GGCAAAGCATGGCGATCCTACCCTTGACTTCCCGGCGGTCAAAATCGCGCTTGTTCCGTTTGTTGGCGTGCCGCGTCCGCGGGATCAAATGATGGCGGGTCAAATGTTCGACCTGACGACCACAAAGCTCACATGAGCCGCCGGCATTCATCGGTTGCCCGCCAACCCCTCCCGGCGACCCGCCGCGTAAGCCTCAAATACCCGACGAATCTCGTCCCGGACCCGGCGGAAGACACCCAGCACTTCATCTTCATTTCCCGCAGCGTGCGCCGGATCATCGAAGCCCCAATGGTGCCGATTTACCTGGCCGGGAAATACCGGGCAAGCCTGATCTGCGTTGCCACAAACCGTGATCACCGTTTCCACATCCCGGCTCAGAAACTCGTTCATGTGCTTCGACTGATGTCCGCTGATATTCATTCCAATTTCCTTCATCACTCGGACGGCCTGGGGATGAACGTAGCCGGCCGGTTTGGAGCCGGCACTCTGGACGTCCAGAATGTCACCGGCCGCATGGCGAAGAATGCCTTCGGCCATGTGGCTGCGACACGAGTTTCCCGTGCAAAGAATCAGAACGGTCGGTTTGTTGTGCGTGGACATCCGGGGTAAATCTGGTTCAAGGGCAATTCTTGCGCCGGTCAAATCCTACGCACGGGGCGATCGGATTTGGAGCCAAATTCGTAAAGGGAAGAATAAGTGGGATTCGTCAGCGACAAGCTCGCAACGACGGACCCCAATCGCTCCAGTTTCGCCGCAAAACAATGCGACCAGGAACGGCGACCCGATTCGCGGCACTCCGGCGCTAACTGTTCCGCTGAAGCAGCGCCCACTGCAGATTCAACTGAGGTGCCACCTCCGCGAGACTTTGAATGACGACGGGCTTTACGATGTAAGCCTGGGCTCCCAGCTGTTTGCTGCTGATGGCGTCGCGATCATTCTCGGAAGCGGTGAGGATGATCACCGGAATGTCGCGCGTGCGGTGCTGGGTTTTAATCTGCCGCAAGACTTCAAGACCGCTGATTCCGGGCAGGTTGAGATCAAGCAGAATGAGTTGCGGACGGACAACTTCCCGGCGGTCGGCGTATTGTCCGCGGCAATTGAGGAAATCAAGTGCCTGCAGGCCGTCGCGCACCACGTAGATTCGATTGCTGATGTTCGACTTCTTCAAGGCACTCACCGTGAGATCAATATCATCCTGGCGGTCCTCGACGTAGAGAATGTCGACCAATCTGCCTGAAAGATCAGGACGGGCATCTGGTGACTCGGTCCCAGAATCACTAATCTCTGCAAAAAGGGTGGCGACCGAGACCTCCAAAGCTTTGGCCAGCTTGTCGATGCTGGCGAGTGAGACGTTGCGCGTGCCGCGTTCCACATCGGAAACATAAGTCCGATGAAGCCCGGCCCGGCCCGCCAACTCCTCCTGTGAAATGCCCAACTTGCTGCGCCACGTTCGCAGCACTTTGCCAAATCGAGTGGTTACTTCAATTGTTTGCACAAGTAATCCATTTGTTTCGTGCGTGATCATAACAATATGACTCAACAGACTATAAGTGTCGCGATGCTATGCGGTTTGAAGTCCACCAACGAACGCAATTCCGCGGCAAACACATCGCGTATCCCTCGGTCAACCAGGATAGAAATCCATGAGCATTGAAGAACAGCGACCGTCGTGCATAGCTCCCTTTTTTTTGCCTGCAAGCAATGCCAACTTGCGGAGCACTAACCCTAGCAGACAGGTTATTCACTAAAACCGCAAGTGGACTTTTTGTAATCGAGCGGCGGTTTCGAACCCGCACCCAATCGGCTTCACTCAGTTGAGTCCATCCCCAGTGCCGATCGCCTTCGTCTACCACACTTCAACTGGTCCTTTTGGCACCGGTATGGCGGTTCGCCGTTCCACCGGCGTTTCCATGTCGGGCGCCATAAAAGTCACCAACATCGGGGACAGTTGGTAACGCGGCAACAATTCGCCATCGTCACCAACGAACTGCTTCCGCCACCGCAGGTAGCTTTCAAGAATCTTCTCAAAGTGACTCCTCGATGACACCTGTACCACTTCCCGACTAAACGGCTTCGCCGGGCCAAACCGCTTGGCGTACCAGGGCGCCACCTTGCGAAACAGGATGCATCCGTGCTCCTCACCAAACACTTCGATCATCCGGTCCAAATGACGGCACATCACGCGGACCCGTTCCTCAAACGACGGCTCGGACATCAACTCACCCGTGTCCAGCAGATGGCGCGTGCGTTTGAAAATCCAGGGATCGTAAAACGCCCCACGCCCCACGCTGACGCCGGCGCAACCTGTTTGATCGATCATGAATTTGGCCGCCTCGGGGGTCGTTACGTCGCCATTGCCGATCACCGGAATCGCCCGCGCCGCCGCCACGACTTGTCGGATTCCCGCCAGATTCACCGTGCCAGAAAATCCCTGTTGCCGGGTGCGCCCATGGATGAAGATGGCGGCCACACCGGCGTCTTCCAGCGCTCGCACCAAATCGGGAGCCGTGATATTTTCCTCGTCCCAACCCAGGCGCATCTTCGCCGTCACCGGGATCTTCACGGCCTCGACCATGCCCCGCACCAGCCGCGAAGTTTTGTCCAACTCGTTCATCATCGCCGAGCCACCCCCAACCCGGCAGACTTTCTTCACCGGGCAGCCCATATTGATGTCGATCGAGTGGACGCCGTTGGATTCGAGGAATTGAGAGGCGTCCCGCATTTCCTCCGGCACACTGCCGAACAACTGGACGGCCAGGGGCGAGTCCTCCGGTCGCGTTTCGATCAGCTTAAAGGCCTTCCGGTTCTTCTCGAGTAGCGATCGGGCGTTCACCAAATCCGTCGTGGCCAGGTCGATTCCACCGATCTCCCTTACGTTCAACCGAAACGGAAGATTGGTGTAACCAGCCAACGGCGACAGAAACAAATTGGACTTCAACTGGAGCGACCCAAAGCGCATACGCGGGCGGGAATATAGGGACAGGACCGGATCTGTCACTTGGGTTCTCACAAAATGCTTCCACTTCCAGGGGAATCAATCGCACGGCAGAGTCGATCGGGCTGACATTTCACTTGCCGCGCCGCCCGATTGCCCCGACATATCAAGCAATCCACTGATGGCAAATGGTTCGACCATACCAGCCGCCCCGTCGTTGCGGTTGCTCCTGAATGTCTGGCTGCTCCAGACGTGGCGGCGCCTTTTGTCGGTGACACGCCAATCACGACTTCTGATCGTGTTGATCGCCGGTTTCATTATCGGCTACTGCGTCATTTCGTTCTTCCTGTTTTACCGCGGTCTCGGCTTCGCCAACCGTTTTCCCGGGCTTGGCACGCTCCTGACGGAACGGATGATGTTCCTCATGTTTGCCTTTCTGTTTTTGCTTTTGCTGATCTCGAATCTCGTCATCGGCTACAGCAATTTGTTTCGCAATCGGGAGACAACATTTTTGCTTTCGTTGCCGATTCCGATGCACACGATTTTTCGTTGGAAATTTATCGAGACGACGCTGCTGGCCTCATGGGCATTTCTATTTCTAATCGCGCCATTGCTCGCCGCCTACGGTTTGGTTCGTCATGCCCCCTGGCACTTCTACGTCATCACGTTCATTTTCCTGCTGATGTTCATTTTGTTGCCCGGGATTGCCGGCTCCTGCGCCGCGATTCTGGTAGCCCGTTTTTTTGATCGGCGTTCGTTTCAAATATCGGCCCTCGCCGTGATGGTCGTGGTAATCCTCGGCATCACCGTTTTCAGTCAGCCGCACTATTTCTCGGACGAGCAACTCGAAACCCGTGTGTACAACGTACTCGACCAGATGCTCAGCAACACCCGGTTCGTGCAATTCCCGTTGTTGCCGAGTTACTGGTTGTCCGCGGGGGTGTTAAACTGGGCGGACGGCGCGCGCATGGCGTCCTTTTTCTTCGGTCTGGTCCTGCTGAGTCATGTTTTGTTTTTTGGCCTGCTCATGTTTACGCGGATGGGCCTGCCTTTTTACGAAGCGGCTTCGGCCGTCAACAGCCGGGGCGGCGTTCTGATCTCGTGGCCCTGGCACCGGCGGACGGAGAATAGCAAGGAACCATTCTCGTTCGCGCGTGGCCCCCTGGATGCGCTGTGTTCCTGGTTGCCATTCCTGAATCCCGCGACCCGCGCGCTGCTCGTCAAGGACATCCGCACTTTTTGGCGCGACACTTCACAATGGGCGCAATCCTTGATCCTGTTTGGGCTGCTGGCGTTGTACATCATCAACCTCCGCCATTTCACGCAGAACGCGAACAACCAGTTTTGGATCTTTCTGATTTCGTTTCTCAACCTTGGCGCCTGCTCACTGAATCTGGCAACCCTGACCACACGATTCGTTTATCCGCAGTTTTCGCTCGAGGGCAAACGCATCTGGATTGTTGGCATTTCACCCGTGGGACTACACCGCGTGGTGACGACGAAATTTTGGCTGGCGTTTATCGCCGCCCTTTTGCTCACCGTTACGCTGGTGATTTGTTCGTGTCACATGCTGCGACTGCCGCCTGAGCGAACGATTTACTTTGCGGTTTCGGTCTGCGTCATGACGTTCACTCTGACCGCGATGGCGGCCGGCCTCGGTGTGCTCTATCCCAATTTCAAGGAGGAAAACCCAAGCAAAATTGTCAGTGGTTTTGGCGGAACGTTTTGTCTGGTAATGAGCTTTCTGTACATCGTCAGTGCAATCGCGTTGCTCGCCATTGGTTCCCCTTGGCGGCTCACGGGCGGCCTCGTACCGTTGCCGTCCATCGTGATCGGCGTCGGCTTTTTCCTCGTGATCTCGCTGGTGCTGGGAGCGATGCCGCTCTGGCTCGGTCTGCGCCGCCTGCGCCAGATCGAATTGTAGGCTCAAACCAAAAGCCTTACCCGGAAATCAGCCTCCGCAACTCGGCGAACAACTCCCCGCGATCGGCCGCATGCCGCAATCGATCGTCACGGTCCAGCAAACCAAACCCTTCGCCGTACGCGCGTCCGTTGGCCACGCATGCGTCCGTTCTGTTTTCAACAATTTGCCGACGTGCCTTTTCCAAGACCGAGGTCCGATCACCGTCGACTTCGTACTTCCACCCCACGATGCGGGCGGGCGGAAAGAATTCGCGCAGTCGGGAAATCAATTTCGGGGTCGGCACCAACTCCGCGAGTAACGTCCCGTGCCGGGTGGAGATTTTGCCTTCCCCGAGTTCGCGCAAATCGCCGGATTCCGTTCGCTCCAGGATTCTTCCAAACGCAAAATCGCTGACGGCCGACGCGTGGAACACGGCCCCAACCTGATCGCCGGCGAGTTCTGCCAAACGCCCCAGCAAATCTTGAGTCGTGCTAAAAACCTGCACATCGGACACACGCCTTTCCCCCGGCCAGGTCGCTTGTTCACCGACAAGCAGCGTTACCCGATGGCCCTGCGCCGTAAGGTCATTGGCCAGCTCGATTCCCAACCGACCGGTCGAAAAATTCGTCAATCGCCGGACATCGTCCAGTCGTTCGTAAGTTGGCCCGGCCGTCACCACGCAGTGCATGCACAATTCGTAATCCGACCCGGGCGCCCTGTCGATCTTACGAGTTCGTGCGTGAGCAAATCGCCATGGCTGTGTCGATCCATGAACAGCCCGTGACCATTCGCAGAACAATATCGTCCGCTCCGGAACCGCCCAAACCGCGATCGCCAGCATTGAGAATTATGGGGCCACCGGTTAAAAAACCAGCCATGGATTCCACCGGCAAGGCCCCGCAGGCTCTGGAAGAACTGATCAGTCAGGCGGAAGCGGCTGGTGCGAGCGACATTCATCTGGCGTTTGAACCGGATCACCTGCGGATCGCGTTTAGGCTCGATGGCGAACTGGCGCCCATCGAAAAGCTCCCGCTCGACGAAGGCGAACGCTTGTGTGGACGCATCAAATACCTGGCTCGACTCAAGACTTACCAGGAGAGCCTGCCGCAAGACGGCCGCATCAGTCGTGAGGAGCTTCATTGTGATCAGGATCTGCGCGTTTCGACTTATCCCACAATCCACGGCGAAAAGATTGTCCTGCGCTTGTTTAATCAATCGATTGTTCGACCGTTGAGTGAGCTTGGTTTGCCGGCGGAGACGGTTGCCGCTTTGCAGAACGCGTTGCGCGCAAATTCGGGATTGATCCTGTTGACCGGCCCGGCGGGCAGCGGCAAGACAACGACCATTTATGCGTGCCTTCGCCACCTCACCGAATCCGCCGGACGACATGTCATCACGGTCGAAGACCCGGTGGAACAGACGTTGCCGGGCGTCATGCAAACGGAAATCAACGAAGCCCGCGGGCTCACATTTGCCGTCGCCGCCCGGCACTTGCTCCGCCAGGATCCCCAAACTTTGGTGATCGGCGAAATTCGAGACGAAGAAACGGCACGCGTCGCCCTGCAAGGTGCGCTCACCGGCCATCAGGTGATTGCCACACTTCACGCGGGATCATGTCGCGGTGTTTTTGACCGGTTGCTCTCCTTGAGCGCCGATGCCTACGCTGCCACGAGCACGTTGCGGCTGATCTTGAACCAACGGCTCGTGAGAACATATTGCGAAAAGTGTAACGGCCAGGGCTGCCCGGAATGTTTTACAACAGGCTACCGCGGTCGACAGCCCATTGCCGAATGGTTCGCCGTAGACGACACGATCCGCGAGCGATTGCACCGCGAAGGCGTGCAGGTCATCCAGCCGTCGCCAACCTTGGGTGAATCCGCCGCTGCGCTCGAAACGTCGGGACGCACCCATCAGGCGGAAGTGGACAGAGTAATTGAATCATGAAACTCGACGAACTCGCATTCTTCAACCAACAACTTGCCGGCATGTTGAAAGCCGGACTGCCGCTCGAGGGCAGTCTCCGCCAACTTTCGAACGGCATGGCCAAAGGAAAGTTCCGTGATCAATTAAAGGAACTCGAAGACAAACTCGCAGCCGGGGAACCGCTCGAAAAAGCCATCGCCGACAGCGAGCTACCCGATTTTTACAAACGCATGCTGATCGCCGGTCGCAAGGCCGAGGCGTTACCACAGGTGTTGTTGCTGCTCGCGGATTACTACCAACAAGCCAGCGTGCTGGCGACGCGCATCAAGGGCGTTTTGCTTTATCCTGGAATGATCATCATCGGCTCCTGGTTGCTCTCGATGTTGATCTGGTATCTCTACTTTAGCCTGCGCGACAGCGTAATGTCGGCGTTTCGCGGGATGTTTGGTGGATCGGCTCCACCCCAATTCATCGCGGGCATGGTACTGCCATCCGTCATCGTCACACTCGTCGCGGTTGGCTACCTGGTTGTGACGCTCACACCGTCACTTCGTCGGCTCGCGATGTGGAAATTGCCGGGTCTTAAGGAAGCATCGATTGCGCGACTCTCCCATTTGTTCGGCATGATGCTCCAAAGTGGTTGTCCATTGAAGGAGACGTTACCGGTCCTGCGGGAACTGGAACACGGCGGTCCAGCACAACGCATGATTTACATGTGGGAAAAGACAATTGCCGAAGGTAACAACCGATTCGAATCGCTGGCGGCAAGCAAATCGCCGATGCCGCCCCTCTTTTTCTGGCTGGTTGGGAACGATCGCGAAAACTGGACGGCTGGACTGCTGAGGGCTGCCGGCGTGTATCATCATCGCGCACGCAATCAACTCGAACTCATTCTAATGTCAGTCACTCCGGTGTGCGTCATCTTGCTGGGAATGTTGATTCTGTATCAATCGTTCGCGCTGTACTCGAGCCTCCTTTCCGGATTCCTGAACTTTGTTTGATTCCAATCGACGCCATGACATCCGGCTCCCAAGAAACCGTCATCGCACTTCTGGTCAGTCTGATCGGCTTCGGTTTGCTGATCCTGGTCGGCGGCCTGATCTATCAATTCCTGAGCCTGCCCTACCGTCGACAGGAACGCGCACAGCGATTCGTCGATCTGTTGGATACGGAACTCAAACTTGGGATCGCACCGGAAGCCGCGATCCTTCACATGGCCAAGTGCAATGACCCGTCACTGAGTGTCCCGTTTTACCTGCTGGCCGCGTGGCTGGAAAAAGGATTGAAGCTCGATGAAGCGCTGGATCGCGTGCCGCGATTTCTGCCCGGCGGAGTAACAGCCATTCTGAAGACCGGCTACCAACTCGGCAATCTTCAGCAATTCATTCCCGCCTGCCATTATCAGCTGCAGGCTGCCGCCGACCAGGTTCGCAAAGCGCGCAACTATTTTGCCGGATCTTTGATCATCTTCTTCCCCGCTTGGACCGCCATCATGTGGATGATCAGCATCTTTGTGATTCCAAAATTCAATGCGATTGGCGCGGAGATGCTGCCGCACTACCATCCCAGTTGGGCGATCACACACATTAATCAATTGGCCTTGTTTTCTCTGGTCCCGCTGGCCGCGTTGCTGGTGGTGCTGGTCGCTTACACCGCGGGGCCGCGGATTCGACTGAAGCTGCTCCATTGGCTTCCGCCTGAGCTTGTTGATGGCTGCTTGAACTGGTTTCCCTGGAACAATCGTCGAGCTCGTCGCGACTTTTCACTGGCGTTGTCCTTGTTGCTGGATTGCGGTGTACCGGAAGACCAGGCGGTCGTGCATGCCGCGTCAGCGACAGGAAGTTTTCGTTTTCAACAACTCGCTGAACGGACTGCCGCAAAGTTGCGAGACGGCGTACGTTTTGTGGATGCACTCGCGGCGGTCGATCCCGCCGGTGAACTAAAATGGCGCTGGGAGATCGCTGCTCAATCGGGCATTCCCTTCCGCGAAGCGCTCGAAGGCTGGCACGAAACACTGAATGTCCGCGCGGTCAAAGCCGAGCAATACGCCTCGAATTACGCCACCACCGGATTAATCGTCCTCAATGGCGTAATCGTCGGCGCCGTGGTCATCGGCGTGTTTCAATTTCTCACATCCATCATGCAGGAGGCTTCGTTATGGTGATCAATGTTCGCGCAATTTCCCTGCGACAACGTGGCTTCGTTTCCATGGATTTGTTCCTCGCCATGGCGCTCTTCCTTTTTGGCTTTTTCGGAATCGCGTTTGTGTCCACTCGCGAAATGCGGCTCGCTCGCGCGTATTATTACGATGCGATCGCGATGTCGCTGGTCGACGGTGAACTCGAGGTGTTGGCCGCCGGAGAATGGCAATCATTGCCGGAAGGCGAAAGCTCTTATCATTCGAAAGCACCGACTATGAAAGTCTTGCCTCCGGGTGAGTTTCGCGCAACGCGATCGGCGAAACGAATTCAGCTCGAGTGGATTCCCGCCCAAAAAGGAAACGGCCGCCATATCGTTCGCGGTTTTGCATTGAATCAAATCGACACACCGCACCCGGAGGCCAAGCGATGAATGCCGCGTCCTTGAAACGACCAATCCGACATCGGCGCGGCATGATGCTGGTTGAATGTCTAATCTATCTCGCGATCTCGTCGATCCTGGTCAGCCTGGGAATTGCCCTCTATCTCCGGTGCCTGGACAGCGCCACCAACTTTGGACGCAATGCCGACGATATCGCAGGGGCGCTCTCGGTGGGAGAACGTTGGCGGGCGGACCTCCGTGACGCCACTGCCATGCCCCAGTTTTTGGGAGTTGATTCAACCGAGTTCATTATTCCGCAAGCCAAGGGGAACGTGATCTATCGCTTTGCAAATGGCATGATTTGGCGGCGTCAGGCGTCGGACGCGGGATGGGCGCATTTGCTCGACCGCGTTGCCTCTGCAACTTGGAATTCTGAATCACGCACCCACGTGACGGCCTGGCATCTCGATATCGAAATGAAGACCCGGAAGCCCCACGTTCGCGTCCGCCCACTTTTTTCATTTATCGGTGTGGCAGGACGCGCAGACCGACCATGAAGATTCTTAAACCATCTCGACACAAGCGATCCGCTTTTGCCACCGCTGCCGTGGTCATTCTCTTGATTGCGGCTTCGGCAGTCACGCTGACGGTCGTTGCTGTGTTCCGCAATCTGCACCACGAACTGCGATTCACCGAAATGAAACAGCAGCAACACTGGACCAAAGTTGTGATCAACAGCGCATCGACCACCAACGCTTTGGATGACCGCCGTATCACTCAAAGTCCCGACATCGTCGCAAAAAGCGCGCAGCCGTGAACACGCCTGACCAGAAGATCTTCGTGATGGAAGGTTCACTCAGGGTCTTTTCGACCGGCTTGCTGAGCCTGGTGCCCCCGTTCGGTCTTGTGTGTGCACCCCTTGCGCTGTGGCGGTTCTTTTCCGTCTGGTCCGTCGCGGGCAAGGAATGGAATCCCGCGCGCCGCCAACTCTATCTTGGCATGTGGGCCGCCTTTGTCGGTGGCTTCCTCTCCGTGGTGACGTTGTTGATTGTGATCGCGATCATCAACAATGGGATTTGATGCAGTGGCTTCATGACGGGTTTTCCCATTCTGGATCATGACCTGAAAAAGCGAAGCCGTTCGGGCCGGAACACCTTGTGGCGAATTCTCCTGTCGGCCGGTGGATTTGTCGTGGTGTTGGGTTTTCTGCAAGTGGGTCGATTTGCTGGTTGGACTCCAGTACGGCTCGGCGATCGTTTGTTTCACGTTCTCTCCTTGCTCGGAATTGCCTATTGCCTGCTCGCTGGTTTGGTTCTGACCGCCGATTGCCTGAGCAGCGAAAAGCGACAGGGCACTTTGCAGCTGCTCTTTCTGTCCAACCTCCCACCTTCGAACATCGTCGTGGGGAAACTCGTGGCCAGCTCTTTGCCGGCCTACTACGCTTTGTTTGCGTTTCTCCCGTTGCACGCGCTGCCGTTCCTCCTCGGCGGCGTTACCTCCGGTGAATTCTGGCGCACGTCGCTGGTGATGTTCACGCTGCTCACGGCGTCACTGGTGGTATGCGCTTGGATTTCAGCCCGCTCATTCAGCGGGCGCAAAGCATTGGCCGCGGCGGCCGCGGTTCTGGCAATCTGGTTCGCACTCCCCTGGCTATGGATTCCGACCGGCCACGATATGCCGCTGGCTCACTGGTTTCCCGACCCTTTGCATTTTTGGCTGGCCGCTCGCGATCAGGTTTTTCGAACGACGCCAACCTCATTTCACACACGATTGGCTACCATCTGGCTTGCGATCGGCGTCGGCTGTGTGTGGACCATCTGGTCAACTCACCGATTCCTGAATGTCCCGGTCAAAATGCGCAAAGCCGGAAGTCCAAGATTCCATCGCGAATGGAGCCCACGCGAACTGCGGGTACGCGAACGCTGGTACGCGTTGAATCCGGTTGCCTGGGTTGCCCGCCAACGTGCGCCACTCAAATTTCCATTGGTGGTATTTCTGTTGCTGTTTGGTGGAACGGCACTGGTTTCGGTCTATTTTGGTGATGCGTTGATGAATCAATCGGACGTGTTCATGACGTATGTTTTCTGCCTCCACGGTTTGCTCAAGCTCTGGCTCGCGTGGGAATTGAGCCGCTGCCTCTCGCGCGACCAGTCTGACGGTTTGTTGGAACCCCTTCTCGCCGCGCCGCTGACCGAACACCAAATTGTTCACGGCTGGATCACGGGTCTGCAAACAGTGTTCCGCTGGCCGGTCGTTTTGTTACTGGCGATGGATTTCGTCGTTTGGTGGACGTGCGATTTATCATCCTGGCGCTACCCGCTGCTCGCAATGATGGGCACCGTGGTGTTTGATGCGTTCACGTTGCTTTGGGCCGGACTTTATTTTGGTCTCATCGCGCGAAACGCTACACGGGGTTTGTTGCAGACCGTCAGCCTCGTGCTGTTGGGTCCATGGTTTTGTGGCCTGGCTCTGCTGGCGATTTTCGCGGCGTTACAACTCCAATGGTTGGTTCCGTCGTCGATGTTTGGAATCTGCGTCGTTTGGGTCGGTATCGGTCTGTTGGTGGACGCCGTCCTGTGTTTTCACTGCAGTCGCCAGCTGGGCGGAAACTTCCGGCACCTCGTCGCGGAGAAGACATAGAGTTGCAAACCGCGCTCGCTTTGCTAACCACTGCGCGTGCCATCGCCCGAACCCAGCCTGTTGCTGCTGATTCCCGCTTACAATGAAGAGGAGCGGATCGGCCCCGTGCTGCGCGAATTCGGCGACTACTACCGCACGAACTATCACGGAAAATTCGAACTGGTCGTCGTGCTCAATGGCTGTCGCGACAACACACAGGGAGTCGTCGATGAAGTCAGCCGAGATTATCCGTTCATACGCTCGCTGAATTTTCCGGATCCGATCGGCAAAGGGGGCGCGTTGATCGAAGGCTTGAAACTGGCGCCGCGAGCCGACCTCGTCGGTTACGTCGACGCCGACGGCGCCACGTCGCCCCAGGCGTTTCATGACTTGGCAAAGCGCTGTCGCGGTCGAATTGATTGCGTGATTGGCTCACGCTGGTTGAAAGATTCCGTTCTGCACCAAAGCCAGACGTGGGTGCGGCGCGCGTTCAGCCGCTGCTTTCATCTGATCGTTGAGCTGTTGTTCTGGATGAATTTTCAGGACACCCAATGCCCGGCCAAAGTCGTGCGGCGTGGGGCGATCGAAAAAGTTCATCCGCAACTGCAAACCGCCGACCTCGCCTTCGACGTGAACTTCCTCTACGTGCTCAAGCGTGAAGGCTTCCACATCATCGAAGTGGCGACCGAATGGACCGACAAGATCGGCTCGAAAGTCACGCAAAGCCTGCTTCGTTCCTCGCTGGTGATGTTCCTTTCGGTCGTACGACTGCGGTTGGTCTATTCGCCGTTATACAACCTGCTCAAACCACTGCGCCCACTGGAAGCATGGATCTACGGAAAACTGCGCGCGCCCGTGCCCGGACCGCGAAGCGATCCCAATAAAGAATGATCTGGTCCGAGCCGACCGATCGCTCAAATTCCTTCGCGGCATTGTCCGGCCCCGGGCTACTCCACGTTCGATCGCGCGCAGCGTAGGACAGGTGTCCCGCCTGTCATTTGAGGCACCTCGGTCATCCTTCACTTAACCGAAAGCCACATGTCTCAAGAAAACCTCCCAGACCCTGTGCGGTGAAACGCACAGTGACTGCCTTCCCATTCGGGAGTATGCATAATGGAGGAGTTCATCATGGAAACGCGCCTCTACGCTAAAGTGGCCGACCGGCAGCCGTATTCCGATCGGGGATTCACCTTACTCGAACTGCTCGTCGTCATTGCCATCATTGGGGTGCTGGCGGCGGTGCTCTTGCCGGTACTTTCGCGCGCGAAGGCGTCCGCCCGCGAGGTACAATGCATGAACAACCTCCGCCAAATCCACATCGGCTGGCAGCTTTACGCTGACAACAACAACGGTCGACTCGTTCCCAACGGGCAGGGACCTACTTCTGGCAAGGTCGGAAGCAATCCTTCCTGGGTTGGAGGCTTCCTCGACTTCAGACCGCAGACTCTGGATAACTTTGACGTCCGCCTCCTGGTTGATCCTACCTATCTTTACGGCGGCATGCTCGGCCCGTACGTTCCCAATGCGACGGTATTTCGATGTCCCGTCGATCAAGTGCGTTTTCCCGTGGGCAACGGATTCGCAAATCGAGTCCGGAGCTACAGTTTGGACATTTTCATGAATTCGATCGCGCCGACCGTAGACGAGCGTCGGGTCTTCAAAACCATTGATCAAATAAGGAATCCGAGTCAGATATTCACGTTCCTCGAAGAAGATGAAGTTACACTAAATGACGGCTTGTTCGGCGTTGGCAAACCACCTTACTCGCTCCGAAGTATTGGCGGTTACTCCATCCCAGATCATCGGCGACACAACAAACGCGGCAATCTGATGTTCGCCGACGGTCACTGGCAAAAGCAACGCTGGAAGGAGGGAGACTATTATACTCCCGGCAAGACGGAGTATCAAAATAACGATGCATTAGCCGCCGATTGGACGTGGCTTTGGGAGCACTCCAGTAATCCCTGATGACGAACTCAACTGTCCGGCGTCATTTTTTCCGGCGCCGCCAACACCACCGTCACCGGCATCGTCCAGATTGTCATCCGTTCTTCGGCTTTGATTTCAAATCCATTGTTGCGCAGCAAGGACACCGCATCGATTGGCCGACAATCGACGATGTGCGGGAAGTGTTGGTGCATCCATTGATACGTCCGCTCGAGCATGCTTTCACTCTCGCCGGTTGCCACTTTCGCCATGCTGGCAAGAGACAATCGCCCGCCCGATTTCAGAACGCGTTTGATCTCGCTCAGCACGCGTGGAATGTCTCCCGGCGGAAAGAGCTCGAGCGTAAACGACAAGGTCACGGCATCGAAACTTGCATCCGGCCAGGGCAACGGCGGCACCGCGGCCACCCGCAGATCAATCGTCGGGCTCGTCCCTTCCTTCTGCAAACGTTCCTCGGCGACTTTGCGCATTCCCTCGGAAATATCGACTCCGCAGACGTTGCCGGTCGAACCAACTGCCCTGGCCAGCGCGACCAGGGAATGACCCGTGCCGAATCCGATTTCGAGAACCGCTTCGCCGGGTTTCGCAGCCAGCAATTTCAAACTTCGTTCGCGCGCTTCGTGTTCGTCCGCGTCCGCGAGCAAATCGTACGCATGACTGATGCGATCGTAGAAATGCCGGGCCGCCGATTGATCCTGTGTGTCTGATTGCATGAATCGAGTCTGCCCGACGCCGGAGCGAAGCTCAATGGGTTGATTTTACCGACTTCCCTGATCGGCGCGCCCAGACGAATGCTCCCGCCACCAGCATGAGCAGAAGATTGAAGCCGCCCAGTATCAGGATCACCTGTTTGAACGACGGATGATAGCACCAAAGCGTGATGCCGTACCCCGCCGCGACCAGCGCCAGCCAGGGGGAAGCCGCAAAGCGCGAACGGGCCATCAAATCGCTGATCAACACGTTGGCCAGTGCAAGCGGAACCATCGCCCAGGCATACCACGGAAGCAGCGGGGCAAAGCTCGCGAACGATGGTCTGATTCCCATTCCCAGCGCCAGGGGCGCGAGCAGGGACAACGCGGACGCGGCAAGAACGCTGAGTATTCCCGCGCCTACAAATGTCAGTTTGTGTGCGTCGGTCTTCTGTGAATGAACCAGGCTGTGAACGACTTTGGGGAACATCACCGCCGCCAGAGGCGCGGTAAAAGTAACGATCGCCCGCGCCAGGGTTCCGGCGCCGTTGTAGGGCGCCATCTCTTCGCCCGAAAAATGGGACCGCAGAATCACCGCGTCGGCACTCATCATGAACAGAAACGCTCCAAATCCCAGACTCAGACCCACCAGACGTTTTCTCCAGTCGCTCCAGTCAAATCGGGCGGAGGGACCGAGGACCAGCTCTCGGCTTTGCCAGAACAGAAGAAGCAGCGAGGCCGTGAACGCCATCAGCGCAGCCGCGAGCGCACCGACAGCGGTGGCGCTGAAATGATAGACAATCAGATATGTGAAGACGACACGGCCCAGTCCATTCGCGATTTCCTTCCAGCCAATCCACAAAAAATTCTGTGCCCCCTGGAGCAGGCCGTTGAGCAACGGAATGCAAAGGCCCACGAATCCCATGATCAAAGTCAGCCAGATCGACCAAAGACTTTTCAACGACCAGGCGGCGGCGAGCCTTCCCCCAAACAAAAACAACAGACCGGCCAGCAGGATCCAGATTATGGAAATCCCGATCAACACCGCACGCGCGGCGCCGGTTAGTTCGCGACGTTTTTGTTCGGTTACGGCCGCGGCTGCAAGTTGAGCGAATACCATTTGCAGTCCCACCGCAGGAATGCTCAGCCACACGAACAACTGCAGCATTGTGGTGAAGGTGGCGTACTCCGCATCGGGAATGATTCGCACCAATGGATGAACAAAATACATGCACGCCCCGCTGACAACGGTTGCCGTCATCATCCACGTGCTCTGGCGGAAAAACGTCCGTCTCGATTCAGCGGAACTCATTTGCAGTCGTCTCCAGAAAATCCACCGCCCGCCGGCTGATCACCCGCCAGTCCAGGTTTTCGCGAACCCGGCCGGCCGTCGCGGCGGCCGCTTCGGAATTCGCCAGCGCCGGATCATTCAACCAGCCAAGAATCTGGCTGGCAAAGCTGGCACCACTGAAACTCGCAAATCGCATTCGTGGTTCGTCCTTGAAATACGTGGCCAGGTTTTTCAATCGCGTCGAAACGACCGGCAATCCAACGCCGAGATATTCCACCGCTTTCGCGACAAACGCGCAATGTGTTCCGCTCGATTCTTCATACGGCACGATGCCGACGGTCGCATTGGTCAGATGCTTCGCCACCTGGTCGTAAGGCACAAAGCCAGTAACTTCCACGCGGATATTCGGAGCGGCGGATCTCAGCGCCCTGATATGCGCGGTCAGTGCCTTGGTTTGTTTGCCGACAAATTCGAAAACCACGTCCGGCCGTTGGCGATGGACTTCAATCATCGCTTCCCGCGCAACCGGCCCGAGATGATGATGATCAAATGATCCGTGCATGACGATCACGGGCGGCCGGGCGGCCGGAGGTGGGGATGACCGGAGCGGGAAAACCTCCGCGTCGTAGCCGTAATATATCGGGCAGATGCGGGGAATCGGGAAGCCGGCGCCGGCAAAGATCTCGGCCAACGGATTGGACACGGTCATCACGCCGTCGGCCATCGATCGCGACGGCAGCGTGATTTCAAATTGCTTGAGTCGCTTCAACAAAACGCGCGGCGCCAGCCACACCGGCCACGTCTCCATGAATCCGGTGAGGAAATCGAGGAAGTTCATCACCACCGGCACGTCGAGTGTCTTGCGGAGTCGGGCCGCGGCGACGGACGCAATCGTGTGCTGGGAAACGATTAGGTCGAACGGTTTGCTTTCGGCCGTCGTCGCCACCATCTTTTCCAATTCGCGCGGATAGAGCAGGTACTTTGGTGTGCGAAACGAGGTGTAGCGTCCCATTTCCCATTTCGTGAAGAGATGGAAATGGATCTCAAATTGTTCGGAGGTTTTGGTCGCGTTTTCGATTTGCGGACAAAACACATGCACTTCGTGTCCGCGTCGCACCATCTCCTGAACGAGATAGACCGCTTCCGCCGAGCCTCCTCCGCTGGGCGGATAAAAGGGTTCGTGGGTCAGAAACGCGATGCGCATTCGAGGAGCGCGAAACTACGGCTGCCGGTCGAAGTAGCGGCGCAGGATGCTGCCGGCGGTGTTGAGTTGGCGGACGAGGATCCATTCGTCCGAGGTGTGCGCCTGCGCAATATCACCCGGTCCAAACACGACGCTGGTGATTCCCGCCTGGGATAGAATGGCTGCGTCACAGAAGAAATCGACACCGGCGGGCCGGTGCTGCCGGGCCTCGGTCATCAGGTCCTTGATGATTTCGTTGTCTTCCTTGGTCTCCAACGGCGGGCTGTCCAGCCCCTTGAAATCAAGCAGGTCGGCCCGGAGTTTTTGAGAGTTCAAGAGTTCACGAATTTCCTGCAACACCCGCTTCTCCGTCTCGCCGGGCAACGTGCGACGGTCGGCGGTGATCTCACAATGATCCGGCACGATGTTCGGTTGATTGCCCCCCCAAATGCTGCCGACGCTGATCGTGCCATGGCCAAGCAGCGGGTGCTTCTTTTCCTTCAGCTTGTTGGCGTAAGTCGTTTCCAGCAGTTGCACCACTTTGGCCATTTCGAGCACGGCGTTCCGCCCGAGGTCCGGCCGGGAGCCATGAGCCGCCTTGCCGCGTGTTTGCAAGCGCAGCCAGATGTCGCCCTTGTGCGCGGTAACGACCCGCAACCGGGTCGGTTCGCCGACAATGGCCAGATCGGCCTGAAAGCCGGTTCCTCCAAAAATACGGGAACCGCCCTGGGCGTTTTCCTCGTCAACCATCGCCGCAAGGACGATCTCCGTCTCCTTTGGGCGTTTGTCCGCCTTGGCGAGATCGAGCATCGTTTGCAGAAAAACCGCGAGCGAACCTTTGGTGTCGCACGCGCCGCGGCCATACAACTTGCCGCCCTTGAATTCGGGCGTGAGTTGTTTGTCGTCCGCACACGGTACGGTGTCCATGTGCGGGGCCAAAATGATTCTACGGGTGACGCGGCCTTGCGGTGTCAGCCGGGCAATGACGTTTTGGCGATCGTCGATCACGCTTTGCATTTCGACTTCCAGACCACCTTTCCGAGCGCTCTCGGCAATGAACGTTGCGAGCCGTTGCTCACCCGCGTGCGGGTGCCCGGGAGGCACGAACGCAGGATTGACGCTGGGAATGGCGATTAACTCACGAAGCAATTGTTCGGCAGGCGACATAGATTAGACCGGCAGACCTTACGGGGCCTCCCACCGGCAGGTCGAGGAAGGAGTGGAATTTAGCGAAAACGAACTATCTAAACGGACATTCACCTTTGCGCGCCTGTTTTTGCGGGTTCGGCGAATCAGCTGAATCACTTCACCGGCAGGCGAACGCTGATGGTCGTCCCCTGTCCCGGAGCCGACTTGATACTTAGTTTGCCGTGATGCGTTTCCACGATTCGCCCCACCAGGGCCAACCCCAGACCGGTGCCTTTGGCCTTGGTCGTGTTCAATAACGACGTGAACGCCCGCGCCTGTTGTTCCTCCGTCATGCCCACCCCGGAATCTGCAAAATCAATCACGACATGGGACCCGCCGCGCCCGCGGCCTTTGACGTGATGCGTCGAAATTTGCAACACCCCGCCCTCAGGCATCGCCTCCACCGCGTTCAGGGTCAGGTTAAGAAAAACTTGTTCGAGCTGGATCGCGTCCGCCATGACGGTCGGCAAGTCCAGCGCGAGATCGCGCCGTAACGTCACCCCTTGATTCGTCAGCTTGTGACGGGTCAGCAAACCGAGATCCTCAATGATCTGATTCACGTTCACCGGCGACGGTTTGGGCTCCGCGTTGCGGGCAAAATCCAGGATTTGTTCCACGATCCGATTCAGCAATTCCATCTTGTCGCTGATGATCCGGACATCCTCCGACCGCTGATCCGCCTTCGGAAACTGCAGGTCCAAGGAATGAAACAACATTTTCATTACCGTCAGTGGATTGCGGATCTCGTGCGCCACCTCGGCGGCGAGCAATCCCAGCGCGTTGAGTTTCTCCGACTGACGCAGCTGTTCCTCGACGTCAACAATCCGTTCGTACAAACGCGCCTTTTCAATCGCGATCGCGGAAAGATCGGCCAGCGCGGACAAAATGCGGATTTCCTCGTTGGAAAATGTGTGCGCCTCGTTTTTGTAAACGCTGAGCGTACCGATGCCTTCGCTGCCAAATCGCAAGGGAACCGCCAACACTGAAACAAGGCCCTCGGCCCGCGCCACCTCGACCTGCTGATAGCGACCGGAAGCCTGCACGTTCTCAACCTGAACCGGACGGCAGCGCCGCACAACAAAGCCCAGCAAGCTTTCGCTGACGGGCACCGGTGGTTTGTTCAGATACGCCTCACCGGCGCCGTGACAGGCCCGCAACGTAAGCCACTCGCCCGTCTCGTCGAGCAGTTGCAAAGCGCAGATTTTGCATCCCATCAATTCGCAACCTTCCTCCGTGATGGCACGGAGAGCATCATCCAGATTCAAGGTTGAACTGATCGTCTGGCTGACGTTGACCAGCGATTCAAACAACATCGCCTTGTGCCGAAATTGCTCGTAGAGCCACGTGTTCTGCACCACGCGCGAAGCCTGCACCGCCAGTTGTTCAAGCCATTGCTGGTCGGCTTCTGAAAAGGCGTCCGGTCGATCGGAATCCACGTTCAAGACGCCGCGAACTTCGTCGTTTACTTCCAGCGGAACAGCGAGTTCGGACCTCACCGCGGGCCGCACCGACACATAACGGTGATCTTTGCTGACATCGCCGATGCGCGCGGCCTTGCCGGTACGCGCCACCCAACCGGTGAGTCCTTCACCCAAACGCAAACGGAGCTGGATGGTATCCGCCGGCAGGCCTTCACCAGCAAGGATTTCCAGGTAGTTGTTGGTGGGATTGATCAACACTAACGAACCGCTGATCGCCCGCAGCGCGTCGACCATTTCGCGCACGATCAATTGAAACGCCTTTTGCGGTTCGAGCGTCGAGTGGATGACGTTGCTGACCCGTTGGAGCTGATCGAGCCGGGCAAAGCGCGCCTTCAATTCGGCAAGTTCGTTTGCCTTGGCTTGATGGTTTCTGGCGGGTTCAGCGGACACGGCTGGTGAGGTATATCCCCAACGCGGCGAAAAACAAGTTCGGCAACCAGGCAGCCAGCCAGGGCGTGATGTAGCCACCCGTCCCGAGCGCGAGACAAAGTCGTTGCAGGACAAAAAAGGCAAACGTAATGGCCAGCCCCGCCGTCACTCCGGCAAACACATTCCGACGGCCCGACGGTGCCGCGAACGGAATCGCAATCAACATCACCACCAGGCAGGTCCACGGCATCGCGATCCGTCCATGAAACTGCGTCATCAGGATGGCGCGTTTTTCCCGGCTCAATTCCGGATGCAGATCGAAGTAATTCTTCAGTGTGCTCAAGGCCACGACCGCGCGTTTGGCCGCCGTCCGTGTCGAGAGCTGGCTGATGCTGAACTCGCTCCAGATCTCCCGCGGCGTTTCCTTGAAGTCCTTCACCGCGAGTTCATCGGCGGCAGGTGAGAAATCAAATTGATCCTTGTTCGCGGGATCAAATGTCCGCGTCAACGCCTTGTGAAAGACCCACTCGTCGCCGGCCCAGTGGGCACTGTCGGCTTTCAGGTATTCGACGCGGCCACCACTGCGCGCCCATTCCACCAACACGTTTGTCATCGCGCCCGCCGTTCGGTCGAACTCGCCGATCGTCCACTTCCGTCGGTCGCGTTCATTGTAGAAATTGAAATTCCTGACGACGTTGCCGGTGGCGTTTTCCGCACTGGCCTGGTAACGATTTAACACCTCCTCCATGCGGAGGTTGGCGTCGGGCATGCCAAATTCATTCAACCAGAACAGGCCCAGACTAAACAGGACGCCGACAAAAACGTATGGCACGAGCACCCGCCACAGACTAATCCCGGCCGTGCGGATGGCCGTGAGTTCGTTGTGCCGGGCGTGTTGAGTCAGCGCATACAAGGTGCTGATCAAGAGCGCCACCGGCACCAACCCTTCGGACATAATCCGCGGCGTCTTATACAGGTAATACTCGATGACATCCGGCAGCAGCAGGTGATTCTGCTGGAAATCGTCCATCACCCCCACGATGTCAAAGACCAACCAAAGCAAAAGGAAGCCACTCAACACAATGATGAGAGGCAACAACAACTCGCGCAGGAGATAGCGATCCAGCAACCGCACGACCGGAGCGTAGTGGCGGAGGCTGGCTTAAAGCAAGGAGGGGGAAACTTTCCAATCGTTCTCGCCCAACTTCCCGGCCTCATCCCCACCGTCGTCCTCGACATTCCGGGCATCCGATCGATTACGAGCCCGAGGACGACAAATAAGACCCTGTAGTCATCGAGGACAACCGTGACAACCATTCCGCAACTGCTACCGTTCCCGCGTGAATTTCCGCTTTCGCCGACCCCGCCTGATTTTGTTCGCACTTCTCGTGGTCGCGATTGCGGTGGGTTTGTTCTTTTACAGTTCGCGATCAAACGAACCCGTTTATCAAGGCTACCCACTCACTCGTTGGGTGCACAGCTACGAAGCCGTCAACGGTGGCGGGTCGCGCGAAGCGCGCTCCGAGCGGGCGCTGGCGGCGATCAAGAGCATCGGCACAAATGCCCTGCCGTGGATGCTTTCGGCCATTGATCGCGAACCGTCACCGTTGCGCGCGCATTTTCGCATACACAGCGGGAAACTTCCCTCGTGGCTGTTAAACTGGTCGTTCGTTCATCGTTTGCAGGTAGACGACGCGGAAGCGGCGTCCACGGCGATGCGGACGTTTGAAATCCTGGGCCCCGACGCGGCACCAGCGATCCCGCTCCTCGAACAACTTGCGCGCTCGACCAACAAGCCGAACAGCGCAACACGAGCCGTGATCGCGCTGGGATACATTGGTCGGGACGCCGTTCCCACCATCGCCAACCTGCTCAAAGAACCGCGTCTCCTTGAAAACTGGGCGATGCTCTATTCCTTGAAACACATGGGAACCAACGCAGCGGCGGCAGTCCCCGTGCTGATTGATCACCTGACCGACACCAACCCCGCCATCGTTGTGAACAGCACCACCCTCTTGGCCAACCTCGCCTTGAACGCCGAGCAATCTGTTCCCGCATTGACGCGGGCGCTGACAAACCAGGATTCGATCGTCCGGCGACGGGCAGCGGAGGGGCTTGAAGAATTTGGCGCCGCCGCTCGGTCCGCACTGCCGGCGTTGACGAATACCCTTCGGGACGTCGACCCGGACGTTCGCAAAAGCGCCACTTCCGCGATTCAAGCCATCACGTTGGAAACCGCCAAGGGAACCCACTGGCATTTCCCGTCAGCCAAATGATTCCTGTGCGGGTTGGTTGAAAAAAGTCCTCGTCGGTAGCAGCGGAGGTAAGTCCGTTCTGTCTTGCGCCAAAATGCGCCCGACAATGGAGCCGACTAACGTCGGCTGCTACATGATGAACACGCCGCCATGAATTTTCTTTGTCGGATTCTCGGATCGGCGGCTTCCTATGGGCAGACACATGAGTGCGAACCGTCCCAGCCTTTTGCGGTCTTATTGCCAAAGCCGAACTGACGCCGCTTTTCGGGCCGTCGTCGAAGCGCACATCGACCTGGTTTATTCGGCGGCCCGGCGACTGGCCGGCGGCGATTTCCATCTGGCGGAGGACATCTCGCAGACTGTCTTCGCCGACCTTGCGCGCAAGGCGGATCGGATTCCGGCCGACGCTGTGCTCAGCGCCTGGCTCTACCGCCACACGTTCTTTGTTGCTTCATCAATGATCCGGCGGGAACGACGCCGGCGCGATCGTGAACAGGAAGCTTTTGCCATGGACACCATTTTACAAACTGCCGAACCAGACTGGGCCCAACTTGCCCCGCACTTGGAGGAAGCGATGAACACTCTCGCCGAATCGGATCGGCTGGCCCTGGTGCTCCGCTACTTCGACAAGCTGGACTTGCACGAGATCGGAACCCGGTTGGGCATCAGCGAAGACGCCGCCCAAAAGCGGGTCACCCGGGCGTTGGAAAAATTGAAAACTCGCTTCGCCAAACGCGGAGTCACAATTTCCCTCACCGCCCTGGCCGCTTCGCTGTTTGCCCACGCCGTAACCGCTGCACCAACGGCACTCGCGGGCCAGGTCGCGGCCGCCGTCGCAGGCGGAGTGACCGCAGGCACCGGAATTCTTTTGACCCTTCAAAAGCTCCTATCGATGAACACATTCAAACCCATTGTCGCCACGCTGGCCATTGCCGGGGTCGCCACGCCGACGATCCTTCAACACCAGTCACTGGCGGCCGCCGGAAACCAAAATGCCGCTCTGACCGCGCAATTGAGCGAACTGGAGCGGCTGCGCGCCGAGAACGCACGCCTCGCCAAAATGGAGGTGGACTTCAATGAACTCGAGTCGTTGCGAAAAGAACATCTGGAGCTGATGCGTTTGCGAGGTGAATCGACTTTGCGGCGCGATGAGATAGAATCGCTGAAACGCGATATCGAACACCAGCGCCAGTTGCTCGCCGCCAAGACGGAAACGGAAAAGAAGGAAACCACCGAAGAGGAAAGGCAGGCGCTCCGGCAGGTAACGATTGAAACGCGATTTGTGGACTTGCCATTAAGTTCGCCCATTTGGGCGGAATTTGGACTAAGACGGCCAGTCAGCAACAAGGACTCCGGCAGCAACCATCTAATGAGTCACGAACGAGTCACCAAGATGCTCCAGGAGGTCGAGGAAACGAAGAGTGCCCAGATCTTTACACCACCGCGAGTAACGACTTCGAACGGCAGGCAAGCTCAGGTCAAAGCGGTAGGGGTTCGAACCATTGTCACGGGAAAAGTCGGTAACGCGCTGACTACTGAAAAGAAGGAGATTGGCCCCATTTTGGACCTACTACCAACTTTCAACAAAGATGATGGCAATGTGCATCTGACGGCCGTCGCGTCGCTCAACCAATTCCTGGGCTACGACGATTCGGGATCGGCGACCGATTCCACACCGTTGCCAAGGCTCCAGCTTCGGCAACTTCAAGCGGATGCGGTTTTGAATCGCGACTACGTTCTCGTGATGTGCGGTGGATATTCCGCTTACAAGGCCAAGGAGACGAACCCATCCGAACGGCTGGAACTCAAACAATCGCCAACCGGCCTGATCGTCATCGTCGACCCCACCGAAATTGACGCCGCCGGAAATAAAGTAGTCGCTGCGCCCAAATAGTGTCCCCCTCATTTCTAGACCACCTTGGTGAGCTCTCGCGAAATTAAGCAAACGCTCAATTATTCGCAATCCGCACTGTCGCATCCGTGTTCAATCCGTGCCCATCCGTGCCCGAATTGGTTCAGCTCGCAAAATCGGACGGTTTGCCGATTACGACGACGAGGAGGAGAACGAGGACGGTTTATCGCCAAAAACGACTTGGACCCCGCAGCCGCGACCTCTAAAACTTCCCGGCCGGCCGTTGGGCCGGTTTGCATTTTATGAGCACCAACGCCTGGACCGAACTCAGCGACTTCACGCCGGCCGCCCTGCCAATCTCCCTCAACAAGGACATCGTCGGCCAGGCGATGGAGGAAGGTCGCGCGAAGAAGAACTGGGTGCTCGCGTTCGTCGTCGGCACCAAACCCTGCTTTAACAAGGTCTTCGGCGCGGTCGATGCCTGCCGGCGGCGCCGTCTGCCGTTTTTCGTGATCGACGCCCAACAGCATTTCGACGCCGTGCTCACGCACGGGCTGACCGAGTTTTCGTTCACGCCGCACGTCGGGGTGAATTTTCAATTGCGCGGCGACCTGGTCCAGAAATCGGCCGAGCTGTTTTACAAGACGTCGCGGCTGGCGAAATGGCTGCGCGACAATTGGCCGGACGTCACCGTCGTGCCCGTGGTGAATGGCGACACGATTCTCTGCCCGATTATCCCGGCGGCGTGGATGTTTACGCGTCGCGAAAAATCGATTCAGAACGAGGCCGGCCTGCGTGCGATGTCGCCAAACCTGTTCAAGAACATGCCGCGCGACATTTCGATCGAGGATTTTGTCGGCGGCCAATGGGACGAAGACTGGCATTTGCTCCGCACGGAACCGTTTCCCGAGCAATGGGACACGTTTGTCAGCGCAGCCGGTTGCGAGCATCACATGGCGCCCGTGGAGTTGAATCGCGAACACCTGTTGCGCGAAGGCTATCCCGCCGAAAACATTTATCTCACCGGTGGCGTTGTCGTGGACGCACTGGAGATGAAGCGCCAGGAAAAGCCGGAGCAGAGCATTTTTGACGTCTACCCCAAACTCGCCGAGGGCAAGTGGCTGCGCCTGGATGTGCATCGCAAGGAGAACCTCAGCCGGCAGCGGTTCACAGCGATCTTCGGCGCGATGGAACGCATCGTCCGCAAGGGGCATCAGGTGAATTTCATTTTGATGAACGCCACCCAGCACGCGATCCGTCACTGGCAATTGACGGACCGGCTGGAAGCGTTGAAGCGGGCGCCCAATTTTCTCGCGACCGAAGTCTGGCCGGCCTACGCGCACGTGGTGGAGTTTTACGATTCGGACCACAATCTCGCGGCGTGGACTGACAGCGGCGGCGTGCAGGAAGACATGAACATGATGGGCAAGCCGTGCCTGACGATCCGCTTCAGCACCGACCGACCCGAAACGGTGATGGGCAACCACGGCAACCTGTTGGTGCCGCCCGTCAGTGATGATTTCCTGGCACGCATCGTCGCGGGCATCATCGAGGATCCCAAGATTCTCAACGAGTTAAAGGACCGCTCGCCGCTTTACGGCAGCAAGGCCGGCGAGAAATTTGCCAAAGCCATCGCACCCCACGTCACGGCGAACAAACCGGCGTTTCACTGGAGCCAGCACTGGCTCGGCCTGGCGCCGTTCGAGCGGAACGCGGATGCGGATTTTTGAGGAATCCCCCGTTGGAGCGCAGAGCATCGCTCGGCAATGTCTTCCCATCGTTCCTCGTCACCGGAGAGAGCTCAGCGCGCTGCACCAAGGACGAAGCAACTTGGTTTCATCGAGAACCGTTTTGGTCGATTGAGCCCGCCTTTGACCGGAGAAATTCCGCCGGACTAATGACAAAGATTTACACGCTTACGACAATTGCATGCGGAAAACGACGTTGACGCTCGGGGTGTCGCCAGTAACATCCGCCGCTTGCGTTTCTGAACCTGAAACTGAATTGAACCTCCGAAAATCGAATTGAAATCCTATGGCAGTGAAAGTCGCTATTAATGGTTTTGGCCGGATTGGACGCCTCGTCTTCCGCGCCATGATTGAACAGGGCCTCGTGGGCAAGGACGTCGAAGTCGTCGCCGTCGGCGATATCGTCCCCGCTGACAACCTGGCTTACCTCCTCAAATACGACTCCACGCAGGGCCGCTTCCAGGGCACGGTGGGTTCGAAGAAATCCGCCGCCGACAAGGCTGATGACGATGTGCTGGTCGTGAACGGCAAGGACATCCTCGTGGTCAGCGCCCGGACCCCGGCGGAACTGCCGTGGAAGGCACTTGGCGTGGACGTCGTGATCGAATCGACCGGTCTGTTCACCGACGCGGCGAAGGACAATCCGAAGAGCGCTTACGGCCACATCACCGCCGGCGCGAAGAAGGTCATCATCTCGGCGCCCGCGAAAAACGAGGACATCACCATCGTCATGGGCGTCAACCACGACAAATACGACGCCGGCAAGCACACTGTCATTTCCAACGCCTCCTGCACGACGAACTGCCTCGCGCCGGTCGTTCATGTCCTGCTCAAGGAGGGCGTCGGCATTGAGGAAGGTTTGATGACGACCGTGCATGCCTACACCGCCACGCAAAAGACCGTGGACGGCCCGAGCCGCAAGGACTGGAAGGGCGGCCGCACCGCGGCGCAGAACGTCATCCCCAGCTCCACCGGTGCCGCCAAGGCCACCGCGCTGGTTTGCCCCGAAGTGAAGGGCAAGCTCACCGGCGTCGCTTTTCGCGTCCCCGTCCCGACTGTTTCCGTCGTCGACCTCACCGTCCGCACCGTGAAGGAAACCTCGCTGAAGGACATCAACGCCCTCATGAAGAAGGCGAGCGAGACCTACCTCAAGGGCATCCTCGATTACACGAGCGACGAAGTGGTCAGCACCGATTTCATCCACGACAATCACAGCTCGATCTATGACTCTGGCTCCGGCGTGGAACTGAACAGCCGCTTCTTCAAGCTCGTGAGCTGGTACGACAACGAATGGGGTTACTCCAACCGCGTCGGCGACCTGTTGAAATACATCATCGGCAAGGGCCTTTGATAACGGGAGGGACGGCCATGTTGCCGTCCGTGAAATTTGGGTCAGTGACACGCTGACCGTCCCGATTGAAGAAAGAGCGATCCGTAACGGATCGCTCTTTTTTTGCCTCACCCTAAACCCACATTTTGCCGCTTGTGAGGTAAATGCTTTCGAATTCAGTACGGCTGCTTTATCGCCCAATGATTGCACTGCGAATGACCGAGTAGACGAATCGGCAGCATTTGGAGATCGGGGAAGAGAGGTCGCAGCAGCTCCCAATCAGATACTTACAAACCTTTCGGCTCTCGGGGTTGCCCCAGAACGCGCAAATGTGGTTAGAATTCCGAAGATTCTTCGATCTCGGAAGTTTGCCGGTATTGTTAATTAAAACCCAACCTCTACCATGCCTATATCTCCCGAAAGAATACCGCTATCAATCGCTGCAGCGTTTGCCAGCCGACAAGCCTTTCGATCGGCTCTAACTGCAGTCGGCTTCTTTTCGACCACCGCTGTCGAGGCGCAGGATCTTGATTTTTCGCTTACGCCGGGATCACCATCTGTTCCCACCACATTTCAAGCCGCGGACGACATCGAAGCAGGTGGTACCAACGTGCGTATCCCAACGATGGATCTGGGCCTGCAAACGACCGCCAACGTGACCGGGTTGAGTTACGGGCAGGCGGAGGCAGCCGACGTCAACACTCCCTACTTTATTAAACGGATCGCCTATTCGGTGGATACGGGATCGGTCGGGAATGGAGCCCCGATCGCCACCGAAGTGACACTGGACGGTGCTGCTGGTGACACGTTTGCTCTGGATTTTGTGGGCTACGGAATCCAGCGGTTTGTGATTCGCCGACCGTTCAACGTCCTGAAGGCGCAAGTAAGAAACCTGACGGTGAAGACCGGCCCGGCAGATCCGGAGGACGACATCGATGCCATGGCGCTTTTCCGTGGATCGAAGTACCCCGTCTATCTCACGTTTCCAGCCGGCAGTGGATACGATCCCGCCAGCATCTACATCGTCACGACACAGGGCGGTCTGCCACAATTGTTTGCGACCGCCACGGACCTTGGATTGGTTACCGGCGACGTGATCGACGCGTTTGCGCTGGGCACAATCCCCTTCGGCGGAGCCGCGCCTACGTCGCTGAATCCAAATGTCGTCATCTGGATTTCCCTGGATCGCAGTTCGCCGACGCGCGGCGCGGCGGGGGATTCCATCCTGCAGGCCTGGCCCACGCCCCGCGGCACCGTTCTTGGGTGGCCGCAGTTGGGACTCACGATCAACGACGAGATCAACGCCCTGGCGGTATTGGACCCCGCACCGGCGATCGGCCTGACGATTATCGACAATACCACAAACGTGGTGTGGAGCGGCACCGGCCTGCAGTCGGCCACGTCACCCGAAGGGCCTTACACTGAAATCAGTGGCGCGACCAAGCCCTACCAAACCACCGCCGATGGGGATCAGCTCTACTTTCGCAGCTTTGCGCTATCCACACCCGAGCCACTAAACCCGGTGCAAAGCCCCACCCAGAAAACTCTTTACGCCGTATGGGGAAGCAATACGAACGACATCTATGCCGTAGGAGACAACGGAATTGTGATTCATTACGATGGCACATCCTGGAGTGTTGAGACGGACACGCCACCAACCGCCGCCCGCCTCTCCTCCATTTACAGCGCCGGCCCGGATGAACTCTACTTTGGCGGCACGGATGGGTTGTTTCGCAAGGACGCTCAGGGATGGTCGGGGAACATCGCGCCTGAAGGTACCACTACCGTCACCGGAATCACCAAAACACCGGCTGGGGAACTGCACATCGTGGCCGGACGGCAATGGCTGACGTTTGACGGATCCGCCTGGAGAACCAATGGCCTGCAGTACACCGCCTTCTCAGACCCAAAATTGCTGGCGGACCACCAGCTCACGCAGATCTCGCACGTTGTTGACGCAGCCGGCAGCACGGCAATTCTCGTCGTCGCGCAGGAAGGCGTCTTTGTGAACGGGACATTGCTTGGCCTGTCGAGTGGAGGGGGAGGCGCCAAGTTCAGATCAATTTGGGCCGCGTCACCCGATACCGTTTTTGTTGGCAGCGTGGATGGCCTTGCGTTTCAATCGAAACCGGGATCGACGGCCAATGGTCTGCGAAACAGTAGGAGCTGGACAAGAATGTTCGGCCTCGGTTCAGCGGAGGGAATTCACGGGCGATCTCGAAACAACGTCTACGCCGTGGGGAATATTTTCACGACACCTCCTGGACGCATCTTCCACTACAATGGCAATGATGCCAACGAATGGCCCGCCCTGCAAATGGTACCTGATGAACTCTACGCGGTTTGGGTCAGTGACGAAACGGTCGTCGCCGTCGGACAAGGAATTTACATGAGGTAGCGCACACGGCCCAAATTAAGACATACGACTTCATCACAACCCCCAGCAGAACTGACCACAGCGCCGAGCATGGCCTCTGCGTCCGCCGTCATAATTTTGCCGTTGATCGGAGAATCATCGTTTCCCCACCCACTGCCGGAAAGAGGACATCTGCGCCGTCAGAATCGTGAACCCAGCCACACCTGCATCGTCATGCACAAAATCCCTGAGTGACCTGAGCGTGAGGATCAGTACCGAACTCAGCTCAAAGTTCTTCAAGTTGGTAAATCGGCGGGGTCGTGGGTGGGGCTTCTCCAATCGCGTCGGCGACCTGCAGAAATTCGTGATCGGCAAGGGCCTTTGAGCACGGGAGGGACGACATGGTGCCGTTCGAACAATTTGGGTCCACGAAACGCAGACCATCCCAAAATATGGCGATCATGAAATGGATCGCCCTTTTTATTTTGCGAACCGGCGTAAAATCCGGGCAGCATCGCAAAATGATGAAACGGATTTTCGCGCTCGCCCTGGTCCTGGCCTGCATTGGACGCTTGTTAGCTGCCGAACCGGACAGCGACGCCAAGGCCAAGACACACCCCGGGGTCGACTGGACCGCGCTGTTCAAGATGCATTGGGACAATCGCGTCAAGGCATTCAAGGAACAAAACCTCGCGCTGCAAAATGTCGTCCTGATCGGCGACAGCATCACGGAAGGATTCGATATTGCCAAATATCTGCCCGGCCGGCGCGTGCTCAATCGCGGAATCGGCGCGGACATCATAGGCAATGATTTGCCATCGGACGACCCGCGTGGGGTTCTGCGACGGCTGGACAATTCAGTGTTCGACTGTGCGGCGACGGACGTATTTCTGATGATCGGCATCAACGACCTGAACATCGGGCACTCGGTTGAGCAATTGAAAATCGGCTATCGCGAACTGCTCAAGCGGATCAAGGAACACTCGCCGTATTTGAAGGTCCACGTCGAATCGTTGCTGCCCACGCGCGGAATGCACGCCAAGCAAAATGCGCCCGTGAACGAGTTCAATCAGTATCTCCAAAAACTCGCCGCTGAATTTGACTACGACTATATCGACCTGCACACGTTGATGGTTGATGACAAAGGCGAATTGAAGGCCGCCTGGACCGAGGACGGTCTGCACATCACCGAACCGGGCTACCTCGTCTGGCGCGCGGAGATCCTCAAAGTGATGGGGTGGTAAGGATTGCGATGACTTGAAAATCTGCAGGGTGGAACGGCCGACCTGGCCGTTGTCGGGGGCAACCTGCCGCCGATCCCGACGGGCGAATGCTTGGATGAGGGGAAAAAAAGGGGGGGGGGATTCCAGTCCGAGAAATCTGGCCGGCAGCCCGGAACAACGAGCCGGTGGCCCGTTCCACCCTGAACCAAGGGATTCCCCGTCCGCCTACGCCATCTCCAACCCGCGCATGGTGCCGGTCGAGGTGGAGAATTTTTCGGCTTCGAGACCCATGCGTTGCAGCATCGAAACAAATAGATTCGGCAACGGATAATTGTGCTGGGTATCGAACGCAAGATGCTGGCCGTGCTTGAACCCACCGCCAGCAAAGATCACCGGCAAATTTGTCGTCACGTGCGTATTCGCGTTCCCAAGGTTCGAGCCGTAAACGATCATTGTACGATCGAGCAACGTTTCGCCGTCTTCCCTCACTGACTTCAAGTGACCGTACAGTTCGGCCAGCAACTTGATGTGCCATTCGTCGATCGCTTTGAGCTGGGTGAGCTTTTCCTTCGACCGGCCGTGATGCGAAAGATTGTGATAGCCGTCGGTCGTCTTCGTTTCGCCGAATTCGATCGCCGGTGAATTGACGCTGTCCAACAGAAGTGAGACGGATCGGGTGGAATCGGTTTCGAAAGCCAGTCGCGCCATGTCGTACATGAGCTTCACCTTGTCCATGTATTCCTTCGGGCTCTCGGGATCGAGCGGCACCGGCACGTTGATCTTCGGCTTGGGTTTGTCTTCCCACTCGCGCGACATTTGCAACCGCTGCTCGAGATCGCGAACGCTCGTGAAGTATTGGTCCAACCGGTCGCGATCGCGTGCGCCCACCTTGCGCTCGAGCGACTTCACCTGGCCGGCCACCGCGTCGAGAATACTCTGGCCGGTCTCCAGTTTACGCACCTGCGCCTCGGTCTCCTCTTTCGAGCCCTGGATGAACATCTGCTTGAACACGTTCGAGGCCTTCTCGTCGCACGGAATCAAGACCCCGGAACCGGTCCACGACAACGAGCGGATGCCTTGCTGCACATTGACGCCCAATGTGATCGACGGAAATCGAGTGAGATAACCGATCCGCTCCGCAATGTATTGATCCAGCGAAATGGTGTTCTTGAAACCGGCACTGCCCGGGTGCGGCGCGGCGGTGAGAAAGCAATTGTCAGCCGGATGGCCGCCATCCACGTCCGGATGCCACACGCCACTGAAGACCGTGAAATCGTCCCGAAATTCCTTCAGCCCTTCGAGATACGGCGAAAGCGTGTAATCACGCCCGCTGTCTTTCGGGAAAAACTCGTCGGAAAGCAGTCCAAGGTTGTTGCAGATACCGAAAAACCGACGCGGCTTGCCACCTGGAGTTTCGTCCGCCGCCGACTTCACGACGCCGGCAAACGCTGGGGTCATGGAATCGAGCAAGGGCAACGACAGCAGAACGCCCGCGCCACGAAGAAAGCTGCGCCGGGAGATGAATGGCCGAGTGGTAACGTGGGGAGCGTTCATAATCGAGTTATCAGTAATCAGTATTCGGGGGTCAATAAGCAATTATCAGTCGCGGACTTTGCAGTCTCGTGCGAGAGATAGGGCAGTTCGTCTTCACGAAGAGAATCAGAATAGTCCGGAGATGCGAAAGATCCAGCTTTGCGAATCATCGATCCGAGCATCCGACCAATCTCCTGGCACAGGCCGGTCAGCTTTTCCGCATCGTCACGAACGAAATAACCACAATCGACTGCTTCTGCCAACCAGTGTTGGGTCTCCAACTGTTCACCATCGGCATCAGTCAACTTGCTCACAAAATGTCGCGGATACAATCGCTTGGCCCAAGCCTCGGCAATCTGAGCACCGATTGATCGAGAAGAGCGGCGCACCTGATCGGTAAGTGAAAAACGTTCCTCCGCAGGAAAACTTTGAGTCAGCCTGAATATCTCACGAGAGAGTTCCCGCTGTCGCTTGTACACTTCCAAATCCTGAAAGTGCCGCACGTATTCAAGCTGCCTGCTCATTTCAACTTCTGTTTACCGATTACTTTTCACGACTGATCACTTTTCCTGGAACAGCGGACTGCGCACCAATTCCCGGATGATACTGCGCACGCCATAATGGCTCGACGAGGCACGATCCAAGACCTGCTCGATCTCCTTGCGGTCCGCAAAACCAACGGGTGCACCCGTCGCGTAGACAGTAAGTTGATTGGCAAAGTTGCGCGCAATCTGGCGATCATCCGCCAAAAGCAGTTTCTTGAGATCCTCGACATTGTTGAACTTGCGTCCATCGGGAAGTTCGCCGGTCGCGTCCACGGGCGGCCCGTAATGAAAAGTGAATTTTTGCCCGCTCTTGGCGATGCCTTGTGCGAGTTCCCCCTTGGATTCGGACCGATACCGCTCCCGCCAGCCGCCCATCACGTCGAAGCTCTCCAAGGCAAAACCGGCCGGATCAATCTTCGCATGACACGCCTTGCACGTCTTTTGTGTCCGGTGCTTTTCAAGTTGTTCGCGAATTGTTGTCGCGCCACGAATATCCGGCTCCAGCGCGGGCACGTTCGGCGGCGGCGGCGGCGGTTTCTTGCCGAGAATGCGCTCCATCACCCACGCTCCCCGCAGCACCGGAGAGGTGGTTGTTCCATTGGCGGTGACTTTCAACACGGCAGCCTGCGTGAGAAACCCACCCCGCACACTGTCGGCCGGAAGTTTGATCTTTTTCAAAGCCACACCCTGCACCGGCGGCAAATCGTAAAGCGCCGCCAGCCGTTCATTCACCATCGCGAAATCCGAAGACACAATGTTGCGCGAAGGCAGATCGTTCTTCATGAGTTCCGTGAAGAACGCGCGCGGTTCGTCAGTGGCCGATTCCGTAAGCAAATCATCCAGATAGTAATCGGAATACAGTTCAGCATCAGGCGCGGTGGCCTGCATCTTTCGCAAGTCGAGCCAGTAATCGAGAAACGCTTCCACGAACCGTTGCGCCTTTGGATCGTCAAGCATGCGGTCGGTCTGCGCCATGAGGATTTCCGGACGATGCAATTGATGATCGTCGGCCAGCTGGCGCAGCTCGTCGTCAGGCGGCGAGTTCCACAGGAAATACGACAACCGCGACGCCAGTGCGTGATCTTCGAGGCGCCCGGGTTCTTCTTTCAGGCAGAGAAAATCCGGTGAACAAAGGACGGCGGTGTAGGCCGCAATCATCGAGTCCGCAAACGTGTTGCCCTTGTCCTCGGCACTGTGGAACACGCGCAGGAAGCGCTTCACTTCAGCGCGTTCGTTGACCGGACGCCGATACGCGTGATGAATGAAATTCTTAAGAAGTCGGGCGGCATCTTCATCCGGATTTTTCGAAATGACGTCCACGCCCGACGCAGGCTGAAATCGATGGCGTCGTTTGCCTTGAGGCTGATCGCCGGCATCACGAGCTTCCATCGGCAGATCGCCGAACATCAATTGATGACCCGCCGGCGGCCATTGATCGAAGATTGGCCCCTCCACTTCCATCCAGCGAAAGACCACCCCCGGCTGGCCATCCTTTTCAGCGAGCGGATTATGCCAGCGCGAGGGACCGGGCCGGGAGCGGAATAGTCGACCCGCGTCGGGCCGGATCAATTCGCCCGCCAGCAATTGAACGTCCAGCTCATGGACGGACGGCTCGGGCGTGATGTCAAAATCACCCAAATGCCGGAGCAAACGCGGTGGCGTTTCGGCGGTGATGGTAATCGGTTCGTCCCGATGGCCCTTCGAAATGTGATCGAGATCGGGAATGTACCACTTGTCGCCCTCACCCGGACCAACCCAAACTGAATACGCCATGAACCGCAACTTGTAGTGGCCTGCGATCGGCGCGCGAAACTGATTCCACTTGGGCTCGATCGGTTCGTAAGCACTGGCCACCACGCCCACGCCCTCGAGTTCGCGCAGCGCCGGATTGTTCGTGCCGGCCGTGATGGGAGCCTTTTTTCGACGCACATCGGGTTGGCCTTCAAAGCCCAGCACCGGAAATGTCGCACGTTCGGGTGCGTTGTTGAACACGGTAAACGTCATCGGGCCGGTGAAGCTCCCCTGTTCACGCGTGTAGTAACGCCTGACGGTGGTCGGCGGACGTTCAGGATAGGGAGCCAGCGCTTGGTGCAGAGCGAAGTCCGCCGCGTTGAGATAGCGCATCATTTGCACGTGCGAAATGTCGAGCGCGTCGCCGACTTTGTTGTACCGAAACCGCTCGCCGTCCTCGGGCAGGGAATCACGCACCTGCAGCCACGGAATGTGGAGCAGATCGCGCATCGTGTTTTCGTACTCGTAACGATTCAACCGCCGTTGCGTGGCGCGTCCTTCTTTTGCGATGCGTTTTTCATCGGCCGAGTCGAGGACCGTTGTCAGAGACTTAATGAACGTGCTTTTGTCCTTTTCCTCCGGGCGGGGTTCCTTCTTCGGCGGCATTTCCCCGGCATTGACGCGATCGTGAACCTTGACCCACAACGCGAAATTGGTCGGGTCGGTGGGATCAAATTTCAGCGTGCTTAGATCGAGGCCACTCTTCTTGGTCTCGGTGTCGTGACAATCGAGACAATACTCACCAGTGAAGTCGGCAAGCGACGGGCGGGCACCGCAACGAGGGACTACCGAGATGGCGAACGAGAACGTCAGCAAAAGCGTTGGAAGGCGAACTTTCATCAAAACGGGCTTAACACAGCATATTCGGGCGTAAATTCCCGACGAAGGCAACCCTCAAAAGCTTCAATCGAGAAAGCCCGGTTTAAAGACCTTCCGCCATCCAACTCATCGCGAACACCGACCATACCCCGCGATCAGCGACGATGTTGCTTCGTTTCGCTCTCCATTTTCAGCAACGCATCTGCCGCCCACTCGCCGACCTGCAACGTCCCCTTTGTGCTGAAGTGATATGGATTAACCACTTCGGCAGCTGAGGTGTCGACATACACACAATGCGGATCGTTGGCGGCCACCGCTTGTTGTGCGGCGACAATCGCCTTCATGTAATCGTTCTTTCCTTCGTTGAAACGTGTGTTGACCGCCAGCAAAACGTTGAGATCGGGATCACTGAAATCGCGGCGCACCGAGAAGATCAGCCAGTGCAACGCGTCGGCATACTCGGCCGCGTCTTTCGGATCGGCATCACTTTCGCCTTGCACCCAGAGGAATGCCCGTGGTCGCAGGGTCACGCCGCCTTTACGGGCCTCGGCCGCGGCCAGATGAAATTCGTTCGTCAACGCGCGATAACAACTGCCGTTCGGGCCGAGTGAATTCGGGTCCCAGTCCTGGCGAATACCCGTGCCGCTGAACGCCACCTTGAGCACCGCCAGCGGGTGATCGGAATGCGCTCGAATCGTGCGTGCAAAACTAATCTCCGGCCCGAACCCGCCCTCGGAATGGCTGAAGTTGCCATACTGCCGCTCCTTATTATCGCGTGGTTCAACGGGGTTTCCGCGCGACTGTTCCCGGAGCGAAGTCCATTCTTCGTGACTGGTCGAGTCATGTTCATCCGGCGGCGGATCACCAGTGCGCCACCAAAAGAGAATGTGCTGGTCGTATTTGCTGAACGGCAACGCTGCGGGGGCCGTGTCAAAGCCGACGGCGTTGGACTGACCGGCGACGATCAACAGATCAACGTCCCGCGAACCTCCCGATCCCAAGCCACCGGGCGTGCGACAACCGGTGAGCAGAGCAAGCAAAGCGATCCAACAAATACGGTGCATGCGCGCAGAATGACAGAACCCGCCAGACAAAGGCGAAATCAAATTACCGGCCCGAATAAACGACGCGATTATTGAGGTGGTCAGTTGCGATCACGGAAGAACTCAACTTGCCCTCGCGCCGGCACAACCAACTTTTCCTTCACCTTGGTTCCCGATTGCAGACCCGAGTTCCATTCGCTCGCAGCGCCAACGCTTAATTTGGCAAAAGGCAGTTCGGCGGCTTTGTCGCTCGCGTTGAAAACAGCCACCACCGACTCGCCATTCAGACTGCGTTCAAAGCCGAACAGTTTTTGAGAATCGTCGGTGAGCAGGATTTTGAAATCACCGCGGCGCAGGACCGGATGTCCATTTCGAATCGCAACCCAATGGCGGTATTCATTTAACAAATCTTCATCGACTGCCACTGGGTCCGCCGGTCGCGTTCCGCCAAAAGGCAGCGCGCGTTCGTCGTCATATTTGAGATCGGACCAGACCATCGGTTTGCGACAGTCGGGATCGTCGGCGCCCCACATCCCGACTTCGTCGCCGTAGTAAACGAAGGGCGCGCCCGGCGCCAGAAACTGAAACGCTACCATCAGTTTCCACTTCTTTTTCTCCGCCGCATTGGGAGCACGGACTTGATAGGATCGGTTGTCGGCCACGCCGCCACCGTGGTCCTGTCGATATTGCGGATTCACAACCGCTGAACCGATCCGAGCGGTGTCGTGCGAGTCGTAAAGGTTCTGCAAATTCAGTGTGCGCTCGTAGCCGCAATCATTCTGAAGAGCCGTCAGCAATTCGCCAAAATGTGTAGCGGTGATCGACTCCGGCTGGTTGAAGAATTGAAATACCGCGTCGCCGAAACGGTAATTCATCACGCCGTCAAACGCCGCGTCGAGCCACGGCTTCGCATTGCGAAATGTGTTTGCCTGAAAGTTCTCCCACCAGATTTCGCCGGTGATGTAGGCGTCTGGATTGATGCCCTTCACCCAGCCATGAAACTCACGCCAGAATCCCATCGGAACTTCGGCCGCGACATCGAGCCGCCAGCCGTCGATTCCGTCGCTTGGATCGCCATCGCCGTTCGGGTCCATCCACCGGCGAACGACCGCGTGCAGGTGTTCGCGAACTTCCGGCACCAGGTTGTTCGTGGTGCGATTGAACTCGGGCAAATCCCGGATGCCGTACCAGCCCTTGTATTGAAACTCATCCCGCGGCGTCGCCGGATCGTCCCAACGGGTGATCTCAAACCAGTTCGCAAACTTGCCGCCCTGACCTTCCTTCTTCGCGCGTTGCAACGCCCAGAACGGAATGCCCACATGATTGAATACGCCATCGATGATGATGTGCATCTTCCGGCGATGCACCTCGTTGATCAGTTTGAGGAACAACTTGTCGGCGGCCGTCCATTTCCAAGTTTTCGGATCGGCCGGATCTTCGGCGGCAAACAATTTCAAATCGCCTTCTGGATCGGGACCAAAATGGCGATCGACGTGATGAAACATCGTCGCGCCATATTTGTGGAGCGAGGGCGATTCGAAGATGGGATTGAGATAGAGCGCGTTGACGCCGAGCTTTTGCAAATAATCCAGCTCATCGATGATGCCCTGAAGATCGCCGCCGTAACGCCGCAACTGCGCGTTGTAGTAAAAGCCCCGACCGTCAGCAGCTTCCCAAGGTTGCAGTTGATACCAGTCGCTCGTCCAAGGACTAACGTGCCAGTTGTCCGGCACCCGATACGGCCAGGTCCCTTCCAAGCTCGTAGCGTCCGGGTCATTTGCGGAATCGCCATTGCGGAAGCGTTCGGGAAAAATTTGATACCATACGGCATCCGCGAACCACTCAGCGGCGGACGCCTGAAGGCATACGAGTGAAACCAGCGCGACAAGGACGATTCGGATCATGACGACGATTTTTTGCGAAACACGAAATACAGTGAGTGCAGAAACCCTGGCAGCCAGAGCAACAGAGTCAAAATGATACTCACCACCGTGTGCAACCAGTCACGGGTTCTCAGATAGACGGCGACCGGCGGCAGGAAAATCGCGATCACGAACAGCATCGTCCTGCTGTGTTGAGGAGCGAGTTCAGCCATACTTCAAAGAGGCCCCACAAGACGGGTATCGTCAAGTGCCGCGAACACGCTCGATTGCGGCGGACGTCAGTGACTGATTCCCACTGCGTCACCGATAGTTTTCAGCCCGGCGTGGTCCAGACGTTCTCGCAGGCCGTTCACAATCGCGCTCGTAATTCCTGGCCCTTCGTAAACAAGTCCCGTGTAAATCTGCACCAGGCTGGCTCCGGCGGAAATTTTTTCCCAAGCGTCGTCGGCGTTGAAAATCCCGCCCACACCGATGATCGGAACCCGGCCTGACGTCTGTCGATAAATGTGTCGGATGCATTCGGTGGATCTCTGGCGAAGTGGTTTGCCGCTCAGGCCGCCGGTTTCCGCGTAAGTCTTTTGAGCACGCGCGTCATTGGTTTCCGGCCGGGCAATCGTGGTGTTGGTGGCCACGATGCCAGCCAGATTTCGCGGTCCGACCAATTCGAGGATTTCGTCGATGGCCTCGAACGAAAGATCGGGTGCGATCTTCACCAGAATGGGCTTCTGATTTTTCGTCCCGTTCTCCTCCTGCAAAGCCGCGAGAATCTCATTCAACGCCGCCTTGTCCTGGAGCTGGCGGAGATTCGGCGTATTGGGCGAACTGACGTTGACGACAAAAAAATCAACAAACTCGCGCAGCCGTTTGAACGATCCGACGTAATCGGAGGCGGCCTCTTCAAGCGGCGTGATCTTGGACTTGCCGAGGTTCATCCCCACCGGATGTTTCGGCCAGAGACCGGCGCTTTTCCAGGACGCCAGTTTCTGTGCCATCGCTTCAGCGCCGGGATTGTTGAACCCCATGCGATTGACAAGCGCCTCGTCGGCGATCGCGCGAAACATTCGCGGCGCGGGATTGCCGGGTTGCTCGTGCAACGTCACACCGCCGAGTTCGACGTGACCGAAGCCCAGCGCTTCCCAGACCGGAACCGCGGCGGCCTTTTTATCCATGCCGGCGGCGAGTCCGACCGGGTTGGGAAAACGCAGTCCGAACAAATCGACGGGCATCGCGGGCGCGGCGAAAAAGGAAGCAACGGCGTCCGTCAGCAACCGGTGACGCGCGCAGAACCCCAAGCCTGACATCGTGCGATCATGAATCGCTTCGGAATCCTGGGAGAACAGAATCGGTCGGAGAAATGTGCGGTAAAAGCCCGTCATGAGTGACATCGAAATGCGGCCGGTCGGCGAGCCGTCGCCGGAATTAAGGCGAAGAATTCGAACACCGGCGAGCGAAAGTTGGAGAGCGCTTCAAACGAGTTGGCCGGCTTCGATTTTTGCGCGGATCGTTTGCCGGATTTGTCCGTCAAGTTTTGAATGACAGATCGACAGGCAAATGCTGGTGACCATGATCTCGGGAACGCACCAACACAGCGCCGGCAGGATGGCCCCAATAATAACCGCTTGAACGGCCGCAAATTGGGTCTTCTTCGCTTTGAGCCCAAAATAAACGCCCACCCATGCCGCAGCGGCCCACAGCACGCCCACTCGCAGCATCAAATAGAATCGCGCTGCGGCTTCACCCGAAAACGCGTGAACTCCAGATTTTAGATTGGGATATGGCCCCACTGATCCGCCGGGCAACCAGATGATCAGGATGAGGATCATCGCCATGGGAAAGTATCGCTGTTTCAGCGAGGCAAATTGGCCATCCAGAATCTCCCGGTCCGTAATTGGCGTGGAAACGAGGAGTTCGAGCATGCCATTTCGGCGTGCTGTCACAAAGAATCGAGCGGCATGTACTGCAATTCCCAGAGCCATCAGGTAAGGGATCACAAACGACATGAAGAAAGGAATGATCGATCGAACGATCGCTGGTCCGGCAAAGATACCCACGACCAGCATCGCCCCGGTCGCGATGGCAGCGCACCAACCTTTCCAGCGATATTCACCCGCCAGCCAGACAATTGGGTTCGCATGCCGGCGCGGATTTCGGGACGAGGAAATCGGTTTTGGTTGCGAATCCTCATTCGCGGTCGAAATCGGTTGAACGCTGGCGCTGGCCTTGGGGCGATCATGCCACGTGGAGCGAACGTAAATACTCGAAATAACCAGCATCACGCAGCTCAGGAGCACCACGCCAATCACCACGATCGCAAAATGATTGCCGACGTTTGCAGCGGTGGCGTTGGTGTGCTCCAGAAAGGAAGGGCTGACAAAGTTCAGAATGTACATCGCCTCGGAAATACCCCGCGGCAGAAGTGTGGCGGCTTTGATCATCACGGGCACCCCCACACCCATGAGGAACAATACCAGGAACGTGATGAATCCAGCCCGCGTCGAAGCCCTCACGAAAGTCGATACGAGCATTCCAAGGCTCAGCGAAAAGACCATTGTCAGCAACAATCCCGCGAAGAATCGCAAGATATCCCATCCGGTGACGCCGCCCATAAGGACGCAAAATGTCAAAACGGGCATCACACCGACGACGATCATCAGTGTCATCCACGAGGCCGACGCCAACTTGCCCAAAATGATGTCGTAACCCTTGAGGTCCGTAAGGAATAGAAGCCCCAGTGTTCCCTCACGTTTTTCACGACTGATGCAATCCGCCGTGAGGAAGATTCCACTACCCAGGCAAATAACCCAGAATATTGAACTTAACACTCGAAACAAGCTGCCCGCACCGCCACCCCGACCGGCTCCAAAACTCCAGGCAAAGACCAACAGAAAACAAAGTGCGGCACACCCCACGGTCACGACCATCCTCAGCCGGAATTGGCGCCGGCTGCGGGCGGCGACCGCCAGCTCGCGTTGGACGATGGGAAAGAAACTCATGCCTGCCTGCGGGGCAGATTGTCACACGCGCCACCATCAAGCCAGCCAGACCTGACCGAACTTGGGTAGTTTCTGAACAAGGAAAAGTGTGGCTACTTGGTTTGCAAACTGCAGAAGCTGGCCTAAAAAGTGCCCAACAAGCCGTGCATTCTGGTCAAAATCTGAATATTCTGCCCGCAGAAACGTATTTAACAGGTTGAACGCGTCCGCATGAATTGCTCATCAGCAACTGTCGTCTTTGCACTCTCAGTCGCCACCGCGATGCCATGCGGAGCGGCCGATTACCAGCCGCTGCCCGCCAGCCTCTCGCAGGTGGATTACGTGCAGCATGTCCGCGGCTTCTTCGCCAACTACTGTTACGATTGCCATAACAACGACAAGCAGAAGGGCGACATCAATCTCGAGCAGTTTCAGGCAGAGCCCAAGATGTGGGAAAACCAGGACCTATGGGCGGACGTGCGCGACATGCTCGAGACGCGGGAAATGCCGCCCAAGAAGAAGACCCAGCCGAGCGAGGAAGACCGGCATCAACTGGTGCTGTTCATCGACAAGGAGCTGGCCAAGTTTGACTGCGGCGGGCCGGTGAATCCCGGACGCGTGACGATCCGCCGTTTGAATCGCGCGGAATACAACAACACCATCCGCGACCTGATGGGAGTGGATTTCAAACCGGCCGCCGATTTTCCGCTTGATGAGGTCGGCTACGGATTCGACAACAACGGCGACGTGCTCTCGCTTCCGCCGATGTTGCTCGAGAAGTACCTGGCCGCCGCTGAAAAGATTGTCACGAAAGCGATCGTCACCGATCCCACGGGTCTGATTCCGCACACTGAGATTCCAGGCAAGGCGTTTAGTCCGGAGAAGCAAGGTGAGGACGTGCGCGTCGAGGAAGGCGTCGTTGGTTTCTGGCGCGAAGGCGGCGCCCGGGCGGAGGTCAAATTCCCGAAGTCCGGCGATTATATTTTGCGCATCCACGCCTTCGCGGACCTGGCCGGATCGGAACTTCCCAAGTTATCCGTAAAGCTGGGGGATCGCGAATTGAAAGTCGTCGAGGTATCAGCGAGCGATGCGACGCCCGGTGATTACGACGTCAAGGTGAAGGCCGACGCCGGCAGCCAGCCTCTTACGCTCGCTTACTTGAACAATTTCAATTCAGCGGGCGATCGTAATGTGTTCGTAAAACACGTGGACGTTATTGGCCCGACCGACGCCGAAATCGTCTATCCCGATGGCCACCGGCGGATCATTCCGCGCTCACCGAAACCGGGTGAAGAAAAGCAGCTCGCTCGCGAGTATCTGAAGCGTTTTGCGAGCCGCGCGTTTCGCCGACCGGCAACGGATGATGAAGTGGACCGCCTCGCCAACTTTGTGCAAATGGCAATGAAAGAGGGCGGCACCTTTGAACAAGGAATGCAGCTCGCCGCGGAAGCCGTGCTTGTGTCACCCAAGTTTCTTTTCCGTTGGGAATTGGATCAGCAGGCCAAACCCGGCGAAGCACGCCGCCTGAACGATTTCGAACTGGCATCCCGACTTTCCTATTTTCTCTGGAGCAGCATGCCGGATGACGAATTGGAAGAGGTCGCGGCCCGGAAAGAGTTGCACAAGCCGGAGGTGCTCAAAGCCCAGGTGCAACGCATGATGGCCGATCCGAAAATCTGGGGGCTCGTGGAAAACTTCGCCGGTCAATGGTTGCAAGTGCGGACATTCGACGTTTCTCCCGATCCGGATTTGTATCCAAAGTTTGACGAGCCCTTACGCGAAGCCATGCAGAAAGAGACGTTGTTGTTCTTCCAGGCGATCCTGAAGGAAGACCGCAGCATCATGGATTTGCTGACGGCCAATTTCACTTTCGTGAACGAACGGCTCGCCAAGCATTATGGCATTCCCGGAATCAAGGGCGACGAGTTCCAACGCGTCACCTTGACGCCGGAGGAACACCGCGGTGGCATTCTCACGCAGGGAAGTATTCTGACGCTGACCTCCAACCCAAACCGAACCTCGCCCGTGAATCGTGGCAAATGGATCCTGGAACAAGTGCTGGGCACTCCGCCACCGCCGCCGCCGCCGAACGTTCCCAAGCTCGACAGCAATTCCGCGGTCGACCTAAACGCCTCGCTACGCAAACGCATGGAACAACACCGGGCCAATCCGGAATGCGCCACCTGCCACGAAAAGATGGACCCGCTTGGATTCGCCTTTGAAAACTACGACGCGATCGGCATGTGGCGCGACAAGGACGGTAATTATCCCATCGACCCTTCGGGCAAGACGCCCGACGGCCGGGCGTTTCAAGGACCGGAACAGCTCAAGGAACTGCTGAAACACGGCGATAACTTTACGCGAACGGTCACGGAGAAGATGTTGACCTTCGCGCTAGGGCGAGGTTTAGAATTTTACGACAAATGCGTGGTTGATGATATTGTCGCGAAGCTGAAGAAGAACGATTACAAGTTCTCAACGCTGATTTGGGAAATTGTGAACAGCAAGCCGTTTGAAATGCGGCAGGTAACCGGAAACGAATCATGATGAACAAAGCCATTCTCAAACGCCGGACCTTCCTGCGAGGTCTGGGAACCGCCATTGCACTGCCCATGCTGGAATGCATGGCGCCCGTGCGCGCTGCCGCCGCTGCGACCGGAGCTGGCAAACCACCCGTCCGTATGGCGTTCATGTTCGTCCCCAACGGCATGAACATGGCCAAGTGGCTCCCCGAAGGCGAAGGTGCGAATTTCTCGTTGCCCTACATTCTCCAGCCGTTCAACCACCTCAAGCGCGACATTCTCATCATGTCCGGCCTCACCCAGGACAAGGGGCGCGCGAATGGCGATGGCCCCGGCGATCACGCTCGCTCGGCCGCGGTCTTTCTGACCGGCGTCCAGCCGTTGAAGAGCGAAGGCTCAAAGATCCGCGCGGGGATTTCGTGCGATCAATTCGTGGCGGAACACATTGCCAACGAAACCAAGTTTGCCTCGCTCGAAATCGGCATCGAAAAAGGTCGCCAGGCCGGGAAGTGCGATTCTGGTTACTCGTGCGCTTACTCGAACAACATCTCCTGGCGCGACGAAACGACGCCGATGACCAAGGAGACCGATCCCCGACTGGTCTTTGAGCGCTTGTTCGGCAATGGCAACGCAGAAGAATCCGCCAACAGCTTCCTGCGTCGACGGCAGTTCAAGAAGTCGATTTTGGATTTCGTGATGGAAGATGCGCAGAAGCTCAACACCAAGGTGAGCGGAAACGACCGGCAGAAGATCGATGAATATTTGACAGCCGTCCGCGAAATCGAACAGCGCATTGAAAAAGCGGAAAAGATGTCCACCCACACGGCTGAAGTTATTGCCGGTGTTGAGAAGCCATCGAGCGCGCCGAAGGACATGGGCGAACACATCCGCATGATGGGTGACATGATGACGTTGGCGTTTCAATCGGATGTGACGCGAGTGTGCACGTTTGTGATCGCCAACGAAGGCAGCAACCGTCCCTACCGCGAGATCGGCGTGAACGATGGTCATCATTCGATCTCCCATCATCAGGGTGACCCGGTGAAGCTGGAGAAGATTGCGAAGATCAATCATTACCACGCCCAGCAGGTCGCCTACACCGTCAACCGGCTCAAGAACATCAAGGAAGGCGACGGGACGTTGCTCGATAATTGCATGATCGTTTATGGCGCCGGCATTTGCGACGGCAACAAGCACAACAACGAAAACCTGCCGATCATGATCGCGGGACGGGCCGGCGGAACGATTCGCACCGGTCGATTCGTCCGGCATCCGATCGAGACGCCACTCAATAATTTGTTCCTGTCGATGTTTGACCGCATGGGTGTGCACACTGACGAATTCGGTGACGCCACCGGCCGGCTGCGCGGCCTCGAAGGCTGAGCACCACGGGTAACTGACTTTATGCACGGTCCGTCAGGATAGGCGGACCTTTTTTGTTTGTGCTCGAGCAACTACCAAACATGAAGACCCGACTTGATTCCGCGAGCCCGGAAAATTCTTTCGCTTTGCCGAAAAGCATCGGACGCCGGCGAGGCCGAAGCACGACCGCATCTTTGATCGTGTTAATGATCGCGTTTCTTCTCGCCGGGATCGGCTCTTGGGAAAGCCGCTCGGCCGAACCCAAAAAACCGAAGATCGCCGACCTGATCGAAGGACTGCAGTCGGGAGACAAGGAAATCCGGCGCGAAGCATCCTACCGCCTTAGCCAACTGGGCGCCGAAGCCAAAGACGCCGTTCCCGAATTGATCAAGGCGCTCGGCGATAATGAACGTCAGGTGTGGTTCAACTCGATCACTGCCCTCGCGCGGATTGGACCGGACGCGGCTGCAGCCGTTCCCGCGTTGATCAATGAACTCGAGCGCGCGGACCGGGGTGGCTACCACGAGCAGACGCGATATCGTATCGCCTTTGCGCTCGGCTCCATCGGCACAGCCGCCCTGCCCGCCCTGACCAACGCACTTGCCAGCGACCGCGATGTCATGCGCGAAGGTGCGGCCAAGGCAATCAGCTGGATCGGTCCGCTGGCGACCAATGCCATTTCGTTACTAGTTAAGAATCTCAACGACGGCGATTCCGACGTCCGCGAAAAATCCGCCGAAGCTCTCGGGAAGATTGGGCCCGCGGCGATCCCCGAACTTGAGGCCGGCTTGGAGAGTGCTCAGACAAATACGCGTGCCGGAGCTGCGCTGGCCCTTGAATGGATGGGGGAACCAGCAAAAGAATCCGCGCCCAAACTGGCCGCCGCCTTGCGCGCCGAAAAAGAGGACGCGGCACGGGCGCCGATGATTCACGCGCTGAGCAAGCTCAATTACGATCCGGCTGCGCTTCTGGACATGGTCGTGCCGCTGCTGCGGAGTGATTCCGAAAGCGTTCGGCTCGAAGCATCGAACGCCATCATCTTAATGGAGCCAGCCGCCACAACTTCTGTTCCCCTGCTCCAAATGATGGTCAACTCCGACGACGAAGGAGCAATCAAAGTCGGCGCCACTTATCTGGGAGACATCGGCCCGGACGCCGCCGGAGCAGTTCCCTCCCTGATCGCCGCGCGAACTAAGGAAGCCACCACCAATGAAACAACCGCGGCCATCGATGAAGCGTTGATTCAAATTGGCGCTCCGGCAGTTCCGGCGCTGATTAAAGTGATGGCGGGCACCGGTGGCGATTCGAACCACTGGTCCGTAAATTGCCTGCGCGAACTCGGTTCCGAAGCCGTTCCCACAATGATCGACGGTCTGCAATCCAACGATTCGGACCGACAGCTCGATGCCCTCCGCGTCCTTGCACTGGTCGGTGATGAAGCGTCTTCTGCCATTCCCGATTTGGAGAGACTGGCAAAACAGGGCTCCGGCGAAGTGCGCAACGCAGCACTCACCACATTGGCCTCAGCTGGCGCCAAGCCCGACATCGTCGTCCCGCTGGCGGAAGCCGCACTTTTGAGCCGCGAGCCCGGGACGCGTGAATCCGGAGCCAGAGCACTTGCGCAAATTGGCCCCGGAGCCCGGCGCGCGATTCCTTCATTGATAAAAGGCCTGCAAGACAACGATCCGTCCGTCGCCGCAAGTTGCGCCCAAGCCCTCGGCAAATGTGGTAACGCGGGCGGCTCCGCGGCGGGTCCGCTCGTCGACGCACTTCAACGGCCCGAGCCAAAGGTCCACGAAGCAGTGGTGAGCGCGATCGGCGAATTGGGCGCGGTCGCACGTTCCGCAGTGCCGGCGCTCACAAAACTTTTACCCACTACGAAGCCGCCGTTCCAAAAGTCCATTGTCGCGTCTCTGGGAGCGATGGGCGCAAGCGCGAGTGCCGCCCTTCCCGAACTCGAAAAGAATCTCACGTGTAACGACGCCGAAACACGCGCCGCGTGTGTGACGGCGATGGCACAAATCGAAACCGACAAGAATCGCAAAGTCGACATGCTCAAGACGGCACTCGACGATCAGGCGCAAGTCGTCCGCGTCGCCGCGATTGAAGAACTCGGAAAACTCGGGCGCGCCGCCGAACCGGCCGCGGAAAAACTCTACGCGCTCACCGAGAGTTCCACCGAACGAGAGCAGGCGCTGGAAGTACTCGCTGGCATGCGTGTTCGATCCGTACCGTTATTGGTCCGCGCGCTTGGCAATTCCGATCCTTACGTCCGCCAATACGCCGCCCAACGCCTCGGCGAACTGGGCAAGGACGCTGAGGAAGCGACACCGGAATTGCGCAAACTTCTGGACGACAAGGAAGACTTTGTGAAACGCGCCGCCCGTTCGTCGTTGCGGGATATCGGGCGCGACAAATGATGCTGTGTTGGTTGCGCGATTTCGCTTCGCACCCATCGCCGTCGGACGGCGATTGAATCAGTCACCGCATTTCAATCAACTTCCGCACGAAAAAGTCCGCGCGCAGATGGCGACCAAAATCGCTTTCGGCGGAACCGTGGCCAGCACCAACCATCGGCATGAATTCGAATTGCTTGCCAGCTTTCTGCAACGCGCCGACCACTTGATAAGTGCTCGATGGGTCCACATTTTTGTCGAGCTCGCCTACGGTGAGTAGCAAGGCACCGCCCAGTTTGTGAGCGTCCTCGACGTTCGAACTCTTCACGTAGCTCCCGTCCCCCGGCAATCCCATCCACGCCTCGTTCCACCAGATCTTGTCAATGCGATTATCGTGACAACCGCAATCCGCTGCGGCGGCTTTGTAGAAATCTGCGTAATCCAAAACCGCGCGCAACGCGTTCTGCCCGCCAGCAGATCCGCCGTAAATCCCGACGCGTGCCAAATCCATCCAGGTCCGCGTGGCCGCCGCCGCTTTCATCCACGCGATCCGATCCGGAAAACCGGCGTCCTTCAAATTTTTCCAAGCCACATCGTGGAACTTTTTACTGCGCCAATTCGTGCCCATTCCATCGATCTGGACGATGACAAAACCACGGTCAGCGATCTCCTGTTGATGCCGGTACCGCGCGTGAAAGGACTTTGGGACAAACGCGCCGTGCGGCCCGGCGTAAATGTTTTCGATCACCGGATACTTTTTCGTGGCGTCGAAGTTTTTTGGGAAATAGATTATGCCGAAGATGTCCGTTTTGCCATCACGCCCTTTGGCGATGAATCGCTCGGGAAATCGATACCCCGCGTCGGAGATCTCACTCGCGTCGGCCTCTTCCAGTTTGCAAATGAGCGTCCCATTCGTAGCATTGCGTAGTTCATGAGTCGGCGGCCGATCAACCCGCGACCAGGTATCGATCACGAACCGGTTGTCCGGCGACCATTGAATTGAGTGATCGCCGTCGCCATCCGTCAACGGCACGACAGTCAACTGGCCGTTCTCGGGAGAACCAGTTGCCGATGCCACAGTCGCTGCAGCGGACTCGGGCGATCCGAGGTCGATTCGACACAATTGGCGATAATATGCGTCTTGCCCGGGCTCGCGGCCCATCGCCCAAAACCAAACAACGCCCGCATCCTCGTCCACGCGTTCCACGTCACGCACCACCCATTCGCCTTTCGTTAGCTGACGCTTCAAGGCACCTGTCGATGCGTCAAAAAGGTAAAGATGATTCCAACCGTCTCGCTCGGACATCCAGATTATCTCCCCGCGTTTTTCGAGGAAGTTCAGATAGGTCTTCTGCGAATAATCAATGAACGTATTGGAACTCTCTTCGATCAAAGTCTTCACCAACGCCTGGTAGGGCGAGGCTCCCGCCGAGCCCAAATCTCGTCCCACGCTTCGCGCTTCGTGTTCCGCGCTTACCGAGATCACTCGCAGTAACTGATGCCCACGTTGATTGAAGAGAAAAGTGAACCGACTTGAATCCTCCTCCCAACGGAAATTGCCCAAGTCCCATTGATTCGTGAACGAACTCTGATCCACGACGAATTCCCGACCGCTGTCCGCCTCGAACAAATGCACTTCCTGCTGCGGCACTTCACCACCAGGTTTGATGTAGGGATAGGATTCTTGCTTCGGCTGCAACTGACCATCGGGTGAAGATTGAATCAAGGTCACTCGTGGTTCCGGTACGACCGTTGTTTTGAGAGCGATCAACCATCGTGAGTCGGGCGACCAAAAAACCTCCGGCAATGATGCCGGATAATCGGGCTTGTCGTAATTCATGCCGATCGCCCGGTCACGAATCGCGTCCCGGTGATAGGAATTCTTGGCAACGCCGTCGGTCGTCAGTTGGCTTTCCTTTTTGTTCTCCGCCGATCGCAACCAAAGATTGTCTTCGCGAACGAAAGCCTCCCATTGGCCATTCGGTGACGGGACAAAAGTTGCCTTGCTTTCGGCATCGCGCCGACGCCGTTCCCGTGGTTTTGGAGTTTCTTCATCGACCACTGCTGTGGCCGCACCGTGCTCAGCGACAAACGCGGCCAAAGGTTCTTGGCCGTCTTTTTCGGTAATCAACCAACTGTGCCCCGCAAAGGTGTGTTGTTCGCGCTTTCCTCCGGGTTGAAGCGTGCCATAGCCAATGCGATTGCCGCCAGGATCGATCCAGAACAGTGTGACTTCCCGTTCAAGATGGTTCGCAAAAGTCAGCTCCGTTTCCTCGCCGCCGTTCCTGGACGGGCGAACGAATTCGCTTGGCGTCAAGCCGACCGTGGCGCTGTCCGTCCCACTGATCGCGTTGATTTCGCCGCTGGCGCGATTCAATTCCCAGGACTGTTTCGCGCCGATCAATTGGATGCTCGCGCCATCGTCGCCGAACTTCAGTGATTCGACCGGCAGTTTGTCAGCCGTTGCGCTGCCGCCGATTTGTCGCGCTACCGCAGCGTGGTCGAACGCCGGTTCGCGGGTTCCCTTTTCCGCATCGACGAAAATGAATTCGTGAGTGCCACTCCGATTGTCGTTCCGATACCAAAACTGAGTCTTGTTCTTGAGCCAATGCGGTCCGACGCGTTCGCGATAGACTCGAGGAGCAGGCGGCGCAGCAGTCGACAACGTCGGAAGAGCAAAGTGACACGCCGCAAGACACACGACCGCCATCCGCAACGAACTACTGGCTCTCAACTCACTTCCCATAGAATCTCCAATTCGATTTGAAATCTTTGCTCAATGGCTGGTCAGTCAGGCTCGCACGAATCATCTCAACCGGAATGGGGCCTTCGCGTAGCACGGCGTCGTGGAACTGCCGATTGGTCATTTTGCCTGAATCCACCAGTTCCTTGTGAAGTGCGCGAAGCTGTAGTCCGCCGAGCATATAAGCCGCTTGATAGGTCGGACGATAATCTCCGTTGACCGATCGCCGGACCTCGGCAGTGGCGTTGCGGGGCTCGTGCCCTACCTTGTCGATCAGATACTGGATGCACTCCTTCGCGGTCATCTGGCCTAGGTGAAACTTCAGCGAAAAGATGATTCGCGCACAGCGGTGTGACCTCCAGAAGAGCATGCCCACGCGGTCTTCGGCGGTTTTTGGAAAACCCAGATCCCAAAACTGCATTTCCCAATAGAGCGCCCAACCTTCCACCAGAAACGGTGTCCGAAAGAGCTGTCGTTGGGGATTGAAACGTTGCGCCATGAAACCCTGCAAATGGTGACCGGGAATCAATTCATGAAACACCGTCGCTCGGCAAAAATGAATGTTGTTGCCGCGCATGCTCATCATCTTTTCTTCCTGTGTCATGGTGTCTGTTGGGTAGCTCACCTGGATCACTTCGCCGCCCAGAAAGTACGGATTCACCTTTTGCTGTTCGGGCGACATCATTTCCATGCGCCAGGTTTCCTTCGCGAGATCCGGCACGGTCACGAGATCGTGATCTTCCACAAACTCCACCGCTTCATCCGCCAGCTGTTTGATTAATTTGGGCTGTTCACCCGGCTCGACGTGCAACTGGCTGACGTGCTCCAAAGCCTTCTTCCAATCTCCGTCGTATCCAAGGTCGTCCGCGGCGCGTTTCATCTCTCGCTCGCACCAGGTGAATTCCTTTTCCGCAATCTCGATAAGTTCCTCGGGCGTGTAGGGAATCATCTCCGCCTGCAAATAGCGGATGAGCGCGTCGCGGCCGATCGGATCGCCGATCACGGGCTCGTCGCCGCCCTTTTTGAATCCAGCCAGCTTTTCGCGGAGAAACCAGGCGTAATCTTCGAGCGCTTTGTCCGCCACGGTGTAGGGCTCCTTGAGCCACCACGTGAAGGTCGGATTATAGCCGGCGTAAAAGCGATTCCAATCACCCAACGCACGACGCAGTTGATCAACCGCCATCGCCGCGCGTCGGCCGTGAACGGCGTCCGGGGCGGTTCCGTCCTTGAGCTGTTTCTCGATACGCTCGCGGGCCACTGCAATTTGCCGGTAGATGCCAGAGACCAGTTTGGCGCTGGCTTCCGCGTCCTGTGGTTGCATCAATCGCCGGTTTTCTTCCAGTCCGACAATGATCGGCGCGAACGGAATCAGATCCGCGACCTCGGCGGTTTTTTTGGCGCCGAAGTCCAGTTCGTCTTTTTCAAACTGAAGTTGGTTGCGGAATAGAATCCAATCGATGCGACCCGCCTCATCCAACGTTGAGAAATCCAACTGATCGAGCGCTGCAGAATAGTCATCGAGCAACTTCTGCAGGCGCACGACTCGTTGAGAAGATAGGTCGATGTCATACAAACGCTCCAGCGCACCACGATCGCTGCGATAATGTTCAATCAGGCTTCGTGTGGGGCTGGCGGAAGGATCGGCATCCGACGCGGCATTTACGGCGATTGTCAGCCCAAACACCGCGATAACCGCAGCAAACCGTTTCAACGCCGTTCGCGATAATTTCCCCGCGACACGACTTTTCCAATGTGTAAGAGCGAATGTAGAAACCGTGTGGCGAAAGTCACCGTCGAGTTCTTTGGCATGATGTGGCCGTAGTGAATGCGGGACAATTTTCGTGGGATGCACGCGACGGATTGTAGTTCGCGATCGCAAGCTGACGAGCGCTTGTTCAAAGAATTCTCGCTTGCCAGCCACGCTGTCGGTGGGGACCCTCTCGCCCGGAAACTCCCGTGACCAAGAGTTATTTCAACCGATACGACTTTCGCCAAACCGCCTGACCGTCGAGATGCCATGAGTGAGATCGTCAAAATTAGCGGCATGTCGAACCAGGAATTCCTCGAAGCCCACGCGCAACCGGGACGAATTGGTCTCTCTGGCGGCACGACGTTGATCGATCGCGCCATTTCGCGCGCGGAAAGCCGCATCCACTTCAAGACCCGCCGCAGCTTGTGGTCGCATGCGTTTGTCTTCGAAGGCAGACGCGCCGACGGGCATCACTGGGTGATCGAATCGGACCTGCAACTCCACCGCAAACACATCCGGCTGGGTGTGCAGGAAAACCGCGTCACAGGATACTTTGATGAAAAGCTCTACACCTGCCTCGCGGTTCTCGACTTTGGGCTGAAGGCCGACCAAGTGACGACGCTGCTGCGCGAAGGCTTGGAATTGGTGGCCAGCCGCACGCGCTATTCATTACGCGAACTGGCCGGTGCGTGGCTGGGCCTGCGCCACCACGGATTGCGCTCGCGCGAAAATTTGCTGGCGCGCGAGAAATCACTCTTTTGCTCGGCGTTTGTGGTGCATCTCTTTCGCAAATTCGAATTAGATCTAGCGCCTGGCTTGAACGAAAAGCACGCGACGCCGGAGGACATTTCGCTGACGGCGATTCCACACACAACTTACATCCTTGAACGTCCCGCGAAGAACGGAACGAAACTGCAACGCCTGCGAGCGCGGGTGCGAAGCCGAATCAAGCAACGAGTCACCAGCCGGCCGAAGGAATAGATGAAGCGGAGAACACCGAAATTCGCGAAACGGATATCGGCCGGTATCAATCCTCGTCACACGACAAACTGCTTCGATCGACGTAAATGTGGGATAGGTTTCCAGCCTGTCTGAGTAGATAGAAAAAAACCGAATCAGGTACCCGTCATCGTCCCAAACAAAACTGTTTGGCGGGTGCGAATGGAGGATTCAGGAGACAGGCTGGAAGCCTGTCCTACCTTGGCCTAGTTGCCGAACAAGCGCGTCGAATTCAGCCGGTCATCACCCAATTTGACGCTCGGCACGGCTTTGAGCGAAAACACGAAGGCGACCGTGAAATCTTGCCCTCGCAAATCGTCTTCGCGAAAGCGAAATGACAAGGCGCCCGTCCAACTGCGCAGATCGCGATAGATCGAGTAGGTGTGTTCCTGCAGGCGGCTCTCCTTGATGTCGAAGTATTGGTAAGTGCTCAAGCCCCAGTTTTCGTTGAGCTTATAGTACATGCGATTGATCAACAGGTTATTCCCGACGATCCCTCGCGCGGGATCATCCCGCATGAAACGATGCCCGATCGACCAGCTCCAGTTGCTCTGCGGCGTAAACGTCAGGTAATGGTTGGCCTCCAGCAACTCCGGATCCTGCACGTCCAGCCGGACTTCGGAGGTCAGCAGCAACCATTCGCGCGGTGCAAAATCGAGTTCGGAAAACAGATCGGCAAACGTGCGTTGGCCGGGTTGTTTGTCCAGACGCCAATCCGTGTAGGCGTTCCATTGAACGATATTGGCCAGCCGGTCGTTCCGATGCGTTTGGAGTTTGTTAAACAGGCCGAGCCGCAAAGTGTTTTGTGAATCAATGCTGTCGATCGAGTTGTAATCCGGAAACTCGATGGGCAAAAGACGGATGCTATCGAGCTCGTAGTCGAACTGCGGCAACAGGGGCGGCCGCACGCTCGGTTGCGGAACATAGACGTAATTAATCGCGGGCTGAATAATGTGTCGCAGGCCGTCCACATCCCAAAACTTGCTTTCGATGCCCGGCCACAACCGCGACGCCTTGGTTGTCACTTCCGCGCCCGTATTGAAGACGCCACGGGTTTGTTCCATCGTGGTGGCTCCGCCACCTTCCGCTTCGCTGTAGTAAGTAAATCGGCCACCGACGCGGGGCATCACATTCAGCCAGCCAAAAAACATGTTTGGCCAGACGATCTGATGATAGCTGTCGCCGCGAAACGCGCTGTACGAAGGTTGGATATTGTCCGCAAACCGACGCCGAAACCAACCGGCGTCCGTCTCGCTTTCGTAGTAGAGCGGGAGGTCCCCGAGTTGCTGGCGGTGCGCGCTGAATTTGACATCGGGCAGCCGTTCCACGGTCTCTTGAAAACCATTGAGTTGCGGCTGCGCCAGGGTGTTCAGGCTGAAATTGCTCCACCCCTTATGCAGTTCAAGCCAACTGCTGGGCTGGACATTCTCGCGGTATTCGTCTTCGAAGAAATCACGAATGATATATTCGTCATTTTGGTAGCGCACCATCGCGCGCGCCGTGAACGTCGGGTCGATCTGCGCCTCGTGAAACAAACGAAACCGCTGGCGGCGCGGATCAATCACGTCGCCATTCGCGTCCAGGCCGGCATCGTGGTCGTCGGTCCAGTAGTAGCTGAAGTCACCCTTACCAGCTCGACCAAGATCATAATTCAAGTCCGCCCCGGTGCCGATGCCGCGCTTGCTCCGGTAATCGAGCCGTACCGCCGCATCCAAATCGCTGCCGTATGACCAATGATATGCACTCAGGCCATACGCGCCGTAACGTCCGCTGTAGCCGGGAAAAATGGTGAAGTAACTCGGATGCGTCTTGAGCGAGCGCTTCATGTACGGCAACCACAGGATCGGCACCTTGCCGATCTTCAAAGTGGCCGAATACACTTCCGCGTAATCGTCCTCCATGATGCCGACGCTGCTGGCCTCCACTTTCTGGGCCGGATCTTCGTAATCGTCGGTGGTCATCGTGACCCCGTAACCGGTGTAGATGCCGGTCTCTTTGTTGGCATCCAGATTGACACCGGCAATAAAGAACGGCGGTTGCCCGGTTCGAAACTTGTCGGCCGTCATGTGGCCGGTGACGAAATTGTAACTGATCTTTTCGCCAATCCAGATTTGTTGACCCCTTTGAATCCGGACATGTCCCTCGGCGATGACTTCGCCAGTGTCCTTTTTGTTGGCGTCCCGGATGAACGTTACTTTGTCCGCCGTCAATATGGCGTCCTCGTAGGCGACAATGATGCCGTCGGTGGCGGTGGCAACGCCCTTCTTGTCATCGAAATTGACCTGCGAATCGAGGGTCGCGCTGTGGATTTCCGGCGCGAACACCGGCCGGTCCTTGGCGGCCGCCGGAAACAAAGACATACCCAGAGCGGGCAGAAAAAGACTGGATCGCAGCAACCGTTTCATCAGGACGCGGCCAGTGAATCAACCGCGCCTCCGGTTGCCAAGCGGCAAGTCAGGTAAACAAAAATGGGTTTCAGCTCGCTTTAATCAAAACGCCGTCCGGGAAAACTCCCAGACGGCGTCGAAATGGTCAGGCCTGATCGAAAACGGGAACACTACTCGATCGCGCATTCGTCGGTCATTTTGCAGCGGGCGCAGCGGTTGGGGAGTTGGTCGGTGAATTGGCCGCAGCCTGGGCTTCTTTTTCAGCCTCCGCTTCCTTCGCCAAAGTTTCCTTCGTTTTCCCCAAAAAGCCGCCGGTCCACTCATACATCTGGGTGGGCAGCAATTGATTGGCGAGGCTGACCACGAAACCAACAATGACGAGGAACAAAACAAACTTCGGCCAAACAATCGGCTTTTCCGCAAACGGATCGTCCATCGACGCGCGGGCGCCGGCGGGCAGTTTGGCAACTTCGGTCAATGATCCGCCGAAGGGCACATTCATTTTCACGCGGCCGTTAATTGCCCAGCCATTGGCATCGAGGATGGGTCCAAGATTCCGCTGACGAAGCTTCAGCCACGCGATGAGCATCGACGGTCCGGAAATGACCAGCAAGATACCGCAGAAGGCCAATACAATCATCCAAAAATGCAAAGCAAAAAGCCCCATAGCATAACCAATAAGTGTCGTTAAAAAAGTGCCGATCGCACCAACTGCCACACCCAGTGCCGCGACAGTTCCGACATCAACTTTCTTCGGTTCAGCCGGTTTGGCTTTGTCGACATTGGCCGCGCTCGAAGCTGCCGCCGCCAGTTTTTTGTCGGCGGCCGCGTCCGCAGCTGCTGCGCGTTTGGCGACTTGTTCTTCAATCAACCGAACCAGTTTCTTGTATGGCGCCCAAAACGCCTGCCGAATGCTTATTGGGTTGTCGATGACCTTAGTGATCGTTGCATCCCAATCCTGACCTTTGCGGTCGTAAAAAACACCGTTGCGCCCAACCATCAAATTGTCGGAGTCCCCACCCGTGAAGGCAGCGGCGATCGTCATCTTCGGAGAACCCGGCCGGGTGCAATCGCAATAGGCCAGATACGTTTTGGCCATGCCGGCAAGCGCCGCGTGTTTGCCAGCGTCCGCGACCGGCACACACAGCTCGCATTCGCGTCCGTCCAGATAAAGTGTGCCCGCCTGAAACGTCGCCCAGCCGTCCTTGCTGTAGAACTCGCGAAAGTTCACAAAGTTATTGAGCAAGGTGATGAGATCACGATTGAAACGGACCAACTTTTCGACGGCCGCAATCGCGTTTGACTCAGCTTCCAGGGCTTTGTCCTGCGCGATTAATTCACCAATGGCAGGCTGAGTGGTGCCCGCCAAAATCTCCTTCACCCGGGGCAAACCCAGTTTCTCAACCGACGCCCCAGCCTTGGCGGCGAGCCAACTTTCATACGGCGCAAGCCTGGTGCAGATGGTCGACCATTCCTCAGGCGACAGCAGGGCTTTATCACCGAGCAGCGGTTTGACGACCTGACCCGCAAAGGCCGACAACGCCCCCGCCCACGCTGGATTAATGCCCGATTGCAAAGGCAGCAATCGGCCGGACTCAATTCGGGCAAGTGGAAAATCCGCAACTTCGGACGCCGTGATCGACATGTCTTTGGCGGCAACAGTGAGATATTCACTTTCCTGCCGGTTCAGAGCCGATAGTGCGCGCGAATCAAATGCCGCCAATCGGCAACGCGCGAAGAAGTCGTTAACTTTGGCGCGCACCGCGGCGAACGCTGCATGCGCGCCAGCGGTGGCGTCACCGAGCGGTTTGATGGTGGCGGCCTCAGCTTCCGCCTTGGCCTGCCATTCGGCAAAGGCGCGGGCATCGGCAAAGAACGCGTCCAACTTGGCCTGACTGATTCCCGGTTTGCCGCTTCGATCCGCGTCCGCGCCGAGGCATGCGATGATGTCATTGATAATCGCCTTGGTCGCATCGTCCGTCGCAGAATCGGCCGGGACAATTCCGTCACCGTTGAACTGCGTTTGGGCAAAAATCTTCGCGGTGTCGGCCACGTCATCCACGCCGATTTCCTGAGCATCCGCTTTACCCAGGTTTTTCAGGATTTGCTTTGCGGAGGCCAGCAACTGTTTGCCTTCAGCCAGCTCGTCGTTGATTGCCGAGAGTGGAAGTGCCGCCGAACCGCTGAGCAGTTGGCTTGGATCCTTGAGTTGAGCGCAGGCCCACTTGACCGCGGCCAATACTTCCGGGCTGCGAATGCGACCGTCCTTGTCGGTGTCGATCATGTCCAACGTTTTGAGGTCGAATTCGAGCCCGCGCGTCGGACACGCGAGCGCGGCCCAAAGCTTTTGATCAAGTTGATCAAGGTTTTGAAGATCGGCACCGGATTTGAACTGAACTTGGTCAAATCCGCCGGCGCGAAAGAAATTCCACGTGTGTGTTCCAGATGAAGCCATGTCAGGGGAAGAAGGAGGTTGGGGTGGTTGATTGAAGGCCCGCACCAAGAGTGCGTTCCCGCGCCATCATGCAGGCCGGGAAGGCCGATAAGCCGGGAGTATGACCGAGCTTCCAAACACCGCAAGCGAAGTTCGCTCACTTTGGAATCGTTTCTCCCAACCATCTGTGCGGCAGCAAAATACCAACCTTGCTGCTCGGACAACCGGAGAACTCCAAAAAACCCGACACCAGGTGGATGGGCGAAATACCGCCGATGCCACGGCTCTTGTCCAGCGTCCTAACCAAGACTCGACCAAACAAAAAAGCGCCCGCAACAAAACCGCGGGCGCCAATAGAGATTTATGTTTTTAAGAGCGCAGGCCTCCGTTTCGGTTCTACCTGCGACGGCGGAACGCGCAAATACCCAGCATGCCACCACCCAGAAGCGTCAACGTAAGTCCACCATCAGGAACCGGTGCACCCGGAGCCGGCGAACCTTGCGAGGTTGGATTTGCCGCGCAAGTCTCAACAAAAAGCCCAGCGCCCAGCACTCGGAAATCCTGGTATTTGCCCGAGCTGATATCGTAGCTCAAAACCCCATTGCTCTGGTTCAACGTCAAAAGAAGGTTTGGCCCTAGAACCCCGCCCGACAACACGACGCCAAATTGAAACGAACCTTGGGCAAACGTGCTGCCATCCAAATTGATCGTGTAGGTTTCCTGCTTATCAAACAGATTCCAGTCAGCGATAGCAAATACGGCAACCCCGGAGACCGCTTGTTCCGTGGCGGGATTAAAAACGTGCGCTCCGATGTCGAACAGATCGTGCAACGGATTTTGCTCAGTCACGGCATAGCCTCGACTCCCGTAGGTGTTTACATCCGAATAAAGCGTCGCTTTGGCCGAGCCCGCCAAGGAAACGACACCGACAACCGCGAGGCAGAAAATCTTCTTAATCATATACTGCGTTTTGTTTGTTCAACCTACGTTCAACCGCACGCAATACAACAGATAGCAAAATGGCCGCCAACGACTCATTCCAAAGTCCAGACCTGAGAGCCCAGGTGCCATAAACGCCCGCATTCATTGATGATTATCGCCAAATCTTCGCCCGAAAAAAAATTGAACTAGAGCCGAATCCATCGGCGACTCGTTCCCGTGTTTCCACGCTTTTGTAAGCGCTACCGGCACACCCCCCGCTTCGAAGGGCCTGGCTAAGGCCTTTTGGCTTCAATGCACCGCCAAAAGCACCGAAAAGCGTAAACGTAAAATGATCCGACAGTCCGGATCGCTGCGCAGCAACCCTTGATTTCGCAACAAGTTAGGACGCAAGGTTGAAATCGTCCCGCACATCCGAGAGGCTCCGGGTTCAATGACCAGCTATCGACCAGGACAACGTTACGTTAGTGAATCCGAGCCGGAACTTGGGTTGGGGATGATCAGCTCGGCAAGCGAGGGGCGCGTCACGGTTAACTTTGCGGCCAGCGAACAGGTCAGAACCTATTCAGTCGAAAATGCTCCTTTGCGCCGCGTTCAGTTCCGCGCCGGTGACCGCATCCTCGCCTCGGATGGCATCGAATTGACGGTAGATTCTTTGACCCAATGTGACGGGCTGATCACGTACGTCTGCGGTGAACGCAGTGTTATTGAAACCGACCTTTCATCGCAAATCAGCCTCCACGGTCCGGAAGATCGATTGTCGGCAGGCCGATTTGACGATTTGGAAGATTTCGAACTCCGCTGGCGTTCGTTGGATTTGCAGCATCGCGCCCGCCGCTCGCCGGTTCGCGGTTTCGTAGGTGGCCGGATTGACCTGATTCCACATCAACTCTACATCGCGCACGAGGTCAGCTCTCGGCACGCGCCACGCGTTCTGCTGTCGGACGAAGTGGGCCTCGGCAAGACGATCGAAGCCTGTCTGATCGTCCATCGCCTTATCAAAACGGGCCGGGCGGCGCGCGTCCTGGTGCTCGTTCCCGAATCGCTCGTTCACCAGTGGTTTGTCGAGATGCTCCGCCGGTTCAACACCTGGCTGCACATCTTCGATGAAGAACGTTGCGCCTCCATAGAAGCAGGTGATCCGGAAGCCAATCCCTTTCTCGATGACCAACTCATCCTGGCGAGCATCAATTTTCTCGCGGCAAGTCCACGTCGCGGCGCGCAAGTCGTGGACGCGGGATGGGATGTGCTGGTGGTTGACGAAGCGCATCACCTGGGCTGGTCTCCAACGGAGGTGAGCCCGGACTACGGGTTGGTGGAGCAACTGAGCCGCCGGGCCAGCGGCGTTCTGCTGCTGACGGCCACACCGGAACAACTCGGCGTGGAAAGTCATTTTGCCCGACTGCGGCTGCTCGATCCGGATCGCTACAGCGATCTGGCAGCGTTCGAAGGCGAGTCCGCGGACTACGAATTGACTGCCAAGCTCGCCGAACGAATCGCCGACGGCAAAAAGCTCGACCGCAAGGCCACTGCCGATCTGAAGAAACTGCTGGCCCACGACGGTGAGTTGGAATCCACGCTGGCAGCCGTCGCCGGCGGAGATGCCACCGCGCGCTCCGAGCTGCTCAACAACTTGTTGGATTTGCACGGACCGGGGCGCGTCGTTTTTCGTAACTCGCGCGCCGCGATGAAAGGGTTTCCCCGCCGCCGGGTTCAGCTGATTCCGCTCGAGGCGAGCGGCGAAGCCGATTCTGCGATTGATCGTGTGTCCACGGAATTCGCTGTCGACGCCGGTGATTCGCAATTGTCGGCCGATCTCGATCTGGCCAAGGATCCGCGAATCGTGTGGCTGGCCGCCACATTGAAAGATCTCGAGCCTCAAAAAGTTTTGCTCATTTGTCGCAGCCTCGAAAAAGCCGAAGCAATCGACGACGCCTTGCGGCAGCACATCAATCTCAAGGCCGGTGTGTTTCACGAGGGGCTGACGTTGCTGCAACGCGACCGCAATGCCGCGTGGTTTGCCGAGGAAGATGGCGCCCGGTTATTGATCTGCTCCGAGATTGGCAGCGAAGGCCGCAACTTTCAGTTCGCTCATCATTTGATTCTGTTTGATCTGCCGCTCCATCCCGAATTGCTCGAACAACGCATCGGACGTCTCGATCGCATCGGGCAAAAGGAGGATATCCAGATTCACGTGCCTTTCCTCAAAGGCAGTCCGCAGGAGGTGCTCGCACGATGGTACCACGAAGGTTTGGATGCGTTTGAAACAAATCTCGAAGGCGGCAATGACCTTTTCAAACAGTTCAGCCGACAAGTTCACGACCTGGCGCTGGAATTCCCGATTGCCGAACACGCCACGGCCGAAGCCGAACTAACCGAGTTGCTGGAGCAATCCGCTTCAACTCGCCGCGAACTTCGCCAAAAACTGGAAGAAGGGCGCGATCGATTGCTCGAACTCAATTCCTTTCGGCCGGCGATCGCTCAAGAATGCATCGATGCGATTCGCGCGGAGGATGCCGATCCGTCACTTGCCGAATTCCTGCTCGACGTCTTTGAGCATTTTGGTCTGCACGTCGAAGAGCTGGCACCAACGACTTGGCAACTCAATCCGCAAGGCTTGACCACCGACGCATTTCCCTCGCTGCCCGCAGAAGGCATGATCGCCACTTGTGATCGACGCCGGGCGCTCGGCCGTGAGGACGTGGGCTTTTTGACTTGGGACCATCCGATGGTCGCCGGCGCCACCGATCTTTTGCTGAGTTCCGAGAAAGGAAATTGTTCGTTTGGAATTCTGCCGCACACCGTCGAGCGCACCTTGTTGATCGAAGCGGTGTTTGTGCTCGAAGCCATTGCCGCCGACCGGCTCCATGTCGATCGTTTCCTGCCGGCAACACCTGTTCGCGTGGTCGTGAATCACAAGCCTGCTGCCGTCACAAAGCAGTACCCGCCGGAAACGTTCGCCGGCAATTTAAAGAAGGGCCAGCCCTACAAACTACTCGAAAAGGAAGACATCGCTCGTCGCGTGATTCCCGCGATGTTGAAGACCGCGGAAGCCGCCGCTGACACGACGGCCAAAGCGCTGATTCAGGAAAGCCTGAACACGATGAATCCAATGCTCGGCCACGAAATTCACCGGCTGCAAACCCTTCGCAAGGTGAACGACCACATCCGCCCCGAAGAAATCAAGATCGCTGAGAACGAACAAAACGAACTCACAAACGCGATTCAAAACGCCCGCCTGCGACTGGATTGCCTGCGCATGATCTGGAAAGGCCCTCGAGAACTGCTTGATTAAATTTGCGGAGTGGTGGGATGCCATTGCTCGCCGGCACGTCGACAGAAATCGACATCCCAGCAAATCGCACTGCAATTTGTTCGCGGTCTGCAATTTAGGTTTGACTCTTGGACCGATCTCATACATCCGTTTCAAACGTTTGTATGAAATCGCGCAAGGACACGAGATCCCGCATCCTCGACGTCGCCGAAGCCCTGTTCAGTGAGCACGGGCTGGAACGCGTTTCCGTTCGGGATATTACGAAGAAGGCGCGGGTGAACCTGGCAGCGATCAATTACCACTTCGGCACCAAGGAAGATTTGATCGCGGCCGTCATCGAGCGGCAAGTGCAGCCCGTCAACGATGCACGCCTCGCGGCACTGGAAGAATTGCAGGCCACTGCCGGCAAACGCGGGCCGAAATTGGAATCGATCCTCGAAGCGTTCATACGTCCGGCCGTTCAATCTTGTGCGGATTCGGCAGTTGAGCAGACGAGGTGTTCCAAGTTCTTCGGCCGTTGCCTTTCCGAGCCCAGCCCGGAAGTCGAAAATCTGTTAAAAAAACTATTTGAGCCGCTGGTTGACCGGATGGGCGAGGCGCTCAAGAGGGCACTGCCGCGGCTCTCGCGAACGGACATTTTTTGGCGCATGAAATTTACCTACGGAGCCCTGCATCATTGGTTGCTAACCAAGGATAAATGGCTTCCCGACTGGGTCGAAGATGCGGATCTGGAAGAGCAGGTCCAAAAGCTCATTGCCTTCGCGGCTGCGGGATTTCGCGCCGCCTGATTCTCCCCCTGAAATTTATGACACGATTCTCGTTCTCAAATTCAGTTCCCTGCTTACTCGCTGGCCTGTTGACCGTTTTTACAGGTGGCTGCGAAAGGAAGGCCGCCGCACCGGGTGCCGGAGGCGCACGACCGCCCGCGGAAGTTTCCGTCACGAAAGTGAAATCGGAACGCATCGAATTGACCCGGGAATTTCCCGGTCGCATTAATCCCGTTCGCGAAGCTCAGGTGCGGGCGAGAGCCACGGGCATTCTACAGAAGCGGCTGTTCGAGGAAGGGAGCAACGTCAAGGAAGGCGACGTCCTGTTTCAAATCGATCCCGCGCCACTCAAAGTGATTCTGGATGGCGCCAAGGCTTCGCTCGCCAAGGCAGAGGCTTCGTTGAAGGATTCCAAGGCGAATGTCGCTCGCTACGAAAACCTGGTGAAGATCAACGCGATCAGCCGCCAGGTGTATGATCAAGCAGTCGCCACCCTCGGCCAGGACGAAGCGGAAGTGCTCACGTCCAAGGCTGCCGTCGAAACGGCCGAATTAAATCTTGGTTACACCAAAGTTGAAGCACCGCTCACCGGGCGCATTGGCAAGGCGTTGGTGACGGAAGGGGCTTTGGTCAGCGCCACCGAAGCGACTCAATTGGCAAACATTCGACAGCTCGATCCGATCTATTTTGATTTCACCCAATCCAGCACCGACGTCCTGCGTTTGAAACGCGAGCTCGCGAGTGGCTCATTGGAAAGCGCCGGTCAAGGTGGGGCAAAAGTCAGCCTGATCCTGGAAGACGGAACAGAATATCCGCACCCGGGAAAGCTCCTGTTCACGGATGTGTCGGTTGATCCGACAACCGGCATGATCACGTTGCGCGCGGAGTTCCCTAACCCGGACGATTCGCTGTTGCCCGGAATGTTTGCCCGGGCACGAATCGTTGAAGGCGTGAACTCAAACGCCCTGACGATTCCCCTGCGAACGGTCACCCATGGGGCCGGCGGCATCGCCAGCGTGCTCGTTGTAAATGGTGAGAACAAGGTGGAACACCGAGTGATCGAAGTCGCCCGTACTGTTGACCAAAAGGCGGTTGTCAGCAAGGGATTGAAAGCCGGTGAGAGTGTCATCGTGGAAGGTTCCCAGAAAGCGCCGCCCGGCTCCGCCGTCAAGATGGTTCCCTTCAATCCCGATGCCACGACCAATGCCCCGGCCGAATCCAAGTAAGGAATCATCATGGCGCAATTTTTCATCAACCGACCGGTCTTTGCATGGGTGGTTTCCATCCTGATCATGGTCCTGGGTAGTCTGGCGATCACCCAACTGCCCGTCGCGCAATATCCCAGCGTGGCACCGCCCTCGATTTCCGTGACCGCGAACTACGCCGGCGCTTCCGCCGAGACGTTGCAGGACACCGTCACCTCCGTCATCGAGCAATCGCTGAACGGGATCGACAACCTGCTCTACATGTCCTCGAGCAGCGACGCATCCGGACTCGCGACCGTGACTTTGTATTTTCTGCCGGGAACGGATCCCGACACGGCGCAGGTGCAGGTGCAGAACAAAGTCCAACTCGCGACGCCGAGTCTGCCGCAAACGGTGCAGCAACAGGGCGTCGTGGTCGCCAAGGCGACACGGAACTTCATGATGTTTTTCACGCTGTCCACATTGGACGACAGCCTCGACGAAGTGGCTCTTGGTAATTACATCGCGTCCAGCGTGCTCGATCCCATCCGTCGCGTGTCGGGTGTTGGCGAAGCCAACATGTTCGGTTCGCAATACGCGATGCGCATTTGGCTCAATCCCGACAAGTTAAACAGCTTTGGCCTGACCGCCGCTGACGTCAATTCGGCGATCCGCAGCCAGAACACCCAGGTGCCCGTCGGTCAGATCGGCGCCATCCCGTCGGTGGAAGGCCAGCAGCTCAATGTCATTATGCAGGGCCGGGCGACGCTGCGATCGGTCGATGATTTCGAAAATATTCTGCTGCACACCAACCCGGACGGCTCGCGCGTGTTGCTGAAGGATGTCGCACGCGTTGCGCTTGGCGCGGAAAATTATGGCACGCAGGCCCGCGTCAATGGACACCCGTCGGCCGCGGTCGCAATCAAACTTTCGCCCTCGGCAAACGCGTTGAACACGGCCGAAGCCGTGCGCAACAAGGTCAAGGAACTCTCGCGATTCTTCCCCCCCGGCGTGCAAGTCAACTACCCGCTCGACACGTCCACATTCGTGCGCATTTCGATCGAGGAAGTTCTCAAGACGTTGCTTGAAGCCATCGTGCTTGTGTTTCTCGTGATGTATCTCTTTCTCCAGAACTTTCGCGCAACGCTCATTCCGACGATCGTGGTGCCGGTGGCGTTGCTGGGCACTTTCGGCGCGATGCTCGCCTTTGGTTTTTCCATCAACGTACTGACCATGTTCGGCATGGTGCTGGCCATCGGCATCCTCGTGGATGACGCCATCGTTGTCGTTGAAAACGTGGAACGCATCATGGCCGAGGAAGGTCTGTCGCCGTTGGACGCCACCCGCAAGGCCATGCGGCAGATCACCGGCGCGTTGATCGGCATCTCATTGGTGCTGACCGCGGTATTCATTCCGATGGCTTTCTTTAGTGGATCGGTCGGCACGATTTACCGGCAATTTTCGATGTCGCTCGTTTCGTCGATGTTATTTTCGGTGTTCCTGGCGATGTCCCTGACGCCGGCCTTGTGTGCCACCTTGTTGAAGCCGATTCCCAAAGGCCACAAACACGAGAAGCGCGGTTTCTTTGGCTGGTTCAATCGCGGCTTTGCGAAGTCGACGACGAGTTATCAATCGATGGTCGGACGGATACTGCATCACAATGTCGCAGCCATTTGCGCGTTCCTGATCATCGTCGTTTTGGTTGGTTTGCTCTACGTGCGCTTGCCGTCGTCCTTCCTGCCGTCGGAAGATCAGGGCTACTTCATTACCAACATCCAACTGCCCGTCGGCGCCACGCGTGACCGCACACAACAAGTGCTGGATCAGGTTGAGGAATACTTTTTGAAACAGCCCGAGATCGAGAGCTTCATCACCGTTGCGGGCTTCAGTTTCAACGGCCGTGGGCAGAATTCCGCTCTGTCCTTCGGTCGACTCAAAGACTGGAGCGAACGGAAAGGTGCCGCGCACACGGTGCAGGCGGTCGTCGGCCGCGCGTTCGGTAAATTCTCTTCGATCAAGGACGCCATCATTTATCCGCTCAATCCACCAGCGATCGCCGAACTCGGGAATTCCACCGGCTTCGACATGCAACTCCAGGACCTCGCCGGGCTGGGGCACGAAAAACTGCTGGAAGCGCGCAATCAATTGCTCGGGATGGCCGCAAAAAATCCCATCGTGGAGGGCGTTCGCGTCCAAGGTCTCGAAGACGCCGCGCAGTTGAAGGTTGACGTCGACGACCAAAAAGCCGCGACGCTCGGCGTCGACCTCGCGGACATCAATTCCACGCTGCAAACCTGTTTCGGCTCGGCCTACGTGAACAACTTCATCAACGGCAATCGCGTTCAGCGGGTGATCGTCCAGCTTGACGCGCCGTATCGCATGGCGCCCGACGACATCAAAAAGGTCTTCGTGCGCAACAAGGTCGGCGAAATGGTACCGCTGGCGGCCTTCACCAAGGTCGAGTGGACTTACGGATCGCCACTGCTGCAGAATTACAACGGCTTTCCGTCGTACGAACTCGTCGGCTCGGCGGCGCCCGGCAAAAGCACCGGCGAGGCAATGGACGCGATGGAGGAGATGGCCAAAAAATTGCCCGCTGGCATCGGCTTTGAATGGACGGGTCAGTCGTACGAAGAAAGGCTGTCCGGTTCGCAGGCGCCGATGCTGTACGCGCTGTCGTTGCTCGTCGTCTTTCTGTGCCTAGCGGCACTTTATGAGAGTTGGTCGATCCCGTTGTCCGTCATTCTTGTCGTCCCCCTCGGTGTGCTTGGTGCGTTGCTTGCGGCGACCATGCGCGGCCTGCCGAACGATGTTTATTTCAAAGTTGGTCTGTTGACCACGGTCGGTCTGGCGACCAAGAACGCCATCCTGATCATCGAGTATGCGAAGGATTTGCAGGCGGAAGGCCGGCCGCTGCTCGAAGCGACGCTCGAGGCGGTGCACCTCCGGCTGCGACCCATTTTGATGACGTCGTTTGCGTTCATTCTCGGCGTCACGCCGCTGGTCGTGAGCACCGGCGCGGGTTCGGCCAGCCGCAACGCGATCGGCACCGGTGTCGCCGGCGGCATGTTCGCGGCGACCGCGCTGGGTATCTTTTTGATCCCGGTCTTTTACGTCGTCGTCCGGCGCATCTTTAAATCGAAAATCAGTCCGACAGCCGCGTCGCATTCCGTCTCCAATGGACCCGGCGGTGGCAAGGAGCAGACAGTATGAAGCAGAAGTTTTTTTGGATCGTTGGTTTGGGAACGTTGCTGGGCGGCTGCACGATGATGCCCAAGTACGAACGCCCGGCCGCCCCGGTCGCTAATTCGTGGCCCAACGGCGCACCCGCCGCCACTTCAACGAATTCCGTGGCGGACATCGACTGGCGGGATTTCTTCAACGACGCGCGCCTGCAAAAGCTGATCGAGATTGCACTCGAAAATAATCGCGATCTGCGCGTGGCCGCTCTGCGCGTTGAACAAGCCCGCGCCCAATACCGAATTCAGCGAGCGGATCTTTTTCCCGGCGCTCAAGGCAACGCGGGCATGACGCGCATGAAGACCTCCGGTTCGGCCACCACGTTCAGTGGCGGCAGCGTCATCACGACCTATAGCGTCAATGTGGAAGCGGCTTACGAAATCGATTTGTTCGGCCGCATCCGAAGCCTGAAGAAGGAAGTGTTGGAAAAATACTTCGCCACGGATGAAGCCCGGAAGAGCGCCCAGATCGCACTCGTTTCGGAAGTCGCCTCGGAATACCTCAACTGGCTTCAACTCACCGAAGCGGCAAAGATCGCCCAGGAAACGTTGAAGACGGTGCAGGACGCGTACGACCTCAACAAGCAAAGCTTCGATGCCGGTGTCGGGTCGGAACTCGATTTGCAGACGGCGCAGGCACAAATTCAGACCGCCCGCGTCAATGTCGCAAACTACACCCAACTCCTCGCCCAATCACAAAACGCGCTCACTCTGTTAATCGGCGAACCGATGCCGGACGACCTGCCGGATGGTCAAAAACTGCAGCAGCAACAATTGCTGGCACTGACGCCCGCCGACATTCCGGCTGAAGTTTTGCAGCGACGCCCGGATGTGCTTGCGGCCGAGCATACGTTGATCGCGGCCAATGCGGACATCGGTGCCGCTCGGGCGGCCTTTTTTCCGCGGATCATGCTGACCGGTTCCGCCGGCACCGCCAGCGCGCGACTCAGCGATCTGTTCACCGGCCCATCGGGAACTTGGAGTTTTTCGCCCCAGATCACGGTCCCGATTTTTGAAGCCGGCAGCACCTGGGCCAAGCTCGACACAGCCAAGGTTGGGAAACTGATCGAGGTCGCCAATTACGAAAAGGCGATTCAAACCGCGTTTCGGGAAGTGGCCGACGCTCTGGCAACCCGGTCGGTCATTGACGAAAAAATCGAAGCGCAAGAGCGCCTCGTGCAGGCGGAGCAACGTCGTTTCGATTTGACGAGCGCCCGCTTCAAACAAGGCGTGGACAGCTACGTCGCCGTCTTGCTCGCGCAACAGGATCTCTACGCGGCGCAGCAAAACCTACTGCAATTCCAGGCGGCCCGTTTACTGAATGCCGTCACACTATATCGTTCGCTGGGCGGCGGTTGGAAATCTTGAGGCATCGCACGGCGAGGCATCTTTGTTCACCGAAATCCTCCCCGAACTCAAACCGCTCTTGATTTCCAATTTTCAGTCCGCATGATCGCCCGCCATGTCTGACCAAGCACTGTTGAAAATCGACCTTCCCGGCATTCAGAAACTCAAGAGCGGCAAGGTCCGTGAGGTCTTCGACCTTGGGGATAAATTTCTGTTCGTCGCGTCGGATCGCATCTCCGCCTTTGACGTCATCATGCCCAACGGCATTCCGCACAAGGGCGCCGTCCTGACACAGATTTCGCACTTTTGGTTTGATCAAACCGAATCGTTCCAACCGAACCATCGTTTGGCCGGACCGAACGACCCGCTGCCCGAAAATCTCAAACCGTTTGAATCGCAGCTCAAAGGTCGCAGCATGCTCGTCAAAAAGGCGAAACCGCTGGCGATCGAGTGCATCGTGCGCGGTTACCTCGCGGGCTCCGGCTGGAAGGAATACAAAAAGAGCCGGACGGTTTGCGGCATTCCTTTGCCCGAAGGTTTGCAGGAATCTTCGGAATTGCCCGAGCCGCTGTTTACGCCGTCGACGAAGGCCGATGAGGGCCACGACGAAAACATCTCGTTTGAAAAAGCCGTCGACATCGTCGGCCAAGAAGTCGCCGAAAAAGTGCGCGACGCCAGTTTGAAGATTTACTCGCACGCCCGGAATTACGCCCGCGAACGGGGCATCATCATTGCCGACACGAAGTTTGAATTCGGGTTCGATGGCGACCAGATCATTTTGATCGACGAAGTGCTGACGCCCGACTCCTCCCGTTTCTGGCCGGCCAACGAATATCAACCCGGGCGCGGCCAACCGAGTTTCGACAAGCAGTTTGTTCGCGATTATCTCGAAACTCTCGACTGGGACAAAACTCCACCCGGACCAGAATTACCGGCGGAGATTGTGGACAAAACATCCGCCAAGTATCTCGAAGCGTACGAGCGGTTGACTGGAAAGAAGCTGGCCGTGTAGCTGATCCACGAAGCAGGCTATAGTATGCAAGCCGGCGCGAACGGAGAATCACGCTTTGGAACGCGCCGGGAAAACTGCCAAGCGAGTACTGGATTGGAATTGCGGTCCAATTCTCGTGAGAGGCAGATTCTTCGGAAACAAGTCATCCAAACCAACACCAAGAGCTTTTGCCAGAAACAACAATTCACAATCCGGCACCCGCCGGCGCTGCAGCTCAAGATTTGCAAGGGAATCCCGGCTGACGCTCCAGCCTCGTAGCTGGAGTTTGGTCGCCAATTCTGCCTGCGACCAACCCTTTTTGGTGCGCCATCGCCGCACCTGAGTGCCGATCAAGTTTAATGGTGCCTTTGTCACTCATGGCCACGCTATCGAACGGCACGCGCCACAACGTGTTGGCATGCACACAATAAATCGTATATTGGTCTTGCCGACGTTGCGTGAGCATGGTTGACTGCCAGCGTCCTCAGCTTGAGGACAGAGAGCGTGTGAGTGAGTTCAATCAACCGAAAGGAACCCATGAAGAGAATAAACATGTCGGTTCCCCCAAGGACGTTTCGGTGGGGAAGAAACATTGGAATTATCACGTGCATTATTGCGTTTACGACCGTCGTGGCCGCGCAAGACTTGCCGCCCATTCCGGGCGGCGGAACCAATCCGCCGCCTTACAACCCCACGCCCGAGGAACTGGCGGCGCAGCAGAAAGCCCTGGAGGCGTTTTGGGCAAGTAATCGGGAAAGATTCGCGCCGTATCTCCACACGGCGCCCGCGCCGGCTCCGGAAGACCTGGCGTTGAAGCAACGTTTGATGTCAGCCGAAATTGCGGAGCGTCAGCGCAAAATCGACGAGGCCGCCGAACGAGACGCCAAGGTTCTGGCTTGGGCGGCGGATCAGAAAAAGATCAATGACGCGGCTCAGGCGGAGCTTCACAAGCGAGTGCCGCAGGAGGTTATCGACATGTTCGCCAAACAAGGTGTGCGGCTGATGTTCCGTGATGGAAGAGTGGTCGGAATCAAATCAATGGATGTAGAGGCACAGAAGACCATCGGCGCGTGGAAGGCCAAGACGAATGCACCATCAGACTATCCATTGAATTTCTATGGCCAGTTGGTCGGGTTGTGGGATGGAAGCCCACCGGCCACGAATCACGCCGAGTTTAATAATGGTGGCATTGCACGGTTGATTTATATAGACGACACCGGTAGCTACACCAACGAACGCCCTCACGCCACCGAGATGGCCGGCACCATCGAGGCCGCCGGTATCATGACAGACGCCGAGGGCGTGGCCAGTACTGCGACGATATTGGCCAGTGACAATGACGATGATACCACTGAGATGGGCAATACCTCTGTGACTAACGGATTACGCCTTTCCAACCATTCGTACGGCACCGCAATGGGCTGGGACAATACGGGAACCTATCGCATTTGGTATGGTCTGCCCAACTCCTATTACGATGAAAACTTCGGCGCTTATGTCACCAGATCGGCTGCGCTGGACGACCTCGCTTATATGCACAAGGGCTATCTCTCCGTGTGGTCGGCCGGCAACGACCGGGACGATGGGAATTACTCAGGCACTTACCACTACCACACGGACGGTGCCTACACCAACGACAGCCATGCGGCGGACCAAGATTACTACGGCGGCTACCGCACAGTAACGCCGGAAGGCGCGGCCAAGAACGTCATCACCGTGGGCTCGATCAATGACCTCACCAACGGCTGGCAGGGTGCCTCGGGTGTGACCAACTCCCCTTTCAGCGACCGTGGTCCGACCAGGGACGGCCGGACCAAGCCGGACCTCGTGGCCGGGGGTGAGAGCGTCTTTTCGGCCAGCGCCGATGCCAGTGGCAACGACAGCTATGCGTCGGTCACCGGCACCAGTCCCGCCGCCGCCGCCGTCACCGGGGCCATCGCGTTGATCCGCGAACGATTTGCTGAAGCGGGTAATCCCGATCCCTCCGCCGCGCTGGTCAAGACCGTGATCATGGCCACCGGCCACGATGCCGGACCGGTCGGCCCGGATTACCAGTTCGGTCCGGGTGGCGTGATGGACACCAGTCAGGCCGTCGATTTGATCCTGACCAACAAGTATTTTTACAACGCCGCCGGAGGCTTGTTGAAAAGCGTCATCTACGAGGGCGTGCTGACCAACGGCACCACCATGAACTTCACCATCAACAAGAATCCCGGTTCGACGGTGAACGCGATGTTGGGCTGGACCGATCCTGCTGGCTACGTCGCCGCCGGGATCAGCAACCTGATGCTGGTGAACGATCTGGACGTGAAGATCATTCAGGGAAGCACCACCAATTATTCATACGCCTTGGACCCGAGCAACCCGACGGCAGCGGCCACGCCAACGGGCAACTTCCGGGACAATGTCGAGCTGAACGTTTGGACCAACACCACAACCAGCGGCCAGTTGACCGTTCAAGTGAGCCACAAGGGAACGTTGAAAGATGCCGGTTATCTTGGCAACACCACCAACCAGGACTTCGTGCTGGTCGTTACCGGCCAGATTCTCAATCCGGTGCCGGAGATCGTGGACATCGCGCAGACCTCCAGCAACCAGGTGACGATGGAATGGACGGGGAACCTTTATCATTACTACAAGGTGCAGTACATCGACGAAGTGGACGCGCTGGCATCGGCCTGGACCGACGCGACCAGTTCGATCTACATGACGAACAACCCGGCGGCGGTGGCGCTGACGCTGACGAACAACCCGCCCAACCGGTTCTACCGGGTTGTCCAAGACCCCTGACTGAACTTTGTTCCGCACCCCCCGCGAAGCGCCCTGTGCCGCCTGTGCGTTTGACGGCACAGGGTTGCGGGGAGCGGTCGCGTGCAGCAGAGTAACGGCATGAACCATCGTCTCGTCAGGGGAACTCTGCTCGTCATCGGAATGTTCATGTTATTTCTCGGCACCGAGACTCCAGCGTGTGCCCAAGGGAGCATTGTTTACCACGCCCCGGTTAATGTGTCGCTGTACTCGGCCGGTGGTACCCCGTATACCTACGGGATAGATATGAATTCGGACGGCACTGAAGATTTCGTCTTCCGGGCTTACACCAGTTTTGCCATTTATAGCACAACGGGTGGGCTGACTGTGGGAATTCCAAAAGGCGGCAATGATGTCGGTAATTGGTCAATTCCGCTACTCGATGGTTATTCGATTGGGCCATTTCTTGATGATCCGTTGCAATGGACTTCCAGCTACCAAGCTGCTTTTCCACCGGATTATTGGATTGGTGCCAGTTTGCATGTATCGAATGACTTGGGCATTTATGGTTATTGGGTCACACCAATAGGAACATTCCTGACCGCATCCGTGGGGGTACAGTTTACACTAGAGGATGGCGCGCATTATGGCTGGATTCGGGTTTCAACGCCTGCAATCGTCAATGGAGGAGTCATTGAAGACTGGGCCTACAATTCGGTCCCCGGCCAACCAATCCTCGCCGGCCAGGTGCCGGAACCTTCGACGTGGATACTTTTGACTGGCGGTATTATGCTCCTCGCATTCCGTCAATCGCGATGGGTTCCTTCATTAGTGAGCTCAGGGTAGCCGTTTCTCGGAAGAGTTTGCTCTTCACAACGTTTTCTCAGGCTCCACCGCCCGGGAATGGACGCCTTGTTCCGGCGGAGATTGACTGGCCGATTCAATCGTATCTGACTCATTACTTGACGAATGCCTTTCTTAAACGAGGGTGCCGCTTATGAAATTGAAACTGACTCTCCTGGCTCTGGCATTTGCGATGGCCACTCCGGCGATTCAAGCCGCCGACAAGAATGACGAGCTTAGCTCCCAGGTAAAGGAAGCCATTACGCTCTTTCAAAAGACCGATCCGGACATGAAGAAGTTCTTCGCGGAGTCGGCGGGCTACGCCATTTTCCCCAAGGTTGCCAAGGGCGGACTGGGGATCGGCGCCGCGCACGGGAAAGGACAATTGTTCGAAAAGGGCAAGGCGGTCGGCGAAACCGGGCTGACCCAGGTGACGATTGGTTTCCAGGCCGGCGGCCAGATTTACTCCGAGGTCATCTTCTTCGAAAACGCAACCACGCTGAAAAATTTCAAAGATCAGAATTTTGAATTCAGCGCCCAGGTGAGCGCCGTGGCCGCCGCGGAAGGGGTCGCGCGCAACGCGAAGTATGAGCACGGCGTCGCCGTCTTCACCCTGGCCAAGGCCGGGCTGATGTACGAAGCGAGCGTCGGTGGTCAGAAGTTCGACTTCAAACCGTATTCCAAATAGCGCCGATCAAGGTGAGACCGGGAGCCGTTCTTCGTTCTCATCGGCTTTCATCAAGACACCGTGGTCCTTGTACGGTTTGAGCATGAAATGGGTGGCCGTGGAAGTAACCCCCTGGATCGTCGCCAGCTTCTCAGCAACGAACATGGCGACCTCATGAAGATTGAGCCCCTCAACGATCACCAGCAGGTCATAGCCGCCGGACATCAGAAAGCACGATCGCACCTCCGCGTAGCGCGCCACGCGTTCGGCGATGCGGTCAAATCCGCCATCGCGCTCCGGCGTCAGTTTGACCTCGATTGCCGCGCGCACCCGGTCGAGAGACAGCTTTTCCTCGTTCAGAATCGCCCGGTACCCGAGGATCACCTGATCCCGCTCATACTGCTTGATCTTCTCGGTGACCTGGGCCTCGGAAAGGTTCAACAGCTTTCCGATCTGGGCGGGCACCAGAGCGGAGTTGTCGCGCAACAGCTTGAGCAGCGGATCCATGGACCGGAGTAGAACAGAGACCGTCAAAGTTGAACAACAATTTCAAAGGACAAACGTCCATGGAATTTTCAAATCCCAATAACCAACAACATGCGCCCAAAGAACACTTTCCCGCTCGGTCGGCTCCGGCGAACTGCTCAAATCCGAATTGAGATTTGTCTTTCGGCGATTCCTTGGTCCTTGGTCCTTTGAAATTGGTCCTTCCTTCCAATGGAAACGCTCGTTGAAGATTTCCTCGTCTATCTGCGCCACGAACGCGGGCAGGCGGAGCACACGCAACGCACGTATGCCGCGCTCCTTGGCAAGTTCGTGAAATGGGCCGCCGCGAACGGCATCACCCGTTGGACCGAGGTTGGGGTCAGCCATTTGCAGAGCTTTCTGCAACACGAACGCACGCGGCAGCAACAAGCGCTTCCGGAAGGGATAAACAAGCGGTTGAGCACCGAAAGCGTTTACCTGGAGATCGCGGCATTGCGCGCATTTTATCGGTTTGCCGAAAATGAAAAGTTGTTGCCCGTGAACGCCGCCGAAACCCTCTCTCTGCCCCGCCGTTGGAAACGATTGCCCAAGGCGCTGCGCAACGAAGAAATTGACCGACTGCTCCAGCCAGAGGAACCGGCTTCGCCTTCGACGTTGTGCGATCAAGCGATCCTGGAACTGGCCTACGCGTCGGGACTGCGCCTCTCCGAACTTCGCGCGCTCCGTCTCGAACAACTTCATCTCGAAGCCGGTTTTGTCACCATCATCGGCAAGGGCAACAAGGAGCGTGTGGTGCCGGTCGGCCGCAAGGCGATCGGCGCCCTCAATCGTTACCTCGAAAACGGACGACCAAAGTTGGTGACACCACGATCACCGGCGATTGTTTTCCTTAACGCGCGGGGAACCCAGTTTGCCGCAACAACCATTTGGGGCCGGATCAAACGCCGCGTTCACCGGACCGGAATCGAGCGCAATGTCACACCTCACATGTTGCGCCACAGCTTCGCCACGCACCTGCTCGATCACGGCGCCGACCTGCGCGTCATCCAGGAATTGCTCGGTCACGCGAGCATCAATACCACGGAAATTTACACCCACGTCGCCGGCAATCGTTTGCGCGAGGTCCATCGCCGATTCCATCCACGAGGATGAGCGGAGATGAGCTGGAAAGCTTGGATCCGATCAATTTGAAGACCCGGCACCCGAATCCCCGGAAATTTTTTCACCAGCCGCCCACAAAATCGCGTTCAAGAACAGCCTCGTGTAGTTCTCGTTCTTCAATAACGTCGGGTGGTGGCCCATGAGAATGTAAACGTTACGCGCCTTCATTTTTTCGTTCGACCAGATGACCGGGTGATCGCCCATCTTGATGTCCGACGGCGGCGTGTAGGAGGCCTCGTCGACATGCGCGAGCACGTGGACGTTCGGGCGCGGATCCTTGTTGTAGGTGTACCATTCCTCCTCATCGATCACGAAGGTCTTCGGCAGTCCGGCAAAGATCGGATGCGCGTGATCCTCGACGACAACCGTACCCGAAACACGTTCGGCGATGTAGGTCTTGAAACGAATCCCGCCCATGAAATCGGAGAACCAGTTCCACATCGGGAAGCCGTCAAACTCGCCGAGCAAGGTCGCGTGATGCAAGCCGACCCAGCCACCTCGTCCGTTCTCGATGTAATCCACAAACGCCGCCTTCGCCTCGTCGCTCCACCGATACGGCGGGTAGTTCAGCTGAATGAACACCTGATACTTCGCGAGCTTCGCCTTGTCGAATCCCCCCGGACTTTCGAACACGTCGTAGGCGAAATGCTCCTTCTCCGCGGTCGTCTTCATCCATTCCAATGCCGCTTTGACGAAGGCTTCGTGCTGGTCGCCGCGCTCCGCGAGCACGAGCGCGCGAAACTTCGGCTTGGTTTCGTCGGCATAAACCGATGGAACAAGGAACGTGAAGATAAGTGCAGCGACAGCACAAATGCGAAATATTCGAAGGAAGGGCGGTTTCATAAATTGGAGGAGCGTGTCTGAAACGTGGCGGGCATCTTTACCTGCCGTAGAGCCGGGCTTCAAGCCCTGTGGAACAAACGCCTCGCGGTGTCGTGCGCAAAAAATTTTCCAATCTCGTCTCGCCATCCAACCCGAATCCGGGCGGGAGGAATGCCGCACTCCTCGTCAGCCAGGGATGCCCGCCGCTACGCAATCGGATTGGGGAGCGCGCGCGTCCCGCGCGCCGTGTGAGGCGTCTCGCCGAACACTTCTTGGCGACCAAACGCGGGCAACCTTTTGGTGAACAAGCCGGTGTCTGCCGGAAGCCCTTGCCGGGACGGCAAGGGCGGCACGCGAGAGGCACGGGGACAGGACATGGGTGACACCGAGGGGACAACACATAGGTTACACTTGGAGCGGCGTCGGGCGCAGCCAGTGCGCCGGACGCAGGCCGCCAGGATCGTGCGGGTGCAGGCGGCCGATGAGTTGT
>WGOC01000015.1 GCA_016124235.1 bacterium | reverse complement strand
GAAGGAGCAAAATGGTTTTACGCGAATGGGCTACTCTAGCCTGCCACAAGCAAGTTTCCCGAGTGACGTTTTCAGCTTTGCTGATCGTGATACCACGAATTAACGCCAAGGAGCCGGGAGTCAGGAGCCAGACAACGCGGATTGCGAAACGACGAGTGCGGAATCATCGAGTAGTAATCGGTGTTCAGTGTTCAGATCAAGCAAAGCGCCGGATGGCAGATGACGAATAAATAGCAGATCGAAGATCGCAGTTGGCAGATAGCCAAATTTCTAACCGCGGAGACGCGGAGGGCAGTGATGAGTGAATTGTGATGAGTGAACAGAAATCAGCAAATAAGTGTTCAGTGTTCAGATCAAGCAAAGCGCCGGATGACGGATGACGGATAAATAGCAGATCGAAGATCGCAGTTGGCAGATTGCCAAATTTCTAACCGCAGAGGCGCGGAGGGCAGTGATGAGTGACTTGTGATGAGTGAACAGAAATCAGCAAATAAGTTTTCAGTGAGCAGTTTTCAGATCAAGCAAAGCACGGACATGACTTTACCGCTGATGGACGCTGATCTCATAAGCGGACGGCAGCGTGCGGTCGCTCCCGGTGAACGACGACGAGGACGAGGGCGAGGACGATTTTGGTTTAGCCACGGATGGATCCTTTAAAAGCTGAGAGCAGAAATGCGTCAGGCGAGATCGGGTTGGAGCCACTTCATGGCGCTGGCGGGGAGCCGGTTGACGACGCCGGCGACATCGGCGTGCTGTTGGCGCATGAGTTGGGTGGCGCGCTTGACCGATTCCCGATTCGTCTTACCGGGCTCGACCAGCAACAGGACCTTGTCCATGAAACCGGAGAGGGCGACGGTGGCACTCGTCTGCTTCACGGCGGGCATATCAAAGATGATGTAATCAAAATCACTGGAGCGCATGCGCGGCAGCATTTCGTAAAACTTGGAGGGAACCAATGGCGTGACCGTTCCGTTCCGTTCCGTGCCGGTGGCCAAATAGAGGTTGTCGTACTGGCCGTGAGATGGTTTGGCCCCGGCGTCAAAGAGGTCGGTCAGGGACGAGGCGAGATTGCCGCGGAAGAAGGGATGCATCTCCGGCCGGGAGACGTTCATATCAACCAAGAGAACCTTGCCATCGCCGGTTTCGGAGAGTGACGCTGCCAGGCTCGCCGCGAGGGTGGTGGTGCCCGCACCCTCGCTGCAGCTGGTGACGGCGACGAGCTTGGGTTTGTGATGAATGTTCTTGAGCTGGAAATACATGATCAGCCGATCGCGGAGGGCATCGGAATACGGACGGATAAAATGACTGACTTCCCACGGAGCACGTTCAGGCCGCGGTTCTGCGTCTTTGGATTTCTTGCCACTGCCGTTGGTCAACAAACGCACGGGATGCCGATCCGACAGGAGCGGAATGGACATGAACATGGGCAGCTGCATGCGCGTCTCGATTTCCATCGGGTTCCGGACGGACTGGTCGAAAACCAATTCGCGAACGAAGGCCAGGCCCAAACCGAGGGCCAGACCCGCAGCGATGGCACCGCCGCAAATCTTGTAACGCATCAAATTATCACGAACGGGGGCCGACGGGGTCTGCACAACGGTGATGTTGGGCATATTGTTGGGGTCCAACGCGGCGTTAAAACGAGCGCGCTGCAGGTTGGAATCGGACGTGGTATAAGCCGACTCCAACTGGGCCACCCGGCGTTCCAAGTCCGTGACCTGATTTTCCGACTCCTGCAGCTTTACCAATTGACCCTTCAACGACGCCAGCTGATTGGTATAGGTACTCAGACGAGCCTGGCTCCCAATGAGCTCCGCGGTTTCCAACGACAGATCCGTTCCAGAGCGGGCGATCGGACCGCCCGATTTGCCGCTGGTGGCAAGGGCCGTCTGCAACAGCGCCGGGTTGGCCACCTCCAGATCATGTTTCTGCTTTTCGGCGCTTGCGATGTCTTCCTGTACCTGTTTGACCGCCGGGTGTTCGGGCGTGAACTGCCCGATCAGTTCCAGTTCGTGCCGACGATAAAACGCAAGCCGCTCGGAAACCAATCGGTATTGCTCAAGGGTCCGCTCGTCGACCGGGGCCAGGAGAGCCACGCTGTTTGTTGCCGGGCTGCCAGCCGATTGGGATGCCGCGGCGTGCTGCAAAGCGTCCAACCGTGCCTGCCGTTGAGCAATGTCCGCCATCGTCTCCGTAATGGCCGTTTCGGCCGCCTGCATTTGGGCGGACAGTTCCTTCTTTGCGTCAGCGATGGTGGTGATCCCCAAGCTGCTTTTCAGCTTCGAGAGTTCGTTTTGTGCGTCCCGAAGATTCTGGCGCATGGTGTCAGTTTCACGCTGGAGAGCATCAAAGTTTCCGAGGGATCGATGGACCTGAATGTGGACTTCCAAGTAGCGCTGAATGATGGCGTCCAGGATGGGAGCCACCGCGTCTGCGCGCGGATTGCTATACGTTACTTCCATTATGTTTCCCCGCCGCGGGGCAACGGGTGACAGGCTGCGTTTGATCTGAGCGGCGGCGGCCAAAACATTGGTACCGGTGCCGGGGCCCAAGATTCTGTCAGGTCCGAGTTTCTCGGCGACCGACCGGGCGAGATCCCAACTCGTCAAGATCTCCATTTCGGTATTCATGACGCCATCACCGCCCCGATCGGACGGGGAGCGGACTTCAACGCCATCGCCCGGGGCGCCGGGGGTGGTCACGGAAGAATCAACGACGTATTTGACCATCAGCTCGGCAGTTGACTCGTACGGCGGTACAATCGTCCGATAGAGATAGGCGGCGACGCCCACCCCGAGCAGGCTGAAGAAGATGATCTTCCACTTGTTGCGGAAGAGGATGTGCAGCACTTCACGTGGGCCAAGACTGAAACCGGAGGATGGTTGGTTTGGGTTCAATGGTTTCTCACTTTCTTTTTAGCCACAGATTAACACAGATCGACACTGATGGGGCCGGCCATGATGGTTGGTTGCATCATGTGAGCAACGAATTCACTGAAGGCGGCTTTCATCATTCGCAATTTCCCCGTTTCCCAAAACTAACGACGTGTTTAGTTGGTCAAACGGCGGATGTCCAGCGTTCAAACCTGGGCCGGACGGGCGGGCGCGGGTTGGGCGGCGAGCACTTCCGCCAGGACCGTGGCCACGCGGCGCAATTGGGGTTCCGTCAATTCCGGGAACATCGGCAGGGAAAGGAACCCATCGGCACATTTTTCGGCCACCGGAAGCGAACCGGCGGGAACGTTCAAGTGCTCATAGGCCTTCATGCGGTGGACAGGCACCGGATAGTGAATGCCACACGCGACGCCGGCCTCGCCCATGGCGGCCAGAACGGCATCCCGATGGTCGACGCGGATGGCGTAGATGTGAAACACGGGCAGCGCATAGTCCGCAACGACCGGGCGGATGACCGGCAGTTCCCGGAGCAACTCATCGTAGGTGGCGGCGTGCTGGCGGCGCAGCTCATTGGAACGGGCGAGGTGTTTGAGTTTGATGCTGAGGACGACGGCCTGCAGGCCATCCATCCGGGCGTTCCAACCGTCGAGGACGTGGTCGTATTTCTTGCGCTGGCCATGGTCACGAAACAGGCGGACGAAATCCGCGACGTCGTCGCGGTTGGTGATCACACCACCCGCTTCGCCGAAGGCGCCGAGGTTTTTGCCAGGATAAAAGCTGAAACATCCGGCATCGCCCAAGGTGCCGACGGGGCGATCCTTATAGCGGGCGCCGTGGGCCTGGCAGGCGTCTTCCACGACCGCGAGGCCATGTTTTTTGGCGATCGCCAAAATCGGATCCATATCGGCCGGCTGGCCGAACAGGTGCACGGGAACGATGGCCCGGGTCTTGTCCGTGACGGCCGCCTCAACGAGCGTAGGATCCATCGTGTAGGTGCGCTCGTCGACATCCACGAAGACCGGACGGGCGCCACAATGGGTGATGGCCTCGACCGTCGCCATAAAGGTGGTGCTGACCGTGATAACTTCATCGCCGGGCTTGACGCCCACGGCGAGCAGGGCGGCCCACAACGCGTCCGTGCCGTTGCCGACACCGAGCGAGTGGCGAGCCCCCGAGAATTCGGCGAACTCACGATCAAACTGATCGACAAAGCGGCCGCCGGCAAATGCATTGGAGGCGATGACTTCGTCAAAGGCGCGGCGGATTTCCGGCAACAGGGGTTCGTGATGGAGAGCAAGATCGAGGAAGGGGACTTTCATGTGTTGGAAGCTAGGAGTCAGGAGTTGGGAGATAGCAGATAGCAGATAGCAGATAGCGGATGGGAGATAGGTCTAATCAGTTGGTCGTTTTCAGAATTCAGGAGGCTGAGGCGCGAGTGGCGACCGGGTTTTCGGCGGGTGACGTTGCCGCGGAGACGGAGCGAAGGACCCGAGCGGGATTGCCGACCACAATGACACCGGGAGGCACATCCTTGGTGACGACGCTGCCGGCGCCGACGATTGCCTTTTCACCGACGGTGATCCCGCCGAGGAGCGTGACGCCAGAGCCGATCGAAGCGCCCCGTTTGATAATCGTCTGCTGGCATTCCCAGTCTGCCTCCGTTTGAAGCGCGCCGCTGTCGGCGGTGGCCCGGGGAAATCGATCGTTCACAAAGGTGACGCCGTGACCGATGAAGACCTCGTCCTCGATGGTCACGCCCTCACAAATGAAGGTGTGGCTGGAGACTTTGCAACGAGCCCCGATTTGGGCTCCTTTTTGAATCTCGACAAAGGTGCCGATCCGGGTGTCGTCGCCAATTTCGCACCCGTAGAGGTTGACGAAGGCAAAGAGTTTGACGCCGCGTCCGAGGCGGACATCCGGCGAAATACGGACGGTTGAAGTGGCGCTTTCCATAGAACCTGGGCGGAACGTTCGCATTGCGAAGAGCAGATCAAGAACCAGTGAAGGCGCCGGGGTCCACCTTGGCGTGAGCGGGATCGGCCGATGCCTCGGACCGGGGCGAGCCAGCGGGGGCGGAAGACCGATCGGCCGACTTTTTGGTCGACCGCGGGTCCAATCGCTGCGGTGCGGAAGCGGCCGCCTCCGGAGAGAAGAATGGTATGGCGGTGCCGTTTTGCCGCAAGGAATGGGAAGCCGCCTCGAGGATGCGGACGAGCTGCAGGCCTTCGATCCCCCCGGAAATCGGCTTACGCTGTTCGTTGATGCAATCGAGAAAATGCTGGCATTCGACCTTCAGCGGTTCCTCCTGCTTGATGTACGGGACGTGCAGATCGCCGTAATGATAGGAGTATTGAAACTCCGCAAACGTGTCATAATGGGGCGGGCGATCGACGCGGGCGTCGTAGATCTTGATCTTTTCAAGGGGTTGCAGGTCGTCGTAAACGATCATGCGTTTGGTACCGACGATGGTCATTTCGCGGACCTTGCGGGGATCCAGCCAACTGTTTTGGATGGTGGCAAACCGGCCATTCCGGAAGCTCAGGGAAAGGTTGATGATATCCTCGATCCCGACGGTGATATTGGCATTGCCCTGGCAATTGACCGAGAGCGGGTGTTCATCCATGACGTAAAGGATGATCGACAGATCGTGGGGGGCGAGATCCCACATCACGTTGATGTCCTTCTGGAACAGCCCCAGATTCAGGCGACGGGAGCTGATGTAGCAGAGATCCCCCAGTTCGCCGGAATCGACAATTTCCTTAATTTTACGAACGGGCGACGAATAGAGGAAGGTGTGCCCGATCATGATGACCAAGCCCTTGGCGTTGGCGATTTCGTTGAGCTCCTCACACTGAGCGGCGGAAGCGGCCATGGGCTTCTCGATGAAGCAGTGTTTGCCGGCGGACAGAACCTGCCGGGCCATGGGGTAGTGGAAGCGCACGGACGTGGCCACGACAATGGCGTCCAGCTCCGGGTCCTCCAGCATGTCCTCAAAGCGATGAGTACCCTCGGTGGCGGGGTACAACTCCTTCATGTGGCGGAGCCGTGATTCGCTGATGTCACAGACCGTCTTGAGGCGACATCCCTGAAGGTTATTAAAATTGCGGATCAGGTTGGGACCCCAATAGCCACAACCCACGACGCCGATATTCAGTTTCTTTTTGGTCGTCATTGCGAAGATAAGGAGTTCAAGCCCGGTCCTTGGCGGGGCTGGGTGACCGCACAATTACGTTTGCCGGTCGATCGAACGTTTCCATCAGTTGGCGGACCAGTACGCCGACCGTGCGGAACATGATCGACAAATCACCGGCCAGAGAAAGGCGCTGTGTGTAGGCGATGTCCAGATCGATCATTTCCTCGAACGTCGTGCGGTTCTTGCCGGTGACCTGCCAAAGCCCGGTGATCCCCGGAGCGACGGCGAGGCGCTGTTTATGCCGATCGGTGTAGAGCGCATATTCGTAGGGCAAACAGGGGCGGGGCCCGACGATGCTCATGTCGCCCCGGAGGACGTTTAACAACTGGGGCAGCTCATCGAGGCCGGAGGAGCGAAGCAAACGGCCACCGGGAATGATACGCGAATCGCCGCTGCTATCGAGCTTGGTCATCGGAACGTTGGACTGCATCAAAGCGGCCAGATGGGCCTCGTGGCCCGAAGTAGCGGCATCGGGCTTCATGGTGCGAAACTTGAAGCAAAGAAACGGAACGCCGCCGCGCCCAATACGCGTCTGGCTGAAGAGGATGGGGCCGCGCGAGCGCAGCTTGATCATCAGAACGATCAGGAGGGACACCGGCAGCAGCAGAGGAAGGGCGAGAAGAATGAGGGCAATGTCGAGAGCCCGTTTCCAAAGCGGGATGCCCTGAACGGATGCAGTCGGATTTGAAGAAGAATTGCTCATTTTAAAACAACACAAACTGACAGCCCTTGGGGCCAACAAACCGCCGATTTGATCGAAGCACGCTGCCGCACCTGATCAACGTGGCGAAGTTGACCAAGCCGTAAAGATGTGAACTGGAAGCTGTGATTATTCATCAGACCGGACTGCTGGCATGGGCACGCACAACCAAGAACCAGACCGAAGCGGTCAGACCATCACGCAACTTAAACGTGAGGGGTAGCACTCTGCATACCTCGTAATAGCGCGAACCCAATGAGACCCAGTCACTTTATTGCGACCGGGCGACTGATTTCGTTAAAAAACGGCCGTATTCGCGCCTTGGCCATTCAGCCCTGCATTGCACGAACAGGGGTTAGAAGGGCAAGACCGTCTCCAATTCCTGAGGTCTTCGTAATTGTCTGAATACAAGACGGATCAAGGAATAAGAAGACAATCAAAGATGAGAAGAAAGAGAAAGATTTTGCAACGCAATGCAAACGAATTGCGAAACAGAAAGAGTAAACCTTTTTTGAAGAAAAATCCGTGCCATGAATTGAATACATTTTGCATACGATGCCGGGTAAGAAATTAACCTATTCGTAATGAGAATCTTACGGAATTGACAGAAACCAATGTTCACCGAAACAGGAGCGGACACTCCGCCGGTGGACGTAAAGAAAGAGTTACACGCGGGGCCATTTGTGAGCGGGCCCAAGCTTCCAACGCATTGAAGGACAATAGATTACTTCGTTCGGGCTTTGTGTAATGAAATCCGACGGTGGCATTTGAGCTGGATGGGAAGCCGTTCACGCGATTGTGTCCGGCAGAACCTGAGTATCAGGTGGCGGGGATGTAGCGCTGAAACAGCAGGGCCGCGATCATGAGCGCGAGGAAGGGCACACCGACCGACATGCCGCCATCGACTGCGAGAAGGTCCACCAAAGGAATACCCGCCAGCAGTCCGCTCACCGTGCGACCGACGTTGCGATCACTCGTCCAAAAGGCGTGCCGCAAACAAAAGACGACCCAGGCGGAGAACAGCACCACCAAGATGAGGGCATGCCGCCGGGCATCGCCATTGTTGACCAAGACCGACAGCAACGCCGGTGACGCGAGACTCAGCAACGGCCACCAAGCCAGCGGCGAGTCGATACTCTCCCGACGGGCAAGGTAGCTCAGGCCCACGATGTAAAGCGCAAGGACGATGGCCGCCCACATCGCAAAGCCGGTAACGCCGTGCGCTCCGGCGCTGGCCGCAACGAGGATGAGCCAAAAGCGACAACCTGCCATGATCACGGGCGCGACCGAGACCCACTTATGCACGACGTCGTAGACCACGATCGTGATCAGCAGCAGCGTGGACAGGATGGCCGTGTTCCAACCGAGCGGGGCGAGCATCAACCAACCCGCGCCGAGCAGCACAAAGGAAAACCACCAGACCATGCCCGCGGTGACGTGGCCGGCGGGTATCGGGCGATCCCGCCGGTGCTGACGATCGAAGTTTACGTCCACGGCATCGTTCAGATACATGCCGCCGACGTAGAGAAAGGTGGCGCCGACACAGATATCGAACAGAGCCCATCCAGATCCGCCGCCGCCAAGCAGCCAGCCCGCAAAACAATTGGACCAGACCGTGGGCAGGTTGGAAACCCGGCCCAAGACCAGCAATGCCCGCCAGAACTGCGCGCGTTCGGTCATGGTTTTTCCGCAGCACCCCAGTGCAACCAGGCGACCACGGGGAAGTGATCGCTGGGATACTGGCCGTCGCGCGAATAATCGACGATCTGGATGGCGTCGGTGCGGATCGGACCATGCGTGAGGATCCAGTCGATGCGCTGCGAATTGTGTTGGGCCGGGTTGAAACCATTAAACGAATTCAAGGTCGCGTCACCCTTGTGAATTTTGGCAGCGTGCCAGGTATCGGAAAAGTAACCATCCCCCACGAGGATATCGTACGCCGGGTTGTCCCCCGCCACGGCGTTAAAGTCGCCGGTCAGAATGATCGGCAACGATTGATCGAGCCGGGCGATTCGTTCGCGGACCAACCTGGCGCTCTTTTCGCGCGCGGCCTGGATCTGATGATCGAAGTGGGTGTTGACGAAATAAAATTCCTCGTGCGACTGACGATCCTTGAACTTCACCCACGTGACCATGCGGCGATTCGAATTGCCCCACGTCGTCGACGCGATGACCTCGGGCGTGTCGCTCAACCAAAAGTGATCGTACTCCATCGGTTCAAAGCGATCGCGTTTGTAAAAGATGGCCATGAACTCGCCGTGGCTGCCGCCGTCGCGACCGAGTCCCAGCCACGCATATTCGGGCAAGGCACCGGCCAGATCCTTGAGTTGGTGAAAGAGCCCTTCCTGCGTGCCGAAAATATCGGGCGCGATCTGATGAATGCAATCGCGCATGATGGGCAGCCGATCGGGCCAGGCATTGGGCGGACGCGAGCTGGCATAACGCAGGTTATAGGTCATCACGACCAGGGACTCGGCAGCACGTGACGCAAACGAAACGAGCAACAATACCGAGAAGCAAAGAAATTGGAATTGGCGAAAAAGCATAATGAGCAACCGGTGCGAATTGACAAAGGACCACGGCGACCCGGGTAGCGAATGGCGGTGATACTGGGAATACTTCCGACCACCGTCAAGGTCGCGACCGGGCAACGCAGCCGGACAATTCACGCTTGTCATTGAAAACGGGTTCGTCGGAAATGCGGGCATGTTGCACCAGCACGTGGACGAACTCGCAGTAGCGACCCGGAACCGGGGCTTCACCATGATCACGTCGGAAGTCGCGCGAATCGTCACTGCCGCGAACGTTCAGACCGGGCTTGTGACGCTGCATTTGCGACACACTTCGGCGTCCCTGCTTATTCAGGAAAACGCCGATCCCGATGTGCGCCGCGACCTGGACGCATTCTTTGCGCGGCTCGTGCCCGATGGGGATTCGCTGTTTGTCCACACGATGGAAGGGGACGACGACATGCCGGCGCACGTGCGAACAGCGTTGACCACGGTGAATCTCAGCATCCCGATCGCCGGCGGTCGGATGGTGCTGGGCACATGGCAGGGAATTTATCTTTGGGAACACCGGACGCATCCGCATCGGAGGCAAGTCGTGGTGCATGTGATTGGGGAATGATTCGAAGAGATGGGAGATGGGAGATGGCGAGTGGGAGATGTGCCGGTAAGGCCGAAGGTCGGCTTCCCATGGCATCACACTACGAGGATGAGAAGGAGGACGAGATCGAGCGTGATGACGAATTATGCCGGAACGGGCTCGGCCTTGCGTTCCCAGCGGCGGCGTTCGGGCTGGGGCAATGAGTGATCCACCTTCACGTAATAGGTTTCCTCGCCGAGCAATTCATCCACCGCTTCCTGGAGCTCACGGGACGGGGCGACGTGAAACCGATCGTGGGTTTCGATAAAAATCACTTCGCCAGTTGGTTTGCGGAAGCAAAGAAACAACGGACACTTGCCGGCAAATTCCGTGGCGATTCCATGGAGTCGATCGAGCAATGGCGGCGTGAGGTGCGCCATGTTCAGTCGGAAATGCACCTGCAACGTGAATTTCCGCGGCGCGTCCTCCAACGCCATCACTTCGACGGGAAACAACTTGGGTTTATCCTCGTCGTTATTCACTTCGCCGACGATCAAAACGGTCTTGCCCGGTTCCATCAGGTGCGCGTAGCGATCAAACGTGTCGTTTACAAGCAACATGGAAAACGAGCCATGCAAGTCCTCGATGCCGACCATGCAATAGGCTTTGCCGGACTTCTTGGAGATGCCCTTTTGCACGGTGGAAATCATGCCGCCGACGCGGCTCATCGAGCGGGGCGGCAGTTCCTTGGCCGTGGCGGAATTGTGCAGGCAATACTTGTCGAGGATCGGCGCAAACGGTGTGAGCGGATGGCCGCTGACGTAAAAGCCAAGCAACTCCTTTTCGTGCGCGAGCATTTCGCCCTGCGGCCATTCGGGAAGCTGTATCTTTGGTTCGGCGTCGGCATCGCCGGCTGCGGCTGCATCCATCATATCGAAGAGCGACACCTGGCCCTTCGCCTTGTCCGCCTGGACGCTGGCGGCGCGTTGGAGCACGCGATCAATTTGCGCGAACAGACTAGCGCGCGTTTCGCCGAAGCCATCGCACGCGCCGGACTTGATCAAGGCTTCGAGCACCTTGCGATTGACGGTGCGGCCGTCGACGCGTTCACAGAGATCGCTCAAACTCTTGAACGGCCCTCCTTCCGAACGCGCGGCGAGAATGGTGTTCACGGCGCCTTCACCGACGCCCTTGATCGCAGCGAGGCCGAAGCGGATTTTGCCGCCAAGAGTAGGACAGGCATCCTGCCTGTCTGTGGCGCTTCCATTTTTGGAAATTGGTGCGATTGGGTTCGAGCCATTCTTCGTGGGATCATCGTCAGCGCTTGATTGGGCGGACGCTCCCGGCTGGAATTCGGCACGCTTGCTGTCGCGAGCAGGAGACAGGCTGGAAGCCTGTCCTACTCTTACGGCGGCGAAAAAGACATCCGACTCATTCACGTCGGGGCCGAGTGTTTCGACGTGAAACACGCGCGCTTCCTCGATCAGAATCGAGAGCTTCGACGTGTCGTTCATGTCGTTAGTCATCATCGCGGCGAGAAACTCGACCGGATAATTCGCCTTCAACCACGCGGTCTGATACGCGACGACGGCATACGCGGCGGCGTGCGATTTATTGAAGCCGTAGCCGGCAAACTTTTCGAGCAAGTCGAACACCTCGTTCGCTTTCTTTTCAGGGATGCTGTTCTTCTCTTTGCAACCCTTCACAAACTGCGCGCGTTGTTTCTGCATCTCCTCAACCTTCTTCTTACCCATCGCACGACGCAGCAGATCGGCGCCACCGAGCGAGTAACCGCCGAGCACCTGCGCGGCCTGCATGACCTGCTCCTGGTAGATCAAGATGCCGTAGGTTTCCTTCGCGATCGGTTCCAGCAATGGATGCGGATATTCGATGGCGACCTCGCCGTGACGGCGTCGGATGAAGTCGGGAATCAGATCCATCGGGCCCGGCCGATACAACGCCACGAGCGCGGTGATGTGCTCCACCGAACTGATTTGAAACTTTCGGCAGAGATCGCGCATGCCACCGGATTCCAATTGGAACACGCCGACCGTGTTGCCCTTGTTGAGCAGGTCGTAAGTCTTTTGATCGTCGAGCGGCAGGCGATCGATGTCGATTTCGACGCCGTGATTGCGCTTCACCATTTCGCAGGTGTTGCGAATGACCGTCAGCGTTTTCAGTCCGAGAAAATCCATCTTCAACAGGCCGAGATCGCCGACCGGGCCCATCGCGTATTGCGTGACAATGCCGCCGTCGTCGTCGGTCTTGAGCGGCAGCAGATTGACCAACGGCTGACCGCCGATCACGACGCCGGCGGCGTGGACGGATGAATTGCGCGTGAGATCTTCGAGCACGAACGCCGTGTCCAGCAGCTCGCGAGTGACCTCCTCCGTTTCGTAGGCCTGCTTGAATTCCGGCGATTGATCGAGCGCCTTCTTGAGCGTCATCTTCAGCTCGTTCGGAATCATCTTCGCCAGCCGATCGCAATCGCCATAACCGAGGCTCATCACGCGGCCGACGTCGCGCACGACGGACTTCGCGCCCATGGTGCCAAACGTGATGATCTGCGCGACGCATTCGCGGCCGTATTTTTTGCGCGTGTATTCGATGACCTCGGCGCGGCGGTCGTCGGCAAAGTCGATGTCGATGTCGGGCGGGTTGACGCGCTCGGGATTCAGGAATCGCTCGAAAAGGAGTTCGTAACGGATCGGATCGACGTTCGCGATCTCGAGTAAGTAGGTGACGATCGAGCCGGCGGCCGAACCACGAGCCACGCAGGAGATCCCGACGCTGCGGCCGTATTGGACGAAATCACCGACGATGAGGAAGTAGGAGACGAAGCCCATCTTATCGATGACCTGCAACTCAAACTGCAAGCGGTCGATTACTTCCTTGACCGCAGCGGCGACGGCCGGGTCGTTCAAATCGTTTGGCGGATTCGAGTTCGGTTGTTTTTGAAACGCCGGCAGCAGACTCGCGTTGTCAATCTGGTCGACGAAAAATTCTTCACCTTCTGCGCGCGCGTGCAGTGTGTAGCGTTTGAACAAGCCCTCGGCGAGAAGCTTTCGCAAATAGCCCTCGCGCGTGAAGGTTTCCGGCGGATTGAAAACCGGGTAGTTCAGACCGCCGAATTTGATTTCCAATCCGCATTGTTCGGCGACTTCGAGCGTGTTGCGCGTCGCCTCGGGGATCTCCGCAAACAACGCCTCCATCTCTTCCTGCGAGCGCAGGTAAAACTGCTCCTGCTGATAGCGCATGCGGTTCGGCGATTCGAGCGTCGACTGCGTGCCGATGCAAATCAGGCAATCGTGCGCGTGCGAATGCTCGCGCTTCACGTAGTGAACGTCGTTCGTGCCGACCAGTTTCAGACCGAACTCACGTGACCACGGAATCAACTGCTTGTTCACCGTCATTTGATCGCCAATGCCGTGATTCTGCAGTTCGAGGTAATAATTCTCCGGACCGAGCGTTTGCTTGAACCAGTCGACAGTGTCGCGGGCTTCCTTGATCTTGCCTTCGACAATCAACGATGGCACCTCGCTGGCCAGACAACCGGAGAGCGCGATCAAACCTTCCTTGTGCGCGGTGAGCAGTTCCTTGTCGATGCGTGGCTTGTAATAATAGCCCTCGAGATGGGCGTCGGTGACCAGCTTGACGAGGTTGTGGTAGCCGATCTCGTCTTTCGCGAGGAGCACCAGATGATGATACTTATCGCGACCGCTGGCGTGGTCCTGCGCCTTCTTTTCAAGCCGCGAGCCCGGCGCCACGTAAACCTCGCAACCGAGGATCGGCTTGATGCCCGCCTTCATCGCCGCCTGATAAAAATCAATCGCGCCGTAAAGCACGCCGTGATCGGTGATTGCCAGGGCGGGAAAATGCAGCTCACGGGCGCGCTCCATCAACCGGTCGAGACGGCAGGCGCCATCGAGCAGCGAAAACTCCGTGTGGAGATGCAGGTGAACGAATTCAGAATGACCGGACATCGCGGGGAATTTCCGGTGTCAGCGCTGACTTGTCGAGCGAGCAGCGCTGGAGTTGTTCACGCAGGGCTGTTAATGAGTTGTGAATAAGCCCATTCCAATCTCACAGGGACTTTCCCATTGGCTTTGCCGGGTCAGGCGCTTATCAAACACGGGAACTTCCAACCCAAACAACACATGAGCATTGCCCTTGGTTGTCTATTTGGCTTCGTCGCCTGGTTCGTCGTGCGGTATCTGGTGGCCGGCTTTTACACCATCGATCAAAACGAACGCGCCGTCGTCACGAGCTTTGGCCGCGCCCAACGGCTGGGAAACGCCACCACGGCGGACGACCCCATTTCGGAGTCTTTGCGCCCGGACGAGCAACCGCGTTACGCGTGCCCGCAGGTGCAGGTGATCGGTCCCGGTTTCCACTGGAAATGGCCGTGGCAGAAGGTCCACCGAGTTTCTATCGCGACCGAAACGTTGAACATGGCGTTCGATCCGGAAACGCCGATGGCCAACCAGGGCGGCACGATTCTCGACGCCGTCACGAAGGATCAATTGAACATCGGGCTGACCGGTCAGATTCGTTTCCGCGTGTCTGAACGAAACCTCTACGCCTATCTGTTCGGTGTGAAAAATCCGATCGCGCACGTGATGGGCTATTTCGTGTCCGTCCTGCGCGAGCGGATCGCGACATTCGAAGCGCCGAAGCCGTCCGGAACAGCGGCCGTGAGTGAATTATCCAGCTCGGAAGCTGTCGCCGCGTATGGCGTCTCGATCAATGATCTACGCAAAAACCTGCGTGATCTGAACGAACACATGGACACCGAATGCCGTTCGTCGGCGGCGCGGTACGGAATCGTACTTGATGCGTCGCTAATCACTGGAATCGATCCGCCGCAGGAAGTGGAATCGGCGCTCGCGGCGATCAACACGGCCCACAACCAGGTGTCGTCGGACATTTCGCTGGCGCAGGCCGCCGCCGATCAAAAGATCGTGCAATCCAAGCGCGCGGTTGAGATCGAGACGCTCAAGGCGCAAGCGGAAGTCGAACCGCTCGATCGACTGGCCGCGCAGTTGACGGAGTTGAAAAAGAACGGACCGGACGCGTTACCGGCTTACGTTCGCAATGTGAGACTGGAACTTTTCCGGCAGGCAAGCCGGGCGTTTGTGGAGGTGAAATCATGATCACTCAATTTTTCATCGCCCTGGCAGCGACGTTCGTCGGCGGGTTTATTGCGGTGCCGATTTTGTTCGGGCTTGCGCGAATGTTTGGCCTTTACACCATCGTGCAGGAGAAGCGCTGCCACGTGTACGTTTTGTTCGGCAAGGTGGAATTAATTCTCACCGAGCCCGGATTGCATTTCCTCATCACCAAAATGGGCATCAAAGCGCCGATCGTTAACTGGTTGGGCAAGTGTTACGTGCTCGATATGCGGCTCGACCAGGTCTACCTGCGGAGCCAGCCGGTGAATTCCGAAGAAGGCGCGCCGATGGGCATCGGCATCTGGTACGAGATGTTCATCAGCGATCCGGTGGCGTATTTATTCAAAAACACCGACCCGCGCGGATCGTTGGCCGCGAACGTCGGTAATTCGACAGTACGTTGTCTGAGCAATCTGCCGCTTGATGACATGATGACCGACCGGCATGCGATGAGCAAAACGGTGCGGGATGAGGTTTCACCGAAATCGCACGAATGGGGCTATAAGTTGGGATCGGCTTACATCCGGAAAGTACATTTCCGCGATCACGAGATGATCAAACAGATCGAAAGCAAGGTGGTGAACCGGCTGCGTCAGGTGACCTCGGCGATCAAACAGGACGGTGCGAATCAGGTGAGTATCATCACGAGCACGGCCGAGCGGAAGGCGGCGGTGGAATTTGCCAAGGCGGCCGCAATCCGGCCCCAGATTGTTGGCGAAGCATTGCAACGGATCAGCCAGGACCGCGAGGTTTCGTCGGCGTTGTTTGCCGCACTGGAAGCACAACGGTTAATCGAAGGCGCGGCGGGCATTACGCTGGTACCTTCGAACAGCGACACGTTGACTGCCGTGATGGCAGCGGAGGGGCAGACCTCACCGCCGCGCCTGCCAAACTGATTTGGGGACCGCCAGATCGAGCCCAAAAGAATTCGACGGAGAATTGGGTGATCTGGTGGTCGCTGAATTACAGATTGGCAGTACGCGGGGGTTGTCGCTAGGTTTCGCCGCGTGATCGGCTTCCTGCGGATTGTGGGCGTCTTGAATGCTGCCGTGTGGTTTGGTGCGGCGATCTTTTACAACTTTCTGATCGCCCCGCTGTTTTCCAACACGGAGATTCTTTCGGCATTGGGCTGGTCCTACAGCGGCTGGGTGGCGCAATTTGCCATGGCGAAGTATTTCCAGCTCAGCTTGTGGTGCGCCGGGATCGCCCTGCTGCATTTGGTCGCCGAGTGCGTTTACCTTGGCCGGCCGCTTTCGCGTTTCCACCTGTTTTTGCTGGCGGGCCTGCTGTGCGCCACCCTGGTTGGCGGATTCTGGCTGCAACCCTATTTGAACAAGTTACACATCACCCGGTACCACAAATCGAGCACGCCGCAGATGAGCCAAACGGCTGCCCGGCAGTTCGCCGCGTGGAACGGGGTGACGCAATTTCTCGACTATCTTTCGCTCGCGGGGATCATGATTTACCTGTGGCAGGTGACTGGATTGAACCAACAAACACGTTTCGGGTCTAAATTCCGTAGTTGACATTCGTGCCGTCTGAAGAACTGTGGCATGAGAACCAGAGCGCCGACAGTGGCGCAACGGAGTACGAAAACATGTTTGGAAAACAACGCACATATGGCCACCGGGAATTTGAGAGCCGTCGTTCGCCCTCCAACGAAACCGTGATCTGCTCGGAGCGGATCCAAATTGAACGCAAGACGTTTCAGTTCACGTTGAAGGAAAACCCCAGGGGTAAGTTTCTGCGCATCACCGAGGATGTTGGCGGGCGCCGGGATAGTATCATCGTGCCGGCAACCGGGATTGATGATTTTTGCAAGGTATTGGGTGAGGTGGCCAAGGGGTCGCCAGAAGTTCCGAATCCCGAGGAAGCGCCCAGCACGCCGCTTGATGCCTGAAATATGGGGCACCCGCCGCACTTGCCGGATTCCCGCGTTTGACTAGACTCCGCGGGCAAGCGTGGGCTTTATTCGATTCATATCGCTTGCTGCGGCCATCATTGCCGGCGTGTCTGCCGTGGCAGTCGTATTCCGCGGGCGCCGCTCATTGGCCGGACGACTGTATTCCGTGGGGATGCTGTTGCTGGGCGTCGAAGCCGCGCTCAATTTTTTGGGATACCGGGAGGATTTGCTGGTTGACCTGCTCTACTGGCAGAAACTGCGTTACGTCGTTGTCTCGCTTTTACCTTCTGTTTGGGTGGCATTCAGCCTTGTCTATTCTCGGGGCAATTACCGCGAATACCTGCAAAAATGGCGCACTCCACTCATTTTGCTGGGATTCGCGCCGCCACTTCTGCTGCTTTTCGGCCGTGATGCGCTGCTGAATGCGGTGATGCAAACCGATGGCGCGCTGCAATGGAACATCGAGCTTGGTTGGGCGGCGCATGCGCTCCAGTTCATACTCGTCGGCGCGTCGGTGCTGGTATTGATGAATCTCGAACAGACGTTCCGGGCATCGGTCGGCACGCAACGTTGGCGCCTCAAGCTGGTCATCATTGGTTTGGGGGCCTTTTTCGCGGCGCGAGTCTATGCTGCGAGCCAGACATTGCTCTACCGCTCCGTGCTCGAAAACATGGGTCTGCTCAACAGCACGGCGTTGATTATTGCATGTCTTCTGGTCGCGGTTTCCCTGCTTCGCACCGGCGAATTCTCGATCGATATTTATCCCTCACAAACGGCGTTGCACCGCTCGATTGTCGTCATTGCGGCCGGCGCATATCTGGTCGTTGTCGGTCTTTTGGCGAAGCTCGCGTCGTGGCTGGGCCAGACCGACCAGTTCCAATTCAATGCGTTGATCGTGTTTGTTTCACTGGTTTTGCTGGCCCTCGTGCTTATGTCCGACCGGCTGCGCGAACGTTCCAACGCCTGGCTGAGTCGGCACTTCCAGCGACCCAATTACGACTATCGAATGATTTGGAACGGCTTCACAACCGCGGTGTCGGGTCATGCCACCGAAGCTGAAACCAGCGACGCGCTGGCGCGGTGGATATCGCAAACGCTCAACGCCTTGTCCGTTTCGGTGTGGCTGTTCGAAGACAAGGGCAACCATCTGCAGTTGGCGGGGACTACCTTGGACCCCGAACAACAGCCGGCGCGGGCCGCGGCGACCATCGCAGTCGGCCAAGAAGAAAGCCGGCTTGCGCTCCCGCCGGCTGGTCAAGTTCTGGACCTCGACGACAAACCGGCACCGAAATTTGCCGCGTTGGCGGACTTACACCCCAGAGTGTTTCCTACCAAAGGCGGGCATCGGCTCGCATTACCGCTGACTTTCAGCGACAAGCCGCTGGGGCTGCTGTTCGTTGGGGACCGGGTGAACGGTATTCCATTCACCCTGGAAGATCGCGACTTGCTCCAGACTGTTGCCGACCAGGCCGCAAACCTCCTCAATGGCCTACGCCTGTCCCGCCGGTTAATCGATGCTCGGGAGATGGAGGCTTTCCAGAGCATGTCGACGTTTTTCGTGCATGATCTGAAAAACACGGCGTCGAGTCTCTCGTTGATGCTCCAGAATCTGCCGCGGCATTTCGACAATCCGGCATTCCGTGAGGATGCGCTTCGTTCAATCAAGAAGAGTGTGGATCGGATCAACCACATGATCGAATCGTTGTCGGCGTTGCGACGGAAACTTGTGATCGATCCGAAGCCTGGTGACCTCGAGCAACTCCGTAATTCGGTGGAACAGCTCGCCCGCGACCGGGGAATCCATTTGCAATGTGATTTTCAACCGGCCGGACCGGTTCATTTCGATCGAAGTCAAATCGAACGGGTCGTGACCAATTTGATCATCAACGCTCACGAAGCGTCGGCCGAGGGTCAGCCCATAGAAATCCGGACGGGATTGGCCAATGGAATGGCACGGCTCACCGTTGCGGATCACGGCAGCGGAATGTCCAAGGAGTTTATGCAGACGCAGCTGTTCCGGCCGTTCCAAACGACCAAGAAAACCGGCACGGGGATAGGACTTTACCACAGCAAGATGATCGTTGATGCTCACGGCGGCCGGATGGAAGTCCAGAGTGAGCCGGGAGCAGGCACGCGCTTCAGCATCATTTTGCCGATAAACAAAGCACTCGATGAAACCAGCCGTACTGATCGTTGACGACGACGAGGAAATTCGCACCCAGATGCGATGGGCGCTCGAGGATGATTATGCGCCCGTGTTGGCGGACAGCCGCGAAGGCGCATTGGCGGCGTTTCGCGAACATACCCCGGGAGCCGTTTTGTTGGATCTTGGTTTGCCGCCCAATCCTAACAGCACAAAAGAAGGGATGGCGATCCTGACCGAAATTCTCGAAGCCGAACCGGCGACACAAATCATCGTGATTACCGGGCAGGCAGATCGCGAACATGCGCTCAAGGCCATTCAAGCAGGTGCCCAAGACTTTCTCGCCAAACCGGTGCAGATGGACGAACTGAAAATCCTGCTACGCCGCGCATGCACCGTCGCTGAACTGAAACGAGCCAACCGACTTGAAAGTCGCGCGGCTGACGAGACCAACGTGGCGGGACTCATTGGGCAAAGTCCGGCGATGCAAAAGGTCTACAATTTCATTGCGAAAGTTGCGACCACGAACGCCCCGGTCCTCATCCTTGGCGAAAGCGGCACCGGCAAGGAAATGGCCGCGCGCGCGATTCATTTGCGGAGTCCCCGCCATGAGAAGCCGTTCATTGCCATCAATTGCGGAGCCATCCCGGAGGCGTTGCTCGAGAGTGAATTGTTTGGTCACGAAAAAGGATCGTTCACCGGCGCGCACGCTCAGCGCAAAGGCCGCGTTGAGACGGCCGAAGGCGGAACACTCTTCCTCGATGAAATCGGCGAAATGCCGCTGGCGCTCCAGGTGAAATTGCTGCGTTTCCTCCAGGAAAAGAAGATCGAACGCATCGGCGGCCGCACGTCCATCGACGTGGATGTGCGGATCATCGCAGCAACCAACCAGGATCTATCCGCGCGCATTGCGGAAGGCAAATTTCGCGAGGATCTGTACTACCGACTCGCGGTCGTCAACATCACCATGCCGCCGTTGAAAGAACGTCCGGGAGACGTCCAGTTGCTGGCGCAGTCGTTCATTGACCAATTTGCCCGTGAACATGGCAAGGTCGCGCCGAAATTTACGCAAGCGGCGTTGCGAGCCATGGAACATCACGAGTGGCCGGGAAATGTTCGCGAACTTCACAATCGCGTACGTCGCTCGTACATCATGCTCGAGGGCAACAGCATCCGGCCGGAAGATCTGGAACTTGCCGATGAGGAATCCGCGGACCCAGGGAAAACGCTCAAGGCCGCGCGGGAAAACCTGGAGCGTAGCATGGTTCTCGATGCCCTCCGGCGAAACCAGGGAAAGATCAGTCACACCGCGAACGAGCTGGGTATCAGCCGGCCCACCCTGTATGAGTTGATGGAGAAGCTTGGGATCAAAAACGAGGAACGGCCTTCGTGACCATGTGATCCCGAACCATTAATCGAATTTTGCGCTTTGCTGCCGGCCCGCCGACATTAACGTCTCCCGCGCATGACACAGGACGAAGCTTTTCAGATTTTTCGCGACACCGGTGCACTTTTGGACGGCCACTTTCTACTGCGCAGCGGATTGCACAGTCGGCAATTCTTTCAATGCGCCATCGCCCTACAACAAATGCCGACGGTTGAAAAATTGGGGGCGGCACTCGCGGACAAAGTTCGCTCACTAGGGGCGACCACTGTCGTCGCGCCGGCCATGGGCGGCCTCGTGATTGGCCAGGAAGTGGCGCGTCAGCTGGGTCTGCGGTTCATCTTCGTGGAAAAGGAAGACGGCAAGCTCGCCTTGCGACGCGGTTTCAAGATATCGCCCGAAGAAAAAGCGCTGATCGTCGAAGATGTGATCACCACGGGCGGCCGGGCCCAGGAAGCGATCGATATTGTGCGCTCCAATGGCGGCAATGTCGTTGGGCTGGCCATGCTCGTCGACCGCTCCAACGGAACGGTGGATTTGGGTGTGCCCAATTTCCGCCTGATCCAGCTTCAAGTTGAAGCGTTCGAACCGGATAAACTCCCGCCCGATTTGGCCGGCACGCCGGCGATCAAACCCGGCAGCAAATAGGTCGCTAAGCAACATCCCGTTTGCACGAGTTGAATCAGCTTCGCCTCCGCTCGGCGGAGAAAGGGGCCGAATGATCCGACTTGAACGCGTGGCATTCTCCGGGCCGACCGGACTGCAACGCTTGAATTTCAGCGGTGATTTGACGTCGGACATTTCCATCTTTAGCCTCCCGACGTTCTCCAGTCTGTAAACGGTCGTCCGACCGGTTCGTACGCAAATGATCAACATGAAATTCTTGCCCATCGTTGCTCTCGCAGGAGCGCTGGCGGTGACTTCCTGCAAAAAAGCGGATGAACCGGCCGCTGGTGCCGCTGCCGCCCGCCCGCCGACCCAGGTGGTCGCCATTCCCGCCTCCCGGCAACCCGTCACGGAATCCCTCTCGTTGATCGGTTCACTCGCCGCCAACGAACAAATCGAACTTAAATCCGAAACTGACGGCACCGTCGAGAAGATCAATTTCGATGAAGGCGAACCCGTGGACGCCGGCCGGTTGCTGGTCAAGCTGGACGACACCAAGGCCCGCGCGCAACTCGCCGAGGCGAAAGCGAATTACGCATTGAGCAAGGGCAATTACGACCGCGCCAAACAGCTGCTCAATGACAAGCTGATCTCGCAGCAGGAATTCGATCAGACCGCGGCGTCGTTTTCGGCGAACGAAGCGGCCGTCGCTCTGCAGGAAAGGCAGTTGAAAGACACGACCATCGAGGCTCCGTTCAAAGGCATCGTCAGCGCCCGGTTGGTGAGCCCGGGCCAGGTCATTACGCGCAACACCACGCTGACCTGGCTGGTCGATCTGGATCCGTTGAAAGTCGAGGTTAACGTCCCGGAACGATTTCTCAGCGAGGTGCTGCCCGGCCAAAAGCTCGCTTTGAAAGTGGCTGCCTGGCCGCAAAGAACATTCACCGGAACGGTCTATTTTGCTTCGCCCTACGTGAATCCGGACACTCGCACGATGTTGATCAAGGCCCGCGTGCCAAATTCCGATGCCGCGCTGAAACCGGGGATGTTTGCCGGCCTTGAACTCACGCTTAATGTGCGCACCAATGCCCTGGTCGTTCCGGAAGCGGCGATCAATCAGGTGCTCGAAGGCGGGCGCGCGATGGTCATGGTCGTGAATTCCGAAAGCAAGGTGGAGGTTCGTCAGGTCAAAGTCGGTATGCGCCTGGAGAGCAAGGTCGAGATCACCGACGGTCTGTCTGACGGGGATCAGGTCATTGTCGAAGGTCTGCAAAAAATCGCGCCGGGAATGCCGGTGAAACTGGCGCCCGCCGAAGCGATGAAACCGTACCTGCCCGCGGCCAAACCTGAAGACGCGAGGAGCTAAGCCATGGACCTGCCACGCATCAGCATTCAGCGGCCGATCCTGGCCATCATGATGAATCTGGCCCTGGTGCTTTTCGGCATCATCAGTCTCACGCGGCTGCCCGTGCGCGAACTGCCGGATGTCGATCCGCCGGTCGTCAGCGTCAGCACCGTTTATCCGGGCGCCAATCCGGAAGTCGTGGAGACCGAAGTGACGGAGCGACTCGAGGAAGCGATTAACAACATCGAAGGCATTCGCACGCTCACCAGCAACAGCCGCGAGCAGGTGAGCAACATCACGATCGAGTTTGACCTTTCGCGCGATATCGATCTGGCGGCCCAGGATGTTCGCGATCGGGTGTCTCGTGTTCGCGGTCGATTGCCGGAAGACATTCTCGAACCCGTCGTCGCCAAGCAGGACGCCGATTCCTCGCCGGTCATCTGGATCGGCATCGGCAGTGATCGCTTTACGCCGATCGAATTGACCGATCTCGCCGAGAAACAGATGAAGAACCGGCTGCAAACAATCCCTGGTGTGAGTTCCATTTTCATCGGCGGTGAACAACGTTTTGCCATGCGTCTCTGGTTGGATGCCGAAAAAATGGCGGCCCATCAGGTGACAATTCTCGATCTACAACGCGCTCTCGCCGAACAAAACATCGAACTGCCAAGCGGCCGCGTGGAAAACCGGCAGCGAGAAATGTCGATCGAAACACGCGGCGAACTCAAAACGGCGGACGAATTCAATCGGTTGGTTTTGCGCGTCGATGGCGACAGTATCACCCGCCTGCGTGACATTGGTTATGCGGCTGAAGGCGTGGAAAATGAACGTACGATGGCGCGTAATCGCGGCAAGCCCTGCATCTTTCTCGGCATCGTCAAGCAGTCCAAGGCCAACACCGTTCAAGTGGCGCACGGCATCAAGGCGGAATTGGAAAAGATCAAACCCACACTTCCCGCCGGCATCGACGTGGACATCAACTACGATGAATCGGTTTTTGTGGAGAAGGCGATCGACGAAGTATGGTCCACGCTCGCGATGGCGTTCGCGCTCGTCGTGCTGGTGATTTACGTATTCTTGCACAACGTCCGCGCGACGCTGATTCCTGCCGTTTCCATCCCCGTGTCGATCGTGGCAACGTTCGCGATCATGTATTTTCTTGGATACTCGATCAACATCCTCACGATGCTTGCGCTCGTACTGTCGATTGGTGTCGTCGTCGATGACACGATCGTCGTGCTCGAAAACATAAGTCGCCACATCGAGGAGGGCATGAAGCCATTGGACGCGGCGTTTGCCGGCATGAAGGAGATCAAGTTTGCCGTCATCGCAACCACGGTCGCGTTGGTTGCGGTCTTTATTCCACTTGCTTTTCAAACGAGTGCCACGGGCCGGTTATTCGTTGAGTTTGCCGTGGCCATTTGTGCCGCGGTGGTGGTTTCCACGTTTGTGGCGTTGTCCCTTTCGCCCATGTTGTCGGGCCGCATCCTGCGCCCCGTCGAGAAAAAGCCGGGCAGTTTGGTCCGCGTTTTCGAAGCCACGCTGCATTGGGTCACCGATCACTACGTGAGCACATTGCGCCGGTTGGTCGGGCTGCCGTTGCTTTCCCGTCTCCTGTTGATGGCGGTTTTTTGGGGCGGCATCGGCTACGGGAGTGTCTGGTTGTGGAAACATTTGGAAGGTGATTTTCTGCCGGAAGAAGACAAGGGCCGGGTGTTCGCATTCATGATTGCTCCGGAGGGCAGCACCACGGAATACACCGACCGCATGGTGCGTGAAGCGGAACACATCCTGAGCGAGGTGCCCGAAGTGAAAGTCTACGGCGCCATCGTCGCGCCCGGGTTTTCGGGGCCTGGCTCCGCGAACAACGCGATCATCTTCGTCCATCTCAAGCCACGAGACCAACGCAAGCGCAGCGTCCAGGAAATCGTCCGCGGTCCCGGTGGTTTGCAAGAGCGGTTCATGACCGAGATCGAAGGTGCCATCGCCATTCCGAACATTCCGAAAGCCATCGAACGACGCGGCAACTCACCGTTTCAACTCGTGATTCAGGCGCAGGATCTCGATCAGTTGAATGCCTATGCGACACAACTCACCGACAAGCTCCGCGCCCAAGGATGGTTGGCGAATGTGCAGACATCGTTCGAGATCAACAAACCCGAATTGCGCTTGAGCATTGATCGGAATCGCGCGGCCGCTCTCGGCGTTTCTGTCGCGGATATTTCGCGAACCTTGCAAATCCTGTTTGGTGGTCTCGATGTCAGCCGCCTCAAGCGTGACGGCAAAGAATACCAGGTGATTGCCCAGCTGCAGCGGGCATCGCGATTGACACCCCAGGATCTCGACCGGCTATACGTGCGTAACAATCGTGGTGAACTGGTCCAATTGAGCAACGTCATCAATCGCGAAGTCGGCGTCGCACCAAACCGCGTTGAACATTACAACCGCCTCCGCAGTGCAACCATCAGCGGCACGCCCATCAACATGACCGTCGGCACGGCGATGAAAAAAGGTGAGGCCTTGATGAAGGAAACGTTGCCGGACGGTTTTATTTACTCCTGGGCTGGTGAAGCGCGCGACTTGAACGAAGCCGGCCAGGAATTTTGGTGGGTGCTACTGCTCGCGGCGATCATCACCTACATGGTGCTCGCCGGGCAGTTCGAAAGCCTGGTTCATCCGCTGACAGTCATTCTTTCCGTTCCCCTCGCGGCGGTCGGCGCGTTGGGCGGTTTGTGGTTGTTGCGCGTGCTGGGTGAGGCCGGGTTGATTCCGGTGTTGCCTGCGATGAACATCAATTTGTTCAGTCAGGTCGGGCTGGTGCTGCTCGTCGGGCTGGTGACGAAGAACGGCATTCTTCTGGTCGAATTTGCCAATCAGCTCACCGGGCGCGGGCAAAACGCGCACGATTCAATCGTTGAATCCGGTCGCGTTCGCCTACGGCCAATTTTGATGACGGCGATCTCCACAGTTGCGGGCATTTTGCCGATCGCGATCGGTTTTGGTGCCGGTGCTGAAAGTCGCCGGCCGATGGGCATCGTCGTCGTCGGCGGCATGTTGACGAGCACGTTCCTCACGCTGTTCGTGATTCCGATGATCTACACGATCTTTGCGGATGTCGCCGCGTGGCTGCGGAGAAAATTCGGGACCGCGCCCGAATTGGCGAATGCCGAACCGGAGCCGCTGCCGATCAAATAGACCAATTATTTTCCGCCGACCAAGGACGCTGGTTGCGCCCGGAAGAATCGTTTCGCCTCAGTCGCGGTTGGCTCGGTGAAGAACAAATGCTGACTCACCGGCGTGTTCGTCGACACAGGCGTCCAGGTTAGGAAATCGGGAGTGGCCGAAATGACGTACGGTCGCTCGGGTTCGCCGGTCAGTTCCAACGACAAGGAATTATCAGCCCGGAATATTGGTATTCCCAGATGGGATGCCCCGTCGACACTGATCAACAGGTTAACCGTGCCATCGTCGACCCACGAAAATGGGGTCGGCGTCTGACCTGACGAATAGTAACCATCCACCTTGATATAATAGGTGGTCCCGGCCGTGGCGCCGAATGTCACGATGCTGGTGTAGACGCGCGAGGAACGATCGTCATTGTAGGCCACTTCGGTGAGTTGGTCGACGCTGGGGCCGGTGAATACCCACAGCCGAGTATCAAACGGACTGCCCTCAGTGGTGATGACCGCGTTGCCGGACTTGGGGGCCGTCCACTTCCACCACACCGACTTGGAATCGAGTTGGGAAGGATTGTAGCTCGGCTCGCCGGTTTGGCCGGTTGCGCCGATGTTTAATCCCACATCGGTGGCGAACGTCCCGGTCATTGGCCGCGCAAATACAAAGCTGTCATTGTCCGGCACGCCGGCAATCGTAAGATTGATTGCGCCGTCACCGGTCCAGCCGCTGTCGACGCTGATCTGGTATTTTTGCCCCGGTGTCGCGATGAACGACGCCTCGCTCTGGAATTGATACGGCGAAACATCATCGTTTTGTCCGACCAGTACCAGGCTACCGAGAGCGGTGCCCGAGTAGATCGTTACGCGGGTGTCAAATGAGCTGCCGGCGGTCGAGATAAAGACGGTCCCCCCAGTCGCGCCGCTATCCCATTCCCACCAGACGGAGCGATCCGCAGGGTTGCCACCGTTGTTGGCCGGTTCACCCGATTCGGCCGTTGCGCCCAAATTGTAACCGTAAAAGGTTTTGTTGATGCCCGAAATGCGGGTGCGATCGGCAAAGTTGTCGTTGGCCAACGTCGCGTTTAACGAAAGATTAAACTGCACTTCACCCTGGTCGCCGAGATAACCGTCGACGAGGAAATAGTAGGTGTTCCCCGCATAAGCTTGAAACAAAACCGTGCTGGTGAACGCGCCGGGCACATCATCGTTGCTGCCAATGATGGCCAAACTGCCGACCGAACTGCCGGTATACACGCCCAAGAGCGTATCAAAGTTGCTGCCCTGCGTGGACGCAGTGGCGACGCCATTTTCCGGCGCAGTCCATACCCACCAGACGGTGCTTCCTCCACCGCTGGATTCCACATCCGGTTCATTTGGTTCGGGCGTCGAGTTACGATTCGAGCCCGTCAGCAAAGCGGGCAAAATCGTGATTCGCTCGGCATTGGCAAATTGATCATTCGGCGGCGGCACAATGACCGTAAACGGGATGCTGGCGTTGGCCGAGGTCTTTTGCGGCGCGTCAGCCGTGACCGCCAGGCCAAATGTACTGACTCCGTCGGGCACCGTCATTGTAGCGGTGTAAATATTGTCATTCGCCGTCTGATCGGGTGCAACGCCGTCATTGCGAAAGCTCACGTTACCGCCCGTGGAAAGCACGCCCGTGACGGTGGCATCATTCACCGCGGTCAAGTCCGTGACCGTCGCCCGGATCGTAACCGTCGTTCCCGGAATCACTCGCAAGCCACCGTCGGCCGCCACGGAAAGTTCCAGTGTTCCGTCCGGACCCACAGTCAGCGATTTATAGGCATCCAGCCGGCCGCCGGTTACCGTCATCCCGTTCAACGCCGGAATGGGGACGGTACCCACGAGCAACCGTTGCTTCACTTCCGCGAGACTTGCATTGGGAAATGCCGACCAGATTAACGCGGCCACGCCAGAAACATGTGGCGTCGCCATACTTGTGCCGGAAAACGTGTCATACGCCGTGTCACTGCTGCTCACGCAGGAATAAATGTCCACGCCGGGCGCCCCGAGATGAACGGTCGTCGCTCCACGATTGGAAAAGCTCGCCAGCTGATTGGAGCGATCGATGGCCGCCACCGAAATGAGATTGTCGACTTCGTAGTTCGCCGGATAGGACGGCGAGGTGTCATTGTTGTTCGATTCATTCCCCGCCGCAGCCACGAAGAGAATCCCGGCGTTGCGAGCCGCCGTAATCGCATCCAGCAAAGCCTGCGAAAAACCGCCACCACCCCAGCTGTTGCTGAGAATCATGCGAACCGTGGGACCAAGCCGCGCCTTTTCCGCCACGGCAAAATTGACACATTCAATCGCATCGCTCGTGTTGCCGCTCCCATTGGCATCCAGGAATTTCAAGCCCATCAGCCGGACGTTCCAAGCCACGCCCACATGCGGTCCACCGCCATTGGCCTGCGCACCGATCGTGCCCGAGACATGCGTGCCGTGGTCATTGTCATCCATGGGATCACCGCTCCCAATGATCGAATTGATGCCGTGGACATCGTCGACATAACCGTCGTTGTCATCGTCGATCCCGTTACCCGGAATTTCATCCGGATTGGTCCAAACCTGCGAAACCAATTCCTGGTGTGTGTAACGAATTCCCGTGTCGATCACGCCGACAATCACATTGGGATCGCCGGTCGTAATATCCCAAGCTTGCGCCGCCTGAATGTCCGCGCCGGCCACGCCGCCGTTCGCTCCCGTATTGTTGAGGCCCCACAACGTCCCGTTGGCGTAAGCCGCATCCGTTGGAGTGGCATCAATGTGAACGACATAATCAGGCTCGACGTAGGCAAAGGCGCCGGTCTTTTTCAGCGCCTCGATTCGTCGCAGCAATTGCTTGCCGGGATCGATTCCCTTGTTTGGGATCGGTGCGATCGAATTCACACTGGGCGTCGGCGCCAAATCCAACGAAACCAAATCCGCGACTTGCGAATAATTCCGGTGAACAGCCGCGCTTTGGTTCGCCAGCACATCAGCTCTTTGCTGCGGCGAAACGTCCGCCTTAAACCGGGCCAGAACGCGAGTCGCCAGAGCCTTTCTTTTCCCCAGCAGAACGGTGGGAGAATCGGCGGCGGAAATCGTGAAGGCAACTGAAACGACCAAAAGTGCAACTAGGCGAGAATACCTTTTCATAAAAACAGCTTCATTAGGGACGACAAATCCTAACCCATGCGAGCGAAATCGCAATCGCAACGAATAATCAATTTTTGTGAAGCGCGGAATCTCCGCTTGGGAAGACTTTGAAACAACCATTTCAGGAGAAGTGACAAGTGGCGAAGCGACCGCTAGCCTCCCTTCATTATGAAACCGTCCATCGCTCGTTTCCGCGCATTCGTTCCGGGCGCGATTTCTTACCGTTCGTTAATCTTGCTCGTGCTGCTGGTCATGCTCGGCCAATTCGCCCAAGCCAGCGACAAGGCAGCGACCCTACGTGGGCAGCCGGCAAATGAAACGGCGAGCGGTAATGAACTCTACCAACGACCGGCGGCGAGCGGCACATCGGGCCACCGGATTACGATTGGCGAAGGCGATCATCAAATTCCAGTCGTCGTGGTCCGGGGAACGCCCTACGAAATGGGCCGCCAACTTGGCCAATTGATCGGTGATGAGATGCAGGCGTTCATTCCCAAGGCGATGGCCGGCATCACTGCGGAACTCGGAGTGAACGAATCTGCCTTGCGCGACGTCTGGTCCCGTACGGCGGCTTATACGGATGACCGTGTCGAACAGGAATTGATCGGGCTCGCCGACGGGTCGGGCATGTCGCTGTCGTTGCTTCAGGCAATGCACGCCGTGCCGCTGTTGATGCCTTATTCCTGCAGCAGCATCGCCGCCTGGGGAAAGGCCACCGCGGACGGTCATCTCTACCAGACACGCGATCTCGACTGGAGCCTCGAAGTCGGCGCGCACGAATTTCCCGTGATCGTCGTCTACATCCCCGACCAAGGAATACCGCACGTGGTTCCCACGTTTGCAGGCATGATCGGCGCGCATACCGGCATGAATGCCCGCGGGATTGTGCTCTCCGAAATGGGGGACGCCGCCGCGAAGGAAACGCCCTACAAAGTGGACGCGCCACATTTCACCACCGTCTTTCGCACGTTGCTTTACGATGCCAACTCGCTCACGCAGGCGCTGCAAATCTTCCAACAAACGCCGATGACCAAGCGCTATCATTTCGTCTTTGGCGACGGCCAGACCGACCACCGGGCAGTGAAGATCAAAGCTCATTCGCCGGAGCCAGCCGGTGAACGATTAATGATCTGGAAGGACGATGACCGCACCGACGAGTTCGCGCCGAATGTGTTGTCCTGCGTCGTTTACAATGACGAAGGCCGCGGCGCGTTTCCAACTTTGAAAAGGGAATACGGGAAACTAAACGGCGAAAAACTCGTCCAACTCGCGAATCAAATTCCGATCAAGGGCGGCAACGTCGAGGACGTGGTCTACGACGCGACGGCGCTGCGGATGTGGGTGTCCTACGCGAAAGGTGACAAAGAGGCTTATCAACGGCCCTACGTGTACCTGGATCTGAAAACGCTCGACGCCGACCGCGACGGCAAACCGGATTTGGAGTGATCGATGAAAACGGTATTGATCACCGGTGCCAGCCGGGGACTGGGATTTGAAACGGCCCGGCTGCTTTCCGACCGCGGTTTTAGAGTCATCCTCTCGGCCCGCGATCGTCCACGGGGAGAAGCTGCCGCCGCGCAATTGCCCGGAACGACCTTTGTCCAGCTGGACATCACGGACGCCGCGAGCGTGGCTGGAGCGGTTCAACAAATTGCCGCCCTCGACGTGTTGATCAACAATGCTGGCATCATCGCTGAAGGCGACGCGGAAATCCTGAGTATCCCGCTCGAAATCGTGGAACGCACGCTGGTCAACAATGCTTTGGGCGCGTTGCGCGTGGCGCAGGCATTCGCGCCGCGTTTGATGAAAAGCCCGGCTGGCCGGATCGTCAATGTGTCCAGCGGCGGCGGACAACTGGGCGACGGTGATTCCGCCACCTGGGCCCCGGCGTATTGCATTTCCAAGACGGCCTTGAACGCCGTAACCTGCCAACTGGCGGCCGCGCTCAAAGGAAATAACATCGCCGTCAACTCGGTCTGTCCCGGTTGGTGCCGCACCGACATGGGAGGCGCTGGTGCGCCGCGTTCGGCGGAACAGGGAGCTGAAGGGATCGCCTGGCTGGCCGCCGACGCGCCTCAAGACAAAACCGGTCTCTTCTGGCGCGATCGGGAAGTGATCCCCTGGTGATCGCGGTAACCGATTCGAATAGCTGGATTCGACGGTGCTTTCGAAAGCGGATTACAGATTCAACAGGTGGGGCAAGCACGGAACGACTCAAATCATAGCACAAATCGGCCGGAGGTTTTTAATGGGCGCTCCGACCGTCGGACGGTTTCCGTACGTTAGCAGATTTCACCCACGGCCTTCAGCCAGTGGTGCGCCATCAACGAGGCACCTTCGGTCGTCGGATGCACGCCATCGCGCAGCCAGTGCTCGGACGGCGCGTATTGAACCGCCGTATCAAACATTTCCTGGTACGGAATAAACGTCGCGTTGAACTTGGTCGCCACGCGGCGGGCGGCGGCGCGATATTCGTTGAACTCGGGAAACCACTTGTCGTTTACCGCGCCAAACTTCAGGACAAACGGTTCGCAAATTACGAGCTTCACGTCGGGCAACGCCTTGAGCGTGCGCTCGATCAACGCGTTGTAATCGTGTTCGTAAATATCAAGCGTGCCGTGATAATTCCCGTTCAACGTGTGCCAGATATCATTCACGCCAATCAGAATGCTGAGCACATTTGGTTGGAGATCGAGGCAATCCTTCTGCCAACGGTCAGCGAGCTGAAACACTTTGTTGCCGCTGATCCCGCGATTGAAAATCCGCAATCCATCATTCGGACGATCGGTCAAAAGTTCGGCCGCCGCCAGCCACGCGTAGCCGTGACCCAGACCCGGCTGCTTGTTCGGAACGTCACCTTGTTTGCGGTCCCAGCCCGCGTCCGTGATGGAATCGCCTTGAAACAACACGACGTCACCGGTCGAGACGATGTTCTTCGCTTTTTTTGCTGAGGCCCGGACGGTTGAGCAGCCGGTTAAAGCCGCCGCTCCGAGCGCAGTCGCCGCGCCTTTGAAGAATTCCCGACGGCCAAATTGGTGAGAAGCGGATGAAGAATTGGATTTCATAAGCATGCGTGAAAATTGGATTCTGCGTCGCACCTTTCCATGGCGCAAGGAAAGCCTCGGTGATCGATACGTTTGGACTTCGGATGCGCGAGGTCACGCGGGATCACGGAACGCAGAACATGATTCCGCTCATTGTTCTTCGGAACGCTTTATTGGCGCATCACTTGCCGGGAGTTTCGCGACGTCGTTTGTGGTGAATTTGATATACGCAAAGCACTCCGGGATGTGCGAATCCCAAACGCCGTGGCGCGTCCATACCCAGCCGCCGGAATCCTTTGCTGGCGGCGCTTCCTTGTAGGTGTTGAAACGCGAGAAATCCATGCGCCACACGTCGCCGTCGCGCGGCGGCAGCGATCGATTGTTGCCTTTCGCCAGCCATTGCATGCCCTTCCACGGAAAGGCAAGTTCCACGGTCCAACCGCGGTCGCGATCAGTATCGTCGTTCACCGTCCCGTCGATGTGCACGGCCGTCTGCTTGCCGGGAAAGGTCCAATTGAAATTGCCCAACCGACCGCCGCGCGGATGATTCGTAAAGCCAACGCCGTTGAACGGTTTCAATTTTTCCCGCGCAAATTCCGGAGATCGCGCGAAGCCGTCCCTTTCGTACGCGTCTTCCCAGATGAAAAAGACCTCGTAACACGTGTTGAACGCGTTGATCTCAAACTCGTAATACGCGTCCCGCCCGGCGATGAAACACTCCACATCATTGTCGTAATAAATCGTGTCGTTGTGATTCGTGAACTTTGCGTGTACGAGCGGCTCCTGGATTCGGTAAGCCACGTAGAGATTTTGGTCGTCCCACAAAACCATGGCCCGCGTACTGTGAATAGGTCGGGCCCCGCTGAGGATGTCCACAAAACGCGGCGATTGCGGGGCTCCTTGCCAGGCGGTTTCGGACAAAAGTCCGTCGATCTTGATCGGATCTTTCACGTGGTAAGCGGTGTAGTGGGCGATTTCCGATTCGGGACAAGGAAACGCCGTGCTCCCGCCAACCGGCTCGGCGGCGACCATTCGAGGAGCCGACAGAATGACCAGTATGAGGCCCGCCAACCAGCAACTCATCGACGTGGGTAAACCAGGTTTTGCAGCGTACCCGTGGAACGATTTTTGATTCATGACGTTCAGCGTTCTCACGATCCGGAATGGTCGTGAAAGGTTGTGTCGAGAAACCTAACGTCACCGGTGACAATTGAACATCTCGAAACCATGAGGTGTTCCCCGCCCGCGTCGTTCACTTTGTCCAGTGGTGAGTATGCTCAGATTTGCATCGCACTTGCCACTTCCCGCGCCATCGCTTTTGATGCACAAACAATCCCTCATGCCAAAACGCCAGCGAAAGAATTCCAAAGCCGCCCATGCGGGCATGAACCGACGGCAGGCGTTGAGTGGTCTCGCGGGTCTGGGAGTCGGCGTCGCCCTCGCCGGTTGCAAATCAACCGATGCTGGTTCCGGCAGTGACGTAAATCCGATCGCTCGCGAAAACCAGCGACCCGGTACGAGCGACTGGATGTTGACGAATACCCGCGTCGATCCGGCCACGCGGTTTCGGTGTCCGTGGATCGAAGGCTACTGTTCGCACACCAGCGTACGGGCTGGTGAAGCGCTTTCGCTATTTGTCAGCACCAATCCCGCGTCCGAGTTCACATTGGACATTTACCGGATGGGTTACTACGGCGGTCGGGGCGGACGTTTGGTCCGCCGTTACGAACCAATCGCGGGGCGGACACAACCGGACCCGCCGGTTGGTGACAAGCGCGTGCGAGACTGTCAGTGGGATCCCGCGGTCACATTCACCGTTCCGGGAGATTGGCTGAGCGGTGTGTATCTCGGCAAATTGACGGCGTTGCGCGACGGTACACAAAGCTACGTGATCTTCATCGTGCGCGACGACCGCGAGGCGGACTACCTCTTCCAATGCTCGGACAACACGTGGCAGGCTTACAATCGGTGGCCTGATCATTTCGCACTCTACGACGACGGCAAAACCGAATGGTACTGGGGCGGCGATGTTCAGGTGTGTTTCAACCGGCCGTATGGCACGTATTGCCAAATTCTGGATGCGCCGTTGTCACAGGGTTCGGGCGAATGGTTTCTCTGGGAATTCCCGCTCGCGTTTTGGATGGAATCCGAAGGTCGCGACGTTACTTATGTTTCCAATTCAGACACGCACCGCGATCGGACTGGATTACGCCGGGCCCGCGGAATTCTGTCAGTGGGGCATGACGAATACTACACGATCGAGATGTTTCGCAACCTCAAGCACGCGATCGCGGCCGGCGTCCACGTTGCCTTCCTTTCCGGCAACACGAGTTGCGGAAAGATTCTGTATTCGCCGGATCGAACGGGAATTTCAAACCGCGTGTTCGAGCGCGTCGGCGTGTTTGGACCGCCCGGCGGCATGCGTGATTTTGTCGCGATGAAGTCGCTGCCGCACGAGCGACCTTACGCCAATGAATTGGTCGGCGCGCACAGCACCGGACCCGTCACCGGCGGCGCGGATTGGACCTGCGTCGCGCCCGATCATTGGTTGTTCGCGGGCACGGGCATGAAGCGAGGCGACGGCATCCCCGGACTCGTCGGTTGGGAATGGCATGGCGATCCCGCGCCAATTCCCGGTCTGGAAATTGTTGCCAGCGGCCCCACGCAATCGGCGCCCGGAGAACTCAACGGCGGCAAGTTCACCGCGACCATTTACCCGGGACCGAAGGGCAACTTCGTGTTCAACGCCACCACGTGTTGGTGGGCGGACGGATTGTCGGCACCACTTGGTTACGTGCGGCCCACTGTTTACACGTCACCGCAAGGTCCCGATCCGCGCGTGCAGCAAATCACGCGCAATTTGTTGGATCACATGATTCAACCAGCATGACGTTCGTGAAGTGCGGCCAAGGAGATTTGGGTCGAACAAGAACTCGCATTGACGAATGACATCTGGGTTTTAGGCTCCCGTCATGAATTCTCCCCAAAGCGGTGCCGCCGTGCCCGCGTTTAACCGTCGCAAATTTCTAACTCAAATTACCACCGCCGGCGCCGGTCTGGCGCTCGCCGGTTGCAGCACTTACAAATCGAAAAAGACCGCCGACAATTGGATCCAGCTCTACAACGGCCGTAATCTCGACGGCTGGATTCCCAAGATTCGCTATCACAAGATGGGCGACAATTTTGGTGACACTTTCCGCATCGTGGACGGCTACATCACGGTTTCCTACGAAGCCTACAAAACCTTCGACGAACGTTACGGCCACCTTTTCTATCATCAGCCGTTTTCCCATTACCGGCTGCGCGCCGAATATCGTTTCATTGGCGATCAGTGCCCCGGCGGCGCTGGTTGGGCCTTTCGCAACAACGGTCTTATGCTCCACGGCCAGACGCCGGAATCCATGACTGTGGACCAGGATTATCCGGTCTCCATCGAAGCGCAATTGCTCGGCGGCGACGGAGTTCATCCGCGCCATAATCTCAATGTCTGCACCCCGGGAACGAACATCGTGATGAACGGCAAGCTGCACACTCAGCACTGCACCGATTCCACGTCCAAGACCTATCATGGCGACCAATGGGTCACGGCCGAAGTTGAGGTGCATGGCAACGATTACATCCGCCACATCATGGAAGGTGTGGAAGTGCTGCGTTACGAAAAGCCCCAGCTCGATCCGAAGGACGGCAATGCGAAACGCCTCCTCGCCATGGGGCAACCGTTGATGCTCAGTGGCGGCACGATCTCCGTGCAATCGGAAAGTCACCCCACACAGTTCCGCAAAATCGAGGTGCTCCCGCTCGACGCGTGAGCTGCGCATCATTCGCCTGAATACGATGCGAATCGTTTTGCCAATCCGAGTCGCGCTTGCCGTTGCTTTCGTGTGTGTCGCGATCGCGACGGGTCGTTCTGCCGAAAAGCCAGTCAAGGTTTTCATCCTTGCAGGTCAATCGAACATGGAGGGCAAGGCGCGGGTGGAATTGCTTGAGCGTCAGATCAAGGTGTCGGCCACGCACGGGCGCTTTACGCATTACCAGAAGGACGGCGAATGGATAAAACGCGACGATGTGTGGATCAAGTTCCTCGACCGCAAAGGCGATCTGACCGTGGGCTACGGAAGTCCGGATTGCATCGGACCGGAACTGGAATTTGGCTGGGTTGTCGGCGATCATTACGACCAGCAAGTCCTGCTCATCAAGACCGCGTGGGGCGGCAAGGATTTGTATCGTGATTTTCGTCCGCCGAGCGCCGGGCTCCCTGACGCCGCCGTTTTGCAGAAAGACCATGAACGGGCGCGGAAGAACAAACCCGCGGCCACGCTGGACGACATCAAGGCGAGCTACGGCGACTATTATCGCCGGATGATCAGCAACATCACCAACACGCTGGCCAACCTGAAAGAGAACTTCCCCGGTTATCACGGGCAGGGCTACGAGCTGGCCGGCTGTGTCTGGTTTCAGGGTTGGAACGACATGATCAACCCCGACTACACGGCGGCTTACACGACGAACATGATCGATTTCATTCGGGACGTCCGGAGCGATTTGCACGCGCCCAAACTTCCGTTCGTCATCGGTGTAATGGGAGTCGACGGGCGTGAGGACCGGGATGAGGTTCGCTTTAGACCAAACATAAAAATAAAGACGTTCAAACGCGCGCAGGAGGCGGCTGCCGATCTGCCCGAATTCAAGGGCAACGTGGCGGTAGTGGAAACCGACGTGTATTGGGACATGGCCGCCGACGCCGTCTTTCACAAAGGCTGGAAAGAGCACCTCGAGGAATGGAACCAGGTCGGTTCGAACTTTCCTTATCACTATCTGGGCAGTCCAAAAACCTATTGCGCCATTGGCGGTGAATTCGCGCGCGCCTGCATCGCGATGGATGAACATCGGCCCTACAAGCAGGTCGCAGCGGCGGCTTCTCCGACGGCGGAAACGAATCCGGTTCGGTTTGATCCGGTACAACGCAACATTGAAGGTTGGAATGTTGACGTTGAGCCGGCGCTACTGGATGGACCATTTGCAGACGAAGGAAGCAAAGCGCTCACGATGCTCGCGAATCATCTTCAACGAATCAAAATCCTGGTTCCCCCACCACAGTTGGAAAAACTGCAAAGCGTCGGCATCTGGATCGAACACGATCATCCGTTTTTGAAATCGATGCAGTATCATCCCGGGCGAGAATGGCTGGTCGAGCACGGCTGCGATCCGCGGCTGGCGAAGAAGGTCCACATCACGCAGGCGCGTGAATTGTATTCGCGTCAGCAGATGCTCAAGCATCCCGCGGTTGTCTTGCACGAACTCGCGCACGCGTATCACGATCAATTCCTTGGATTCGATGATCCCGAAATCGTCGCGGCTTACGATCACGCGAAGGCGTCGGGTATTTACGAGAATGTCTTGCTCTACACCGGGGAACACGTGCGACATTACGGACTGACGGATGCCAAAGAGTACTTCGCGGAAGGGACAGAGGCTTATTTCTATCGTAATGATTTCTTCCCGTTCGTGCGCGCCGAGCTGGCGGAATTCGATCCGCAGCTTCATTCCGTTCTGGAAAAAGTCTGGGGGCCGGCAAAGTAGCACCAGCGAGCAATCCAATCACTTTTCCGCACTTGATTGATGGCCGGCGTCGTTTGCCGCGTCAGTTGTTGTGCCCCATTCCAAATCCCGAACAACGCCCGACCATGATCCGATTTTTGAATTATACCAACGCACGGACATTTCTCTTCGTCCCGGTGCTTTTCGGTTTTGCGGCAATCACCGCCCTTGCTCCCACGAATGCCGCCGCTGCCGAAGCCGCCACAGCCCACGATTCCCATCCTGCATCGGACTATTTTCCTCCACCTGAATCGAAAGGTGGCTGGCGCAAACTCGATTCGCCGGAGGACATCCAGCGGCTTGGCGGGATGGATCCGGACAAACTCGCTGATCTCGCCGAGTGGTTGAAGAGGAGTGACAACCGCACGTTTGCCGCCGATGTGATCCGGCACGGCTACATCGTCCTCGAAGTGGAACGCGGCAACAGCGCCATCACTGATTCGCGCCGTGTCGCCTCGTGTTCCAAGGCTATTTGCGCGACGGTGCTCGCGATCGCCTCCGAACGGAGCCAGCACGGATTGACGCCGCGCAAGATGACCTTCAGCGATCCGGCGTTTGATTACATTCCGTGGGCCAAACCGCTCAGCGATCCGCGCAAAGCGAAGATCACCGTCCAGCAGTTGCTCAATCACACGTCCGGCATTTGTCCTGAGGCGACCGGTGCACCGAATGACGGCTCGTGGGAATACATCCTCGGGCTGAGCGGAGACCCGCGCACGGCGAAGCTCGCGTTCGATCCGGGCACCGGCTGCGGCTATTCAACCATTGCCCTCTCGCACGCGAGCTTGGTCTGCGAAAACGTGACGGGCGAACCGTACGACCAGTTTGCGATCGAGGCGTTGTTCAAGCCGATCGGCATCGAGCACTGGTGGTTTCAATATTACGACGGCGGCCCGAAGATCGGTCGTCATCCGTCACACGGACTTGGTATGCCGTCGCGGGACATGGCGCGCATCGCGTATTGCATGCTCCACAACGGCCGGTGGGGCGACCAGCAGGTCATCCCCGAATGGTTTGTCGAACAGACCGGGCAATCGACGCACAACGTGCACACGCCGGAAATGCGCTGGAAACTGAACCCGCAGGTCTTTTCCAGCGGCTGGGAGCGTCCCGCGTTTCACCACGGCGAAGACGGTCGCAGCGGTGAAGGCATTCCGATGGATGCGCGGGAGAAGCCCGGTTCCGGCGGACAACTGGTTGCCTTCGTGCCGAGCCTTGATCTCGTGGTCACCCGGCAAACCGGCAGCAGCGGCGATTGGGCGTTTGAAGAATACTTGCGCCGGGCGTGTGCGGCCGTGATCAAGGACGACGCAAAATAATCCAGGCAAATACGGTCGCCGTTCTCATCGAACATGAAGTGTGCGACCAACCGTGGCTCTTTAAAGGTTTGTTAACGGCACAAACTCAGCCACCGTTCTCAATGACAGCTTGCCGTTTGGCCGGGGCATGCCTAGCCTCGCGCCATGGCAAAGGTTCTCCTCGCGGACGACGAAATCACCATGGTGCAAATGGTCGCCGAACTGTTGCGCGCGGAAGGTCACGAGGTCTTTCCGTACACGAGCGGCTATGCCGCGATCGATGCTCTCGAGGAACATCAGCCCGAACTTGTCATCACCGATCTTTACCTCGACAAGAACAAGGCGGTGGGGCTGGATATTTTGCAAAAGGCGCGCTCGCTCAATCCGCCGCCCACCGTGATCGTGATCACCGGCTTTGGCACGATCGAGACGGCCGTGGAGGCGATGAAGAAAGGCGCTTATGATTACCTGGAAAAGCCTTTCAAAGTCGATGACCTGCGGCTGACGATTCAGCGGGCACTTTCCTATAACGATGCGGTTTCGGAAAACGCCTACCTCAAGAAGCAACTCAAGCGGAAATATCAGTTTGACCAGATCATCGGTAATGGCAGCGCGATGCAGAGCGTATTCAAGATGGTGGAACGCGTTGCCGACACGGACAGCACGATTCTGATTCTGGGTGAAAGCGGCACAGGCAAGGAACTGATCGCTCGCGCCTTGCATTTCAACAGCCGGCGGCAGTTTGCTCCTTTCATCCCGATCAATTGCAGTGCGCTGCCGGAAAATCTCCTGGAGTCGGAATTATTTGGCCATCGCAAAGGCGCTTTCACCGGTGCCGTCAACGACAAGAAAGGTCTGTTTCAGGAAGCTGACGGCGGTACCATCTTCCTCGATGAAATCGGCACCATGCCGCCGGTGCTCCAGAGCCGACTGCTGCGAGTGCTTCAGGAAAAGGAAGTACGCCGTGTGGGTGACAACACGCCGATCTATGTAAACGTTCGCGTGTTGGCCGCCACCAACGAAAACCTCGAGGACAAGGTCAAGGACGGCAGCTTCCGCGAGGATTTGTTCTATCGATTGAACGTGATTGCGATCAATCTGCCGTCTTTGCGCGAACGCAAGGAGGACATCCCGTTGCTGGTAGGTCATTTTCTGCGGCATCGCGTAGACAGCCGAACCGGCCGTGGATTTCAGATCACTCGCGGAGCACTTGATGCGCTCAGTGCCCACGATTGGCCGGGCAATGTGCGTGAACTGGAAAATGCCATCGAACGGGCCTGTGCCATGTCAGAAAACGGCCTGATCCGCGCGGCTGATCTGCCACCGCTGATCGCTCCCAAGGGACCGGTCGCAGATGACGAATCACCGGTACCGCTTCCCGCATTGCCGACGGAAAATGCGCTGGCATCCCGTCCTGTCGCTTCAGAAGGCGCGGGTGGTGCGCCGGCGGCGGCGAATCAAACCTTCAACCGGCTCGGCCCCCTCAAGGATTTCATCCGCGATCAGGAAGTCGCCTATATCAACCGAATTCTGGCCCAAACGGAAGGTGACAAGGAAGAAGCCGCGCGCGTTCTTGGTGTCAGCTTGGCCACTCTTTACCGCAAGCTTGCGGAAGAACCCGGTGCCGAATAAGTCGCCGACGAAGTCCTTCGCTCAATCAAAAAGCCGGTCATCTCACCAACCGCTCGACATTCTCTCATTGGCGATCTAGTTGTGCCATATTGGCATTATTGCGACGATGTTGATCAGTCAAGATTGGTTAAACATGGCGCAGTTTCAACTGATCAAATCGATGCTTTAAAATCGTAAGTCGTTGTAAATAAACACGCTAAGCTCGGAGCAATTCTTGGAATGCCAAAAGCTTAATGGATGGCAACAGTTTAACTCTAAATCGAAAGGTTACATTATGTTGCTGAAGCGTTATCCGAATACTCAAGTAAACTACCTGACCGGCTTTGGACCTCTCAGCCGGCTGCAAAACAACCTCGACCGTCTGTTCGCTCCCGAAGTGAATGCCGAGCGCACCTGGCATCCGGCTCTCGAAGTGACGGAAGGCAAGGAAGAATTCGTGATTACTGTCGAATTGCCCGGCGTCAAGGCGTCCGACGTGAAGGTCACCCTCGACGAAGATGTCCTGACCATCAGCGGCGAACGCAAATATGAAGGTGCGAAGGAAAGCGAACTCCGTCTTTCGGAGCGCGCGTATGGGAAGTTTGAGCGGTCCGTTCGCCTGCCCGCGCCCGTTCAGGCGGACAAGGTGGGAGCATCCGGCAAGGATGGCATCCTGACGGTCACGCTTCCAAAGACGGAAGAAGCCAAACCACGCGAAATCAAGGTGGCGGTTGCTTAATCCAAAACCCGCTGCGCAGCCTTGGAATTCACTGCCCGGCTCTCAAATAGAGAGCCGGGCATTTTTTAGTTCGCAACGAAATCTATTTGGCGGGAAGCAGGAGATTGGTGGGCAGTTGGCCGACGGTCTCCGCGGGCAGCCGTGAATCAACGCTGCCAGCGGCCGGCTTGATTAATTCGGTGTGACCATCAAGGAAGACCACGTTAGCCCGACCATCGTGCCGAAAATGGGTCGTCGCTTCGCGATCACTCACGTAATAGAATTCCTCCAGCAAGGGATGCTCCGGAGACGCGGGTGCTTGAAACGTGTTCACCTGAGCGGCATCCGCAAACAATGCAACGGCCGTCGGCGATTTGATCTGCGTGATGCGCAATGCGGCCGGCCCGAGCGGTGGCGTCAGATGGAGATTATAACCGTAACCGTAAGCCGCGCCCCGCGCCTTCAACTTGAACCAGCGACTGTCGTAATTCAGCTCAGGACAGGTTTCGATCCCACGCTCCTTCAAGTACGGAAAAAGTGCCCCCTGAGTCGCATCGAAAGCCCGTTCGCCTTCATTACCTTTGGCCAGCCAGCCAAACCAATAGCGAACGCCTTGCGCGTCCGAAGCATACCAATACGGGAACACGCGCTCGTTGTTGTCGTTCCAATACATCTGGCTTGCCAGCATGAGTTGCCGTTCGTTGCTCGTGCAAAGTGTCGTTCGCGCGGCGGCTTTGCCGCGCGCCAGCACCGGGACCAGCAATGCCGCCAGCACGCCGATGATCGCGATCACCACCAGCAGCTCAACCAGCGTGAAACCGGTCGGCTGGCGTTGATTTCGATGAGGCGTCGTGAGTGGCATTTGTTGCGCGGCTGCCGAGTGTAGAAACGAATCGCGTTCCGGCAATCCTGTTCCGGAAGAAAACTTGCCGGACGAGGCTCATCAGAAGTTGCGGGACGCAATATTCAGAGAGCTTGCCGACCTCCGCTCTTGAATCGCCGGGGCCATTGCCCGACACTTCCAGCTACAAAACTTAATTCACCGAACATGTTTTCCCACGTCGTCATTTTCTGGACTAAACCCGAACTTCCCAATGCTGCGGACGAGTTGATCGCGGGCGCGAAGAAATACCTGCAACCGATTCCCGGCGTGATTCAATTCCACATCGGTCGCATGGCCAAAAGCGAACGGCCGGTTGTCGATCAAACGTATCAGGTCGCGCTCAACATCACCTTTCCCGATAAGAAAACCCAGGACGACTACCAGGTGCATCCGTTGCACATTGAGTTCGTAGAGAAGGTTTTCAAACCCAACACCAGCAAGGTGGTTGTTTACGACTTCGAAGGCTGACGATGGCTCTGCTCAAACCAGCCGAAATCAAAAGTGCGCTCACCCAGGTGCCCGCGTGGACCCGGCGCGGTAAAACGATCCGCCGGACGTTTGAGTTCAAGGACTTTGCCGTGGCGATGAAGTTCGTGAACAAGGTCGCCAAGCTGGCCGAAAAAGCGTGGCACCATCCGGACATCGACATTCGCTGGAACAAAGTGACGCTCGTGCTCTCCACGCACAGCGAGGGCGGCCTGACGGGCAAGGATTTCGAGCTCGCGGCGAAGATCGACCGACAAGCGCAGGCTTGATTAAGCCAAAGCTCACATGTCGGAGCCACGACGTCCGATGGCTTTTCGCAACTTCGCAATCAACTCACGTTCGAGCGATTTGAAGTAGTGGGCGGTGTCTGGCAAATGTGCGGCCAGCGCGTAGCGAACCAGCGGTTCGAGCAACCATTTCTCGGTCGGCGTCAATCGAGCCTTGAGTTCGCCGCGACGCAGTTGGACATCGACCCATTGCACGCTCGACGGCACGTGATCGCGGTGCAAATCGAGCGTCTGATGAAGTCTCGCGACCTGATCCGATAGTTCATCGTTCGTGCTGTATGCCCGCACCGCACGGCCCACGCGGAACACTTCGGTCGCCAATTTTTCCAACCGCTCGTGATTCTTGGCTTCCGCTACTTCGCCGATCTGCAAGCGGTGAAAATGTCCCTGTTCATCGATCGCAAGCAGCAGGCCGATCAAGTTGCTTGCGAGGTTTACAATTGCCTTGTCGAACTCAATTCGCGTTGGACTCAGATCGCCGGCGTCTTCAAACCACGCTCCACGTTCCACGCACGACTGGACAACTCGTTGCCGAATCTCGCGATCGCCGCCGGCAATTCGCGTGATGCCCGATGGGCCCGGTCGATAGATCGCCGACGCGCCGGAACCATCGCGCACCCCGGTCTGAATGCTCACGCCGCGCAACCAACGGCCAACGATGGCTGGCATCAAGTCGGGCCACAAATCGGGCAGCCGTCCGAACAACGTCGCTTCTTCCAGTTTTTCAATGAACACCTGACGAACGCGTTGATAATAGATTCCGTTGGAACAAAGCACTACCGCTGGAAACGGCAGCGCCTTCGGCGACAGCAAACCGGCTTCGGCCACGGTTTCCAACAATGCGACGCATTCGGAAACCAAGTCCAATAACTGATCGGGATTCGTGCAGATCAGCAAAGCCTCAGGAAGTTCGCCGGCGCGAAAACAAGTGATCAGATCACCTTTCAACAAGTTCGGCAGCGGGATCTCCTTGAGTTCGTCGCCGGCCTGGATTTTCAGAATCCCGGCGGCTCTCAACGCTACGGTGCTTGACGAATCGCTTCGCGAAAGAAAACAAACTTCGCCGTCGAGATCGTTGGATTGATGGGTTAGATGGTGAAAGAGACTCACCCCCAGCGCGCCAGGCGGAAGGATCCCAATCGCTCCTGATCGCAGCGAATTCATGCGGCCGGATCGTCAGCGAGGTTCGACAAGACTTGCATCGTGCCGGCGACGTCCGAGACTTTCAAAATCAGTCGCAGCTTTTGCTCAACGGAATCTTCGCTGCCGTAGGCGTACTGGATGTTGATGCCCGCATCCGCCAGCGCCTGACTGACCCGCGCCAACATGCCGGGGATGTCGCGCAGATCCACCACCACGACTTCGGCTTCTATCACATATAAACCGGCCGCAGTTAGCAATTCGCGCGCGCGAACCGGATCGCTGGTGATAAGCCGCACAACGCCCTGTTCAACCGTGTCGTTGATCGACAGGTCCTTGATGTTGATGTCGTGCGCAGCGAGGGTCTGGCCGATCGCGGCCAGGCGGCCCGGCTGATTTTCAATGGCAACCGTGAGTTGCCGGCAGACGTGGTGATTCATGGAAGGTGAAAGAAAGTTAGTCCAGGTTGGCCGAATTGAAAATGGCGGTCGTCAGTGTATGACTTTGCGAACGGTCAATGATTTGCCCTTCAGCCAAACGATACGACCGAGCCTTGGTGGAACGGGCAACTTGCCCGTTCTGGCCGACTACCAGCCGGCCAGTCAAATGACACCAGTTAACAACGAATAATGGGGCCTTTCGTTCCGACCGAATCCGGCGGCAAGTTGCCATCGCAAGCGGCCAGGTTGGCTGTTCCACCCACACCGCTTACTCGCTTCGCAACGCGCTCAACAATTCTCCGCGCAAGGCAATTCGCGTGGCGACCCAGGTCCAAATCGCACCGTTGAGGAAGACGGCGAGTAGTGTGATTGGCATTGATCGCCACGGTATTCCGCCGGTCGGCGAAAGGATCGCGGGAAGGATCGCAATGATGGCCGTAATTAGCCCGAGCCCGAGGCCCAACACGAGCAACAACGCGTGCTCGGTCAACACCATGCGTTGCAGTTCGCGACGCCGGTAACCAATCGCCAGCAGAAGCGCCAGCTCGCCGCGGCGTTCGAGCACGTTGCGCAGAACCACGACGCCCAACCCCGCGCTTCCCAACAGCAGACCCAATCCACCGAGCACTTGGAACGTGCTGAGGTACGTGTTTTGCACGGCGTTGAACGCGTTCATCCGATCGACGGCCGAGGTCAGTTCAATACCGAGGTCCGACATGCCGCGCGAAAGTGCCGCCGACACGTCCTTCAACTTATCCGGCGGCGCATCGATCAAAAACATGCGGTAGCCGCTTTCGCCGGGAAACCGTTTGATGAACTCGCTTTCGTCAATGACCAGGTTTCCCTGCAGGATCGAATTTGCGACGGCACCGACAATTCGCAACTTGAACGGCCGGCCCATTTCGTCGGTCATGTCGATCGTGCCCCCGACGGACTTCTCGAGCGCATACATGAGCGAATTGAAATCGGCGATACAGGGAATTTCATCGGGCCCAAGCGGTTTACCGTCTGCCGGATGGAAATTGCCTCGTTCCAACGCCAACCATGGTTTGGATGAATCGACACCATCGGCCACACCCGCGAACGTAAACCGGCCGGACAATTGATCTGGTTTGACGCCGACCACGCGGGGCACCTGTGCCTTGTTCAGGTTTAGGCAACTGGCTTCGTCGCCTTCGCGCACACGCATCGGGACGAAAGAAACACCGTCCATCGTTTTCGGATTTAGCCCGAAGAAGTCGCGTCCTTTTTCGGTGTTCAAGTTTTGCGAAACAGGCAACGCGGATTCACCGATCAACGCAAAACCACCGGTGCCGGACGATCGCTTGCCGGCATCCTCCGTGGCGTCGAGCCGGAACGCCGCGATCGCGACGACAAGAAACGTTCCGGACGCGAGCAACGCGATCGTGGCCACGCTTCGTTTGCTGCGGCGCGTCGCGTTGCGCAGGGACAGTTGCCCGCGAGTCATGGAAAGCTGGTCGTTTCCCGTCGCCATCGACTTACGATTCAACGCCGCAAACCAGACGCGGACAAACAACAGCCCGCCGATCAAAACCATCGCGCCCACGCTGAAGAAATCTTCCGCGGACGAGGACAGGCCTTTCTTGAACGCGCCTGCCATCGTTCCCAACGCGCCCAGCAACATGAGCACGCCGATGACGAGCACCCACTTGCCGGCGGACGCGTCGAAACGTTGAGCCGCGGCGTCACCGCCCTCGTTCAAGAGTTCGCGGGCGGATTGATTTGCCTGCTTGCGCAACGTCCACCAAATCGTCAACGCACTCACAATTGCCGCACCAAAAATGCCGCTGATTAAAGTCGCGATCGTAAAGTGAAATTCCAACGACGCCGATCCCACAGCCGCGCTCCAGATCGAGGTCAGTCCACTCACCATCGCCTTCGCGTAGAGCAGTCCACCCGCGGCGCCGATCACGCCGCCGAACAAACCGAGCGCGACGCCTTCGCGAAGGAGCAACCGGCGGACTTCCTTTGGTCGAAAGCCGAGCGCGAGAAAGGTGCCGATCTCGGTCGAGCGTTGCTCCAAACCAAATTGATAAAGCAGCGCGACCAGCAACAACGCCGCGCCGATCAGGAAGAAGCTGAAGCCGATGAACAGCCAGTTGAAATATCGTCCCATGCCTTCGGCGCTCGCGGTGAGTGCCTGTTCGCGGGCGGGCACAAAGCTCAAACCAACGGCGGCCGGTTTGAGATTCTTCAGGATCGCGGAAGCCAGCTCGTTCGTGTTCACGGAATTCGCCGGCCAGCGCAAGGCGGTCGTGTCGCCGAAGCGGTTGGCCCACAATTTCCGTCCCGCCGCGATCGTGATGAATGCCTTGGGCGCGCCGCGATATTCCTTCCAGTATTGTTCGTCCTTTGGCCGGATGCGATCGGTCTCCAGCTCAAAACCGGCGTCCCAATCACGCGTTGTTTCGGCATCGGAGACGCCCGGAAAATCGGGCATCAAATCGCGATCCGCCGCCGCGCCCGCCAGCGGCACGATGCTGTGCACCCGAAATGTGTTGGTCGCCTGGCGCAAAGCGCGGCCCGCGTCGAGCAAGTAGTAACGAAACGAAATGTCATCGCCCGGCTTCGCGTTTAGGTCGTCGGCGAGCCATTGATTGATGATGATCTCGTTGCCAGACAAATCTGTCGGCACAACCGGCGGTCCCATTGCGGCGATCATCGAATACGGAGTCGTGTTAGTGTCGTGCCAGATTTCGTTGGCAAAATAGGTGAGAACGGGTTGGGCGTTTGGCGCGGCAGCTTTCGCAGCGGCGATCTTGGCGGGATCGAGAAACACGCGCGAACTGCGCAGCTCGATTTCGTTCGCGGCCGGCGCCGGTCGCAGTTCCAATTCGGCATCGGCGAGCTTCCAACTATCTTCAAGTTTTATGTCCGCGGACTCGGCATCAATGTCGCCGGACGCGAGCATCAGGTTCGCCTTGCCGGGAAGCTTCAAACGCGATTGCAGATTGGACCGCGAAAGGAACGCCGTGAACGGCGCGACCTGGTTTGCACGCAAGCTGAATCGACCAAGTTGCGCATTGCTGACCACCGCTTGAACCTTGAGCCGCATCGCCACCGAGACGTCGTCCTGGGGCGTGATCGCCGCATCGCGTGAAAGCAGGGACGGCTTGAGCACTCGGATCAAGATCGTGTCGCCGACCTTGGCGTTGAGCTGATTGGCGAGCGGTTCGTTGATCACTACCGAGTCGTCGGGAATGTCGGTAAATCCGGGTGGTTGATCCGCAAATCTCCAAAACGAGGAATCAATGCCGAGCACCTGGACGTGGTTCGCCCGAGCCGAATCGTTCACCGAATTCGCCGCGCCCTGAAGCTGGATTGCCGACGCCAAGCGTATGTTGAGATTCGTTCCGATGTTGGTCTGAATCGCGGCGGCCAATTGATCGCGGAAGAAACGGTCGCCCGAGTTCAATGCGAGCTGGGTTTTGCCGAGGCGGGCAAGCGCCATGTCGCGCAAACTGATGCGGACGGAATCGCCGACAACCAACGCCCCGATCAACGCCGCACTGCCGATCGCCGCGCCAATCAAAACGCCCGCGTGCGCTCGTGCATGAAACGTCAGACTCCGACGAATGAGTGTGAAGCGGTTCATGACAGTGTAGGACAGGGTTCCAATCGTTCTCGGATTGAGTTCGCAGGCGGGCGGAAGGTCCAAATTCCAAGGTCAAAGGACCAGGGAATTCCCAACCCCCAAACTCCCAAGGGGGCTCGGGTTGTGCGCCGGAGAATGGCATTGGACGCTTCTTTTGTCCTTCGACCTTTGTCCTCTGTCATTCGGAGGCTCATCGCGCCGCCTCCACTTCTTGGAGTTCGTGAAGTTTGCCATCCCTCAGTTCGAGAACGCGGCCCAGTTTGAACGCTAAATCGCGGGCATGCGTGACGACGACCAACGCCACCCCTTCCTCGCGATTCAACTCGAGCAACAACTTGATCAACTCCTCCGCGTTATGGCGGTCCAGCGCTCCGGTCGGTTCGTCGGCCAAAAGCAGTTTAGGTTTGTTGATCAACGCACGAACGACGGCCACGCGTTGGCGTTCGCCGCCGGAAAGTTGACCCGGCCGATGGTTCAACCGATCGCCGAGGCCGACGCGGTTCAGCAGCTTTTTGGCGCGATCCTCGACGCCGGATGGATTGCCGGCCGCCTGCGCCAGCGTGGGAACGAGGACATTTTCCCAGAGCGTGCATTGCGGCAGCAGATAGTGGAACTGGAAGATGAAGCCGAGCTTGCGATTGCGGACCTCGGCGAGTGCGCGTTCGTCCAGCTTGGCGAGGTCCTGGCCATCGAGTGTGATCGAACCGGCGTCCGCTCGATCGAGCGTACCGACGATGTTGAGTAGGGTGCTTTTCCCGGAACCGGACGGGCCAATAATCCCGACCGAATCGCCGGCGTTGAGATTAAGTTCCACGCCATCGAGAACGGAAACGCCCGTGGCCCGACCCGCCACGGCGTATGCCCGCTGCAAGTCGCGTGCAGCGAGCAATGGGTTTTTGTGCATGGAGGTAGTTTTGAAACCTAACCCGCAAATCGTCAACCTGCGGCACATTGCGACTTGTTAAGGATCACGAGGTGCGGTCATCGAAACAGCGATTAGCTGTAGTCGCGCATTCTGGTGAGAATACCCGTTCCGGCGGAAGCCAGATGGTGGCATGCACCCAAGTGGCTCCGAGTCCATTTGGTCAGACCACGGCCGAAGAGCTCGAACGGGCATCGAGACGGTGGAGCTGTTCAGGCATGTTTGTAATTCTTACAAAATCAATCACTTACAAATCGAACGCAATTAGCAATGATTCCAGTTGTTTTGCGGTATTTGCCCCTCTCTACCGTGTCGGCGCACCTGACATTCATGACTTATCCGGGAAATCGCAATTTCCTCGTTCTTGTAAAATCGACTCAGAACACGCACGCAGTCAGACGGTTAATCATTTGGAAGCGTGATTACCTCGCCGCGGCATCGCGAGTGCAGGTTGAACGCGCCACGCGAAGTGAGGGTGCAAGCCTTCCAAGAACAGTAAGTCGTTAGTAAAACATTATGAAAAAAGCGCTAACTCTAATCGCCGCCATTCCAATAATGGTGAGCTCCGCATCAGCTATCAATGTTGGTGTGGATGAAATCATATTCCAAAATGGGGCTGGCTTGGATTCTTCGCAGTTGAGTCCGAGTGTTTCCATGTCGTTTAACGCCAGTGTTCTCACAATAACACTACAGAACTTGTCAGCCGACACTGCCGGTGATGGTGCTTTGGTGCTATTCACCGGGCTGGCTTTTGACTTGCCGACGGGCGTGACGGTCAACAACAGCGTTCCATCCAGTGTTGGAGCGGTGACCGCAATTGGCCCCAGCACACTGGGCTGGAACTCAACATCCGCACAAGGCGCTTGGGGGTGGGACAATAATTCTGCCGGACTTTCGGGCGGTGCTTTGGCTTATGCCACCTTGTCAGGTTACGATACCCGTGTTTCTACCGTAGCCTCCGACGGCAAACATGCCTTTGACGGAACCGGAAACGCGGGAGGTATGGACTATGGCGTTTTCAGCGCAGGGGAATCATCCGTCAGCCCGTCACCATGGGTCAAAGATACATTGCAAATTACGCTGAGCCTCAATAATGCGAGCGGTTACACCGGCGATGACTTGATCAACCACATTGGTAACGTGGCTGCGATCTTCGGATCGCCAAACGGCACGCCCAGTGTCCCCGATGGAGGTGCCACGTTGGCGCTTCTCGGCGTCGGGATCCTTGGGATTAGCGCGGTCCGCCGTCGCTTGGAGAAATAGTTCTACTCCAACCAAATTCACAAAGAGGCCGGACTTCATTGTCCGGTCTTTTTGTTTGTAGCTCTCCACCTTTCAGCTTTTGTGGCAAATGAGCCCACCCCCCGACCAGCACCACCAAGGCAAAACCGGACCGCTCTTCGTCGGCAAACTCCGTCACGAACGAGCGCAATCATCCAAAGCCGTAAAACATTGGCTCCCCTGGCTCGAGCGGGTCCAACCAATGACCAATTAGGCCAATTTGACGAACCAGCCGAATCTCCTGGCAAAAGCGTCTATCCCATCGGTCTGCGAATATCTCGTCCGGCCGCTTTTACCCTGGTGCAGATATATAATCATCTATCTTAATAGTGCCGTACAGCAATGTTTGAAACGCTTACATAACAAGATTTTAAGTATCTTGAGCATTAGGGCCAAAACTTTCGCTAGCTCCTCCTAGCTCGGAAAATTGACGTCGGCCATCTTTACACTTCCGCGAAGATCCGTAGTTCAATAGACGTTAACAGGCAAAACACCGACGAGGCATGTATTTAATTATTAGACGCTTAGATTACGACGCACGCCAAACAACCTTGATGGCATCTCGCTTGCAATGGTGCATTGATAGAGCGTGAGATGTTCTCACTCTACAGAACGAAACCACACAATACGACGTATGAAAAAACTTATCGGGGGACTCGCAGTCAGCGCGATTATGGCGCTACCTGCCTTTGCAGTTCCAGATTTACAATTAGATGTTCAAGGCGGCACTTACGTGGGGGGCGCTGACGAAACCACTTACTCGAGTGGTTCTGTCTTCGACCTTTATGCCTTGCTGCACCCATCAAACAAAACTCCACTCAACGGGAATTACCGCATTTCAATTGCGATCGTTCCCAGTCTCGCGCAATCAACTCCGGCTCCGGCCTTTGGGTCTTTTTCCGTGAACGGGACGACTTACTCGACCGCTGCGGGAAACATTCACTTTGGTACGCCCACGGTGGAGGCGTCCTTGAACGCTGATGACCTCCCGAGTCACGGAATCTTCGACACTTACTACGGCGAGTATGCGTTCAATTTCAACTCGACCCATACGATCAGCACTTACGACGTTTCCTTGGGCGCCGGAGACCCGGCATCGCACGTGGGTGGAACGGGTTCTTACTACAACCTGTTTAACATCGATGCGTCGGGTTTGGCCGCTGGCTACAGTGTTCACATGGACCTTTACGAAGTCGAAACGGTCACTCACAGGCATGGGGGAGTTACGACTACTGTCCAAGCGGTCGGAACCTTCGCCCCGTTCTCGCATGACGCGCAAAGCGGCGGAAGTCGCGTCCCCGACGGTGGCGCGACGCTCGCGCTTCTCGGCGGCGGTATCTTGGGAATTGGCGCGCTTCGTCGGCGTTTGTCGAAGTAATCCAATCGCAAAAGAATTATCAGCAGGCAGGACTTTAAAGTCCTGCCTGTTTTGCTTTATGCGCAGGACGATTCTGGGCCGCGATTGCAGAACGGCAGTTTTGGCTGCCGTTAAACGTTGCAGTCGTTTTTTCACGTACATAAAGTCTGCGTATGATTCCCCAGCAGGACGGGTCGCCGGACGTGCATTCCGAGGGCTTTCTTCATTCACTGATGGCCCGGCAATTGAAGCTTTCCATCGCGTGCGCCGCCACGTTTCTTCTCGTGCTGTTGGGTCTGCCGTTGCTCAATTATTTTTGTCCTGAGTTGATGGCGACGCGGGTTGCCGGATTCACGCTGACCTGGCTCCTACTAGGCGTGCTCTTCTTTCCGTTCGTCTGGATCATTTCCTACATCTTCATCAAACGATCGATTGCGCTTGAGGAAGCGGAGGTTTCTGAAGTTAACCGCGGAGACGCCGAGGCGCGGAGGCACAATACATGAACGGACTATTCGCGAACCCCGTTGTCGCCGCCATCGACCCCTGGATCCTCGGCTTCAGCCTGGTCACGGTCGTCGTCACGATCTGGATGGGTTTTTGGGCCGCGAAGAAGTCCAAGACCGCGAGCGATTTCTTCGTGGCAGGTCGTTCGGTGAGCGTGGGCTGGAATGCGAGCGCGATCTCTGGCGAATACCTGAGCGCGGCCAGTTTCATGGGGGTGGCCGGGATGGTGATGGCCGTGGGCTATGACGCGCTTTGGTATCCCGTCTGTTACGCGTGCGGGTACCTGTTTCTGTTGTTGTTCATCGCCGGGCCGTTGCGACGTTTCGGGGCCTATACGGTGCCGGACTTTGCCGAAGGCCGATTCGATTCACCCATCTTCCGCAAGATCGCCGTGGTGTTCGTCCTGTTCATCGGCTTCTTTTACACGATGCCGCAGATGAAAGGGGCGGGTACGACCCTGGCCTATATTTTTCCGGGGCTGCCGTATTGGGTGGGCGTGGCGGTCGTGGGTGCGATCATTACGCTCAACGTCGCGCTTGGCGGGATGAAAGGCATCACGCTGGTGCAGGCTTTTCAGTACTGGATGAAGATGTTCGCCATCTCGGTCCCTATTTTTGTGCTGATGGCGGTGTATGGGGGGTATGGGAGGCAAATCGGCGGAAACGATGGGCGACGCACTCCGGCAGAACGCGTTGCGGTCAATACCGGCAGTCAAGTGACGACAAAGATTTCAGAACTGGTGCAAGGTAGTGACCCACCCAATTCAGTTTCATTGGGTATCCAGGTGCCGGACTTAACTTTGGATGTGGCGGCTGGTCCCAAAACGAGAAGCTACGGATTTGAGCCAGCCATCGCCCGGGATTTTGGGCCGGTCAAAACTGTTGTTACCCCAACTCCAACAGGTCCGACAGGGGTCGTTTCCGTGGCCGGTCATTCTGCCGTTCTGCCTTCGATCGTAGCGGGGCAGTTGTTACCGGAAAGGCCCCAAGGCTTTTTTGATAAGGCGTCGGGAATTGTTAGGTACGAACTCCCTGCCAAAGCCCCCACCGATTCCACCTGGCTTTCGCCCTTCGGTCCGCTCACGACCAAGGCCGCGAAGGCAGCCGGCATCACGGGCGAAGCGGCCAAGCCATATTCCCTCCTCTACACCTACTCGTTGATCATCGCGCTCGTCTGCGGGACGGCGGGATTGCCACACATTCTCGTGCGATTCTACACCAACCCCGACGGTGTTGCGGCCAAACGCACCACCATGTGGGTGATGATTCTCATTGGTATCTTCTACGTCTTCCCGCCGGTGTTTGGCGTGCTCGGCCGCAACCTCATGCCGGAACTGTACGAAGGCGTAGGCGCCAAGGGCACCGACAAGATCGTGCTCGAGCTGCCGCGCATGCTGAACGAGAAAGTGCCGGGCCTCGGCTCGATTCTCTCCGGCGTCACCTGCGCCGGCGCGTTCGCCGCGTTCATGTCGACGTTTTCCGGTCTCCTCGTCTCGATGACCGGTGCTCTGGCGCATGACGTGTACGGTCGCATTCTGAAACCAACCGCCACCGCCGAGGAACGCATGCGCATGTTTAAGATTGGGGCGGTGATCATTGGCGGCATCGCCGTTCTGCTCGGTACACAGGTCGAAAAGCTGCAGATCAATTTCATGGTCGGTCAGGCATTCGCGATCGCGGCCGCCAGCTATTTCCCGCTTCTTTTCATGGCGGTTTGGTGGCGCAAATTGACGATGAAAGGCGCCGCCGTCGGGATGTTGTTCGGTGGTTTGCTCGCCGTGTTTTCCATCACCCTGACGAGCATGACCGATCTGGGAATGCTGCCGCTCAAGGAATTTTGGGCGGGTCAACCGTTGCTCCGCATTCTCTGCGAACAACCGGCCATCTGGGCGGTGCCGTTGGCGATCGGATTGATGGTGTTGGTCAGCAAGGCGACCCAGTCAACGATACCCGCCGACATCCGGATGAAGATGCTCGTCCTGCACGCGCCAGAGAAACTCGGCCTCAAACAGGAATATATTCAGGAACACCACGGGCACTAGAGGTCGCACCGTTAACGAATTGAACGCCTAACGCGCGGGAGCAACGCGCAGCCGAAAGAACGACCGGGCGGCCTTCGTCGGATACGCAGCGCGCAACCACGATCCATCACCCAAGGTCAGTGCCGAGATTTCTTTCCACGGTCCAATCGCCGGATCGGTTGTCGACTCCCAAACGTAATTGAACCCGGCGGCAGTAGGCACCGCAAATTGCAATTCACCATCGACGGTGGCGGATTCCAAAACCGGTTCCGGAGGCGCTCGATCCGGATCGAAAGTCGGAAAAGTCAGCGAGGTGATGGAGAATTCCGCCGGCCGCAGCAATGCCACTCCGTATATCAGATTCGCGCGATGGTTGAGGATGTCTGCCGCGGTGGTTGTGGAGGAATCGCATCGCACGAAGTATGCGTCCGAAGCCTTGATTCCCTGAAAGGCTCCGTCTCGCCAAAGAGTATTGAGGAAGCTTTCAACCATCGCGCGGACTTGACTCCAAAGTGTCGCGTCGTTGTCGTTTATCGCGGCAAATGCGAGCGCACGGCTGATGCTGGCCGCCATCCACATGCCAGTCCGCGCCACCGGTACGTAGCGGTTCTCGGCATCCTGGAGATCGCGGGTGCGGGCTCCCCACGGGACGACACCGGTTCCCGGGAACGAACGGATCGCATTGATGTTCTGAGCATTCAGATTGTCCGAATCGGTTGACGTAAGGGCGGGAGTAATGTCGCCGGCATTCAGGATCAATGATGTGCCGGCGGGCGCCGTCCAGATTCCGCTGGTCGAGTCGTTGCGGGCGTAAATGCCCGCCATCGCTCCGGACGGTGGCACGGTCGCGAGATTACCATCGAGCATCACTTGCAGGTAGGGAAAATAGACGACCAGATGTGGATCGTCCGCGGGGAGTGAATTATTCGCCCAATCGATCATCGCAGTAGAACTCGCCAAACCTGGCGGTGGATCGAGGATCAGGATGATGTCGTGGTTTGCGACGAACTGACGATACGCAGCCAACGCATTAGTGAATTCTGAGCCGCCCAAAAAACTCAGTTCGGGCGCGACCAAAAGGCGCGCATTGGACAAAGATTGCGCTGCGTAAATTCCGGTGGCCGCAATGGAGTCGCCGACCAGCGCCTGCGTCAGGGAACCTGAATCGGACACGCGAATCACGTGCAACGACGTGCCGCCGTTCGCGAAGAATTGCCGCGCCTGAACTTCCGCCGGATAGGCGGCCGAATTGGCCGATCCAAATTGGGTGGCAAACTGCGCGGCATTGACCGAGGCAGGCCAGTTTTCCGGACCCTTGGCAAAGCGGCCGATCAGCACCGTTTCATCAGTCGCCAACTGCATGACCGATCCTTGACCCAGCACGTGACCGCCCATCAAATGCAGCACAATCGAGAAAAACGCCAAACGCAAAATAGGAAATTGGAATTGAATCACCACAGCTGCTCGTTTGGCCGAACACTAACCGTCAAACCTTAAACGTTCCAACTTACTTTGTGTGTAATGGCGACGCTTCTCCGGTCGTTCCAAAATGCAACGAGGGAGAAATTCCCGGCCTGGGATAAGCGCGGAACGTCCGGCAAATTGAGATTGAGGTGACCGCTCTCGGGATTCGGACCGTAGTCTAAAACGCAATTTTCGCCGGAAGATACTTGGCGAACAATTTGTCGTAATACGGTTTCAGGTCGTTCCAGTTCGGCTTCACCGGAACCTTCGAGTAGAGATCGTACGGATTGAACTTGCGCACCCAGTAGAGCATCTCGCGATCGCGTTGGTCGCACAGGTGATCGTATTCGTTTTCGCGGTGCCAGGCGTAGAAGCTGTGGTAGCGAACCATGTATTGCGCCGGCTCGGGCAGGTAGTCCTTGGTCACGAAGTAAAGATACTCGTCGTGACCCCAGGACATGTGGATGTTCTTCAGGCCGCAGCCTTCCTCGTAGACGCCCAAACGCGTGTTGTAGCGCGCGTCCTTGGAATCTGCGTTGTCGGAGAAGAATTCGGGATACACCACTTTGTCGCTGTGTCGGCAGCCAACGGGAAACGTGTCGCCAACCACCGCCCATTGCGGTTCGCCAAACAGACAGAGCACCTTGCCGAGGTCGTGCAGGAATCCGGTCAGCACAAACCAATCTTCGTGCCCGTCACGCCGGATCGCTTCGCTGGTTTGCAACAGATGCTGGAGCTGATCGAGATCAGTGTCGGGATCGGAATCATCCACCAACGTGTTCAGGAATTCGACGGCTTCGTAAATCGTCATTTCGCGCTTCCGTAACGGCAGAAACTCGGCCTCCTTCTGACGCACAAAGTCGTAGGTTTGGTTGATATGGTTCAACCGGTAAAACTCACGCACCGTGTCCCGCGCAGGATTGTCGTAGTTCCGGTAATCCTTCTTCTGCTTCTTGTTGGGCTCGGGATAAAGTTGACCTTCCACGAACTCCTCCCAGTCATGCAAATGGTCCAGAGGTTGGTTGGTGGGATTCGATTGGGTCGTGCTCATAGCCGTCTAAATTCGAACGTGAAGGTAGACCAAGCTCGCCAAAAAAGTCACATCAAATCTGGAGCCGTGAAGGACACCTCCAGCATCCGGTCCGGGAAAGTGGGTTTGCCGGCCATGGATAGCGCAAGGCGCTACTTTGACGCCTCGATGAATCGCGCGAGGTCGTCTTTGAGCTTCTTTAAATCCGGCAGGTTCAAATACATCATGTGGCCGGCGGTGTAGAAGTCCTGGGTTACATTTTTTTGCAGCGCGGGATCGATGCCCAGATGGTTGAAGGTGTATTCCGTGGCAAAGTAGGGCGTCGCTAAATCATAGTAACCGCTCGAAACGTGGACCTTCAGAAATGGATTGCGGGTCAGGCTATCCGCCAGCGTCGTGGCGACGTTGACATAATTGTTTCCCTGACCCCAGTTCCACGGTTGCACATCGCCGGTCAAAATCTTGTAGGGCAGGTCGCTTTCAAATCCCAGATCGCGCCGGACATAGTCGTTGAACGTGCTCGCATACGCGCTGAAGACCGCTTCGCCGCTCGGATCGTACTCCATGTCCAGTCCCAGACGATCGCGCACGTAGCCCGTGTAACGGCTGTCAAACCGGCCGATCATCTTGTTCTCGTCGTGCAACAATTCGCGACTGAACTCGGACATGCTCACCCGCAGGTTGGAACGGTCGATAAACTGCGGGCTGAGGCTCGTGAGTTTCGCGTATTGCGCAACGACCTGCTGGCGACGATCCGCGCTCAAGCCGTCACCGAGCAGCAACGCCTGGCTGTAGTCGCCGGTCGCAAATTCCTCGGCTTGCTTCAGCACGTCCGCCAGCGACTGATTCTGGAGTTCCGGCGCGAGCTTTTTGTGATACCAGGCCGTCGACGCGTAGGTCGGGAAAAACAACACGTACGGTAGATCGTTGCCCTCGGCGAATCGCAAGGTCATGAAATTCAGCACCGTGCTGACCAGCATGATTCCGTTTACGTTCATCCGATGCACCGAGCTCAGTTCGCCACTTAAGCCGGCCGCTCGCGTCGTTCCGTAGCTTTCCCCGATGATGAACTTCGGTGACATCCAACGTTCATTGCGCGTCGTGTAGAGCCGGATGAAATCCGCCACCGAACTGATGTCGGAATCGACGCTGTGAAAATTCCTGGCGTCCTCCGGTTTGGTTGCTCGACTGTAGCCGGTGCTGACCGGATCAATGAAAACCAGATCCGTGACGTCGAGCAGCGAATACTCATTGTCGACCATCCGGTAGGGCGGCGGCACCGGGCTGCCGTCTTCTTCCAGCACCGCTCGCTTTGGACCGAGGGCGCCCATGTGGAGCCACACGGAAGACGACCCTGGTCCGCCGTTGAATGAGAAGGTCACCGGCCGCTTGGTTTTGTCGTCAACGCCATCACGCGTGTAGGCAATGTAAAAGATCGACGCCGTCGGCTCGTTCTTGTTGTTCCGCAAAAAGATGGTTCCCGCGGTGGCGGTGTAGTCGACCTGCTGACCGCCAACGGTGATCGAATGTTTTGTGATCTGGGTCTTCTCGTCCTTCGACACGGCCATGTCCTTGGACTCGTCCTTTTTGTCCTCCTCCTTCTTCTCCTTTTTGGTGGCCTCGGCGGCGGTGTTGTCCCTATTTGGTTCGGTGTCTGCCGCTACGAGTTGGGAAGCTGTAAATGCAATAGCAAAAAGCAGGGCGAGAAAATGAAATCGGCGCATGGAGACGAACCTGCCGACCGACTGCGCAATTGGCAAACGGAAAGGCGGCAGGCTGACGAAACGGCGACTCCGAATTCGGTTCGAGCCAGCCGGCAAGCGGGTGGCTTGTTGAACTTTTCAACGTTCCTGTTAGCTTCCGCGCAATCACATGAACGCCACCCCAACCCCACCTCCGCTTGCCAACGAACCGCCAATTCTGCGACGCAAGAAGCTGAACTGGTTTTGGTTTTTCGGTGCGTTGTTGGGTCCCGTCTTGCTGACTTCACTGAGCGTACTCGTGATCGGCGATAAGACGGATCTCGCGCCGGGTATTGGCTTCTTTGGCGGAGCGCTCGGAGGAATGGGCGCGGGAGTGATTTTGGGATGTCACGTCGGCCGGACGTCGTCGGGGCGCGCCGGGTTGAGCGTTCTCTTTGCGCTCATCTTCGCCGTCGTGAGCGTGACGATGAGTGCATTCGGATGTCTCGCCAGTGGCTATAACCTTAAGTTTTAGAGAACGAACATTGGTTGGCTGTCTATTTCTCAATTAGCGCGGCCGTCTTTTGCGGGTTGATGAGTGCGAAATTTTCGCTGCCGCCTTTTTCCGCACCTTGTTTGATCAACGCGGCAACTTCGCCCGGTTTCAATGAGGGCTTCTCGGTGAGAATCTTGGCCGCCAGATTCACCACGTTTGGCGACGCCATCGAAGTTCCGGAAAACTTCATGCGATCGCCCCCGGGAATGTAACTCTCGACTTCGAAGCCGTTGGCGTAAACTTCGACGTTCTTGCCGAAGCTCGTGAACGAAGTCCGATCGCCCGCCTGATCGACCGCACCGACGGTGATCATGTTCGGCAATTGAAACGACGACGGAATGTCCTCCTGAAACGCGTTGTCCTCGTCGCTATTACCGGCCGCGCAGACGAACAGAATCTCCGGGGCACTCTTGATCGCTTCGTAAAGGCCGTCCCGGCTGATTTTGAAAATCTTCCGCGCCAGTTCGGCGCGCTTGGCGGCATCCTTTTCCACAGCATTCGCTTCGAGCGCCGCCTCGACATCCTTCAACGAACCGCCCCAGCTCATATTGACGACGCGAACACGGTTGGCTTTGAAATAGTTCACCGTCTCGCGATACATCTTTGCTTCGTTCTCCGCCCGTTCAATTGTCGGCTCCAAGGGAATCAAGTGATAATCGAACGTAAGCCGCGCGACGAGCAAACGGATGAACGGATTGCCGGCCGCCGCAATGCCGGCCACGTGCGTGCCGTGCGCGTAGTTGCCGAACAGGCTGATGTCCTCGATGAACGGCTTTACTTCGTCTTGTTTGATGGTGGACATCGCCTGCTTCAATTCGGTCGCCTCCGGACTGTCCACTGCGGCCTGCAGATCGAGCAGCCCTTTGATTTTATTTTTCATCGAGGGAAGCCGTTCCTGCGCGTCCTTCAACGGATAAAGTAGAGAAGTGTTCTTGTGCGATTCCAGATCGAACGCAATCCCGTGAACGTCATCGACAAAACCGTTGTTGTCGTCGTCCCGTCCGTCGGCTTGTTCGCGCGGATTGGTAAAAACGCGGTCCTTGAATATGCCGACGTCCACGCCTGAATCCCAAATTGCCACGATTACCGGCGCGAGCTTTTGGTCGTCCGGCAAGTTCCATTCGCGCGCCGCCCAGATGTCCGGCTTCTTGACGTCATGAGCCGAAATCACCGCGCCCAACGCGGCGACCATTTCGTCCTTGAGCGGCAACTGCACCTGCAGAAAGGAACGAATACCAATCAAAGTCTGCGCGACGTCCAGACTGACCGTGCCCGTCTCCTTGATCGCCGGCTCGAGCTGGCTTTGCACCATGCCCAGCAGCAGGTTTTCGCTTCGAATCTCCAGACCGCCTTTGGCCCGTTTGATATCCGCTTCCACGATTGGCCAGGGCAACGCTTTGAGGCGCGATTCGTAGATTTCCTCGAATGCCTTCTTGAAAGCCGCTTCATTTTCCTTCGGCTTTTCCACGACCTTCTCGGCGGCCATGCGTGATTCAGTCGAAAGACCGGTCAGCATTTTTTGCGATGGCTTGTCTTCCAGGTCGCGCAACTCGCGGATCAGCTTCATCGCCGCTTCCTCATTGCCGGCGAGGAGATCGAGCGACAACAGCGTTCCCTTGAATTCCTTGAGCGTTGCCTTGTCTTCGATGTCGTACTCGGAGAGCAATTTATCAATGTCGGACCGCACTTTTTGCGCGAATGGCTCAAACTTTTCCGCGTTCGTCACCAGTGCCGTCGCCGTGCCGTCGATCGAGTAAGTCAACCGCGGCAATTCATCGGCCTTGGTGATCTTTTTCTTTTCCTGTGCGAATCCAGGCTGGGCTATCAGGCACGCAAAGGCCAGCGCCCAAAGGAAGCGGACGGGAAGGTTCTTGGGAAATTGAGCGACGCGTTTCATGAGACCACATCATTCGGGCGGTTGGGCAAGGCGGCAATTCCAAAAAGCATTCCCGTTTCAAAAACCTCACGGATTGACACGGACTAAGTCCTTTCGCTTCATCGCCGGGATGGCCGGACCGCGCGTTTACCTCGATCACCTCGCGACCACACCGCTGCTGCCAGCGGCGCGGGAGGCGATGTTGCCGTTTCTGGACGAACAATTTGGGAGTGCCGGCTCGATCCACCAATTTGGGCTCGCCGCCCGGGACGCGTTGAACCAAGCGCGCGAACAATTTGCGGCGATGCTTAACGCGGAATCACCGGAGAACATTCTATTCACGTCGAGCGGAACGGAGGCCATCAACCTCGCCATTAAAGGGCTCGCCTGGCATCCGCGGCGCAAGCGCTCGCACGTCGTGTGCAGCACGATCGAACATCCGGCGGTGCTGAGTTCCATCGATTTTCTCAAACGTGATGGCATTGCGGTCACCCACGTGCCGGTCGACTCGGCAGGCAAACTGGATTTGGACGAGGTTCGAAAAGCAGTGACCGACGATACGTTTCTGGTGGCGACGCACGCGGCGAACTACGACATCGGAACCATCCAGCCATTGGCGGAACTGGGGGCGATCACGGCTGATGCCGGCGCGACGTTTCTGGTGGAAGCCAATTATGCCGGCGGCTGGCTACCCCTGGACGTCCAGACTTTGGGGATCGATTTGCTCACACTCGCCCCGCACCGATTTTATGGACCGAAGGGCGTTGGAGTTTTGTATCGGAACCGCCGCGTGCGTTTGGCTCCTTTGATCCACGGTGGCATTCAGGAAGGCGGACTTCGCGCTGGGGCGGAAAATGTCGCGGCGATCGCCGGTGCCGGCGCGGCCGCTGATGCTGCAAAAGAGAGTCTCGATGAACGGATGCTTCACGTTGCCAAGATGCAAGAGCGCCTGTGGTCTGGAATTCATAACGAGATCCCGCACGTCCAGCTCAACGGTCCGCCAATCGGCAGCAATAGGCTGGTGACGAATCTGAACGTTTCGCCCGTTTGCACCGAAGGCGAAGGCTTGATGCTCATGTGCGACGCTCAGGGAATTGCCATCGGCAGCGGCACGGCTTGCACGTTGAAGGCGTTAAAATCGTCGCCGGTGCTGGACGCAATCGGTGTCAGTGCGGACCTGGCACGAGCGGCCGTTTTGGTGTCTCCCGGCAAAGACACGACGGCGGGTGAAGCTGACCAGTTTGTGAAAGTTTTCGCCAAGATGGTTCAGCGTCTCCGCGAAATGTCTCCCGCGTGGGAGGATTTTCAGCGCGATTCAGAATCCCGGGTTTAGCTTTCACCTCACGCCATTGCGCGGGCGATTGAATTGAACCAGGCGTCGTGGAGATCGGCCAGCGACCATGTCCATTCGCCTTGTCCGGTCTTCACGGTCAGTTTGTCGCCACCGACGGTGCCAAGTCGCATTGCCGGTAGGTTCAACGCCTTTGCTTGCGCGAGCACTTTGCCGGCATCGATCGCGGACGTGCTGATGACGATACGATTTTGAGTCTCGCCAAAAAGGAGCGCATCCAGACGTTCCACTTTTGCCTCAGAAAGATCCAATTGCGCGCCCAAAAGCACTGGCGTATGGCGGGCTGATTGGTTGGAAATGCAGCTCTCCGCAATGGCGACAAGCAAACCGCCTTCGGAGCAATCGTGGGCGCTCTTGATCGATTCGCCGATGATCAATGCGCGGATGCCTTCGTGCAGATTTTTTGCAACTTCGAGGTCGCAACGTGGGGGGATGCCATTTTTCGTTTGATGGATGACACGCAGATAAGCGGAACCGCCCAGCCCACCAAGTTTGTCCGTAGTGTCGATGGCTTCACCCAGCAAAATGATCACGTCACCTTCGTTCTTGAACCACTGGGTCGTGATGTATTTCGGATCATCGATCAATCCGACTATGGCGACGGTCGGCGTCGGATCGATCGCGCCGGTTGGGTTTTGATTGTAGAGACTGACGTTGCCACCGGTCACCGGAGCGTTGAACGCGCGGCAGGCGTCGGCGAGACCGCGAACGCTTTCCTTGAGTTGCCAGAACAACTCCGGGTTGTGGGGATTGCCAAAATTAAGGTTGTCGGTCGTACCCAGTGGAGTGGCTCCGGAGCAGGCAAGATTACGCGCGCATTCCGTGACGGCGATCTTTCCGCCTTCATAGGGATCAAGATACGTGTAGGTTCCGTTGCAATCGACCGCGATGGCCAGGAACTTGTCGGGCACAGTTTTGCCGGCGTTTGGCGAATCGGCCGGCAACAACGGCAGCGAATCGTTTTTCACACGGATCACCGCCGCGTCGGAGCCAGGGAAGACCACCGTTCCGTCGCGCACCGTGAAATCGTATTGCCGATAGACCCAGTTCTTCGAAGCGATGCTCGGCCAGGCAAGCAACTGCGAGAGCGCGTCGGTTGGGTCGGTGAGATCGGCCACACCATCGAGGGTCAACGCGCGAACTTTCTCGAGATACTTTGGCTCCCGGGCTTCCCGCTGATACACCGGAGCGTCATTGGCGAGTTTGCTGGCCGGCAAATTGACCACCACTTCACCATGATTCTTGACGACCATCATTCCGGTGTCGGTCACAAACCCAATCTCGGCCCACGGCAAATCCCATTTGTCGAAGATGCGCTTAACCTCCTCTTCGCGACCTTTCTGGACGATGATCAGCATGCGCTCCTGCGATTCGCTGAGCATAATCTCGTAAGGCGTCATGTTCGGCGCGCGTTGGGGGACTTTGGCGAGATCGATTTCTATTCCTGTGCCCGCGCGGCCGGCCGTCTCGCAAGTTGAACAGGTCAAACCTGCCGCGCCCATGTCTTGAATGCCCGCGACGGCGCCCGTGGCCAGCAGTTCGAGCGTGGCCTCCATAACAAGCTTTTCCATGAATGGATCGCCAACCTGCACGGCGCCGCGTTGGTGCTCGGCCGATTCTTCGGTAAGGTCTTGGGAGGCGAACGCCGCACCGGCGAGGCCATCTCGACCCGTCGCCGGGCCGACGTAAAACACAGGGTTTCCAATTCCCCGGGCGGCCCCGCGCGCAATCTGCTCGTGGCGCAGCACGCCCAAGGCGAACGCGTTGACCAGCGGATTCCCTTCGTACGATTTGTCGAAGTAAACCTCGCCCGCGACGGTCGGAATGCCGAAGCAGTTGCCGTAATGACCAATGCCGGAAACCACGCCCGCGAAAAGGCGGCGAACCTCCGGATTGCTTAATTCGCCGAACCGTAGCGAATTCACCGCAGCGATCGGACGCGCACCCATTGTGAAAATGTCGCGGATGATCCCGCCCACACCGGTAGCGGCACCCTGGAACGGCTCCACGGCACTCGGGTGGTTGTGCGACTCAATCTTGAAGGCCACGGCAATGCCGTCGCCGATGTCGATGATTCCGGCGTTTTCCTCGCCGGCACCCACGAGAATCTTTGGCGATTTGGTGGGAAAACCTTTCAAAACCGGACGGGTATTCTTGTAAGAACAGTGTTCGCTCCACATCACCGAGAAGATGCCCAGCTCGGTGTAATTCGGCTCGCGGCCGATCAATTCCTTGATCTGCTCGTATTCTTCGGGAGTCAGTCCGTGCTGCTTAATGAGTTCGGGGGTAATCGCAGGATCGGTCATTTTGGCAATATGGCTCGCGCCCACCGGCGGCGAGGGCGGGAGATTTCCACGTCCGCCCGGCCCGGGCAAGTAAACCGTCATGATCGGCAGGAAGATTTCTCAGGGGAACCTCCGAGCAAACACTGTCTTCTCGTAAATAGGAACTGTCAGGGCGATTCCTTTTTTGTCCCAAACGTGGGCAAATCCGCGGATTTTAAAAGGTCCTTCGCGAGATGAATCACCAACAAACATGGGGCCTAATGGCTTTATATCGATTGGGGCCGTGATGGCAATACGGATGCTATCCCTACCTAGTAGAATCGCGGCAAGTGTCGTCGAATCAGCAAGATCATGAAATTCCGCAAGCAAACAACTCCCGCAAGTCGGCGGCGGAGAACAGGTATCACCATCGTGGAAGTGGTGTTTTCGCTGGCGATTATGGGGATTTCGTTCGGCGCAATTGTGACGGGTTACGTGATGAGCGCCAAACGGGCTGAGTGGTCGGCCTATTCGCTGGCCGCAAATTCTCTCGCAATGCAGCGCCTCGAGCAATGCCGCGCCGCCAAATGGGATGTCCTCACGACACCGATCACGGACGAGCTGACGATGGCAACTTTCGGCGAACAAGTGTCCGAACTCGATGTCCCGGTCTCGGGTGGAAACATTACCTACGCGACAAATTTCACAACGATTACCAGCATATCCACCGATCCGCCGCTGAAGATGATCCGGGTTGATTGCGTGTGGCCATTCAAGGGGCAGGGCATCTTCACCAATACGATGATTACCTACCGGGCACCTGACCAATGAAAACTGCACTACGGAACAATTTCTCGGAGATTGGGCGCAAATCAGCCTACACGCTGACCGAGATCATGGTCGCCACGGCGCTCTTCTCGCTGGTCGTTCTCGGCACTGTTGGCGCGAATATTTTCGGGCTTCGACTTTACGGAATTACCAAGGCCAAACTTGGTGCGAGTGATGAAGCTCGCGGCGCGATCAGCCGGCTGGTCAACGAGGTGCGCTCGGCCAAGTCCGTCCGTGTGGGGATCGGTTCGCTCACTGGATTTACAAACATTCCGATGGGCGAGGTGCAAGCGGGCAATGCACTCCAGATTTATCCCACGACCAATACTGCCAGCTATATTCGTTATTTCTGGGATTCGGCTGACTCACGTTTCAAACGTACCACGGACGCGGGCGGCTCCTCGATCGTCGTCGCAAATTTCATAAGCAACCAGGTGGTCTTCCGTGCGGAGGACCATCTTGGCCACGTGTTGACGACCGGCCAGAACAACCGCGTCATCGATCTCAAACTCGAGTTTTTCCAGATCCAATATCCCATCGTGAATATCGGACCCGGGGGACTTTTCGATTACTACAAATTGGAAACCCGGATCACCCGCCGGGCACTGGAATAGTTTTATGAAGTTGCATCCGTCTTCGCCACGAAACCGTGAACGCGGCAACGCGCTGTTGCTGGTCATGCTGGTCACCGCCATTTCCGCGATCGCCCTTGCGGGGGCCATGCGTTGGGCGTCGTCAAATGCCACCATGACGTCGCGCAACAATGAATACTATCGCGCCGTGGCTTCCGCTGAAGCGGCAACCGAAAAGGTGGTCGCGATGATCTCCAAGGATTTTCGTGAGAATAACTGGGCTTATGTGGATAGTCGCCTGTCCGCTTATGAACAGGCCAAACCCACGACCGATGAGTCGGCACATTGGGCTGGCTGGGTCTTTTCTGATCCGACTGGGTCAACCAACGGCGTGTATGTTGGCCGTAAGACAACGAGGGATTTTGTCGAGCTTCAGTCGCAATACGTTGGCCTGCGGGGGAGTGCCCAGACATACGCTGTGATTGCGAACGCCTCCCAGGCGGCCTCAGAAACCGGCCGGCCGGTCACAGTCGGCGTTCGTCAACAATTTCAACTTGCCACCATCCCCGTTTTTCAATTCGCCATCTTCTATGGAGTCTTAATGGAGATTCATCCCGGTCCAACGTTTTTCGTTAATGGGCGAGTGCATTCCAACGACGCATTGTATTACAGTTCGGATAGCGGCCTGACTTTTAATTCTCATGTAACCTCAGTTGGAAACATGGTGAATGGATTCGCGCCCGGCGACAACAATCACTCTGGGACGGCAGGGCACAACGTCACGTTCAACGGGGAGGCGGACGAACGCACGGCACTGATGCAGTTGCCGATTGGGACCAACAATACCGCCGCCGCGGTGCGGCAAATCATCATGCCTCCGCCGACTGGTGAAGTCGCCACATCCGCCATGGGGTCCCAGCGCTTCTACAATAAAGCGGACATGATCATCACGGTGAACAATACCGGCGTGACGGTCACGAGCGGAACGCGCAACAGCTTTGCCACCGTTCTTTCCACCAATGATTGGCGAAAATTCGTAGCCACCACGAACTCGTTCTTTGACTGGCGGGAGAACAAGACGGTCGCTCCCGTTGACATCAACATCGCGGCGTTGCGAACTTGGGACGCCACCAATTCGGTCTTAAGCCCGAGTCTGCCTTTGGCAAATGTCACATCCATCTACGTCGATGACGAACGGACGTTGTCCTCCAGTCAGCTCGGCGCAGTACGGGTGCGCGAAGGATCTCAATTACCGCCGGACGGTCTGACTGTTGCCACCGCCAAGCCGTTGTATGTTCAGGGAAACTACAATCAACCCATCAGCAGTTATTTGGGGACAACCAACACGGCTGGTAGTTTGCCCGCTTCGTTTGCCGCGGACGCGATCAACGTGCTCTCCGGCAACTGGAGCGACGCCAACAGCTTCAATCCCTTGCTGAGTGTTCGTAATGCCGCAGACACGACTGTCAACGCCGCATTCCTGGCAGGCATCGTTCCGACACTCGATTCCAATCGCTCGTCGAAATACAGTGGCGGCGTGGAAAACTACCCGCGCTTTCTGGAGAACTGGAGCGGTCGTACGTTTACCTACAACGGCTCGATGGTCGTGCTCTTTAATTCGCAATACGCCACGAACGGCTGGGTTTATGGCGGCAGCGTATACAATGCTCCAAATCGCCGGTGGGCTTTCGACCTGAATTACATGGATCCGACCAAGCTTCCTCCAGGCACCCCGCAACTGAGCACCATGATTCGCGGTTCCTGGTCGGTCGTGCCAGCGGGCTCCACCAACACGGTGGTCGAAGCGGATGTCGTCACGATTGGTGGCGGTTGATCGCCCCACTCGACTTGATCAAAGAATGTTCGCAGCGAGCTCGGCGAGTTCGCTGCGTTCGCCTTTTTGCATTTCGACATGAGCAGCGATGGCGTGCCGGCGAAAGCGACTCACGATGTAGTTAAAGCCGTTTGATGACGAATCCACATACGGATTGTCGATTTGCCACGGGTCACCGGTAAACACGATCTTCGTTCCGTTGCCGACGCGGGTAATGATTGTTTTGACCTCGAGCGGCGTCAGGTTTTGCGCTTCGTCAATGATCATGAACTGGTGGGCGATGCTTCGTCCCCGGATGTAGCTCAACGCTTCCACCACGATCGAACCATTGCGCATCAAGTCGGTGGTGCGTCGGCTGTCGTGGCCCATGTTCAAGTCGCCCAGCATCTCGAGCGCGTCGTGAATCGGCTGCATCCACGGATTCAATTTTTCCTCCAACGATCCCGGAAGAAACCCGAGTTCCTTGCCCATGCTCACAGTAGGACGGGCAACAACGAGCCGGCGATATTCGCGATCAAGCACGGTGCGCTTCAATCCGGCCGCCATCGCGAGCAACGTCTTGCCGGTGCCCGCCTTGCCCATGAGGGTCACCAGTTTAATTCGTTCATCCAACAAGGCATCAAACGCGAAATGTTGTTCGCGATTGCGGGGGCGTATCCCATAAATGCCCTCGCGGCAATCCACGATCGGGATCAATTTCGTTCCGGTTGGGTCCACTTTGGCCAGGGCCGTCCGCTTTGGATTGGCGTCTTCGATCAAAGTGCAAAACTCGTTCGGCCAGTATTTCCCGGTCTTCTTCAGCGGTAGTTCGCCGTTTGCCCGGAACGCCGCAATCTCGGTTTCCGGCAGCATGAGTTCGAACATTCCGCTGTATAGATCCGTGACGGAGACTCGATCCGTTTCGTAGTCCTCGGCGGCGAGCCCCAACGCATCTGCCTTGAGCCGCAAATTGATATCCTTCGAGATCAAAACGGTTTTGCGGCGGCCGGAGGCCTTCTGAATTTGCTGTGCGAGCGCGACAATTCGGCTGTCGACCGTCATCTTGCCGTTACCGTTTCCGTTGTTTGACCGGTGATTCTTCTCGTCGCGAAAGATGATTTTGAGCCGCCCGCCGTTGTCGAGTTTGACGCCCTCGCTCAGGCTGCCGCGCTTCCGCAAATCGTCCAGCATGCGGGAGACAGACCGGGCATTCTGGCCACGCTCGGATGAATCACGTTTGAAGCGGTCGATTTCCTCGATGACTTCGATTGGAATAAGGACGTGATTGTCCTCGAAGTTCAGGATTGAGTTGGGGTCGTGAAGCAGGACGTTGGTATCGAGGATGTAGTTTTTCACTTCGGTACGTCTCGTTTGATCTGGTGCATCCGGGCGAACCATTCGTGAAGCCGCGGGTGCTCCACCGGAAATTCATAATGCCCGGAATACAAAAAATTGCCGATCATGCCATACAGGTCGAAATCAACGAAGTAGGGTCGCTCGCCGAGGAGGAATGGTCGCGTCCGCAGCATCTGGTCAAATGGCAGCAACGCGGCCGACAGTTCGCGGAGCAAATCCACGCGCTGTGCCCGCCATTGATCGATGCAATGCCGCCCGAATTTGCGTTCCTTGTGGCGGACAAATCCCAAGCGGTCCGATTTGCGGACGAACTCCTCGTAGTAGATATCGTTCAACTTGAATCCGACACCCTCAACGCGATCCTCGATCCAATCCCAAAGAATCGATTGCACCCCGCGTTGATCCTCGGGAAATAGTCCAAGGTCGAATCGTTCATTGAGGTACTTGGCGATCACCTGTGATTGATCGGAGGTCTCAAAGATGACGTTGCGTCCGTGTTTAATGACGGGCACCTGGTAGTAACGCCCGCGCGTCAGTTTCCACACGAGGCTGCGATCGCCACTGGAAATATTAACCGCTTTGAACGGGATCCGGCCAAATTCAATAATCCGCCGAATGACAATACAGAACGGGCTCCAGGGAAGCTGATAAAGCTCGATCATCTGCCACCTCCGGTCGGCGGCGCGTCGCATCTAAGCACGCACATCTTGGGCACGGCGTGAATCTAGGAATGTGGCCCTTGCGACTCAAGGGGGAAAATCATTTGCCACAATTTCGTCACAGCTTGCGCCAAAGCCGCCCGGCAGCGCATTCTCATGGCCACCGAAATGAAACCAAAGAAGAAATCCATCGCCCCTGATCTCACCAAACAACCGCCCCGCAGTCCGCGCGTTCGCCTGGGAGGCTACAATCTGCTGCCCCGCATCATCGACAAATGCCGCGCGACAATCGGCGGCACCAACGGCGAATACAACTTCGCCTGTCCGTTGGATATGCGTTTCTTTGACTTCACCGGCATTGATCCGAAGGCGTTCAAGAAAGAAGTCGCCAAAGGTCTCGGTGATGGCGCCATTTTGGACTGGGTGAACAAACGTGCGAAAAATGCGCGCACCCAACCGGAAATCGTTGCCTGGTCAAATTGGGGCGAGAACCGGGCGCCGCTCGATCCGGAAGGGCGCGAATACTTCAACGAACTGCACAAAAAAGCCGGTCCGCAGCGTGAGGATATTGCATCGTGGTTCGAACTGCTGGATTTGGACGATTTCGTGAGCTTTGGCGGCCTTGCCTGAGGCAGCGCCGCATCAAAGATCCAAAAACTGCGGTCGCAGTTCACCATCGGCAATCTCGATGATCGCCGCCGATCGATGCAGCCCGAGTTTCGGCTTTCCGGCGTAACCCGGATTAAAGAACAGAACCCCGTCGTGGGATTCGCAATAACGCCGGTGGGAGTGGCCGAAAACGACGGCGCCAATCTCCCTGCGGCGCAATTTATCCGCGACGTCCGGCGCGGGCTTCATTGGCGGCACGATGTGCTCCACCATGAAGTTCGTGTCCGCCAGCGTGACCCACTCGGTCTCTCGAAAGTCCATGCCGACATCGTTGTTTCCGAGCACCGCCGTGACCGGCGCGATGTACTGCATCTCGAGGATGATCGAGGCAAAACCGATGTCGCCCGCGTGGAGAATGTGTTCCACACCGGCGAATAGGTCCGGAATCTTGGGATCCAGAAATCCGTGCGTATCTGAAATAACTCCTATTTTCACAGCATCCTCCGGCGATGGCCCGGGTGACTCACGCCTTGGATTCCTCGGGCTGCACACCCTCGGGTTCCACGTCTTCGTCGGTTTCGGGCTCCTTGGCTTCCGCCTCGCGAGTGGCAAATTTCATGGCTCCAGCGAATAAACCGGCGAACAAGCCACCGCTGGCCAGCGTTTTCAGGAAGAACATCCACGTCGGCGGGAGCCCGGGCAGACCAACAGTCAAAGCCTGAACCCAGCCAGCAAATGTCTTCGCGTAGCCCGGTAATTGCAGCCACGAGGCCGAGTTTGACAACAAATAGAAAACGAACGCCCCCAATACGCCACCGCCCACGATCTTCCACCATTTCGACGATGGTTTGAATTTTGTGCCGAGCCAGATCAGCGCTATGTAGCTGACATAGTTGGCCAACAGGTAGGGGTTGAAGAATTCCATGGGTGCCGCATAAGGCTCCGGGTTTGCCTCGTACAAATGCCGATAATGAATATTCAAAGCAACGTCGGTGAGAAACAACGTCGCCAATGGCAACCACCACGCCAGTTTGCGCGGTAAGAACACACCACCGCAAAACACCAGCGCGTACACGGCGCTGAAATTGTCCGGCATCAAGCCCGGCCACCGGCTGGCGGCAAACACCACCATCAGGAGCAGCGGCAATCCAATTCGATTCCAAAACTTCACGCGGGGCGCATTGTAGCGGCGAAAGGCTTGCTGACAAGCGAACGCCCGCGCAACTTTGCCGCTTTGAGCGACGAGACCACCATTGACCCCCGGCTGAACATCGTTTTTGAAGACGATCAACTGCTGGTTCTCAACAAGCCGGCCGGGCTCGTTTGCCATCCCACCAAGACCGATGCCTGGTCCAGTTTGATCGGCCGCGTCCGGCTGCATTTGGGTGAAAACGCGGTCGCCCACATGGTCAACCGGCTCGACCGCGAAACCAGCGGCCTGGTTCTGGTGGCAAAAACCGATGAGTTCGCCCGGGAACTGCGGAAGACTTGGGAATCGCGGGAAGTCACCAAGGAATACCGGGCCATCGTCCACGGCTGGCCGTCGGAGGATCACCAGATCATCGACCAACCGCTCGGCAAGGCCGAATCCAGCAAGGTCGTCATCAAGGATTGCGTTCGACCTGATGGTGCGCCGTCCATTACCGAATTTTGGAGCGAACGACGGTTCGAACGCGCGGAAGGTCGCTTCACTTTGTTGAAGGTTCGCCCACACACCGGGCGCAAACATCAGATTCGGATTCACCTCGCGCACAAAGGCCACCCGATCGTCGGCGACAAACTCTACGGTCACGACGAAGATTGCTATCTGGCACTCGTGGAAAACCGCCTAACCGATAAACAACGCGTGAAACTGATTCTCCCCTTTCACGCGCTTCATGCCGCGTCAATTCAGTTTAGAATAGACGATTGTGGGTGGGCTTTTGTCACCAGCGCCGAGCATTGGTTCGCAGATTTCTCCCGCGCGGGGGTCCAACGAACTCTTCGCTTTCCTTGATCCCGTGTTTTCCTACCATCGCGCGGACGCGGCAAAAAAATCCCAACTCGGGATGGCGTCTGGCCAGATGAGCTCGAACCCTGCGATAATCTTCATTCATCATCACCTCTTCGGTCGTTCGAACCGGCTGCCGGCTTATCTGGTCAACGCCATCGAAAGTGCCCGGGTGTTCAATCCCGATTCCCAGATCCTGCTGCTGACGAGTCTGAAGACTGACCTCGACTGGCTGGGTGTTGAACGGGTTGATTTGGCCACAATGGGCACCGATCGGCTCAAGAAATTCCATGAGGCTTACAGGCACATCTCGACGTATAAACCCGAGTACGAGCGGTTTTGTTTTGAACGGTGGTTTTACATCGAAGCGGTCTGGGAAAAACTGGGCCTGGCGGGGGCAATGGCAATGGACAGCGATACGATGTTTTTTGGCTCGGCGCAGAAGATATTTGATGAATTGCGTCCCCAGACGATGTTGGTGGACGAGGCTTGCCCATCCAGTACGGTACTGGGTGCGCCACCGGTCGCCTTCAATGATTTTGTTGTGCAAAAGTTTTGCGATCCTGAATTCGTCCGCGCCCGACAGCACGATCTGAAACAAGCGATTGACCGCGGTGAAGGATTTGGATTCAACGACATGTATTTCCTGGACCTGATTCAGAAGGAAGGCACCGGCGTGCAGAGCTATCCGACCGAGTTGAAATGCGGTCGCCTGGACGGGAACATCAACGTGCCCGGGGAGTTTGTGCCGTCATGGCGTTGGCGCAATGGTCGCTGGCCGGTCAAGCGTATGTACTGGCAGATCGAGGCTGGCTGTCTCGTGCCTTATCTCCGCCGGCGGCGGTCGGCAACGATGATCCGGGTGCTTGTGATGCATTTTCAATCGGGCGCAAAACGGCTGATGCGACGCTTCAATCCGCTGGCGGGGCGCTCGCCGGCGAGTAATCGCTGGCATGCCTGGTTTTACAATTATGTCGTGTTCAAACCCCGGACCGGGCAGTATCGGTGACGTGTTTCCGGCGCAAAACGCAATTGCCGATCGACCAACATAATCCTTTTGATGGCTTCTTTTTTTACCAGACTTTGGGACGTAGTCAGGCCGTACAAGGTTCGCTTTTTCGGGGGCACCATCCTGGGCATGTTGGCGGGTTTGAAAGATCCGATGCTGGTGGGATCCATTTGGTTCATCTTTGCCGTGGTCTTCCCGCAGAAGACGTCCCCATCGTTTTCGACCGACGACATTGTCAATCTGCCGGCGTTCACGGAGCAATTGGCGCGGCACACAAATCAAGTGGCCGCCTTCGTGTGGACGCAACTTGCGGATTCCACTCGTGAGAGCATCACGTCATTCGAGCAATCCGGCGCGGACCAAGGCCCCTTGAAGGCGGCGCTTGTCACGGACTTGAATCGCCTGCTTCGCAGTGGGCCGATCTATGATCCCCAACGCTTTGCCAGCGTTTCCCTGAGCCCCGAAGCCCGCTCGATGCTCGGCGATAATCAAACCGGTGAGCAGCTTGCCAAGTTGAACCGGATGATGCTCGAAGATGCCTTCCCGGGAGAACTCGCCAACAACGCCAGCGACGTCCAGAAAAGCATCAACAAGATGGCACGGACCTGGCCTGGTGTGGCCCATTGGTTGAGCCGGTCCATCGACAATCTCGCCACCCAACCCACGTTGATGACCGCCCTGTCCGTGTTTGCGATTCTCCCGATCACGATGTTTCTCGGAGGGCTCATCAACTATGGATACATCTATTACATGACGTGGGTGGGCGTCCGGGCCATTGGCGATTTGCGGGCAAAGATTTATCATCACCTGCTTCATCTTCCGCCGGCGTTTCTCCTCAAGCAAAGCACGGGGGATTTGATGGCTCGAGTGAGCAGCGATGTATCGACTCTGCACAACCTCATTTCCAATTCGTTGGTCTCCATCGTGCGCGATCCCATTACGCTTATCGTGCTCATAGGCAGCCAGGTGGTCTTTCAGCCGAAGCTCACACTGATGTCGTTGATCATCCTGCCGGTGAGCCTGGTCCCGGTAATCATCTTCACCAAGAAATTGAAGAAGTCCGCCGTCGCCACCCAGAACGCCAACGCGGATGTCTTTCGCTCCATGCACGAAGGATTGAGCGGCGCGCGAGTGGTGAAAGCATACAATTTGGAACCGGTGGCGTTGGCCGATTTTCAAGAGCGTATCAAAGGCTACAACAGCCACTATATGCGGACGACGCGCGCCAGCGAAATCCCGGGACCGTTGATCGAATTCTTTGGCGCGTTGGGTGTCACCGGTCTGCTGGCCTCCATCGCCTTGACGAAAGGCGACACCACGGCGGCGGGATTCCTGACCTTCGTGATCTCGATCCAGATGAGTTACACCAAGTTGAAATATCTGGTCCGACTCATCACGCAAATCATCCAGGCCCGCGCCGCCAGCAGCCGGGTTTTCGAAATTCTCGATACGCCATCGGACCTTCCCGAACCCACTGACCCAAAGCCGGTCAAGGCAGCCGGCGCAGAAATCCGTTTCGACAACATTACTTTTGGCTACGACGAACACGAATTGTTCAGGGGTTTCAATCTCACCGTGAAACCCGGCCAACTCGTCGCGCTCGTTGGCCAAAGCGGTTCGGGCAAGACAACCCTGACCAATTTGTTGCTCCGTTTTTACGATCCCCAGGAAGGTGCCTTGCGGATTGGCGGAACCGATATTCGCGAAGTGACTTCCAGTGATCTGCGCGCACAGATTTCCGTGGTCACGCAGGAAACAATTTTGTTCAACGAATCGATCCGACGAAACATCGAGCTGGGCCGACCCGGAGCCAGTGATGCGGAAATCGAAGAGGCGGCTCGTCATGCTTACGCAGATGATTTCATCCGCAAGACACCGCATGGCTATGACACTGTCATCGGCGAAAAAGGAGCGAGCCTTTCCGGTGGTCAACGACAACGGCTCGCGATCGCGCGCGCAATTCTGAAGAACGCGCCAATCCTAATCCTGGATGAGGCCACCAGTGCACTCGACACGGAGGCCGAACGCGCGGTGCAGGCCGCGCTCGACGAATTGATGCAGGGTCGCACGACCATTTGCATTGCCCACCGGCTTTCCACGATTCAACACGCGGACGTGATCGTTGTGATGGAGAGCGGCCGCATCGTGGAAATGGGCAATCACCGGGAACTTCTTGAACGCGGCGGCCTTTACCAGAAGCTCCACCAGCTCCAGTTTCGCGAATAAAAAAAGAGCGGGCAAGCAATGCTCACCCGCTCCCGGTGGATTCAGAATGCTTAATTCTTTCGCACGGACGCAGCGATCTGGAGATAGGTCAGGTCGGGATTGTCCGGCGTGTTCACGAGCTGCGATTGCGTCGCGTTCTTCTTCAAGGGTGGATTCGTTCGCGGATCGATCCAGCGATGAACTTCTGAATGACCATCGGCGAACATCAACCCGCCAGCACCATTGTGATACGACGCCGGCCAATCGCCAATATCCGGTGTGTCTTCAATAATGCCGAAGAACCCTTCGTTTATGCTGTCCTCTCGTTCATCGATGACGACCAACCGTTTCGTCGGCTGGATCAAGTCCGAGTTTTTGTGAAACACCACAAAGCTGTCCGAGACCCAAGGAGGACCGGAGTTGGACTCGTTCATGTAGCCGTTCATGGAGATTGAACGAACGCGGTTGTGCAGCTTGCCAAAGATGGTGACCTGACTCTTGTCACCCGGGCAACGGAACACAGCTGGGTTTTTTACGTAGGGCCCCAGCATGCCTCCGTAGAGATAGTCGGGATTGACCAGATAGTCCGTGTTGATGTTGTCCAACGAACTTGAAAAATCCAGCCAACCGCCCACCCAGCTTTGGTGTGCCGGATCAGAGCCAGCGGCGGAGCCGCCACAGACCGGAGTGAGTTTACCCTGATTGTCGTCCGCGTACATCACCCACGCGAGACCGATCTGCCGCAGATTATTGAGGCATTGAATTCCTTGCCCCTTCGCCTTGGCCTTGGACAAGGCGGGCAAAAGCATGCCGGCAAGCACTGCAATGATGGCGATCACCACGAGTAGCTCGATGAGTGTGAAACCGCTTCGAACCCCGGAGATGCGGCAACAAATAGTATTTCTTTGCATGATACCTTCCTGGTTGAGTTCCTTGTTATTTCCGAACTTTGGAAGTTTACCAAGCGAACCCTGCACTTCCAGAATTTATTTTTGTCGCCGAAAGTCGTCGCGCCGTCTCAAACGCCGAAATTACGCTCGCCAAGGTCGTCGTCCTTTTTCGCTCGAAAGCTCCCCCCGTTGAAGTTTTCGAAATCCATCGACTTATGCCCGCACGAACTCTTCGTAAAGACGAGCGTACGCGCCACCGAGATTGAGCAGGTCGGAATGCGTCCCTTGCTCAATGATTTCTCCATGTCGCAGCACCAGAATCCGATGCGCATGACGAACGGTTGAAAGGCGGTGGGCGACGATGAAACACGTTCTGCGTTCGAACAGCTTTTCCAACGCGTATTGAATCAACGCTTCCGTCGGCGCATCGACCGCGCTGGTTGCCTCGTCGAGAATCAGAATGTGTGGCTGCGCCACCATCGCCCGCGTGAAACAGATCAACTGGCGTTCGCCGGCGCTGAAATTGGCGCCCCGCTCTGCGACTTTCGTTTGATAACCATCCTGCAAACGCAAAATGACATCGTGGGTGCCCAAGGTTTGGGCGGCGGCGATGACTTCGTCGTCCGTCGCGTCGGGCCGGCCGAACTTCAAATTGTCCATGATCGAGCCGGTGAAAAGAAAGTTGTCCTGCGTTACGATCGCGATCTGGCGATGAAGCGATTCCAACGTGGCCTCGCTCAATGGGTTGCCGTCGATGGTCACGCTCCCTCGTTGCGCTTCGTAAAAGCGGCAGATCAAACTGATGATGCTGGTCTTGCCGGAGCCCGTGGCGCCGACCAGTGCAACGGTTTCGCCCGGTCGGGCTTCAAAGGAAACGTTTTTAAGAATCCAGGTGTCGTCCGGGGTCGTGTCGTAGCGAAACCAAACGTCGTGAAATTGCACGTGTCCGCGAATGGCTGGTAATTCGGCCGCGTTCGCGCGGTCAACGATCTGTGGTTCGGTGTCGAGCAATTGAAAGATTCGCTCGGCGCTCGCGGCGGTTGAGAGCAATGCATTGTACAAATCGCCCATCGTCTGGATCGGGCCGAAGAACATGCCGAGATAAAGTATGAACGCCGCCAGTTCGCCGACGGAGATTTCGCGTTGCATGACCAGGTGCCCGCCGTAGCCGAGAATGATCGCCACCCCGACCCCGCTCAACAGACCGACAATCGGCATGTACGTGTGAAAAATCCGGGCGGAGACCAGCACCCGTTCGCCGTACACGTCGTTGAGCACTTGAAACCGGCTGAGGTTGTGATCCTCGCGGGAGAAGGCCTGCACGACGCGCACGCCGGAAATGTTCTCGGCCAGCGCGGCGGTCAGGCGCGAACTCTGTTCGCGCATCTTACGGTAGGCCCTCATTCCGTAACGCTGAAACAACCACGTGGCCAGGACCAACGGAGGAATGACGACGCTCACCGCGAGGCAAAGCCGCCAGTCGTATCGCAGCAACAAGACAATCACACCGACCAGCGTCAGTCCGCTTGCCAGCAGTTGGTTGGCACCCCAGGTCATGATGCGGTCCAACGATTCGATGTCGGTGTCCGCACGATTGATGATCCGGCCCTGGTGGGTCTTGTCAAAGTAGTTCAATGAGAGACGTTGAATGTGTTCAAACACGGCCATCCGCAGATCGTTCATTGCGCCCTGGCCGACACGAATGGCGCTCTTTACCTGCACCACCGAGAGGAACCACCCGAGAAACAAATTGATCAGATAAAACAAGCTGACCATGCCGATCCCGCGCACGGCCGCGTCCGTTGCGTTGAAATTCGTCAGATAACGATCGATTCCAAACTGGATGAACCGCGGGCCGGCAAGTTGCGACGCGGTCGCGAGCACCGTGAATATCAAATTCAAAATAAAGGTTCGCCGGTACGACCAAACGTAGTGCATCAAACGCCGGAACGTCCGCCCGCTCATGCGCGTTTGCATGAACTCCTCTTCCAACCGGATGTCGTCGTGAGTGGCCATGATTATCGTCGGAGTTGTCCTTCAAAAACGTCCCGATAAAATCCACTGCGCTGGATCAATTCGTCGTGTCGACCGCGTTCGACGATGCGGCCCTGTTGCAGAACAAGAATCATGTCAGCGTGTTGCACGGTGCTCAATCGCTGAGCGATCACAAATGTCGTTCGTCCTTCACAAAGTTTGCGCATCGCTTCGCGAATGAGCCGTTCCGTTTGAGAATCCACGCTGGCCGTCGCGTCATCCAAAATGAGGATGCGCGGGTCCATGAGAAACGCCCGCGCAATGGCGATGCGTTGTCGTTGCCCGCCGCTGAGCGAAACGCCACGTTCGCCGATCACGGTGTCGTAACCGTTCTCCAATTCGCTGATGAACTCGTGCGCCTGAGCGGCTCGCGCGCATCGTTCGATATCTTCGCGCGTGGCTTCCGGTTGACCAAAAGCGATGTTTTCCGCGGCGGTCGCGCTGAACAGAAATGTTTCTTGAAACATGACGCCAACCGAACGGCGGAGCTCCGTGAGGCGGAGATTTCGGACGTCTTCGCCATCGATGATCACCCTCCCGTCGTCCACGTCGTAGAACCGCGGAATGAGATTGACCAGCGTGGTTTTGCCCGAGCCGGTCGGGCCGACGATAGCCACGGTTTGGCCGGGCTCGATCCGGAAACTCACGTCGGTTAATGAAGCCTTGCCATCGAAATACCGGAAGGAAACGTGATCGAATTCCACCGCACCGCCTCCGGCCGGGAGATCTTTATCGCCACTGCGAATGGTCTTCGGTTCGTGGATGATTTCGAGGATTCGCTCGGCGCTGGCACTGGCGTTTTGAACGATGTTTGTGAATTGACCGACCATGCCCATCCGATGGCCAACCGCCATCAGGTAGAGCACAATTTTGGCGAGATCGCCGACGGGCATTTCACCTCGAATCACCATCCGACCTCCCAGCCAGAGTGCCAGCGGCGTCGTCAGGCCGAAGACAAATTGTGCCACCGGAACGCGGGCCGCCCAATAATTCACCGTGTCGCTCAAGCGCCCGAGGAAGACGTCGCGTTTGGTGCGAAACTTGGCGACCTCGCTTTGCTCGCGGGCGAAGGCTTTTACCACGCGAACGCCCGCGATGTTTTCCTGGATCACCGTGTTCATCTCGCCGTGAAGGTCGTGAACCTTGCGCCACTGCGGTTGGAGTTTGCTCGCGTAAAATGCGATCAACACGATGGTCGGGATCACCGTCGCCAGCGTCACCCAGCCGAGAAGCGGTCGAACGGCGAAGATGAGCACGATAATGACGACGAGCGACACTGCGATGTCGATGCTGATGAACAGACACGCGAAGAAGAAGTCCTGCAATCGGAATACATCCGTGGTCGAGCGTGAGATCAATTCGCCGGTGTTCGCCTTGTCATGATAGCGAAACGCGAGCCTTTGGAGGGAGTCGTAAATCGCGTTGCGAATGTCGCCAAGAGTGCGCTGGATAACCCGGTTGCGAATTGGTCCCAGCAGCATACCGACGCCCGCGCGAATCAGCACCAGCGAAACATAGAGTTGAACGAAGACAGCCGGTGAAAATGTAGCTCCCCATTCGAAGTGATACTGCAACTGGGTCATGGCGCTGCCAATAATTTGGGGCAGCGACATTTCGATGCAGATGTTCACTAGGAGCAACGAAACCGCGAGCGCGCAAAGACGCGGATACCGGCCCAGATAAGCCATGACGCCGACGAGATTTCGGGGCTTTACTCGGGCGGGAGTTGTCGCTGCGTCGGGCATGCTTTTTCCGGCGTCGTCGGGAGCGGGGAAGATGGGCCAAGGCGCGCAAAAGGCGATGGCAAAATCGCTCTTTGGTGGACGGTTTCCGAAGCGTGCCAAAAATGAATTCACTCGACGACGGGAGAGCAGTTCTCCGAATGTCAAACATGCTCAAGATCAATACCAACCAGCTCGCCAGCGAACCGTGGACCTCGCCCAAAGGACGGTTCAGTTGCGCGGGCGTCGGGATTTCGGAAGCGCTCGGCAGAAAACCGCTTTCCACCGACCTGATGGAGCGCCATCCGTTTGACGTTGAGATCTGCAAAATCCCACCGGGGAAGGCCAATTTTCCTTATCACTCCCATAGCGCGCAGTGGGAGTTTTATCACGTCATTTCCGGCTACGGAATCGTGCGGCATAAGGACGGGCAAACAGCCATCGAACCGGGCGACGCATTTTTGTTCAAACCGGGTGAACCGCATCAGATCACCAACGACGGTGACGAAGAACTCGTTCTCTACGTCGTGGCCGATAATCCCGTCGGTGATTCGTGTCATTACCCGGACAGCGGCAAATGGCTGGTGCGCTCGCCGGAACGAAAGCTCATCCGTTCCGAAGGACTGGATTACTTTGACGGCGAAGAGTGAAGTGTAGGACAGGCATCTTGCCTGTCTTCAGCCGTAAAAACGAAGGCCAAAAATGGGTGGTCCCGGCTCATCCTCTCGCGACCAAAAACTCCCGCAACTTGGCCGCCAACGCGCCGCCAAATCCTGGAATGGCCGCGATTTCTTCTTCGGTCGCGAGCCGGAGTCGCTGCAACGATTTGAATTTCTTCAGCAGGGCCGCTTTGCGCTTCTCGCCGAGGCCGGGGAATTCGTCGAGCAGGCTCTCCGAAATCTTCTTCAAACGAAGCTGCGCGTTGTACGTGTTTGCGAAACGATGCGCTTCATCCCGCACCCGCTGGAGCAGTTTCAGTGCTCCCGTGTCGTGGCTCAGCCGAAGCGGCTCTTTCTCGCCCGGGCGATAAATTTCTTCGAACTCCTTCGCCAGACCCAGAATCGGAATGTTTGTCATGCCGAGCTTTTCCAGTTCGCCCACAGCGGCGCCGAGCTGGCCTTTTCCTCCGTCGATTAGAATCAAATCTGGCGGAGGTAATTGATCCGTTTGCACGCGTTTGTATCGACGGTGAACGGTCTCGGCCATCGACGCGAAGTCGTCCTGACCTTCGACCGATTTGATTTTGTAGCGGCGATAGTTTCCGCGATCCGGACGGCCGTTCACGAAGCAAACCATCGACGCGACTTTGAAGGTGCCGCTGATGTTGGAGATGTCGAAACCTTCGATTCGCTGTGGCGGCGCGGGTAAATGGAGAACGCTTCCGAGCTCCGCCAAATCCTTGTCCGGATCGATCGCCACCGGCAGCTTGTACGGTACTCGCGCAAACGTCCGATTGTTCGCGGTGCTCCGTTTCAAATCGGCGATGGTGTCCCGCAATTGCGCCGCCTTTTCGAAATCCATTTTCGCGGCCGCCTGTTTCATCTCGGTTTCGAGTTGAGCGACCATTTCCGCGGACTGGCCAGTCAGGAATTCGCACGCGGCTTCGACTTGTTGCTTGTATTGCTCGAGGGTCACGTTGCCCACGCAGGGTGCGGTGCAGAATTTCAGATTACCGTAGAGGCAGTGCTTGTAGTCGCTTTCATTCGGCGTGAGTGGTCGGCATCCACGTAGATTGAATCGCCGCCGTACCATGGTGAGCGTCCGTCGGATGGCACCGCTGCTGGCAAACGGCCCGAAATAGCGCGAGCCATCGTCCTGCCGCAAACGCGTGAGTGTGAAGCGTGGGATCGGATCATTGAGATTCACCTTCACCAGCAGGAAACGTTTGTCGTCCTTGAAGCTGATGTTGTAACGCGGCTTGAACTCCTTGATCAGCTTGCCCTCGAGCAGAACGGCTTCGGCATCGCTTTTGACCACGTGGACATCGAGATCGTGGATCGCGTCGACGAGCGCGTTGAGCTTCAGATCCCAACCCATTCGCCGGGACGGATGAAAATATTGGGAAACCCGTTTGCGCAGATCGCGCGCCTTGCCCACGTAAATGACCGTACCGAACCGGTCCTTCATCAGGTAGATTCCGGGCTTGTGCGGCAATTGACCGACTTTGTTGCGAACGTGTTCTGTCGCGGGCATGCCCAATTGAAGCGGGAAAACGCTAAACCTGCAACCGATGCTGCCGGAGAAGCTTCTCAGATGCCCGGCCGGCCAAGCGTAATTTCTCAGGACCGACGTAGACAAAACACGGTTGTTGGAAATTTGTTCAAATCATGAAAATCGTCCGTAGACGAGTGGGACTTGGTGGTCTACTTTGGCCGACATTCGTTAAAGTCGTTATGCAAATTCCGGAATACGCGATTGGCCAGGCGATCTATGTGCGCACCGATGTGCCGGATTACGAGGAAGTATCCATCCCCTTTCAAACGCTCGGCGATTTGGTGCGGGTTTGTTCGGAACCCCGGGTCGGCATGCTCCTGGATAAAGTTGTCATCTACGCCCAACCCGATGGCGAACCGCGGGCGGTTTCCCTGAGTTTCCTCTCCGCCAGCAAGGGTTCACGGCCCACAAACCTGGACCACCTTCTCGCTGAGGATTGAGCGGCATCGCTTGCCAGTCAATTCCACGCTGGGGTTTCAATTTGGCTTCCGGTAGCGTTTCTCCATGCCGCCGATTTCCCAGCGCTTGCAAGCTGTCCAGCCTCCGGTAATTCCCATTGTTGCCGGCTTGATCCGCCAGCATCCCGGTACGGTTTCGCTCGGTCAGGGGGTCGTGAGTTACGGTCCGCCTCAGCAGGTTCGCGAGGCAATTGATCGATTCTTTGCTAGTCCTGACAATCATCAATACAAGCTCGTCGACGGCATTGATCTGCTGCGCGATCAGATCTGTCGAAAACTGGAAACGGAAAATGGAATTCGCGTCGGGAAAGGTAATGCCGTCGTCGTCACCGCTGGCGGCAACATGGCATTTCTAAATGCGATCCTCGCCATCGCGGATCCGGGCGATGAAATCATTTTGCAGTCGCCATTCTATTTTAACCACGAGATGGCGGTGACGATGCTCAACTGCAAACCGGTACTGGTGCCGACCGATTCGCAGTTCCAACCGGTGGTTGAGCGCATTCGCGCGGCCATCACGCCAAGGACGCGGGCCGTCGTAACGATCTCACCCAACAACCCGACCGGCGCGGTCTACCCGGAATCGTTGCTCCGCGAAATCAATGCATTGTGTCGCGAAGCCAATGTCTTTCACATCCATGACGAGGCGTACGAGTACTTCACGTGGGACGGCGCGAAGCATTTCTCGCCGGGTTCAATCGACGGCGCGGTCAAGCACACGATCTCGCTCTACTCGCTGAGCAAGGCTTATGGCTTCGCCAGTTGGCGCATTGGTTATCAAGTCATTCCGGAGCATCTGCTGGGCGCGGTCAAAAAAGTGCAGGACACGAATCTCATTTGTCCGCCCGTCATTTCCCAATACGCGGCAGCCGCGGCAATGGAAGCCGGACATGAATGGTGCCGGCCGCGATTGGCCGCCATCCGCGAAGTACGGGAAATTGTCACCACGGAACTGGATTCGATCCGCGACATTTGCGAAATACCTCCGGCAAACGGGGCATTCTATTTTCTGCTCAAACCGGCAACGCAAATGGATCCCATGCGTTTGGTCGAATCGTTGATTCGCGATTTTGGCGTGGCGGCAATTCCGGGTGACGCCTTCGGTCACAATGAAGGGACCGCTCTCCGCATTTCCTACGGCGCGCTGACGCGGGAGACAGCATGTGAAGGGATGCAACGCCTGGTCAAAGGTCTCCGCGCGCTTTGCGGAACAGTTCGTCAGTAAGCAGGTCCGCGTGTTAATGCCCGTCGAGCTTTGGCACGTACGAGCGCATTTGGATGCTTCGCCGCCGTCTCCAGCAAAGGTTTGACCCAGCCCGGCCGGGGATCAAGTTCCGCCATAACATCGACCGCCTCCCAAACCTGCCAGTTCGACTGCGAGATGACCATCAAGTGGCACGTTTTGTCGAGGTCGTCAATTGACCAACCCAGTCGCGCTGATGCATGCAGGACCATGAGGCGACCATAGCGATCGCCGTCTGCCCGTCGGCGCAGGTGGATCTGGCGGTATTCCGCATCCACCTCAGCGGGATCATTCCCCGCGATCAGCGCGATCGCCTCGACGGCACGGGACGCCCCCAACGATTCGCTGTGCAGTAGCTTTCGCAAGGGTTGAAGCGCCCGTCGGGCATCGGTTCCCATGAGTCCCAGCGCGCGGGCGGCGTTGGAGCGCACAACGGTATCGGGATCGTTGAGCGATGCGAGCAAGGGTCCGAGAGTGACGGCGGGGAAGGCTGGATAATTGCTCAATGCATAGCTGGCCTCGACGCGGACCCGCTTATTGGTATGTTGCAGAAACGGCACCAGCAGTGGCACCACGGTTTCGGGCTGGTAGCCGATGACGGCTAAGGTGGTTATCGTCTCATAGACATTGGTCACGGACGAATCCTGCAGCAACGGGATGAGTGGTGGTCCCAACAATGGCGCTGCCACCGGCCCCAGTTCAGCCATGGCCTGAATGACTTCCGGCTGTTGGGTGGTCGAGGTGGTGTGGAGCAGCCGAATCAGCTCAGGCGCTGCGCGGTCTTCGAGGTACCCCAATAGCAACCGGGCAGTTCGCTTTCGCGAGGCGTTGCTGGGCGGGGGGACGAATCCAAGTCCCACTTTTGCCCCATATCGGTTATAAAGTTCGACCGTTAGCACCTTCCAGTTGGGAGGATCCGTTACCAATTGACGCCCGAGATATTCAACGCCCGCGCCGCCCGAGTCTGCGAATATCTTCCCATAGCGGGCTAAGTCGCCCGGATCTTTTATGGCTGCGTCAAACCACTCGTTCGCGGTGCGACCCTGAATGCGCGGCTCCAGTGACACGGCAATCACCAGGGTGCCGAGCGTCAGCAGGGTAATCAGCGCGGCCCACGGAACCCATTTTGTACGGGTGGCGATCATAAGCGAAGCAGACCTCTGTTTTCCTTCTAAACCAGTGAGTGCGAGGCGCAAGTCAAACTTTTCCTCCTTTGCGAAGCAAGGTCAGCCGCTTCCCGAGAACGAAACCGCCCACTCCGATCCCGGCTTGACGGCACGGATGGGAGTGGGCGGTCGTCGATTGGTAATTTTCCAGTGTGTTAATGGCCGCGGTGACCGTCACGGGTGACACGATGACGATGATATCTGGACATTCGGGCTTCGTCTCGATTGCTGCGGCTCGCACACTCCTGGAAATGTCCGAGCCAGCGGCTCGGCAGCAAGCCTTGCGTCCGCAACACTTGTAGCCCACGAGCCACCGCGCGAATGAATTCTCCGTGATTTCGTGCATTGGCCGCTGCGTCGTCAATCACCGCCGCAACCAAGTCCGCCAGTGAACAACCGTCGGCGTTCACCGGTTGGCCATCGATCAGATTCGGAATACCCGTGTCAATTTCGCGGATGAAAACCGTCGGGCGCAGATCCGATTCCGGACATGTGTCGACGTCATCCGGAACGCCGTCGCCGTCGGTGTCCACGATCACATCGGCGCAATCCTCCACCAAGACGATGTGTGCGCTCGGTTCGCGCATCACGCTCAATTGAGCGGCCGAGCCATCTTTCCACGTTCCTACAATCGTCGCCGCGGAATCGGCCAGTTCACCGAACGGCAAACTCGATTGGCATAAAAAGACTTCTACGAGCGCATCACCAAACGAAACCGCTAGACCCGAGTAGACGCCGTTATCAACAAACACGCCGCCGCGAAGTTCAGCGTGGCTTGTGTCGAAGAAACCAATCATTCCCGATTGGCCGCCGGCGGCGCCGAGCGTGCCACCGAGGATCTGCGCGGCGGACGTTTGAAATCCAATCACCTGACCTGAGCCGTAGCCGTCGCCGCCGAGTAAACCACTCTCCATGATAAATTGACCCGAGTCATAGAGATAGATGCCGCCGGACGATTGCCCGACCGAGCCAACATGACCGCCAGCTAGCACGAGCGTCGACGTGTCGTAGACAAGAATCGCGCCCGATTGATCATAATCACCACCGATTTCCGCGCCCGGTTCGAGACGCAACGTGGTGCCTTTGTGCAACTCAATCCAATCATTGCGATAGGTTGAGTCATTGATGACGTGAACTCCCCCGTCGTCCAAAACAGTTTGGGCGAAACTGGAGAGCGAAGGAATCAGGAGGGAACCACCAAGAAGGAACCCGGATACGACTTGGGTTGTTTTCATAATCAAAGATACGACTTTTTGACCGGCCTCCTTCTCAGCATTGCGAATGCCCACGCAGCTAATGCTGTCCGTAAGTTTGTGAAATCGGCCGGCTGCAAGTAATCCGATTTCTTCTAACGCCCCCAAGCACAGAAACTTGGATTCTCGCTCTCAGACTTTCATTAATCGCGACAAAGCCCGCGGCGGAATAACCGGCTTTTGGACAATTCTGCCAACTTTGTCGGGGAATCGGACAGCGCTCAAAGTGGAATCGATCACCCTTCGCCCGGCAGCATTTCTTTGAACTGCGCCTCGTCGATAATCTTGATTCCCAGCTTTTGCGCCTTCTCCAACTTTGAACCCGCCTCTTCACCGGCAAGCACAAAGTCCGTGTTTTTGCTGACTGAACTCGACGTGCTGCCGCCCGCGTCGCGGATCATTTTGGAAGCTTCGTCGCGCGACAATGTCGGCAAGGTGCCCGTCAACACAAACGTCTTGCCGGCGATGGCGGTGTTTGCGCTCGAATTACTCGCGGCCGACGTTTCCGCTTTGGGTTCGATGCCGATTGATTTGAGTCGATCCAAAACCTGTTTACCGGCGTCCGAAGAAAAATAATCAAGTACGCTGCCGGCGACGACAGGTCCTACTTCAACCATCTTTACTTTCGCGCCACCCGCGGCGAGGCGTTCTTCGATTTGTTTTAACTCGCGACCGAGTTCTTCGTAACGCGCCTCTCGTTGTTCTCGGTCAGCCACGTCTTTTGGTGGGTTCTTTCGTGAACGCGGGCTGATTTCTTTGCGTTCGGTATCCTTCAGTCCTTGATCGCGAATGTCCCGCAACACTTCCGAATCAGCTAGCTCGTCCAGCGATTGATGAGCCTGCGAAAGTTGAAAGGCGATCGTGTCGCCCACGTTGGGGATCGCCATCGCAAAGATCCAACGATCAAGCGGAAACTCCTTTGCGCGCTCGAGTGCGTCGACCACTTTGCCGGCATTCTTTTCTCCAAAGACGCGCGGTTCGTCGTCGGTGCCCAGATTCAATTTCGCCAGTTGTTCGAGTTTCAAATCAAATAGGTCGAGCGGTTCCTTCACCAGACCACGTTCGACCAGTTTCTCGGCGACGATACCGCCCAGCGATTCAATGTCGAGCGCCTTGCGCGCGGCAAAATATTCAACCCGCCGTGTCAACTGCGCCGGGCAACCGGCAACGTTTTGACAACGCCACGCCACTTCCTCAGCATTGCCGCCGGACATCTTCTCCTTCGCGATCGAGCCGCCACAGGCCGGGCATTTGCCATTTACGTATTCGAACAAATCAAACTCCCGCGCTTCCTTCGGACGCTTTGATTTCACCACTTCGAACACTTCCGGAATCACCATGCCCGCCTTGCGCACCACGACGGTGTCGCCAATCCGGATGTCCTTGCGCCGGATTTCATCCTCGTTGTGCAACGTGGCCCGGGAGACGGTTGAACCCTGCACGAATACCGGCTCCAGTTCGGCCACGGGTGTGAGCACGCCCGTGCGGCCGACCTGGACGGTAATCGACTTGAGTAATGTTTCCGCCGGCGTGATCCAATGCACGGGTTTGTGAACGATCGCATAACCGGGCGCTCGCGTTTTGGAAGGAATCTTCGCCCAATCGGCCATCGTGTTGACCTTGAGCACGATCCCGTCGATCTCGTACGGCACGCGCGTGCGAAGATCATTCTTTTCGTCGTAATGGCTGACGATTTCCTTGCGATAGACATCGAGAACCTCGTCGATGCCATCACAAACCCACCACACGGATTGTGTGGGTAAACCAAACTTCTTCAGCGTTTGGAGCATGTCCGAATGACGTTCAAATTCGATGCCGTCACTCACACCGACGCCATAAAACACGGCGCGGATCGGGCGTTGAGCGACGAGCTTTGGATCGAGTTGTTTCAACGCGCCGGCGGTGGCGTTGCGGGCGTTCGGAAACGGCTTTTCGCCGGCTTCATCCATACGGGCGTTTAACTTTTCAAAATCGGCAATGCTCATGAACGCCTCGCCGCGTACTTCCAAGAGTGGGGGACAGGTATCCTCCTTGCCTTCCAGTTTCAATGGAATCGAGCGAACGGTTTTGAGATTCGTGGTGATGTCGTCGCCGTTTTGGCCGTCTCCGCGGGTGACACCGAGCACCATCACCCCTTGCTCGTAATGAACGCCAATCGATACGCCATCGACTTTCGGCTCAATGATGTATTGCACGTCGTCGCGGCCCAACTTTTTGCGAATGTCACGATCAAACGCGCGCAGGCCCTCAACCGTATTTTCGTCCTGCGCGCGGTTGCGTTTCTCGCGATCGGGTTCTTCGGTCAGCGTCGGATGATCAGCCGCTTCAATCTTTTCCAACGAAAGCATGGGCTGCCGGTGCTTAACGCGTTTGAAGCCCTTGGTCGGCGTGCCGCCCACGCGCTGGCTCGGGGAATCCGGCGTGACCAGATCCGGATGCTCTTTCTCCAAATCGATCAGCTTTTGGTAGAGCTGATCGTAATCGTAATCGCTGATTGAAGGGCGCGCCTCAACGTAATAAAGATGGTCATGATGACGGATCTTCGCGACGAGATCGGCGTGTTGTTTCCGGACTTCCGCGGCGGTCATGCCGAGAGGTTGGCGACTTGATGGAAAGCAGTCAAAGGCGGTTTCAATCCAATCGGAGTCGGTCGGCCAATTTGATTGTTCCCGGTGTCAATCCGCCTTCGCGCCTCAAAGAGAAGACTCGCCAGTGAAATAAACCCGGATTTCTCGCGTAAGCTCTCGGCGCGCGGCTCGTTCCGCCCAAGCCCAACTCGACGTATTCGTCGTCGGACCCGACGTTGAGAACGGTTAGTGAGGACAGGTGGGCAGGCCTATTTTTTCCCGGACTGTAAATCACGATCCATCGCGGCGCCATCGAACGGGATGACGATGATCTTGCTGCCGTGACCGTCATTGCCGTGTTCCTGCTCTTTCTGCACGTCGATCACGGCCAGAGTGACTGCGGCGACGTGGCCGTTTTCAATGTAAACGCTAGGACGTTCCAGCTTGGTCCAATGATTGACGGTGCCGTCGGTGTAGCGGACGAAATCCTTAGTCGGATCATAGGCCAGGCCGCGATAGGTCCAGTCGTGGATGCCGTCTTTGGAGGTTAGGTGATAGGCCTTCCGGTCGCTCCAATTGTTGACCGTAATGTGATACAGCCCGCCGCTGAACCAGAGCACCGGATCTTCGAGATTGTTCAGTGCGTGCTGCGGCATGCCAGCGATGTGTGGGTAAATTTTTGGACCTTGGGCAACGTAGGGACCCAGTACGCCGTTGGTGCTGATCATGACCACTCCGGCGCGGCCAAACATTTCGAAGTTGCCGTCCGGTCGGGCAAGTATGATTTCGTTGGAGGCACGCCATTTTGGAATTCCCGCCACCGAGATGCGCCCCAACTCCGTCCACGGACCATCGAGCGATTTGGAAACAAAGACGGTTCCCGGCCGCGTTTCGCTGATGACGATAGCGTAGCGACCGTCCGGCAGCACGAGGGCGGTGACGTTGTGCCCCTTCCCGTCTTTGTTATCGGGCCAGCAAAGACCCTTGTCGACGTACGGGCCAAATAGACTGTCGCTTACGGCATGAACCGCTTTTGATTGAAACCAGCCATTGTGGCCGCGCGCCTGTTCCCAGCGGCTGCAAAACAGGTGATATTTGCCCTTCGGTCCTTTGATGATTTTGCCGTCCCAATAATCCCACTGCTTCATCGTCGCGTCTTCGAGCCCGTTTTGCGTGTCGCGCGGACCGACAGTTGCCGCGCCCCAAACGTTGGTGGTCAGCGGGCCGATGATGGGCATCGGATCGAAGTAGTCGATGAAGGTTCGAGGTGAGTTGGTTTGCGCAGCGTGGCAGAAGGTAACTGCAAAAAGAACAGCCAAGGTGGCGGCAGCTCCCCGGAACTTAAATTGCATCGGTAAACGCTACCGCCGATGAATCTCGTGACAAGACGTTTGTGCCGATCGTCATTCGAGTTCGAAACGCTTTCTTCCCCGCAGGCACTTACGTGGTCCGTTCGAGTTTGAGCGGACTCACGTCCGCTGGTACCAGATTCCCGCGTGAGCCGTTCATTGCGCGGAATGCGTTGTCGGTGACGAGTGCGGCACGGCGCGAAAGTTCAGGCGACCATTTTGGATTGCGGCTTCAATTGCTGCGAAATCGCTCCAGTCGCCAGCCAATTTCACTTCTTCGCGATCTTTTGGAATCGATCTCGAATTTCTTCCACGGTTCCGGTGGTGAGATAGACGTCGTATTCGAACACCTTGCCGGGAGTGATTGCGAATCGCGTCAACGGCGCGAAATACGAACACGAACCGTGTTCCGCCTTGCCGTCGCCAAAACGGTAACAAGTCAGGTTGGTCGCGACCGGCACCAGCACGCCAAACCCTTTGCCTGTCGCATCGACGTACGCGGCCCAATGTTCCGTCATCTTGCGCGACTCGTTCGGCCACCCGGGCTTCGAGCGATTGAGTTCGCCGCCGGTCCAGGGTTTCTCACCGTCATAAAGCACGAGTGTGTCGAGGTCAGGTTCGACGAACACGGCGGGAATTTCCTGATCGCGAATCGGATGCGAGACTTCGCCAGTGTAGGTGAACTTGAAATGAACATGTGCCACCATGCCTTCCAACTTGATCGCTTCTTCAAACACCACATTGGTCAGCTCTTCGCCCGAGGCCCAATGTTTGCCCCGCGTCTTCGCGTAGAGCGAATCCGATTCGCGCTTGAACTCGAGCGTCGTCGCCGGATGGCCCTTCCAATCGCCGCCTTGCACCGGGTTCCAGCGCCAGGGTTGTTTGTTCCACATCGAGCCGTCTTCGCGACCGTAATACGATTGTTGTATCAAGCGCCCGCGATCCCAGTGGTTGACCAGATTGCGGCCGTCCATGTCGGCGGAAAACCAGGCGATGCCGCAGCCGGAAGATTTCTTCACGCCGACTTTGATCTGCCCGTTGTCGATGAAGACGAGGTCGGTGGATGAAGTTGGTTGCGAGTTCTCTTCGGCTGCCAGGCAGTGGAGACTGGCAACTGTGGAGGCCATGAAGATGATTATCGCGACGAGTTTCATAAAGCCGCGCTGAGACGGCATGGATCTCAATTGTGTTTGTGCGCCGCAATTGATTCGTAGCAGCCGACGTGAGTCGGCTCTCACTTTCTTTACGGCGATTTGGAGCGGACTCGCGTCCGCTGCTACCGGGCTCTTACTTGGGTGGTTCATCGCCCGGAAGGTTTTGTCTCTGGACGGTGGAATACGGCGCGATAGTTGAAGCGGTCATTCGGCGCGACATCGCCGTTCAATGTGAAATCACTCCAGTCGCCGGTCGGTTGGATGTTGTCGGCCCATTTGAAATCAAGGGACGACGGCGGCTCGGCGAGCCCGAGGTCATGCCACGGAATCGAAAGTTCGATCTGATTGCCCGCGAATTTCCATGTGATGTTTCCGACCGGCTCCCACTGGAAACCATCGCCCGTGTGACGCTGTAGTTTGCCTGACTCGCCGAGATTGACGACGAAATCATAACCTAGCCAGCCGTCGGTGGCGTCGCCATCCACGTCGAGAAACAGCAGCATCCAGTTCTTGTCCGTCGGTGGAGTGAGTCGTTCGCGACTGGCCGCGTAGAACTTCACTTCGTTGGCATCGAAGCTGACTTTGGCCGTCACGAGATCGTTCCGGCCGGTGTCGTTTTGATAAATGACCTTGGGATCCCAGCCGCGATGGTTGCGTTTGACTGGATCGCCTATCGTGTCGCGAAACTCCGGTTCCACGTTTCGCCAGTCCTCGAACTGACCATCGATCGCGATCGGCTTCGGTTGAATTGGCTGAACAGCGCGGGCGCCCTTGTATCGGCGGATGTTCGCAATGAGCTGGTAGTAATAGTCATCGCCGTGGCCGCCTTGCATCGGTTCGATGTCGCGACTGTGTTCCTCGTCGAACTCGTCGACAAACATCACCGGTTCCCGCACGCCGGCGAATTCGTTGAACCGACCGGCAATCCATTCATTCCAACCGGTCACGAAAACGAACTGCGGATCTACTGCGAGGGCGTGCCGCCATTGTTCGTCGAAATTGAAACCGTATGCGACCGCGTTCGGCCGCGAATCCCGTGCACCGTCGTGCCAACTCCGGCCTTTGGCGTCTTTTTCACTCATTGATCCAAGACGATTGCCGACCGCATTTTGAGCAACGCCAACACTCATCTGTTCCTTCGCGCCGGCGCTATTGGTGAAGACGTGTTGCGGGTAAACTTCGAGCCAGCTCCACATATTGGACTGGGTTGGTCCCTTGAAATAATCCGGCTGAGGTTTGCGAAATGTGAAGAAGTTGTGGATCTCGTTCGCCTCGTCGTCCGCCAGCGTCAGCCGCAACGTGCGATCGCCATCAACGGGTTTTCCATCGGCCATCGCTTGCCCGTGTGGTTGGGTGTCGTTTGTGTCGCTCCACCAACCGATCTTGCCGGAAGGCGCGCTGGCTTCGAGATAGTAGGTGCCGGGCGGTTGCGGTGCATCGAGCTTCACCAACATCCAGCCATTGTCCGGCACATTTTCAAACCGGCTGCTCGCGAGTCGCTCGCCTTCAGGTCCGTTGCGAAAGAGCGTGATGGTCACGGCCGATTGCTTCTGGCTCCAGGTGGGAAAGCGACCCGCCGCACCGCGAAAAGGTTTGTCGGTGGTGAACCGCTGGCCGAGTGTGTGGCCCGGGAGGATTTCAGTCGGGGTGTTTTGTTCTGAATGATCTTCGAGCGAATCGATCAAGTCAGGGTCCGCAAGAATCAGCGGTTTGCCCTGCCATTGAAACCAGAGATCGCGGAAGAGGCCTTTCGAATAAAGATCATCCCACAATTTGCGCACAACTTTCGGTGGATCCCAGAACGGAGTTAGAAACGCGACTTGTGGCGTGCGGTTGCCGGCAGCGCGCATTTGGTTCCAAACCTTGAGCAACGTCATGTAGTCGTCGTGATAGGTGAGTTGATTGGTGACGTCGAAGATCACCACGGCCACGCCGGCGTCGCTGAGCATCTGGGCGTGCTTGCGCAGAACAGATTCGTCCGATGTCAGGTAATAGCCGAAGATCGATTCGCCCCAATGATGCGGCGCATGCAGCGAACCCCAAAGCGGGCTGTCCGGCTTTTGCATCGCGTCCGGATCGGCGGCCAGAATTTTGGTGACGTCAAATGGCCCGCCCTGGATGTGACGGCCGAGCCAGAGAAAATAAAACATACCGACTTTGCGATCGGAACGCGGCGGTCCAACTTCATCCGCCAATGGAAGTGAACGACCCAGCGCATCGGTGGCAACCCAAGTGTCGGTGAAGAGATCGCGAAGCGGTTCAGCAGCGGTCGCTTTTTGTGAGCCGAACTCATTCGCGATGAGCAGCGAATTCAACACGTAGAAGATCGTGACGGCTTTCATGGGATGGCTAAGTCGCTGCGGAGGATCGTCAAATTGTTCCGCCGTGCGAAGCTGATTCGATGTGAAAGACTTCGCGCAATTCAGTCGATACCGGGCTGTTGTCGGGATTGGCGGGCATGATCTCCTTCATGTGCTTCCACCAGCGCTGACATACTTCGGTTTGGGAGATTGCGTTCCATTGTGCTTCGTCAGCGAATTCTACATAGGCGAACAATTGTCCGGTCTCCCGGTGAAGAAAAATCGAGTAAGTCTCCACGCCAGAATCGAGAAGCGCCTTTTCCAATTCCGACCAGATCGGATTATGGCGCCTTTCGTATTTGGCTTCACAACCTGGATTCACCGACATCACAAACGCTTTGCGGATCATGAGAAAGCGAAACACGACCGGACGCCATTTGACGACGAAAATGCGTTCCCTTTCGATAGCGTTGTTTCGTTCAGTGATGCGTCGGCTTAGCTGAATTAAGGGGGACTATTCCGAATGAACTAGAACTTGCTGGAGGGGACACGCCTGTCACTCCTAAGCAATTATTCGATTGAGTTCATAAAAAGGCGCAAGCGAACCAAGAGCATTTTAAGTTGGCTTTATGGGAGTCGATTGAATCAGGAGAGGTCCAAGTAACATCGGGCTGGAAGTCGCGAAAAGGTTAGCCACATGGTGGGAAAAGGCCGAGAACGATGTCTGTTTGGCTGGAACACTCACCCTGCAGAGAGCACCAAGCGTATGAAAAATAAAGTCGCCTCATTGGAAATCTGCTGACGTTCTGTCTCGATTCAATGCAAAGTTGAATCAGGAAACAAACAGCTCCTGCAAGCGACGACGCATGACGGGCTCCGAGGTGCGCAGGAAGCTCTTCAATTGATCCGGTTTCACCGCGCCGTGTTGGAAACGACGTTTTGGATACACCGGCATATCGAATCCCGTGAGTTGCTTGATGCCGCTCGCCACCACAGCTCCCTTCAAGTCGTAAAGTTTTGTGTGATCGTAATTCGTGATCGCGATGAACGGAATGCCTTCGGCGACAGCCATCACGGAAGGCCGCACAAAAGGGCTGAACGCATCGAATCCAAATTGGCGCGCGGGTGCGTAGGTGCGCAGATAGCCGCGACTTAATCCGCCGCTGTACGTGAGCGAATGTTTGATTTTCCCGACGCCCCAGCCTTCCTGATAAAGCATCTGGTTGTGCAGCACGCTGCGGATCGTCAGCTCCGGATTTTCCTCGATCGGATAGTCTTTCAAGTTCTCGTCACCGCCGTCGCCATCCAGCATGAATTTCCAGTCGGGATAGCGTTCGCGGATTCCGCGCAACAACGCGATGCCCATCGCCGCGCACTCGACGTCGAGCGGTTTGTAGTCTTCGAGAATGCGCAATGTTTCATCGAGGTTCAGGGAATCGGGCCGGGCTTCAATCGCTTCGAGGAACAATTCGAGGCCGACGGCCCGCAGGAATTCGCGTGACTGTTTCAAGTCATCGCCGCCGCCCAGCGACAGAGTGAATGCCTTGAGCCGGGACGGATTCATCCCCCGCTTGAGCATCACGTGGTACGTCGTCAGAAAAACCGCACCGCTGTCGATCCCACCGGAAAAGCAAACACCGATGGGCGCATCGTGCTGCCGGCAGCTTGCCGGCAGTTTGGAATCTTCATTTGTACCCCTTCCTGATTGCCGGCTGGCAGCCGGCAACACACTTGTGTCGTCGATGGCGGACAACCATTTCTCGATCTCGTTCGCCAGCGCACCGATATAATTGCGGCCGATCGTATCGACATCCCCCGGCTGAGTATCGTGTTTCGGATCAAAGAACCGGGTGTAAACCGGGTCCGGGTCGGGACAACCAATCAACTGGATTTCAACGATGTGATGTGCCGGCACCATGCGCGTGTAGCTGGGATGAAATTGATCCGCGAAGCCTTCGCTCTTGAGCCAGGCATAAATCGCGTCCATCCGATCGGCCACCACGAGCGCCGGCCCTTCGTGGCGCTTCGCGAGGAAGTAACGCATCGGTCGATCCAGCGAACGGGCCATGCGGACGGTTTTCCCTTCCTTGGCAATCAAGCTGAATGATCCGTCGATTCCCAACACGTCATCGGGATCACCCGCCAAAATACGCGCGCGGGCATCCTCCACGGACATGTTGTGAATGCGGTTCAGACCTGGCTCGAGCAGGTCAACGACACGTTCGACGTACTGATGGTTCATAGGCGGCGAAAAGTTCTGGTGATTAGAACGGTTATGAAAGCAAAAGGCGATGCGCGTTTTAGGGCGCAGCAAATTTTGTAGGGGTGAATTGGACCAATCACGGGATGAATCGTACTGCAGGTCATTCCGATTCGTTGCCGAAATGTTCATTGTGCGATTCTGTCGATGCCCCTTAGTCTTCGCCGCGCGTGAAGACTCGTCCCCTGTTTACCTTCGTTACCGCCATCGCCGCGGTATCTCTCTTTTCAGGTTGCCGGACCACCAACAACGATCCCAGCACCACCGACGCTCGCTACATTTCAACCAAGGATTTTGTCGGCCGCTGGCAGACCAACTACATCATGACGCCGGTCAACCAGATCCTTACGCCCGCTGGGCAACAGTTGGATTTGCCGGAAATGCGCCCGCAGGCGATGGCTCTGAGCCCGGACGGCAAGCTGCTCGTCACCGCCGGCAAAACGCACGAACTTGTGGTGATCGATCCGGTCGCGGGCAAGATCCTGGAACAAGTGCCGTTGCCCTCGGACAAAGCGACCGATCCGAGCGCGGATGTGGTGTCCACGCATATTCTCGATCCGGACAAGGACGGGCAACTGAGCTTCACTGGGTTGATTTTTTCGCCCGACGGCAAACGCATTTACCTTTCGAACGTCAAGGGCAGCATCAAAGTGTTTGACGTGGGTACGGATCACAAAGTGACCGGACATTTTTCAATTACGTTGCCGGCCGCCAATGCGCCACGGCGCAAAGCGGAAATCCCGTCCGGCCTCCGCTGCTCGGCTGACGGCACGAAACTATATGTCGCCCTGAATCTTTCGAATCAACTCGCTGAGCTGGACGCTGCCACGGGAAAAATATTGCGCACTTGGGATGTCGGTTTCCAGCCGTTCGACGTGGTGCTCGCGAACGGCAAGGCTTACGTGAGCAATTGGGGTGGGCGCCAGGCCGACAAGGACAGCGTCACCGGGCCGGGTGGTCGCGGCACGGAAGTTCGCGTGGACAGCGTGCGCTATATCGCGAGTGAAGGTTCCGTCTCCGTAATTGATTTGCAGGCGAATAAGGTGACCAAGGAAATACTCACTGGCCTGCACACGTCCGGACTGGCGGTTTCACCAGATCAGAGACATGTCGTCGTGGCCAACGCCGCGAGCGACACGCTCAGCGTGATTGACACCAAGACCGACGAGATTATCGAGACTATCTGGTCGAAACTCACGCCTGGCGAATTGTTCGGCGCGAGTCCCAACGCATTGACCTTCGACCGCTCCGGCAAACGGCTTTACGTCTGCAACGGCACTCAAAACGCCGTAGCCGTCATTCGGTTTCGCCCGGGCAAATCGGAGCTGGAAGGGCTGATCCCGGTCGGCTGGTTTCCCGGTGCGGTGGTGGACGATTCCGGTCGCGATTCCATTTACGTGGCCAACATCAAAGGCCTCGGGCCGGGCCGCAAACGCAAGAGCAACGGCGAACCGGAATTCAACACGCATCAGTACTATGGCTCGCTCACCTTTCTGAAGAAGCCCGGCCGCGGTGCGCTGAAGGCGCTCACGCAGGTGGTCATCAGCAACTATCGCGAACCGGCGTTGCAAGCAGCGCGATTGCCGGCGCGCGCCGATCAACCGGCCCGGCCCGTCCCGGAGCGCGTGGGCGAACCGAGCGTGTTCAAGCATGTGATTTATCTCATCAAGGAAAACCGGACTTACGACCAGGTCTTTGGCGACATCAAGGAGGGCAATGGCGATCCGGAGTTGTGCGTATTTCCGGAAAAGATCACGCCCAACCAGCACAAGACGGTGCGCGATTTTGTGTTGCTCGATAACACGTATTGCTCGGGCATTCTCAGCGCTGACGGACATCAATGGTCCGACACTGCGTTTGCGACCGATTATATGGAGCGCAGTTTCGCCGGCTTTCCTCGCAGTTATCCGGACGGCATGGAGGACGATGACGTCGACGCGATGGCGTACGCCCCCAGCGGTTTCATTTGGGACAACGTGCTTGCGCACGGAAAAACGGTTCGCAGTTACGGTGAATTTGCCATCACGGAGAAGCGCTGGCGCGATACGAGCCGCAAGGGCGATCTCGACTTCACCGCACATTGGAACAATTTCAAAAACGGCAATCGCGACATCCAGATCTGGAGCCGGCCGGCGGTCGAATCGCTTCGTAATCACATGAGCACAAACACGGTTGGTTGGGACATGGACATTCCCGATGTGTTCCGCGCCCAGGAGTTCATCAAAGAATTGAAGCAATACGAACAGACCGGCGATCTGCCAAACCTGGTCATCATTTGTCTGCCCAACGATCACACCTCCGGCACGCGCGCGGGATCACCAACGCCCGCCGCCCAGGTGGCGGACAACGATCTCGCGTTTGGTCAGATCGTTGAAGCGATCACTCACAGCCGCTTCTGGAAAGACACCTGCATCTTCGGCATCGAAGACGATCCCCAGGCGGGCTGGGATCATGTGAGCGGCTACCGCACGACGGCCTACTTGATGAGCCCCTACACAAAACGCAACGCAGTCGTGAGCACGCAGTACAACCAAACGAGTTTATTGCGCACGATGGAATTGATTCTCGGACTGCCGCCAATGAACCAAATGGATGCGAGCGCGACGCCGATGTTCGACTGCTTCACCGACACGCCCGATTTCACGCCCTACACTGCGCTGGCGAACAACGTGCCGCTGGATCAGATGAATCCAAATCCGAAAAAGATCTCGGACGCATTGCTGCGCAAAAACGCTTACGTATCGGCGAAGTTACCCTTGGAGAAGGCGGACCAATGTCCCGAAGACACGCTGAACAAGATCATCTGGTATGCGATGAAAGGAACCTCCGCACCGTACCCGCAGTGGGCCATCACGGCCGTTGAAGACGACGACGATTAAGGGACCCGAACGGCTCCTCATGCTCTGGAAAGTCCATTCTCGCTGATAAACAGATTTCTGGCCCGAAATGCCGGTGGGCTCTCCTGCAGCAACACGGCGCGCAGGGACGCAAGTGGTGAAGCAAACCACGGGCGTTTGAGTTGCCGCTTTTCGTTCGCTACCCAACCGGGAACCGGCAAGCTGAAACGCCGTGCCAACTCCTCGGCGGTGGCGGCAAGATAGGCATCCTCCAGACTGCCGTTCTCTGAACATTCAGCCAGCAGCGGCGGCTCGTCGCTCAGTCGCATCGCGGATGGCATCGAGTAAAATTCGTCCAAAAAATTTGCGAGACTGCGGTCGAACGAATCACCTTGCAGTGTCGCGCTCGCGACCTCGGCCAACGTCGCAGGTCTCATATTTTGCCCTCCTCGAACAAGCCCTCGATCAAATACTGGGTCTTTATCGGAATGCGATTTTGCGGATAATAATCGGCCACGATGTTGAGTACGCCTTCGGCCGTTTTCAGTCCGAGGTGGCGGATCAAAAACACGATGTCCGGCACATCGGATTGCTCACCCGTTGGTCCGCCAAGCCGCGCCGCCATGCATTTCATCGCAAGCAGGTATTCTGGAACGGGCATGGTGAGATGCACGTTGGGAAACTGTGGCAGGTTCCCGGTCGTCACCTTATGTTTGTTCGACAGAAATCCCTTCACCCCATCGTTCAGCCAGTCCTTTGGGAGCTGGTGGCTCTCGGCAATTCGAGCCGCGGCAGTACGAACTGCCGGCGCGGGCATAAACACGGCGTCCACATCTTTGGTCGAAACTCGCGCAGTGAAGGCAAGAACCATCACGGTGCCGCCAAACAGGCAGATTTCAGCCTTGATTCCTTCGCGGCCCAGTTCATCCGAAAGCGACTGTAAGGCTGCGATAATCGCGTTGCGGTTCAATCCCGATTCGCTTGGTTGGCTACGCTCGTTCATCACCAGTTTCCACACCTTTACCCGAAGCCCCAGCGAAAAGCTATCCGTGTCTGAGAGTGATTTGCCGAATCGCCCAGGCCGCGTGCTCGCGAATGAGCGGCTCGTGATCGTGGGTGGCTCGTTCGAGATGCGGCAACGCTGATTCGTCACCGATGTTGCCAAGCGCCACGCAGACGTTGCGCAAAATCCCGCGGCGCTTTGTGCGGAGCATCGGCGTTCCGGCGAAACGGTGTTTGAACCCGGCATCGTCCAGCGAAAGAAGTTCGATCAAATCCGGTTGCTCAAGATCAGCACGCGAGTGGGATTTCATCAAACGACCTACTTTCGCAAATCGGTTCCACGGACATACCGCCAGGCAATCGTCGCAACCGTAAACCCGGTTTCCAATTGCGGGCCGAAACTCCTCTGGAATCGAGCCCTTCAACTCAATCGTGAGATAGGAAATGCACTTGCGCGCGTCGAGTTCAAACGGAGCGGTGATCGCCTCCGTCGGACAGGCGGCAAGGCAACGAGTGCATGAGCCGCAGCGATTTTTCTCCGGCGCATCCGGTTCAAGTTCCAGGGTCGTAATGATCTCTGCGAGGAAGAACCAGGTCCCCAGCGAACGACTGATTAAATTCGTGTGCTTGCCGACGAAACCAAGTCCGGAGCGCTGCGCGAGATCGCGTTCCAGCAAAGGACCGGTATCCACATACCAAAGCGAACGCGTCTCGGCCGAACTCAGCGAATCCACAAACTGCGCCAGCTCAATCAGCGGTGCCTTAAGCACATCGTGGTAGTCCGCGTATCGCGCGTATCGCGCGACGATTCCATTCTTCCCCCTTCGACCTATCGCTTCTTGATTTCCGGATTCTGGCGTCTGACTTCTGGCGTCTGACTCCTCGCTTCCATGATAACTCACCGCCAAAGTGATGATCGATTTTGCGCCAGCAAGCACCTGTCGCGGATCGGTCCGTTTGTGCGCGTTGCGTTCCAGCCAGGCCATTTCGCCGTGGCGATTTTGTGCAAGCCAGCGATCGAATACATCAGCGTGGTCCGGACGGGACGCGGAAGTGAAATGACAGGCGTCAAAACTCAATGCCAACGCGCGCTTGCGAATCGACTCCTTCATTGAGCGTGCGAGGACATCACCGCACACCCGTGGCGCGGACTTGTTCAAAGTGAATGGTAATCTGGTGCGCCACTTCCTTCACGCTTCGCAACTCGGTGCCGATGAGCAGGTCAGCCTGTTTGTAAACAGCCTCGCGCTGGTTGAGTAACTCGGTGATGCGCGCCTCCGGATCGGGATGATTCAACAACGGCCGATGCGACGAATGGCGAACGCGCTCATAGATCGTTGCGGGCGACGCCCAGAGACACACCGTCAACGAATGTTCCTTCAGCGCCTCCAAATGTTCGGCATGCGCACCCAGACCGCCGCCCGTCGAAATCACACAACCGCTCCGCGAACGCAGTTCCGCCACCACCTGCTTTTCCAATTCGCGAAACACAGCCTCGCCCTCGTGCTCAAAAATGTCGGCGATCGAGCGCCCGGCGCGTTGGACAATCAGTTCGTCCGTGTCGATGAATTCAAAGCCGAAGTGCATCGCCAACGCCCGCCCGACCGACGATTTGCCGGTGCCCATGAAACCGATCAAGGCCAGATTGCGTATGTCGCGCGTTGATTGCACCGGGTTTGCATAACGCAAAAACAACGCGCGAGAAAGCGGTAAACCACGACGCTTAATTTGCCGAGCACAGGTTCACGACCACGACCGCTCGCTTCCGCGTCAATTTTGCGCCAAGAGTGGAGCCGCGATTTGCCTTATCGCCCCGTGTAGGCAATTCGCCAAATCGTGCCGTGCCCGTCTTCGGTGACCAGCAGGGCGCCGTCATGCGCCACGGTTACACCAACCGGCCGACCCCAGACGTTGCGATCATCGCTGACGAACCCGGTCATGAAATCTTCATATTCACCGGTGGGGATGCCCTGATTCAGCCGGACGCGGGCGACCTTGTATCCGGTCCGCGTGGCGCGATTCCACGAGCCGTGCAACGCGACGAACGCGTCGCCCCGATACTCGGCCGGGAATGCGGCGACACCTTTGGTGGCGGTGTAAAACGTCATTTCAAGCGAGGCCGAATGCGCCTGCTCCAAGACGTCCGGCACGATCGCCTTGCCGGCAAGGTCCGGCCGTTCACCGATGTGACGCGGGTCTTCGAAATTGCCCATGTAGTACCAAGGCCAGCCGTAAAAACCGCCTTCCTTCACGCGGGTGACATAGTCCGGAACCAAGTTGTCGCCCAAGCCATCGCGCTCGTTGGTGGACACCCACAGATCGCCCGTCGTCGGGTTGATCGCCATCCCCACGCCGTTGCGAATTCCCGTCGCATAGTTGCGCAATGGCTCGTGTCCTTCCGGGTCCGTCACGAGGATGGCGGCGCGATTCGCTTCCGGTCCCCAGGCAGCACCCAATCCGTGCTCCGCCTCCCAGGCTTTGATTTCATCCGGTGATTTCTTCTTCATCTCCTCCGCGACATTTGAGCCCGAACCGACCGAGATGAACATCCGTTTGCCATCGAGCGAAAACACCACGTCGCGCGTCGAATGCCCGCCGGTGGTTTCGGCGAATTTCGGGACGACAACTTCGGCTGGACCGGCCGCCGTCAAATCACCGTTGTGATAAGGAAATCGCACCAGCGAATTGATGTTGGCGACATAGATCCACTTCGGATTGTCGCCCAATGGATAAAACGCAATTCCGAATGGACGTTCCAACCCTTCGGCAAAAATCTGGTTCTCCGAAGGCGATTCAGCACCGTCGGCGGCGCGCAATACGCGAATGCGATTCTTGCCGGTTTCCGCGATGAAGATGTCGCCGTTGGGCGCCACGCGAAGGAGCCTCGGGTTACTCAAGCCGGACAGAAATTGCTTCACGGTAAAACCCGATGGGACGGCCAGAACTGCGTTGGTCGGTGGCGGAACCACGTGCGGACCGTTCCCGGCTGAGGGCGTCGCAAATGGCGCCGGCAAATCCGCGAGCGTGATGTGATGCTGGACGCCCGGCGCCTCTCGCTGCCAATCGTTCGGATCGACGCCCGATGTCGTCGTGGAAACCACCGAGAATTTTGCCGATTCCAAGCTCACGCCGTCCGGCAACTTGAGGGTCGCCAAATAGGCAATCACGTCGGCCCGATTGCCGGCGTCCGCAATCGGTATCGGCATGGTCGTCCCCGGGACTGCCTTCAGCGGATCGGTCAGGAAGTGGTTCAACGTGGCGGGGTTCCAGGTCAGCCCGGAATCCTTCAGCGCCTGCGTGTAATAAAAATGAGGACTGCTCGCCGCCTTGCGCCCCATCACACCGAGCAAGGTGGGGCCCTGTTTAATGACCAGCGTGTCGTCCGGTCCGAGAGCCGTGCTATGACAGATCGCGCAGCTGACTTGAAAAAATTCCTGACCGCGTGCGGCATTACCGGCCGGCAGATCTTGACCGTTTGCGACGACCGCACTGGCGAGACAGAACAGAGCGGCACCAGGTGTCGACGTAGTGGAAGAGAGAATTCGTTTTGTCATGAAATGGTCGGGCTTTGTAGCAGAGGTTCAAGCGGGCATGCCCACAAGATCAGCGGTTTGAATTTTTCAACACCAGTGATCCAAAAGCGCGGCGGAATGGCACAAGCCATGACCCGCAACGGTCAAGCGATTAGTTGCCTACGATAACCGAACATCCGATCGAGGCAAATAATCCGGCGACTGCTCTGGCAAACCTTTTAAAACGTGGGTCGCCATTGGTGGAATTCAAGGAAACGCGCCGTGATCAATTTGGCGATAAACCGTACCTGTAGCGCCGGTTGGTAACCGTTCGAGTGATTGACCGCCGATTGCCTGTCCGCTTTTCTGCGTGAGCGGAGATTAAAAGAGTGAACATGGAAACCAGCGATCATGAGCTGTTGCGGCTGTTTGTGAAGAACCGATCGGAGGACGCGTTCCGCCAGATGGTGGACCGGCACCTCAACCTCGTCTTTGCCACTGCCCGGAGAATCGTCGGTGACCCGCAACTCGCCGAGGAGATCGCACAGGGAGTCTTCGTGCTGCTCGCCCGGAAGGCGGCCGAGATCAAGAGCAATCAACCGCTCGCCGGATGGTTATATCACACCACCCGGCATCAGGCCCTGAACGCAAGCCGCGCCGAAGGCCGTCGTCGTCAACGCGAACATACCGCCGCCGCTATGCAACCGAATGAAACTGAGCCCGCCCCGGAACTCATCGCCGCCGAACTCGAACAAGTGATGGACGAACTCTCGGTGGACGATCGGGACGCGCTCGTTCTGCGCTTTCTCGACAACCGCCGGCTTCACGAGGTAGGCACCGAACTGGGCATCAGCGAGGAAGCGGCGCGCAAGCGGGTGAATCGCGCGCTGGAGAAATTGCGCGGCATTTTTGGCAAGCGCGGCATTGCATTGTCCACCGGCCTTCTCGCGACCGCGCTCGCCGGCGAAGCAGTCACCGCCGCACCCGTCGCGCTGGGATCAGCGATCACGGCAACCGCGCTTTCACAACTCGCCGGCGCCACCGCAGTCACAACCACAATCACCGCCACCCAAGGAGCAATGAATACGATGAACCTGCTGAACCTGAAAACCGTCGCCGCTATCCTTGGAGTCGCCGCCGTAACCGGAACGTCAACCTATCTGGTGAAGGAACGCGAAGCCGACAAATTGCGGGCGGATTATCGATCGCTGATGGGAGCTCAGGCCGAGTTGGTAAAGGACCGACAAGATGCGGCGGCGGCTGTTCAGCTTCGCGATGAAGAAATCGAAGAGTTAAAAAAGAACGTCGAAGATATGCCTCGGCTAAGAGGGGAAATCGACAGGTTGAATCGAGAGAAGGGAGACTTAAAGCAATTGGCTTTGGAGTCTGATCAATTGCGGTCAGAACTGGCTAGATTGCGCGGTCAAAAGGAATCTGACCAAGATTCGCTACTCCGACTCGAGATGGCAACCAATGGGCCGAGACGCGCATTACCAGAAGAAGTCTCGGACATCATCAAGGTAGATCCGGATACCGAATCAGGCCTCGGCCCGCCGCCAAAGATGGAAACTCGCTCGTACAGGGTGGACTCGGAAAAACTCATCTCGACCTTTGGACAGCTCGGTGCCGGGGGAGATCGACAAGACAACAACGGTCGATTTCGACTTTATCTTGAACACAGCGGCGTTCGGCTACCCCCAGGATCACGCGTCGCGATAGACGAATTGAGAAACACGCTGGTAGTTCTCGCTGACACCAATTCACTGGTTCAGTTCGCGCGCTCGATGGAACCATTTTCACAATAGCGTTAGCGAGCCAATCGTTCGCAGACCGACCGCAAACTCATCTATTCAATCCCCAAATAACTTCTTCAAATTCGCGCGGGCCTTCTCTTCCGCCGAATCGGCGGCGCCGGCACCTTTCCATTCGCGGCGGATGAACTCAAAGTATTCGCAAAAGTTCGCCGACGTCTTTTCCGCGACAGGATCGGCTCGGCGTTCGCGGCATTCGTGCGCAACCTTCTTGTCATAGTGGACGCAGTTCAGGCAGATGCGCAGGTCGGTGCCGCAATCGTGGCAGGACTCCATGCGCGAGGGCGAACCGGGCAGTTGGTATTCCCAGCCGCATTTGTAGCAGTGTCGGGTGAGGGGCATTTGTTGGGAGATGGCAGATGGGAGTTGGAAGTTGGAGCGAACAAATCGTCCTCGTCGTCGTTATCGGGCTCGTCCTCGACGAATAAATTGTTCGATTACGAGGACAACGACGAGGAGGAGAACGACTTTGTCACGGTTTCAAGTTCGCAAAGATATCGCGATAAAAGTCCGGGTGGCTTTCCCAGGTTTGAGCGGTAATAATTTTGCCGTCCACCTGGCTTTGTTTCTTGCTCCATTTGCCGCCGCATGACGCGACTTCAAACCGCACATTTTCATAACAGGTCAGCGTACGCCCCTTGCCGATACCGGCGGCGAGCAAGACCTGGATGCCATGGCAGATCGCGAAAAGCCATTTGCCCTGGCGTTCAAAGTCGCGCACCAACTTCAGCAACGGTTCGTGGTGGCGCAGAAACTCCGGCGCGCGTCCGCCAATCAGCAGGACGGCGGCGTAGTCCTTCGCCTTCGCGTTCTTGATCGCGAGATCGGCTTCGATCAAATAGCCGGGCTTTTCAATGTAGGTGTTCCAGCCGGGATAGAAATCGTGGATCACGCCATTCAAACGCTTTTTCTGTGTGGCGGCGATGTGCGCGATGAAACCGGCCTCTTCAAAACGATGCTTGGCGTAAAGAATCTCGTACGATTCGCCGGCGTCGTCGGTAACGATCAGGACTTTATTTTTTGGCATGGGCAGAGAATATCCCGACTAATGAATGGGCGGAAGCGTATTGTCGTCTTCGCCTTATTCCTGTCATGAATGCAACTCCTCCTCCCAAACCTTTCTTTTGCGTCATTGTGGTCGCCCTGGTCGCCGTCGCGATTTCAAACCTGAACCTGCAGGCCGGAACACTCACCCCGCCCACGCCGTACGGTCCAGTGCCCACCGAACGTCAACTTCGCTGGCACGAAATGGAATTCTACGGCTTCGTGCACTTCACGGTGAACACGTTCACGGACAAGGAATGGGGCTATGGCGACGAGAGCGAAACTGTGTTCAACCCAACCGACTTCGATGCCGACCAGATCGCCGGCGTCGCGAAGATGGCGGGCATGAAGGGGCTCATTCTCACCTGCAAGCATCACGATGGATTTTGCCTCTGGCCTTCGAAATACACCGAACATTCCGTGAAGAATTCGCCGTGGAAAAACGGCAAGGGCGACGTGGTCAAGGAATTGTCCGAAGCGTGTCGTCGGCAGGGAATGCGGTTTGGCGTCTATCTCTCGCCATGGGATCGCAACAATCCTAATTATGGCCGCCCCGAATACATCACCTACTACCGCAATCAGCTTCGTGAATTACTCACCAACTACGGCGACATTTTCACCGTCTGGTTCGATGGCGCGAACGGCGGTGATGGTTACTACGGCGGCGCGCGGGAAAAGCGTCACATCGACAACAAGGTCTATTACGACTGGAAAAACACCTGGCAGATTGTTCGCGATCTGATGCCGATGGCGGTCATGTTCAGCGATGTCGGACCCGACGTCCGCTGGGTGGGCAACGAACGCGGCATTGCCGGCGAACCATGCTGGGCGACGATCGACATTGATGGTGGAGTGCCCGGCAATACGACGGCCGACCTCAATCACGGTGAACGTCACGGCACCAACTGGGTGCCCGCCGAATGCGACGTTTCGATCCGGCCCGGTTGGTTTTATCATCCGTCCGAGGACAACCGCGTGAAAACACCGGCGCAGTTGTTGGACATTTACTATCACTCAGTCGGCCGGGGGGCGTGTTTGAATTTGAACGTTCCACCCGACCGCCGCGGCCAGATTCACGACTCTGACATTCAATCGCTGAAAGAATTCCGCCGGATTCTCGACGCCACATTTGCAAAGAATCTCGCGCTCGGCGCGAAGTTCACCGCCAGCAACATACGCGGCAATTCCAGCACGTTTGCTCCGGACAATTTGCTGGACGGCAATCGCAATACGTATTGGTGCACCGACGACGATGTGAAGACCGCCGATCTCACGCTCGACTTGGATCAGCCCGTCACTTTCAACGTCGTGGATCTCCGCGAATGTCTGCCACTTGGCCAACGGGTGGATGCGTTTGCCATCGATCAGTGGAAAGATGGCCAGTGGGTGGAATTCACCAGTGGCACGAGCATTGGCAACCGGCGATTGCTGCGCACGGAAAATGTCACAACATCAAAGGTCCGCCTGCGAATCACACAAGCCGCGGCGTGTCCGGCCATTGCGGAGTTTGGCCTCTACGCCGGACCTTCTCCTTTGGGAGAGTAACGCAGAGCCTTCCCGGCATACCCATCAGACTCCGATGCCCGCCTGATCCAGGCAGGCCGCGGATTATCATCGGTTTACGGTCGCCGTGCCATGCATCGCGCGACCGGAACTGAAGCGCGTTATTGGGCAAGGCCAAACGGACGTTCTGAACACAAGCCCAAAAAAACTTGGCGCAAAGCCCGATTGTTTCTCGCACACTTGTTTAGTTAACGACAAATCGCGCACATAAAACTATGACCGAATCCCAAACCACCCCCTCACCGTCAGCCATTGATGAACAGCAGCTGCACACCCTTCTTGGATCCGTTTTGCAGGATCTCGGCGGCGCCTGCAGCGTGCCGCTCGTGCAAATTGGCGAATCGCTCGGCATCTACACCCGGCTCAATGAGAGCCCGGCGTCCTCGGAGGTACTCGCCGCCCGTACCGGGTTGAACGAACGTTACCTCCGCGAATGGCTGGCCGCCCAGGCCGCTTCAAAATACGTCACCTTCGATACTTCGACCGGAAAGTTTTCGTTGAGCCCGGAACAGGCGTTCGTTTTCGCCAATCCGAACAGCCCGTTTTATCTTGCTCCCGCGTTCACCGCTGCGGCGGCGTTCCAACAGAATTTCGAGGCCGTGTGTGACGCATTCAAAACGGGCGACGGCGTTGCCTGGGGCGATCAGAGCCAATGCTTGTCCTGCGCGACGGCCCGGTTCTTTCGTCCGGGTTACCTCAACCATCTGGTCGCGCAATGGCTGCCCGCGCTCGACGGCGTCGTGGATAAACTCAAGATCGGCGCGCGCGTGGCCGACGTGGGTTGCGGTCACGGCGTTTCCACCTTGATCATGGCGGAGGCGTTTCCGAAGGCGTCCTTCGATGGATTTGATTTCCACGAAAAATCCATCGAGGAAGCCCGCAAACACGCGAAGGAACACGGGACCAAAAATCTCCAATTCCACATCCAGGAAGCGAAGGAGCTGCCGGGCGAATATGATTTCATCACGTTGTTCGACTGCCTCCATGACATGGGCGATCCGGCCGGTGCCCTCAAGCGAATCCGTTCAGCGCTCAAGCCGGGCGGCAAGTGCATGATCGTCGAGCCGATGGCGGGTGATTCGTTGTCGGACAATTTGAACCCGGTGGGCCGACTCTATTATTCGGCTTCGACGATGGTGTGTGTGCCCACATCGCTCGCTCAGGAAACCGGCGCCGCTCTGGGAGCCCAAGCCGGCGAGGCGCGCATCCGAGCGCTCGCCTTGGACGCGGGTTTCTAGGGTTTCCGACGCGCCACCGAGACGCCCTTCAATCTCATTTTCGAGGCCGCCGCGTAAGCACCACTCGGATCAAGTCTCCAAAACCACCAAAGCCTCCGGAGGACCCGCCTCGCGGAGGCTTTTCTTTTGTCATCGTTTACCTCGGTCGTTTTGAATCGCGAACGCTGCCAGGGCGCGCACTCTGTTTCCACGGGCGCGTAGAGTCAGTTCCACCACCGGCGAACGGATTTTGCTAAACGCCGACGCGATCACGCGGTTTGCCGTCACGTCGCGACGGCCGGCTGCAACAGCTTTTGGTAGAGTTCCAGATGCTTCCGCGCGCTGACTTCGACGGAAAAGGTTTCCGCCACGCGTTCGTGAATCCGTTGTCGTTCCGCGTCCGTGAGTCGCGGCGCCCGCAATTGGCCGGCCATCGCGTGCGCGAGTTCATCGACACTTTCCGGTTTGACGAGCCGACCCAGGCCTCCGACGGCAAACGCTTCAGGAATTCCATCCAACGCCGAGGCAATCACCGGCCGCCCGCAGGCGTGCGCTTCGCAAACCACCAGACCCAGCGCTTCCGTTCCGATCGCCGGATGCACAATGCAATCGAGCGAATTCATCACCGCCGGCATGTCTGTCGCGTAGGGCGTCAACATCGCGTGGCCTTCCAGGCCGAGTTTGCGAATGTCCTCCATCAGCAACGCCGCCATGCTGCCGCGACCAATGATGAGAAATCGCGAGTTTTCAAATCGCTCCTTCAACTGAGCGGCCGCGCGCAAAAACTCCCGTTGTCCTTTGCCCCGTGGCAGATCGTAACTGCCGACAACGCCAAAAACGTATTCGCGATTGGTCAGCCCCCACGACGCGCGCAGCGGTTGCGTCGCCAGCGGCCGGAAGCGGGAAACTTCAATACCGCCGTGGACGACGCCAATCTTTGAATGATCGCCTTTGATCGGTTGCCGGTAGTGTCGTTCCTCGTCCGGTGAATCGGGATCCGAATGGCCTTCACGCAAAACACGCGCGACGAATTCTGAAACCGCGACCATCACGTCGATTCGACCGAGCAACAGCGAGCGGCTGAAACCTGATTTGGGGCTGCTGGCAAGATGCCGAGAAAGAACGATCTTCGGCCGGCGACGGGAAATTTTCGCTGCCAGAATGGTCGGCCAGTAGTCGCGTCCGTGGTGGCCATGAACAATCTGGATGCGTTGTTGCCGAATAAACCGGGCACAACTGAAAATGAACCGCAGCTTCAGCCAGCCTTCCGGCGGCGTGTGATGGCGGGCCAGTTTCAATTCAGTGATCGCCGGCTCGAGAGGGCGTTCGGCGGGTCCGGCCAGCCAGACTTTTTGCCGCAGTTGCTGCAGGCCCAACGTGAGCTTGATGCATTGGTCGTCCGTGCCGCCACCGTTGAGCAAGGTGTTCAGCTGCAGAATCCGTAGGGCATCGGAGGCCGCCAGGCCTGGGTTTTTGGAAATTTTCTTGGAACGGCTCAATTCAAGTTCCGGTTAATCGACGCGCAACGTCATTATCGCGAATGAAGCGTTCCGCAGCCGGTGGCCGGAATTGTGGTTTGGGCACGGCCGGCGTAGCAATCCCAGATTTTATCGCAGGTTTTTAGGTCGATATTGCGGCCGTCAGTTCTCCGTCGGAATCCTTGGCCAAATTAGAATGGGCAGGCTACCGTCCGGCCGTGGTCCTGTTTGAATCAAACGCCATCTTCCAAAAACTACCGCCGGGTGAACGGGCGCGAATTCGTGCAGCGACGGAAGAGCGGTCGTTCACCTCGGGCCAGGTGATCTTCAAGGAAGGCGACGCGGGCGACGGAATCTGCGTGATCAAGTCTGGTTTGGTGGAAATTTCCGTACTGGTGGGAAGCGAAGGCGAGCGCAAGATCTTTGCCCAGGAAGGCCCCGGCGCGTTGTTCGGCGAAATGGCGATGGTGGACGATCAACCGCGTTCCGCGAGTGCAATCGCGCGCGAAGAAACGGTCGTTTATTTCATCCCCCGTGAAGCCCTGCTCAAAGCGATGGGCCGGTCGCCGGAATTCATGGGCCGGCTGATGCGCGGAATCACGCAACGCCTGCGCGAATTTAATCACCAATATGTCGACGAAGTGTTGCAGGCCGAACGGCTGGCTCTCGTCGGCCGTTTTACCCGCTCAATCATTCACGATCTGAAGAACCCCCTGAATATCATCGGCATCGCGGCGGACATGGCAGCCAGCGAAACCGCGACGCCGGAAATGCGCCAAAACGGACGCGACCGGATTCGCAAGCAGATCAATCGGATCTCCGCGCTGGTGAACGAAGTCGTCGAATTCACGCGCGGCAGGTCCTCGACCTTCGTGCTGGCTCCCGTTGAGTTTGACCGCCTCGTCAAACAGGCCATCCACGAGCTGGGCCGGGAAATGGAGATCAACTCGGTGGTCATGGAGATGGAAAACGATCCGCCCGGGGTGAAGGTACCCGCGAACCCGGATCGTCTGCTGCGCGTGTTTCACAATCTGTGCGGAAACGCCGCGGAAGCCATGGCCGGCGGTGGGAAGATCCGGTTTGGCTTCAAGTTGGAAAACAACCACGTGATCACCACCGTGACCGACACCGGCCCGGGAATTTCACCGGAAGTTGCCGACAACTTGTTCACCGCCTTCGTGACCCACGGCAAACCGAATGGGACGGGTCTGGGATTGTCCATTTGCCGCCGGATTATTGAGGATCATCGGGGGCAAATCACCGCGCACAACACGCCCGAAGGCGGCGCCCAATTTGTCTTCACGCTGCCAGTGATGGGGTCACGATAGCGCCGCTGCCGTTAAGCAAGGCATTCGAGATCCGCCTTGAGAGCGGCAACCGTTTGGTAACGGCGCTGGGGCCTTTGTTGAAGTGCCGTGTCGATGATCGGATCGAGCCCCTTTTGCGACCCGGCGGATTCCGAAGGCGCTTCAAATCTTCCCAACGGCAAACTGCCCGTAAGCATTTCGTAAAGAACCACACCCAATGCAAAGATATCGACCCGGTGATCGGTTTGGTCTGACTTATCAAGTTGTTCCGGCGCCATGTAATAGGGTGTCCCGAGTACGTTTTGACCGGCCGTCAAGGTGATCTGCCGCGGACCTGACTCGAGGATCCGCGCGACACCAAAGTCCGCGATCTTCACGCGGCCTTTCGGATCAATCAGGATGTTTTCCGGTTTGATGTCACGATGGACGATTCCCTGGTCGTGCGCGAATTGCAGACCATCACAGATTTCCAAAACGGTGGCGACGGCATCCTTCTCAGTAAGACGATTGGCCCGTTCGCATTGCCTCAGATTTTGTCCGTCAACATATTCCAAAACGAAGAACCAATACGGGCCGGCCTGACCGAATTCGTAAATGGCCACGATGTTTGGATGATTCAACCGCGCCAGCGCGCGGGCTTCACGTTGAAATCGCTCGGCAAATGTGGGGTCCCGGCCAGCCTCGGGTGGCAGAATCTTGAGCGCGACCAGACGGTCGAGCTGTTTCTGCCGGGCCTGATAAACCCATCCCATCCCGCCGCGTCCGAGTAATTTGACGATCTCGAACTGCGGAAAATGCCCCGCCAGTTCCGCTGGCGATGGGACGTTTCTGACGCTGGAACTTTTGTCTGGCACGTCAGTTTCAAAACCGGCGGCCATCACACATTGCGGACACAATCCTTGCGCAACGCCGGCCGCCAGGACACTGCCGCAGCGGGGGCATTTGGCCAACGCCTCCTGCGGGTTGATCCGAGGAACCTTCTTGGAGCCGGTCTGTTTCCGGTTCACGGCTAACGCGATAAAGACAATCGCAATGCCCACGACGGCGAGAAAGCCCAGGACAATCATTATCAATATGATTTCCGACCAGCCAAGCATGGCCAGCTGTGTGGGCGGCAAGGTGTTCATGGGTGGCCGTCAGATCAAATCAGGAGCGATCACTTTCGGAAATCTTGTTAGAGGTTGCGGGCGGAGTTGGTGACCCAACGTTCCTCCCTCGGAGGGCGAACCGAATGGCGACCACCAAACCCACAAGCGCTGCGAGCCCGAGAAATGCCAGGATTAAGAGCACACCAAGAATTACGATCACCTCCGAAAACCCTAGCATCGCAACAGGACATAATATCATTTCATTCATTCTTCAGGCCTTTCGTGATTGGTTCACCGGAATTGGTGAACCGTCATCAGGTTCTGAAGAATCTTTCGTCAATTGTTACAAACTTTCTTTCATCCACCGAGCGCCTCGAACAGGTGACGCAGTTCATCTTCGACCGCTGAAGCGCCGTCAACGGTTTGGGCGATTTCCTCGCGCAGCAATTCCCGGTAGCGCTGGCGCAGTCGATGAGCCGAAACCCGCACCGCGCCTTCGCTGACGCCGAGCGTCTTGCCAAGTTCCGCATACGGCGTCCCGCCCCGTTCCATGCCCAATGTGCCCTTCAGACTTTCAAACAACTTCGATTTGTTTTGCTCAGTATATTCAGTTTTTACCCGGTTCAAAACCACGTCCAGCAGCGCCAACGCCCAGCGTCGATCAAACTCGCGGTCGGGCGATCGATGATCAATCGGTTCGCACCCCAATCTCGTTTCGCCACTCGTCGCGTCCAAGGAAACGAGCTGACTTCCTCCGCCGCGTTTCTGCGCCCGCGATTTATCCCATTCGTTTGCGAGAAAGTGATTTAGGCTGGCCAATAAAAAGGTTCTGAAACGTCCACGAGTTTGATCGGCGACAGCGAGCCAGTCCTTTTCCAAGAGGCGAGTAAGGAATGCCTGCGTCAGATCCTCGGCATCCGCCGGGTTGTGGCCTCGTCGGCGAATGTAACCATAAAGCGGATACCAGTACGTGCGGCACAATTGTTCCAAAGCTTGCTCCGCCGCAGCTCCAGTCTTTCCGCTTGCCGACAGGACAACCGACCAACGCGTCGTAACGAATGCCGACGCCGCGTTTAATCGCGATGGTTCTGCTCGCTCCACTGTTTCAATGGGTTGCACTTTCAGGTTTCCGCTCCAATTCCCAAATATCGCGGGGTTGCCGAAAATCTACGATGGCGAACCCACAAAAGCGAGACTTACGCATATTGTGAGCAAGTCATTCCAGCCGGCTCTGGACCGCCGGCCGGTTAGCACCTAGTCTCCGCCCTCGCATCATGAATCGCGTCCGACTCCTGCCCGACCACGTGGCCAACCAGATCGCCGCCGGCGAAGTGGTGGAACGCCCGGCGAGTGTCGTGAAGGAACTGGTGGAGAACGCGCTCGATGCGGGAGCCAAAAACATCACCGTGGAGATCCAAGCCGGCGGGCGCGCATTGATCCGCGTCACTGACGACGGGTCCGGCATGAATCGCGACGATGCGTTGATGTCGCTCGAACGCCACGCGACCAGCAAAATCGAACGCGCCGAGGATTTGCTGGCGATCAGCACGATGGGTTTTCGCGGCGAAGCCGTGCCCAGCATCGCGAGTGTGAGCCGGTTCACTTTGACCACCCGCGAAGCCGGCGATCAGAGCGGCGAGGCGACACAAATCACGATCAACGGCGGCAAATTACTCGACGTAAAAGCCGCCGGTGTGCCGACCGGAACCAGCGTTGAAGTCCGGCAATTGTTTTTCAATCTGCCCGCTCGGCGGAAATTTCTGCGCGCGCCGGACACCGAGTTTGCGCACATTCAACACTACTTCACGCTGGCCGCGTTGGCGCATCCACAAGTCGGTTTTGTCTTGGTTCGTGACGGTAAACAATTGCGCCATTTGCCGGCCGTCAATGACACCGATCCGATGTTGGCGTTGGGCGAGCGACTGCGTGCTTTGCACGGTGGCGGACTCAGTCTTCTGTCGCTCGATCATCGAGTGCAGTTAAACGAACGATTCATCACAGAGGCCGACGACGCGGATGCCGTCGATGCGGCCGTGAGCTTCCGGCTCTGGGGATTCATCGGCGCGCCCGGTGTTTCGCGTTCGAGTCGCGAGGATCAAAACGTCTTCGTCAACCGTCGGCCGGTGGAGAATCGTGGGATCAATTTTGCGCTGAGCGAAGGTTATCACACCGCACTGATGAAGGGCCGTTATCCGGTCTGTTGTTTGTTTCTCGAAATTGATCCGGCGGCCGTGGACGTGAACATCCATCCGTCCAAGCGTGAAGTGAAGTTCCGCGATGAACGCGCCGTGCGTCGCGAAGTCACCAACGCCATCCGGCAAACGTTGCTGGCGTTTCACACGCAATCGACTGGTGCAAAACAAACGCCCGCCCCAGCAACACAAGCCTCGGAGGATGCGGCGGACGCCGTACCGACCGAACCGCTGGCCCGGCAGGCGCCGTTGTTTCCATTGCCAAAACCGAGTGCGCCGACCACACAGTTGTTCTCCAACGCGGGTAGGGCGACGCTCCCGCGGAGCCCTGATCAGCCGCATGAATTGGGCTCGGCGGGAGCCTCGCCCTACCCGTCCGAACAAGAACGTGCTGCCGGCGTCTCGCCGGCAGAATTGGTGTCGCGATCAGCCGACCACAAAACCGACATCACGAATTCAGCCCCGCCGATCGCGCCGGCACCGGTTTCGGCCACGCCATCGACCGGACCCGTTCCGCTGCTGGCCGTGCCGCTGCGCTTGCTCGGTGTCGTTGGCAAACTCTACGTGATTCTCGAATCGGATCGCGGACTCGTGTTGCTCGATCAACATGCCGCCCACGAACGAATTCTCTTCGAGCAAATGCTTGAACGACTTGAGCATGGCGACGCTCCTTCGCAACGTTTGTTATTGCCCGAGACGATTGAGCTTTCCGCGCGCGATGTTCAGTTCATCCGGGAAAATCTGGCGACGCTGACCCGGCTCGGTATTGGCTTAAGCGAGTTTGGCGAACGGACGTTTCTGCTCGATGCCCTGCCGCCGATGGTTCGCACGCGCGATCCCCGCCAGTTTGTCACGACGTTGATCGACGAACTCAAAGCCGCCGGCGCCGGCGTCAACGCTTTGCGTCTCGGTGAAGATGTCGTCGCCAAAACGGTCTGCCGTCACGCGGTCAAAGCGAACGATGCATTGTCGACAACGGAGTTGGAAAAGCTGATTGAGGATCTCCGCCGTTGTTCCATGCCTTACACCTGTCCGCACGGGCGCCCCACGCTGATCGAGATGAATTTTCGCGAGCTCGAAAAGAAATTCGGCCGAGTGCAGTAAGTGACAAATCTTTCGCCGGAACATCGGCTAACAAGTATGTCGACGCTGGTCCAAATTCTCATCGCCAAAAGTCCAAAGGACGAAATGCAATCGCTCACCGAGGCTTGCTTGATTGCGGGCCGAGGGATCGAGGGCGATCGTTACTACCTTGGTTGCGGCACGTTCTCGCCAAACCCGCCAAAGCCTGATTTTGAAATCACGTTGATCGAGCAGGAACAAGTGGACGCGTTCGCGAAGGCGTCGGGCCTTGCGTTCACAGCCGCTCAAGCACGACGCAACCTTGTCACTACCGGTGTCGATTTAAATGCGTTGGTTGGCTGTGAATTTAACGTCGGCGAAATCCGACTCCGCGGCATCCGATTGTGCGAGCCTTGCCAGCATCTGGCGAAGATCAGTTTCCCCGAAACATTGAATGGCCTGGTGCATCGGGCCGGACTGCGGGCCCAGATACTTTCCAGCGGCACGATTCGCGTCGGCGACGTGATCAACACCAACGGTTGATCACGAGGTAAATCCCATTCGATCCGGACCGCGATCGAGCGTGGTATTGCACGACTGAAGAAACTTCTTTACCAACGCTCAAGCCCCGACACAGTTCGCCATGAATAACACTGTTTCCGCCCATTCGCCCGCCCGGCAATCGCGCCGCGCATTCATGAAATCCTCCGCCACAATTGCGACCGCAACCGCGTTGACACGATTGCCGGAAGCTCTCGCCGCCGGCCAGGCACCGTCCGCCAGCGTCGTGGGCGCAAACGACCGCATCGTGGTCGGGCATATCGGCACCGGCGCACAGGGCATGGCGCACGTTCGATCGCAGCAGGCGCACGCCACGGAGAACAACATTGTGCAGGCGGCGGTTTGTGATCTTTACGAGAGGCGGTTGAAGGAAGCGCAATCCAAAGTCGGCCTCGCGGACAAGGATGCCTACGACGATTACAGGCGGCTGCTCGAGCGCAAGGACATCGACGCCGTCACGGTCGCAACCGTCGACAACTGGCACGCGCAGGTCGCGATCGATGCGATGGAATCTGGCAAACACGTCTACGGTGAAAAACCCATGACCCGTTATTTGCCCGAGGCGTTTGACGTTTACGACATGTGCAAACGCACCGGCAAAGTCTTTCAACTGGGCAGCCAGGGTTGCGCCGATTCGAAATACCGGGCGGCGCGCAAGTGGATCAAGGAAGGCCGCCTTGGACCGCTCGTCTGGGGGCAGGCGTCGTACTGTCGGAACAGTTTTCCGAAGAGTGAATGGACGTATCCAATCGATCCCGACGTCAGTGAAGCAAACCTCAACTGGAAGATGTGGCTCGGCAAGGCGAAGCAGATTCCCTTCAACCCGGAGCACTATTTCAGCTGGCACAAATTCTACGCCTACAACTCGGGCATCCTCGGCAATCTGTTGCCGCATCGGGTCACACCTTTGATGCTGGCGATGCCGGAATGGGAGTTTCCGCGGCGCGTCACCTGCACCGGCACCCGGGCCATCTCGACGGATCGCGAAACCACCGACACGACGCATCTCCTCGCGGAATTTCCCAGCGGCTTCACGCTGCTGGTGGCCGGTACCATCGTGAACGAGCAGGGACTGCCGGACACGATCCGCGGGCAAAAGGGAACACTCCATTTTGCGTCCAGCCAGAACAAAGTGGAGCTGAAACCGGAACGGCCCTTCGTCGATGAAATGGACTCGGCGGAGTTTTCAACGGGCGATCCGACGGAAGACCTCGCCCGACACGAAAAGAACTGGTTCGACTGCATCCGCAGCGGCGAACTGCCGTTTGCCAACATCGAACTGGGGATTCGCTCGCACACGGTGATCTGTCTCGCCGAGATGTCCGAACGACTGCAACGAACAATGCTGTTCGACGAGAAGACCCGCAAAATTCACGACGGCACCGGGCGCGAAATCGAACCGATCAGTTACGACAGCGACGCGCCGGTGCGGCAGATGTCGTGAGATGGTTTGCAGATTGGATCGTGGCACCGGCAATTTGGAACCTGTCGTATGACTGAGGCTGGCACGGAGTGCCGGCCCCACCTTGTTCCCGCCGGTCAGAGCCTCTTGACAAATCGCCCGATGCGTTCGACCGCTTCCTGAATTTGATCCATCGAGGTGGCGAAGCAGGCGCGCAAATATCCTTCTCCGCTCGGACCAAAAGCACTGCCCGGCACGCAGGCGACCTTCTCCTGTTCGACCAGTTTGGTGGCGAACTCCTTGGACGTCAGCCCGGTCGTTTGCACGCACGGAAACGCATAAAAGGAACCGCGCGGCAGGTTGCAGGACAGTCCCATTTCATTAAACGCGCCGACGATTAAATTGCGTCGCAACTTATATTGCTCGCGCATTTCAATCGTGGCCGATTCGCCGTTCTTGATCGCCTCGAGCGCGGCTTCCTGGCTGATGATGCTGGCGCAAAGCATCGAGTATTGATGCACCTTCATCATGGCCTCAATCAGCTCCGTCGGGCCGCACGCGTAACCAATCCGAAAACCGGTCATGGCGTACGCCTTGGAAAACCCGTGCAGAAAAATCGTGCGTTCAAACATCCCTGGTAGCGACGCGATCGACACGTGCTCGCCTTCGAACGTCAACTCCGAATAGATCTCGTCGGTGATCAACAGCAGATCATGTTTGCGCACCACGGCAGCGATCTTTTCCAGTTCGACGCGCGTCATCGTGCCACCGGTTGGATTCGTTGGAAAATTCAGGACCAGCGCTTTGGACTTGGGCGTGATCACTTTCTCGATCGCCTCGGCGGTGACGGCAAAACCGTTTTCCGCCGTGCATGAGACGGCAACCGGAACCCCGTGTGTCATGGCGATGCCGGGCGCGTAACTAACATAGCACGGCTCGTGGTAAATGATTTCGTCACCGGGATTCACGATCGCGCGAAAAGCCAGATCCATCGCCTCACTCACGCCGACGGCGATGAGGATCTGGTTCTTCGGATCGTACCGGACGCCAAATTTCTCGACGAGATGCGCGGCGATGGCTTCGCGAAGTTTCAACAGACCGAGATTCGACGTGTAACTTGTCCGTCCCTTTTCCAGCGCGTAAATGGCCGCCTCACGAATATGCCACGGCGTGACAAAATCCGGTTCACCCACACCCAGCGAAATGACGCCGGGCACGCCCTGCACAAGATCAAAAAAATCGCGGATGCCGGAGCGCGGGACATTGCGCACGACATCGGCGATGCGGCTGGAAGCCTTAAAAGCCCGATCCATGACGCGCGCGAGTCAACGGACAAAGCCGTTTGCTGGCAATAACGTTTTGGGAGGACTCGTTGGCGCCGCAGATTTTGTTGCTGCACGGAACCGAAAGATCGACTTAGGATGCCGACCCCGGTTGCGCCGGTAGCTCAATTGGATAGAGCTTCTGACTTCGGATCAGAAGGTTGGGGGTTCGAGTCCCTCCCGGCGCACTCTTCTAAAACAACAACTTACAGAATATAAAAACTCTGGAAGAGTTGTTTTAACATGACAGATGTTTGACAAGTGACCAAAATCTTGTCAGGTTTTTGTCATGCGAATCAGGAAAGAGTTCCCCCAAGTCTATAAGTTGAATGATGCCCGAACGGGTCTGCCGTACTTCCAAGTTTCTGCCCGTTCAAAGAAGTGGGGAATGAATGAACGGAAGACTTTCACCACGGAAGAAGAAGCGTTGAACCATGCACGGTCGATTGCCAAACTGATTGAACAGACTGGAAAGCAACCCGAGGTTTCTCCTGAAAAATTAGCATTAGCAGACAAGTATTCTGCTTTGCTGACTAGGTTAGAACGTCATGGAAAAACTCCCGAGGAAGCAGTTGAATTCTATGTGAATTATTTGGGGGACGAATTGATAAAATCTGCGAAACCTTCAATTAGGAAACTGGTTGATAATTGGAAAACTTTTAAACTTGAAGATTCTACTTTGAGTCAAAAGACCAAGGACGAAATCAAGATGTATCATAAATTTATTTCGTGGCAGTGGGGCGACTTGAAACCGGACGATTTGAAACGAAATGATATTGATTCAGTTCTAAAAAAGAAACCTATTTCCAATAATACCCGGAGACAATATCTCAAATATATTCGTCAATTCTGTTCTTACATTGTTGACGAAAATATATTGTTACGAAACCCAACTGTCGGAATTAAATTCAAACGGGATGATTTCAACGGTGATTTTTATTCAGTTGAACAAACAAGGGAACTCTTGAAATATGTTCACGAGAAACACAAAGATTTGATTGGTTATTACGCTTTGCTTGTTTTTGCAGGATTAAGACCTTCGGAAGGTGCGAGAGTTCAGTGGAGAGATTTCAATTTTTCAACGAATGAATTATATGTCAGAAAAGGCAAGACAAATGCCCGTCACATTATCTTGGAACCTGTATTGATTGAGTGGATTAAACTTCATAAAGAAAACACAAAGCAGGATATTCCCTTTGTCACATTGAAAGCATTACCAAATAGGGAAAAGAGAATCAGGGAAGAAGTTCTAAACGGGGACTGGATTCAAGATGGTTTGAGGCATGGTTTTGCGACCTACTTTCGGAACCTGAAAAAGAATCTCAATTTAACTGCCGACTATATGGGGAATTCTGCGGCGGTGGTAAAGAGGCACTACGCTAGAACCATATCGACAGAGAACATTGAAGCGTTTTGGGGATTGAATCCTGAGCGGGTTTTGAACGGTGTTGCCTGATTACCCGAAGTCACTTCAAAAACCCCGTACAGGTCATTCTGACGGGGTTTATTGTTATATTTTCAATCCCTCCAAACCATCTCAATAAGGTCTAAACGGGGGCGTTTCCTTTAACGTCACAGTTTTGGCAATCGATTAAATGCCAATGCCAAGTTTATTTGTTAGAAATTGAACAGGGAAGATAATGGTACAAAATATAATTCAGCAATCTGACGCTTGGAAATGCACATACTCTCCCACTATCCAAAT
>WGOC01000002.1 GCA_016124235.1 bacterium | reverse complement strand
CGCGTACACGCGAAAGGTGCGAGGACGAGAACGACAACGAGGAGGAAAGCGAATGCTTACCCGAGTTCACCGCGGAGACGCAAAGGCGCGGAGCGCAAGTGGAAAATGGAAGATGGCAGATCGATGACGGATGAATTACCAACAGACGGCGAAGTGTGGGCTTCGTGTAACTCGGCCATCCAACAATGCGAATAACCCGTAAACGGCGACGAATGGGGAGAATCTCCGACCTTGTCGTTGGTGGCGGTGGCGGCGTACGGTCCGTTTCGAGCTATGCAATGGAATTCAAATGCGCGGATTTACGTGGCGGGTCATCGAGGGATGGTGGGGAGTGCGATCTGGCGAGAACTGCAGCGGCAGGGTTACAGTCATGTGATCGGGAAGACGCGAGAAGAGTTGAACCTGCTGGATCAGGCGCAGGTGCGAAAGTTCTTTAGCGCGGAGCGACCGGAGTGGGTGTTTGTCGCGGCCGCGCGGGTGGGAGGCATTCTGGCCAACGACCGGCAACCGGCGGATTTTATCTACGAGAACCTCGCGATCGAGACAAACCTGATTCAGGCAGCCTACGAGACGGGAGTGCAGAAGCTTCTGTTCCTGGGCAGTTCCTGCATTTATCCGAAGCTGGCAGCGCAGCCGTTGCGCGAGGAATCCTTGTTAAGCGGTCCGCTGGAGCCGACGAATGAATGGTATGCCATCGCGAAGATCGCGGGGATCAAACTATGCCAAGCGTTCCGGCGACAACACGGCCGCGATTTTATCAGTGCGATGCCGACCAACCTCTACGGTCCGAACGATAATTACGACTTGAACACGTCGCACGTGTTACCGGCGTTGATCCGCAAGTTTCATGAAGCGAAGACGCAGGGCGAAAAGAGTGTGACCTGCTGGGGATCGGGCAAGCCGTTGCGGGAATTCCTGCACACCGATGACCTGGCGAGGGCGTGTGTATTTCTGATGGAAAACTACAGCGACGAGCAGTTCATCAATGTGGGCTTTGGCTCGGACATTTCGATCCGGGAGCTGGCGGAACTGATCGGGCGAGTGGTGGGATTCGAGGGCCAGATTGTGTGGGACACGTCCAAACCGGATGGAACGCCGCGCAAGCTGATGGACAGCTCGCGCATTCGCGCGCTGGGGTGGCGGCCGGAAATTGGCCTGGAAGAGGGCATTCGAATGGCCTACACGGACTTCCAAAAGCTCGCGGACGGGAGTTTGGCTGATAACAGTCGTATCAAGCTGTGACCCGGGCCTTTCCTTCCCGGTGCGAGCGAAGCAAGTCGATGTCGGCGTCAACCATCAAACGGGCGAGTTCGGCAAATCGCGTCGTTGGTTCCCAACCGAGTTGGGCCCTGGCCTTGGAGTAATCGCCGATCAGGAGGTCAACCTCGGCGGGCCGCTGGTAGCGAGGATCCAGTTCAACGTATTTCTGCCAGTCAAGGCCCGCATGGGAAAAGGCCACCTCGAGGAATTCGCGGACCGAATGGGTCTCGTTGGTCGCGACGACATAGTCGCCGGGCTGATCCTGTTGAAGCATCCGCCACATGGCGTCCACATATTCCGGTGCGTAGCCCCAATCACGTTTCGCATCGAGGTTGCCGAGATATAGCTTATCCTGCAGACCCGCCTTGATGTGGGCGACAGCGCGGGTGATTTTGCGCGTGACAAACGTCTCCCCCCGGCGCGGGGATTCGTGATTGAAGAGGATGCCGTTGCACGCAAAGAGGTCGTAGGATTCGCGGTAATTAACCGTGATCCAGTAGGAATACACCTTTGCCGCGGCGTAAGGGCTGCGCGGATAGAATGGCGTGGTTTCCTTTTGAGGCACCTCCTGCACTTTGCCGAACATTTCGGAGGACGACGCCTGATAGAAACGGGGGCGAACACCGGTTTCGCGAATGGCTTCGAGCAGCCGGACGGTACCAGTGGCGTCGATGTCGGCGGTGAATTCCGGGCAGTCAAAGCTGACCCGAACATGGCTTTGCGCGGCCAGATTATAGACTTCGTCGGGTGCGATCTTCGCGATCAATCGGGCCAGCGCACTGGCGTCACTCAAGTCACCATAGTGGAGGTGTAGACGGTTTCGTGGCGTGTGCGGGTCCGCATAAATGTGGTCGAGACGACCTGTGTTGAACGTGCTGGCTCGCCGGATTAGGCCGTGGACTTCGTAGTTCTTGGCGAGCAGGAATTCCGCCAAGTAGGAACCATCCTGTCCCGTTATACCAGTGATGAGTGCGGTTCGCGTCATGGCTCGGTCAACGATTCTGGATTTGATTGGGTGATGGCAAGAACTGATCGCATCGCTTTTGATTTAGACTGGCGCAGCAGAATAGCCTTCCCGGTCAAGGACTCCCAAGGTTTTGGTCGGTGGTCCATCCTGGACGCACGCGATCTAGCCGCGAGATTCATCGACGACCGATGCTTGGAAGCGGAGAAATCATATGTCATGCATCGATGAATTTCTCGCGCTTAGTTCGCCTATTTTCCCGAGTCAGAAAAAGTTTTTATGAGCATTTGATAAGTGATTGAGTCATCGGGTGACTGCAACCCCTCTACCGGACGACCCAAGAAGCTTCAACTCACAGTGTCCGAAGCCCAGCGACAAGAGCTGGAGGAGCTGGTCAAAGGCCACAAGCTTCGCTGTGTGGTATTTCGGGACCGATTCATTCTTCCACGCGCCTAAGGAACGAGTAACACCGCCGTGGTCGCAGCGCCGCGAGCCACGCCCGATATGTTCGGTCGTCTGAAGGTATCTCAAAAATCGGATTGGAATGGTTTGCGGACGGAATAGTCATTAACCGGGAGAACCACAGTCTATTTTTTTGTGTAAAATATGATGACTTGCCGACCCTGAGTTTGAAGCAGTAAATTAGCGGTAAGACCTGTCGTACATTGTCTTCCTCGGTCATTTTTGGGCGGTGGCCGTGTTTTTCAACAGGTGTCAGTTGAAAAGACAAAATTGGCTATGGTGTCAAAGAAGATCTGTTGCCGAGTGGAACAAGGCATCGAATTAAGTGTCATGTTGCTGATTGTAGCAGCTATCGTTTTTGGCGTGAGTCGATTCGGAGGAGTAAGGGAGGAGGATCGTTCGATCATTGAATGCTTGGTCGCGATTGCTCTATTGCTTTGGGGGGGCAGATTGGCATTTGGAAGTTTTGATAGCGATCGCGAAGTTCCGTTTGTGGCGTGGATTTTACTGATTGGACTAATGTATGCAACATACTGCACCAAAGTTGCGCGTGTCTCGTATGCTGCTCGCGGCGAATTCACGACAATAATAGTCTGTAGTGCGGTCTTCTGTCTTGTCTATGGAAATTCCCAATCGGTTTCCAAATTGAATTCCGCTGTTCGTGTAATCGTGGTGATCGGAATGATTATCGCCGGTTACGGTTTGTACCAGAGGATCTCCGGCGATTATCGGGTTTGGGGCCATAAATTGGTAACACAATATGTTGGCAGGGCCTCGGGAACATTTGTGAATCCGAATCATTTTGCAGGATTCTTGGCTATGATTTTGCCTTTGGCGATGGGGCAGGCGGTTTCAAAACGGTCAACACACGTGTGGCGAATTGTAATGATATATGCCGCGCTGTTGATCATTGCAGGAATCGTGGCCAGTAATTCAAGGGGTGGATGGATGGCCGCCACAGCTGCCGTTGTTATATTTTTTTTGCTGATTATCTTAAGGCTTCGCCAGAGAGACTTGATGATGCCAGCTTTGCTTGCGCTGGGAATTCCAACGATTTTGATAGGCGTTTGGATTCTTTCGAATCCCAATTGGCTCCGGGTAATCCGATTGGACAAGGCTACAACTGAGTTTAGGGAGGGAACTTATGAAAACGTTAGATTTCGAATCTGGCGTACAGCCTGGAAGCTCTACCGAGAACATCCAATTATCGGCATCGGCCCAGGGCACTTCGCTCTGCGCGCCCAACAGTATCGGGAACCTTCGCTTCAAAGTCGGCCCGTCTACGCCCACAATGACTATCTTAACATACTGCTAGACTGGGGAGGCATTGGAATGGCTCTCTTTATCGCCGGGTTTGGCGCACTCGTTGCGAGGATCTATTCGCAAACTCGCATGATGTTGGGGAATGAGGAAGCCGAGCAGTTTGTCGTTTCGGGACGCTTTGCGTTGTCTGCGGGAGCCACTTCGGCATTTTTTGGAATTTGCGTGCAAAGTTGTGTTGACTTCAATTGGCATATACCCGCAAACGCCCTAGTAACCAGCCTCTGCGCAGCCATTGCGATTCTTCCAGATCGAGCTGCCGGGCGTTCGTCCTGGCGAAAGAAGGGGAGATTGCTTGCTGCCGGTATTGGACTTCTGGCGATCTCGCTAAGTGTCGTATTGGGCATTCATTCGTTGCGCGAATATGAGGTGCAGAATTGGTTTCGAAGAGCAAAAGCTGCCGGCCTGAGCTCTGAGGAAAGAGAGCTAGCGATTTTGCAGGCCCTTTTGTGGGACCCGGACAATTACCACACTATGGAGCAACTCGGTGAATTAAAATGGGCGTTGGCTAAGTTGGGAACAGTTGACAGTGACGAGCTGGCAATGCAGGCCTATCGGTGGTTCGCTGAGGCCAGCAGGTTAAATCCCTTTGAGGCGCAATACTTTGTAAGGCAAGGCATGGCGATGGATTGGATCGGCCGCCACGACGAAGCGCTGCAGTTGTTTAACCATGCTCTTTCCTTGGATCCAAACGGTAGCCACAATCTGGCCTGCTATGCGTGGCATTTCCTTCAAATTGACGACTACGTGACCGCGCGGCGTTATTTGGAGCGCTCTTGGGAATTGGAGCATCCAAACAATCCGTTTACCGAGTTTTATTTGAACCTAGTCAAAAAGCGACAAGCCGAAATGGTCGTTCCGCGATCCGAATAGCTATTCAATGATCGACAAACTCATGAAGCCAGTGGTGGTTACACGATTCTGGGAAAGCCGTTGGGCAACTCGGTAGCATCTCGGTAATTTGGGAAGCGGGCGGGGGCTCTCGCCAACGTTCGGCGATCATAGCCCATGTGAGCCTTGCACACTGGTGGACAAAGAGCAGCAACGTCAACTGACGTTGTTTCCCTTTTTGATTCCCGCGGAGGTGTTAGTCTCTGCCGAAGGAAATGCTTGAGGCGCTAGACGCATATCCCGTAGCCTGCGTTTTTCAAGTGGCTGTGCCAGAATAGGCGCAAAGCCATTCTTGATGGCCTGGTGCAGCAGTATAAATGGGTGAACGCCACGAACTACCAAAAGCCTCTGATTGTAATACGACCACGAAGTGGTTGGGCAGCGATTGATTTACGGGAATTGTGGGAGTATCGCGATTTGCTTTTTATTCTCATTGGGCGGGATGTCAAACTACGGTATAAGCAAACGGCACTCGGCGTTGCTTGGGTTGTGTTGCAGCCGCTCCTAGCGGCTCTTATTTTTACAGTCGTTTTCGGGAGGTATGCAAAGATGCCGTCGGACGGTCTTCCGTACTTGTTGTTTGTGTTCACCGGACTTGTGGTTTGGAATTTCTTTTCCGGAGCCATTCAGCGGGCCAGCAATAGTCTGATCACGAATAATCAGTTGGTGACAAAGATATACTTTCCACGTTTGCTCATCCCCTTGGCGCATACCTTGTCAGTCTTGGTAGACGCCGCAGTAATGCTGCTCGTCCTTGCCGGACTGATGGTTTTTTATCGATACACGCCGCCGCTTCAATTGCTGGCGCTTCCCCTCGTCTTTGTGCTTGCTTGCCTGTGTGCGACCGGAGTGAGCCTCTGGTTGTCGGCTCTTTCCGTGGAATACAGGGATTTTGTTTACGTGGTGCCCTTCCTGATCCAAGTATGGATGTTTGCCACTCCTGTCGTATATGCAGCGAGTATATTTCCGGAGCACTTGATTCATTATTTTGCTTTTAATCCCGCCATGGGGTTTGTGGAGGGGGCAAGATGGGCAGTGCTAGGCAAAGGTTTAGTCCAAGGACCGGTAATAGTCATTTCAACCGTAATTTCACTCATGCTTTTTTTCAGCGGAGCGATATTTTTCCGCAGGGCTGAAAGGCGATTTGCGGATATTATATGAAGCTCAGTCACGGACGCTGAAAAGGTGAACGAAGTAGTGCGATCATGAGTGACTTGATTATATCCTGCAGAGATCTCTCGAAGGCTTATAAGTTGTCGCACCGTGGAACAGGCGCGAAGCGTTACAAGACCCTGCGTGACGATCTGATGGCTCTGCCGCGTCGACTGTGGCAACTCGCCAAACGCCACCAGTCGAGCGTCGAGACCTTATGGGCGTTGAAGGATGTATCTTTTGAAGTAAAGCGGGGCGAAGTTCTCGGAATTATTGGTCGAAATGGGGCAGGGAAGAGCACCTTATTAAAGGTGTTGTCCCGCATCACCGACCCGAGTTCCGGCCAGGTTGATTTGTATGGGAGGGTTGGTTCGCTGCTTGAGGTGGGTACGGGCTTTCATCCTGAGCTTACGGGCCGCGAGAATATCTTTCTTAATGGAGCAATACTCGGCATGAGGCGAAGTGAGATTGCCCGCAGGTTTGATGAAATCGTGGCCTTTTCAGAAGTGGAGAAGTTCCTCGATACACCTGTGAAACGGTTCTCGAGCGGAATGTACATGCGCCTGGCTTTTGCGGTGGCGGCACATCTCGATCCTGAGATCATGGTGATTGACGAAGTGCTCGCCGTCGGCGATGCCGATTTTCAAAAAAAGTGTTTGGGAAAGATGAAAGAAGTGGGGAATTCTGGTCGGACGGTTTTGTTCGTAAGCCATAACATGAACGCCGTGGAAGCTCTATGTAATCGCGCGCTTTTGATGGATTCCGGACGAGTGAGACAAGACAGTTGTGATGTGGCTTCCGTGATTAGAGAGCATCTCTTTGGAGCTGAGACCAACTCAAGCGCTTCGGAGTGGCATGCGACGAATTCGCAGTTCGATAATAGTTGGTTTCGCCCAGTGCGCTTTTTTTTGGGAGACGAAAACGGTGCGCGGATAGGAATCCCAACATCAAACCAAGAGGGCGTTTGGGTTCATATCGACGCCGAAGTTGAGAAGCTTGATAGCAGCTTGACTGTTGGATACGCAATTTACTCTGAGAATGGGCACCTCCTTTATTGGTCGTATCAGTCTGATACGGCGCCTCATGTGTGGCCTCCAATCCGCAAGGGAAGCGTTCGCTTGTCGAGTAAGATTCCTCCACGTTTCTTGAATGAGGGAACATATCGTGTGGAATTGATTGGCGGGCTTCATTACCGAATGTGGCTTTTTGAGCCTGGTGTTAACGCGCCCAGTATCACATTGCTGATTCAAGGCGGGCTGAGCGATTCTCCACTTTGGATGGTTAAACGCCCAGGATTGTTGGCGCCCGTGTTTCAATGGAATGCCCGTTATGAAGGTACTTGAACAATTAGCATTCGGGTGGCGTGGGAAACGCAAACTGCGAAAGCTGTCGTACGCCCAGTGTGGGGAGGATCTGCTTTTGCATTTTCTACTTGTTGAACTGCTTGGATTAAATCGCCCAACCTACCTCGATATCGGTGCACATGATCCAATTCGATTTAGTAATACGTACTTGTTCTATACTTTGGGAGGGCGTGGGGTTTGCGTTGAGCCGGATCCAATTCTATTACAACGAATCCGGCGTCGAAGGCCGATTGATACGTGCCTGAATGTTGGTATTGGCGAAGAAGACGGTGCGTGCCACGATTTTTTTGTGATGTCTGAGAAGTCCCTCAATACATTTTCGTGCGAAGATGCACAACAAATGGAGTTAAGTGGACTACACCGCATTGAGCGTGTGCTCCAAATCCCAGTAATGAGTGTGAACACTGTGGTCTCCAAACACTTTAATTCGCCTCCAAATCTTGTTTCGTTGGATACCGAGGGAAACGACTTGACGATACTTAAAGCTTTTGATTTTGGAAATGGTCGTCCAGAAGCATTTTGTGTCGAAACACTCACTTATCCGGACGAACGCCGAGTTGTCGAAATCGTAGAATACATGGAAAGAGTGGGGTACTACATATATGCGGACACATACCTCAATACAATTTTTGTTGATGGCACTGCTTGGCATAAAAGACAGAAGGGTCAACCTCTTCGGATTCGGATGCAGCGATAGCCGACCCTCATGAATAACCGTCTGGATATTAACTTGGTTAGGCAAATTCCTTACTTGAAATTCTTTTATCGGCTATCCGTAAACATGAGTCGGCGGGTTAGTTTTCTACTCGACTATTCCAGGTTCAAAAAATTGTCGAATCTATGCGAAGAGCGCTTTCAGCTACGATGGTCGGAAAGGCTTGTTTTTCTAAATGATCGTACAACAACGACAGGTTTTGATCGGCACTACGTATACCATCCGGCTTGGGCCGCAAGAGTGCTCAAGCAGACCTGCCCAACGGAGCATGTGGATATTTCGTCGACGCTCCATTTTGTGTCGTTGGTTTCAGCCTTTATTCCCGTCCGTTTTTATGACTTCCGGCCAGCTGATTTACACTTGCCAGGTTTGACGTGCGAACAGGCAAATCTCTTGGCACTTCCGTTTCCAGATAATTCCGTTGAGTCATTGTCGTGTATGCATGTGGTGGAACACGTAGGCCTCGGCCGTTACGGCGATCCGCTTGATCCCGAAGGTGATCTCAAAAGCATGCGCGAGCTCCAACGAGTCATTTCCCCCGGCGGCACGCTGCTCTTTGTCGTTCCGGTTGGCAAACCACGTATCTGCTTTAACGGGCACCGTATCTATGCGTATCAGCAGATTGTCGGAGCATTTTCAGATCTGATTCTTAGGGAGTTCACGCTCATCCCAGAGCGGTCTGACCGAGGGGGAATGATACCAAACGCCACGCAGGAACTCGTCGAAAATGAGGCCTACGGGTGCGGCTGTTTTTGGTTTACCAAAGGAGATACAAGCGCGTGAGCGGCATGAGTGATATGAAAGCCCTTGGAGAAAAGGCTTGCGGTTGTTCCAATGAGACGACTCGGGAAGCGTGGGTTGAACAAGCCTTGCTCCGAGTTGCGCCGGGATCGCGTTTGCTTGACGCAGGAGCTGGCGAACTGAAATTCAAAAAGTTTTGCCAACACCTGAAATACGTCTCTCAAGATTTTGCTCAATATGATGGGGCGGGTGACAACAGAGGTTTGCAGATGGGAAAATGGGACCAGAGCCAACTTGATATCGTGTGTGATATCACCGCGATTCCAGAACCGGATGCGTCATTTGACGCGATCCTCTGTGTTGAAGTATTCGAACATCTTCCGGCCCCACTTTTAGCGCTCCAAGAGTTCGGACGACTTCTGAAAACCGGGGGCTGTCTTATTCTGACCGCGCCGTTTGGCAGTGTAACTCATTTTGCTCCATTCCATTTTTATGGTGGGTTTACACGCTATTTTTACGAGGAACACCTGCCGAAGCATGGATTCCGAATCGACGAACTGCAGGCAAATGGTGATTATTTCGAGGTGCTCGGCCAAGAAATTCGCCGGTTGCCCGCAGTTACCGAGCGTTATCACGGTCGCCCGTTGGGAATTTGGGCACGGCTGGCACGTAAGTCCATCTTGAGTGTGCTGGCTCGAGTTGCTCGGGCGGGTTGTTCGTCGAGCGAGATATCGTGCTTCGGCTACCACGTAATGGCTACCAAAGTGAAAGTGCTACCTGTTGAATGAAATCGCAAAAGAAGGAGACAGTCCTTGTTACTGGTTCTGCCGGGCTCATTGGATCGCAAGCCGTCCGCCGGTTCTGCGAGTTAGGTCATGAGGTGATTGGTATTGATAATAATGCCAGGCAGTATTTCTTCGGCAAAGCGGCCAGTACCCTATGGAACAAGAAATTGCTGGCCAAAGAATTTTCGACCTATCGGCACATCGCAGTTGATATTCGCAATGAAAAGCGAATTGAGACAATCTTCCGCGAACATCCGATAGGATTGGTAGTTCACACAGCGGCACAACCGTCCCATGACTGGGCGGCACGCGAACCGATAACTGACTTCACCATCAATGCGTTGGGGACACAGATTCTACTGGAAGCCTGCCGAAAGCACCGCCCGGATGCCGTATTTATTTTTACTTCCACCAACAAAGTTTACGGCGACAACCCGAATAGTTTACCATTGGTTGAGCGAAAACTGAGGTTTGAAATCGCGGGACGGCATCGTTTTTCGAAGGGGATCGATGAAACCATGAGTTTGGATCACTGTACGCACAGCATCTTTGGTGTTTCAAAAACAGCTGCGGATCTCATGGTACAGGAATATGGGCGGTACTTTGGTCTTCGGACGGGAGTGTTTCGTGGCGGGTGCCTTACGGGCCCCGCGCATTCATCCGCGCAACTTCACGGGTTTTTGGCTTATCTTGTGATGGCCATCACAAACGGGAAGCCATACACCATTTTTGGATACCGCGGGAAGCAGGTGCGGGACAATATTCATGCATCCGACGTTGTCGGGGCATTTGAGGCATTTTTTGCCAACCCCGTGGCTGGTGAGGTCTACAATCTTGGAGGAGGACAGCATTCCAACGTCTCCGTTCTCGAGGCGATAAACAAGATTGAGACAATAACGGGTCGAAAGGCAGATATTCGCTACGACGAACGTAACCGAATCGGAGATCACATCTGGTATGTGTCGGATATGACCAAGTTCCGGCGGCAGTACCCAAAATGGAACTACCAGTACGATGGGGATCAAATTCTTCAGGAACTTTGCGATCATGCGGCGCGTGTGAAGGGAAGATAGAAGTTTGTCGATGAGAATACTCACGGTTACGTTTTACCGCTACTACAATGGCGTGCGAGGAATCGAGCCACAGTTCTATTATCTGTACCGTGTTCCTGAGCAGATGGGGTTTCAGGTTGATTTTTTTGATTATCAGACTTCGCTGGCCATCGGAATTGACCAAATGCGCCGGCAATTTCTAAACTTGCTGCGGGGAGGACGTTATGATGCCGTTTTTATTGCCACACATCAGGATGAGTTTGATTCTGCGACCTTGACTGAGGCCCGTCGGCACTCCGTGGTCTTTGGTTGGAATAGTGATGATGAGTGGCGCTGGGATGACTACTCGAGCAGATATGTGAATGATTACTCGTTCATGGTGACCAACAGCCCCGCCATAATGGAGCGTCATCGTGCGGCGCACCCGAATCTGCTTCACGCGCAGTGGGCTTGCACCGGTTTTTGGGATGGCACCACAACCAAGAAGGAACTAGATTTCACATTCGTTGGACAAGTGTATGGCGCTCGGGCGGGGCAGATACATGAGTTGAGCGCCAAGGCCGCGTTGCAGGCATTTGGACGCGGTACGCGACGCTTCGCGCCGGAGAAACCAGGTTCCCCTTGGAAAGCGCGGCTCGCGGCGCGCCTGCGTCGCATCCTGGGCCGACTTGACCCTGAATCGGTTGATGACACAATTAGCTTTGAAGAGGTTAACTCCTTATGGAACCGCTCACGAATTTCGTTCACGCCGTTGGATAGTTCTCGCGGTGGCGTTCGACAGATCAAGAGCCGGGTCTTCGACATGGGCCTAAGCGGCACCTTGATGCTGGCGCATCGTTCTCCGCATCTCGATTCCTATTATGAGCCCGATAAAGAGTATGTGCCGTTCGAATCGATGGAAGAATGCCTCGACAAGGCACGCTTCTACTTGCGAAACGAGGGTGCGCGTCGACAGATTTCGACGGCTTACGCAAAGCGAACCAGAAGTGAGCACTTGTGGGAGCACCGCATTCGGCGAGTCTTGACCGAGGCTGGTCTGCTTCGAAGTAACATATAGTGATTCCCAGTTAGGATGTGCGGTATCGCAGCCATTGTATTTCCGAAAGACGACGCCCAAAATTCGGGCGCGATCGACCGCATGGTAGCACGGATTCGTCACCGGGGACCGGACGCTGACAGAGTGGTCCGGCGTTTGAATTGTCATCTAGGGCATACCCGACTGAGTATCATTGATCTCGCTGGTGGCGATCAGCCCATGGCTGACCCAACTGGCCAATACTGGATCACGTTCAACGGTGAGATCTACAACTACAAGGAACTGAGACGCGAATTAGAACAGCTTGGCCGGGTTTTCAGAACCCGCTCGGATACGGAGGTTTTGCTACAGGCCTTCATTGAGTTTGGCGAGCAGGCGCTCACCAAACTTAACGGTCAGTTCGCGTTCATTATTTGGGATGAGTCAAATCGTCGGTTTTTTGCAGCGCGGGATAGAATGGGAGAGAAACCGCTCTATTGGGTGCGGACCGAAAGTGGGCTGGTTATGGCCTCCGAGCTTGGCGCAATCCTGGCATCCGGCCTGGTAAGCCCGAGACTCGATCCAGGAGCGGTTGACGCCTATTTGGGATTACTTTACGTACCTCCAAACCGGACAATCTACGAAAATATTTTCGTCGTTCCTCCAGGCCACTACCTGACGACAGACCTGGATGGAGTGCAGGTTAGGCGATATTGGGAACCTCAATTGTCGGGAGGAACAGTGGATGATTATCGTGAAGTGATTGCCAACATTCAAAGTCTCGTGGAGCAGGCTGTTCGGCGGCAAATGGTGGCCGATGTGCCGGTGGGAGCATTTCTGAGTGGCGGTCTGGATTCCAGTACCGTTGTGGCATTGATGACGAAATCTGCCACCAGAAGCGTCGCGACGTTTTCAGTAGGTTTTGGTGATCTCATCGATGAATTACCGTATGCGCGTTCGGTGGCTACTCAATACGGAACACAGCATCATGAGATACAGATGGAAATCGATGTCGCGACATTGTTGGAACGTATGGCTAGCACTTATGATGAGCCGTTTGCTGATTCGTCGAATATTCCCACGTTTCTAATCTCCCAGTTTGCGCGGCGTCATGTCAAGGCAGTGCTCTGTGGCGACGGCGCGGATGAAATTTTTGGTGGTTATGACTGGTACCGTTTAGCGCTGGATGATGATCGAGACCGTCCTTCCGTTTTTAGACAATGGATCACGCGGTTTGCGATGATGGGGGCGAGTTTGGCGGCTCGATTGGGGTTCTGTACCAGGGAATTTGCAAGAAGTAGGTCGGAAGAACACCTTCGAGTTAGCCTGCGGTCCCGTTTTGAAGATCCCTGGGACCGGCATCTGGCTGCCAGTAGTTTCCTTCTTGAACGACGCCCGTTGCGAACCGGCTGGTCCCATGGTCGACGGGCCTACGAGGAACTTGGGAACCACTTTCGCCCCTCGCCCAAGGTGCAGGGATTGGATCGCGCGGTTCATTTTGATACGCGCTGTTATTTGCCGGGTGATATTTTGGTTAAAGTGGACCGCGCCGCGATGGCGCACGGGTTAGAGACCCGATCCCCGTTCCTTGACGTGGACCTGGTGGAATATGTTCTCAATCTGCCCGCGTGTCTGCGATTTCAAGGAGAGCGGCTGAAACCCCTTCTTCGCGAAAGTTGCGGCGACCTTTGGCCAGAATCGATTCAACAGAGATCCAAGCAGGGATTTGGGGCGCCCATCGGCGCTTGGCTACGTCTACCAGAAGTCGATCAATTGGTGAGGCGAGTGTGCAAGAAAGGGCACGCGCTGGAACATCTGATTCCGGGCGTTGTTCATGTTTTGTCTGCGAAGCACCCGCAACGAACATGGACAGTATTGTGTCTCGGCCTTTGGTTGGAACGGCACCCGGAATGTCTCGCTCACCTATAGTCAGCGTCGTCATGTCCGCTTACAACGAGGCAAAATACCTGCCGCAGGCGGTAAATAGTCTGCGGGCACAGACCTTTGCCGATTGGGAACTGATTTTGTTTGATGACGGCTCGACCGACGGCGCGACCGAACGGGTTGAAAAGTTGGGCGACATACGGGTCAAAGTTGTGCGCAATCGGAAGCCAATCGGGCTGACAGCTAATTTGCGCCGCGGAGTAGAGATGGCATCTGGAAGGTATATTGCCCGGCTTGATGCGGATGACATAGCGCTGCCAAGCCGGCTGGCGACCCAGGTTGCGTTTTTCAATGCCAATTCGGAGTTGGTGCTTTTGGGGTCGGCGTGCCATTTGATTGATGATGTGGGCAATTACATCGGTTCGCAGCAGATGCCGAAAGACGAAATCGAGATCAAGTGGGCCAGTCTTTGGGGGAATCCCTTCCTCCATCCGAGTGTAATGCTTCGGCGTGACTCGCTCGTGAAGAACGGCCTGAACTACAATGAGGCCTTTGTGACCGCCCAAGATTTTGACTTGTGGTCTCGGCTGCTTAAACACGGGGTTTGTGCCAACCTTCCCGAACCACTTATCTATTATCGAGTTCGACGTGGAATTACCAGGAGTCGCCGGACAGATCAGCTTGCCAGGACATATCAGATTGCGGCTCGCAACTGGATAGACTCTGGGTTGGTGTTCCCAATGACAGAGGAATCGATTGAGTTGCACTGGAACCTCCTGCTTCAGCCGACAACGCGCTGCCCTTCCCAATCTGATGATTGGATCAAAGCTGTGGGCCAGTACATACATGCGTTGGAAAATTTTTCAGCCATGTACGTTGGCGAAACCGTTCTCGCGAGGATACGGAATAATCAATCCTGGCAAATCATTCGTTCGCTTCTATATCACCATTATCCTCGTGGCTGGCGATCAGCAATCGCGCAGCTGCTTAAGCGTGACCCTCTTCTGCCCGCGAATTTGGTTGGTGCCTCAATCCGGAGGACATGGAGGCGGTTTGTGCGACAGCGTTCCAGCGCTCAGATCAATTGCTATATTCGGAGCTTGGAACACGGATGAAAACGGTCCTGTTAATACATACTGAAACGCAGTATTTCGGAGGGGCCGAAAAGATGTTGGTGAATTTCATCGACGGTTTGGTAGCTTGCAACATCGATTTGATTGTCGTGGTTGGTGAAGGCGGCCGATTAACAAGGGGGCTTAACGCTGCGGTACGGACCGTGGCAATCCCTAATAATTCGCATTTCAATCCGATATCTCTTTGGCGCCAGTTAAAATCGCTGGTCAGGTCATTAGGGCAACAACCAGTAGTTGCCGTGCATGCTTGGGCGGCTCGCGACTGGCAACTGGCAGTTGCCTTCGGTGCCTTGCGCCGAGTGCCGGCATTGGGAACACTCCATGATCATCCTGCTGCATCTTATATACGGCAACGTCGGCGCTTATTGATGCGGTACTGTGCGAACTGGGGAATGGATAAGATTGTTTGTGTTTCGGAGGCCGTGCGGCGCGCCTGCGTCGAGGAGGGCTATTATGAAGCCAAATTAGCAGTCATACATAATGGCATCCCCATTACTCCGAGGAAGATCCGCAAAAAGCCATCAACATGCTTGCAACTTGGATGGTTGGGCAGCTTTTCTGAGGTTAAAGGATTCGAAGGCTTATTTGAAATTCTGGCTCAGTTTGACAAATTAGCGAACAGCGAGTGGGAGGTCGCCATCGGTGGGGAAGCGCAACATCAAGCAGAACACGAACTCAAAGCGCGGGTGGCCCATCGTTTCGACCGCAGCGCTTGGTGGCCCAAGGTTCATTTTAAAGGATGGATTGCCCATCCTGCGGAATTCCTTGAAACGTTGGATTTATTGCTGTTTACGTCGAAGTTGTTTGATTCATTGCCAAACGTTCTGCTGGAATGCGGTGCCGCTAGGATCCCGGCGTTGGCGGCCGTGACCGGTGGAGTTTCCGAGATAGTCTTAGACCAGCCCGAAAAGACTGGGTGGTTGTTCGAGGCGGGCAACTGGCGGCAGGCGGCTGAATGCTTGGTGAAGATTTCGACTGACCGTGATGGGTTGAAAAGGGCGGGCGAACGAGCGGCTGAGCGGGTCTCCGAGCATTTCTCGGCAAATCGGATGGTAAATGAGTATGTCGGTCTCTACAAGCAACTGCAGATTTTATGACAAGTCGCCTTTCCATTGGAACATTGATTGTTTTTGGTGCCGTGCTTCCCTTGGCCGTTCTGTTGGGTTACATGTTGGCGGTACCGTTGGACCGGGTAAATTTCCTGTTTATCGGTGTGGTATTTGCGCTGCTCGCCTTCCCTGCGGTCATTAAGTGGCATCACGCGATACTTATCGTCTCGGTTAACGCCACGATGAATGCGTTCTTCCTGCCTGGCTCATTCTCGCTTTGGATGGCACTTGCGTGGATCAGTCTTGGTCTATGTGTCGTCAATTCAGCCATGGGTAGCGGACGAAGGCTAAATCCGTTTACCGAAGCTGGCTGGCCACTCTTGGTGCTCGCGGGGGTCGTTCTAGTCACAATCAAACTGACTGGAGGTATCGGCGGCCAAGCCGCTGGTGGCGATCGTTGGGGGGGCAAGAGCTATATTGCTGTTCTGAGTGCGGTCGCAGCGTTTTTTGCCATCAGTTCAATTCGAATCCCTCCGCGCCTTTCCGAGAAATATGTTTCCCTATATTTCCTAAGCGGATTGACCGGGGTCGCGAGCAATATTGTTGTGGCGCTTGGGCCGTCTTTCTACTTCATGTTTTACTTCTTCTCTACGGACGCTGCTACCCGCATTGAAGATCAAGGGGAGTTGACTCGCTATGTTGGGTTGTCGTTTTCTGCGATGTCCGTCGCCTACTTCATGCTGATGCGATTCGGAATAAATGGAATCTTCAATCTCAATAAGCCGTGGCGGATCGTTTTGTTTTTGGGGGCCTTCATTTTAGGATTACTCGGTGGCTTTCGATCCAACGTGATCACTTTGGTCCTCTTGTTCGCCGTGCAGTTTTTGTTGGAAGGTTTACATCGGACCAAGGCAGTCGCTTTTGTGGCCATCATTGGCGTGCTTGCGGGTGCGGTCCTGATTGGCACGGCGGATCGATTACCTCTTTCGGTACAGCGCAGTCTTAGTTTTCTCCCCCTCGATATTGATCCGGCAGCGAAAAGAGATGCCGCATCGACCATCGAATGGCGAGTGGACATGTGGAAAGTGGTTGTTCGAGACGTTCCCAAATATTTGTTCTTGGGTAAGGGCTATGTCTTCAGTGGGCGAGATCTTGAGCTGACGACGATGGCAGTCCAGCGTGGACTATACAGTGCTTTTGAAGACACCTTGGTCACCGGTAACTACCATCAGGGATTTTTGACCTTAATCATACCGTTCGGGATCTGGGGGTTCCTAGCTTTTGCGTGGTTTGCCTTGGTTGGGTTCAAAATATTGTACCGCAATTACCGCTGGGGAGACCCAAGATTCAAAAACATCAATATCTTTCTTCTGAACATTTATACCGTTCGGATGTTCTTTTATTGGTTCCTTTACGGTCAGTTTGACCTCGACTTGATTGCATTCGTTAGTTTTGTGGCGCTGAGCATCGCGGTGAATGGGCCGCAGTCATCTCGTTTTCCAGCAGCCTCGCAAAAATCACCATTGTCGGCGACCACCAAGGAGCCGGAACCTCAACCGGCCTGAACAAATGTAGTTGGTGGCGCGTGGGCCCCACATTTACCAGAGTTTTTTGAGTGGCACAGAAAACAGTAATTGGTCAGCTTCGATTGGAATGCACCGCTTTATCAGTTCGCGACACACAATGATGTCCGGCGATGTGCGTGCGACCGAGCACGCGAAGTTGATGCTTGGACACTGTTTGGGTTTGTCAATTGATTGCTGCAGGGCCGGGTAGAGGAGCCGCTATTATAGTCTTCAATACCTTTTTCCCCAGATCGCAGCAAGTTCGTTCCATGATGCGCGTAACACTCGATACAAACGGATTGTTTACCACGCAAGCCGGCGTTGCGCGGTATATTCGCGGACTACTATCCGGATTGTGCAAAGGCTGCGACGATTCGATAAGAGTTCGGCAGTTGGCATGGGAGGTCGAGAATTTTACTTATCAACAGCCACAAAGAACACTGAAAACCATTTATCGTGATTTTGTCTGGCGACCGTGGGTTGGACCGCGGGCTTTGCGACGGCAGCCTGCGGACGTTTTTCATTCGACTGTGGGCGCTTACGTAATTCCGCCGGAATCGCTGGGCTGGGTAGCCACTTTGCATGACTTGGCGACCTTTCGCTTTCCGAGTCGCTTCCGGCGGTGGCATAGGTTCTCGTCCAAGAGACAAACCGTAACTGCGATGCGCGCGGACAAGGTGATCTGTATCAGTCGTTTCACTGCGGACGAGGCCATGAAGATCTTGGGAGCTTCAGCCCGAAAAATTGAAATTGTATACAACGGCTGCGACTTTCACCCGGACGCGATCGCCACATCAGAGAAAACTCCAGATTTTCCAGTGCCGTCTGAGTTTTTCTTGTTCGTCGGATCGATTGAGCCAGGCAAGAATTTGCGACTGCTGCGAAATGTATACGAGCTGGCCGCAGGTAGAGGAATAAATTTGCCTCCTCTGGTAATCGTAGGAAGCCGTTGGGTGGGTGTCGCTGGCGAAGGTCCACCGCCGCACAACTGGCATTATATGGGAAGGCAACCAGACGAGGTATTGGTGTGGCTGTATCGTCGAGCACTGGCATTGGCCTTTCCGAGCGTTTATGAGGGATTCGGACTTCCGGTGGTTGAAGCGATGTCTCTGGGCTGTCCGGTAATCTGTGGCCCCGTTGCGAGTCTGCCGGAAGTTGGCGGAGACGCACCAGTCTATGTCGAACTTGAGCCTGTGCAGTGGCTGGAGATCCTTAGGCTACTTGCCAGCGATAACGTACGGCGCCGGGAGTGTGTTTCAGCGGGACTTGAGCAATCTCTAAGATTTTCGTGGACACGTTGTGCCAAGGAGACAAAGGCGGTGTATCGGCTCGTTTGTGGTGGCAATGTGCCTCATCGAAGCCGGCTGACACGATAATACATCGCCGGTATGTCGGTATTGATCTTGTCGGTCGCGAAGCAAATTGGGCCAGTCGCGACGACTTCCTTAAGTAGCGTCCAGGGTCCCGCAGGTGATGCGCTGCTATCGAGTTGATAGAGAGCGTCTTGGCTCGCGTCCCAAGTTATCACCATTTGTCCTGAGGATTGACTGATTTCAATCTTTCGGAGTGCCGCGACAATGATCGCAAATTTGGCTTCGGCTACCTGAGGCGGGGTGCCGTCGTCTGTGACTGCAATATCGACCCAATTAGTTGCCGGTTGCTGATTCTCCGGAACAGCCCAAGTCATCAGCCCAGTATCTGGATCGAGGCTGGCGCCCGCCGGGCCGTCACGGAGAACATAACTCAGTCGATTTGGCGGGAGGTCCTGGTCAGCAGCGGATAACTGAATTTTCAAACTCTCCCCGGCCAATGCCAGTTGATCCGATACAGGTTCAAGAACCGGCGGACGGTTTGATTCCAAGACTAATACAGTAAATTGATTGGTCGCAGAGAGTGTTGGGCTGTTGGCGCTCTGGATGACAACGGAAAGTGGATACGTGCCCGGCCCCTGTTCTTCCGAAGGTGTCCACGTGAACAATCCGGAAATGGGATCAATCATGGCGCCGGTTGGTGGGGATGGGAGAGTATAAACGAGTTCATTGGACGGATTGTCAGTATCTAATGCAGGCACTTTGAATTCAAGTGTGTCGCCCTCGGTTACACTCTTGTCTCCAATTTGGCCGATCGAGAGGACGCCGAGCTTGGGTAGCGATTGTATTATGGTGTCGGCTGCGAGGGGGGAAATTTTGTGGATTGTCTGCGAATCATCGGAAAAAAATTGATAATTTCCGGCACCGAGCGAGTCCACCGCTGCGGTAACTTTTTCAACCCAATTGGTGTAACGGTCGCCATAAAAGCAGCAATCATCAAAACGATTGAGTATTTGAAGCTGCATTCGCCCGGGACCAGCTGCTCCCATGACATAGAGTTCAGAATAATTTGCGATGCGGTAGAATCCAGAGTCATCCTGTTCCTCATCTCCGAGCCCTTCGTACCCCAGGCGAAGGTAATTGGGAACGCTGCCGGCCACCGGAAAGCTGCCCTTTATGCGAGGGTCAATGGCAGCGTAAATCGTGGTCGTCCACCCGCCACCAGATAGCCCGGTCATGTAAACCGAATCGTAGTTGAAATGGTCTTCGCAGTAATTGAGGGTGACAGCAACCGGCTCGAGAAAAAAGCGGAAGGGATGGTCGAGATAGCGAAAAATGTCTCCATGTGTGGTCAATTGCACACTTACACCCGGTGCTATTTCAACGGTGGGGTTGTGATAATAGCCATAAACAGGCATGGAGATACCAACCACTGCATAACCCCGGGCAATCAGCTTAGAAATAACTGCAGCCTGCTCATCCCCAGACGCGTTAGTCAGTAAATCCTCAGCCATTACCCCGTCGTCGTGGCCTGAGTGATAAACCACAAGACGCCCGTTGGGCACCTTGGGAATGAAGTGGAAAACGTAAGATAACATTCCGTAGTCCATTGACACGGTGTAACGCATTATTTTATCGAGGTTGCCGGCGGGCCAGCGGATGCCGCTGTATTCGAAGCCATCGTATTCAATAATATCCGAAAAATTACGGTTGGTAGGCCACCCGCCGGCACCCCAGATGTAGTTTTTGAGAGAAGCTCGTTTAGCTTCGATGTCAGCAAAGCTTCCTAATTGGATGATGTCCGCCATATAGATGGTGAACTCTAGCCTCACAGGTGCTGCCTGATGTCCATCGTCCGCCTCCAGAACCACCAGCACAGGGTCGCGGGCATTTGGAGGCACAATGCCGTCTAGGACGTCGGTATTGGAATCCAATTGGAGCCATGACGGCAAGGTTACAGCCCTCACGACTACATTTGTTTCCTCCGGATCGGAAACCGTTGCTAAGAACTGGTATTTTTCACCAGGGCGAGCTACGATGGAGGGTTGATAAATAAATGTCGGTGGTTGATCGGGAGGAGGATCAACAAACACAGTGAACGAAATGGAGGCAGTTTCCCCAAGTTGGTTTGTCACATTGACTGTCACCTGAGTTGATCCAGTCCTCCCGGGCGCCGGTGTGATAGTCAACAGCCAGTCCGTTGTCGTCCCGGCCAAGATCAGCCCGGTTGAGGGGATGACGTCAGGATTGGACGCCGCTGCAGTGATTTTCAACGTGCCGGGGTCGCCGCCGTTGTCGCTTACAGAGAAGGGAATCTGAAAATCTGAGGTGTCCTGTGTGATATGCACATCTGCAAATCCAGAGAACTGGAGAGAGGCCCACGCGCTGGGTAGCCACGCAGTTAGCATAATTGACACCAGCCAGATTCTCGTTCGGTTATTGAACGCCGCGCTTGAGTAATTCGGTGGTTCAAGTTTTGCCATCAGCTGAAGGACTTATTCGCGGACGCGAGAGCTATTATTGGAATTCAAGAGAATCGTACAGTCCATATTTCCGGCACTGAATCGCCGAGGTCGGCTTGCAACGATAGAATTATTTGGCTGTGTCCCCGAGTACTAATGAACCATCTTCGCGGCGGTTATCCTCCACGGTCCACGCTCGCGCCACAAATCCCGAAAGAGAATTGCTCGTTTCAGTCGGTAGACTATTTCCTCTCAATACCATATTTGTGACCGAGAAAGACAATATTTTAGAAGACGCCCCGCACGTTACGCCGTACCGCAGGTAGGTTCCGGTTCCCACATTAGGATATATCACACTATTGTTTTCAATTCTGATGCTGGATAATCCGCCACCTTTTAGGTCGCTTCGCTCATACAAGCTGGCGAGGTATTGCCAACCGCCACCGGACCAATTGCCAGACGGTTGCCACTCAAGCGTGTTATCCCGAAAAACGATATCGTGCCAATTCCGCCCTTGGACCGAGATATACATGCCGATATTGGATCGGAGACGATTATTCTGCACAACCACGTTAGTGGAACCACCGGTGTCCATGTAGAATCCACTGTGAGTCGGCGACGATGCAATGTTTCCACGAACAATGCCGCTATATCCATAAAACGTAGTTAACGTCCAGCAAATGGCACCAGGGCTATCCAGTACATTGTTTTCGATAACACTGATCCCACCTTTTGGATTGAGGTTGTCGGAAACAAAGCACGATACATAGGCAAACTTGTTCTGCTGAATCCAATTGGGGGAATTAATGATGTCAGGAAGCACGTCGCTGATTCGGTTATTGGAAATGACATTGCCGCCGGCAAAATTTGTAGAATAGGTTTCTTCGCCGGCGAAAAAAGGGAACGATTCCAGTCCGTTACTCTGGTCCCCACGGATATTCCGTGCGACACAGTAACTAACTCGTGAATTTCCGCCCTTTAACGCAATCGCGTTGCCGCTGCATCGCCCAGTCACAGTGCAGAGCACCGACGCGTTCATATCAAGAGTGAGTCCCTCAACCAAGTTTGAGCCCGCCCCGACAATCATGAGGTACTTTCGCCCTGCTAGTGGTATAGCATCATCTGCCAGCTTCAGAGTTACATTCCCCGCGAAGGCTCGTAATTGGCACCCGGCTTTCAAATTTGGATTACGACCACACCCCATCGTCAAATAGTTTCCAGGGAATAGATTGATTGTCGAATTCTTGGGTGCTGCTGCCAATATTGCATCAAATGCAGTTGCGGTTCCGGCATGCCGAGGATCAGCGGACGTCCCAATGCCATCAATCCCGTCAGGTCGGTTCGCGACATAGATACAATCCGGTGGAGCATAGGAGCCGATTGCGGTCAGACACAGAAGAGAGGTCGCAGAAATGGCCACGATTAATCGCCACTTTGATCTGGAAGCATCTGAGCTCATATGAATTTTTCTAATACGCGGCAACCGAGTCTCGCTTTTATAAATCGTCCCTATACAAATATGAACCGTAATTCAACAGAGAAATAGCGCCGATTGCCCAAACTTAAGGGAAGAAAGGCGTGCGAACTCGCTGACCACTCGTATTAGGCGATTACAACGGAATGAGACTCAGTATCGGTACATTTCGTTCGCCAGAAAGGCCGACTACCGATAGCCGCAGGTTGGGCCCGACTCGTTTGCCACAACATCTGCTCTATTATAAAAGGTGGCTTTCGATCTTGTTTTCGTGGCCAGTTCTCAAGCGTGGTTTGGCGACAAAGTTGATATTTGGTTTTAGTTTGTCGCCTCTTTGCGGATACAGTAGCGAAGACTGATCCAACGCCATCCGAGATCCGCCGAAGTAACGTCTTCCACCCACAGGACCTTAATGGGCAATGACTCCAGCAGGTTTGTGATCACTTTGTATGGTATACCAAACATTCCAAAATGTGGCTCATTGCCATGTCGATAGCGGCGTAACGCATCTACGAGGAATTGTGGGAAAAGCCGACGGCGAAACGTTGGGACGAGAATCTGGAAAACCGCAATACCGCTTGGTGTAAGCAGTCTAACAAACTCGCGCAAATACGCGACACTATCTTTCGGCATGATATGTTGAAGGACAATGTTGGTGTAAATAAGGTCAATGGTTCCGGACGCAAACAGCGCCAGCTCAGGCTGCGGGTTAACATGATAGTGGCAATGTGATTGATATTGGTTGAATGAATTTGCATGGCGGATCATTGAGCTGGAAATATCGACCCCATGAACTTCGCGGAAATGTGGCGCGAGCGCTTGTGTCAACCTCCCCACTCCACAGCCAAAATCGAGCGCGACATTGCGGGCCATGCCGACGCCTCGCTGCTCCAGCGTCGCCAACAGTTCCTCGATTTCCGTCCGGCCGGTTTGGAAGAACTCATCCGGGCTCCAACGGCCCCCCTTTTTTTCCGGGTTAGTTAGAATCACCCAGAGCGGATCGTTGTCACCAAGAGCTTCCCAATTCTTTTGCCAATCAGTGAATTTCATTTTTGAAAAGTGCCTGCGTCCGAAAAGCGGAGTTTTGCTGTAGATTCATATTATATCAAGAGTGGTTCCTGGGCTCTGCTCTACAGAGTAGTTGCGGTCCACTAACGCATCCCAAAATTCCGACAGATTTGGCCAGTTTTTCGATTCCGATCCCGGGCATGTGTGGACGCCACATTTGACCCAACGCCAGTAACTCAATTTGGACACGCTATCGACAAGTTCTCAGAGAAATACTTACAGTCCGCGAGACGCATTTATTGTATTGGCTATTCTGTCTCCATCGATATTCATTTGACTTCATGATCCATTCCGGAGTTTACGAGCAAGCGGTTTGCAGAGGATTTATCTAAACAGCCACATTTGGCGTGAACTTTTTTTGGCTAAGTGAGCAAAGGACCAGATTGAGAGAAACCGATGCAGCCGAGATTTCTCCGTATGGCATCAAGCACGTCGAGACGGCTGGCAAGTCGGGATCGTGGCGATGAACGAACACAAAGATGAAATCCGAGTGCCTGTTTCGAAGCGGGTCATTTGCTGGATGCTTGGCCTTTGCGCCGCGTTGTTGCGACTCGGTAGGAGAATAAAATATAGAAGAATTGCAATTGGAAGTCCATCTCGGGTGCTGGTCATAGAACCTTTTGGGATGGGTGATATTATTACACTCGAGCCATTGGTCAGAAACATTATTCTTGCGGGATATCAGGTTCAATTCTCCGGCCAGAATCGTTGGCAACGATTGTTAGCTGCTCATTCCCTTTCTGGATGGACCGCGTCCGAAGTGCCTTGGTCCGGGTACAAAAGCCGGGAAAAGACGCGGATATCTCGTTGGTTCAACCTCGCATTTTGGCGTTTCGTTGACGAACTGCGTAGAGTTGGATGTGGCTCCATCGGGATTGATCCTCGCGGCGATATCCGAAGTGTCATCCTTCTTTATTTGGCGGGGTGTCGTGATGTAGTTTCCTTAAGTCAGTATCTCGGTAGTAATTTGAAAGTGGCCACCTATGCAGCGTCAGTTGTTCCGTTCCGGCATGGACTGCCACGTTGGGAGGTGGCACTTGATCTTTTACAACCTCTCGGGGTTCCTGTCTTGGATCATTCTCCGCCGCAGATCCAGAGTGCAGCAACGTTGCAGCCCGAGGATTTCGCCAGAAGTAGGCGAATTGGTATTGTTCCGATTGCTCCGTGGCGGGGGAAATACTGGGAAGCTTCCAAATGGGCAAAATTAACGACCTGGCTGCGAGAGAATGGAAACGAACCCGTTGCCTTATGCGGTCCCGGACAGACTGCGGAAGTCGAAAAGGAAACGCTCAAGCTGATATCCATCATTGAATGTGAAAGTATCGACGACTGGCTGACGGCGATGAAGCAATTGGAAGGCCTTGTTTCCTTGGACACAGGACCCATGCATTTGGCAGATGCGCTGGGTGTTCCGGTTGTGGCGCTTTTTGGCCAAGGATTGCTTCCTCTTTGGGCTCCCAGCGGTCCGCGTAGCCGTGTCGTCTCGCATCAACAGGATCCGGGATTTCAGATTTGTCATCCGACGGATAAGAATACCCACCTAGGCACCAGATGGATGAAAAAGATTACAGTTGAAGAAGTAATCAAAGCGCTCCGAATTGTTGGCAATTGTGGAGTTGAGGAATAAAACGATCAATCGGATCACTAGATTTCTTTGCGCAAAAATAGGATGCCTCTATTTGCTATGAACTAGGGGGTTGCATTAGACTACTCCTGGCAATGTACGGCCTGAATCAAAACGACATTGGGACTAGAGTTTCGGCTCTGCGCCTAGATGGATACTATGATGATATCGGAAAACTATGCAGCCAGATTGCTGTAGCGCTTGATTCGTTGAGTCTAAACGCGGAGGTGATAGCGCCTGGCGACCGGGTGGTATTGAAGCCCAACTGGGTCAAGGAACATGACGAGCGGCGACCTGTCCCGGACAACTGGGAACATGTCGTGACCCATCCAGCAGTGATCGAGGGAGTGGTCCGCTGGGTTGCTCCGCAGCTGCGGGGCAGCGGTAGCATCATTATTTGCGATGCTCCTCAGACCGACTCCTCATTTGCGAAGATCCGCGACTACTGTCGTTTAGACGAAATGGTCGAAGTGTGTCGGAGAGATTTTCCTGGAGTGGAAATCAATTTGTTGGACCTGCGACCAGAGGAATGGCTGGCAGTCGATGGGGTGACCGTTTCAAAGACCAAGCTGCCCGGAGATCCTTCGGGGAGCACACTTGTTAAGCTCAACGAGGCCAGTGAGTTTGTCGATTTCGGTGGCTGCGGCCAATTGTATGGAGCAAGTTATGATATGGCAGAGACAAACTCCCGCCATCATGATTGGACGCATGAGTATTTGCTATGTCGCACTCCCATGAATGCGGACGTATTTATTAATATTCCAAAGCTAAAGACCCACAAGAAGGTGGGAATCACCTGTTCGCTGAAGAACTTGGTGGGAATCAATGCAAATAAGAATTGGTTGCCCCATCACACCGAAGGCACGCCGGATCAGGGAGGAGACCAATTTCCTGCATCAACGACCAAGGCGCGACTCGAACATTCGTGGATGGGAACGGCCAAGCGAATCTTAAAGAATCGGCCGGTTCTATCGCGGCTTTTTGTTCCAATAAAAAAGGCGGGTCGATTACTTTTTGGGGACACGCAAAACGTGGTACGCTCGGGAAACTGGCACGGCAATGACACCTGCTGGCGGATGGTATTGGACCTGAACAAGTGCCTCTTCTTTTTTGACGGAGCGGGCTATAGGCGAACCAAGCCATTGCGCTATTTGTCGGTAGTCGATGGGATTATCGGCGGTGAAGGCAATGGCCCCATGGCGCCGGATCCAAAGCGTTGCGGCGTCATCATTGCAGGTACGCATCCGTTGGCGGTTGATTGTGTTGCGGCCACGTTGATGGGCTTTGATCCGATGAAGATTCGATTGATAAAAAATGCCTTCTGCATCAAGGAGATGAATTTTGTTCCGTTCCAGTTCAATGATATCGAAGTGATTTCGAATCATTCCGCTTGGGAAGGCAAGCTGAGTCAGATGGAGGAGACGTTCGATTTCAGGCCCCATTTTGGATGGGTGGGAGCGATTGAAAGCCGGCGACGGTCTCGTTAACCGCATGAGTCTTGAGGACAAGTTATACCCGCTTCTCTCCGTCTATGAGCGTCTGCCTGACGGCGCGAAGCGAGCGATTGGGTGGGGTTACCGTCAGTTACCGACCCGGGTAAGACTTGGCAGGCGATTTAGTGCGTTCCGCAAATTGACCCAAGATGTAGAAAGTTGGTCCGCTGAACAGATTCGCAGTTTCCAACTAGAGAAATTGCGTGAAACGCTGACACACGCTGCTCAGAACTGCCCGTTTTATCGGGAGCGGTTCGCTCGGTCCGGCTTTGACCCGAGCCGGTTTACAGCATTCGAGGATTTGTCAAAATGTCCATTCCTGGAAAAGCAAGATCTCCTGAAGAATCGCGAGGCGATGGTTTCGCGAGTGGTGCCTCCCAGTCAGAGACTGTACATGACGACGGGAGGATCCACGGGTGTCCCGGTCGGCTTTTACCTGCAGAAGGGAGTGAGTCGTCCTAAAGAACAGGCGTTTCTTGAGGCTCAATGGCGGCGCGGCGGCTATTTTGAAGGAGCGCGGATGGCGGTCATCCGAGGGCATGTCACGAGTGAAAGGGCTGAAGGAAGAATTTCGAGCTACGACGCGACGCGCGACTGGTTGATGCTCTCCTCGTATCATCTGACTGAAGCGAGGCTTCCCGAGTATCTTGACGCAATCGAGCGATTCAAACCTGACTTACTACATGCCTATCCCAGCGCTGCCCTGCAACTTGCTGAGTTTCTTGAACGAGCCGGGCACGAGTGGCGGTTACCGATCAAAGGTCTTCTTGCGGGTTCCGAGCGTTTGACGATACCGCAGAAACGACTGCTGGAACGAGTCTTCAAGTGCCGGGTGTACCGCTGGTACGGGCACAGTGAACGGGTCATTCTTGCGGGCGAAGGAAAGGAATCAGAGATATTTTATTTTTGGCCGACTTATGGGTATGTCGAGTTTGGTTCGCCAAATTCGGATGGCTTGTGCGAGGTGATTGGCACGAGCTTTCATAACGTGGCCATGCCGTTGATCCGGTACCGGACAGGGGACTTCGTTCGCTTAGCCGATCCGAAGCATGACGGCAATCTGGAGTTTCCGTGGCTGGCGGCATCGGCCGTGGATGGTCGCGAGCAGGAATTTCTAGTGTCTGGTAAGGGGCGCAGGATTTCATTGACGGCTTTCAACATGCACGACTCGATCTTTAATGATCTTTACGCGGTGCAGTTCTATCAGGAAGAATCGGGCAAAGTAGAATTTCGCTACGTGCCGGGGCCCGCTTTTTCACGTACGCGCTTGCCGCAAATCGAGATAGGCATTCGGCGCAAGCTAGGCGATGACATGAATGTCCGTCTAAAGGAAGTGAAGGAAACGGAACGCACTTCGCGAGGTAAACATCGCTGGGTGGTGAGCCGCCTTTGAAAGCCGCGATTCGGCGTTGATGTGGCAGACCGTATAGTGCTTTGATCCGCGGCCGTGTTCCGGGTGGATCATCCCAGCCGACAATAAATAGCCTTGAAACAAATAGCTCAATATCAGGACGGCCGTCTCGAGTTGCAGGAGGTTCCTTTGCCCACGGCACCGCCTGGCGGGGTGCTGGTGCGTGTCACTCATTCGGTCATCAGTGTGGGAACGGAAAAGATGAAAGTGGAGCAGGCAAAAATGAACCTGCTGCAAAAGGCAAAGGCAAGGCCCGACCAGGTTAGAAAAGTCTTGGATACGGCGAAGACGCTGGGTTGGAAGGCGGCCATGGACAAGGTGCGTAATCGACTCGAAACCCCTACGCCACTTGGCTACAGCGCCGCAGGCGTCGTCGTGGCGGTAGATCCTTTGAATACACGTTTTCGCGTGGGTGACCGAGTGGCATGTGCTGGAAACGAGACCGCCCTGCATGCTGAGTTCATAGCTGTGCCGGATCTATTGGTCGCGAAGGTTCCCGAGGGTGTTGAGAATTGGCAGGCAGCCTATACCACGGTGGTATCAATCGCTTTGCAGACGGTTCGCCAATTGGACCCCAGCATTGGCGACCGCGTGCTGGTGACGGGCCAAGGGTTGGTGGGCTTGCTCGTGACGGCCCTCTTACGAGCCAACGGTGTGCGGGTCATGGCAGTTGATCTTGCCTCCGCGAGAAAGCCATTTGCGGAAAGAATGGGCGCCGAACGGTTCATAATTCCGAGCCAACAGAACCTGCTCGACGAAGTGCGGGTTTGGACGGGTGGGTTTGGGGTCGATGCGGTGGTGCTGGCGACGGCCGCGGCGACCAACGCCCCGACCGAACAAGCGATTGAGGCATTGCGAGATCGCGGGCGGATTGTGGTGGTGGGGAATACGAAGGTCGATCTGCTGTGGAAGTATGCCTACGAGAAGGAAATCGATGTTCGCTACTCCCGAAGCTATGGTCCTGGTCGATATGATCCTTCATATGAATGGGGAGGGGCTGACTACCCAATTGGTTACGTGCGGTGGACAGAGCAGCGAAATTTCGACGCTTGTTTGCATTTGATGAAGACTGGGCAGCTTGATCTCAATGCCCTAACTACGCGAACGGTGCCCTTTTTGAAATCGTTGGCGGTTTATCAGGAGTTGCTTGGCGAGGCTGGAGCCCGGGAAGTTGGAGTCGTGCTCAATTACCGAGACGAAGATGAGAGATCTCCGAACGGGAACAAAGTAGTGGCTGCCAATGAGCCGTCCTTGGGGATCAGCGGCCCTCCCTCGCGACTGTCGGCGCCGGTGACTCGTCTTGATGTCATCGGAGCAGGCAATTTTGCGCGGACGATGTTGCTGCCGCACCTGAAGGGACAAGTCCCACTGGGAACGGTGGTGAACAACACTTCGCTATCGGCGAAACATGTGAAAAGCAAGTTTGGTTTTGCTGAAGCCGCAACTGATTATCAACCGCTTTTGCAGCAGAAAGAAGAGGCAAACCCCTCGGCAGTTATCGTGGCGACCCGACATCATTTGCACGCTCCGATTGTCTGCGCGGCGCTCCGAGCGAACCGGCAAGTGTTTGTTGAGAAACCGCTGTGCCTCACTCGTGAAGAGTTGGCCGAAATCGACGAGTTGATTTCCAATGGCAAAGGCTCGGTGCAGGTGGGGTTCAATCGTCGTTTCGCCGGCGCAAGCACGGAGCTAAAAAAATTGCTTGGAAAAACGCCGGGCCCCAAGACCGCGAGCTACCGCGTGGCAGCGGGCAAACTCGATCCGGCTCACTGGTACGCGAATCACGCGGAGAGTGGCGGCCGGGTACTGGGTGAAGCTTGTCATTTTTTGGATTACTTCTGTTTCTTATTTGATGCGAAGCCGATTCGAGCGCTCGCGCAGACCACATGGCCGACGGTGGGAAGGCTGCCTTTTCCTGATAGTGTGGCAGCTCAGATCGAGTTTTCTGATGGATCCAGTGGTCAACTGGTTTACTCGGCAGAAGGCGATTCCACTTGGCCGAAGGAAACCTGCACAGTTTTTGGAGCTGGTTTTGTGGCAGAAATTGAGAATTTCCAAAAACTCGTCGTGCACCGTGGACGCAAAGTGTCCAAATACTCGTTCGGTGGAAAGGGGCATGGAGAGCAAATGGTGGCGTGGCTGGCCTATTTGCGTGGAGAGGCGGAGCACCCTATCCCGTATGAACAGACGCGGCAGAGCATGTTGCTGACTTTTGCCGTTTTGGAATCCATTCAAGCGGGTCGAGCCGTCGATCTCCAATGACATGTCTAAGCTGAAGTGGTACTGGCATCGACTCAAGGCCATGAGTCTTGATGAGATGGCGCTTCACACACGGAAGAAATGGCGCCAATTCCGGGATTCCGGTCGGTTGCCTGACTGGTCGCACTGCGATATTGGGGAAGGTGGCAATTTCCCGGCGTTGCCGCCATGCGAAGCGGCTTCGGCATTGATGCGAGATTCGTTGGCAAACGAGGTGGACCAGATTCTTACGGGCAAGTGGCTAGCGTTTGGTCATCTCGAATTGCATGTGGACGATCCGCCACTTTGGCAAAAGGACTATGTAGTAGGATGTGATGTATCGACGCGAGAGTCAGCTTTCAAGCTCGACCATCGCAATTTACCTGCGGGAGCGGACAGCAAATTGATTTGGGAACTCAGTCGTTGGCACCCCTTGGTTCGATTGGCAATGGCCGCTTATTTATTGAATGACTTTCGGGCGGCTGCGAAGTGTGTCGATTCACTGGAGGATTGGGTGGAACACAACCCTCCCTATCGTGGTTGGAACTGGACGAGTGCGTTGGAGGTGGGAATGAGGTTGATTCAGTTCACCTGGATCGATGCACTGCTGACTTACTTTGTCAACGGAGCAGCGGAAAACAGCAGACAGGACTTTGGAAAGCGTGTGGACGGATTACGCCGCTCCATTCTGCCTCCACACGTCTGGTTTGCCTGGAGGCACAAGTCTTTTGGGACGTCGGCCAACAACCACCTGTTAGGCGAATTGGTTGGTCTAATTTTGGCAGTCGTGCGGTGGCCGTCTTTAGTTCGACTTTGTGCTCCAACTGAACGGTTGCAGGCGATTTGGGAGCGGGAAGTTCTGACACAATTTTCACCAGACGGTGGCAATCGTGAGCAGGCCTTGAACTACCAACTGTTCTCGTTTGAGTTCTGCTGGCAGGCCAGGCTTGCATTGATCGCTTCCGGGCGAATGATCGCCAGTGCTGTTGAATCGCGACTCAGTGATGCAGCGCGATTCTTTTGGGAGGTTCAGGCCCAGAGTGAAGTTTGGGACTATGGTGATTCTGATTCAGCTTTTGTCAGCCCATTCTATATTCGTTCGAATGGCTTGATTCGGGAGTGGCGGGATTGGATGGCTCAATCGTCGCGACCGAGCGGTATGGAGTTTTGGCTGGGCGAGCCGCCAAAGCAGTCGCTCCCATTGGGGAGCGGTTGCCCACTAAAAGCGCGAGAACTTGCTAATTGGTGGTATTTCCCGGACTCGGGCATTGCGATTCTAGAGTCAGGATACTGGTGGTTGCGGTGGGATCTATCGCCGCTTGGGTACTTGAAGACAGCGGCGCACGGACATCTTGACGCTCTGCATCTTTCCATTTGGCGGAAAGGAGTGGCAATAGTGATCGATCCGGGTACCGGGGCTTACTATGCCGATCGAGAATTGAGGAATTGGCTGGCTTCTCGCGCCGCCCATAATGGTCCGACTTCGGATGGAGAAGAGTGGCCGCAACGCAAGGGCCCGTTTCTTTGGTCCAGTCATCACGCGAAACCAATCCTGAGCGCGGTCGGTGACACACGGGGGCTCGGGATGGTTCCGGTGGGAAACCGAATGCCATCTCGCGAAGTAAGGGTGGAGGAAGGAGGCCGACGGATCGAGGTGTATGATTACATCGGGGTGAAAGGTCCGCTGCCCGAAATGATCGCTTTTTCCGTGCACTGGCAATTTGCACCTGGGGCGGTGATCAAGCGAGTGTCGGATCGGGCGATCATTGTGCGCCGCCGCGATGCTGCGGTGCGGGTTGAGCTGTCCGCCGATTGGGACGAGATCGTAGTGGTCGAGCAAGCATCGAGAGGAGAGAAGAGAGAATCGCTCGCAGGTTTGGTTTCCGGTACTTTTCGAAAAACGGAATGGGCGCCTTATCTCAAGTTGCACGCGCGGCAAAAAAGCGACAAGCCTTGCGTTTTCAGCACCACATTCCTAGCCTCCGTTGCTCCATGAACATTAGTATTTTTGGCCTCGGTTACGTGGGCGCCGTGACGGCGGGATGCCTGGCAAAGCGAGGCCATGGCGTCGTTGGAGTCGATGTACAGAAGAGTAAAGTGGAGATGTTTAACCGAGGGATCTCACCGATCGTTGAGCCTCGGCTGGACGAATTACTTCGGTCCGCGAAAGAGCAAGGGCGGTTGCGCGCCACCAATAAATGTGAGGAAGCAATCGAGGCCACGGAGCTCTCCATCGTCTGTGTGGGAACGCCCTCGCGTGTGAGCGGTGCCTTGGACTTGAGTTATGTGAGGGCAGTCGTTGACCAGATCGGCAATGCGGTGCGGCGTAAAGATAAAGCGCATGTGCTCGTATTGCGGAGCACGATGTTACCGGGCAGTACACAGTTATTAGTGGATGAGTTCTTAGGCGACCTAGTTTCCACGGGGCAGCTGCGGGTCCACTTCTTCCCGGAGTTTCTCAGGGAAAGCACCGCGGTGGCTGATTTTGAAGATCCTTCGCTCGCGGTTGTGGGTTCCAAAGAAGGACAAGAGCCATCTGCAGAGTTGCTGGCGGCTTTATTTGGAGAAAGCGCCGAAATAGTAAGCTGGCCTACGGCGGAAATGGTTAAGTATACCTGCAATGCGTTCCATGCAGCAAAGATCACATTTGCCAACGAAATCGGTCGAATAGGCAAACAGATAGGCGTTGATTCCCGTGTGGTCATGAGGCTGGTTTCCCGGGACACCAAACTCAATTTGTCCGCGTACTACCTTAAGCCAGGGAACCCTTTTGGGGGCTCATGCCTGCCAAAGGACTTGCGGGCATTGACCAATTGTGCGCGAGTGAATGGCGTGCAATTGCCGATGCTGGAAAGTTTGCTGCCAAGCAATGAGCGTCATTTGCAGAGCTTGTTGACGTTGATTGCGGAGAGCGGCCAGACCGAGGCCTGTATATTGGGGCTGAGCTTCAAATCAAACACAGACGATTTGCGTGAGAGCGCGATGGTGGAGGTGGCTCAGACACTGCTGGGGCGCGGGTGGAAGCTTCGTATCTACGATCCGGCCCTCAATCTGGCAGGATTGGTAGGTGCCAATAAGCGCGCCATCGATACGAAGATGCCGCATCTGGCCAGTCTTTTGTGTCCGAATCTTAAGGATGCGGTGGGTGACTCAGGAATGATTCTGATCAATCAGAAATGCGCCCCGGTCGAGGAGTTGAAGTGTTGGGTGACAGAAAAGCATCACATCATCGATGTCAACGGCTGGCCTGAGCTCCAACGACTTGAAGCGACTTACCAAGGGTTTTGCTGGTAACATCGTGAAGAAGCCCGCTGTACTGATCATTGTGGAGAACCTGCCTGTGCCGTTGGACCGGCGGGTATGGCAGGAATCATGTGCATTGCGTGACGCGGGCTACGAAGTGGTTGTCATTTGTCCCAAGATGCGGGGATGGACCGCGGCATATGAATGTCGTGATGGGATTCACATTTATAGGCACTGGATCAGCGAAGAAGCCGGTGGTCTGCTGGGGTTTGTGGGCGAGTATGCCTCGGCCCTTTGCGGCGAGACGATACTGGCTTGGAAGGCCTGGTGGCGCCATCGGTTCCGAATAATTCATATCTGTAACCCCCCAGATTTGCTGTTTCTTGTCGCCCTCCCTTTTAAGTTATTCTTTGGAACACGAGTTATCTACGATCAACATGATTTATGGCCTGAAATGTATGAAGCCAAATTTGGTGGTCGCGGATATCTCTATTGGATGGTCCGCACAGCAGAGTGGTTGACGTACTGGTTGGCGGACGTGGTAGTCGCTACGAATCAGTCTGTGAAGAAAGTTGCGGAAGCGCGCGGGAAAAAGAAACCCGACTCGGTGATCGTCGTAAGAACTGCGCCAAAAATTCAAGTCCAGGAATGTGCAGCTGACAATTCGCTGCGCCGAGGAAGGCGCTATTTGGTTGGCTATGTTGGAGTGATGGGTAATGCCGACGGTGTTCATTACCTAGTCGAGGCCGTCAAACACATTGTCCAACATAGGAAGCGTCAAGACATTCAGTTTTTGCTCATGGGAACGGGGCCCGAATATGAAACCCTGGTAAAGCTTAGAGATTTCTACAAATTGCGGGATTTTGTGGATATGCCCGGGAGAGTTAGCAATGAATACCTTTTTTCAGCGCTGAAAACCATGGATCTAGGCGTTGCCTGTGACCCAATTAATCCCTACAACAATCACTGTACAATGAACAAGACGTTAGAGTACATGGCATTTGGAAAACCACAGGTAATGTTTGCTACTTTTGAAGGGCGCGAAAGTGCCGCAGAAGCTGCAGCGTACATCTATGAGAATTGCCCAGAGAAGCTTGGGGACATCATTCTTGAGGTATTGCGAGATGAACAGCGGCGGGATTTGATGTCTTCGGTTGCGCTCCGACGCATAATTGGACCGCTTGCTTGGGAAAACTCTGTGGAGAATCTTTTGTCAGCGTACGAGAATGTGGCTACTTGAGGTGTCGTTACGCGTATAAATTTCCTATGGAACCAATCGGAAAGATTAGTGCAGAAACCTGGGGGCTTTGGTGTAGCCTGCCAAATAAGTGGTTCTTCGCGTTGCTGTCTGCGTCTTGGGTGGCTCTCTTCCATTTTTACGGAAACAACACGTTTGGATACCATGACACTTCATCAATGTTCGGATGGACGCGTTATGCGTATTCGATGTCCGCTGATGATCACTACTGCCTGTTTATACCCTTTGTGGTTGTGGCGCTTCTGATTTGGAAACGAAATGAGTTGATAGGAATAAGCAAGAGCGTTTGGGGGCCAGCTCTGTTGATTTTCCTGATCGGCGTCGGCATGCACATCGTGGGGTATTTGGTCCAGCAGGTGAGGATTTCCCTGTTGGGATTTGTTGTTGGATTGTATGGCATAGGAGGGGTTACATTTGGAAAAGAGTGGACGAAACGCACGTTTTTCCCGATGGGGCTTCTTGTTTTTATGGTTCCGTTAGGCACTTTGCAAGACGTGCTCACGCTCCCATTACGAATAGTTGTTACGAAGATTGCGGTGAGTCTGGGGAATCTGTTTTTGGGCCTTGGTTATTTGGCCAACGGATCTCAAATCCTGTCCCCACAGGGAACTCCGTTATTTGACGTCGCACCCGCGTGTAGCGGAATCCGCAGTTTGGTATCCATGCTAGTCTTGGCCATAATTTACGCATATACGCATTTCACTGAAGCTTGGAAGCGGTCAACATTGATCGGGTTGGCATTCCCACTTGCAATTCTCGGCAACCTGACCCGCATCACACTGGTATTGATTGTCGGGCGATCAATCAGCATTGAAGCTGGCGCAATGGTTGAACAAAAGTTAGGCTTCCTAACATTTGCAATCGCACTCGGTGGGTTGCTGTTTGTGGGGAAGAAAATAAGAGAATCCCCACCAATAATAACTCGTGCGTCCGTCAGAAATGGCCAAGCATGAAGACGAAAGGTAAATGGTCGGTATTTGCAGCAATGATTGCGACGATGGTGGTAACTGCCTTGTTTCTGCGCCACATCGATCGAAGTCGCCATCTAGGAAATCCCGGACTAATAATGCGTGGTGAGAATGTATATTGTGAGGATGGGCGACTAATTGCCACAAATACTATTGCATTGCCGCAACGTGTATTGGATTACACGTCAACCGCAAGGCCGATTACGAAATTAGAAGTCGACTGGTTGCCAAGCGACACAACCTTCGCGCGGCGACTTTACGTCGATGAATCGTCTAATATGGCGCCTCTGCAAGTAACCGTTGTCATGATGGGCCTCGATAGAACGAGCATTCACAAGCCCGAGTATTGTTTGACGGGGCAGGGTTGGAGCATCTTGAAAGAAAAGGTAGCGTTTGTAACATTGCGCAATAAAAGAAAGCTTCCAGTAAAGGAAATTGTCGCTGAGCGTGTTTTGAAGCAGCCTGATGGGAGAGAGGAAAAAGTGCGAGCGGTATATATGTACTGGTTTGTTGCCGATCAGCGAATCACCGCCAGCCATTTCGAGCGCATGTGGTGGATGGCAAAGCATCTATTATTAACCGGCGAGCTTCAAAGATGGGCATACGTTTCTGTTTTGAGTTACTCAACTCCAGGTAAGGAAGCCGGTCTGATCAAACGAATGGAATCGTTTATCCATGCCTCCACACCTATGTACCACAAAATGAATAACGGAACTGTCTTCTCCAATGTTGAATAGATTCAATAAGAGTATACCAAGCAGAGAACTAGCAGTGTTCTTCCGGGCTCGATTTTTGGCGCGCTAACCCAGTTAAGCTGGAAAATATGCTCAGGAAACAACGCCAGGTCCGCACGCAAATCCACAAACTGGTGGATGCTTTTCTGTTTGGCGTGTGTTTCTGGCTCGCGCATCTCATCCGGAGTGAACTTCACAATCGGGGTTGGGTGGCTGACCAATTGCAGTCGTTCGATCAGTATTCCTGGATGCTTGCCTTCATTGTTCCGGTGTCGCCTCTGGCTTTGGAAATGTGTGGCTTTTACGGCCGACCATTGCTGGCTGACCGCCGAGCGACCGCCTGGCAGCTGCTGAAGGCGGCCACTCTTGTTTCGGTGGGTTGCATCATGATGGACTTTCTTTTTCGCACCAACCACGGGCGTTCCGTCTATTTGCTCCTTCCGATTGTTAGTTTTGTGGTCGTAATGGTGAAGGAGGAGCTAATTCTGCGGTTGGCAGAATCAAGACTTGGGCAACCAAGCTTGCGGAGAAGGTTGATTATTGCGGGCCCAGCGCAGGAAACAACAAAGTTGCATGAGTATCTCGACCAGAATATCAGCGAGGGCTTTGACGTTGTTGAAGAGCTTGCGATCGACGATTCGTTTGTTAATCGGTTGCCTGATCTGCTGCACAAATATTCGGTCAATGCAGTGGTGCTGTGCGCGCGGCACACGGTCTTTGGCCAGGTAGAAAAGGCCATTCAGACGTGTGAGCTCGAAGGGGTGGAAGTCTGGTTGATGGCCGACTTCTTCAAGACCGAGATCAGTCAGACTTCTTTGGACGACTTCTACGGCAAGCCGATGCTGGTGTTCCGCTCGGCACCGGAAGCTTCCTGGCAGGCGCTGGCAAAGCAGACCATCGACTTTGTGGTGGCGTTTGTTGCGCTCGCGATCCTGGGTCCCTTGGTGATGCTACCGGCGGCGATCATTGTCCGGATCACCTCGCCGGGACTGGTGTTGTTCCGCCAGCAACGGGCGGGTCTAAACGGGCGGCCGTTCAACATGTACAAGTTCCGGTCGATGGTGAACAATGCCGAGCAGCTCAAACAGGAATTGGCACAATTGAACGAAATGAGCGGTCCGGTTTTCAAGGTGACCAATGACCCGCGGATCACTCCTTTTGGTCGGTTCATTCGCAAGTGGAGTATCGATGAGTTGCCTCAACTGTTCAATGTGCTCCGTGGCGACATGAGCCTCGTGGGACCGCGACCGCTGCCGGTGGATGAAGTTGAGCGCTTCGATGATCTCGCGCATCGTCGTCGGCTGAGTGTTAAGCCGGGGCTTACGTGTCTGTGGCAGGTGAGTGGTCGCAATGAAGTCCGGGATTTCAAGGACTGGGTGCGGTTGGACCTGGAATATATCGACAATTGGACGATCTGGCTCGACTTGAAAATCCTGATGCGCACGGTTCCGGTTGTTCTGACGGGAGCCGGGGCTCGCTGAATATTTCCTGGCCCAAGGTTTGAGTGACGGCTCCAATTACCTTGCGCCACCTACAAAACTCCGGTGGCGGCTGTCGCCTATTCTCTCACTGCTTGCTTTTTGAAACGAACTCATTGAATCCCTACCGCGTATGCCTCGATCCGGATCCAAAAAACCAAAACCCAACTCAACACAAACCCGGCGGTCTGTCCGTCGCTCTGCACCCGTGTCGGTCGTGACCGGAGGTGCGGGTTTTCTGGGGTCTCATCTGGTGGATCGATTGCTCGACGAGGGCCATCGAGTGATCGCGATCGACAACTTGGTGACGGGCTCAGTTGAGAACATCCAGCATCTGGCCGGCAACCCGTCTTTCCGTTTTATCAAACAGGATGTCACCGAGTTTTTGTATCTTCACGGACCGGTCGACTACGTCTGGCATTTTGCTTCGCCCGCGAGCCCGATCGATTATCTGGAGTTGCCGATCCAGACGTTGAAGGTCGGCTCGTTGGGCACGCACAAGGCCTTGGGGCTGGCCAAGGCAAAAGGCGCGCGATTTCTTCTGGCCTCCACATCGGAAATTTACGGGGATCCGTTGGTGCATCCACAGACGGAGGATTACTGGGGCAACGTCAACACGATCGGGCCACGGGGATGCTATGACGAGTCGAAGCGTTTTGCGGAAGCACTGGTGATGGCATATCACCGCGAACACGACATCCAAACCCGGATCGTGCGAATCTTTAATACCTATGGCCCGCGGATGCGGTTGAACGACGGGCGCGTCGTGCCGGCGTTTGTTAGTCAAGCAATGCGGGGCAAGCCTCTGACAGTGTTTGGCGATGGCAGCCAGACCCGGTCGTTTTGTTTTTGCTCGGACTTAATTGATGGGATTTACCGGCTCATGATGAGCCGGGAGATTTATCCAGTGAACATTGGCAATCCAGTTGAACTGACGATGGTCGAATTTGCGCGTGCCATAAAGGCGGCTACGGGGTCCAAATCAAAGTTGGTTTTCCGGCCGTTGCCGCAGGACGATCCGAAGCAGCGACGGCCGGATATCACCCGGGCCAAGCGGTTGTTGAAATGGGCGCCCCAGGTGGGGTTGGAAGAAGGGCTCAAGCGGACGATTAAATATTTCGGGAGCAAAGTTTTTTGAGTTCCCGACAATCCACGGTAAGAGATTGCCGTGATCGTTGTCAGCGAGGATTTTTCGTTTGACCCACCCGGTGATTTCAAGTAACCAGCACGCACTTCCTGCGAGTGCGCACGTCCAATATCGCCGGTGAGTTGGCGTGTACCCCAATCGGGGTGGAAAGGCAGTTGAAAGTATGAGCAACAAATCATTCCTATCCGTCGATTTTGGAGCGAGCACGCTCAAGGTCGCGGAGTTCGATGTCACGGCGGACGGCTCCCTGACCCTGATCAATTTCGGCATTGAGCCGTTGGGGATCGCCGGTAGTCAGGATGCGGCCCGCGAAGGGGTCGTGATCAAGGCGCTCCAGAAGTTGGTTGCCGAACGTGGATTCGCTTCCAAGAACATCAACGTTTGCGCACCCGGGTTTCACGTCTTTTCGAAGTTCGTCAAACTGCCGCCGGTTGATTCCTCGAAAGTCACCCAGATCATCCAATACGAGGCACAGCAGAACGTGCCGTTTCCGCTCGAGGAAGTGGTCTGGGATTATCAGATTCTCGGCACGACAGGTTCCGGCGAGCTCGAAGTCCTCTTGGTTGCGGTCAAGTCCGACATCATCGAAGGGCTCTTCCGAAGTGGTGATGCCGCTGGGTTGAAGCTGCAATTGGTTGACGTATCGCCGGCCGCTCTCTGCAACGCCTACCGCTTCAACTATGCGGACTTGGAAGGTTGCACGATGCTTTTGGATATCGGTGCCAAAACGAGTAACTTGCTTTTCTTCGAAGGGAACAAGGTTTACGCGCGTAGTATTAATATTGGAGCCAACTCCATCACCCAGGAATTCGGAGCGGAAGCGAAGTTGCCGTTCGCGCGGGCGGAAGAAATCAAGATTGCAGAAGGCTTTGTTGGCTTGGGTGGCGCCTATGAGGAGCCGGAGAATCCGCATCAAGCGGCCATTTCCAAGATTTCCCGGCAGGTGATGACGCGCCTCCACATTCAGGTCAATCAGACGCTGCAATTCTATCGGCAGCAGCAGGCCGGTTCTGCGCCAGTCCGTTTGTTCCTTTCCGGTGGTGGTTCGATCATGCCTTACACGGCCCAGTTCTTCTCGGAAAAACTGAACGTGCCGGTCGAGTATTTCAATCCGCTCCGGGCGATCCAGGATCGCATCAATCCAGCGGTCAACATCGAGGAATTGGAGAAGTCGGCGCACTTGCTTGGTGAGGTGGTTGGCGCGGCCTTGCGCAACATCGCCGAATGCCCGGTTGAGATGAACCTGATGCCGAAAAGCTTGTTGCAGCGGCAACAGATCAGCCAGAAGAAGCCGTACCTCATCGCGGCGGTGTTCAGTCTCGTTCTTGTGGTTCTCGCCTTTGGATTTCTTTACTCGAGTTTGGCGTCCGTTAAAGAGGAGGCCTTCCATGAGCTGGACCAGAAGGCGGCGCCGCTTAAGACCAAGGACTCGCAACTTACAAAGTTGAAGTCGGAGTTGGATAAGGAGTCCAAGCGCGTTGGTCAGCTGAGCGCGTGGATGCGCGAGCGTTTTGCCTGGATTGAATTTTACAATCAGGTCCGCCAAGTGATGATCGACACGGAGAACAAGCTGGGCAACGAACTGGGGGCGCCGGTAGGAATGTGGTTTGAGAAGGTCAAGACCTACAATCCGCTTGCCGAAGGTTCGGCTTCGTTGGAAGACAAAAAGGAAGAAGAGGAGCCGGAAAAAGATGAACGCTTCCTTGCGCGTTACGGTTTGGCGCTTTCCAAGAGTGGTGGTTTGAACAAAAAGTCCTCGAAGAAAGCCGAGACCGATTTCTTCATGGAGAACAACGCTGACACGAACAACATCTCGACGGTGCTTACGACCATTCGTGCGGTCGATATCCGGGAGCAGTCCGGCGATCCGGGTGCCAATGAAAAGATTGCCTACGCGCTGCGCGATGCGTTGCGCGCGAGCCCGATGGTGGATCCCAAGGGAACGGACCTCGGCGGCAAGGTTGTGGAAGATCCGGACAGCGGAACGTTCAACTTCCCGCTAAACATCAAATTGAAGACACCAATCTCTCTTTAATCGTTATGGACTGGATCAAGAAGAACCTGGTGTTTGTCATCAGTTGTGCGGCGGCAGTGATCGCCATCGGGGTTGCGGGTTATTACCTGTCCGTCGAAATGGCCAAATATAACCAAGCCGGTGGGCAGCTCGAGGCGGCTGCGGCGACGGTTAATCAGTACATCACCAAGTCGCCCAACCCGGGCCATGGCAAAGTTGACAACATCAAGGCGGTCAAGGAGGACATCGATCGCTTGAAGAAGTTCGAATCCGAACTCACATCGACGTTCAAATCGATCCCGGTCGACGCGACAAATGAACCGGCGTTCAAGGCCGAACTGGCTGACACCCTTTCCTATGTGGAAAAGGAAGGTCAACGAATCGGACTCACGATCGCGACGAACTTCAATATGTCGTTCACGGCGCAGAAAATCGGTTTCCGGTTCGCGAGTAACAGTTTGGCGCCATTGAGTGTTCAATTGGCGGACCTCAAGGAGATCACGAAAATTCTGGTGGATGCGCGCGTGAATTCGATCGAATCCTACAAGCGCGCCCGCGTCTCCGCTGATGACAGTGGTGACAATGCGGTCGAAGATGAGTACTTGAAGAAACTAAAGGTCACCACCAACCAGTACACGGGCGCGGTGGTTTATCCTTACGAAGTGACGTTTCGCTGCTTCAGCGAGGAATTCGGGAAAGTACTTGAGGGCATTGCGCATGCTCCTTATTCGATCATTTTGAAAACCGTCGCCGTGGAACCGGGCCGGGTCCGTAATGTGAAGAAGCAGTTTGCTGCGGCGGCCGATGTTTTTGGTGGGGGCATCCCAGGGATGTCCACCTCGCCTCGTACCCCCGTTGGTGGTGTGATGTCACCCTATGGTGGGCGTCCGGGAGAAGCGGCTGCTTCGCCTTACGCGAACGCCCGCGGCGATTCACGCATGAACTCCCGGTATGGAAATCTTCCGGGCAGCAGTGAATCCAAAGCCCAGGCGGCTTACGGCGGCGCCAAAAGCCGCTCGCGCCCCACTCAACCGGGCTATGGAAATCGGGTCGCGCCATCGCCTTATCCCGTGCCCAACGCGTTGCCGGTCGCGCCGCCGCAACCCACCGGACCAGAAAATATTCTGACCGAGGAACCCATCAAGGTAACCTTGGGAATTGCAGTCGTACGGATGCCGGATGCCCCGGCAGACAAGCCCGCCACCAACTGACCATTTCATGGAGTTTCTCAAGCATCATTACGAAAAAGTAGTGCTGGGCATAGTATTGCTCGCACTGGCCGGGGTGGCAGTTTGGCTGCCCATGAAAATTCAAGCTGACAAGCAGCAGGTGTCGATGACGCTGCACCAGTTTGACAATCCGCCGCCGGCCAAGCCCATCCCTCCGACGGACTTGAGCAAGGAGGAAAAGATCCGCGAACAAACAGCCGAGCCGCCCAACGCGGATTTCAGCGGCAAGCACAACCTCTTTAATCCGGTGCGCTGGGTGAAGACGCCGGAAGGTGTCCTGGAAAAACATCCGACTGACGAAGAACATGGTCCGAAGCGTCTCGAGATTGAAGCGATTCATCCGCTGGCGTTCGTTGTGGAATACGATCGGCGCTCGGGTAGTGGCTACAATTTCAAGGTCACTCGCGAATCCGCGGAGCGGGCATCGGATCGGCGTCCCAGAACGTACTACGCATCGGAGCAATCCAAAAAGAATGATGTCTTTACGCTGCTCAGCGTGAATGGTCCGGAAGACGACCCGTTGACTTTCGAGCTGGAAGTGAACGACACGGGTGACAAGTTTGTGGTCTCCCGGAACAAGGCGTACACCGCGACAAATGGTTATTCGGCCGACCTCAGTTATCCCCCGGAAAAAAAGACTTGGAAAGATGCCCGCGTGAAGCAACCGCTTGTGTTTGACAATGATACGAACATTGTGGTGGACATCAATCCGAGCGAGGTGATATTACGAGCCGTCTCAAACGAAAAAACCACAACCATCCCGTTCAACGCTGTACATTGACGCATAGGAAACTTATGTTTTCGGTTCTCCCCCTTCAAAAAAACATGACTAAAGTAGTCTACTCTGCCATCTGTTCAGCGGTGATCGTCGTCGGAGGAATGGCCGCCGTCGCTCAAAATGCTGATACCACCGCGGCAATTGACGAAGCCGTACGACGCGAAGCCGATCTGATTCAGTTGCGGCAAAAACTTGCCGACGCCAGGGTGGCTCAGGCCAAGGGTGATTTCCAGGAAGCGGCGCGCCTTTATCAGGATGGTTTTGCGCTCGCCAACAAGATCGGTCAGGGCATTGACGCCGAGCGTGCCGAGGTCATCGATGGGTTGGTCAAGACCCGCATGATGATTGCGATCGAGGAGCGTAAACAGAACAACTTCATGGTGGCCAACGACCAACTCGTTGCTGCGTTGAAAGCCGATCCGAAAAACACCGACTTGCTCGCGCTCAAAAAAGAAAATGATCGCGACCTGCAGGCCAATCTCGGTCGTCAACCAGATCCGCAGGCCGTGCGCGACGCGGAGCAGATCAAGAAGGATCGCCTCAAGACTTCGGTGAAGGTGCAGAACGCCAAACTGCTTCGCGAAATGGGTAAGATCGACGAGGCCGAAGCCATGCTCCGCGACGCTGTTAAGGAAGATCCTTCGAATACGGAGGCCTACTATTATTTGGATCAGCTGCAGCAGGATCGCTACGCGAATGGTGCGCGTGAGCGGGAATACGATTCGCGCAAAAACCTGGTCGCTGTGGAGAAGGCGTGGGTCCAGCCACTGACCCGCGAGGCCCTGCCAAAACCGAATCCTTATGCGCGACGGACCGTGCAGGTCGACACGAGTGAAGGTCGTCACAACATCATGGAGAAGCTCAACAAGATCACTCTGGATGAAGTGATATATGAAGGGTTGCCTCTTTCTGAAGTAATCAAAAATTTGAATGACGAGGCGCGCCGCCGAGATACCGACGGCAAGGGGATTAATTTCATGCTGACGCCCCATATTGACAACGGTGGCGGGGCAGCTGCGTTTGCCACGGATCCGGTAACGGGCCAGCCCATTGCGGTAGCGCCGCAGGGCAATGAACAGGCGGATTTGGGCAGCACGATCATTGACATCAATCCGGCGCTTCATGATTTGAAAATGATCGACGTGCTGAAGGCCATTACGATGGCCGCTGACCGGCCGATCAAATTCACCGTTGATGAATTTGCGGTCATCATCAGCGCCAAAACGCCTGAACCAGAACACCTCGAGACCCGCACTTTCCGCGTCAATCCCAATACCTTCTATCAAGGCATGGAAGGTGTGTTCGCCAACTCGCTCGGCGGCGGTAGCCAACAGGGTGGCGGCGGCGGCGGTGGTGGCGGCGGCGGCGGTGGCGGTGGTGGTAGCGGTGGTCAGCAAGGTGGCAGTGGTTCCATCTTTGCCCAGGTATCCATTGCTCCCGGTGGTGCGCAGTTCGCCCAAGGTGGTCAAGGCGGCGGCGGTGGTGGTGGATTTGGTGGTGGTGGATTTGGTGGTGGCGGTGCTGGCGGTGGCGGAAGCAGCGGTGGTATTCGCTTCCTCACCACGACCAATGACATGTCGATCGTCAATATTGCGGCACGTGACTACTTTGAAGCAGCCGGTGTGAGCCTGCTCGCTCCAAAGATGCTCTACTTCAACGATCGAACGGGCATCCTGTTGGTCAAGGCGACTCTGGATGACTTGGAAATCATTCAGCGCGCCGTTGAAATGTTAAATTATGAGCCCCCGCAAGTAACGATCGAGGGTCGCTTCGTGGAAGTGACACAGGAAGACGTGCGGGCACTTGGATTTGATTGGTTCCTAGGGAATACCCTGCTGGGTGATGGAAATATTGGTGCCCAGGCTGGATCGGCACCGACATTTACAGGTGCGCCCTCAGTTGCCAATCCGACCGGCGTGTTTCCGAATCCGGTCATACCGCAATCGGCAACCGATACCTTGCTCACCTCCGGTCTTCGAGACGAGGCAGGCATGGCTCCGCTTGCCACGGTAACCGGTATTTTGACGGATCCACAATTCCGGTTGGTCATCAAGGCATTGGAACAGCGCAAGGGTGTTGACCTGATGTTTGCTCCGCGCGTCACCACGCTGAGCGGCCGTCAGACACAGATTAAGACTGTTGAAATCCAAACCGTGGTGACTGGTCTGAATCAGGGCGGTGGTGGTGGTGGTAACACGGGTGGCGCGGTGGCTGGTGCCGTGACCCAAACCGGTAGCTTCACGTCGCAGCAACCTACCACCCAAACCTTCGAATTCGGTCCGGTGCTCGATGTTCTTCCCTCGGTTTCGGCGGACGGTTACACGATCCAGATGACCATCATCCCGACCCTGACGCAGTTCATTGGTTATGATGATTCGAGCGCGTTTGTGGCCCAGATTCAGTCGGCGACTGGCAACACGGTTGGAACGCCGCTGACTGCCAGCACGCCGTTGCCGCGATACCGTTTGCGCCAGGTGGCGACCACGGTGAATGTATGGGATGGTCAAACAGTGGTGCTCGGCGGTCTGTTGAGCGAATCGGTGACCAAGATCAAGGACAAGGTCCCGGTGCTGGGCGACCTGCCGTTCGTTGGCCGCATGTTCCGCAGCGAGTCGTTGAAAAGCAACAAGCGGAACCTCCTGATCTTTGTTACGCCAACAATTATCGATCCGGCCGGCAATCAGTTCCATTCCGACGAAGAAATGCCGTTTGCCAAACGCCAGATCCCGCAAGCCAATTAGTAATTCGCTGCAATTGATCATCTGCCCAATGGCTTGTTGTAGCTGTTAAAAAATATCCGGAAAAATCCTGTAAGATTCTGCACGCTGCAGACAATAGAGAAAGAATATGCCGTTAAGAACTAACTTACATGCCGCGGTTCCGGTGCTTTTGGCCATGGGTGTCTCCACGGCGTCAGTACTCGGTCAGGGAGCGTTTGCTCCACAAGGTGGCGAGTATCGGATTGCTGGGGAATTGCCGGGCGACCAGGTGGCGGCTGACCAGGTTCTGAGTGCCAATGGCGGCTATTTGGTCTGGCAGGATAACCACACGGACGGAGACGGTGCGGGAATTAGTGCGGTGAGGATCAGCAGTTCCGGAACGGCCACATTCGAGCCGTTTCGTGTGAATGTCACCGGTGCGGGCGACCAATTGCAGCCGCGCATTGCCCGCTTTTCCGACGGCAGCCATGTCATTGTGTGGCAGGGCGGTACCGGCTCTGAGGAGTCCATTTTCGGCCGGGCGTTGAATGCGGACGGATTGTTCGTTGGTGATTCGGACAGTCGGATCAACACGCATACGGGGACCAGCAAGGTCACGCCGGCAATTGCGTCCCTAGATAACGGCAATGGAGTGATCGCCTGGGGCAGCTTTGGCCAGGACGACCCCAATAATCCGTTGGGCTCGCGACGTGGATTACAGGGTGTTTACGCGCAAATCGTGACTTCTGACCTTTCAAAGGTCGGCGGTGAATTCCAAGTGAACCAGACGACCGAATTCAGCCAACGCACGCCAGCGATCGCCAAAACCAGCGGCGGCAAATTTGTCATCGCGTGGGTAACGGAGCATCTCACGGGATCGGGTCAATCGGAAAATGTCGACGCGGTAAATATCATGGCGCGTGTCTACGATGCCAACAATGGGCAACCACTGAGCGACGAGTTTCGGGTGAACACCTCGACCAACATTTGTGCCAATCCGAGTTTGGTTGGTACCTCCGATGGCGGATTTACAATTGTTTGGAGTGAAAGGAATCTTGGTGACCCCGAGAATTCGTGGGATGTCGTGGGCCGTCATTTCGTCGTGGGTTCGACGGCGGTTGCAGAACAATTCAAGATAAACACTTTTACCTACGGCGATCAGTACCGTCCTTCAATAGCGGGAACTGGTAGCCAGCAAATGGTGGTATGGTCCAGTATGGGACAGGATGGGCAACAAGAAGGAGTATTCGGTCGAGTCATTTCTCTGGGGCAGCTGTCCGGCGGGGAATTCCAAGTTAATACTACTACCGTTTCTCGGCAGATTCTACCGGTTGTAGCCGCTCAAAGTGATGATAGCTTTTTGGTAACGTGGTCGAGCTTTGCTGGAGGCATTGGAAGTTTTGATTTGTTCTCTCAGAGGTTGGCAACCTCGTTGCCTCAACCTGGTGCTCCGGTTGTCAGTGCGCTTAGTTCTTACCAGTTATTGGTCGCGTGGCCTAACGCAGACGGGTTTGATGTTTCGAAATATTTCCTTTACGTGGATAACCAGATTGCGCCAATCGAAACGACAAACATTTACTATCGGCTTGATGCACTTTATCCGGCGACACAACATACTGTGCGGCTTGCGTACCAGCTTGCTGATGGTAGAATTACTCCGCTCTCAATTGCGGTGAGCGGTGTCACATGGGGCGCCGACAATAATTTCGATGGTTTGCCGGATGATTGGGAAGCAGAATACTTCGGGGAGAACCAAGCGAACTGGCCCGCAGGGAATGTGGATAGCGATGGTGACGGAATTAGTAATGTTGCTGAATTTCTTGCGGGAACTAGCCCTGTAGACGCTCAAAGCGCATTAACGATCAGCATTGGGCAAACTGGCCAGGGATGGAAGGTGGATTGGAACTCAACTCCCGGACTGGTTTACAAACTTCAAACGTCGACCGATTTCAAAAGCTGGTCCGATATCGGTGGCTATCGATTCTCGGTAGGTAATATTAATTCTGCGTTCATTGAGTCAGCTGAAGGCATGGCTTACTATCGCGTTATTCGAATTCGCTAATGTATCCAAGTATGTTAAAAAGATTAGCAAAAGTTGCCGTAGCCGGATGGGTCGGCCTGTTGGCGATGTCTTGTAATTTAGCCTCAGGATTTACACTTGGCGGGCCCAGTATGGCGTGGCAGACCGTTCCGTTTGGATACGATCGATTAGGGCAGGGAACGGGTGAGACACCTCAAAATCTAGGTGACGAGTATCGAGTGAACGTCCCGACGATCTACTACACATACGAAGCTTCTTTTCTTGACTATTTTGGTGCAAAGGGGGTCGAGGAGGTCGATAAGGCGATCAAGTATTTCAATGATCTGCCGCCGTTTAGCTCGATGAGCACTGACTTAAGCGAATACCCAAATGATACATTACGGGAGAATTTCAAAGCTTCAACTTTTCAACTGACGGACCTCAAATCGACGGCGATGAGTGAGATCATGTCTCAACTTGGTGTGATCGCTCCTGAAATACATATTTGGGATGTTCGTGACCGTGTGACGCAACCCAATCAACAATGTCCTTTCTATGACTTTGTGGTCATTAAGAGAAACTTTGACCCCGTTACGTGGGAACCGTCGAGCTACGTCAACGGCGTTCTCTACACATATGTGTGGTTGATTTCCTGTTCGCCGGCGCCCGATCGAAGTTATCCTGTTGCATCCCCGGTGGATCCTGTGGCCTTTAGCTTCAGATCCGTTGCGGGAGATAGTAGTGTTCTTCTTAACGGTTCTTATTTTAACGGCCTGACTCGAGATGATGTAGGTGCTCTACGATATATTTATCGTACAGATAATTACAACAAAGAGCAACTTCCCCCAGACGTATTTGCGGGACTCGGCGGCAGTGGTGGCAGTCCTTGGGAGCCTGTCAATACGACGAACGTAGCTGTTGGCGCGGGTGACACGACAGCGCTGCGAGCAGGCATCAACAAATTACATTTTGTGAGGAAAGATTATGATTCATTACTCGGCACTTTTTACGAGGGTATTACTAACAATTTCTCGGTCCAAGTTGTGACAAACGGTGGATTAAGTAGCCAATCGTTTAGCCGTGCTGTCTTGCGGCCAGATCTAATTTTCTCCGCAGGCACATTGCAGGTGGACCTAGCTAACGGAATTTTTACAGTGATCCAGCATACGGTTCCCGCCTATGCGTCGATCAACATCACAGATGCTTCCGTAAATGGTCCGGGATCTTTGATTATTGGTGATTCGCGCACGTCCATCGATATTCGGTTTACCAAGATTGGTCCTGCATTTAGCGCCTCATATCCCTCATTTCTAGATGAAGGGTCTCTCCTTCCCGAGTGGCGTTGGGGATCGTTTGATGGTTCGACAAACGATCCGGTGCTCTACCCGTCGGGTAGCAGTATCAAGCAATTGGAGCAGCAGGTGTTGGGAAGTAGCCGCTAGATTTAATGCGTATGTGTAAATACGAAAAACTCTTCATACTTGGGGTGATGTGGGCAGGAGCCAGCGGGGCTCTAGCTACAGACTCGATCTACATCAATCATGGATATGTGTTGGATGCTCCACAAATTGATGCGGCAGCGTTCTACAACGATGGGGTGTTTAGTCTTGTTGAGACTCTTCCTTTCTCCACCATGAATACAATGAACTTCACAAATCGTGGAGTCATGACAGGAGCCCCCGGATGGCAGATCGATTATTCGACGGGTGCAGGCAGGCAAATGATGGATAATTTCGTCAATGAAGGAACTTTGGAAGGGCAAGATTTTGGTGGATTTACCGTTATCACTGGGAGTGGGGGACAAAGCACAATCATTAGTGCGCAAAGTCCTGCCTCCTATATCCTTTTGAGTGCAACGAACGTAACTAGCCGCGGCGTTATGAACGTCGGTCCGGGAGGACTTCTAAAGATTAATGCAAAAAAGGCGGATTTGAGTCGATCGGCGATTCGATCAGGGAGCGCCCTGTTTTCGGGTACCGGAATAAGCGGCGGGTCCGATTTTACGTTTAATGACGGGACCAATTTCATACCCGCTCAGGGTGTCTTTGACGTCTATTGGGCAGTTGGAACTAATCAGGCGCTTGTAGCAAATCGTGGAAGACCTTTAGATCTAAGTACTAGGCAGCTGAATACGCCTTTTCCCGTCAGTCCGACGCATGAAGTACAAACCGTTCTGGGCTCGTCCAATATTTTTAGCCTTGTACAAGTGCCATTCAATCCAAGTACGAACCGATATACCGGGTTTGTGTATACTAACCGTTTGGGGGCATCCAACGTCATTATTCAGGTTGTGCTGCTTGCCACCAATCTAAATAGCGGCTCCGTGCAGTCCACGGTCAAGTGGGCTCCGGGCGCCGGCGGGGCTCGTATTCCAATCGTCAAGATTGATGCCCCTTCGTACGACACCGCTTTGAATGTAAATGTCACAAATAGTCTTTATCTGTCGGATGACATTATGACACGTTCAAATTCGTTTATTTCTCTGAACGGCAACGTACTTTCGGGTAGGCCCGTAAACTATCGAGTTTCAAAAAGCCCACTTCCAGGGTGGACAACGGCGACCAATAGCAATTCTTTCTTCATTTTCGATAATCACATTCTAAATTTCCAGTGGGATAATACAACGGTAACGAATGGTTATACGGCATATTCGTTCACAATTGATCAGCAGGCTCCGAATAATTTAGGTAGTGTGTTTGGAAACTTCCCGACGCGCGGGTTTTCAATTTATAATCCATTCACTCCGGCATTCTACGATCCGACGAACCTAGCGGGGCGAGTCGAGTTGCACGCTGATGAATTGGACCTTAGTCGCTCGCGGATTCGTGCTCAAAATTATTTGTTAGTAGATTCGCCAAAAACCACCATTGATCAAAATACGATCATTGATGCTCCATACATCAGTCTCAACATGGCGAATCCCAGTGGGGAATTGAATTTGGAAAATACCATTGCATCAAGTGTGGATCGTATTAGCGGTCAGATTTACATGTGGACCGGTACTTGGAGTAACAGCACGACTATTTTCGGGGTTTCTGGTCAAACCACCACAAGCAACACCGTGAATATTTTGCAGCAGGTGTGGGTGGTGGACGATGAAAACTTAACAAAATCGGTGGATGTTGGAATCACAGAAGCCAACTTGAAGGCGACCAACATCGTAATTAGTGATCCGTTGCAGATTGTCCGTGGATTGCGACTTGAGGGCGATAACGTCACGGTAAATAGTACCATCGGCCTTGTTCAAGATTTAGTGAACCTGGGACCAACAAACTTTGTGGGTACAGTGAATCTCACTAACAATGGTTCGATTTTCAATGCCGGCAATTTGTCTCTGGGGGCTGGAGCGACTGACCCATTGGCCGTGTTTCGAAACACCGGCTCTTGGTTTTCCTACAGTTCGGAATGGGATGTGGATGAATTGATCAACAGCGGAACGATCTTCGCACTGAACGGTCCTCTTACGCTATCTGCTCGTACCGGTATTTTGGAATACGGTTCAGCTATGTCCAATTTTGATGTGCATCTCAATTTCGGCACTTTGTATTCGTCGTTCTCGACGGTGACAGCCGGGGTAATCGGCTCCGTATCCGGTGTTCCTCTGCTTCAACCAGGGAAGTTATACATCAACGTGACCAACAGCCTTAGAAACAGTGCAATTCAAGCTCTGTGGAGTGTGACCGACGGTTTCGAGTTAACACGGAAGCCTATCACCGGCGACCTTACTGACGCGCGGATCACGTCCTACGGATACCAATTCAGAGAGGTCAATCACAAGTGGGCAGGCGAAGACCGCGGTTTAGATCCAGCTGGTTACACGAACAATGCCGCTCTCGGTACGTTGGTTCTTGATGGACAATACTTGAGTACTTTTACCTTCGATACGGTGGACGGTAATAACGCACTCTACGTGAAATATCTTCAACTTAACAATTACGCGACTAATTGGGCGGATGCCATCAGGATTAAGCCGGGTATGAAAATCTATTATGGGAATTTGCAGTTCGGTACGAATGTCATCGCTCCGACGTCCTTGGATGGATTTTTTGCCGATGCAGGAGCTCCCGATGGTCGATTGCGTTATTTGCCGGCACCGATCGGCGATACCGTCACTGTGAGTCTCGATTCGGGTGAAGTAATATCGGTGACCAAGGGACTCATAGAGAGTAGTATTGTAGATTCTGACGGCGACGGGATTGTTAATTCCTTAGACTCCACACCATTCGGCCAGATCAAAGTAGATGTCTCATATGTGGGTGGGGATGAGCCTAAAGCAGTGGTCTCGTGGAATGGTGCACCACGTACGACGTATGAGTTGCAGGTGAAGGATGATATTACCCAATCGCAGTGGCAAACCATCACAAACTTCACGACGTATTCGGATCAACGGCGCATCAATATTGATGATCCCGATGGTGGCGGCGGACACCGCTTCTACCGCGTCAACTATACGCCTTGATGCAGCTTTAAGAAATTCGGATTCGAAATGGGCGACCAAATTGGTCGCCCTTTTTCTGTGCGGAACTTGATGTGTAAAACTTCGACCGATAACGACTCAGAATTTGCTTTCGGCGATGTCGGACCATGCCAAACTCAAGTAGGTGGAATTATGAAAATGGACCCTCTTCCTGTACGGAACGTGCGACGAATACTGACCTGTCTTTGCAGCCTGATTGGGCTCTTCATAGGTCTGGTCTCCATCGCGACTTCTAACGCCGCACCGGTTGTGCCCAATATGTTTCTAAGTGGGGCAGGCCGGCCAACTTTCAATCGATTTGCGGATGGGCCAGTAACCTGGGAACAATCATTGCAAGTGGATGCACCTGTGATCGGCTCGTTCGCGAAAGGAGTCGTGAAAGCGGGGACCAAGATTCGCCTGAATATCAGGGATGGTATGGAGCCCGTCTTGCAGGTGACTGGCGTCGCTCATCCCGATGCGGACTCGATGATTGTGACCGGCGATCTTGATGGGGTGGCAGGAGGCGTGGTCAGAATGGCGATTCATCACGGAATCATGGCCGGTACGGTGCGGCTTTCCGGGAGTGAATTGTATGTTATCCAATATGGCGGTAACCAAACGTATGTCGTGCGAAAGTTCGATTTGAACAAGTTTCCGGAATGCGGTGTAACGGATATGGGCTTTCAGCAGACGGCGATAAAGGCGATTGCACAAAGGAAAGCCGCGAAGTTGAACACTGCGCAGATTCAAAGTTCGGATTCCGCTCCCACGGCGCAGGCGCCACCAGGAGACGCGCCGTCAGTGATGGATACCGGTCTCACGCCGGTGGATGTGATGGTGGTTTACACAGCTGCCGCGCGGGATGGAGCGGGCGGCACCGATGGCATTCGGGCATTGATCGACCTGGCGGTGGCCGAGGCAAACGACTGTTTTGCGAAGAGCCAGATCGGCATTCAGATAAATTTGGTGCACACTGAGGAAGTGGATTACACCGAGACGGGCGACATGTCCCAGGACCTTTACAACCTCGCGTTCGGGTCGGTCGGACAACCAAGTCAAATCAAGCTGCTTCGATATCAGCAGTTCAAAGCAGACACGGTGTGCATGATCACGGAACGAGAGGACACAGGATATATAGCGGGGATCGCGTATCTTCTGCAAAACCCGAACGATCCAACCTATCGGGATCTGGCTTTCAGCGTCGTGCGGCGGCCATACGCGGTGGGGAACTATACATTTGCGCACGAAATCGGGCACAACCTCGGCTGTGCGCATGATCGCCAGAATTCAAGTGGACAAGGTGCTTTTGCTTATTCCTACGGCAACCGATTTGTTGCCCAGAACGTGACGTACGCGACGGTGATGACCTATCCGCCCGGAGTTCGGATTCCATATTTCTCAAATCCCAACGTTTTCTACAACGGCGTGGCGACCGGTATCGCCGACCCCAATCCAGCGTCAGCGGACAATGCGGCCACCATCAACTACACGGCGCCCAATCTGGTAAGTAAATACACCACGGCATTTCGACGCTATGTCTTTTCGCAAACCCAGGTAAAAACGACGGAGAATGCGGGCCAGGTGAATGTGACGGTTCAAATCAACGGTACCACCACGAGTAACATGAGCGTGGATTACACGACGAGCGACGGAACGGCGAAGGCCGGAACCGACTACGAGGCTCAATCGGGAACGATCACCTTCCCCGCCGGACAAACGAACGCAACCATCTCAATCAATCTGGTGAACGATCAAATCGCCGAATCGCCTGAGTCGTTTTATGTAACGCTCAGAAATCCAAACCCTTCGGACTACTCGGCTTTGGGAACTGACTACCAGGCGACGGTGACCATCGATGACGACGAAAAAGCCTACCGATTCGAACAGCCAGCCATCATCGTGAGTGAAGCAGTGGGAGCGGTTTCCCTGGCAGTGGATCGGCAGGGCGACACCAATGCGGCGTCTTCGGTGTCGGTTCATCCGGTGGCGGGTACGGCGACGGCCGGGATGGATTTTGCCGGCGCCGATGTTGTTGTTGATTTCGCGGCGGGCGAATCGACCAAACAGGTCACCATTCCGCTGGTGAATGATTTCGTGGCGGAGAGCGACAAGACCTTCAGCCTGAAACTGGTCAATCCGTCAACCGGATATGGTACGGTGACACCGTCAACGGCGAGTGTGACGCTGCTGGATGATGATCGGCCCGGCGCGATTGATGTGACTTTCAATCGCCTGGAGGGACCGAACGACAACGTCTTTGCGGTCGCGGCGCGGTCGAACGGCAAGGTGGTCGTCGGTGGCGGTTATGCCAGCATCGACGGTGGGTTGCCTGCCGGGATCGCGCAATTCAATTCAGACGGCGCCGTGGATACGCAGTTTAATCCGGGCATTGGCGTGTCCGGCACGGTGTACACCGTCGGGCTCCGATCGGATGGCAAAGTCGTAATCGGTGGCGCCTTCACGGCCGTGGCCGGTGTGACTCGAAACAACCTCGCCCGGTTGAACGAAGACGGTTCGCTCGATTCTGCCTTTGATCCGGGGATTGGTCCGGACGATGCCGTGCGTTCGCTCGCCGTCATGGATGATGGACGAGTGGTGATTGGCGGATTCTTTTTGAATTATCGCGGACAACCTCGGGCTTACATTGCCCGTGTGATGCCGGACGGTAGCCAGGATGCGACGTTTAATCCAGGAACGGGGCCCTCGGCACCGGTCCGGACGGTGGTGGTTCAGTCGAATGGCAGTGTGATCATGGGAGGTGACTTCTCGACAGTGAACGGATTCGGGCGCGGCTATGTCGCTCGGTTGGGTGTGACGGGCGCGCTGGACATGGGTTTTACCGCATACCTGGACGGCACGGTCCGGGCACTGGCGTTGATGGCCGATGGGGACGTCATTGCGGGCGGGGAATTCATCACCGCGAATGGTTATGGTTATAGCTACGTGGCCCGCCTGAATGGTGATGGAACAACGGATACGACCTTCAACCTCGCCGACCGCCCGAACGGATTCGTTCGCGCGCTCGCGGTTCAAAGCGATCAAAGGATTTTGCTGGCGGGTGATTTTACGACGATCGGGGCAAGATCGTTGGGCCGGATCGGTCGGCTCAATGCCGATGGCTCGTTGGACGATACCTTCGCACCCGGATCCGGTGCCAACGATGCGATTTACACCCTCACGACCGCCGTGGACACCTACGTTCTCGCCGGTGGTGCATTTGACCAGTTTTCCGGTTTGCCGCGCGCGCGGGTGGCGCGACTGAGGATCACGCCAAACGTCGATACCTTTGAACCGGTGATGGTGCCACTCGTTCGCGGTGATGTCTCGGGCGGGCCGATCACGATTCATTTTGAAGGGCGTACGGGAAATCGCTATTCCCTGGATGGCTCCGACGATCTGAAAACCTGGTCGGGCGTGGTCACGAACACGGCAACGGCGGATGCGACACAACTGACTGATCCCGCCCCGCCGCCGAGCCGGCGGTTTTATCGTGTTCGCCAGGTTCCCTGAGAAAGGTAATTGGATGTTGAAAATTGGACTGACGGGTGGATTGGGCACGGGCAAATCGACGGTTGCTCGACTACTCGAGACGAAAGGCGTACCGGTGCTCGACACCGATGATCTGGCGCGCGAATTCACCCGGTCAGGTCATCCCGTGCTCGGACAAATCGTCGATCAGTTTGGTGCGGATCTGCTCGATGAGCGTGGCGAACTCCGCCGCGACCGATTGGCGTCGAAAGTGTTTGGCGACAAAAAAGAACGCTGCCGATTGGAAGCGATCCTTCATCCACCGATTCGTGAAGCCTGGACAAGGCATTTGGCCGATTGGGAATCGGCCGGGCAATCGATGGGATGCATCGTGATTCCTTTGTTGTACGAAACCAGTTGCGAAAGCGCATTCGACGAGATCATGTGCACAGCGTGCAGTCCAAGCACTCAACGGGCGCGGCTGGCAGAACGAGGTTGGACAGACGACCAGATCGACAGTCGTCTCGCGGCGCAGTTGCCGTTGAAGACCAAGATGCAGCGAGCGAACCACGTGATCTGGACAGAGGGATCGATGCAATCCACCGAGGAACAGTTGGACAAAGTGCTGACGGGGTTGGCGGTCGCGGTTCATCAAAAGTGAGCTTTGATTCAACCGGCTACCCGCCGAATGATTGGGGGGCTCCCGGGCGATAATCGAAACGGTGTGAGCGCTTACGCGACCAGAACATCCCGGTGTGAGGCAGACGGTTATGAAACTTCGCAACGGTTTTCCATTTCAATGATCCTGGATTTTGCGATTATGGAGCACAGATGCATTTGACCGCGGATGAACTTGAAAGTCTGGCTGAATGCCGGCACTCCGAACCACACAGCCTTTTGGGCATGCACCCGTTGGGCGATGGGAAGGGTGTCGTCGTGCGGACGGTCATGCCGGGAGCGAGCGAGGTTTCCATTCGGCCGGTTCATGAAACCGATAAACCCACGATCAAGCTGAAGAAGATCGGTGGGACCAGCATATTCGAGGGAGTGGCCGCAAAGGTGGATCGCGTCTACGCGTACGATTTGATCACGCGCTATCCCGACGGCGCGGAGGTTATTTCACGGGATCCGTACTCGTTCCTGCCGACGCTGGGCGAGCAGGATGTTTATCTCTTTAATCAAGGTTCGGAACATCGCATCTACGAAAAACTGGGAGCCCATTTGCACAGCCCCGACGGAGTGGCGGGCGTGAGCTTTGCCGTCTGGGCGCCAAACGCCCGCCGCGTGAGCGTGGTGGGTGATTTCAATTTTTGGGACGGCCGTCGACACCCAATGCGGCGGCTGGGCTCTTCCGGCATCTGGGAAATCTTTGTGCCCGGGATCGGTCGCGGTGCGCACTACAAATTTGAATTGCTCGATGCCCACGGCAACGTGGTCTTGAAGACGGATCCGTACGGAACGTTTTTCGAAGTGCCGCCGAAGAATGCGGCGATCGTCTGGCCAGTGGATGACTTCGCCTGGTCGGACGGGAAGTGGATGGGCCAACGCGCCGGGCTGCAACCGCTGCACGCCCCCATTAACATCTACGAAGTGCATCTCGGTTCGTGGATGCGCAATAGTTCCCACGAATCTTTCAGCTATCGCGATCTCGCCGGCCGGTTGATCGATTACATGCGCAAGATGGGGTTCACCCATGTCGAGTTTCTGCCGGTGGCTGAGCACGCATTTTATCCGTCATGGGGTTATCAGGTGACCGGCTTCTACGCGCCGACCAGCCGCTTCGGGAACCCGAGTGATTTTCAATTTTTAATTAACGCGCTGCACGAAGCGGGCATCGGGGTGATCGTCGATTGGGTGCCGGCGCATTTCCCGCGGGACGAATGGGCGCTGGCCAAGTTTGATGGTACCGCGCTATACGAGCACGAAGACCCACGCAAGGGCGCACATCAGGATTGGGGAACCTTGATCTTTAATTACGGTCGGCACGAGGTGCGGAATTTCCTCACCGCCAACGCGCTCTTCTGGTGCCGGCACCATCACATCGATGGCCTGCGTGTGGATGCCGTGGCGTCGATGCTTTATCTCGACTATTCCCGCAAGGAAGGGGAATGGATTCCCAATCAATACGGTGGCCGCGAGAATTTGGAAGCGGTCGATTTTCTGCGCGAATTCAATCACCTCATTCACACCGAGCACGCGGGCGTGATGACGATTGCCGAGGAATCGACCGCCTGGCCGCAGGTTTCGCGTCCGCCCTATGTCGGTGGGTTGGGTTTCACGCTCAAGTGGAACATGGGCTGGATGCACGATACCCTCGGCTACTTCAAGCGGGACCCCGTTCATCGCAAGTATCATCAAAACGAGCTGACCTTCGCGATGCTTTACCATTACCACGAAAACTTCGTGCTGCCGCTCTCGCACGACGAAGTGGTGCATGGCAAAGGTTCACTGATCCGCCGGATGCCGGGCGACGAGTGGCAGCGTTTTGCCAATTTGCGCGCGTTGTTGTCGTACCAATGGTTGTTCCCCGGCAAGAAGCTCATGTTCATGGGCGGCGAATTTGGTCAGAGCGGAGAATGGAATTGCAACGCGTCGCTCGATTGGTGGTTGCTCGATGCGGGACCGTATCACACCGGCGTGCAGAAGCTGGTTGCCGATTTGAACGCGGTGGTGCGCAGCCGTCCGGCGCTGTACGAGGCCGATTTTGAACCGGGCGGCTTTTCCTGGGTGGATTGCTCGGACAACGAAAACAGCGTGCTGAGTTTCCTGCGGCGCAACCACGATGCCTCGGATGTCGTGATGGTCATTTTCAATCTCACGCCCTGCCCGCATTCCGGCTATCGTCTGGGACTGCCGGCCGGAGGGTTCTGGCGCGAGATTCTGAATTCGGACGCCACCAGTTACGGCGGTGGCGGCATGGGCAACATGGGTGGTGTCAATGCCACGGACATTCCGTCGCACGGTCATCAATTCTCGGCCGAATTTACATTGCCGCCGTTGGGGGCGGTGGCCTTCCATCGCGAAAGTTAGATTCGTTTTGAACGAACGCCCGTTTGCCCGGTCGCAAGGACCAACGATATGAAGACTCGCCCGCTTAATTCGCAACCGCCCGGTTTTGAGGAATTCCAACGCCAGATGCAGGAATTCCTGCGGCAGAATTTCAAATCCGGAGGTCCGGGTTTCACGCCACCGCCGCCGCCGCCTTCGGGTGCTTCCTCCTCGGGTCATACTCCGCCACCGGAACCCAAAACGGCGTCGGCCGAGGATTTCAAATTTGAGTACCGGCCGCGGGAGGTGAAGGAACATCTGGACCGGTTTGTGATCAAACAGGAGGAGGCCAAAAAAGTGTTGGGCGTCGCCTTGTGTGATCACTATCACCACGTGCAACAGGCCTTGCAGGGGCGGGGATCGCATACCTACGCCAAACAGAATGTCCTGTTGCTCGGGCCGACCGGTGTCGGCAAAACCTACCTGATCCGCAGTATTGCGGAGCTGATCGGCGTCCCGTTCGTGAAGGCGGACGCCACCAAGTTTTCGGAAACGGGCTACGTCGGTGGCGATGCCGAGGATCTCGTTCGCGATCTTCTCCGCCAGGCAAACAACGATGTGGTCCGCGCGCAGTACGGAATCATATACATCGACGAGATCGACAAGATCACCGGTTCGCACACGGGGCAGGGACGCGATGTCAGCGGACGCGGCGTGCAGACCAATCTGCTGAAGTTGATGGAGGAAACCGAGGTGCCGGCCCGCGCACCAAACGACATCGCCGGGCAGATTCAAGCGATGATGGATATCACGCAGCGGGGCAAACCGGCGCCCGCCACGATCAACACGCGGCACGTTCTGTTTGTGGTCAGTGGCGCGTTTGGTGGGTTGGAGGAAATAGTCCGTCGTCGTTTGCGTGAGTCCGCCATCGGATTTTCGCCGCGTTACGAAAAGACCCTTTCCGACGAGCAGTTGCTCGAGCAGGCCGCTACGCGCGACTTCATCGATTACGGTTTTGAGCCGGAGTTCATTGGCCGCCTGCCGGTGCGCGTGTGGTGCCACCCGCTCGAAGTCGACGACTTGTTCGAGATTCTGAAGACCTCGGAGGGCAGCATCATCCGCCAGTACGAAAACTCGTTTGCCGCCTACAACATTGACGTGCTGTTTCAGGACGACGGCCTCCGGCGCATCGCGGAAATCGCCAGTGAAGAAAAGACCGGTGCGCGCGGTTTGATGACCGTTTGCGAGCGGGTCTTTCGGCAACTTAAGTTTGAGCTGCCATCGACACCCGTCCGGCAGTTCAGTGTCACTCGTGAACTGGTCGACAATCCCGATGCGGCGTTGCGACGATTAATCGCCGAACAGGCGGAGGCCGAGCGCAGTGTGCTGTCCGGCTTGGTTGCGGAATTCGCCACGCGCTTCGAGGAGCAGCACGGATTGAAGCTCAATTTTGCGCCGGCGGCCGTGGAATGGTTGGTCGCGGAATCAGCGCGGACGTCCCGGTCCGTTCGTGATCTGTGCGCGGTGCGTTTCAAGGATTTCCAATTCGGCTTGCGGTTGATTGAACAGAACACCGGCCGCAAGGAATTCGACATCGACGAACGCGTCGCCCGCAAACCGGAAAAGACCCTGAGCGAATGGGTCGTGGCCAGCTATCGGGGAAATCCGGAAGCCGAAACGCCGCAGAGTTCGATCGAAACGCCTCCGGACGAGCCGGAGCGAACCGCGCTGGCGTGATTTCTTGCAACCAGGGTTGTGATTGCCTTGGTTCCAAAATCGGGGTCGGTAGAATCGAACCAAGAGTGCTGGCATGGTATGCAACGCTTTGCCTTGGTTCCAAAATCGGGGTCGGTAGAATGAAGATGGGCGATGTGAGCGTGGAGGTGGTGCTTTGCCTTGGTTCCAAAATCGGGGTCGGTAGAATTCGAATTGCTTCGCAACAACATGGTTCTGGGCTTTGCCTTGGTTCCAAAATCGGGGTCGGTAGAATTGAGGCGCGGCTCGTAAACGAACAATCGAAGCTTTGCCTTGGTTCCAAAATCGGGGTCGGTAGAATGATACCGGGTTCACGACTTCATTGAAGACAGCTTTGCCTTGGTTCCAAAATCGGGGTCGGTAGAATTTCGGTCCGCGACCGTGCCCGCGCCCGTGCGCTTTGCCTTGGTTCCAAAATCGGGGTCGGTAGAATGGAAAGTAGGAACTTCCTCGTATTCGTGTTGCTTTGCCTTGGTTCCAAAATCGGGGTCGGTAGAATTGGATGGCCCGCAGTTCGGTGCGCGCGTAGCTTTGCCTTGGTTCCAAAATCGGGGTCGGTAGAATACTTCGTCTCGCAGATCGGCGTGGTAGGCAGCTTTGCCTTGGTTCCAAAATCGGGGTCGGTAGAATCTGTCATTAGGAAGCTCGTGGCGTCGAGTAGCTTTGCCTTGGTTCCAAAATCGGGGTCGGTAGAATATCTTCATGCCGCGCTCACGAATCCGCTGTGCTTTGCCTTGGTTCCAAAATCGGGGTCGGTAGAATCAAGGAGTTTGTCAGGATTAGCTCGATTGTGCTTTGCCTTGGTTCCAAAATCGGGGTCGGTAGAATATTGTGCGGGGAGGTTGATCGGAGTCAATCGCTTTGCCTTGGTTCCAAAATCGGGGTCGGTAGAATATGCTGCGGCAGTAAAAGAAACCCTAACCAGCTTTGCCTTGGTTCCAAAATCGGGGTCGGTAGAATGCACTGACTGGAAACAACTACTTCGACACGGCTTTGCCTTGGTTCCAAAATCGGGGTCGGTAGAATATGGCCAAAGTCAAGTAACGCAAACCCGCAGCTTTGCCTTGGTTCCAAAATCGGGGTCGGTAGAATCGTAACAGACGATATGCTGCCGGGTGATCAGCTTTGCCTTGGTTCCAAAATCGGGGTCGGTAGAATGGCACGTCCTCGATATTGCAGGTCGATTCGGCTTTGCCTTGGTTCCAAAATCGGGGTCGGTAGAATCGGGGAAACATTCCAGAAGACGCAATGCAGGCTTTGCCTTGGTTCCAAAATCGGGGTCGGTAGAATGCCTCGCCCCAAATGGGGTGATTTCAGGCTGTTACAGCCAAATCGCGAGACATTCTGCCGGCCCCGATATGCCTACCAGAGCTGAATTTGCTCCGGCAAATCTTCCGGAGGCACCTCCTCTGCGGGTTGACCGTGAATCACGAAGCTGCTCTCCCATTGCACCCGTGTCAGGAACCACGCCCGGACCGCCCCTTCCGGCGGCAGGTTCTTTTTCACCCGATCCAAATGAGTTTCCTGCCTGGCGAAGCTCACACACGACCGGGCATAGACGCTCCACTGAATCATAGTAAAGCCGTCGTCCTTCAGGAATTCCCTGAAGTCCGTCGCGGCCTTGCGCTGCTTCTTCGTGCCGACCGGGAGATCGAATGCCACGAGCAGCCAGCCCATTTTATATCGATCCGGGTCCACCGGATTCCTTTGGCGGCCATTGGCCGGGTTTGGGGTTCCACGGGCGATAGGGACGAACCGCGTTGTCCATGACCGCCCGGCGAAAGCTGCGGATCACACCTTCGATGACCCCGCGTACTTCGAGTGTGAAATCCAGATGATCGACTCGTTCGAGTGCGAAACCAGTGACCCATCCTCGATACTCCTTGGAAACCTGCCAGTCTTCCGGGTTGGGTTTTTGCCGGGTCCATTGCCACACACGCCAGTCCACACAGGGGCGAAACTGTTCCATCAAATCATAGGCCAGTGGCGTGGCGCGCTCACGTGCGACGTGGGAAAGCCCCCACGTGGGATCAAGGCCGACCGCGAAGAGCTTTTGCAGGACCGTTGAAAGCAGCACTGCATAGCCGTAGTTCAGCAACGAATTGATACCGCCTTCACCGCCGGGTTCGCGCCGGAATGATTCCTCACCCAATGCCTGGCCGAAGATACTCCAGAACGCTTTTGCGCAGATCGCTTCTTTGTGATCCTGCCGGCCGTGCGCGATGCGGTTCAAACTGTCGAGTGTCCGATGATCGGGCGCGATGTGACTGGCCAGCTTGGCTTGGTTCTGGCATTTGGCATCCACCGTACGGCGCCAGAGCGCTTCACGCACACGCGGCGCAAGGTCCAACACAGCGCGCGTCAAAAGTGTATCGGTACTTCGATTGGCAGGGAGGACCAGTGAGACCGGTTTGAACGATTCACAGATAATCAACGCCACGCCATGCTTGGCGGCTTCGAGGAACAGGTGGCTGTGAATCGAAACACTGAAGCTGGTAATGATGATTGCCGCCACGTCCTCCAGCGGCAGCTTGCGTTGTCCGTCGTCAGTACGGCACGTGAGCTGCCCGTCCTTGCACGACAACGAACAGTTCGGCGCATCAATGCTGACAATGTGGTAGGACATGGTCCCTCTCCACTCCTCGTCATCGGCAACAGAAGTTCAGGTCTTAAGAGGTAATCCTGCGAGAGTGGGTTTGAGAATCTCGAGTCCACCATCTACCAGCGCCTTCAGGCGGACATTTTGGAAACAATCACTTCGGCCCGATACCCGGTAGGTGATTACATCTGGCGCACTGATATCGACCAGGAAACCTTGCCGCTGATTGAGCTGTGCACCGCGAATCATCCACAATCCTCGGTAGTCGGCTCGACCACTTTTGGCAGTCACGCGCACGACGGAGCCAATCCGGAGCACACGCGGCGGCTTTCCTTGGTTCTTCTCCCGCAGCTCATTGATCTGATGCCACACCCTGTACCACGGGATGATCACGAATCGTTCGTCGGGACTGGATACATGATCGAGAATCGCGACTCCGTAATTGTCCGTGATGACGCGAACTCCTTTTTCGCGGGTCAGTTTACCCTGACCGCTGGTTGGTTTGAGTCCTAGCAACTTTCCGGCAGCTTCTTCCGTTTCCTTTGCTTCCGGACGCACGCCAGTTTTCGCGTCGCGCGGCGCTTGCTGTCTCAGCACCACCCGTCCGCCGTCTTTTTGCAGCAAAACTCCACGCGTGTTTTCCTCCACTTTCACGCCGCTCATGTCAGCCGGGATGTGTTGGACTACACGTTTCTCGGCGAGCTTATCACGAAGCTGGTGCTTCAAGCCATCTGGCAATTCAGCCAGGCGCATTCGTCCTTCGCTGTCTGCGCGATAAAGATTCGTGCTTCGCAATAGCGCCTGTTGTCCCGGATCGGGCCGCCGTTGAATCATCGCTTTCCAGAGTTCGCCATGCTTCGGAAAGTAAATACTCGCCAACCCCAGCACGCAGGCGTCGAGTGCATGGTGCAGATGCGTGATGCCACGAATTTCCTGCTTGGTCTTTGGTGTTTTCGCGTCCGCTTGAAAAATGGCAGGATTCGCCGCGCCGAGACACCCAATAAGCCGCCATGCTTTTCTTACTTCACCGGTGACTGATCCGGGGAGCGACACCACGGGAGGGCGCTGATCGGGTGGAAAGGTGCGCTGCAGGACTTGCGCACCAAGCCGAACCAAGTGACTCGTCACCGTGAGATCACGTGGAGTGAATTCCTTTTCCTCGTAATGTTCAGTCAGCAGCCGGCGAACGCGCCGCTTCTTTCGCGCCTGATCGTCGGCGTGCCCCTTTTTTATATTGAGTCCGTCGACGAACTTCTTGAATTCACCGATGGGCATGATTGTCAGTTCGGTCCGGCCTGGAACTTTCTGTCCGCCGAACTCTCGGATAAATTCCATCGCGGTCCGTTTGCCTTTCCATTTGTTGACTTCAGTCCAAGTGATCACCAGCGAATCCAGTGAATCACTCTGCCGGTCCGCATGGGGGATGATGTGTTCCTTGTCCATGGTCCCATCCAGCAGGCTGTCGATATCAAAGGCCTTGCCGGTGTAGGGACATTTCCAACCCAAATCCTCGGCAACACGTGCCTTGCGAATTAATCCTGCCGTGATGGGCATGCCGCGGCGTTTACACGCTTCCTCCACCTTGCCCGCAACGGTTTTGAAATCTCCCAGCCTCCGTCCCAAATCTTGTTCCTGTTCTTTTCGCGTCTTGCCGGACTGCGCTTGCAGGTCGCGGTTCACCTCGATCGTTATTCCGGCAATTCGTGATGCATCACCATTGGCGAACTCCGGCGCGGCAATCAAATCGCCGAGCAACCGTTCAAGAATCAGCAATCGATGCCGGACCAAATGGTTGTTGGTCTGCTCTTCCAACCGGCGCTGGAGTTGCGCCTCCTTTAATTCTTCCGTCTGGCAAAGGCAGCCTCGCTCCTGTTGATCGTTCTTTTCAGCGCGCGGGTCCCAACCGTTCATGACTTCGTCATAAGCCTGGCGCAGAATCGTTCGCGAGTAAGGCGCCCGCCCGGTTGGGAATGGTGCCGAAAGCTTTTCCTTCAACAACGATTCGCGAGTCGTGGCAGTCTGCTTCTTGTTTTTCCGGGTGTTCGCGCTCGTTACCAGCCGATCCACTTCCGCATCGAATTGCGCCGCATCGTCGCCTTCTAGCCAGTCGCGGACTTCCTGCAGACTCACCGACTTGCCTCGCGCAAGTTTGCCGTTGAGGCGTTTCCGTAACCGGTCCGGCATTTGGCTGAACGCATCGACCAGAATGCTCTTCCTGATTTCGTTTTGCACCGGATCGAGAACCAGAGCTTTCTCCGCATCTGGATGCATCAACATCGATTCGAGATTGTCACGTTTCCAGCCGGTCAGTTCACGGATTGCTTTTTTGAACGTGGACTTGGTCATCGCCCCGGCGTCGGCAGCCTGCGTGGTAAGTGCTTTTCTTTCCTCCCCGGTCAAAAGTCGCGTCGCCTTTTCTCGGTCGCATGCGCCAAAGACGTTTGCCAGTTGCATTGCCCAGCGGAACCGCAAGAACTCCGGCGTCGCTTTTGCCGGCAGTTTCGATTCCTTCTCGGCCTGATGCTTGGCTTCCTCGGCCGAATATCCGTCATCAATCAATTCAGCTTGGCGTCGTGCGAACAAAATCGGACAAACGCCGATGATGCGATTGTCGAAGCGCGGGATCATCTGGCCGAAAAGCAGACCACCCATGTAACGCTTGGGAAGTTTGATGGCTTCGCACGGAATGGCTTTCCATGCTTCTGGATCGGCCATCGGATCGGGTTCGCTGCCCAGCAGAGTGCGGATCAAATCATCGTCCAACTTGGGAAGCCGGTCTTTCAAGGCGGAGAGCAGAGCAAAGACTTCGGGCCAGACGACGCTTTCCCGTTCGAACGCCGCGTTCAACCCCTTAAAATGCGGCGGCTTGTTGGACCGTTCGCCGGCTCGCCATTTCACGATCTCCTTTTCATACCAACCGGTGTAAGCCGCGATGGTCTGCGCCATCGTCCGCGTACCGAATTCCTGCATGATCGAATGGGAATTGGCGACCTTCTCAGTGTCCGGCACATCGTCGCCCGAATCTTTGGCGGTATCGTCGCCACGATTGGCCCACGGAGGTGCGAAGTAACCCCGGTTGTGTGCATACCAGCGGAGGATTTCCCAAAGTTCCATCCAGCGGATTTCGGGAATGGGTCTTCCTGTTCTTGCGGCGGCCAGAATGTCAGCGGCTTTCTGCCAGGAAAAACTGTCGCCGCAGCCCTGGTCATGGTGGGCTTTTAATTCGTCCGCCGACATAACGCCGAGATGGGCGAGAAGCTTCTCAATGTGACCGATCCGCTGCCGTGTCGCGCGGGCGTGGCGGCGCGCCTGCCGGTTCTTGCGTCGCTTGACTGCCAGACAATCGTCGGCGCCAAAGGTAACCACGCCCGTTCCGAGAATCTCTGGATTTGGTGGTTTCACATTGGGCTCTTGGCGCAGAACGGCCCAGCCAATCGAGCTGTGGCCCACGTCAAACGCGAGGTGCAGGTCGCCGGTGTTTTTCATATTTTCCTCTTGGGTTCTTCCGGGAGATTGCCTTAAAAATCTCCCGGAACCAAAGACAAAGTGAGTGATGCAGACCGGTTCCCTGGGTGCCAGTCACCTACACCGTGGAAAAACAGCATCCTCTTAGTTTCATCGGCCCGGGTCGCTCCCGGGCCGAATTTGTTTCGGACTTCAGTTCGCCGGAGCAATGAACGCGGGGGCTCCATTTTGATGGCGAACCTCAATAGTTGGCCGGCATGGTGTTTCGAGTGCATTCTCGGTGCGTGCCCAAGAATCAACCGCACCCGAAGAAAGAGCTTCAGATAGTCTGGATCGAGCTGGCCAAACAGCACAAACCTCGTTTCTGGCAACGGTCATTTGGAATTCCGGCGGGTGGAGTCAACCGCAATGAGTTTGAACCAATCTTGGAAAGTATCTTCGTTCACAGCTTGGGCGAAGTTGCCTGGGAGTCGCTTGGCGCCCACTGGAGCGCAAACAAAAAGGCCTTTCAGGAAATGGATGAGCATTCGCCGGACGGCATTGAGGCATTGGCCCGATTCTGCACGCGTCATTTTCTCCGGCAACTTCCGGCAGAAGGTATCACTCAAACAGTATTCTGGGATGCCTTCATGTTGTACCATCTCCAGACAGACCATGGCCTGGCGAATGACGACGAAACTTTTCGGGATTATTTGCGGGAGCGCATCATGAAACCCGACTGGCTGGAGTTTCTAAAACGATTCACAAAGGCTTTGGATGGTAATGAGAAACCGGAATTAAGGTTTCGCGTTCAGCTTTGCTTTTCGTGGGATCTGTTTCCCATGCCGCTCCGCTACTGGGCGGATTCTGCCATAGTCGATTTGTTTTCGTCTTCATACATTGCGGCGAACTTGGACCGGGTTCGAAACACGCGGCGTGAACTCGGTCTTCGTCGCCGTGATCCAATTATCGTACGGGAGTATCGGCGCAAGCCGGGCAGTTCTTCGAACAAATCGACAATAAGTATTAAGATCGACGATGAGGCGGCGGCGAGAACGGGCATGCGCAAAACCCTAAAGGCCTTTCTTCAGTTCCTAAAAGCTCCGGAAAACGTCTACTCGAAACTAAGGTTGTAAGTAATCCATGGAGATTTACCACCCCGACGAACGTGAGGCTCACTAAATTGGGGTTGTGAACACGGAACTGATTCCCGTCGATTCGAAAGCCATCGCCGCCGTGGGCTACGATGGCCGAACGCTTGCGGTGGTCTTCCACACGAGCGACACCGTCTATGAACATTCAGGCGTTCCACCGTCGGTTTATCGTGAGTTGATGAACGCCCCCTCCATCGGACGTTATTACTCAAAGTACATCCGAGGCCATTACAAATGACACGCGTCGGCAAAATCGCGCGTCTGAGCCGCGACGTGCGGAATGAACTGAATCGGCGCCTCCAAAACGGGCAGCCCGCCAAAAAGCTCGTCGGCTGGCTGAACGAATTGACGGAGGTCAAAACCGTTCTCAAAGCCTATTTTGGTAGCCGGCCGATCAGTGAGCAAAATGTTTCTCAATGGAAGGCAGGAGGCTATGTGGATTGGCTGCGACATCAGGAATCGCTCGAACTTGCTCAAACGCTCGTCGAGGAGGCCGACGAGCTGGAATCAAAGTCGGACGATGGGTCGCTGGCGGACCGGTTGGCAGCACCGGTCTCACTCGCCCTTGCCCGTTTGCTGCGCGAGCTGACGACAGATCCCGATCTTCCGGCCTGTGAGAAAGCGGATCGGATTCTTCCGCTTGCCACGGAACTGGCGCAGGTGCGGCGGCACGATCACGAACGTGAACGGCTGCGACTGTTGCGCGAGCGTTGGGAAAGCGAACTCGAAGAAAATCTGCGCAAGGACCGCTCGAACCAGGTTCTGGCGCCGATCTACGGTTTGCTGGCGAGCCGGATGATCGGTGATCTTTATCGCAACGAAGCCAACGGCAATGCGCCTTTGCCTCCGGAAGTGGCAGCCTTTCTCGAATCGGTGCCGACTGGGGATTTGACTGCTGCTGGGAATGGTTCCGCAGGCGCGGATTCAAAGCCAGTCAAACCAAATCAAACCGGATCAAAGTCCGGCGACGGCGGGCGCCGGACGCGAACCTAAAGGGGGCACCCAAAATCGGCCCACGCCGGAGTATCATACTAAAATGTCACGCTGGCGTGATTTGTTCAGCTTGCTGGCTTGTTGACAGCGGACGGCGATCGTGCGGGGCCGGAATTTAAGATTCGAGTGATCGGAAGGCGGTCGGGATTGCGTCTATGCGCGCCAACCTAACACCCTTCATTTGAACGAGTTGTGATGCATTTTGGGATGGCTAATTCGCGCTGTTTAAGATCTTCCTCGACCGTAATTGGCACGGTGGCATTTGGGATGCAATCGAAGCATTATCAACGAAGTTCGTGACCAATTTGAACCGTTCGCCGCGGCCTTGCGGATGTTTTGTCGTCGTGCCACCAGTCGGCTTGTTTCGGCGGCGCACACGGCCGAGCTTACGCCGCGGGTTCGCGGCCATGAGCGCGCGATCCGTCGGTCTTACCAGCTGGATAAGTTCTCTTTCTCCCGACAATTGGTCCCCACGCGCAAGCGATCGATTGTCCTGAGCTGCCTTCAGTCGGGGAGGTTCGGATGAGTGCGGACCCGGTGTTTGGAAAATACGAGTCGGGCGGGTTCTTCGACGAGATGATCGGCGAGGATGGTGAACCTCGCGCTGCGGCAAAATTGCTGGCTCAGGAGATTGCGTCCCTTCCCCACGGGGAATTGCAGCTCCGGCAGCAGGCGGCCGAGCGGGCGCTCATTCAGGCCGGTATCACGTTCAACGTTTACAGTGACAATCAGGGCGTTGAAAAAGTTCTGCCGTTCGATCTGATTCCGCGGATTGTTTCGAACGGCGAGTGGTCCCGGCTCGAACGCGGACTGCGACAACGCATTCAGGCGTTGAACATGTTCATCGCCGACGTCTATCACCGGCAGAAGGTCATCAAGGACGGAATTATTCCGCGTGAGATCATCGAATCATCGAAGGGGTTTCGACCGGAATGCTCGGGGCTGACGCCGCCGCGCGACATTTGGTGCCACATCGTTGGGACCGATCTCGTACGGCATCGCGACGGTCAGGTTTACGTTTTGGAAGACAATCTTCGTTGTCCGTCCGGCGTATCCTACGTCCTGGAAAATCGGCGCCTGATGAAAAGCCTGTTTCCGGAAGTTTTTTCGGCGGCGCGGATTAGGCCGGTTTCGGACTACGCGATCAAGCTGCGCGACGTTCTCGAATACCTGGCGCCCGACGGGACGAGTTCGCCTCAAGTCGTGGTGCTCACGCCGGGCCGTTACAACTCGGCATACTTCGAACACTCGTTTCTCGCCCAGCAAATGGGAGTCGAATTGGTGGAAGGCAGTGATCTCGTCGTGCATGAGGATTTTGTCTGGATGCGCACGACAAAAGGTTTTGAGCGCGTCGATGTCATTTACCGCAGGCTGGACGATGATTTCCTTGATCCAAAAGTCTTTCGTCCGGACTCGATGCTCGGGGTGCCCGGACTAATGGATGTTTATCGAGCTGGCAACGTCGCGTTGGCAAATGCCCCCGGAACCGGCGTGGCCGACGACAAGGTGGTTTATGCCTATGTGCCGCGTTTGATCAAATACTACCTGGGCGAGGACGCGATCATCCCCAACGTGCCAACTTACATTTGTGCCGAGCATAACGATCTCGACTACGTTCTGGAACACGCCGGCGAGTTGGTGATCAAGGCGGCCAACGAATCGGGTGGGTACGGCATGTTAGTCGGACCACACTCGGCTCGTGAACAGATTGATGAATTCAAAACCCAGCTACGGGCGAACCCACGGAATTATATCGCCCAACCGACATTGTCGTTGTCGCGCGTGCCCACCGTTTGCGGCGACCGGTTGGAGGGGCGGCATGTCGATCTGCGTCCGTACATTCTTTATGGGCGCGACATCTTTGTTTTGCCCGGTGGATTGACCCGCGTCGCGTTGCGCAAAGGTTCGCTGGTGGTGAATTCGTCGCAGGGCGGCGGCACGAAGGATACCTGGGTGCTGGCTGATTCGGCGAACAACGACGGAAGCAAAACCGGGCGCGCCGCGTCGTCGGATACGCAACCCCTTCGCGCGGTACCCAGGAGCAACAGCCATGCTTAGTCGCGTTGCCGATTCGACTTATTGGATGGCCCGTTGCGTGGAGCGCGCGGACAACGTCGCACGGTTCATTGATGTGAATTTGAACCTGATGCTCGACCTGCCGGAAGGCTATACGCAGCAGTGGGATCCGCTCGTCAACACGACAGGCGATCACGAATTGTTTGAGAAGCGCTTCGGCAAACCGGACCAGGAAAAGGTGATCTGGTTTCTCACGTTCGACCGCGACAATCCTAATTCGATCCTGTCCTGTCTGCACGCGGCGCGCGAGAACGCAAGGTCCATTCGCGAAATCATCACGACGACGATGTGGGAAGAATTGAACAGCTTTTACCTTAAGGTAAAGGCGGCCGCCGGAACATTTGATGGATCGGATCGTGCGTACCAATTTTACCCGGAAGTGAAGCGCGGCAGCCATCTGTTTCAGGGAGCGACGGATTCCACGCTCCAGCGAAACGAGGCGTGGCACTTCCTCGAGATGGGCCGGATGATCGAGCGGGCGGACAAAACCTCGCGAATTCTCGACGTGAAATATTATTTCCTGCTGCGATCAATCAGCGAGGTGGGAAGTCCGTTTGATGAACTACAGTGGGCGGCCGTGTTGCGGTCGGCCAGTGCGTTCGAAATGTATCGTAAACGGCATGGTCGACTTGCGCCGGCCGGCATCACGCACTTTCTGCTATTGGACGATCAGTTTCCGCGGGCTGTCCGTTGTTGTCTGGATCGCGCCCGTCATTCGTTGCACGCCATCACCGGCACGCCGTTGGGTAGTTTTCATAACAATCCCGAGCGCCTGTTTGGGCAGTTGTGCTCCGATCTTGCGTTTACCAATGTGGACGAGATTGAAGCCCAGGGATTGCACGAATACCTCGATGAGCTTCAGGAAAAGGTGAACCTCATCGGCACGGGTATCCACGAAACATTTTTTACGCGCAAATCACCCACATCGGTGAGGCCGCGCGCCCGCGGTACCGACGACTGGCAGGCGCAATTCTCCAGTATATGAAACGCATTGGCATTCTCACCGCCGGCGGTGATACGCCGGCACTGAACGCGACCATTCAAGGTGAGGTGGTCCGCTGCAACCAGCTCAAGGTCGAGATCATCGGGCTCATCAAGGGGTTCAACAGCTTGTTCAATCCGCGTGTGCCGCACGTCCATCTGAATCCGCTGTATCAGGAGATTCCAGAAATTGATCCGACCAAGGGCGGCACGTTGATCGGGAGTTCGCGTGACTATGTGGATCCTGAAAAGAAGGATGATCTCGACTTGATTGCCTACCGCCTGCGGAGGCTGGGAATTGAGGGCCTGATTTGTGTCGGTGGCGACGGAACGCTCAATGGTCTACAGCCTCTGGCCGAGCGTTTGCCCACTGTCCTTTCGCCCAAAACAATCGACAACGATCTGGGCTTGAACCACCCGAGCGAGCCCGATGAATTCGTCCGCGTCAACGATCCCGACAGCAAGGGACGCTATCGCTACAAGCGCACGGAATCCCGCGCGGAATTTGATCTGGAGCACATGGTGAATTATGTGACGCCCGGTTACGCGACGGCGGTGTTTGTGACCGCGTCCGGCGTCGAACGCATTCGCACCACGGCGGAGAGCCATCGCCGGATCGCGATCATCGAAGTGATGGGGCGCCATTCGGGTTACATTTCTTTGGGTTCGGCTTACGGTCGACCCGACATCATTCTTCTGCCGGAGCAGCGACTCGATATCGAGCGTCTGGTCGAACGCGTAAAGCACATTTACGATCTGCAGAAAAACGTCGTCATTGTTTGCGGTGAGGGGATTGTGGACGAACAGGGACGCGAACTCGGGGCCGAGACCAAGTCCACTGATCCTTCCGGCAACATCGTTTTGAGCGGCGCGGCCGAGGCGCTGCGCGGCAAGTTAATCCAATTGATCGGCGACAAGTATTTCAAGCTCTACCGGCGCAGCGAAACGGCGCGTGAGGCCATCTTCACCCGGAAAGTCGGCCACACGCAGCGCGGCGGCCGGCCCATCCTTTTTGACCGGTTTTACGCGGCCCAACTGGGAGGAAAAGCGGTTGAGTTGTTGGTGGAAGGTCGCAACAACGCCGTTTCCATTTTGCAATACAACACGGCCAGGGGCTTTCATGTCGAAGGGTATGACGCCAACCGCTTTCGCGATCGTTGGGGTTTGATTCACGCGCGCCAGATGCATCTCGGTTTGTATGATGCCCGGATGATGAAACCGTCGCGGCTGGGGATTGACTATCTGATGCCGATATTTTCCGATGCGATCGGTGAAGATGACATGGAACAACTCCGGCAAACCCTGTTTGCCCCCGGCAATCTCAAGCAGCCGTACCATTCCATCAACACAGACGTTAACAAACGCATCCGCTATCTCGAGGCCGAACCAGTGGCCGTCGATTCCTAATGGTCGTTCATTGGAAACCTAACCCGATTCCTGCCGTCGCATGTCCATTCACGTCGCGTTACATCATCGCACCCATTACACTTATGACCGTCTCGTCGGCCACGGGCCGCATGTGGTGCGATTGCGTCCCGCCCCGCACTGTCGAACGAAGATACTCAGTTACTCCCAGCAAGTGCACGGGGGTGAACACTTCATCAACTGGCAGCAGGATCCATTTTCCAATTGGAACGCCCGTCTCGTGTTTCCCGAGAAACTGCGCGAGCTCTGCATCGACGTGGAGGTTATCGCGGAGATGGCGGTTTACAATCCGTTCGATTTCTTTCTCGAAGCGGAGGCGGAGAAGTTTCCGTTCGACTACGATGAATCGCTCGACAAGGAACTCAAGCCGTTCCAACGCAAGTGCTGGCTGACACCCAAATTTCGCAAGTATCTCAACGAAGTCCGGTTTGCCTACCTCGGTGAACGGACTCCGCGTTCCCGCAAATCCCGTTATGCCGAGGAACCGCCCTTGGCGCCGGTGCAGAAGATGCGCACGATTGATTTTCTCGTGGCGGTCAACCAGCAGTTGTGGAAGGACATCAAATACGAAATCCGGCTGGAGCCCGGAGTGCAATCCCCGGAGGAAACGTTGACCCGAGCCAGCGGTTCCTGTCGCGATACCGCCTGGTTGCTCTGTCATCTTTTTCGCCACTGTGGATTGGCGGCGCGTTTTGTCAGCGGATATCTCATTCAATTGAAACCAGACGTGAAGTCGTTGGATGGTCCGAGCGGAACGGAAGTCGACTTCACCGACCTGCACGCGTGGTGCGAAGTGTATTTGCCGGGCGGTGGCTGGATCGGTCTGGACCCCACGTCCGGATTGCTGGCGGGTGAAGGACACATTCCGTTGTCGTGTACGCCAGAACCTTCCAGTGCGGCCCCGGTGAGCGGTGCGGTGGATAAATGCGAGTCCAAGCTACTTCATGAGATGACGGTGACCCGCATTCACGAATCACCGCGAGTCACGAAACCCTACACGGAAACGCAATGGGCCAACATCGAAAAGCTGGGTCACGCGATCGATGTCGATCTGAACAAACACGACGTGCGATTGACGATGGGCGGCGAACCGACCTTTGTTTCGATCGATGATCCGGACGGCGCGGAATGGAATTTCACCGCCGTCTCACACAAGAAACGGGTGCTCTCCGGGCAATTGATCAAACGTTTGCGCGACCAGTTTGCGCCTGGTTCACTGCTCCATTACGGACAGGGCAAATGGTATCCCGGCGAACCGTTGCCGCGATACGCGCTGGCGGCGTATTGGCGCAAGGATGGCGTTCCGATTTGGAAAGACGATTCATTGATCGCGGATGAATCGAAAAACTATGGCTTCGGCGCGAAGGAAGCGCGGGCGTTGATGGAACGCATTGGATCGGTCCTGGGTGCCGATCCTAAGAATCTGCTGCCGGCTTATGAAGATGCCTTTTATTACACGTGGAAGGAGCGGCGGTTTCCCTCAAACGTCACGCCGGAAAAATCCAACCTGAAGGACAAAATGGAGCGCGATCGAATTGCGCGCATTTTCCAAAAGGGCCTGGGCGAAATCGTGGGTTACGCGTTGCCGATCAAACGCACGGTCGTCAACGGTGAACCGGGGTGGATGTCCGGCCCGTGGTTTCTGCGGGATGACGACACGCTCTGGCTCATTCCGGGTGACTCGCCGATGGGATTGCGGTTGCCGCTCGATTCCATTCCGTGGGTGGCCGAGAAGGAATACCCGTGGGTCTGGCAGCACGATCCGTCGCAAAAGCTTCCCGCATTGCCACGCGACTTTCCATATCGCGTCAAACCCGGCGAACGCGGCCAGAGATTTCTGTCGAGTGGCAGTGCGCCCTTGCCACCGGGATACGGACCGGGCCAGCGTCCGCAACGCGTGGGGGATCTCGAGCCGGAGAACGAGTTGCCGAAGTTGCCCGACGAAATTGCGGTGAACCGGCAACCGGACTCGGGCCAAAGTGCGCCGTGGATCATTCGAACGGCGATGTGCGTTGAACCGCGCGATGGCCGGCTTCACGTGTTCATGCCGCCCGTCTCGACGACCGAAGACTACCTTGACCTGGTGGCCGGCATCGAAACGGCGGTGCGCGAAACGGGTCTGCCCGTCATCATCGAAGGTGAAACGCCGCCGCGCGATCCGCGCTTGAACAAGCTGGCGGTCACTCCGGATCCGGGTGTCATCGAGGTCAACATGCATCCGAGCCAATCGTGGGAGCAACTCGTTGAGCGCACGACGATTCTTTACGACGAGGCAAGACAAACGCGATTGGGGACGGAAAAGTTCATGTTGGACGGCCGCCATACCGGAACCGGTGGCGGAAATCACATCATCATCGGGGGCGATACGCCGTTGGATTCGCCGGTGCTACGTCGGCCGGACTTGCTCCGGTCATTGATTACTTATTGGCAAAACCATCCGTCGTTGAGCTGGGTGTTCAGCAGTTTATTCATCGGCCCGACCAGTCAGGCACCGCGGGTGGACGAGGCGCGAAATGATTCGCTCTACGAATTGGATGTCGCGTTTCAGGAACTGGATCGGCAACTCGGCGTGGACCACTCGCTTTCGGGTTTCAGTGCGCGCGGCGAGCGATTGCAGGAAGGCGGTCGCGCCTTCGAGACTCCGCCGTGGGTGGTCGATCGAGTCTTCCGCAACCTGCTCGTTGACGCCACGGGTAACACCCACCGCGCCGAATTCAGCATCGATAAGCTTTACGCTCCCGAAAGCAGCTCCGGCCGGCTTGGCCTGGTTGAGATGCGCGCGTTTGAAATGCCGCCGCATCCGCAAATGAGCCTCGCCCAGCATCTTCTCTTGCGTGGATTGATCTCCAAGTTTTGGCGCGAACCGTACCGAAACGGCCTCGTACGTTGGGGCACCGACGTACATGATCGCTGGTTGTTGCCGCATTTTTGCCAAAGCGATTTCAAGGATGTTGTCCGTGATTTGCGGGAAGCGGGCTATCCATTTGAATTTGAGTGGTTCACGCCGCATTTTGAATTTCGGTTCCCGCGTATCGGTGAGTTCGCTCAGCGCGATGTGCATGTGGAATTGCGGACGGCGCTTGAGCCCTGGCATGTGCTGGGTGAGGAACCGGGCGGTGGTGGAACAGTGCGATATGTGGACAGTTCGTTGGAGCGCCTCCAGATCAAAGCGCAGGGCCTGATCGGCGATCGATTCGTCATCACGTGCAACGGCCGGCCCGTCCCGCTTCACCCAACCGGCACCAATGGCGAAGGGGTCGCGGGTGTCCGCTACCGCGCGTGGCAACCGCCGGAATGTTTGCAACCGACGATTGGTGTGCACACGCCGTTGGTGTTTGATTTGTACGATGCGTGGAATCAAAGAAGCCTCGGGGGGTGCCAGTATCACGTCGCACATCCGGGTGGTCGCAGTTACGACACCTTTCCGGTCAACGCCTATGAAGCGGAGTCGCGGCGCTTGGCGCGATTCTTCGTCCACGGCGCAACGCGCGGGCGCTTTGAATTGCCGGGCCTGGAGGAAAAAGGTGAGTTTCCGTTCACACTCGACTTGCGTTTGGCGAAGTGACTAGCCTCCGCCGTCGACCCAAAAGCAGTGCCCAACCCATGATCGCCGCGTCTGAACAGGAGCCGGTCTCCTTGGCGGAAAATCCCCTGCGCCAGTACGCGCCGGCGACGGGCATTTTTGACGAAATGTTGTCGCCAGCGGGGACGATCCGCGACCACTGGTTGTCCTTTGCTCGTTCGGTGGGAAGCCTGAGTCGACACGAACTTGCGTCGCGTTGGGAAAACGGTTTGCGCATCGTTCGCGATCACGACGTCACCTACAACGTTTACAGCGATGCCCGCGGCACGGAGCGACCTTGGGCGCTTGACCTCGCGCCGTTGCTGATCTCGGCCGACGAATGGTCCTGGCTGGAACGCGGTCTGGCCCAGCGGACCCGGCTGCTCAACCTCATTCTGGAGGATATCTATGGCGGAAGCCAACGGCTCTTGCGGGATGGTTTTCTGCCGCCGGATTTGATCTATGCCAACCCGGGATTCTTGCGGGCTTGCCGGGGATTCCTGCCGGCCCAGCGGACGTACCTTAGTTTTAGCGCGTGCGATCTCGGACGTTCTGCGGACGGTAAATGGTGGGCATTGGCCGATCGCACTCAGGCGCCGAGCGGCGCCGGTTATGCGCTTGAAAACCGGGCGGTGCTTTCGCGTATTCTGCCGGACGAATTGCGCGAAAGCAGGGTTTGTCGTCTGGGCTCATTCTTCCGCACACGACAGAAAATGCTGGTGCAGTTGGCGGCCGTGGATGATTCCGAACCCCGAGGCGTTTTGCTGACGCCGGGCCCGCTCAACGAGACCTATTTTGAGCATGCGTATCTCGCGCGCAACCTGGGCTTGCCGTTGGTGGAAGGCGCGGATTTGACCGTGCGCGATCGTCGCGTGTTTCTGAAAACCGTCGAAGGTTTGCAGCGCGTTGATTACATTCTGCGTCGCGTGGACGATTCGTACTGCGATCCCTTGGAACTTCGCAGCGAATCTTTTCTGGGTGTGCCCGGGTTGGTCGAAGCGGCCCGCGCAGGCAACGTGGTCATTTCAAATGCACTTGGCAGCGGTGTGTTGGAGAGCCCCATCCTGCTGGCCTTTCTGCCGGTGCTTTGTCAGCACTTGTTGCAGGAGGAACTGCTGATTCCCTCGGTCGCCACCTGGTGGTGCGGTCAAAGCCGCGAGCGCCAATACGTGCTCGATAATTTTGACTATCTGGTCATCAAGCCGGCGTTTGGCAAAAGCCGTCGACAGCCGTGGTTTGGCGGTCGCCTGACGAAGAGCGAAAAGGCCAACTTGATCCGCGCCATCAAGGCCGAGCCGCAGAATTATGTTGGGCAGGAACGGCTCGTGATGTCGCGATCGCCGGTCTTCCGTGACGGAATATTCGAGTCGCGTTCGGTTGTGTTGAGAACATTTGTCGCCGGCGCGGGCGATACCTACGCCGTGATGCCGGGAGGTTTGGCGCGGGTGGCGCCGACGGTTGAAGATCCGGTGGTCACCATGCAGGGCGGGGGCGGCAGCAAGGATGTCTGGGTGCGGACGAACAACGGCGATCTGCGCCAACCGGCGGAAACCCGCCGTGTCGTCAAGTCCGTCACCCGCGGCTCCAACACTGTTCCGAGCCGGGCGGCGGACAATTTATTTTGGCTGGGCCGATACGCGGAGCGACTGGAAAATACGTTGCGCCTGCTCCGGCGAATCGTGGAGCGGTTGATTGATGATGCCGAACGCGACGGCTCGACGATCCCGCTCGCCCTGCCCGAACTGTTCAACGCGCTGGCGCTGCCGTTCTCGAATCGTTTGGTGACCAATACGGCGATTCGTCAACATGTGCTGCGCCTGATTTTCAACAAGGAAGCGATTGGCAGTGTGCGCGAACTTCTCGGGCGCATCCACGGCGTGGCGGCACATGTGCGTGATCGGTTTTCCGGCGACACGTGGCGCATCCTGGTCCGGATGGATCGCGAGGTTCGCGGTGGCCCGGGCAAGCTGCCCCTTACGACCGCCCTGGCGTTGATCCATCGACTGGTGCTCGATCTCGCCGCGTTCAGTGGCCTGGAAATGGAGAACATGACGCGCGGTCACGGTTGGCGTTTTCTGGACATCGGCCGCCGGATCGAACGCGGCATTTGCATGACTCAATTCCTGCGGGGCGCCGTGTTGACTGGTGATTCGAGCGAGACATTTGAACTGCTCCTGGAAATTGCCGATTCGACGATGACCTATCGTCGTTTGTACTTTTCAGAAGTGCGGCCCCTGGAAGCGATCGATCTCCTGTTGCGGGATGAATCCAATCCGCGCTCGGTCCTGTTCCAGTTGCAACAACTCACGCTCCATGCGCAGGCGTTGCCCGGGGAAAACAGTTTCCGCTGTGAAGCGGATAACCTTGCGATGGTGCGGATTCTCAACCGGATTCAAGGTCGTGAACCGGCCGCGGCCGGACAGGGTTGGTTGAGCGGCAACATGAGCCCGCTGATGGGGCTGCTGGAGAACTGTGTCGAGGCATTGTCCGGTTTTTCCGAGGAACTGACGCACAGCTATTTCAGCCACGCGCTAACCCGGGTCAGCTGATCATGCGCAAGCTCCTTTACGAGATTTCCCATTTTACGAGTTACGATTACTTCGGCAGCGTGTCGGTTTCTCATCATTTGCTTCGCTTGCGACCGCGGCGACTTCCCAATCAACGCGTGTTCTCCCATGAAGTGGTGATTGAGCCGCAACCCGCGGTGGTGAGTGAGCACGCTGACTATTTTGGTAATCAGACACAGTTTGTCACGGTGGAGGGCGCGCATTCCCGATTGGTTATTCAGTCGCGGTCAAAAGTCGCGGTTGGTCCGCTATTTGTTCCTGAACCGACCGAGACGTCGCCGTGGGAATCCGTGCGCACCGCCTGCCGGATCGACCATGCTGGCTCCGGACTCGAGGCGCATGAGTTTACGTATGGTTCGCCGTTGGCGCCGCTACAGGATGCCTACGCGGATTACGCGTCCGTTTCGTTCACCCGACAGCGGCCGTTACTCGAAGCGGTCCTGGATCTGACTCGACGGATCAACAAGGAATTTGCATTCGATCCAACAGCCACCAACGTGGCGACGCCCATCGCTGACTTTTATCGAAAGCGGCGCGGTGTTTGCCAGGACTTCGCACAATTTGAAATTGCATGCCTGCGCTCACTGGGCCTGCCGGCGCGTTATGTCAGTGGCTATCTGGAATCGGACCCGCCGCCCGGTCAGCCGAAATTGCGCGGTGTCGACGCCTCGCACGCCTGGGTTTCGTTTTATTGTCCCGGCGTCGGTTGGATTGACGTGGACCCCACGAACAACTGCATCCCGTCGCTGCGGCATATCACGATTGGTTGGGGACGCGATTACAGCGACGTGGCGCCGATTAAGGGCGTGATCATAGGCGGCCAAGGACAGGCGCTGACGGTGGGCGTCGATGTCGTCGCGCAAGGCGTCTGGGAGCCATCGCCCAACGAATTGACGACGCACGACGTTTGATTGGTGAAGATCATGATTCCGTAGGTTCTACCAACATGGTGTTGAAGGCACCGGTTCGGACGCTGCGTTACAGCCAACACTGTAGGATTGGATGAGTGATCACCGCGCTTGATCACGCAGCAAGGCGGCACTAGCTTCCCGCCGGATTTCGGTGAAGCGGAGAATCGCTCCGGCGTTCGCGCCGGGGAGGAAAGTCCGAACACCGCAGGGCAGGATGCCGCGTAACCCGGTCATCGGATCGGGATACACGCGGGAGGCGGGACCGTGAGGTCCCCCGACGGACAGTGCCACAGAAAACAAACCGCCCCGGGCAACCGGGGTAAGGGTGAAAAGGTGGAGTAAGAGCCCACCGCGCCAAGCGCAAGTGAGGCGGCACGGAAAACCCCATCCGGTGCAAGACCAAATAGGGAACCCAGGAGCGGCCCGCTCCGGACCACGCGAAAGTGTGGCGGGTTTCGGGTACGGTCGCTCAGATAAATGATTCTCTCTCCCGGCGACGGGACAGACAGAATTCGGCTTACAGCTTCACCGAAATCCATCCCGCCCGTTCCCGACTTCCTCGTTCCGGGGCTGCGCATCGAAACGCACACCCTGTGCGAGCGAAGGCACAGTTTCCGCCGCGAGCGCTTCCATGTTAATCTCGCCGACTCCAACCAATTTTTTTGGCGAGCTTGTTGAAAACCTTTGTGAGCCTTGGTTGTGCGTGAGTTTCACGCGTGATGGGTGAAATGCACGAATACGCTTTGATGAATTGGATTCGTTATGCGGAGCAAGAGTGGGATTCTGTTAGATTGTTGCGGTGGTACGTATTGTGCCAACGAATTTCATTCCGACGTTCCAACCAAACAGTCACGCCGCCTGGGGTGTTGGTTGAAGAGTTTTTGCTCGTTCGGTGTTTGGTTGCACCAACGAGATACCGTGGGGGAGGGATGGGCTTGGCCCATGGGCGCGGGGGCAATGACGTTTCGGGGCTGCCTCCGCGCTCCGCCTTTCTCATTTTTCCAGGTTAATTTCGGCGGAGTGAGTTGCATTACACATCGGAAGGTGTTATGAAAAAACCAGCGTTTCCCAACCGGAGGTTTGTGCCTTTTCTCCTGTGCGTTCCGGATTTGTCGTTCGAACGGGGCTAATGAATGGTGCCGTCGGGTAGGCGGCTTTAACCCTTGCTAAGGAAAGTGAATCTATGAGGAAACAAGTTGGGGACAGAATCGAGGATTCGTGTTTAACACGAAATCGAACCGGACATGAAAAGCGACCCGCCACTCGCGGGAAGCCACGGGCGATGACGGTGTCTTTGCTGCTGGGCTGCGCGATGATTTTCGGAGCGTTTCAAGTGGGAGCAGCCACCACGTCAGTGCAGTTCCTGAATAGTCATTCGGCGCATAATCTGTATCTGCTGAATGAGGATGGAAATCTGTTTCGGTGGGGCGAGCCGCGTTATGGGAGCGACGCCGGCTCCAGGTCAGAACAGTGGGTGTCGTACCTCGATTCGGTTCAAGTCATTCCACCGTCACCGTCAGGCGCACCATGGAAATCGGCCTCTGGTAATTGGGCGGACGAGGTGTTTCTCGATCAGGCCGGCCATGCTTATTTCAACCAGGTTTCTGCAACCGCCCCCTCACTCCTGATCGAAATCAGCCATTCTGGTTACAGCGTGCCGTGGCGATCCGTCTGCGTTGGCGACCCCGGCATTCTTTTGATCGATGAGGATGGTCACGCGTTTACCCTCCGAAATGCAGCGACACCAATCCAGACGCTGGTGCCGCTCTCCGGTCCGTCCGCGGACAGTAACATCGTGGAGGCTTTTTGGGTGGGATCGGGCATCCTGGTCCGCACGGCCGATGGGGACATTTACGGGAGTGGATGGAACAGCGACGGCGTCACGGGAACGCCCATCTCCAACAGCCATTGGTCCATCGTTCAGCGTCCTTCGGGAGTGAATCGGTGGGAATGGGTGAAGGCAACGGCTGCTGCGGGAATCGCGATGGGAGATAACGGAGTCCTGTATTACTGGGGGCGCCGAGTTCCAGGGAGTATACTTGCCGATCCCGCCACGGACGCGCGGGTGCCGGTGCCCATTCCTCCACCGGACGGCGTATCGGACTGGATTAATGGCGACGTATCGCAGGCCATGGTCAGTTTGTTGGGGCGGGATCATAAACTCTATTTCTTTGGGATCGGGCCGCGGGCTTTGATTAATCCGTCTTCGCTATCTGGTTCCGAAACGTACGTTCAGTTTTCCTCCCCGGCACAGCCCGTTGATCCGTCGCTGATGGCTGTTGGTCCGATCGATGATATTCGCTGTGGATTTGATTACATTTTGGCGCAGACAAGCGACGGCAACCTTTTGCATTGGGGCCGGTTCATGCGGATGGCTATTCCCACCGGCAGCCAATACCTGCCTGTTACGCCGATGAAAATACCGGACCTGGTGGACGAGCCAGTCAGCTGGCGTCTGCCGGCGGCGCGCATGCTCACGCCGGTCCCCAATTCACAATTGCGAATGGGTGAACCAGTCAACTTGTCCGCGGAGGTATTCCCGCTCCAAGGATCGATTATTTACACGGAGTTTGTCGTGAATGGCCAGACCCTTGCCGGACCGGTTGATTTGCACGGCAGCAGCGCAAGCGAGACCTGGGTTCCGAAGGCACCGGGAATCCAGCATGTCTCCGTGAAAATCATCGATTCGTACGGCCAAGTCACTGAATCGCCGACCGTCAACTTTGAGACTTACCGCTCGGTAACCTGGGCGATCACCACCAACCACATCAGCGAACCGACGGGGAATCCGGCCGATTCCTTTGCGCTGGTCACGGTCACGCGGACGGAAATGCCGTATCCGAATTACGAAAACTTCAGCTATCGGTTTCAAGTGTTCCCCGGTGAATTGGAGGGCAAGGATTTCAGAATCATCGGCGCGACTCCGGTTCCCGACAACTCAAACGAATGGGAACTCGATTTCGTGAAAGGGCAGACGGCGGCCACGTTCCAAATCGAAGCGCTTCAGGATGACGTGACCGACGTTGCCCAGTCCGTTCGCATTGCGCCATCAAGCTACTGGGCTGACCTGCGGAATTATCTTCCTCCCGTCGAGTATTTGAATCTCGAGATTGACGACACGACACCGGCCTTCTCGTCCTCTTCGGTCATGATCCTAAATGGTGGTGCCACAATCTACGCGTTTGAAGATGACGTCATCCCTTTGACAATCAGTGTGCTGAAATCTCTGACTGATCAACCCGTGCTCGAGTTGTATGACGACGGGCGAGTCATCCCCTACCAGCAAGGCGACGTTGAGGATCTGGCGGACCGCTGGCTCTTTCATTGTCGGGTGGCGGGACTAGTCGAAGGACTTCATCCGATTAGAGCACGCGTACGTGATGGAGCCTTGTTCAATCGGTACCGGGATTCGTGGCCGGTGAGTATTCGTGTGTGGAATCGCCTTGGCCTGCCCAATCTTCGAGTGCTGGCCTCGAATGCGACCGCCAATGAAGCAAGTGGGCAAACGTTCGCGGCGCGATTGGTGCGGGACGGCGATCTGACAAGTCCGCTGGAAGTGGATTTGAATATTCGCGGGACGGCCATCAACGGCACCGATTATGACTTGGTGCCCAATCGGGTGACCATTCCGGCGGGAGCGAGTTACGTGCAGTTTCCAGTTGTGATCCGCGACGATAACCAACCGGAAATCGATGAGGACATCATCATTTCGGCCAGGCAGTCGCCGTGCGACCAACTGGCCGGCTGCTACGCGACCGATACCGGTTCGGAGTTTCGCGTGAAGATTCTGGATGATGATCGCCCGGCCGACAACGGCGGTCCGATCGCCCAGGTGTACGCGAGTCCGTTCGCGGAGGTGTCGTATTTGCGCACCGCATCGGGTCAACTTTATGCCTGGGGCGAAAATACAAACAACAGTATCGGGCTTGGCACACTACCGGCGGAACTGGCGATTCAGGTGCCCTGGCCGCGCCACGTGCAAGCGCCATTCCTCGGCGGCCAATGGCAATCACTCGTCTTGGGAGCAAACCAGGTTTTCGCGCTCTCAAGTCAGCGTGATTTCTACGCGTGGGGTAGGCAACTGGCCGTCACCTACGGTGCAGCCAACGTCGCCGAACCCACCGCGATTGTGCCCGATTCGCCGGAGGCGGAGCCATTTATGGTCAACGGTGGGCACTTGTACAGTCGATCGGCGAACGGCCAGCTCTTGAATCAACAGCTCGACCTCCCGCTCGGCTACCGAATGTACCGCGTGGGTGATGACGGTTTGCCTGCACTGCTCAAGACGTCGCAGAATCTTATGCTCTCAGAGGATGGATATTTTCATCAACCGAGCGACTGGGCGGGAAATCGTCCCGAAGTCTATCCCCGGGCTGCGGATGCCGGTTACTGGCGTGACGCGGCGTCTTCGGGAGAAGCGATCATTGCATTGGATGAATTGGAACGACTCTACCAGGTCGAGGGTGGAGCTTATGCATTTGATCCCGAATTTGGACTTCGCCTGCGCTCGTACACATCAACGGCCTTGCCGACGTTGACGGGTGGTCGCTCGGTGACGCGTTTGTTCGGAAACGAGCGCGCCATCCTTGCGCTAGCCACGGATGGTTCGCTGATCGAACTTTACTCCGCGGCGAATGGACTCGTTGGCGAAGGTGGAGCGTTGGTACCGTTTCCTGACGGTGTCACGAAATGGCTGTCGGTTGCGGCAGGCCAGGATTATTTCCTGGCAATCGGCGACGATGGAAACGTGTACGGCTGGGGCGACAACTCGAAAGGCCAGTTGGGCGACGGCACGAATGATCCCGCGGAAGCGCCGCGACGACTGCCGGCGTTTGCGTCAGTGACCGATCCGGACGCTGAATTCCCCACGGTAAACGCGGCATTGCCCCCGCGCGTCGTCATCGAGAATCTCGACAACTCGATTTTCCTGAGCGGGCCATCAACGATCAAAATATCGGCGCATGCGTTTGATCCAGATGGCCTGATCGACCACGTCGAGTTTCTCATCGACGGCGAAGTGGCCGAAGTGGCGACATTCAACGAAAGCCAGGGTAATTTTGCCGCGAATCTATTCTTTGCGCATCCCGGAGATCATGTGCTCACGGCGAGGGCGTGGGATGATTCCGGACTTTCCACCGAGACTGACGGAATCGTGGTTGAAGTGGATGATCCCGGCCTTCATCCGGTAGTTCACGTCTGGAACGTGCCGAGCGGATCGGCTGAAGGCTATGGCGATCCCGGATATTTTATCATCAGCCGGCAGGGGGTTGCCGATGTGCCGCTGACGGTTTATTTCGAAATCTCCGGAACAGCCACCGAGGGCGTCGATTATCCCGCGTTGCCGCGCAGCGTCGTCATTCCAGCGGGTGCGGCCGAAGTGAAGTTACCGGTGATTGCGCTGCCCGATTTTGTCGTGGAACCGACGGAAGAAGTGGATTTGACGATCGTGAATCCCGGGTGCGATCCGCTGACGGCACCGGCGGGTAGTGGTTGCTACAAGATTGGCGAACCGGCCACGGCTCCGGAGTTCATCATCGATTATCTGGTGCCGGGCGATGCCCGTCTGCCGGTGGTTTCGGTGCGATCGCTCAATTTGATTACGCGCGAAGGTTCGACCAACGTCGCCCGCGTGGAATTCCGACGGACCGGTTCGATCGCAACAGAGTTGCCTGTGCATTATTCGCTGGGTGGCGAGGCGCAAAACGGAATTGATTACGCCGCGCTCAGCGGATCGATCGTCATCCCGGCCGGACAAGCGACCACCACCGTGGAGATCTCCGCGATCGAAGACTCCATTGCCGAGAACTTCGAGCGCGTCATCGTCTCATTGGACAATCCGGGTTGCGATGTCGGACAAAGCCCGGCGACCGATTGCTATCGCATCGCCGACAACAGCAGCGCGGAAGTTTACATTGGCGACAAGGTGATCCTGCCGCCGCCGCCGCCGGGATTGGTTTCGGCCGACGGCATTCCGCGACCCGTCTTGTTCAAAAAAGTCGAATGGATCAAAGGCCAGGGTGCGGTGGTCACGATCATCAGCGATGTCAATGCGCAGTTCACTTTGGAAGCAAGTCCCGACATGGTGCACTGGACGTCGCTGGGGAATTACACGAGTGCAAACGGATACATGGAGCTGCTGGACGTCAACCCGGCGTCGAAGGTGCGCTTCTACCGCGTGCGGCCGGCGACCAGTTCGCCGTGAGTGGGCGCATTCGTCATCGTGAATTCGTACAGGTTCTGCGGCGGATTCGGCGTGAGAGTCGGGTTTGGCATTGCCCGGCTTTTACGCCGTGAATGAGGCAGACCATTGACGCTTGGTGGCAGGTGTGCCATCAGTCCATCCATGAAACGCCTGCTTCTTGTGCTGACGCTTGCGCTTTGCGCGCTTGCGGGTGGTTGTGTCAAATACCGCGTGACTCTCAATAATGGGGAGACCTTCACTGTTCTCGGCAAACCAAAATTCGACAAGGTCAACCGCGTTTACACCTATAAATCCGGTGGCGAAAAGCAGACCATTTCCGCTGGTCTGGTAACGAGCATTGAGCCGGCTTCGGACGAGCCGGACAGCACCTACAAGTCGTCCGGTTACTGATTGGTTTAGCGGTGGCGACGGACGAATTGTTCGACGTACTTGCCGAGGATATCGGCTTCAAGGTTGACCTCGTCGCCAACCTTGCGTTCGCGCAAGGCAGTGACCTCGAACGTGTGGGGGATGATCCAGATCCGAAAACGGTTCTTCAACACCTTGGCCACCGTGAGGCTGATGCCATCCACCGCCACGGACCCTTTGAAAACCAGGTAACGCAAAATTTCCGGCAGCGTTTGAATCTCCAGAATGTGGTCGGCCCCTTTGCGTTCCCATTTGATGATCTTGCCGACACCGTCGATGTGGCCGGTCACAAAATGTCCGCCCAACCGGCCATCGGCCTTTAGGCTGCGTTCCAGATTGACTGCCGAGCCTGGCGAAACCTGTTTCAGGTTGGTCCGATTCCACGTCTCGATCAAAAGGTCAAAGTGCAGAAGATCGCCCGCGCGTTTTCGTTCGCGTTTCACGACTGTCAGACAACATCCGTTGACGGCGATGCTGTCCCCGTTGGCGACGCGCTGAGCGCACTTGGCTGCGGCGACGACCAAGCGAATACCCTGTTTGCTTTTGCGGATGTCGGCCACTTGGCCGGTTTCTTCAACAATGCCGGTGAACATATTAAACTATGCGCTTGTTCCGTTGGTAATCAGTCCTGTGACCAGCCAGTCGCGACCAAGTTGCAGGTGTTCGACGTGCGTGAGTTGTTTCGCCATGGCCAAAGATTCGGGATTCTCGCCCGCGACCGCCGAGCGCGAATGACGGCCACCCAGGATGACGGGCGCGTAATAAAATGCGACGCGCTGAACGAGTCCGACAGCGAGAAACGCGGCATTGACTTCGCCGCCGCCTTCCACGAGCAGACTGGTGATCTCTTCGCCACCAAGTTGGTTTAGCAACCAGCGAAGATCAATTCGATCCGCTTGCGACGGAGCTTCGATTACGCAGACTTTTTGGCGCAGTTTTTCGACGCGGGCGGCGGGCGCTTCGGGCGTTACGACTATGATCGTTTGGCTCGCAAACGTGTCAGTTACGATGGCTGCGTCGATCGGGGTTCGCGCTGAAGAATCCAGCACGATCCGTCGCCAGTGTTTGCGGGCGGCTCCGGGGCCGCGATAGGTGAGGCCGGGATTGTCCGCCAGAATGGTGTTGATGCCCACGACAATGGCGTCCGCACCCCGCCGGAGCTGGTTCATGGCGTGGCGGCGCGCTGCTGCACCAGTGATCCATTTTGAAATCCCGGAGGCGGTCGCAATCCGACCGTCCAAGGTGAGCGCTGACTTGACCGTCACGAACGGCGTTCGTTGAACGATCCAATGATTGAAGGCCTCGTTGATTCGGGCTGCGTCGTTTTTCAACAAGCCCACGCTGACCTCCATTCCGGCCCGTTTTAGCAGACGAATTCCGCGACCGGCGTGCTTCGGGTTCGGGTCCGTGGCGGCGACCACGACGCGACGTATGCCGGCGGCTTTGATCGCCTCGGTGCAGGGCGGCGTGCGGCCGTAGGTGGAGCACGGTTCCAAGGTGACGTAGATCGTCGCCTTTTGGGTTGAATGTCCTCGCCGGGCGGCGTCACGCAGGGCTTCGATTTCGGCATGTGGGCGACCGGCTTTGCGATGAAAACCGCGCCCGATGATCCGGCCCCCTTTGACGAGCACCGCCCCCACGCATGGGTTGGGCGAAGTAAACCCGAAGCCCCGGCGGGCCAGGTCGAGCGCTTCGCGCATGAACTGCTCGTCTTTCGATGAAAAGGTCGCTGCCATTGCGATGGCGTGAGTGTGCGGGTTCCCGGTCCGGATGTCGATTCTCTCCGCCGGAGGCCTGTGTTCTTTCAATTGAACCTGTGGTGACTTTCCTCCAAAAATGGCCCGTTGCATGGGCAAGATACTGGTCATTCGCGGCGGAGCCATCGGGGATTTCATCCTCACGCTGCCGGTATTACAGGCCATCAAGACCAACCTGCCGGCGAACGCGGTGGAAGTGCTGGGCTATCCCCGGATCGCGCAGCTCGCGGTCGCGGGCGGCCTGGCGGAGCGGGTGCATTCCATCGAATCACGGGCGATGGCCGGGTTCTTTGCCCGCGGCGGCAAACTGGATGAGTCGTTGCGTGATTACTTCAGCGAGTTCGATCTGATCATTTCCTTCTTGTACGATCCCGACGGAATCTTTCAGCAGAATATTGGATTTTGTTGCACGGGCCAGTTCATCGCCGGACCGCACCGACCCGATGAAGCGGAAAACATCCACGCAACCCAATGCTTTTTGAAGCCGCTGGAGCGCTTGGCGATTTTTTCGGCGGAGCAATTCCCGGGGTTGAACATTGAACGGACGGACAACGGACCGGCATCTTCCTTGAAGATGGCGATGAGCACCGGCTCCTGGCTTGCGGTGCATCCCGGCAGCGGCAGTGAAAAGAAGAACTGGCCGGAGTCCGGCTGGCGGGTGCTGGTCCGGCAATTGGTGGCGGAGTCGGATCTTAACGTTCTTCTGGTCGGCGGTGAATCCGAAGGTGGACGCCTTGAGCGACTCGCCAAGGACCTGCCCGCGAACCGAATCGCTATTGCGCGCAGCCTGCCGCTGACCGATCTCGCGCAACTGCTCGGTTTGGCCAAAGGCTTCATGGGACACGACTCCGGTATCTCCCATCTCGCGGCGGCGGTGGGTCTGCCGGGACTCCTGCTCTGGGGCGAAACCAAGGCCGAGATTTGGCGGCCACCCAGTTTGCAGTTTGAATTACTCAAACACCCGGCGGGATTGACCGCGATTTCGCCGGAAGAAGTGTTCGCGGCGTGCCTGCGACGATGGAGTTGAAACGCCGCCCAGCCGGGAAAACGCCGGAGACGAATTGGTGCGCCTTCATTTTGGCGGGCGGCCGAAGTTCGCGCATGGGACGCGATAAATCACAGATCGTCGTGCACGGTCGGTCGTTGCTGCAGCACGTTCGCTTAGTCGTCCGCAGGACTGGAATTCGTGTTCGCACGATTCGGAAAGATGCCGTGCCATCGTGTGGTCCGCTGGGGGGCATGCTCACGGGGTTGTCCAAAACGCGCGCTGCGTGGTGCCTGTTCGTTTCCTGCGACATGCCGCTCATTTCCGCGGAGCTGTTGGCCGCCCTTCGACAAAAAGCCAGCTCGACGAAGCGGTCGGTGTTTGTGCGAACGGCCAAGGGATTTGGTTTTCCGGCCGCGTTGCCCGCAAGCGCGTTGCCGGCGGTCCAGCAATTGATCGCAGACGGCGAGCGTTCGATCCAAAAGCTGGCGATGACGCTCCGCGCGGCGAGTTTCCGACTGCCTCGGGCGCGGCACTTTGAACTCACCAACGTCAACACGGCGGCGGATCTGGAGGACCTGCGGGTGCGGTTGGCTCGCACCGGCGAGGAAAGAAAGCGGACAAAATTATAATCGCTTCCGGGACACGTTTCATCCCAACATTCATGAAACGCTTGATCGGAGCACCGTGTTTTAATTCAGCCTTATGAAACAGATTTTCTTCAGCATCCTGACCGCCGCCTGCCTGCAAACCGTGGTCCGCGCCCAGGCCGTGCCGCCGCCCGACCGTTTGTTGCCGGCGGATACGTTGGGCATTTTCACCGTCCCGGACATGGCCGCAGCGCGTCGGCTTTTTCATCAGATGCCGCAAACGCAGCTTTGGAGCGAGCCGTCGCTGCAGCCGTTTGTGGAAAAGTTTTGGGGCAAGCTCGACGCGGAATTGCTCAAGCCGTTTGAAAGCGAAATGGGCATCAGCCTCACCAATATTCTCGACCTTGCGCAGGGGCAGGTGACGGTGGCGGTCACTCGCAATGGCTGGCCCGCACAGCCCGGTTCCACCCCGGGACTCATCATCCTGGTGGACAGTCGTGATCGGGCGGCACGAGTCAGTGAACTGCTCCAGCAAGCGCGCGAGAAGCTCGCCTCAGGAAATGATCCAGTGACGTCGACCAACATCGCTGGCACGAATTTTACGGTCCTTCAGGTGACCCCTCCGGCGCCGCCCGCGAAAAAGACTGACGACGATCACGACCAGAATGAACCAAACGCGGACGGTTCGGCTGGGCAGCCAACCAAGCCGGTGTCGCACGACTTTTATGTCGGTCAATCCGGCACTCTGTTCATCGCGGGTTCCAGTGCGCTCGATCTCGAAAAAGTTTTACGCCTGCAGACCGGTGGCGCGGTTTTGGCGTTGTCCGAGTCGACTTCGTTTATGCCCGACTACAAGGCCATGTTCAGCGACGCCACGATGTACGGTTGGTTCAATATCGAACCGGTGGTCACCGCGGCGGGACAGGCGTTGTCAGGGGCTCCCTCGAAGATGCCCATGGGATTGAATCCTGGCCGGATACTTGCCGCGGTGGGGCTTGGCGGACTGAAAACGATCGCCTTCGCTGGACGGTGGGAAAGTAGTGGTGGTTTTGGCGAACTCTCAGTTCGTGTTCCCGAGTCAGCCCGTCGTGGACTGTTGCGAATGATGGAGTTTGAAGCCAAGGACGCCAAGCCGCCGCCCTACGTGCCGGCCGATGCCCTGGCATTTTCTCGAACGCGGATCGATTTGATGCGTGCCTGGAACACGCTCGAGGCGATGCTCATGGATGTCTCGCCGCAGGTCGGCGGCATCGTGCGCATGTCGGTCGATGGCATCGGGAAGGACAAGGATTCCTCCTTTGACTTTCGCACGCAATTTGTCGGCAACCTCGGTGACGATGCCATCACGTGGCAGGTTCTGCCTGCGGATCGAAAGACGACGGCAACCGGCAGCCCGCCGCAAGTGGCCTTGATCAGTTCCCCCAAACCCGGAGAGCTGGCCGCGTCGATCAAGACGTTGATGGGAATGATCCCGCCGGACGTTGCGAAACTCGAGGAAAGCGAAATCGCCGGGACGAAGGTGTGGTCGATTGCCGTGCCGATGGGCGTGCCCAACAGCGGCCAGGGCGCCCCGCCGATGCAAACCTTCGCGTTTGCCGCGGCCCGGGGTTATCTCGCGCTGGCCACTGATCTTGACCTGTTGAAATCGTTTCTCGAAGGCAAGGCGCCCGCGGATGGTTCATTGATCACCAAGCCCGGTTTGCAGGCGGCAGCCAACAAGGTGGGCGGCTTCAACACCGGCATGTTTGGTTACTCGAATGACCGCCTCGGTGTGCGGTCCCTCTGGGACGCCGTGACGGACAAGGACCCGTCGGCGATCAATCCCACCGCGTTGATGTTGCACCAACTTTTTGCCGCCGCCGAAGCGTCGGGCAAGGGCGTCAACTTGAACGACTGGGTGGACTTCTCCCTGTTGCCGCCGTTCGAGAAAGTGGAAAAATACTTCTACATCTCCGTGTATGCCGGCTCCGTTGGACCGGACGGCTTCACGTTGAAGACCTTTGCTCCCACGCCGCCGGGTTTGTGATTTCGAGCGGCGTTCGGTCTAAATCGGCATTGGAAAAAAAGTAGGCGTTTGAGTCGGCAAAGCGCGAGTGCTCCGCTGCTCCGTTCAGCATGGAAGCGCAAACGACCGGTCTCGCGTTTCGATTACGAAACCCTTGCGCTCAATGCGTCGTGTGCCGACCGGACGGCGTCGAGCAAGGCGCGCCAGTCATCCGCTGACGTTTCCCAACCGGCGCTAAAGCGCAGCATCCGGTCCGCTTCCCTTGGATGGCGTCCCATCGCGGTCAATACATGCGACGGCTTTTCCTTGCCGCTCGCGCAAGCCGAACCGGTGGAAACGGCGAATCCAAGTTTATCCAGTTGCACCACCCAGCGCCGACGACAATCCGCGGAAGCCGGCATCAGTGCCGCCACCGTATTCCAGAGCCGCGGTACCGGGTTGCCAAGCACCTCAACCTCCGGGAGCGCCTTGCCGAGGTCGGCGATGAATTGGTCCCGCCAGCTTTGACGTAATTCCTGTTCACTGTCGGCAAGCTGCCGTTCGCGCTCGGCCCACGCCGCCGTCATGGCGTGGATGCCGGCCACGTTTTCCGTGCCGGCACGATGTCCGTCCTCCTGCGGTCCGCCGACCAGCAACGGCCGGAAGCCATCCGGGATTTTCATGAAACCGACCCCCTGCGGCCCGCCGAACTTGTGCGCGCAGCCCATCACCAAATCGCACTCGCCCAGACCGGCGGCGGGCAGTTTGCCGATCCATTGTGCTGCGTCACACGCGAACGGAATGCCGTGCTCGCGACAGAGTGCCAGCGCCTCTGACCACGGCTGCAAAACACCGGTTTCGTTGTTGGCCGCCATGATGGCAACGAGGGCCGGGCGGTGCGCTTTCAGCCGATCGGCGAGCCAGTTAAGATCGGTTACGCCATCGGCGGTCGCCGGAATGAGTTGGACGCGGTCGCCAAAATATTTTCGTGCCGCGGCGTGCGCGCTGGGATGTTCGATCGCCGACAACCAGGCCTCGGCTTCAGCCACCTGCGCGGCGTGATGAAATACGACGTTGTTGGCCTCCGTCGCGCCACTGGTCCAAACCAGATCCAGCGGCGAGCATCCCAGCCATTGGGCCGCCGCCTGGCGGGCATCATTTAGCGCATTGTCCGCGCGCGCACCGACCCGATGCGGGCTGGACGGATTGCCGGGAAATCGTTCGATCGCATCGAGCCAGGCCTGGCGGGCGATTGTGCTCAACGGCGAAGTGGCATTATGGTCAAAGTAACGCAACGCGCCGAAGTTAGATGACCTTCCGCCGCGAGGCGAGCATCAGAAAGTGCCCAAGAAAAAGAGTGTCCGGTCGTCAACCCAGGAACCGGTCGGCGACGCGGGCGGGCAGGGATTTCAAATCCAGCAAGGTGAGGAAGTCGATGGTCTTGAATTCACGATCGATGGCCGGGGCACCGCAAATCTTGGCGCCGATCATCAAGTAGGCGGAAAGGAGCTTGGGCGCCTTGGGGGCGGGTTCGATGGTCTGGTCCAGCGGACACGCGCAGGCGGGCAGGGGCGAGGTGCGCAGGTCTTCCGGCGCGAGATATTTTTGGAAGCTCCGGTACAGCGCGGCCCCTTCTGCGGCGTCCTGGGACGTGAGCGAGCTGCAGCCGATCAGGTAGCGGGCGTTGTGCTGGTGGGCGTAACGCGCGATGCCTTTCCAAAGCAGATTCAGGACGGCGAAATTGCGGTGATCCTTGTGCACGCAGGCGCGACCCAGCTCAATGACTTCGTCGCGCACTTTTTCGTAGACGCTGAAATCGAATTCCTGGGCGCTGTAATAGCCGAGGTTCGCCCGGGCGGCGCGGCCGGTTTGCATGCGGTAGGTGCCGACGACGCTGCCGGTCTTTTGTTCCTCGACCAGCAAGTGATCGCAGACGGCATCGAATTGATCGGAGTCCAGCCCGGTTTCGTACGATTGTGCTAGGCCTTCGTGCAGTTCCAGGTTGAACACGCGGAAGCGCAATGCCTGGGCAAGCTGGAGGTCGGCCGCCGAGGTCGTCATCCGCAATTGATACGCGCCCATCTCGACCGGCGCGGTGGCGGGGAGGACTCCTGCGAGCGATGCTGGCAGGCCCGTTTTCGAAGTTGGCGCGGCGGCTTGCATGGGCTGTGGTCCCGTGTTCACCGGAGCGCGTTGCGATGCATCGGCGGTGATTTCGGAACGGAGTCAAGTTACCCAATCGTCTGCCTGCTTGGAAGAATTATCCTGTGACGACCAGGAAACACTCTTTCGGCCGGCCGATTTGGTAATGAGTCTGGCATTAGCCTCGGAGGCGGCTAGGCTACGCGCCAACCCAAGACCGCCATGAACCACGCCAATATTGTCCGTCGCCGCCTGTTTGTCGTCATGCTCGCCGTTGTTTTGCCGCCGCTGGTCATGAGTCAACCGATCCGCGCGGCGGAGATGCTCGAAGCGGGCTTTGCGGTGCGTGACATCACCCCCGAAAAGCCGATCCATCTGGCCGGCTACGCGGCCCGGAAGAAGGCGAGCGAGCGGGTGGATTCGCCGTTGAAGGTGGAGGCGTTCGCTTTGCGCTCGAGTGGCGGGGAGCCGTTCGTTTTCGTGGCGCTCGATAATTGCGAGGTCAGCCGGACATTCATCGAGCCGGTGTATGAACGACTTGCGCAGGAACACGGGCTTCCGCGCGGCTCGGTCATGGTGGTGCCGAGCCACACCCACAGCGCGCCCATTCTTGAGCACACCCTTGAAGTCATGGCCATCATGCCGGAAAAGGATCACGAAACCGTGATCGAATACGGGGCGCGCTTGCGCGCTGCGCTGGTGGACGTCGTGGTGGCAGCGGTGAACGATTTGCAACCCGCTAAGTTGGAATACGGCGTCGGCCGCGCGACGTTCGCGATCAACCGCCGCATTTACCAACCTGAGGGGGTGAACTTTGGCGAGAACCTGGATGGTCCGGTGGATTGGGATGTGCCGGTGCTGCGTGTGAGTTCACCGGACGGCAAACTGCGCGGAATCGTTTTTGGCTACGCCTGCCACGGCACGAGCATTCAGGGCGATGATTTTTATGTCGTGAGCGGCGATTACATGGCGTACACGCGCCAACAATTGGAGGGGCTGTACCCGGGCGTGACGGCGCTCTACCTCACGGGCATGGGCGCCGACAGTAATCCGTATCTGCGCGGCACCTTGATGGACGCCAAACGTCACGGGCTTGAACTCGCCGGTGCGGTGGCGAGCGTGCTGGACCGGCCGATGCGACCCGTCGCCGGTGAAATGCGTCATGCGTATCGCGAAGTGGCGCTGCCCTTTTTGCCGTTGCCCGATCGTGCCGGACTCGAAGCGGACACCAAAAGCAGTGACCAGTTCATTCGTCGTCGGGCAGAGATGTTTCTCAAAAAGCTGGATGCCGGCGAACCGTTGCCGAAGGAAGTTCCGCTGCCGATGTCCGCGGTGCGAATCGGCGATGACCTGACGTTTCTGGCAATGGCCGGCGAAGTCGTCGTGGATTACGGACGCGCGTTTAAACGCCTCTATCGTTCGGATCATCCGTGGACCATCGGTTACGCCTACGAAGTGCCGTGTTACATTCCGAACATCCGCATATTGAAGGAGGGCGGTTACGAAGCCGAATCGTCCTTGATTTACTACGGCTACTACGGCCCGTTTCAAACGAGTATCGAGCCGAAGATTTTTCAAGCAATGGACGACCTGATGAAAGCGGTGCGAAATTAGACCGCGAACATTTCAAGTCATCCGACAACGAACTGGTATGGCGTTCGGTGGTGGGCAATTCTTTCGCGCGCAATGTCGAAAGATGATTCGGTGGGTTTCGTGTCGCCTTGGGAGGTTGATCGCGGTTAAATCGCCACGCCACGTCGAGCACGCGGCGCTCTGAAATGGAAGATTCCTACCACACGTTGCTGACGATCGGCATCGCCATGATGGCGGGAGTGTTGTGCCAGTCGCTGGCCCGGCATCTCCGTTTTCCCGCGATCATACTTTTGCTCGCGGCCGGTGCGGTGCTGGGCCCGGAAGGGCTGCATTGGGTGCGTCCGCGTTCCCTTGGAGCGGGCTTGTTCGGTTTGGCGGAACTTGGTGTGGCGATCATTTTGTTTGAGGGCGGTTTGAATTTGCAGGCGTCGCGTCTGCGCCGGCAGGAGCGACCCATCCGATTTTTGGTCACGGTGGGAGCGTTAATCACGATGCTGGGAGCAATGGTCGCCGCGGGCCTGATCATGAACTGGTCGTGGCGATTGTCGTTGTTGTTCGGCAGCCTGGTCATCGTCACCGGGCCCACGGTGGTGACACCGCTCCTGCGGGACATGCGTTTGCATCCGCGATTGAAAACGATCCTGGAGGCGGAAGGCGTATTGATTGATCCGATCGGTGCGATCATGGCGTCGCTCACCTTGCAGATCGTTCTAGCGCCTTCGGTGGCGCAATCGCTTGGGTCACTCGGACTGGGAATCGTATTCCGGCTTGGGTTTGGCGCATCGGCCGGCCTGCTCGGCGGGCTCGGCCTTGGCGGATTGTTGAAGTTGCGCAATGTCATTCCGCACGGGTTGGAAAACATCTTTGTGCTCGCGTCGGTGATCCTTTTGTTCACCGGTTGTGAAGCGGTTGTTCCGAACGCCGGAATCATGGCCGTAACGATCGCCGGCATTGCGGTTGGTTGGGTGAGCGGGGATTCAGTTCGTGAATTGCGCGAATTCAAAGATCAATTGACCGTGCTGTTGGTAGGTGTGTTGTTCGTCTTGTTGGCGGCGGATGTTTCCATGAAAGACATCACCGCGTTGGGCTGGCGCGGCGCGGGAGTCGTGGCGGCGCTCGTGTTTGTCGTGCGTCCGTTGGGAGCCTGGGTCTCCACGGAGGGCGCCAAACTCACGGCGAACGAGCGCCACTTCATCGCGTGGGTGGCGCCGCGCGGCATCATCGCCGCCGCGATTACGTCGCTGACGGCTGACGCCATGGCGCATCAGGAAATGGCCGGTGGCAGTTCGCTTCGCGGTTTGGTCTTTTTGACGATTGCATCGACGGTCGTGCTTGCCGGATTGACCGCGCGACCGGTGGCGTCGTTTTTGAAATTGCGTCTGCCGGGGCGGAACCGCGTCGGTATCCTTCACGCGGACGGATTGGCGCTGGCACTCGGCGAGGAGCTCAAGCGCCATGGCGTGCCGGTGGTGTTTATTGATACCGATCCGAAACGATGTCGGAATGCGCAGGAGCGCGGACACAACGTCGTCTATGGCGACGCGCTCGAGGAAAGGGTTTTGACGCGCGCACAATTTGAACTCGTCGGCACGGCCATCGGCCTTTCCGGCAACGATCACCTGAATGGTTTGTTCGTCTCGCACGCGCGGGAATATTTTGGTGTGCCGAAAGGGCTGGTCGCGTTGCAGGTGCTGCCGGATGCGGGCCTGCCGAAGCATCTCAAAAAAATCGACGCCGACATTCTGTTTGATGGTCCGCACGACACCGAGCGTTGGGAAGTGCGCCTGCGGCACGATCAAATCAAGATCGCATATTTTATTCATCAACCACTTCCGGCGGATGAATCCGATGAGAAGGAGGCCGCGAATGAAGTTGCCAAACCATCGGCGGGAAAATCGCAACAGGAGCGTTTTGTGATTCTGGCGATCCGGCGGGGTGAAAAAGTTTCGCCCATGTCGATGGGAATCAAACCGAAACAGAATGACATTGCGGTTGTGGCCATTTACGAACCGGAAGTGGAAGGCGTGATCGCCGAGCTGCAGAAACAGGGGTGGGATCATCCGGCCGCGTGTGTGTTGCCAACTGACGAGGCCTCGACTTCGGAGCCCATTGCCAAAGCTTGAACACGTATTCGGCAGGACCGGTCAGGGTGCTTGCGATTTGCAGCCGTAATCAATGGCGAAGCCCTACGGCGGAGCGGGTGATCAACACCATGCCGGGATTTCAGGGCCGTTCGGCGGGAACCGAAGCGGCCGCGCGAGTGCGCGTGAATGATCGCCTCATTGCCTGGGCCGATGTCATCGTCGTCATGGAACACCGACACGCCCGACGACTGCGGGCAATGTTTGGCGATTTATTGAATGGCAAACCGGTTCATTGTCTCGATGTGCCTGATGACTACCAATTCATGGAACCGGATTTGGTCGATCTGCTGCGCGCCCGCTTGGAAGAATGCCTGCACGTTCCATGAGATTCTCCGTTGCCAATGTAATTCTCGACGAACGGCTCTAATGGGGTGCGTTGGTCACGCATCAACGCTGACGTCCTCCAGAATTCCTGGCCGCGTTTACTGACGAAAATTTCGCACACGGGCGCGAATTAGCGTAACTGAATTCAGGGAATATTGAGTGCCGCCGGTTTACTCGCTTCGTTTCCTAGCGAACGCTTGACACTCTTCAATCTGTTTACCTACTGTCGGCATCACACAATCTTCTAAAGGCTTTAAATATGGCGAAAGCGAGCAGTCAAAAATTTGTCGCCCGAAACCGGGCTCCCCGCGTGCAGATTGAGTATGATGTTGAGCTTTACGGCGCGGAAAAGAAAGTTGAGCTGCCATTCGTTGCCGGTGTGATGGCGGATTTGTCCGGCAAGCCTTCTGAAGTCCTGCCGCCGGTGGGTGATCGCAAGTTCCTGGAGATTGACGTCGACAACTTTGACGAACGATTGAAGGCCTCGAAACCGCGAGTTGCGTTTCAAGTTCCCAACACACTTACCGGCGAAGGTAACATGAGCGTCGACGTTACGTTCGAAAGCATGGACGACTTTTCGCCGGCGGCCATCGCCCGCAAGGTCGACTCGCTCAACAAACTCCTGCAGGCCCGGACGGAACTGGCAAACCTGCTGACTTACATGGACGGCAAGGACGGGGCTGAATCACTGGTCGGTAAGCTGTTGAATGATCCGGACCTGATGAAGTCACTCACTGCCGCTCCGAAGCCCGCCGACTCCGAGTCCGCTTCCTGAACCTTATCCCGAATTTGAACCATGATGCCTCCCGAAGCTGAAGCCGCAGGCGCATCCGGCGCCACAATGGAAGTCAGCGAATTTGAATCGCTGCTGAACAAGGAATTCAAAGCGCGCGACGTGCAGAAGCAGTCGGCCGTACAGACAGCCGTCCGCACGCTCGCCGAGCAGGCGCTGGGTTCGACCAAGCTCATTTCCAATGACGCCATCAAGTCGATCTCGGCGATGATCGCGGAAATCGACAAGAAGCTCTCCGAGCAGATCAATCTGATCATGCATCATGAGGACTTCAAGGCGTTGGAAGGCACGTGGCGTGGATTGCACCATTTCGTCAACAACACGGAGACCGACGAAATGCTGAAGATCCGGGTGCTCAACATTTCAAAGAATGATCTGAAGAAGACGCTCAAGAAATTTGAGGGCACGGCCTGGGACCAGAGCCCGATCTTCAAGAAGTTGTACGAAGAAGAATTCGGTTCACCCGGTGGCCAGCCCTACGGTACGTTGATCGGTGATTATCACTTCGATCACTCGCCGGAAGACGTCAAAATGCTGGGCAACATCGGGCAGATCGCTTCGGCCGCCCACGCGCCGTTTTTCGCCGCCGCCGCGCCAACGCTTTTGGGCATGGATTCCTGGCAGGAACTGAGCAACCCGCGTGATTTGACGAAGATTTTCGGAACCGCCGAGTACGCTTCGTGGCGTTCATTGCGTGAATCGGACGATGCCCGCTACATTGGACTCACGATGCCACGGTTTCTTTCGCGTATTCCGTACGGTTCGAAGACCAGTCCGGTAGAGGAGTTCAACTTCGAAGAGGACACGGAGGGCGCCGACCACAACAAGTACGTCTGGTCCAACGCTGCCTACGCGATGGGTGTGAACATCACCCGGGCTTTCAAACTCTACGGTTGGTGTGCGCGCATTCGTGGCGCCGAATCTGGCGGCATGGTCGAGGGCTTGCCGGTGCATTCGTTCCCGACTGATGACGGTGGTGTCGATATGAAGTGCCCCACCGAAATCGCCATTACTGACCGGCGTGAGGCGGAGCTCGCGAAGAACGGTTTCATGCCGCTATCGCATTACAAGAATACCGACTATGCGGTGTTCATGGGGGCGCAATCGCTCCACAAGCCGGCTGTTTATGATGATCCGGATGCGACCGCCAATGCGAATCTCGGCGCGCGGATGCCGTATCTGTTTGCGACTTGCCGGTTTGCCCACTACCTGAAGTGCATGGTTCGCGATAAGATCGGTTCGTTCAAGGAACGGGCTGACATGGAATCCTGGCTCAACAAATGGATCAGCCAATACACTTGCGATTCGAAGTCCTCTGAAGAAGTGAAGGCCCGTCATCCGCTGGCGGAAGCGCAGGTGGAAGTCGCGGAAGTAAAGGGCAACCCGGGATACTACACTTCCAAGTTTTTCCTCCGGCCGCATTATCAACTGGAAGGTTTGACGGTATCGCTCCGACTCGTGTCGAAGTTGCCGTCGGCCAAAGGTGGTGGTTGAGGAATTTGAAAGGCGATAGAAAATGGTGGGTGCGTGCCGCCTGCCACCAGACACAAAATGACCATCCGGTTATCGGGCACGGAATCCGGAGCAAAGATCAAACTATATGGCGGCCGTAGATTACTTCCTTAAAATCGCCACCATCGAAGGCGAGTCGACTGACGACAAACACAAGAACGAAATTGATTTGTTGTCCTGGAGCTGGGGTGAGACCCAGGCCGGTAGTTCTTCCTTCGGTGGCGGCGGTGGTGCCGGCAAAGTGAGCATGCAGGACTTTCACTTTGTCATGAATGTCAATAAAGCCAGCCCGAAGCTGATGCTGGCCTGCGCCAACGGCGAACACATCGCCGACGCAATGCTGGTTTGCCGAAAGGCGGGCAAGGAACAGCAGGAATACCTCAAGATTAAGTTCAGCAACCTGCTTATCTCCTCGTACCAAACCGGTGGTTCAACTGGAGATGTGGTGCCGGTGGACCAGATCTCATTCAATTTTTCAAAGATTGAATTTGAGTACTTCCCGCAAACGGAGAAAGGCGGCCTCGCTCCGGTCGTGAAAACGCACTGGGATCTCAAGACCAATAAGGGTGGTTGATTCACCTTGGTTGGTTTCGGAAAAAGAGTCCAATTACGTGAACCTGGCCGGCCGTTGCCGGCCAGGTTCGTATCTGCCCTATGACATCGGCCGAACTATTACGCGCTGGAAAACTGGATGAAGCGCTGAAGTCACTGCAAACGGAGATTCGCAGCAAACCTGATGATCAGGCGCTGCGACGTTATCTCTTCCAGCTGGAGGCCGTGTTGGGACGCCTCGACAAATCCCTCAACCAGCTTCAGGTGCTGGCGAGTCTGGATGCCGATTCCATGATGCTCGCGCAGATTTTTCGGCCGGTCGTCGCCTGCGAATTGCTGCGGCGCGAGGTCTTTGCAGGAAGTCGGTCGCCACTGGTCTTCGGTGAGCCAATGGATTGGGTCGGCTGGCTGATTCAAGCCAATGTCCATGTCTCGCGCGGTGAATTCGAAGCGGCGGCGGCCTTGCGCAATCAGGCCTTTGACGCGGCGCCGGAAAGTCCGGGGCAGATTAATGGACAGGCGTTTGCCTGGCTGGCGGATGCTGACTCGCGGTTGGGGCCGGTGTTGGAGGCGTTTATCGAAGGGAAATATTTCTGGGTTCCTTTGGTCCGCATTCAAAAGGTGGAATTGGAGAAGCCAAGCGACCTGCGTGATTTGGTCTGGTTGCCGGCGCGTTTCACTTGGACGAATGGTGGTGCTGTGTCCGGCCACATTCCAGTTCGCTATCCCGGCACCGAGAAAAGCGATGACCATGCCCTCAAGTTGGCCCGGCGCACGGACTGGATGGAGCAACCGTCGGAGACATGGCTGGGCCTCGGTCAACGAATGCTGACCTCCGATCTGGGTGATCATCCTCTGCTTGAAATAACGTTGATTGAAATGAACCCGGCGCCCATCGCCTGAGCACCATGGCGGAGCACACGCCCATCGAAAAGCTGCAACCCTGCTTGCTGGATCGGTTGACGGACGACCAGCCGGAGGCGAAGGAAGAGGCCCGTTCCCAACGCGTGATTTCTCATCAGCGGTATCGCAAGGGCGTATTACGCGACTTGGAATGGCTGTTCAACACCAGTGCATTTCCGCAAATGCCCGGGGAGGACGCCATCAATCTGCGGGACTATCCTGAAGTTTGGCGGTCGGTGTTGAATTATGGTGTCCGCCAATTGACCGGTCTGGCGGCGCCCGACATGCAGCAGTTGCAGGGAGACTTGGCAGCCGCATTGACGGTGTTCGAGCCGCGGGTTTCCGCCCGGTCGCTCTCCGTTCACGCGAGTCAGGAACGCAACGTTGTGAGCTTTGAGATCGAAGGGGATCTTTGGGCCAATCCACTGCCGGAACAACTTCATGTGAAAACCACGGTCGATCTGGAAACCGGAATCTGCATGCTGGGAGATTCGGGCAATGGATAGACGGTTGCTCGAACTTTACAACACCGAGCTGCGGCATGTGCGCGAAACGGCCGCCGAATTCGCGCGCGACTATCCCAAGATCGCGGGTCGCCTCGCCTTGGATCAGGATGCCAAGGACGCCTGTCCGGATCCCTACGTCGAACGATTGCTCGAGGCGTTTGCGTTTCTCGCCGCACGCGTTCATCTGAAGCTGGACGCCGAGTTTCCCCGCTTCATCCAGGGGTTGATCGAGACGGTTTATCCCGACTACCTGTGCCCGGTGCCTTCAATGGCGATCGTGAAATTTGAGCCGCAGGAATCCGAGGCGGCCCTCGCGGGTGGCGTGGCAATTCCGCGAGGAACTCTGCTGCGCAGCCAATTGGGAAAAGGAGACCGCACCGCCTGCACGTTTTCCACCGCGCATGAAGTCCGCTTGCTGCCGTTGGAAGTCACCGAAGCGCGATATTACACGCGCGATCTGGCGGAACTCAACCTGCCGCCCGAACTGGGGTTGCGGGCGGCATTTCGCATCCGGCTCAAAAAGACCATTCCCAATCCTTTCCGGGAAATCATTGCCGACCCTTTGACGTTTCACCTCCGGGGCGCCGACGAAATACCTGGCCAGATCTACGAGCAGATTCTCGCCAACAAGTCGTGCGTGATCATTCGCGCCGCCGGCGAACGCAAGAAGTCAGGAACCGTCCTGCCGGCAACGACGATTCGGCGTTCGGGTTTTGATGAAGACCAGGCGCTCTTGCCGGGCAGTCCACGTGGTTTCGAGGGTTATCGTTTGTTGCGGGAGTATTTTGCGTTTCCACAGCGATTCTTGTTTTTTGAACTGCGGGATTTCCAATCGGCTTGGGAATCGGTGACCGACGATGAAGTGGATATCATCATCGGTCTCGACGAAGCCGATCACCGGCTTGAGGGTCGGGTGGATACGGGCTGTTTTGATTTGTTCTGCACGCCGGTCGTTAATCTGTTTCCCAAGACACTCGATCGCATTTTGTTGAGCCATCGTTTTTCCGAACACCATATTGTGCCGGATCGGAACCGGCCGCTGGACTTCGAGGTCTACCGACTGGAAGCGGTCACCGGCTTTGGTGAAACGCCGGACATGGAACGGCCGTTTCTACCTTTTTATCAGGCGCGCGATACCGATCTGGAAACGTCGTGCTTTTACACGCTCCAGCGCGTGCCCAGATTATTCAGTGATCGCGAGCGCCAATCGGGTCGACGGTCATCTTACGCGGGAACAGATGTTTACCTTTCGTTGGTGGATGCCGACATGGCGCCGCACAGCCCGGACCTGAAGCAGCTGGGCATTAAGGCCTGGTGCACCAACCGTCATCTGCCCATCCAAATGGTCAAAGGCGTTGGTCGATCGGACTTCAACATGGACGTGAGCGCACCTGTGACCACGATCCGCATCATCAGTGGCCCGACGTTGCCATGCCCCAGCCTGGTGCTCGCCGGTCAACAGGTCGACAAACCGCAAGTGGCGTCCGGTCGTTTTGCCTGGCGGCTCGTCAGTCACCTTTCCCTCAATTACTTCTCCCTGCTGGACAAAGGGGCGGAGGCGGGAGCCGACGCACTGCGCGAGATTCTCCGACTGTATGCGGACCCTTCGGATCGCCAGACGTTGAAACAAATCGACGGTGTCCGTCATGTGACTCACAAGTCCATCGTCCGTCGCATACCGTCCGCCGGCCCGATCACCTTTGGACGCGGACTCGAAGTGACTGTGCAGATGGATGAGAATTCGTTCGAAGGCCAGGGAGTCTTTGTTTTGGGCGCGGTGCTGGAACGATTTTTCGCGCGGTATGTCGCGCTGAATTCATTCGTTGAAACCGTCATCACCACGCAACAGCGAAAGGAGATCATGCGATGGCCAGCCCAGCTGGGAACGCGTCCCATCCTTTGATCGAGGAACTGGCGGCCGATCCGACGCGGTTCGATTTCTTTGAAGCCGTCCGCTGCCTGCAGGCAGTCTTCAAGGACCGGCCGCGCATCGGCCATTCCCTTTCGCTGGCCCAGGATCCTGTTCGTTTTGCGCAAAGTCCGGCTTTGGATTTTGCGCCTTCCACGTTGGAGGCGCTGCAACGTCATCCCGATGATCCGGACCGGTCGCCGTCGTTGTTCTCACGCCACTTTGGTGTGTTCGGCCCGAATGGCGCGTTGCCGCTTTGCCTGACCGAATACGCATACGACCGGATCATTCACCACGGCGACAAGACCTTCACCGCGTTTTGCAACGTGTTTCATCATCGGCTGGCGTCGATGTTTTTCCGGGCCTGGGCGGATGCCAACAAGGCGGTGGACATGGATCGGCCCGAGGACACCCACTGGGAGGAATATGTCGGGTCGCTGATCGGGCTGGGCGGTGAATCGTTTTGGGAACGGGATCGGGTGCCGGATGTGGCGAAGCTTTTCTATGCCGGCCGGTTTGTGCAGCAATCGCGGAATGCCGAAGGTCTGGCGGCCATTGTTGCCGACTTCTTCGGAGTGCAAACAGAGCTGCTGCCGTTCGTCGGACGCTGGATGAATTTGCCAGACGAATATCAGTGTCGCCTCGGCAAATCGCCGGATTGTTGCGCGCTCGGGCAGACCGCGATTGTTGGTTCACGCGTTTGGGTGAGCCAGTTGCATTTTCGTTTGCGCCTGGGTCCGATGCGACTGGCGGATCTGGAACGGTTGCTGCCCGGTGATGGATCGTTCGGTCGCCTGCGCGACTTTGTGAAATTCTACGCCGGTGACCAATTCACGTGGGATGTGCAGATGATTTTGAAGCGCGAGGAAGTTCCCACAATTCAACTCGGAAAATCAGGCCGGTTGGGGTGGACGACCTGGCTCAAGACGGCCGAGTTTGACCACGACGCCGAGGACATTGTTGTCGATCCCACGGCGGTCAACTGAGTTCCTTGCGAAGGGCTGGCGTCCATTTTTCATTCCGAACTATCCGGATTTCATCGTGTTGCCGCTTGACGCGTGGGCGGCTTGTCCTCTGTATTCCCGCTTTCTTGTACGGCTATGGCCTTGATCGTTCAGAAATATGGCGGCACTTCGGTGGGCAACCCGGACCGCATTAAAAACGTTGCCCGCCGCGTAGCGCGGTGTCGGGCTGAAGGTGACCAGGTGGTGGTGGTGGTGTCCGCGATGAGCGGCGTCACGGACGGGTTGATCAAACTGGCGAAGGAAATCAGCCCGCAACCCAGCGAGCGCGAGCTGGACATGCTCCTGTCGACCGGCGAACAAACCACCATCGCGCTCACGGCAATGGCGTTGCATTCCCTGGAAGTGCCGGCCGTCTCGCTCACGGGTGCCCAGGCGGGCATCGTAACGGACGGTGTGCATTCGAAAGCCAAGATTCGCAACATCAGTCCCGATCGGATTCATGAGTTCCTGCAGGAAGGCAATGTTGTAATCGTCGCGGGTTTCCAAGGGCAGACCGACGAAGGTCACATTACCACGCTCGGCCGTGGTGGTTCTGATTTGACGGCGATTGCTCTCGCGGCCGCGTTGGGCGCGGATCTTTGCCAGATTTACACGGACGTCGACGGCGTCTACACGGCTGATCCGCGGGTCGTGAAATCCGCGCGCAAATTGAACGAAGTCGCGTATGACGAGATGCTCGAGCTGGCCAGCCTTGGCGCGAAGGTCATGCAGTCCCGATCGGTGGAATTTGCCAAGAAATTTGGTGTCGTGTTTGAAGTTCGTTCCAGTCTCAATGACAACCCAGGTACGATTGTGAAAGAAGAAACCGAAAGCATGGAAAACGTCGTCATCCGCGGCGTTACGCTCGACAAGAATCAGGCTAAAGTGACGCTTGCGGCGGTGCCTGATCATCCGGGTGCGGCCAGCAAGATTTTCAAGTCGCTCGCGGCGATCAATGTGAATGTCGACATGATCGTGCAAACGTCCAGCCATGGCGCTGGGGTAAAGACGACGGACATTTCCTTCACGCTCGACAAGCCGGATCTGCCCAAGGCGCTGAAGAAGCTCGAATCGCTCAAGGCGGAAATTGGTTTCGCGGAAATTCTCGCCGACGAAGGCATTGGCAAACTCTCGATGGTCGGGGTCGGCATGCGTAGTCATTCCGGCGTGGCGGCGAAGATGTTTGATACGCTCGCATCCAACGAGATCAACATCGACATGATCAGTACCAGCGAGATCAAAATTTCCGTGGTGATCGAATTGAGCCGCGGCGAGGACGCCATGCGAGTCGTCCATGACGCCTTCCTGGGTGCGTGATCGGAAATCCGGTCGACACCCTTCAGTCCAGTGTCTCCAGATAGGCGTGCAAATCCGCGAGGCTGCGCGCGTTCACGTCCTTGAGCAGGCCGACCGGCATGATCGAATCGTTCGTGATCCGCCGCCGCGCAATTTCCGACTGACTGATCCGCACGGTCACGCCGTCCTCCTGCCGGAGGATGACGTTGTCCAGTGACTCAAAAACAACGATGCCGGAAAGCCGTTCGCCGCTGCGCAGCACGAGTTCGACGACCCCTTCGCCGGGTGCCACGTCGAGATGCGGATAAACCACTTTGCGCATCAAGCCGGCGGGAGGATACGTCCGCGACAGACTGGCGAGACTCGGCCCGTATCCCGAACCGCCCACGTGACATTCCGCGCAGCGGTGCTCCTTGAAAATTACTTCGCCCCGAGTCGCCTTGCCGAGCGTCCAGGGAGCTTCCGTGATCTGTGTCTCCCAATATTTGAATTCGTCGTCCGTCATTCCGGCAATCTTCGCTGCTTCCGGCGTATGTGCCCGCGCGAACCAGTCAAAGACCGGCTGGTAGATCAGGTCCAGGCTGCGCCGGTCATGCGCGGATTCGGAAATGGTTCCGGTCCAACCGCCGCGTTTGTTGAGCCAATCGATCGCTGCTTTGCGGGTTTCGACCTGATCGGGGCGGGCGACGGCGCGATGCAGGACCTGGATAACCGAAGCGATGATTTCGTCCGGTTTGGGATCATCCAGTTTTGTGAGTGCGTGTAACGCACCGGCGGTGGTTTCGGAATCGGCGGAAACGAGCGCCGCGACAAACCATTCGCGGTCCCGGGCTTGGGGATCTTTGGCCAGCGCCTGGACGATGGCGTCGTGTAGTTCGGGATGGTCCCATTGCGCCCGCAAGCGACGGAACAACTCCTCCGAGGGAGATTCCGCGAGCAACTTGATAACGTCAGTGTTCCAGACGAAGCGATTCGTCTGTGAGCTGAATTCGAGGAAGCGTTCACGCGCTTTGTCGCGCAACTTGGGATCGAGTGCGCCGGCCAGCCAGGCATGTGCAGGATCGGGAAACTTCGCGTTGCTCACCAACGCCGTGCCGATATCCGGATGACGTTTGATCAACTGCGTCGCAATTTCGATCGCTCGCGGGCGCCAGTTCAAACCTGGCAGTTTCCCCGACGGCCCAATCTTGTTGTCCAGCCAGAGAAAAACTTCAGCGAGATTCGTGAGGGCGGGCACGGGTCCGGAGGGATTCAAGCGAGCGATGCAATCCAGGTAATGAATGTCGGACGCGACCGGAGTTTGCGCGCCGAACGCGCCGAGCATGCGGAGCGGGGTGGCGGGATCGTTGTCCTCAAATAGCGCGAGCGTCCGCGCCAGTTCAGCATCCACAATCGGGTTGCCCGCCGGGAACAGTGGCCGCGTTGCCTGCAAAACGGCGGCGGTCATGTCAGGTCGATTGGTCGGGCTGATTTTCAACTCGTAGTTGGCGAAGGCCTCGGCGGTGGGTGCGTCGTAACGGAAGCCGCCAAAACTGTCGCGCACCACTTTGAGCGCTTGGAGCCCAAGTTCCGGCGTGCCTTTTTCCGGTTGGCGCAGGACGCTGATCGCACTGCTCAGGGAGTCCGCATTCGGCTCGCTCGTGACGGGGTGGCGTTTGAGCCGGGCGCGCGCCAACATCAGGTTATAGAGCGGCGATTTCTTGGCTGATAGTTTCACCAATTGCTGCCACTGGGCCTCGGGCATTTTTGCCGCCAGGGCCATCGCTTCTTCGTGTACACGCGGATCAACGTGATCGAGAAATTGCGACGCCACGCGGTATAACTCGAGGGGCGGCAGTTGAGCCGATTGATCGACGTAGACCTCCAACGCCGCCCGCAGGACGAGCGGCGATTCATCCCGCAGCAATTCCTGCAGGACCGGTAACGAACCTTCGAATTGGTAGCGGGCGATCGAACAGGCCGTTCGGGCGCGGACGGAAGGGAACGGTGCCTTCGCGGTGATGTTGGCTTCCCAACGCGTCAAGCCGCCAAAGAGTTCGGTCATTACGTCGATCGCCACGAGCTTGTAGTCCTCGGGATCACCGATGCTCATCGCGACTTGTTGAAAACTGCGCCGGCCCTCGCGCATCGCCAAAGGCATCCATTCGGCACGCGACCACGATTCGAGCCGCTGGGGTGCGCGCAAGACCGCGTCGAGATTGCTCAGGTAAGGTGGCGGCTGGTCCGGCAGCTTTCCCGTCTTTGGATCAACCTTGGTATATTTCACCCGATAAATCCCACTGCCGGTTCCGCGGCCGCCGGTGGCGATGTAGAGGGAACCATCCTTGGCGACGGCCATCGCGGTTGGTGTGAACCCATTGTGTCCGACCGGTTCGATGAACGGACTTGGCGCGGCGGTAAAGCCCGATTGAAACGGTTGCAACTTGAAGAACCAAACGCGGCCATTTTCCCAGTCGGCGGTGAAGAGCCCGCCCCGATAGTCCGTGGGGAATTGGTGATGGCGGTAGAACGTCATGCCCGACGGTTCACCGGCGTTGGCGGACCACAGCACGGGAACTTGCGCGGGATCATAATCGGGCAGCGCCCGTGGTTCTTCGCCCGGTTCGGCGTGCCAGCCGTGGTTGGCGCCATGTGCGACTTGGAACAATCGTGGGAAAGTCATCCACGGTAAAAAATTGTCCCGCGCGTAGCCCTGATCGTAAGTGAAAATCGGGCCGTTCTGATGGAAGTCGAAATCGTCCGCGTGCAAAAAACCATCGGCGACCACTTCACTTCGGCTCAGGTCCGGCGAAATGTGCAGAAGCGCGCCGCCCACCGGATTGCGAATGGGCGAGCCGGGGAAGTTCCAGTGGGAAGGACCGAGCCCGGCTTGCTGGCCGGCCATGACATACCACGCGCCGTCTGGTCCGCGCCGCATCGTGAAAACGCCCTCCGGGCCAAAGGCGAACCTGAAGAAACGCTGCGGAGTTCCGTCGGCCAGGCCGTCGCCATCCGAATCGAGATACCGGCCCAGCCAACCGTCGGAGAGGCAGTAAAGATCGTTGCCGACGAACACCATTCCGCGCGCGCCGGTTGCTGGTTCGGCGAAGTCCACCGCCTCGTCGGCGACGCCATCGTCGTCCTTGTCTTCCAGGCGTTTGATCCAGCCGCGCCCAGAGACGACGACCCGACCCTGCGAATCGAACGTCAGCGCCGTCGCGTCCGGGGCCATCTCCCGCGTTGCGAAACGGGTGATGACAAAGCCCGCCGGATGCTTGAGGCCAAGCTCCTGGTTGACCTCGAGTTTCTCGGCGGCCATCGCCGCATTGAGGGCGACCAGCCCCGCGAGCAAAATGCCGGACCGGCGCCACTTCGGCGGTCGATGAAGGATCTTCGTCATGTGCAGGTGCGCCAACTTAGGAAACCGAGTCTCCATTGGCAATTTGCATGTCGTGTTGAAGGGCCGGCGATTGGGTTAGCCGGCACAGTTTGAACCCACACGGCAAGTCCGGGGTGGGTTTCTTTGCGGTGGATGGCTTGGTGGCGAAATGTCGTTTTGTGGATGGTTCACCTTATATCCGATTCCGCGATTGCAATTTCGTCACGCACCGATAGTTTCGCCAGAACTTATCCCAATGAAGAAACTTTTTCCCATTCTCCTGGCCGCGGCTTTCCTCGCGGGTAATTCACCACTTTTCGCAGATCCATCACCGGAATCGTTGATCAAGGAACATCTGAAGGCGATCGGTGGCGTGGACGCATACAAAAAGATCAAGAGCCGGCAGATGAAGGCGGTGATCGAAATGCCGGCGCAGGGAATCAACGCGGACATGGTCATCATGTCCAAGGCGCCGGACAAACAGCGTACGGAAATCGATCTTCCCGGCATGGGCAAGGTGGTTGAGGGCTACGACGGCAAGGTCGCGTGGTCAAAAAATCCGTGGACCGGCTTGATGGAAAAGAGCGGTGGCCAGCTCAAGCAGGCGCAACAACAGGCGGATTTTTATCGCGATGTGGAGCTGCTTTCGCGCTACAGCGAATGGACTTACAAAGGCAAGGAAACGGTTGATGGCAAAAGCAATGACGTCATTGAAGGCAAGTCCAAGGATGGCTCGGTCGACACAATGTATCTCAGCGAAGACACGCATTTGTTGACGCAGCTCAAAACCATTGCCGACACCGAGCAGGGCAAAGTCACCGTTGTTTCGAAATTGAGTGACTATCGCGAAGTCGACGGCATCAAGTTGCCGTACAAGATCGACATTGAGGCCGGACCTGGAGGCGTCAAGATGACGATCAAGGAGATCAAACAAGGAATCGAGCTGGACGATGCGTTGTTCAGCAAGCCGGCGCAATAAGCCGCCCCAGACAGATTCGACGCGAAACAGAGCAAACAGGGGATTGAGGTTATGAGCTGGTTCTACGCGAGCGACGGCAAACAAATGGGGCCGGTTTCAGATGAGGAATTTCAGAATCTTCGTGGAACGGGCGCAATTGCCGGTGAAACATTGATCTGGCGGGAGGGAATGGCCAATTGGCAGCCGTGCGCCGAGGTATTTGACGGCGGTGCGAATGAAACCGCGCCGCAAGCTCCGCCGCCACCGGCGCCCCTGGCAATGTCCGGGGTGGTGTGCACCGGCTGTGGTGGCACTTTTCCGATGGACGAAGTTGTCCGGCTGGGCGACGGCTTTGTCTGCGCCACCTGCAAACCGTTGGCGGTGCAGCGCATGCGGGAAGGCGTTGCTTCGAATGACGCCGAGGACATTCGCAACGAACACATCAAACACGAAGCCTCGGTTAAATCGATTGGGATTTTGTACGGGCTTGGTGCCGTTGCCATGTTGGTGATGGGCGTCGTCTTTGCGTTCTCCTTGCTGGGGTCTGTTTCGCGCGCACCGAGTGGCCAGGGCGAACCGGCGTTTCTGGTTGGTTTCGGGGTTGTTTTCGTCGTATTGGGTGGCCTCCAGCTGGCCGTTGCCATCGGTCTGCGGCGACTCAAACCGTGGGCGCGCATTGTTGCCGGGATCTTTTCCGGGATCGGTCTCCTCGGCTTTCCGCTGGGCACACTCATCAACGGCTACATTCTCTACCTGCTCTTTTCCCAAAAAGGGAAAATGGTTTTCTCCGAGGAATATCAGGAGGTGATCGCGCAAACACCCCACATCAAATATCGCACGTCGATCGTGGTCTGGATTTTTCTCGGCCTCGTGGTGTTTCTGCTTTTGTTCGGGCTGCTTGCGGCGTTCCGGGGATGAACCGATTGCGACGATTAAATCGACCTGCGGGGCGTTCATGATCGATGGCTGGTTCCTTGACGTACCTGACGCTGCCGGTTGCTGATTTGCCGGCGGCGACCCGTTTTTACACGGAAGTGTTTGAGTGGACGCTGGAACGCGAATTGCCAATGGCCGTCTTCTTCCAGACGTCGGCCTTCACGCTCGCATTGATGGACCAAACGGCATTTGCCGAATTCACAAACCAGAAGTCCGTCGACGCTGGTTCGCTGTCCGCAATGTGTTCGTGGAATGTCGGCAGCAAGGCGGAAGTGGATCGGCTCATGCACCGGGCGATTAAAGCGGGAGCGACCGTGCGCCGCGATCCGGCTTTGCTCTCCTGGGGCGGCTGGGCGGGCATCTTTTCCTCGCCCGACGGGCACCTTTGGGAAATCGTTTGGAACCCGCGGAATACAATCGCCCGCCCAGAAAATAATTTGTGAACGGGTCTTCGAACGTTAGGCTGGCGATAACTTAACGAAAGCAAAGTTATGACAACAACGTTGATCATCATTCTCCTCGTGATTTTCGTGCCGCTGATTGTGGTCGGCCTCTGGGCGATGGGTTCGTACAACGGGCTGGTGGCGTTGCGCAACCGGTTCAAGAACGCGTTCGCCCAGATCGATGTGCAACTCAAGCGGCGCTACGATCTGATCCCCAACCTGGTCGAAACGGCCAAGGGCTACATGAAGCACGAGCGCGAAACGCTCGAAAACGTTATCAAGGCGCGCAACGCGGCGGCAAACGCTGGCGCACAAGCGGCGGCCAATCCGGGCAATCCGCAAGCCATGCAACAACTCATGGGCGCCGAGGCCGCACTCACAGGCACACTTGGCAAATTGTTTGCGCTGTCCGAGGCGTATCCCGATCTCAAGGCCAACCAGAACATGGCGCAGTTGATGGAAGAACTCACTTCGACCGAAAACAAGGTGTCGTTCGCGCGGCAGGCATTCAATGACTCGGTGATGGCCTACAACACGAAACGCGAAATCTTCCCGAGCAACATCATCGCGGGCATGTTCAATTTCGGCCCGGCCGAATTGTTCCAGATCACGAACGAAGCCGAGAAGGAAGCGCCGAAAGTTTCGTTTACCTAAGTTGTGTTTAGCGAATGGTAGGAGCCTCGCGACAAGAATTCGTTTCAAGAGCCTCCAATTGCACAGAAACCAGATGGCTACGAGTTGCAAACCTCCAAGAGCTATTGCTTTCGTCAAAGCGATGGTAGTGATCGTGTTCCTGTTGTTCATCGGTCTTGAACTTGTTGACGCGATTCGGAGTTTTTTGGCGGCTGATGGCTCACGGTATTTTGCCTCGCATCCTCATCGTTTGCTCTACGTGGTCGGCATTGCGCTGGCTGCCGGTGGAGTTATTCTGATGGTTGCCAAGTTTTCTAGCCGCCACCATACACTCGATCTGATCGTGGTAGGTAGTTTGGCTGTAACGACGACATGCTTCCTTGGTATCTTTGCGATCGACTACGTCAAATTGTCGATTACTCCTTCTGAAAAGGGGATCGGAGATGATATGCTTTTTCCGACGTTCGCTTTTCTACTGGCGGCACTTCTCTTCTGGTATGAGTTTGCCGCGCTTTGGGGGCAAACCAGGTCCCTATCGAAGCCTGATGAATAGGGAAAGCATCGATCCGTCACGATCTGTCTATGTTTCCGCGGGACGCAAGGCGGTTTCATTTCTTCTCTTGGCAGCCATCTCGGCGGAGAGCGGGATTGAAGCTGTCGTGCGCATAAGTTGGAGCGACGACATTTCTGTCGCGTGGGGCAGTCTGAAAAACTCCGGGCGACAGGAGTGTTGCCCTTCCTCAAATGGACTTCTTTGAACGACAGGATCGCGCGCGGCGCAGCACCAAATGGTTGGTGCTGTATTTCGTTGCCGCAGTCGTTTGCATCATCGCGGGCATCTATCTGGTGTTCGCCGGCATATTTCTCCGCGACCAGTTTCAGCGCAACGGCCCGGCGGCCCTTTGGAACCTCCAGATGTTCCTCGGCGTCGCCGGTGGCACCTGTCTGATTGTGCTCTTTGGTTCGCTTTTCAAAATGGCCGAACTGCGTCGCGGCGGTGCCGCCGTCGCCGAAATGCTGGGTGGAACCAAAATCTCACCCAACACTGATGATGCGGACGAACGGCGGCTGCTCAACGTCGTTGAAGAAATGGCACTCGCGTCGGGCACTGCGGTGCCGCCGGTGTATCTTCTGCCCGACGAAGGCGGCATCAACGCATTCGCGGCCGGCTTCGCCCCCAACGATGCCGTGATCGGCGTGACGCGTGGTTGTGTGAAAATCTTGAGCCGCGACGAATTGCAGGGAGTGATCGCCCACGAGTTCAGCCACATTCTGAACGGCGACATGCGCATGAACCTTCGTTTGATGGGCGTGATCTTCGGCATCCTGTGCCTCGCCGTGATCGGGCGCGTGCTGCTCTATTCGACCTCGCGACGCGCATACTACCTTGGCGCGCGCAACGACAATCGCGGCGGCAATCCGCTTCCCTTCATCGGCCTGGCGTTGATCGTGATTGGTTCGATTGGCGTTTTCTTTGGACGGCTCATTCAGGCGGCCGTTTCGCGTCAGCGCGAGTTTCTCGCCGACGCCTCGGCGGTGCAGTTCACGCGCAATCCCGATGGCATTGCGGGTGCCTTGAAAAAGATCGGCGGGCTGCGCGAAGGATCGCGATTGCATTCGCCGCATGCCTCGGAGGCGAGTCACATGTTTTTCGGCAATGGGCTCGGGTCGTCCTTCCTTGGATTGATGGCGACCCACCCGCCGTTGATTGATCGCATCAAGGCGATTGATCCGAACTTCGACGGAGAATTTCCCCAAATCGCTGGAATCACGAGTGGCACTGCGAGTCCGCTGGTCTCGCAAATGGTGGATACGGGCGCGATGCCGCCGCCGATGCCGCGTCGCGTTTCCCGTGCGTCCGTCAGCGCGCGCGAAGTGCTCCACACCACGGGTGTGCCAAAGGCGACGCATCTCGAGGCCTCGACGGCATGGCGTGATTCGTTGCCGGATGAACTGCTCTCGGCGATTCGTGATCCCGCCCGGGCGCCGATGGTCATCTTTGGCTTGTTGCTTGATAACGACGAAACGATTCGGGAAAAGCAATTGTCCGCGATTGCCTCTGGGTTATCCGCAGACGCGCGTGCAACGACTGAAAACCTGCGCGCGGTCACATCGGACTTGGCGCCGACCGCGCGGTTGCCGTTGCTTGAGTTGACCATTCCCGCGTTGCGTGAATTGTCGCCGGAAGATTACCGCCAATTTCGCGCGGTGGCCCGTCAGTTGATCGAGGCCGATCGGCAAGTCGACCTTTTCGAATATGCGTTGGAGAAATGTCTGGACCGCCACTTGGCGCCAGCGTTTGAAGGCCGTCGGCGGGACGTGATCCAATACTACTCGATGGCGCCGCTCATGGAGGATGTTGCCCGTGTTCTGGCGTTGCTGACTCGCCTCGGACACAAGGATCCGGAAGCCGCCGGTCGGGCCTATGCCGAAGCCATTGTTTCGCTGGGGGCGAATCCGGCAAATTGTCCGGCGCCGCCCGAACGCGAATCCGGTCTGCGACAGGTGGATGAAGCGTTGAACAAGCTGGCGCACACAGTCCCGATCATCAAAAAGCGTTTCCTGCAGGCGGCCGCCCACGCCGTGGCGAGCGATGGCGAACTGGCGCCGCGCGAGGCGGAAATGCTCCGCGCCATTGCCGATGCCGTCGATTGCCCCATCCCGCCGTTCATCGACCTGCATCGAGTGACCGACGAAGAGCAAACCGAAGATCAGTCCTGAGCGAACGATAAAATGAAGTGGGCGGCCATGGAACGGTAGGGCGCTGCTGTGTCGGCGGCAGGCGACGAAGCCCCGTCACTCCAGGTTTCATTGAAGCAAAGTCACTCGTGTCAAACTGACTTATCAGCCGAGCACATCCAGTGCGTTGCGTATTTGTTGTTCGCGCTGCTGCCAGTTGACGAGGCGTTCTTCGTGTTCGCGCAGGACTTCCGGCGGAACCTTTTGCGTGAAGTTCGGGTTCGCCAGTTTGACCTTCACCTTCTCGATTTCGGCGAGCGTCTTTTCCAGTTCCTTTGCGAGGCGCGCTTTTTCGGCTTCGACGTCGATCAATCCCGCCAACGGGAGGTAAAGTTCGCCGAGCGGCGTCGGGATCATGGGCACGCCTTTCGCGGTGACGTAATCGCGATCGACCGTCAACGTTTCCGCGTTGAGCAACAACTTCAGCACCGCCACGTCGTGTGGAATCAATTCCTCGGCGGCCTTGAGTATGAAGTTCACCTTGCGGTTCGACTGGATGTTGAACTGGCTGCGTAAATTGCGACCGCAACGCACGGTCTCGTATTTGTTTTCGGCGAACTGAAGGTAGCAATCGTCGAGGCCGTAGTGGTCGCGGAAGTCGCCGTCAAACGGTTTGGGCCAGTGCGCGAACATGATCGTGTCGCCGCCCTGACCTTTGGGCAAATCGCCATTGAATCCCATGCCCTGCCAGAGTTCCTCCGTGATGAACGGCAGAAACGGATGAAACAGCCGCAAGGTGTTGCCGATGACGAAATCCATCACCGCGAGCGTGGAACGCCGGCAACGAATTTCGTAGTCGGTGGGGAGCGCGGCCGTCCCGGCTGCACCGGTTGGCGTCTCGCCAACCGGACTTCCCTCGGATTCGTCAGAGGACAAAGATTCCGGCGAGTCGCCGGAATCGACACGCGAGACGCGTGTGCTCCCCATCAACACCGCCTTGGTTGTCTCCAGATACCAGTCACAATACTCGTTCCAGAAGAAGCGGTAGAGAGTGGCGGTGGCGTCGGTGAAACGATATTCCGCGAACGCTTGTGTGACCTCCTGAATCGCGACGTTCAACCGGAGGAGAATCCATTTGTCGTCGGTGTTCAAGACGACCGGATCCAGTTCGCCCTCGAACTCCATTGTGCTGCCAGCAGCCTGCTGGCAGTCCTGATTGCTCCGATTCGATCCCGATTCCGCCGGCAGGCTGCCGGCGGCACTCTGTCCGACCATTTGCCGGAAACGGCAGGCGTTCCAGAGTTTCGTGCAGAAGTTGCGACCGAGCTCGATGTTCTTCTCGTCGAAGAGCACGTCCTGCCCGAGCGGCGCGGAACGCATCACGCCGAAGCGCAGGGCGTCGGCGCCATATTTGTTGATGAGATCGAGCGGGTCGGGTGAATTGCCGAGCGACTTCGACATCTTACGGCCCTGTTTGTCGCGGATGATGCCGGTGAAATAGACGTTCCGGAACGGCAGATCGCCCATGTATTCGTAGCCCGCCATGATCATGCGCGCGACCCAGAAGAAGATGATGTCCGGCCCGGTGACGAGATCGGTGGTCGGATAAAAAGCCTTCAACGTGGCGTTGCCGGCATCAGCTTTTTTGTCGCTGGTCCAGCCCATTGTGGCGAACGGCCAGAGCCAGGAACTGAACCACGTGTCGAGCACATCGGGGTCTTGATTCCAACCTGTCGACTCCAGAATCGCGATCTCTTGGGGTGACTCAGCGGAAGCGCAAACCAAATAAGCGCCGCCCGGATCGTCTTCGATGACATCACCAACGAACGACTCGTGACCAGAGCATCCACTGAATGAAACAGTGAAGCCACACTGCTCATCGCTGTCGTCGACTCGAAGAGAAATGCAGTTTCGTTGAAGTTGTTTTAGCTCCGTTTCGGTTAGCTTCTTCGTCCACACGGGTATCCGGTGCCCCCACCAGAGCTGGCGGCTGATGCACCAGTCCTGAATGCCGCCCATCCAGTGGTCATACACCTTGGCCCAGCGCTCGGGATGAAAATGCATCTTCTCCTCGATCGTGCCATTGCTGGTGATGCTGGCGTCGCGGCGGGCAACGGGACCTCCCGGCAAAGGCGCGTCACCGGAGCTCGCAAGTGATTCCGCGGAAACCCGCGCATCAGAAGCCAGCAAGCTGTCATGGTCCGATGCCTGTTCCACGCAATCGCGGGAGCTTTCGACACTCGGATATTTCAAAAACCATTGCTCGCTGAGCCGCGGCTCGATCGGTACATCGGCGCGTTCGCTGAACCCAACGTTATTCGTGTAAGGCTCTTCTTTCAGCATCGAGCCGATCTCGGTCAGTTTCTCGGCCGCCGCCTTACGCGCTTTGAAACGATCCAGTCCGGTCAAATCCTTGCCGGCGAGATCGTTCATTGTGCCGTCGGCATTGATCACTTCGATCACTTCCAGATTGTGACGCTGGCCGATTTCAAAGTCGGCCTTGTCGTGCGCGGGTGTGACTTTCAACACGCCGGTGCCGAATGAAATGTCGATGTGCTCGTCACCGATGATCGGCAGGAGCGCCTGATTCTCAACCGGCAACGGGCGGCGAACGCATTTGCCAATTAGATCCGAATAACGCGGGTCCTTTGGATTCACCGCCACGGCCGTATCGCCCGGGATGGTTTCCGGTCGCGTGGTGGCGATCGTCAGCCACAAATCGCCTTGCTCATCGGTTTCGGGACCGAAGGGTGGCTTGGCCTCAGTCTCGGGGAGCGCACGCGTCTCGCGTGCTGTGTCGGGCGTCGCGCCCGATACTTTGTGTTCTAAATTCGAATTTGAGGACGGTGATTCCGGCGCGACACCGGAATCTGCACGCGAGACGCGTGCGCTCCCCGGGACGGGCGTTCCGTCTTTTTCCACTACTTGCACGCGGAAATAATAAAGAAAACCTTTTTGTTCCTTCATCGTCACTTCCTCGTCGGACAACGCGGTGAGCGACGCGGGGCACCAATTGACCATGCGTTTGCCGCGATAGATCAGGCCCTTTTTGTAAAGATCCACGAAGACCTTCTGGACGCACTTGGAGTATTCCGGGTCCATCGTGAACCGCGCGCGGGTCCAGTCGCAGGAAGCGCCGAGCGCCCGGAGCTGCTTGAGAATGATGCCGCCGTATTTTTCCTTCCACTCCCAGATCTTCGCGACGAGCGCCTCGCGGCCGAGATCGTTGCGGTGCTTGATCGTGCCCTCTTTCTTCAGCGTTTTTTCGACGACGTTTTGTGTGGCGATGCCGGCGTGATCAGTACCCGGCAGCCACAGGACTTCCTTGCCGTCCATCCGGGCCTTCCGCGCGAGGATGTCCTGAATGGTGTTGTTGAGGACGTGGCCGAGCGTGAGCACGCCGGTGACGTTCGGCGGCGGAATGACGATGGAATACGCGGGACGCTTTGCGCTGACGCGGGCGGGATCCGCCGTGAAGCAGCCGTTCCTGTCCCAGAATTCATACCACTTGGGCTCGACGGTCTGTGGCTCGTAGGTTTTTGAAATGTCGGACATGGAAAAGGAGAACAGTTTTACGCGAATTTCGCTAATTGGCGCGAATTATTTGGAGATCCAATTTTGTTTTTGAATTCGTGAAAATTGGCGCAATTCGCGTCAAAGTGTCTTTCGTCATAACCTGAAGTCTTTTGGCGGTTGGCGATCGGGTTTGCTCAAGACAACGCGTTTCCATTCGAGCGAACTTGCTCCAAAATTCACGAGGAGTCCGAGCTGCAGTTTTGAAACGGCGAGGTAGTTTAGGACCTGTTTTAGATGTGCATCGGTCAGACGTTCACACGCCTTGGCTTCAAACAGGATCTTGTCCCAGATGACAAAGTCGGCCCGGAATGAATGCGGCAGGACCACGCCTTTGTAAGTTACTTCGAATAGTTTCTCGCGCGTGAACGGAATGGCTGCCCGCTCAAGTTCGACGACCAGCGCATCCTTGTAGATGATTTCGTCCTGCCCCTTGCCCAGTTCCCGGTGAACTTCCATGCAATGACCAACGAGCTGAAATACTTCATCTTTATAAAGCAGCTCGCTCATTTTCAATTTGTCTTCAATTGGCGCCAATTGGCGAAATTCGCGTAAAGTTCAGTTCCGGTTTCGCAACCGGGCCGCCGGTTATAGCCAAGGGTTCCGCCGGGGGAAAGCGTTGTTTGGCGTCCTCTTTTCCGGTTTTGGGCAATTCCCGCTTCCCTCATCCGGGATCGTTTCCTAACCTCCGCCCCTTATGTTCGACGAAGTCAAAGAACAACTGGCCAGTCTCGACGCGAAACGTACCCAATTGCGGAGGTTTCTTTGACGTCCCGGGCTTGGAGCGACGCCTGAGCGAGCTCGAATCCCGGATGAGTGATCCGACTTTCTGGGACAATCAAACCACGGCCCAAAAGGTGGTCGATGAGGCGGGCACGATCCGCCGCAAGATCGAGCCATTGAACGAAGCGGGCAAACGCATCGATGATCTCAAGGTGATGATCGAATTGGGCGAGGCCGAACCGGAAGCCGGTCAGGCCGCCGTGCTCAAGGATGTGCAGCGCGATATCGTGTCGACGCAGAGGGAACTTGATGCCCACGAGTTGCAGGTTTACCTCACCGGTCCGCACGATCATCGCAACGCGATTTTCAGCATCAACGCCGGCGCCGGCGGCACCGAAGCGCAGGACTGGGCTGAGATGCTGTCCCGGATGTACAACCGCTGGTTCGACAGTCGCGGCTGGAAATGGGAGGCCATCGACGCGTTGCCGGGTGACGGCGCCGGGCTCAAGAGCGTCACGTTTCGCGTTGAAGGTCAAAACGCCTACGGTTTCGCCAAAGCCGAACGTGGTGTTCACCGGTTGGTGCGCATTTCGCCCTTCGACGCGAACAAACGCCGGCACACGAGTTTCGCGAGCGTCGATGTCATCGCGGAAATCAGTGATTTGAGCGAGAGCGACATCGTCATTCCAAAAAGCGAAATTCAGCGCGACACCTTTCGCTCCGGCGGCAAGGGCGGTCAGAACGTGAACAAGGTGGAAACCGCCGTTCGCCTGACGCATTTGCCGACGGGTTTGGTCGCGGCGTCACAGGCGCAGCGCAGTCAGGCGCAAAACGAGGCCACCGCGATGGCGATGTTGATCTCCAAGGTTTACGCGTTGAAGCTCGATCAGGCCAAGGGCGAGATGGAACGCTTTTACGGTGAGAAAGGCAGCGTGAGCTGGGGTAATCAGATTCGCAGTTACGTTTTTCAACCGTATCAAATGGTGAAGGACCTTCGCACCGGCGTGCAAACCAGCGACGTGCAGGGCGTGATGGATGGTGACCTGGATCGTTTCGTGAACGGCTGGCTGCGGGCCGGCTCACCGATCAAACGCGTGCAGGGGGCGAAAGACGAAGACGAGGAATAACTGCCCTCATGATTCCGTGGTTCAAATCGATAGGTAAGCGATCTTCGGCTCAGCCCTCTATCGGGGAAAAGTTCGTACAATTGTGGAAGAAATTGGTTCCGCCTTGTGGCGAAGCCGACACGCTTCAAGGCGAGATCGTAAGGGCATTCGGCAGACTTGAGGATGAATTTTCTCGCAATGGAAATACGAATTGGGACCCCGGAGACTATCACGGCGAGTTCATCCGCATGTTAAAACTTTACCTCGCGGATAGTGAGGCGTTTGATCCGGCGAAAGTTCAACGGATCAACGAATCGGCGGAATTGATTCGTTTGGCAGCCGAAGACGTCGAGCAAAAGAAGATCGGTGAGGACATAGTGATTCTGCCGAAACACGACCCGACCTCGGCGTTTGAGTTCCTTAAGAAAGCGGTGGTTGAATGGTGCGAATTACACCCGCAGCCTATTTACAAATCGCCAGGGCAAGATTTCTGGATCACTTAAATGACCATTCTCGAAAAGATCGTCGAACAGAAGAAACGTGAAGTGGACGCCTTGCCGGCACGAACGTTGGCCGCCGGCGACTTGCACGACGCGGTGCTCGAACGCAACGAATCGCGCGATTTTCTTGCGGCGCTCAAATCGCCGCCGCGAGGCGATGTGGCGCTGATCGCCGAAGTAAAGAAGGCGTCGCCCTCCGCCGGCTTGATTCGGTCGGACTTCGATCCGGTAACGATTGCGCGTCGCTACGAACTGGCCGGTGCGGCGTGCATTTCCGTACTGACGGATGAACAGTTCTTTCAAGGTTCGTTGGACTATCTCAAACAAATCCGCGCCGCCGTGAAACTGCCGCTGCTGCGCAAGGATTTCATGATTGACGAGCGGCAGATTCTCGAAGCGATCGAATGGGGCGCAGACGCCATTCTGTTGATCGTCGCCATTCTCGATGACGAACGTTTGAAAAAGTTTCACGAATTGTCGACCAACGCCGGACTTGCAGCCCTGGTTGAAGTTCACGACGAAGAGGAATTGGATCGGGCGCTGGCGATTCGGCCACCGTTGATCGGCGTGAACAATCGCAATCTTAAGACCTTCAACGTGGATCTCGGTACGACCGAGCGGCTGGCCAAAAAATTATTCGCCGCCCAGCCCGATGCATTGCTGGTTGCCGAAAGCGGTATTCACACCCGGGCGGACGTTGAACGATTGAAAGCGACGGGTGCCAAAGCGATTCTGGTGGGCGAATCGCTGATGCGCGGGAGCGGCGACGAAGTGGCTGCCGCACGGAGCTTGCTTGGCGTTTAAGCCGCGATACTCTCGTGCGATGAAACAAACGTTTGCGACGTTGGCTTCGCTGCTTCTGGGTTTGGCCTTCGTGATTGGCAACTGCACAGCCGCCGAAAAACCCGTTCTCCTCTACAGCCAGTATTTTAATGCCCCCGGCGAGAATCGTTATCCAGCGGACGGCGATTTCAGCGAAGTCATCGGTGCCCTGAGGAATGACTTCATGGTGCGCACCAATTCTGACGTGCTCACCACAAAGACTCTCGCCGACGTGAAAGTCCTGTTGATCGCGAATCCAAACGATCAACCGCATGGCACCAATCCACCGCCGCATCACATCGCCGGCCAGGACGCAATCACGCTTTACAATTGGATCGTCGGTGGGGGCGCGCTCATTCTCATGGGCAATCAGGACGGGCACAATTTGGAAACGACGGACGTGAACAAGTTCCTGGGATTGATCGGCATGAAGTGGGCGGACCATTACACCGATGCGAAGAAGTTGGTGCTGCCGGACGATGCGCCGATAATCGGCGGTTTGAACTGGGCCTACTACACGGGGAACCAGATTGAGATCACGCCGGGCCATCCCGCGCAACCGCGAGCGCTGGTCATGAATGATCTGGATCAGAAGCCGGAGAAAGGCACACGTGACGAAGCTGGCTGCCTGCTCGCCATCGCCGAACCGGGCAATGGTCGGGTCGTGCTCGTGACCGATTCCGGTTGGATTGCCAACTGGGCCCTCGACGATCGCGGCATCGGCGGCGTTGCGATCAAGGACGAAGACAACTTGCGAATCATGCTGCGGTTGACGCGCTGGGCGGCGCATCTTCCGACGGAGTGAATGTTCCTTTGTTTAGCCGTTGCTACCGAACCTTGAAAACTTGATCTGGGTCAACGATTTACCGGCCGTCGGGTGGTTAACTCACATCGGTTATGAAACCACCGATGTTCCCCAACCAGTCTGCCCGAGCCGCTTTTAACAATTCGACCAATGGGCAACCCGGTCATTCCCCAGGCGGCTATTTCAACCGGCCGATCCATCGCTTGAACGTTGCTGGAAAACCAACTGTCGCCCCAGAGCGATTGCCTCAATTCACCCCACAAAAGACACGCAACTTGACTGCAAAACGCCGGCTGGAATTAGCCGACCTTCGAGCCGAGCCGTTCCGCGTATTCTTTCCTGTTGCGGTTTTGGTGGGGATTCTTGGAGTGGCGCTTTGGCCGCTCTATTTTGGCGGGCTTCTGCAAAACTATCCCGGCGCCGGCCACACGCGGTTGATGGGGCAGGGTTTCTTTGGTGGGTTCATTATCGGTTTTCTCGGTACGGCCATGCCGCGGATGCTTTCCGCCCGACCGCTCCCGACCATTCTGCTTGGCTGGTTGCTGGCCGCTTTCAGTGTTTTTGCGACCGCCAATTTTCTTGGTCACACGGCGATTGCGGACGCTGCATTCCTGGTGGTTTTGATTTCACTGGCGGCCGGGTTGTTCGCTCGCTTTTTGCAAAGACGCGATATGCCGCCACCCGGCTTCGTGTTGGTCGCTTTGGCGTTTGCGTGCGGAATGACTGGCACGGTCATTGGCCTGGTGAGCGCGTTCGTAGAGCTGTCTCCGACTTGGCTCGTGCTGCGACCGTTGCTCGCCTATCAAGGATTTGTGCTGCTGCCGATTTTGGGAGTGGGCGGCTTCATCCTGCCGCGTTTTCTGGGATTGAGCAGCAAACACAATTTCGAGGAATCCAAAAATGCGCCCGCTGGTTGGTGGGCGCGCGCATCACGGGCGCTGGTGGCCGGCGCGGCAATCATTGGTTCATTCGTGCTGGAGGTGAATGGCTGGTATCGCGTCGCGTACACCGTTCGATTTCTGGCGGCGACCGGATACCTGTTGAACGAAGTGCCGATTCATCGCTCTGGCAGAGCGAGGGGCGTCGTCGCGTGGACGTTGAAGAGCGGGCTGATAATGATGTTGTTGGGATTGTTGCTCGTCGCGCTGCTGCCCGCCTATCGCGTGGCGCTGTTGCACGTGAGCTTCGTCGGCGGCCTAGGGTTGGTGACGTTGATCGTGGCGACTCGCGTCGTGTTCGGTCACAGCGGAAACGGAGCGATGTTGGCCGGGCCGAACCCTTGGTTATGGTGGGCGTTTGGTCTGATCGTGCTTGGTATGATGTCCCGTGTGAGCGGCGATTTCATGCCAACAACGATGATCAGCCACTACAATTATGGCGCACTGCTTTGGGCGATCGGTCTTGGGATCTGGGCCTGGAAAGTCCTGCCCAAAGTGCTTATTCCGGACGACGACTAATTCCCGCGCCGTCAGTCTTAACATGTCGTTCGTAGTGGCTCGGGTGGAACGGGCTACCAGCCCGTCGGGTCAGGCTACCTAGCCTGACGACTTTGTCTTGTTTCTCATAACAAGATTTCGACTCTCTGGCATTGGTTCATAGTGAGGCCGGCGGCAGGTTGCCGCCGGGAACGGCCAAGTTGTCCGTTCCACCCGAACCAGGGACAAGACAAGAAGTCATGTCAAAGGACCACGGACAAAGGACGAAGGAACTTCCAATAACAAAACACGAACTTCCCAAACCGCGGGCAATACACGCAACCAGACGGGCTAACGATTGAGATTTTGGGCCTTGGGAATTCCTTGGTCCTTTGTCCTTTAACATTTACCCTTTGAACTTTCCCAGGACATTGCTCCTTGCCGCCACGAGCCACCGGCGTTAGACCTTCTCAATCCAGAAATGTGAAACGCCAGCCCGCCTCCATCATGAAACGAAATCTTCCCATCGCGTTCGCTGTCATCGTTGCCCTTCCGCTCGCGACTCCGGCCCACGCCGGCGACTTTTCGCCCCGACCTGAAGAAAGCCAGCTTCCGCACGCGATGCATTCCGAGATGAAAGTGCACCCCTCGATCACCGTGGGCGTGAAGGACGCCGACATCGTGGGCGACGACAACCGGGCGCTGCAAGCGGCGGTCGATTACATCGGCAAGCTTGGCGGCGGCACGGTTGAGATCGGGCCGGGCGATTACTTGATGCACGATTCGCTGCATCTGCGCTCGCACGTCACCGTGCGCGGCACTCCGGGAAAGACCATTCTGCGCAAGGCGAAGGGCGCGGTCTCGCCGCTTGCGATCGATGGTGATTATGGCGAGGAACAAATCACCGTCGTGAACCCGGACGGCTTCAAGGTCGGTTACGGCGTCACCATCCGCGACGACACTTCGTGGGGCTTTCATACGACCGTCGCGCGGATCATCGGGCAAAACGGGAACACGTTCGCCATCGACACGCCGTTGAACTCCGACTGCCTGATCGACAAGAAGGCGATGGCGGCGACGATCTATCCGGTCGTCAGCGGGTATTACGTCGATGGCGTGCATCTCCAGAATCTGATCGTGGAAGGCGACAAGGATGAGAACACCTATATCGACGGCTGCCGGGGCGGCGGGATCTTTCTCTATCGCGGGTTCGGCGCCGTGATCGAGAACTGCGTCGTGCGCAATTACAACGGCGACGGTATCAGCTTCCAGCAATCGAACGACGTGCAGGTGCATGACTGCATCAGCGAAGGAAATCTCGGTCTTGGCTTTCATCCGGGCAGCGGTTCGCAACGGCCGGTTGTGCGGGAGAACATCGCCCGGCTCAATGGGCAGGACGGTCTCTACCTTTGCTGGCGCGTGCGGCATGGGTTGTTCGAGAAAAACATCCTGGAGAACAACGGCCGCTACGGCATCTCGATCGGGCACAAGGACTCGGACAATCTGCTGACCGGTAATGAAGTGCGCGGCAACGAGGAGGCCGGCGTTTATTTCCGCAACGAAACGCTGGGCATGGCTGGCCATCGGAATCGACTCGAGAACAACATCATTGAAAACAACGGCGATAAGAACGCCGCGCCCGGCATTCAGATTCGGGGTGAGACGCACGACCTGGTGTTCCGCGACAACATCATCCGCGACACCCGCCCGGCCGACGAACGCAAACAGACCGTCGGCATCCGCATCGAGAAACTCGCCGGCCCGGTCGTGCTCGAAGGCAACCAGATCGACGCAACTACGAAGATTGAAGATGAACGCAAGGCGGGGAAGTGACATGAAGCTGGCAAGCCACAGGGTATTGCCAGGTATGTCAACAGCTTGAACTAACCTCTTCGTGACCATTTATGCCAGAGTGTACAAAACATAGTTGAAGCGCAGTTAGGCTGCTAAAGGCATTGGCCTGATAGTCAATTACCAACAATGGAAGAAACTAGCGAACCATCCGAAGACACTTTTGATTTGTTAAATCAAGTTCGCAAAGAACTTCGGTTCCGTCGCTAATTCTCCCAACGGATAGTTCGCGCATTGAACCCACGATAGCTCACGGGCCAACGATGATCACGCCAGCGGTTTGGAGTGCGCGGGCCATCCGCGCTCTCTGCCGCCCGTCCGTACACTCGAGCCCACCACAGAGCGGCAGAGGACTGCCGCAGTCCAAACCCTGGTGGAATTCAAAATCAGCCCCAGCAGACGTACGCGCAGAATGCGAGTGTGAAACCGCTTCGACAAGCGTTGGGTGATTGAGGTGGTGAAGCTTCAATAAGTTACTTATTATCCGCCAACTGGACTGACCCTTTCACCACTCATATATTTCATGAGCCCGTCACGGCAAAAGACAAATACGATTCATAAACCTTGCGTAAGAGCGGCGCTGGTCGCATGCCTTGCAGCCGCACTTACGGCTGTCGCCGAGGATAATCAAGTGGTAACGGTGGACGCCGTGACGCTGGATCTTCCTGGTTATCCCTATTTTGTTGGTGAGTTCGGGACGAACAATTTTTTGTCGGTCACCAACGCCGGCGGTATCACCAGTGCAGGAATTAAGGTTGGCGGATCAGCCGAAGCGAATAACAACCGGATGGTGGTGACCGGTCCTGGATCGAGCTATTACAGCTCGGGTGGGCTTACCATCGGCTCAAGTGGCAGCTACAATAGTCTGCTAATCGAAGACGGTGCGACGGTCACCAACAATGAGGCCTACGTTGGTGCCCTGTTTGAAAGTCGTGGCAACGAAGCGATCGTCACCGGCGAGGGATCAGTCTGGACGGCACAGAAGTTGGATGTGGGCTGGTCCGGATCGGAAAATCGACTGCTCATCTCGGAGAGCGGGGCGGTGAATGCGGTTGGCAATATTGGAGACAACGGAGGTAGCAGCAATAATGTGGTGGAGATTTCCGGTTCGGGTTCAGTATGGAATGGCGGGCTTAGCGTGGGCCCATATGGAACAGGAAACCGGGTTTCGATACTTGACGGGGGCACGTTGAGGGGGGGCGTCGCCCTGGGATCGGCAGACTGGGCCAGCAACAACGTCGTCCAGGTCTTTGGTCCGGAATCCACAATTGACGATCCTTCGGGAACTGTGGAAGTAAGCTATTCCGGATCTTCGAACACCTTGGAGATCGCCGGTGGCGGAAGTGTCACAGCGTGGAATGGCTTTGTGAATCGGGGCAACAGTGGAGTTGCAAACAACAATCTCATTCTGGTCCGAGATCCGGGATCGCGTTTGAGCTTTCGTGACCGTTTGCAGATGTGGCCCACGGGCACGAACAACTTGCTCGTAGTCAAAGGCGAGGCCGAACTGGTTACCAAGGACATGGACCTGGGTGGAAGCGCCAGCAACCAACTGCGGCTGGAAGGAGGGTATTTCGAAGTTCAGGGCTTCTTCGGTCTCACCGGCGGTACCTTTTACGTGGGCGGCGGTACGGCGTGGATTGAAGGAATTGGATTCAACTACGGCAGGTCCGGACACATTGAGATTGCCGGAGGAACAGTCTTCGTTAACAGCTCGACAAGCCTGCCACTTGGGTCTGAACCGTTGGTGATTGGTACCCTCGCTGGCGAAACAGCGTCGCTGATCCTGGCAAGTGGCAACCACGAAATCCGGACGACCGCAGGCATCCTTGTAGGATCTGCCACCAACAGTCACGGGGAACTATTTGTCGCCGGAAGCAGGAGCCTGATCGCGGGACCGTTGTTTGTTGGCGCCACTGGTGCCAGCAGTGGCAGCGGGGTGGTGAATCTCAGTGAAGGAGCCACGTTGGAGACCGCCATGCTGGTGGCGGGAAGTGGCGGCAGCGGGTGGGTCATCAACGACGGTGGGGCATTTCAATTCACCACGGCGACGCCCAACATTCAGAGTCTTTCGCCGCGGGCAATCTCGTTGAAGAACGGCGAAGTGGCCTTCGTTGACGCAACCAACGTTGAGCTTGAAAGCGTCGCGGATTCGCCGTCAGGTCTTTCGTTGCTGGGGAGCAACGCACTTCGTTTGATCCGGTCAAACAACAAGCCGGTAGCCTCCGTGACTTTTTCCGACGCCACTCCAACGAACTATCAGCGACTGGTTCTTGAAGGCGACGGAGCCAGCTTGGCGGCTCAGCAAATTGAGGTGGGCCACGGTGCGATTGCGATTCTCACCAACGGAGCGGTAAATCTGGGCACCGACGGGGGCGAGATACTGGTGAAGGATGGTGGCCAGGTTGTCCAGGAACAGGCTTCGCTGAACGGCGACACCGGCAACCAGCGAATCATGCTGACCGGTGACTATACGATGTGGACGAATCGAACGCTATTTGCCCTTGGTGGCACAGGCGGCATGAATTCGATTTCAATATCCAACGGGGCAGCTCTGCATTGCCAGGACGTGAGTCTGGGGCGCACGGTTGCCAGCGCCAGCAATCAGGTGACACTGGGCGGCTTCGGAGCCTCATTGATAGCGGCACGGGATATCACCGTGGGTGAGCGTGGAAGCAGCAATCGACTGGTAATGGATGGTGGCACGGTGCGAGCCGGGAGTTCGGTTCTCTTAGGCCGGTTCTCCACGTCAACCGGGAATGAAATCATTATCAACGGCGGGCTCCTCGCGGTGACGAATGTTGCGAAGCTTGGGCAGCTGAATATGCAGGCAGGTCAACTGGTCATGAATGACGGCCAAATTGAGGTTGACACACTTAATGTAGCAGCCGGCCCCACGGGAGACTTGATTTTCAATGGTGGAACCATCGAGGCCTTCCGTGTAACGCACATCAACGGGAGGCGACTGATCATCGGCGACGGCATTCACCCCGCAGTGCTCCACCTGAAAGGAGGCACCAATACCTTCGCTGGCGGACTGGTAATCGCTCCCAATGCCAGTGTGGTGGGTGCCGGCACAATCCTGGGAGTGGTGACAAATCTCGGTGTCGTCCAAGCCGAGGGCGGTGCCTTGAACTTCCAGGACACAGTAATAAATTCCGGGGTAATTCTGAATGGTTCTGGAGCACAAGTGACCCTGACGGGTGGTCTCGTTTTTGGCGTTTTGAGCGCGGACCGGCTGGTTGATCATTTTTCAGTTTCGGTCGGACGTGTCGATGGTCAGGTATTCTCACTCGAATATCGAAGGGCGATCGCCGGACAGAACTGGCTACCAGCGGATTTCACGACAATGCTGGAGTCGAATATCGTCTGGCTGACGGACACAAACACGAACGGGAGCATGCGCTTCTATCGCGTGAAGCTTGAATAACGTCATCGCGATTCCCTCTCGAGCTGGTCGTTTGCACTCCGTGATTGAAGTTCAATGATGGTGCTATTGAACGGCAATGGCCTGCCCGAGCACCAGTTATTGAATCAGACCGGTCGTTCGTCGTGGAATGAGTGAGCTCAGACAAAATGACGCGCTTGGACCCCTGAACCGACGGAAGGGCGCCACTCCTGGCGCCCGGTATTTCACCGGCCGAATCCACTGGGCGGCAGGAGCGCCGCCCTTCAGGTTCAAGGGGAGAGAGAACACCTCCAAAATCCAAACGTGAATCGAGTCCTTGAACTCAAGATAGCTCACGGGCCAGCGATGATCGCGCCAGCGGCTTGGAATGCGCTGGTCCTAAGGCGTTTTCTAGTGTGCGGAAAATGCGGAGGCCCCACAAAGCGGCAGAGGGCTGCCGCAGTCCAAAACCTGGCGGAATCCGCGTGTTGTAACCGCAGCAGCCGACGTGAGTCCGCTCTCACCTCTCGTGGCAAATACCACATTTGTTGGAGCGGGCTTACACCGGCTGCTACAGATTTGATCGATTGCTAATGCTCTCCCAACGTCAGAACTCGCTCGTTTGCGCGGCGCCGTTGGTGTCGGGCATGGGGAGTTTTTGAAACGTCGCCGTGGCCAAACAGTTCTTACCGGAATCCGTTTGAAGAACCCGTCCCCCGCGTGCGCATCCACGTTCAATTGCACGCCACATTTGCGACGGACATCAAAGGACTTTGAAGACCTTACTCTCTCATTGCGACGGAGTTAAGCCGGTTTCGTTGACCGGCCTTTTTCGGAAAACCTAAAATCAGGGATGTCGTTATTTCGTTTAAGAGGTGTGGTCACCAGTGGGGTGCTGGGTTTGGCCGTTTCAGTTTTAACCATTGAGACTGCGCACGCGCAGTTGTTCTACGCGGCGGGAGCCCAGTTTGGGGATCGAACCGGGATCGGTCTTTTTCAGGAACAAAACGGCCAAGTGACCCAAATTCCGACTGGCTTTGTGGAGCACAATTTTCCCTCTATTTCCCGCGACAACAATTTCATCGTCTTTTCGTCACCCGATCCGGTGACGCCGGCATTGCAGGTGCCGCCCAGCAGCGACATCTATGTTTACAGCCGGGCCAGCGGCCAGACACGAAGAGTCGTGGATCACACGACGTCGGTTGTTTCACCCAGTGAGGTCGATTCCTACACCCCCGTGTCGGCGGTGCTTTCGCCGGACAACCAAGTGATCGCCTATGGGGTGATGCTGACTCGTCGGGAAGGTCTGGCCAATCCGCAAAGCACGAAGGAGCTGAACATCGCTCGCGCGTCCGACGGGTTGATTCTGGCCAATCCAACATTCGGGCGCGGTCCGGTTTCCGACGCTTTCCAGGCGGAGTTCGTCGGCATTTCCTGGGATCCGTCCGGCAACTCATTTGTCACGCCAACCTATTTTTCTGTCCCGACCCAAGCCGGTTCGGTTCAGCAGTTGCCCGGGATTGTGCGCTACACGCGGAACCAGAGCGACGGTTCCTGGTTCATTTCCTCTACCCTGTCTCAACCCAGATACTTTGACGCGCAGATTCCGATCGGTGCCGAGACCCAGATCTATCCCGCGATTTCGCCATCGGGAACGGGCCTGGCGTATTTCCACCTGACGTGGCCGGATGTGTTTGGCAACAGCCAGGGCGTAGTCGCGAGGATCGTGGTTGCGAATTCAGACGGGAGCAACGCGGTGTTCTTCTCGCCATTTCCGCAGGGCCCGCAATCGGGGTTTTATCCGGTGGGTCTCGCGTGGGATCCGTCGGGCTCGTCGTTGATCTTTTCGATCGCTCCGCAGATCAATGTCGGCACCGGCTACCTGGCCTTGGCGGACGCGACGGCTGCGGTCGTTCGACGAGTCAATTTGAATACGGGCGAGATCACCCAGGTCAACGGCGTCGATGCCGGGTTCTTCCCGAGCATCAGCCAGGTGGGAAGTTTTGGGTCACCAGCCGGGGTTAAGCTTGGAATTGTGTCACAAGGGAACGGCCAGTTTGTGTTGAAGGCGACCGGCGTCGATCCCAACCTGTTGTATCGTCTGCAAAGTTCCACCACTCCCGACGCCGGCGGATTTGGCACACCACAGAACTTTCTTGGCTCCCAACTGCTGGCCGGGATCAACGCCGCCCCCGGCACCCAGACCCGGTTCTTCCGGCTGATTCAATGAAGCGTCGTTGAGCTTCGAAAAGTACGTTCCTTCGGCCTGGTTCGAAGCACGTCGCTGCGGGCGTCCCGCACGGTCGTTGCTTCCCGCCAACGGGCAAGGTCCGGCTGATCTTCAATTGCGTGATAAAAATGAATCGTGGGAGTCGATTCGGTCAAAGAATGGATTTTTGCCGAAACATTCATCACTGATGGTCAGTCGAACTGGCTGGGATCCATTCAGTCCACGCGGTTTTGCTGTGAACAGCAGTTAAGTCTTGCGGTACGTAATTCTTAGCCGGGGAAGTCGCGATCTTCGTTTTGTTCTGGTACGACAAGTTCTCCGCATAATAAACTGCACCGAGCCTCCAGAATGAAGGCGAACGAGGAACGGAAATATCGATTGTGACGACGCTGTTTGCCGGGGCCTTAATATCCTGTCCGCCGACCGGTAGAATTGTTCGACCACTGTTTTGAGTTTTAAGTTTGCATGACGTTATTGCCACGATAAACGCAACGAACACGATGAGGGTCGTACGGCAAAACAAGCACTTTGAAGTCATGGTGTTTCAACTTGGCTGGTGCGTCCTGTGATTTCCGTCAGTCGCGATGCGACATTGTGAACACACTGACTGTTCAAAACTTAAGCATCGGCGGCGCCGGCACGGATATGAGTGCGTCGCGGGTGCGCCGATTCATTCCAAAGCGCTTTCACTCTTTCCTCGGATAGCAAAAAGGCTTAGAGGAACGCACATACATTGTGGCACCCATGTTTGATTGTGCGATCATCGGCGGCGGGATTGTGGGACTGGCCACGGCCATGCAGTTGGGCCGCAATCAGCCGGACGCAAAGATCATTGTTTTGGAAAAGGAACCCGGGATCGCTCTTCACCAAACGGGGCACAACAGCGGCGTCATTCATTCCGGCATTTATTACAAGCCCGGAAGTTACAAGGCGAAGTTTGCGCGTCAAGGCAGCCGGTCGATGGTCGAGTTCTGTCGAGAACACGGCATTCCACACGAGGTGTGCGGCAAGGTGATCGTCGCGACGAAGGAATCCGAACTGCCGTTGCTCGAGAAACTGTTGCACAGGGGAATCGAGAATGAGCTGCCGGTAAGCCGGTTGATGCCGGAACAAGTTCATGAGATCGAACCGCACGTCCGCTGTTTGGGCGGGATCAAAGTCCCCACCACCGGGATCGTCGACTACCAGGCGGTTTGCAAAAAATACGCGGACTTGTTAGCCGGGCAGGGCGGTGTGCTGAAAACGGGAGCAACCGTGACGTCGATGCACCAGGTAAACGGCGTTCACCGAATTGCGACGAACCGCGAAACTTTTGAGTCCCGATTTGTGGTAAATTGCACGGGCCTTCACAGTGATCGCGTGACCCGCAGTGCCGGGCTGGAACCGCGTGCGCGGATTGTGCCCTTTCGCGGCGAATATTATGAATTGGTTCCCGAACGCCGCCATCTGGTGAAGACGCTGATTTATCCGGTGCCCAATCCGGCGTTTCCGTTTTTGGGCGTGCATTTCACGAGGATGATCGACGGGACCATTCACGCGGGTCCCAACGCGGTTCTCGCATTCAAGCGCGAAGGCTATCGCAAGACGGATTTTTCACTGCGCGACACGTGGGATACGCTTTCCTATCCCGCGTTTTGGAAAATGGCATGGAAGAACCTCGGCGAAGGTTGGCTGGAAATGCGACGGTCTTTCAGCAAGAAACTGTTTGTCGAGAGCATGCAGCAAATCATCCCCGAAGTGCGGGAAGAAGATGTGATCCCGACTCATGCGGGAGTGCGCGCGCAGGCATTGGCGCCAGAAGGAAATCTGGTGGATGACTTTCTGTTCGTGGATGGACCAAATGCGATCCACGTGTGCAACGCGCCCTCACCGGCCGCCACCGCGTCCCTGGAGATTGGCCGCGAAGTCGCCGGCCGGATTCCCGTGCTGCGCTCGTAAACGGATTTCCTGGCAAATCTGGTCTGTAGAAACCTCGTCTGAAATTATGTACAACTCAGATTCAACACTGATTATCGAAGCTGTTTCGGGACGGACCGCACACCGGGAAACACGACATTTCTGGGAACCGCGATTTTCACGTCATTTTTTCGGAGCTGAGTCCAAACCTGGAATAGCTCCTTCCTTATAGATCATTATCAACGAACGTTTCGCATCTGGATCCTCCGATAGTGCCTTCGCTGCTTCTCGCAAACGATTCCTGGGTACCATTACGTCGTATGCGATTGATCCTTCCATGTAACAAGGAATGTGATGTTTTCTCAATGTATGGCTCACATTGTCCTGGGCGGCAGGATTGGTTCCGTCAACTGCCGCCACCGGAGACCACTCCTTGACATTCCTTGGAAGCTGGTTGGCGCAAGACACTGAAAATGCAGCGAGAACTGGCAGGAATATTTTGTTTCTAAATGCGAACATAAAGACCGCTATAACAGGTGACCTAAAGTGGTGACTCCACTTCACAACCACAATCCAATACCCGGCGGTAGCCAAAGCTATCCATGTTAGCCATAGACGCCGAGCAAAATGCACGATCCAATCTTCAACTTCATTGCCTTCGCCGCATTTCCACCGTTGATCGCAATTTCAAGGAGACCAACGGAACCAATCACGGCGACGGGTCTTCCTTTCTTTACCGCGGAATAGCAGTCGTGAATCGGAATAACTTTCGCCCCAACTTTGATACGCGTCGCACCGGACGCGAGCACCCGGCTGGCCGGCAGGTTGGTGATGCAGTTTCCAAAGTGATCGATGTAAACGACCTCGCCGCGCAGGCCCGATTCGGTGATGACCGGTTCCGGCCATTCGAGCGGCACAAGTTCGTGTTGGCGCGCGCCAAATTGATTGGCCGGCACGCCGCGACTCAAATGCGCCGCCGCCGGAGCGAATATATCCCGACCGTGAAACGTGCGGCTGACTTCGGTCAGTTGATACTTCCGGTTCTCCAAGCGGTGAATCGAACGCAGACGTTCGCCGCGCAGCGCAAAGCTGAACACGCCGTTGTCGGGGCCGACGAAGAGATAGTTTTCGGTCTCGATCACGACACCCGCGCGCTCGCTGCCCACGCCGGGATCGATCACGACCAGATGAACAGTGCCGATGGGAAAGAAGCGATACGCGGCCGCCAACGCAAACGCGCCCGCGCGAATGTCGCCGGGTTTGATCGCATGGGTGATGTCCACAGTCGGTGCGTTCGGAGCAATCTTCTGAATCACGCCCTTCATCGTCCCGACAAACCAATCGTCGAGTCCGAAGTCCGTGGTGATGGCGATGGGTTTCATATTGGAAAGGTGGAGTTGAACCACGAATGAACACTAATACACACAAATCAAAAATGCCTTTACGCGAATTCCGCTAATTGGCGCTAATTCGTGAAATTCGCATCGAGCTCCCGTCTGTTTCGGATTCATGTAGATTGGTGCTCATTCAAAGTTGCTTCACCCTGCCGACGGCTTCATCGCCGATGATCGCGCGGGCAACGGTGGCAAAGCTTTTTCCATGACGCCGTTCGCCTTGGGCCAGAGCAGGAGCGCTTCGAGAATCATCCAGCATTCCAACGCGAGCATCATTACCGCGACGACGACGAGGATGTATTGGCCCTTATGCCACCACCGCGCGACGTCGGACAGCAACGCCCACGCAGGCATGATCAACATGAAGATCATCGGGATCGCGGTGCTCCAGATCGGCAGCTTGCGTCGCCAGAGCCAGAACGTGACGACCAGAAACGCCAGCCCACCGAGCAACTGGTTCGTCGAACCGAACAGCGGCCAGAGAATCAATCCACCTTTGCCGATCGTCGCCCAGGTCCACGGGTCGCCGGGTTTGGGAAAGAGCGCGAGTGCGAAGGCGGTGATGACCGCGAAGAACGTTGCACCATGGGCGTTGGTCAACCACACCAGCGGATTCCATGAATGGCTCTTCACGACCTGTCCGCGATCGAATTCCGTGTCGTAGCCTTCGGCCGCAAGCGACGTCGGTGAAATCTTGGGCGCAAACGTCGCCGCCAATTCCTGCACGACGTAACGTTGCAAACGCGTCGCCGTGTCGAGCGTTGTTCCGGCGAAGCTCGCCACCAGCACGCCGATCAACGCGGTAGCCATCGTGTGATTGATGCCCATCGCTTCGAGCAGATTGGCCGCGCCGACGACGAATGCGCCGACGGCCGATCCACTAACCGTCGTCCAGTCGGAGTAAAGTTTGTGCCAGAGTTCGGCGCCTGCGAGCGTCCCGAATTTCGCCGGCCAGCCAAACCCGATGCCAGCCGCCACAGCGATGATGACCAGCGTCGCCAGAAAGGCTTCGGTCAACATTGATCCATAGCCGACAAATTGCGCGTGGGTTTCGCACTTGATCTGTTTGCTGCTCGTGCCGCTGGAGACGAGGCAGTGAAAACCGCTGATTGCGCCGCAGGCGATCGTCACGAACAAAAACGGCAGGATGGGCGGCGCGTTTAAAGGTGAGGTGTTCAACGCCGGCGCGACAATTTCCAAAGGCATTCTTCCCGCCCCTGGCACCGGTGAAACACCACCCCAAAACGCAGCCACGGTCAGACCAACGACGATCAGACCAAGCGAGCTGATGAGCTGGAGGCTGTTGATGTAATCGCGCGGTTGTAAAAGAATCCAAACCGGCGTGACAGACGCGGCGTAGCAATACGCGAGGAGAATCGCGGCCCACACCCAGACCGGCCACGCCGCCAGTGTGGCGTTGAGCTTTTGGATCGAGGCACCCAGCCAGCCACCGGTCCATTCGAGTCCGGGACATGCCGCGCCAAACCACACGGTCAGATACATCAGGAACAGGGCGATGATCGACGGCCACAACAAATTGCCGCCTTTGCGATGAACTTTCAGACCGATCCAGATTGCGATAGGTATTTGCAGAAAGACCGGCACGATGGATTCGGGAAATGCGACAAAGACGTTGGCGATCACCAGCCCGAAGATCGCCAGCACCACCCACAACGCGAACAGCAGTATGAAGAGGAATAGCAATCGCGTGCGCGGGTTGATCACGCGGCCGGCGATCTCGCCGATGGTCATCCCGCGGTTTCGCAGACTGACGACCAGCGTTCCGAGGTCATGAACGGCGCCGATCAGGATCGACCCAAACACCACCCACAGCAGCGCGGGCACCCAACCCCACATGATCGCGAGCGCCGGTCCGACAATCGGTCCCGTGCCGGCGATCGACGTGAAGTGGTGGCCGAAGACGATGCTCTTCGCCGTCGGTACGTAGTCCTCGTCGTCGTTGAGTTGAACACTCGGCGTTTCGGCGTTGGCATCGAGGCGGAACAGTTTATGAGCGAGCCAACGCCCGTACGTGTGATAGGCGACAATAAAGCCCACTCCGGAAAGCAGGGCGATCAAAAGCGTTTGCATAACAATCAGGTCCGGTACTTGTGAAGTTCGCAATTACCAGCAATTGAGAATGAGAATTGATAGTGTCGAACGTTGGCCAATTCAACCTTTGATCGGCGGGCCGGAGTCCAAGTGCATCCGACGCAATTAGCCCTCTGACAAAGTCAGGGAGTCGTTCATAGCTCACACGTGGTCGTAGAAACTGATGGCGACAGGCGCTTCAAATCGAATCGACGAACGACATTTCTCCAAATTTGGAATGACAGCTCCGGACGCAGTCGTTAAACCCTTCTCCGAAGGTTGCCAGTTGAGGGCCGGGATCAAATCCAGAGACGTTTTCGCCAAGCATGAGACTGCTTTCTTTTTTCAGTGTGGTTACGGCGACACTTGCCTGCCAGATGCTTTCCGCATCTGAACTCACGCCGATTGACCTTTCCGCGTTTCAGGGCAGATCGCACTTGGAATTCACCGGAGGAAGGTGGGCGGTTCCGCTCGGGAAACAAGTCTTGGGAGGAATTCCGTGGAAGGTGGACGGGATCATCGAGCTTTTTGGTCGGGGCCCGTCACGGTTTGGCCATTTCGCACGCACCAATGTCACTGGAATTCCCGTCGGCGCGAAGTTTGATCAACTCCATATTCTCGGTGGAACGAGTGCGGCCTCCGACGACGGCGACATTTTCGCTTCGTTGACGTTTGAGTATGACGACGGGACGGACGCCGAGATTCCGATAAAGTACGGTTATCAGTTCCGGGACTGGTACGGACCACGATACGGGGCGGAGGAGCCAATGCTTGATCCGAATACGCGGATCGTCTGGCGGAACGAAATTCCTTATTCATCCCAGTATGATCGCGGTTTAAGGCTTTACGACTGGAAGCTCGATAATCCCCAGCCCGGCAAGACTGTGCGCAGCATTTCCCTGCGCTCCAAACTCGCTTCGTCCGGCTTGATTGTGCTGGGTTTGACTTACGGAATGGCCGATTCGCCAAGGCTGGCGGACACAATTTCGATACCAACCTATCTGGAGCCGGGGATCAAAACGCGCACCGGTGCGCTTGTTCCCTTGCGCGGTGTGGTGCGGAATCAGGCGGGTGATCCATTGACAAACGCTCTCGTCATTGTAATTGGACTGCGGCAGCCCGGTTCCTCGAGCGATGCCACCGAACTGGAGAACCCGGCGGAGGGGGAACGGGAGCCAATGGACGAGCAAGGTCGATTCACTCTTTCGCGAACGACCGACCAATACAATTACAACGTGGTGGCAGTAGCCAAGGGATACGCGTCGGGCACTTATCTCGGGGCGGATCCTCTGCGAGGTGAGATTGAGATTCGCCTGGAAGCCGCTATGCCACCGCCGCCCGAATCGTCGTATGTGCAGGTAAGGCTTACCGATGATGACGGCAAACCGGTGATCGGAGCACGGGCCGAGCCGGATGGAGTTTCAGTCGGAGGCTCCACGAGGTGGGGTGGTAGCCAGGGATTTCCCGACTTTGTGGTCAGCAACGCCGAAGGAGAATTTACCTTTTCGCGGAGCGAGTCATTTGAGCGTTTACAACTGGACATCAGTGCGGCTGGTCTCGCGCCTGCCAAGATCTGGTTGCCAGCAACGAATACGGTTCAGGTGGTTGCGATGGGAACAGGAGGATTCATCACCGGTCGGGTCGTCAAGGATGACCGGCCAATTCCCGGAGCCAGAGTTGGCGTTAGCGGTACTGACCGGAATTCAATGGTGTACGCCGGGCACTACGAAACCACTACCGATGGCGAGGGGCGATTTATTTTCCGCCATTTGCCACCCGACACGAGCTGGCAGTTGTATGGTCTCATGGAATCGATCAAGCCTTACGGTTCCGTGCCGCCGCAACCTGCCGTGACTCGAAGTAATGGCACCACGAATGACGTGGGTGATGTCATGATACGACCGGCGCAATCTTTGTATGGCCGGGTGGTGGCCGCTCCGGGATATCAACTCCCTGCGGAACCGATTGCACTTCGAGCTGGTTTTGAAACTGCGTGGGACAGCCAGTTGGTGAAGGCGGATTCAAAAGGCGCATTCAAGTTCGACGGCTTGCATCGCGGACAAGTGGAAATCAGCCTGAGCACGCGGGGTTGGCGGCTGAGCACGCGCAATCGCAGCCTCGATTTCTATAATCCCTTTCGGATGACCGGTCTGTTGCCGGCGGCTTCGACGAACGTTTGGATCGAGATCGAACCGGGGCAACCCAATTACAATTCGCGGTCACAGGGAAGTCTTCCTTCGCAGGACTTGCCACAAAACCGGCCGCTTAGTGGCATCGAACCCGGTGCCAGCACGATACGCGTTGCCGGGTCAGTCGTGGATGACGCCACCGAAAGCCTGATCAACAATGTGGAAATTCTTCCGGGTCGTCAGCCGCCCATTGCCGTTCGACCACCGAAGCCGTTCGTGCAGCGAGTCCTGGATCGTTTTCGTGATCCGGCGATTCCGTGGAACGAACTCCCTGTCTGGTATGGCGGCCGCGAAGAAAATATCGAGAACGGCAAATTTAATTTTGAGTTCGAGGTTTTGACTTCTGATCCCTTGCTGCAGGTGTCGGCGCCTGGCTATGAACCTGTGGTTGTGGGTCCCATCACCACGTCTACCAACGGTCTCGTAGTGCGATTGAGCAAAGGGAGCGGACCCGGGGGAACGATAATCCTTCCGGACGGTCAACCGGCCGACGGAGCCACGGTTATTTACGGCGTAAGTCGGGAGCAGTTCGGCCTCAATGGAAAAGGTGAATTGATGGACTACGGTCATCACGAAGCGATGACCACGGCTGATCATGCCGGAAAGTTTTCATTTCCGAAACGACTTGAGGGCAAGCGCATCTTTATCAGTCATAAACAAGGCTGGCTGATAATTGATGAGGAGGACTTCAGTTCGAAAATGAAACTTCGCGTCGAACCGTGGGCCACGGTCTCTGGCGTTCTTGTGGACTCTGCGGGCGCACCGGTCGTCGGCGAGCAGCTGATACTCGGCTTTGACAACGATGATTTTATGAGGGGTGTCCCTCACATCAATTTCAACTATCGCGCAACGACGGGTTCCAAAGGTGAATTTGTCCTTAACAACGTTCCGCCCTGTGCATTGCTATTGAATCGTATTATCCCCATGAGTTCGACGCCCGGGTTTCCAAGTCAGAGTTGGTCTTCCAAGTTGCAAACTCGTTTCGAGGCCAGTCCGGGTGTCACCAACGATCTCGAAAAAGTGATTCTCGATACCCCACCGCCGGAACCTCTGTTAAAGCGTCTGGAGAAAAAGTTCGGGCTTTGACTTCCGGCTGCTGGTTTCCGCCAGATATTCCAGTTGCACCGCTGGCGGCTCCCGCGCCAATAATGGCGTCCCGGATAAAAACACGACATTTTTGGCTGATGAACGACTGGAACATTCAATCGCGCTCGCACCACTGCCAGGCTTGTGGCAATTCCTTTGCCGACAAGGAGAAGTATCACACCGTTCTGACGGACGAAAAGAGCGATTATGTGCGGCTGGATGTCTGCCAAAAATGCTGGGAATCGCAATACGGCGAAGGTGCCACGGATCGTAAGGGATTCATTTCCTACTGGCAGGGCGTTTACGAAGCTCCACCGGAGGCGCCGCCGGAGCCGATTCAAAAGGACACGGCCGAGTCGCTGTTGCGCAAGTTGATCGAGTTGAACGATCCCCAGTACGGCGCGGCGGCGTACATTCTCGCGGTGATGCTCGAGCGCAAACGTCAGCTGAAGATCAAGGAACAGTTTAAACGCGATAGTCGGCGGGTATTTGTCTACGAGCAACCGAAGACGTTCGACCTGTTCACAATCACCGATCCCGATCTGCAACTGGATCAATTGGACGCCGTGCAGCACCAGGTCGCGGAGTTGCTGGAACACGGCTTGAACCCACCGGCGGAAGTCGCCGCTGAGCACACCGAATCGCCGGCGACCGATGTCGAGCCGGCGGAGGCGCCCGCGACAAATCAATCGTGATGACTTTGTGACCGCCGATGAATCCAATTTACTTCCGGATCTCCAGGCTGCCATCGGCTATGATTTCAACGACGTTGGGTTGCTGCGTAAGGCGTTGACGCATCCGTCACTCGCGTACGACGCTGGCGTACGCATCGAGCATAATCAACGACTGGAGTTTCTCGGAGACGCCGTTTTGCAGCTCGTACTGACACGCGAGTTGTTCGCGAAATTTCCCGATCTTGACGAGGGCCCCTTGACCAAGGCACGCGCGCAACTGGTGAACAAATTGACGCTCGCTGAACAGGCCCGCCAACTTTCACTGGGGGCCTATCTCCTTTTGAGTCGCGGTGAAGATCAGAGCGGTGGTCGCGACAAGCAATCGGCGTTGGCGGACGCCTTCGAAGCGCTGGTGGGCGCGATTTTCCTCGATGGTGGTTATGAGGCGGCGAACGATTTTGTGAAGCGTTGTTACCGCGATGGCTTTGGGGAGTTGACCGACCTGCCCAATCTCGAAAACCCGAAGGGCGAACTGCAGGAGTTACTGCAAATGGGCGCTGCCGAGCCGCCTCGTTACGAAATTGTTTCGATCAGTGGACCTGACCACGACCGCGAATTTGAGTGCGTCGTTTATCATCGCAACCGGCAACTCGGTTCGGGGAGAGGGAAGAGCAAGAAAACTGCGGAAAGTGCGGCGGCGCTGGCGGCCCTGCTGGAGTTGAAAAAATCCAGTCAGTGACGTCCCAGGTGATCGGCCAGCTCGAGCAGGAGTTGATGAAATTTGGGCAGTGCGAATAGCACGAGCAACAAGCAGAGGGCAACCACAACCCACTTGGAAACCCGGCCCATCGCGCGATTCGCATCCTCGGCCGGGATATGGCATTCCGGGCACACGGTGTCATAGGGATTTGGCACGCGATGTCCGCAGTGCCGGCATTTTTTGTACGGGGTCCGGATTTTGTAGATGGGTGTTTGCGCGGACATCCGTGGACCCGTTGTCAGGCCAGAATCTGGTTTACGGGAAACGCTTCGGCATCGATGCCGGTGAGCTTCATATCGACGCCCTGATATTTGTAAGTGAACTTGTCGTGATCGATCCCAAGCTCCCGCAGGATTGTTGCGTGCAGGTCGCGCGTGTGCACCGGATCCTTGACGATGTTGTAGGAGAAATCGTCCGTCTCGCCGACGACGGTACCGCCCTTAATGCCGCCACCGGCGAGCCACATGGTGAAGCACCGCGGATGATGATCGCGTCCGTAGTTTTCCTTGGAAAGTCCGCCCTGGCTGTAGATCGTGCGACCGAATTCGCCACCCCAAACGATTAACGTTTCGTCGAACAACCCGCGCGCCTTGAGATCATTGATCAAACCGTAGGTGGCCTGGTCAATGTCCTTGCACTGCATCGGCAGGCGACCGGCAACGTTGCCGTGATGATCCCAGTTGTTCAGATAAACCTGCACGAAGCGCACGCCGCGTTCGACCAGCCGCCGGGCGAGTACCGCCGTGTAGGCGAACGTGCCCGGTTTGCGCGCTTCTTCGCCATAAAGTTTGTAAGTGCTTTCCGGTTCATTCGCGATATTGGTCAACTCCGGCACACTGGTCTGCATCCGGTAAGCCATTTCAAACTGCTGGATGCGCGTGTGCGTTTCCGGATCGCCGACCTGGGAATAATTCAATTCGTTCAATGCGCGAAGTCCGTCGAGTTGTTCGCGCCGGAGTTGGCCGGGCACGCCGGGAGGATTGTTGATGAAGAGGATCGGGTCGCCCTTGCTGCGGAAGGAGACGCCGGCGTATTCGCCCGACAGAAAACCGCTCGACCACAGCCGTGCGCTGATGGCTTGGATCTGTTCCTTGTTGGTCGGCTCCGCCACGAGCACGCAGAAGGTGGGCAGGTTCTGGTTCATCGAGCCGAGGCCATAGGCGACCCAGGAACCGATGCACGCCCGGCCCGGCACCATGCTGCCGGTTTGCATCTGCAGGATCGCCGGTTCGTGATTAATCGCATCGGTGTGCATCGACCGAATGAACGCCATGTCGTCGACGCATTTGGCCGTGTACGGAAGCAACTCGGTGTTCATCCACATGCCGCATTTGCCGGCCTGCTTAAATTGCCACATCGACGGCGCGATCGGAAACCGCTTCTGACCGGAAGTCATCGTGGTCAGCCGTTGCCCCTGACGAACTGAATCCGGAAGGTCCTTATCGTACCACTTTTCCATCACCGGCTTGTAATCGAACAGGTCCATTTGCGATGGGCCGCCGACCATGTGCAGGTAGATGACCTGTTTCACGTTGGGCGGAAAGTTCGGGAGAATCGCGCCGCCCCCGGCAGGTTTGGGCGTTTCGGCAAACAGCTTCAACTTCGGCCCGAGCAAGGTTGCCAGGGCGGCGTAGCCCAGCGCGTTCTTGCCACGCGAAAAGAATTGCCGGCGGGTTTCGTAACGGACGTATTCGTCAAACAAGCTCATAAATTAATGTTGGTCGAGCGCAGTGACGCGCGGTGCAATAACAATGTTTGGAAAGGATGCCCGTGTCCGAATACCAGTCGCCAAAGCGTCGACGGCATTCGTCGTCGACCTTCGGACGGCTTTGCCGATGCTGCGCTTGTCATTCGGATTTTCACTTGTCGGCATTCGAAGTTTTCACGGAGTCACTTCGGCGACTTCGTTGGTGGTCGTTAATATTGAACGAAGGAACAATTCGTAGGCGCACATTCCGATAGAAATTTCCCACCAGGTCGTGTGGGCAAAAAACATGTTAATGGGCCCATCCGTGATTGATTCGCCATCAAAGGTTCCAAACATTGCGGCGAGTGTCATCACCGGGGTAAACCAAAACATGGGTATCCAGCCCAGCGGAAACAGGACCGTCTGGACACCGAAGAAAGCAATGCGATTTTTTCTCGATGCGTTCGTCCAGATCAACCGCAGGCCAATCAAATGGGCCAGTGGACACAACCAGAAATACCATCCTCCAATAGCAAAGAGTCCTTTTAGACTTATGTGCGTGAGCATGATCCAAATGAGCCCGGACGTTATCGGGTTGTTGAACCCAAGCTTATGTCCGGCAGAATCGGGTGTGCCGCCCGGCGTCGAGAAATATCCCGCCTGTAGCAACAAAACCGCTGACTGAAACAGGAAACTGCCCAGGATGATCGTGGTCCAGAAGATCTTCGCTTTTCGCGTCACTTGTTCAGGACTTCATCCAGGTTCATCAATTGATTGGCGACCATCGAAAGCGCGGCCAGCTTGGTCGGTGGAATGTTGTCCGCGGGTTTGGATTCGCCGACGGACAGCAACTCCTTGGCGGCGTCGGGTTGCTTCTCATAGTAAGTCTGCATTTTCTCGAGCGTGCTGCGCACCACCTCGTGCTCGCGGGCGGTCAATGGACGAAGCAGGACACGTTGGGCCATTTCGTCGATGGCGCCATCCTCACTCCCGTGCGCGGCTCCAAAGGCATTCTCGGCGAGCTTGCGGGCAGCTTCGACAAACGTGGGACCATTCATCGTCACGAGCGCCTGCAAAGGCGTGTCGGTGCGCTCGCGGCGCACGGTGCAAATCTCGCGGTTTGGAGCGTTCAGCACATCCATCGACGCCGGCGGCGCGGCGCGTTTCCAGAACGTGTACATCGAGCGGCGGTAGAGGGCAGCGCCGGAATCCTGTTCGTACTGGCGCGTGTTGCTTTCGGGCATGGCCACCGCTTCCCAAACTCCGGGCGGTTGATAGGGCTTAACGCTCGGCCCGCCAATCTTCGGGACGAGGAGACCGCTCGTAGCCAGCGCATAATCCCGCAACATTTCCGCGTCCATCCGGAAGCGCGGACCACGGCTCAGATAACGGTTGTCCGGATCCTTTTCCAATTTGTCCGGCGTGACCTTCGCCTCCTGCCGGTAAGCGGCGGACATGACCATGAGTTTGAAAATATGTTTCACGTCCCAGCCACTTTCCTCGAATTCCACTGCCAGCCAGTCGAGTAGCGGTTGATTGACGGGCGGTTCGCCGACGGCACCAAAATCTTCAACCGTGCGTACGATGCCGGTGCCAAAGATTTGCTGCCAGAAGCGATTCACGGTCACGCGGGCGGTGAGTGGATTGTCGCTGGCGACGAGCCATTCTGCCAGACCCAGGCGATTCCTCGGCGCGCCTTTCGGCATCGGCGGAAGGAATTCCGGCGTGTTGGCCTCAACCTTGTCACCGACGTGATCGTACTGGCCGCGCATGAGGATGTTTGCCGTCGGCACGGAATCCTTTTTCTCGCGCTGAATGTGAGCGACCGGACTGGCGGCGCGAATGGTTTCCTGCTCGGCGACCAGTGCCAGCTTGTCTTCGAGCGCGTCGCGCGTCGGAGCGAATTGCGTCACGGTGAAATAATCCTTCAACGATTGGTCATCGAAATCACGCGCCTTTTGAGCCTCCGCGGCTTTCTTCTTCGCCGCCTCCGCCGCTTTCTTTTCTTCGTCGGTGGCATTGTCGGCGAGCTTGATTTCCGCCGGCGGCGTGTTTGTTGTCGGATGCGTGAGCAACTCGGAAACCTTCGGCGCGATGGCCAGGGCACGGATTTCAGCCGGGTCCAGACGTCGCTGGTAAACGCGCAAATCCTGCACGGCGACACCGTCGAGAATGAAGTCCTTCTCGCGGCGACCCACACGCAGCGGCAGATCGACTTTGACGGTTTCTTCGAGACGATCCGCTTCGCCGCCGGAGGCAACCTCCTGGCCGTTCAGGTAAAGCTTCACACCCTTGGCGCGGGCCTGACCGTCGTAAGTCGCGACGATGTGCTGCCATTCGCCGGGCTTGAGCACTTCGTCGTTTGCGCGGGCCTTCATTGCGGAGTTGGACCAACGATGGATCACGTGGATGCCGAAACGTTTGTTGTCGATGAAGAAGTCCCAACCGCGATTGTGTTCATCGGGGCCGGCCATGCGCGCAAGGATGGACCCGCTGCCTTTGAAATCCGGCGGCAGGTAAACCCACGCCGAGAAACTCAGGACGTTGGTCTGATCGAATGCACCGACGTCGCCGAGGTTGAGCGAGTTCGTTTTGGTGAGAATGGGAGCGGGACCGAGCGGGCCGTCCTGCCAGGCGAACGGCGCATCGGCGGTCAGCGTCAGTTCTTTGCCGTCAACTTTGCCGGGCGCGAGTCCGTCGCCGGCTTTGTTCAAAGCCAACTGCAGATACTCGTCGCCGAGCAGCGGCGCTTTGTTGAGTTTCTTGGCCTGCTTTGGATTTTCCTCTTTTGCTTTCCATTTCGCGAACGCGTCGTCGGCATACGATTCCCGTAGCTTGTTCACGACTACGGCTTGTTTGATTTCTCCGGGTAACGCCTTCCAACGCGCGCGATCGTGGTCGCCCTGCGGCGCCACCATGTAGACTGCACCTTCGCCCCAGTTGTAATCGAAGCCGCCTTGATCGGTATTCCGGTAAAAGGCCGCCATCGAATAGAAATCCTTCTGAGTAAACGGATCAAACTTGTGATCGTGGCAGGCGCTGCAATTGGTCGTCAGGCCGAGGAACACCCAGCCGGTCGTGGTGACGCGATCGTTGGCGTAGAACGCGAGGTTTTCGGCTTCGATCGTGCCGCCCTCATTGGTCGTGGCGTTGCAGCGCTGGAAGCCGGTGGCGATCAATTGATCCTCGGTGGGATGATCGAGTAGATCGCCGGCGATTTGTTCGATCACGAATTGGTCAAAGGCTTCGTTCTTGTTGAACGCGCGGATGACCCAGTCGCGATACGGCCACATCTCGCGATAATTGTCGAAGTGCAGACCATGTGTGTCGGCATAGCGGGCGGCATCCAGCCAGTAACGCGCGCGATGTTCGCCCCACTGTTTGCTCGCCATCAATTCATCGACGTAATTCTCATAATAATCCGGCGACTGGTCGTTGACGAAGCGTTCGACCTGCGCCGGCGTCGGCGGAAGTCCGATCAAATCCAGCGCCAATCGACGCGCCAGCGTTCGTCGATCGGCCTCGTGATTCATCGTCAGGCCTTTTTCCGCGAGCTTGGCGGCGATGAACGCGTCGATCGGATTGCGGATTGTTGAGCCCGGTTTGCCGGTGTTGAAAGCTGAACTTTGGGGAACTGCCGGGCGTGCCGGCCGAATAAACGCCCAATGATCCTGCCACTTGCCGCCTTGGACGATCCATTCGCGGAAAAGCTCCTTTTGGGCGGCGGTCAGCGTCTTGTGCGACTTTGCCGGCGGCATGTGATCGTCTTCATCGGTCGTCGTGATCCGCCGCCACAGTTCGCTTTCTTCGAGCTTGCCCGGCGTGACGACCGCCCCGTGTTTGTCGGTTTGGCCATACATGCCTTTCTTCGTGTCCAGTCGCAGCCCCGCTTTGCGGTTGGCGGGATCCGGTCCGTGGCAGGCAAGACAGTTGGCGCCCAGAATGGGCCGGATATCGCGATTGAACTGCACTTCCGATTCGGCACGAACCGCAGCCAGGGTGGTCAAAAGCAAAGCGGAAACCAGCAGCCGTCGCGCACCGTCTGCCTTGGGCAGGCAAGTCGTGCGTTGGTTGGCCGGGGTTGTGAATGAAAAACCGTTGGTCATGGGCGAATGGTCGGATTATGGCAGACGCTCAAAAGGGTTGGCCACTTCAATTATTGCCCGTGGGTTGACGTTGGCCGCGTTTCTTGTGACCGTGCATCGTCTACTTTAGCTTTAACGTTTATGAGGTGCCGTTTCGTTTTTGGAATGTGGATGATGCTCGCACTGACCGGTTGCGGTCGGGCCGCGACGCCGGACACGACTGCGTCAGTCGGGCACAGCAAGTCCGCGGAGGAAGCGACGCGGTTGTTTGAAACGATCATTCCCCGGATCGAAATCACCTTGGACCCGGACGCGGTGCAATCGCTCCGCAACCAGCCGAGGGAGTACGTTAAGGTCACGTTGCGCGAGGGCACCAATGTGTTCACGAACGTGGCGCTCAAGCTCAAGGGCGCCCGCGGCAGCTTTCGTCCGGTCGATAACTTGCCGGCGTTGACGATCAACATGGACAAGTTCCAAAAGGGTCAGTCGTTTCACGGACTGGACAAATTTCACCTTAACAATTCCGTGCAGGATCCGACCTTGCTGGACGAGATCATCTGCAGCGAATTGTTTCGTTCGGCCGGCGTCCCCACGGCGCGCGCAACCCACGCGCGGGTGAAATTCCATGGCCGCGAACTGGGCTTCTACGTGCTCAAGGAGGGCTACGACAAACGGTTTCTGAAACACAATTTCAAGAAGACGAGCGGGAACCTCTATGACGGCGGTTTCTTGATGGATGTGGACGAGAACCTCGACAAGGACGCGGGTGATGGGCCGAACGATTGGAGCGATCTGGTGGAGTTGGCCGACGCGGCCAACGAATCGGATCTGGCCAAGCGCAAGGACCGGCTGGAGGCAATCCTGGATGTCGACCGGTTCATCACCTTCACCGCCATTGAAATGCTTACGTGTGACTGGGACGGATACGTTCGCAATCGCAACAACTACCGCCTTTACCACGATCCCTCGTCGGGCAAGTTCATCTTCATTCCGCACGGGATGGACCAGATGTTCTGGGACGTGAACTTCCCCATTACGCCGGGCGGTTCGTCCGAGCGAGGTGGTCGTGGTCGCGGCTGGGGAGGGCGTGGTTTTCGACGGTCGGGTCTCGTGGCCGATCGGGTTTTCGAAGTCTTCGATTTTCAACGGCAATACCTCGACCGGATGGGTGAGCTGTTGAAGAATCAATTCACCGCGGAAAAACTGACCGCCCAGGTGGATCGGATTGAGGCCCGGGTGCGCGCGCAATGCGGTCGCACCGATCCGCAATTCGTGGCGTACATTGGCTCCTACGCACGAAGCATGCGCCGCCGATTGGTGGAACGCGCGCGCATCGCCAATTCGCAATACGTGACTTTGGCGAAACGGCTGCGACGCGAATAAGTGCTGGCATCTCGCGCCCGAAAGATCCTTCCCTGAAGCAAGTGCGGATTTGCCAGCCGCTTGAATCTCGGCTATGAGCGTTCCCATGAAGAAATCCATTTTGCTCGTAGCTGCATTCGTTCTTGGACTCGCAAACGCCAAGGCGGAAATCCAATCCCAAACCATCGAATACCAGGCCGGCGATACGGCCTGCGAAGGTGTTTTCGTCACCGATACGCTTTACATGAATCGTGGCCCCGCCGTCTTGATCGCGCACCAGTGGAAGGGCTTGACCGATTACGAAAAGAAACGCGCCGAAATGCTGGTGAAGCTCGGCTATCGCGTCTTTTGTGCGGATGTTTACGGCAAGGGTGTGCGGGCGGCGAACGCCCAGGAAGCCGGCGCGCTTGCCGGTAAATACAAAAATGATCGGCCGCTGTTGCGCGAACGGATCAATGCCGCGCTCGAGACGTTGAAGAAGCAGCCCGGCGTGAACCCAAACAAGATCGCGGCGATTGGTTATTGTTTTGGCGGAACGACGGTTTTGGAACTGGCGCGCAGCGGTGCCGACATCAAGGGGATTGTCAGTTTCCATGGTGGCCTCGGCACGCCGACACCGGAGGACGCAAAGAACATCAAATGCAAGGTGCTGGCGTTGCACGGAGCGGATGATCCGTTTGCACCAGCGGAGGAGGTCGCCGCCTTCGAGAAGGAAATGCGCGACGCCAACGTGGACTGGCAACTCGTCAAATATGGAGGCGCGGTGCACGCGTTCACCGATTGGAATGCCGGCAACGACAATTCAAAGGGAGCCGCGTACAACGAGAAAGCCGACAAACGATCGTGGGAGGCGATGAAGGTTTTCTTCGACGAGTTGTTCAATTAGCCGGCAACTTCGCGTGCTGCCCGAGTACGATACTATGCTCCTTGGAGCCGGCGCGACGCTGCAACAGCGAACCCAAATTGCCGGGAGTCTCCACTTCAAACCTTCGGTGACGCCCGCGTGGTGAAGATGTCGATTCGCAGTGTGCTTCCGGCAGCCTGCCGGAAGTTTGGATCTGCCGGCTGGCAGCCGGCAGCACCCTGGATGACCGGATCAAGTTGAAAACCCGTCCTACTGTGGCGCCGCTCGATCAGGAACGGCACCAAAATTATTCCAACTCAATTCCCACCGGGCAATGGTCTGATCCCATCACGTGCGGCCAGATGAACGCTTTTTTCAGGCGAGGCCGGAGCGCCGTTGAAATGCCGAAGTAATCGATCCTCCAACCAATGTTCTTGGCGCGGACGCCGGGCATCATGCTCCACCACGTGTAGTGGCCGCCGCCTTTTTCAAATTCCCGAAACGTGTCGATGAACCCGGCTTTTAGCAACGCGGTAAACGTGGTTCGTTCCTCAATTGTGAATCCGGGGTTTCGCTCGTTTCCTTTTGGCCGCGCAATGTCGATTTCCTGGTGCGCCACATTCAGATCGCCGCAAAAGATCACCGGCTTTTTGCGTTCCAGTTTCTTCAGGTGCTTGCGGAAGGCGACATCCCATTCCTTGGTTCGATAATCCAGCCGCAACAGTTCGCGTTTGGAATTTGGCGTGTAAACGTTGACGAGGAAGAAGTCCGCGAACTCGGCGTTGATGACCCGACCTTCCGTGTCGTGCGCTTCAATGCCGAGTCCATAAGTCACCTTGAGCGGCTTCGTGCGAGTGAAGATCGCGGTGCCCGAGTAACCTTTTTTCTCGGCCCAATTCCAGACGTGGTGGTAACCGGCCGGCCAGTCGAGGTGATTAAGTTGATCGGGATGCGCCTTGGTCTCCTGCAGGCAAAGCACGTCCGCTTCGCACTCACGGAAGAAATCCAGAAAGCCGCGTTTCAACACGGCGCGGATGCCGTTCACATTCCAGGAGAGGAGTCGCATTGGCTGAGGCTTGGTTTCGGTGGCGACAATATGGAGTGAGATTGTGCCTGAACACAATGCCACGATGGCAATATCGTCTTGGTCCCATCGTCCGATTGGGTCACATTCGCGCCGACTCAGACCTTACAATCATGAGACGTAAACTCATTCCCCACTTGTTTGGCAGCGTTCTGCTGTCCGGAGCCACGTTCATTTCCACCGCGACTGCCCAGGACGCCGGGTTGGTTGTCGTGATGAAAGCGCAGCAATTCACTCAATCGTTGGCCATCGCGCCGAGGTTAAGCGAAGAGGAACCGCCTTTCGGCTTCGTTGCACTGGTCCAGCCCTCAGCGCCGGGCTCGATTCTTGGTGCCACGGTCGAAGGAACCACGATCGGCATCAAAACGTTGAGTTACGATTCGAACGACAATCAATTTCGGTTCCAGGATGGTTTTCAACGAATGAACGAACTGCACGCGGCGTATCCGGACGGCAGCTACACGGTTCATCTCAATACGTTGAATGACGGTGCGCAGTCCATGACCGTCAACGTCGGCGGCGACAACTGGACAAGTGCGCCGCGCATCGCGAACTGGAGCGAACTGCAAAACTTTGATTCGACCAAGGATTTCACGCTCCGGTGGGATGCCATGGTCAACGGCACGGTGAATGATTTGATCATCGTGAACGCATACGCGGACGGCAGCAGCCAGGAGTTTGCGACGGGCGGTCCCGGCGAACCCGGTAGTTTGAACGGCACCGCCACGTCGGTGGTGATTCCGGCCGGAACCTTCAGCCCGGGGCTCACGGTGAACCTCGAGATCGATTTCGCGCGAATCGTTGATCAGGACCCGACTTACTCGGGAGCCTTTGGCGCGTATCTGAAGGTAACAAGCGCAGTGACAAAGACCGCCGGGGGCACCGATGTCGAACCGCCGCAACTGACCAACCAAAGCCCCTGGACGGGGCAGCCTCAAGTGGAACGCGATGCCGTCGTCAGTTTTACCTTCAACGAGCCGATGCAAAGTGGCGTGGCGATCAACTGGTCGGGCGTTGATGGAGCCGGTTTTGCCTACACGTGGAGCACGGACAAGCAGACGCTGTACTGTCGCTACAACTCGGATCTGCCCGCGAACACCGCGATCACCTGGACACTGAATCCCGTGGGCCAACCGGCTGGATTCAAGGACGTGGCCGGCAACGCGTATACTTCCAACACCGGATCCTTCGTGACGGGGGCGTCCGCGTCGCCCGTCGGTGCCGATGTCAAACGGATCCTGCTGGGCAAAGGGCGTCTCTACACGCAGTCCGGTGCCACGGCGGTTGGTCCGGGTTTGGTGGTCGCCTCTGTGGACGGGCAGTTTCGATCGCTCAACGCGGTGACCAACGGCACATTTACGCTTCCGGACGCACGATCGAACGCGATTGAATTCAATTCGGATCGTTCCGGTCTCGAAACCGACGCCCCGTTTGGCAATCAAAGTGATCTGGATCTTTTTTATCCGAACGGCGACTACGTCGTCGCGCTCGATACCATCCGTGACGGCAGTCACTCCATCACGGTGAGTGTCACTGGCGATCAATATCCCAACGCGCCAACGATCTCCAATCTCGCGGCTGCACAGACGATCAATCCCGCCGCGCCCTTCACAATCAGCTGGCAACAGTTTGCCGGTGGTACCGCGTCCGATTTCATTCTGCTCGATATTGAGAGCGAATACGGGAACACGGTCTTTCAGACGCCGGACGTTATCGAAGCGGGAGCGTTGGCTGGCACGGCGACCGACGTCACCTTGCCGGTTGGCGCGTTGGGAGCTGGCCGCGTGTATCGCGCCACGCTGAGTTTTCTGCACGTGTCGGATTCGGACTCGGTTTCCTATCCGGGTGCAACCGTCTTTGCCGGCTACTACGCGCAAACTCAATTTACGATCGCCACCACCGGCACGGTCGTGGCGCCGGCGTTTTCAAATCTGACGGCGTCGGGTTCGGTGTTCACCGGCCACCTCGCGGGTGACCCGGGAACTCCCTATACGATCGAATCAACATCGGACTTTGTTTCGTGGACTACCGTCGAAACGATGAATGTTGAAGCGAGCGCAAACTCCTTCCAGTTTTCGCTACCCATGAGTGGCGGTGCGTCCGGGGGACAATTCTTCCGCGTGCGCGAGGGTTATTGAGTCGCGCGAAATGCGGCGCAGCGGACGGGTAATCCATCCCACCAGACAACGTGCCGAACGCGATTGAATCGGAAGTTCAGTCCGCGCTGCATCTCACCGGCGGCCCGTGGCAGATCGCCGGCATGCTGCTCGCCGCCGCGTTGTTCTGGCTGCAGTACATTGATCTCAAGGATCGACTGCGGCCGGAACCGCGGCGCCGGTTGGTCGGCGCCTTTGTGCTGGGAATCATCGCCTGTGCGTTGGCGTTGGGGGCCTTTTGGTTGACGGATGTTCTGGGTTTTCCCGAGTTCGACGAAGGCGATTCCGGTTGGCTGGCCACCTATTGTTTTCTCGTGATCGGTCCGGTCGAGGAAGGGGCCAAACTGCTCGTTGCACTTTTGATCGCGTTTCGGTGGAAGGAATTTGATGAACCGATCGACGGCCTCGTGTACGCCGCCGCGATCGCGTTGGGCTTCGCCACGCTGGAAAACTTCATTCATCTGCCGGGGCTTCCGCTCGGCCAGCAATTGGGCCGCGCGTTTGCGTTGCCGTTTACGCACACGTTGTTCGCCGGTGTGTGGGGCCTCGCAATTGCGCACGCGCGTTTTCGCATTCGCGGACGCTGGCAGCGCACCTGGCTGCAGATCGGCGCCGTGATGGCGGCCATGGGGCTGCACGGTCTCTATGACTGGTTGATCTTCGCCCATCGCGCGACCGGCAAAGTGAGCGCGTTGGTCTTCGTGCTTTGGGCCATGATGATTTGGCAGGCCCGCAAGGCTGTGACATTGCCGGTTGAAAACCTGAGCATTGGCGAAGACTAAGTTTTCGGCGAAAGCTGAAATGCGCTGGTCTCGCAGCCGGGAAAACGCTCGCGCGCAAGTTCCGCCCTTGCAACAATGCCGGGACGGTTGTTCAACCGCTGATTGAATCATGAAAGACCTTGCGTGGATTGCCCTGGCTGGAGCCGTCGGAACGGTGTCCCGCTATGCCGTGGCGGGCTGGGCGCAGAAGCTTGGCGGCGCAAAATTTCCCTGGGGCACGCTGGCGGTGAACATGATCGGCTGCTTCTTGTTCGGCTTGATCTTCGCTCTCGCCGAGGAGCGCTTTGTTTTGTCGAGCCGCGTGCGGATTATTTTCCTGACCGGATTCATGGGCGCGTTCACCACGTTTTCGACGTTTGGTTTTGAGACCGCCGGCATGGTGCGCGACGGCCAGTGGATTTCAGCGCTGACGAACCTCGCCGTGCAAAACGTTGGCGGCATCATCTGCGTCCTCCTCGGATTTGCCCTCGCCCGTATCCTGTGAATCGAAAACCATGAAAGCTCCACTTCCAGCCCTACGCGTGCGGATATACATCGGCGAACATCTCCAGCACGAAGGCCGACCCGCCTACGAAGTGCTCGTGAATGAAGCGCGCAAGCACGGCATCGCCGGCGCCACGGTTTTGAAAGGCATGATGGGTTACGGGAGCCACGGCGAAGTACACACGGGCAAGATCCTGCGCCTGGCCGAGCACCTGCCGTTGTGTGTCGAGTTTGTGGATCTCCCGGAGAAGGTGCGCCCGTTCATCGAGTGGATGCAGGGCATTCTCAAGTTCGGCCACGCCACCATCGAAAACGTGGAGCTGATTCACTTTGGCGAACAGTTGTGAGGGGATTCGCTCAGCCGGAGCGGGGAGCGCCCGCGACCCGCGAATCGTTTTCGGCAGCTCGTCGAACAATACAAAGTGGTTCGCCTCTGTCCGAGACCGACTTTCCCGTCCCATCGGTGGGGCGACATTTTTGGCGCCCAATCCCCAGGCGGCAAGAGTGCCGCCTTTCCGGTAACCGATCCCGATGCCGGCCGGCCGGCGCACTACTTCTCGCTCGACGCCGCCTGGTGTGCGGCAGCTCCGTCCGGCTGCGAACGTCCAACTTCTGGTAGGCGTGAGTCAGATGGGTCTCCACCGTGTGTCGGGAAATCTGCAGCCGGTCGGCGATGGTGTCGTTGCCGTGCCCCTACGCAGCCCGCCGGCTTTCGAAGTGCGATATGCCTCGCCATCCGGCCGATCGCGCGCAAAAAGGGCGCTTCCAGATTTCCAAACTGCTGCTGATGTCCGGAGCGGTCCCACTCGGAAGAAGAAAAAGACTTTACCGTTTGTTTACCGTTTCTTTACCACTTATCACTTTTTTCCGGCGGTCAATTTTGGATCGCCCATGGGGCTATTCAAATTCGGTTGGCAGGACGGTTCGGAATGATTCGGGGAACTGTAAATACGGTCGATCGCCTGTTGGACTTCTTCCATAAAGCGCTGGTGCTCCAATTCGCGAACCACCCGAAGCGGATCATAAAAGTGGGGGTTGCGTTTGCGGTCCCGTTCGGCAAGCCGAACGTATACCCGTAGTATTTTGCAGGCTTCCCGCAGATGGTTTGGCGGTCGATACGGTCGACCGGAGAGCAAGACCGTCGCGTAACGATTCAATGGCCGGTTGAGACGTGAATTGAGTCGAGTCAACGACAAACGGGAACCCAAACGGCGACTGGCCGGGGCAGCAGCAGTGTGGTGGTTCTTGTTGATGGAGTAACGTGATCGGGTCATTGAGCATGAGATGATGAAAGGGTGTTCTTAAAGCAGTTCCTGAGCACGAATCGGGACGGGCGACATTTTGGTCGCGCGTGGAAGGCGGCAGGAATGCCGCCTCTCCAATTCGAGGGCGCCGGGCGGGAAGCCATCGGAAATCTCGTTCCGCCAAGACTTCGAGTTCGAAAGTCCTTTGTCGCCCGGTGGCGGGTTCGCGCGGGCCGATGGACGCCAAAGCGCCGGCACGATTCTCGCCAGCCCGTGAACAATCGTGCTCGTTGTGCGGTGCGAATGATCTGTGACCAGCCGGCGAGGACTCCGGCTGGGGGCACCCGGGACGGGCGCGCTCCCCGGGGCGCTCTTTTTGGTGAACAAGGCAGGCTCGCTCGGAGAGCACGCCCCACCTTCAGCATGAGGCTCACGGATTCCAGTGTTGGACTTCGTCGCAGTATTCCCCGTCCGGGATGTCCTTGATGCGGGTGGTGAATTGCGGCGAGCCGAAGGTTTGTTGCAGCTGGCGTCGCAAGCCTTCGGCGAGTTGAAACAACCGATGAGTCGAGAGATCGGCCAGGTTGCGTTTGGCCAGTTCGGACTCGATTCCTTTCAATTGATCGGCCAGATGCCGGGCGCGGACCATCCGGTCGGCAATGAACCGTTCGGCGAGAGCTTCCGTTTCAATGGCGCGGAGGTTCTGGATGTCGAAACGGAATTTGCGACTCCAGTTGATCAGGGTGGGTTTGGAGACATTCAGCTCGCGGGCGATGGCGGCGAAGCTACGGCCGGTGGCGCGGAGGTGAATGAATTGTTGTTGGGTTTGTTCATCTTTCACGCCGAGGATCCTAACTCAACGGGAGCCTTGGGTGGTGTGGAAAAGTGGGGTCAACGAAGAAAGTCACGCAGGAAACAACGACGTTGCGCGGACACGCGAAAGTTTGTGCAGCGCGGGTGGCGGGAGTTTACCGCGGAGACGCGGAGATAAGTGCTTTGAGAAATCACAGGAGCATCAAAAATGTTTGCGAGAATGGTCACCATGCGAGGAACTTTTTTACAGGGGGGAACAGAGATCGCAGAGGGCTTGAGCCACGGATCAACACAGACGAACACGGATGGAGAGCAGAGGTCGGCGCCGGTGCGGTAGAACCTGAGTGTGAAAATCAAAATCCACACCCCGACCAGCGACGTTCCGTCCTCTTTCGCAATGCGACATACCGCACACGTCGCCGGCGTTCTCCTCAAGGACTTCGCCGCCGTTGCCAGCGGCTGGACCAGCGTGTGCGCACCGCCGCCCACCAACTGGCCGCCCAGCAGCAACGGCCCGTGACCAGGCCCGTCGTGACGGTCTGACCACTGGATTGATCGGCATCTGGAGTGTTGTCGAACCCTGGTTGACTTACTTTGTACGCAAGGACCGGGCGCAGAAGAAACTGGTGCTGCGGCTGGAGCCGGTCAAATGCCTCCACTGCTACTTCTACTTCCTGCACGAACAACTCGGTCTCTTGCACCTGCGCCTGGCCGAGCACCTGCCGTTGTGCGTCGAGTTTGTGGATCTCCCGGAAAAGGTACGTCCGTTCATTGTTTGGATGCAGGGCATTCTCAAGTTCGGCCACGCGACCATCGAGAACGTGGACCTGATTCATTTTGGCGAACCGGCCTCAGGTGCTTCCTTCAATCGGAGCGGGGAGCGCACGCGGCCCGCGTGCCGTGTTCGGCGTCGCCTCGAACAAAACAAGGTGGGGCGCGTCTCTCCGCGACCGCCTTTCCCGTGCCTATCGGAGGGGCGACATTCCTGTCGCCCAGACGGTGAGGCGCCAGGAGTGTCGCCTTTCCGGTAACGGGTCCCGATGTCGTCCGGCAGCCGTATTACTTCTTGGCTGACTCAGCCTGATGGGCGATCAGCTCCGTTCGACTGCGAACGCCCAATTTCTGGTAGGCGTGCGTCAGATGGGTCTCCACCGTATGTCGGGAAATCTGCAGCCGGTCGGCGATGGCGTCGTTGCCGTGTCCCTGCAAAATGGCCGCGACGACCTGCTGTTCGCCGTCCGTCAACGGCCCGGCTGACGGCGGCGCCTTGGGCTTCTGGTTGATTCGCACGGCGGCCTCGGCTCGCGACTGGACACGGAGCTTGCGGTAGATGTTTGTGACGTGGCTTTCGACGGTGCGTTCGGAGATTCGCAACGTCCGGGCAATTTCCTTGTTCATCTCGCCGTCGGCCAGTCGTTGCGCAACCTGTCGTTCACGCGGCGTCAACACCAGTTCCCACAACCTTGGTGGGCGGCCATTCCTCATCCCGCTTACCAGCAGCCCGCCGGCTTTTGGAGTGAGATACGCCTCGCCTTGTCGGGCCGCTTTTAGTGCCGCGCGCAGTTCGTTTGCCAGACAGGGCCACGCAATCACCGCGACCGCTCCGCTCCGCAGTCCTTCGATCAGCCAGGTATCGGGCACGTCGCTGGTTTCCACCAACATGCGGGGGACCGATAACCGGCCGGTGAATTTGCCGGCCGACGAATTGGTCTTCGCGTCGTACATCTCGAGGATGCAGGTGATCCGGCTCATATCGAATTTCCGCCTGGTGAGTTCCCTGAGGGTTGATACCGCGACGGCCGTAAATTCCCCGGTCATCTCGACGCTCCGCTGGATGGCCTCCCGCTCCATGCCGGCCGGCCCCACAACGACCATGATTTCGTTCATGACTTATTCCTCTCGGGTTGTTGCCTCAAACAGCTCACAACAGGACCTCCGTAGCCCTGTGATGATGCTGAAGATTACTCCCCCCCCCCCCCCCTGAAGAGCAAGGACTTTTTTGCACCGGCAAAGTAAAGAATCGGTGTTGGCAGGATCCGTCGTCCGCGCCCACGAACCGAAAGGTGGGGCGCCTCTCTCCGAGACCGCCTTTCCCGTGCCTATCGGAGGGGCGACATTCCTGTCGCCCAGCTACCGAGGCGGCAGGAGTGCCGCCTTTCCAGTTCCGGGTCCCAATGCCTGCGAGAATTCGCAAGCAAGGCTCGCCCGGAGGTCTCGCCCCACCTCATTCCGTTCCTCGCCCCGGTGGGGGAGAGGATGTCCATCAGGACCGGAGAGGGGGATTTTCCACCTTCTGCCGGCAGGCAGCCGCCAGCGCCTTGCTTCGTGCGTTTACGGTTTCGCATCGTCAGGCCGGAATCGCCGTTTCGTTCCGCCAGTCCCACATAATGGGTTTCTTCTGCTTCCACGCCAAATTGCCCAGATAACAAAGCGTCGCCACCCGATGACCGGCTTCAATGTCCATGATCGGGCGCTTGCGCGTCTGAATGCACTCCAACCAGTTCGCCAGATGCCCCGGACTGAAGGGCACCTTCCGATCACCAGCGCCCGGCTTCCAGTCCCATGCTTTTTGTTCTGCTCCCACACTGTTGGCTCCTCCGTAAACATTTAATCCCCCCGTTCGATCCGTGAAACACCAGTCCTCGATCCAATTGGCCGATTTGTTTGTGTGGTTGTTGCCAGACCAGTTTCCATTCCGGCTTTTCGAAAGTCCATGTTACCGCCAAGTCATGGGGACATTCCGTCGGAGATCCAGCCGCACCACCTTTCGCCTCCACCCGCACGGGACCGGTCTCGTCCACTTGCATGATCCAGCTTGCCAGACCGAGCAGCTGGGAACCGATGCCGCATAACCGCCCGCCTCCGACATCAAAATGCATCCTCCAGTTTTCAAACAGATCGATGGAATACGGCCGCTCGCCCAGCGGACCGAGCCATTGCCGCCAGTTCAGACCGGCGGGCGGTTGTCCGCTGTTTGCGGTGGTGTTTTGGTCCGCCTGGCCCAACGATGCAGCTTCTTTGGCGGCTGCCACTGATTTCAGTTCAAAGACCGTGGGCCCGGTCCGCGGATCTCGCGGCTGGAAAACCTTCATGCCCTCACAATCCTTTGTGATCCAGCACTTCACACTTTCAATCCTACCGATCTGGTCGTTGCGCAGGTATTCGCAGGCCTTGCGGGCACCGGCGTTGGAGCGACCGTGGGCGCCCACCTGGACGATTCGTTTGTTGCGGCGGGCGGCCTCCACCATCTTTCGGCCGTCCGTCGGATTGGTCGCCGCTGGTGTCTCCACGTGTACATCCTTGCCGGCCTCACACGCGTCGATCGTCATCCGGGCGTGCCAATGATCCGGTGTGGCAATGACCACCGCATCGACGTGCTTGTCCGCCAGCAGCGTCCGGTAGTCGGCGAAAACACCATTGTTGAGTCGCGCGTGCGCTGCAGCCTGATGCAATCGGACTTCATGCACATCGCAGACCGCGACGACATGCGCAGCCTTGGATAATTTGTCCAGATGATAACGCCCCATTCCACCGAGACCGATGATGCCGATTCGGATATCGGCCGGTCGGTTGGTGGCGGCATTGAGGTTGATTTTTACGAACGGTGCCGCGCCCAAGGCGAGCGCCGTTCGCCTGATGAATTTCCTCCGGTTCATATCTGTTCAAGTTTCAGGTTATTGGTTGACCGCTGATGCACGGGGACCTGGCTTTACGCGAATTGCGCGAATTAGCGTCAACGCTTCTGCCCGATTTCCCAACTCCCATCTCCTATCTCCTGTCATCCATCTCCGATTTGCCAACTCCTCATTCAGAATTCTGCACTCCGCATTCGGATCACGGTTCCTTCAGTTTCACGCGATAAAACTTCTGGCTTGGACCGGTGGGCAGGGTGAGCGGCTGGATGCGCTGGCCCTGGTTGTAATCGCTCTCGTGCTGCCAGGTCTTCAGATCCGTCGAGCTTTGCAGTTCGTAGTCCCGGCCGATCCGGCCGAACATTTGAAAGCTCACTTCGTTGCCCTTTCGCCCAAAATCTTCGATCGTCGGAATCAGTGACGAAGTCGACTTCAGGATGAACCCTGCCACATAGAATGAATCTCTAAAGTAGGCCGCCGAGGTGAGGCTGAGCGTCTTCATCGGTCGACTCGTCCAATGAATTCAATCCTCGGAGATTTCAATCCCGCCACGATTCCAACCCGCTGCGATATACAGGCCATTGCCGAATGCCAACTGTTTGACCGCTGGTGGCGTCGTGGTCGTAAAGTTCCAATTTACACCGTCGTTGGAAAAGCCGACAGAGCCGGAGGTGAGTCCGATAAACTGTCCGTTTATGAACTGGATGGGCAGGATCGTCTCACCGATTCCCGTTTGCGACTTTTGCCACTGAGTTCCATCATCGGAAATCCAGACTTCGCCATAATATCCTGACGCCACAAAATGGCCATTGCCGAACGCGATCGAGGAATTGATGAATTCGTCCGCAGCTGGCCATACCGCCTGCCAATCGGCATTTGAATCACGCACCAGAAACTGACCATAGGGCTTGCCTGATGCGTTCCATCCTATCGCTACAACCTTGCCGCCGCCGAAGGCAAGATCCTTGAGAGTCGCATCCGAGCTGGTATTCTCCAAATTCCAATCTGTCCCATCGGCTGATGTCCGAATGATACCGTTTGCGCCCGCTGCTACGAACCCGTGATCGGTGGCGATCACTTTGAAATAGTTTTCATTCGTCGAATAGATGTGTGACTCAAATTGAAGTCCGTCACTACTTGTCACGATGGTGCCTTTTCCACCGACGCCAACCAGTTTTGCGCCGTTGGAAACCAGTGACGTCACGGTCAGATCCTGGCCAGAGGACTGGGATACCCAAGCCGACCCGTCGGTTGTCGTCCAAATTTGTCCCGGCCCGCCCACTGCAACACAAACACCATTGCCGCAAGCGACGCCGGCGGGCACCGATGAAAGGCCCGATCCGCCCGGCTCGCCACCGGAGAAATAAATTCCATCCGATGAATTCATGGATACACCGGATCCCATGACATCGCCGCCGGTGGCGATGAAGCCGTAGGGACCGTATGTCACTGAGTACATCGGCGTATCCGTTAGTTGCAGGAACCAGTCAGTTCCATTGAACGAAGTGAGGATGAAGCCAGTATCCTCTTCACCTCCCACAGCCACCCATTTGCCATCGCCATAAGTTACGGCCCAAATTGGACCATCGGTACCAGAAACTTGAGTGGTCCAACCCACACCATCGCTTGACGTCGCGATCAGGCCATTCCAACCAACCGCGACGAACTTTCCGTCGCCAAACTCAATGTCATTTGCCGCGCCGTCCGGAGGCGTCAACGTCTCATGCCATCCAGTGTCGGCATTCGTCGAAATAAAAACGCGCCACGAGAAATCCAAGGCGACGTACGTGTTGTTGCCGTATGTCAATGCGTGAATCGCCGTGTCGGAGCCAGTCTCAACGGATCTCCAAGTCGTCGCGTCACCGCTGGAGGCCAGCACGGTGGAGTTGTCCCCATAAGCGAGTACCGTGGCATCTCCGACAGTAACGCCCCACAGTTTATTCGTGGTGTCTGTGTACGTCAGACGCCAGTCAGCGCCGTTCGTCGATGTCAGTATCACTCCCATCTCGCCGACGGCTATAAATCGCGTGCCATCAAATGTGATCGCAGCCAGGTGATCGCCAACTGGAGTAGGCACCAGCCATTCCCATTGAGAGAACTCGTCTGCGCGCAACTCGAACACAAATGCCACCGCCAGCAAGGTTGTAAGGAGTGAATTCATCAGGAACGGCAGGCTGAATTCCCGGGAGCATTGGCGCTCCCGGGAATTTGCGAGTCCACCTGGTTGCTTACTACGGCCCGTTGTAGATGTAAGTTCCCCAAACATCGTTTACATACGCGTAGGAGTAGTTGCCACTTAGGTCGTCGGGATAAACGTAAATATTCACGTTTGTTGTTCCGTATGGAATCGAAATGCTGAGCGTGTTTGAGGTGTAAAAGTTTTGGTCGACCCACCAGTAGTAATTTCCGTAGGTGCCTGGATCACGCGGTCCTGTGTGACCCGGTGGTACTCCGCCACCATATGCAACGCTAGCACTCGCCGAGGTGCTTCCCTTGGTGATGGATTCAATATACGGATATGTTGCCAACACGCTCAACGTTTGACCCGCCAACAAGATCCCCGCCACGAGCGGGGCGATTCTGCGTAGTAATGATTTTTTCATTTAACCTCTTGGTTTTGGTTTGTTTGTTTCGCTCCTCCATACTCCGATACGACCTTGGGTGAGCTTGCTTTCATCATTACACGATTTCTTTGCGTTCCGTCTATCGGGGCTTTCCCTGAAAAAACGGCAACTTGAGGGTTTTGTCCATCCGGGCTTTCCCTGAGACACCCAAAAGCGACCAATGTTTACGGCCCGCCAACGCACCTGCACCCCCCGAGACAGAAATTTTTCGGCACCTCATCGTATGACGGTGCAGGGTATCGTTATTCTACGATCGCTGACACATGGGGACCTGGCTTTACGCGAATTAGCGCGAATGCTTCTGCCCGATTTCCCAACTCCCATTTCCTGTCTCCTGTCATCCATCTCCGATTTGCCAACTCCTCATTCAGAATTCTGCACTCCGCATTCGGATCACGGTTCCTTCAGTTTCACGCGATAAAACTTCTGGCTTGGGCCGGTGGGCAGGGCGAGTGGCTGGATGCGCTGGCCCTGGTTGTAATCGCTCTCGTGCTGCCAGGTCTTCAAATCCGTCGAGCTTTGCAGTTCGTAATCCCGGCCAATCCGGCCGAAGACGGTCGCGTTCAACTGCCCGTTCCCCTGAGTGACTTGTTCCAGCGACGGGATCAGCGAAGTCTCGGATTGAAGGACTGTGCCGCCAACATAAAATGAATCGTAGGCGTAAATCGACGAACGAAGATCGGTCACACCGATCTTTTCCGTCTTCCAGTTTAGCCCGTCTGCCGAACTCCACATCTTCCCGGATCCGGGGAGATCTCCCACAGCCAGATAGATTCCGTTCCCATGGGAAACGTGTCTCACGCCAGAAATATCGGTTTCATGCTGAACCCACGAAAGCCCGTCGCTTGAAGTCAAAACTCCAACAGATGGCTCCACCCCCAAGAACTCGTTGTTGCAATAGAACACGGGCAGCACGTAGTGGCCGTACCCGGTATTGCGCGCGGTCCATGTCAATCCGTCTTGCGAATAGTAATAGTACCCATTATTTGCGAACACCACGAACGCACCGGCTCCGAACGCGATTGAAGCGTTTATGCCCACATTCCCCAGCGGTTTGATTACTTCCCAGTCCGTCCCGTTGGTCGAGGTGACAAAAAAGCCGTACGGCGTTCCCGTCGCTTCCCACGCCACGGCCACAAACCGGCCGGCGCCGTACGCGACCGACCAGATGTTCCCCGCAGTCACGTTGGCATAACTGGTCCATCCGAGTCCGTCCGGGGAACTGGCCAGGGCTCCGTCCAGCCCAGCGGCCACAAACACACCGCTTCCCACGCTAAGCGATCGCCATCCGGCGCTGCTTCCAACAACTTGGTTGACCCACGCGCGGCCGTCGATCGTGGTCAGGATCACACCATCGTCACCAACCCCGACTACGGTGCCATCCTTTTGCGCAAAGTCATAAATCGTCGCCAACGGTCCTGAGTTGATGTTCGTCCAAGTCAAACCGCCGTCGGTTGAATTGAAGACCCCTTGTCCGACTGCGACACATACGCCATTGCCGCACGCGACGCCATTGACGTCTGACCCGCCAAAACCATTGTCCCCGGCAGCTGAATTGTAATAGATGCCATCACTCGAATTCAGCGAAATGGACCCACCCGAGTAACCATCCCCGCCGACAATGACAAAACGCCCGTCGGCGTAGGTCAGGTCTTTAACCAACACATCAGTGTTCAACGACTGAAAAAACCAATCGATTCCATTGAAGGAAGTCTCAATAAAACTGTTGGCATTTCCGTCGCCGTCGATCTCGCTACCCACCGCAACGAATTTGCCCGCTCCAAAAGCGACCGACAAAAAATCACCCGTCGTATTCGACTGCCGCTGCACCCAGTCCAAGCCATTCGTGGAAGTCATGATTAGCCCCGCAGCACCGACCATCACGAACTGATCACCGCCAAAGGCCATGTCCGCCCCGGTCGTTGGGGCGGGCGGGTCGACCGTCTCCCAATTCAGCGCATTGGTCGAGTGGTAGAAATTTCCGTAAACGTCGAACGCGGCGTAGACGTCGTTGCCGTAGGCCATGGCCAGGAGGGTGTGATCGTTCGGAAAGCTGGCGAGCCGCCACTCATGAGCATCCGGTGACGCCACCACCGTTCCCCGATTGCCCGAAGCCACGTAGCGGTCGCCATAGAAGACATTCAGAAGGCGGTTGGTGGTAACCGTGTTTTCCAGGAACCACTCGCGGCCATTGGTCGAAGTCATGATAGAACCGAGATCCCCAACGGCAATGAACTGGCCGTCGGCAAAGGCCACCTTCTCCCAGAGAATCGCCGGAGGACTCGGTACCCGCCACGTCCACCGAGAGAATTCGTCGGCGTGGCACAAACTCATCAAGCCAAGCAAGCAGGTGATTGTTATTCTCATGGCAATCGACTCCCGCCTAACGAAAATTAGGCGGGAGCACGTAATCGATTTTTCTAGGACCCGTTCCAAATATATACCCCTGTATCACGATCGCTGATGGCGTACGATACGTCACCGGACGAGTCATCGCCATACACGTAGACACAAACATTCGTAACGGTTAGAGGATAGACCGTGGCAGTGGTATAATGGTCCGAGTAATATGCATAGGTTCGAGTACCGTCGAACCACCAGATGTAGTTTTCGCTGTCAGCCTTCGGCGCAATGTACGGGTAAGACGGGCTCGAATTTACCGAGACAGTGCAATACTGATTATCTGGATAATACACCGGCCAACTAATCCCTGTGTAAGCCGCCGATGCTGTAACAACTGGCACGACAAACAACACCCCCGCCACGAGCGGGGCCATTCTGCGTAGTAATGATTTTTTCATATAACCTCTTGGTTTTGGTTTGAACAGTCTCGCTCCTCCGTACTCCGATACGACCTTGGGTGAGCTTGCTTTCATCATTACACGATTTTTTTGCGTTCCGTCTATCGGGGCTTTCCCTGAAAAAACGGCAACTTGAGGGTTTTGTCCATCCGGGCTTTCCCTGAGACACTCAAAAGCGACCAATGTTTACGGCCCTCCAACGCACCAGCACCCCCGAGACAGAAATTTTTCGGCACCTCATCGTATGACGGTGCAGGGTATCGTTATTCTTCGATCGCTGACACATGGGGACCTGGCTTTACGCGAATTGCGCGAATTAGCGCGAACGCTTCTGCCCGATTTCCCAACTCCCATCTCCTGTCTCCTGTCATCCAACTCCGATTTGCCAACTCCTCATTCGGAATTCTGCATTCCGCATTTGGATCACGGTTGTTTCAGTTTCACCCGGTAAAACTTCTGGCTTGGACCGGTGGGCAGGGTGAGCGGTTGGATGCGTTGGCCCTGGTTGTAATCACTCTCGTGCTGCCACGTCTTCAAATCCGTCGAGCTTTGAAGTTCGTAATCCCGGCCAATTTCGCCAAACACACTCGCGTCCAATTGCTCGTTCCCTTGAGTCACATGTTCCAGTGTTGGGATCAGCGAGGATTGCGACTGGATAACCGCACCCGAAATATAAAACGAGTCGAACGCATAGGTCACGGCCGAGAGGTCACGCGCACCGAACTTCTCCCGTTTCCACGTGATTCCATCCGGTGAACTCCACAGCACGTCGGGCCACGCGCCGGTGACTGCGACGTACAGCCCGTTGCCATAGGCCATAGCCCGGGCGTTGGGCGTTTCCCCGCCGGTGAACGTCCATGTCAGCCCGTCAGTGGAATGCAAGATTCCGCCACCGGTCGAAGCGATGAACCCGTTGTTCAAATAGGCGACTGGAATGGTGTTGCCACCGACGCCCGTCAGTCGCTCGGTCCAATCTATTCCATTGGTCGACGTGTAGATCTTGCCGTCGTAGCCGCCCGCCACGAATTGGCCAGCTCCATAAGTGATCGTCCGATTGATATAGGTGTCCACAAATGGCCGTCGCTCCACCCAGTCCAGTCCGTTGGTCGAGGTGACAAAATAGCCATAAGGCTTGCCGACGGCTTCCCAAGCCACCGCGACGTAGATGCCGCCGCCAAAGGCAATCGCCGGAAGTTCTCCCAGTGTCGCTCCGGTTATATTCGTCCAGTCAAATCCGTCCGGCGAGAACGCGATTCTCCCTCCGACGCCGACAGCGGCAAATCCCGGTTCACCCGCACAAACGCTCAGCCACGCCTTGTCACTCAGAATCTGCTGGTTGGTAAAATCCACACCGTTTGTTGTGGTGACGATGACACCGCTGCCACCAACGCCGACCAAAGTGCTATTTTTTTGCGCGTATCCATAGATCGGCGCACGTGGTCCGACCGTGATGTCACTCCAAGTCTGACCGCCGTCGTATGAAATGAACATTCCGGCGCCGACGGCGACACAGGCTCCGCCGCCGCATGTCACTCCGGTGAGGCTCCAATCCAAACCTGGATCACTGGCGGGCTCGTTGAAATAAATGCCATCACTTGACGTCAACGACGTGCCCGACCCCATGAAGGACCCACCGATGATCAAGAATTCACCATCATTGAAAGTGACATCCGAAAGCGGTTTATCCACGAATTGTAGTTGCCAATATATCCCGTCATTGGAGGTCAGGATAACTCCTTGGGTTCCTTCGGCTCCGACGGCGACGAAAAGTCCGTCGCCATAGGCCACGGAGAACAGGATGCCGGTGGTGCCGGAGGTTCTTTGCACCCAGTTCACACCATTGGTCGACGTGGCGATCAACCCATTCAATCCCACGGTGACGAACAACCCACTGCCGAAGGTCATGTCGCGGCCGCCCTTGTTGATGGGATCGCCAACGGGAATCCATTGGCGCGCGTCATTCGATCGGAACAGATTGCCCCGGCTGTCCAGCGCCATGTAGATGTCATTGCCGTAGGCCAACGCTTCGATCTGTGAATCTCCCGCCGTCGTCAACTGCCAGGTTCGGGCATCGGGCGACGTAATGATGGTTCCCTTGTCGCCGGAAGCAACGAACTGGTCGGTATAAATGACACTGCGCAATTGATTGGTGGTGGGCGACACCTCCAAATTCCATTTCAGTCCATTGGTCGAGGTCATGATGTAGCCCAAATCTCCCACGGCGACAAACTGGTCCTGTGCGTAGACGACCTTCGAGAACAATGCCGCTGGTGGGTCGGGCACCCGCCACGTCCACCGCGAGAACTCGTCGGCGCTTACCGACAGAGTGGCAATCAGCAGCATGATGGTTCCAGCAAGCTTCATTTATCGAAAACTCTCCGCCCGATACTGAGAACGGGCGGAGAAGGTCGAATTCTAGGGTCCGTTATCGATCAGGGTTCCATAGGTCCGAGAAACCGTTGCCCACGAATAGTCGTTGTCTGTGCCATAGACATAGACGCTCACGCTGTCATCTTCACCCATCGTGTCGATCGTGGTATTACAGCAGTAACCCGAGTAAGTGGCTCCGAAAAACCAATAGTAGTTGTTCGTACTACTCCTCGGTTCTACATACCCTGAAGGAACGCTTCCTCAGGTGTAGACGTAAACTGTTGCGTATTGGTCGTAGGGCGGTTCCGGCCAAGTAATGTTGTAAATATATGGGTACGTCGCCACTGCCAATCCACATTGGCCCAGTATTAACATCCCCGCCACGAGCGGGGCCATTCTGCGTAGTAATGATTTTTTCATTTAACCTCTTGGTTTTGGTTTGAACCGTCTCGCTCCTCCGTTACCTCGATACGTCCTTGGGTGAGCTTGCTTTCATCATTACACGATTTTTCCCGATGTCGTCTATCGGGGCTTTCCCTGAGAAAACGGCAATTTGAGGGTTTTGTCCATCGGGGGTTTCCCTGAGACACCCAAAAGCGACCAATGTTTACGGCCCGCCAACGCACCTGCACCCCCCGAGACAGAAAAGTGCAATTTTGCAATCAGAGCTTTATCCGGGGTTTCCCCAATAGACAGCCATGGTTGAATACGGCACAGTATGCCGCTAATCCACGGGAACATGAGAGGCCACACAAAACTTTTTGCGATTATTTCCCCATCGAGCAGAAGCGGCGGGACTCCTGCCGCCGTTCAGGTGGGCGACAGGAGTGTCGCCCTTCGAGGTTCAGCCGTGGCGCAGGGCAATCGTGGCTTCACGTTGATCGAGCTGCTGGTGGTGATCGCCATCATCGGCGTGCTGGCGGCGTTGCTGTTGCCCGTCCTTGGCCGGGCCAAGGCCCGGGCCTGGCGCGCCCAGTGTTTCAGCAACCAACGCCAGCTCACGCTGGCCCTCAATCTCTACGTCGCCGACGCCAACGACGCCTTTCCCAACAACGGCCAGAAGGACCCGGCCACCCATCCGGACCCGCGCACCTACTGGATCGGCGGCGGTGGGCACGAACTATTCGAGGCGTTCTACGACGAGAGCTATGTGCTCGATCCGCAGAAGGCGCTCTTCGCCGCCTACATCACCGCCGCCAACGTCTATCGCTGCCCGGCCGATCGCAAAACGATCACCGTCAAGGGCGTGCCGCAACAACGGCTGCGGGATTACGCGCTCAATGGTTACGTCGGCGGCACCGATTCGATCGGGCAGATGTTGCGGCCGGGCTACGAGGTGTACCGCAAGGTGTCGCAGGTCACCCAGCCGCCGCCGGCGCGGGTGTTCACGTTCATGGATGTGCTGCCGGAAAACGTGTGCATGCCGGCCTTCATCGTGCGGATGCCGGGGGACTCGATCGATGGGTTTTACCATTACCCGGCCACGCAACATTCCGGCGGCGCGGTGGTGTCCTTCGTCGATGGCCACGCCGATTATCACAAATGGACGGACCCGCGCACCGATCGCAAGGCGCGCAAGAATGAGTTGATCCTCCACAACGAATCCTCCCCCGGCAACGCCGACCTCCGCTGGATTCAGGCCCGCACCACCGCGCGCATTGGTGGCGACATCTCGATCGCGAACTGACGCAAGCGTGGTCGTTCGGCAAAAAGCGCTTTCCCGCAGAGTCTTGGTCCACGGCTCTATTGGGCAATCCTTCGCTCCGGCAAAAAGCCATTCGTTGATGGGGCGGTTTCAACAAAGTCGCTTGGACTGACTCGCGTTGGAGCGTAGTGTTCCGATCCTCACTCAGGTTAACTCCATGAAATGCGGATTCATTCTTGGAATCGTTGCGTTACTGCAACCGGTCGCGGCCGCGATCGCCGGTCAGCCGTCAATTGCGGACGACCGGCTTGAGTTAAAGCTCTTCGCCGAAAACCCGGAGATCGTCACGCCAATCGGAATGGTGATCGATTCCCATGACCGCATCTACGTGTTGGAATCGCACACGCACTCGCCGGCACCGGATTACGCCGGACCCAAGGGCGACATTATCAAGGGCTTCGAAGATGCCGACAACGACGGCAAACCGGATCGCACCTGGCATTTCGCCGAGGGCATTCAGGAAGGGATGAACCTGGCCCTGTCGCCTGAGGGAAAGCTCTTCGCCGTGTGCGCCCGTGAAGTGTGGGCGTTTGAAGACAACGACGGTGATGGCGTCAGCGAAAGCCGCAGGCGCATCATCGCGGTGGAAACCGCGAACAAATATCCGCACAGTTGCCAGCTCGGCATCACGTTTTCGCGCGACGGTTGGCTCTACATTTCGCGCGGCAACAACGGCAGCGCGGCGTACACCATCACGGGAACGGACGGTTCGAAGCTCGAAGGCTACGGCGATGGCGGAAGCATTTATCGCTGTCGCCCGGACGGATCGAAACTGGAGGAAGTGGCCACTGGTTTTTGGAACCCGTTCGACATCAAATTTGATTCGTATGGCCGCTTGCTCGCGGTGGACAACGATCCTGATGCGCGCGGACCCAACCGTTTGGTGCACGTCGTCGAAGCCGGCGACTATGGTTACAAATCCATTTACGGTCACGGCGGCAATCATCCGTTTCAAGGTTGGGACGGAACCCTGCCCGGAACCCTGGGCTACGTGGACAGCGCGGGTGAAGCGCCCGCTGGATTGATTGACGCCAACCTGACTTCGTTCCCGATCGATTATCGCGACCAATACCTCGTTTCGATTTGGAACGAGAATGCAATTGCGCGCTATGTGCCGACGACGAACGGCGTCTCGATCAAGGCGACCCACAGCGTGTGGATTCAGGGCGACCAAAACTTTCGCCCGGTGGCGCTGGCGACCGACAGCCGGGGTAACCTGTTTATCACTGATTGGATGCTGGTGGCGTATCCCGTTCACGGTCATGGTCGAATCTGGCGCGTCTCGATGAAGACCGATATCGATGACGGCGTGAAAAGGTTGCGGCCGCGCAAGTATTTTGACGCGCCTTTACCGAACCCGGGCGCGGAGGAATTTGAGAAAGTCTTGACCGAGACCGAACCGCGATTTCATCGCCGTTTGGAACGCACGCTCGCAAGCGATGATCCGTTCCTGCGGCACGCGGCAGTTGTCGCCTTGTCGCGGCCGGCGTTTCTGGAATATGCGGTCCAAGCGATGTACGATGCCAATCCGCGAGTTCGTTTGGGAGCGCTTCTCGCCATGCAACGGGGTGGAATCTTTGAACCGCAATTGTATGCCCGCCGGCTGCTGGGGGATCCGGACGAAACGGTGCGTCGCGCGGCGCTGATTTGGGCCGGTGACGGAGGAATGATTTCGATCCGCAAGGACCTCGACAAAGCCATCGCGTTCGATGAAGTCTCCGCACCGCTGTTCGAGACCTGGGTCGCGGCGGTGGAAGCGCTCGATCCAGACTACGTCAAAGCGCGCAAGGAGAAAGCCGAGGCCTGGGCGAACCGACTCCGCCGCAAGCTGGATGCGAACGTCTTGCTCGACGTGCTGAAGGACGAACAACGTCCGGATCGCGTGCGGGCGCTGGCGTTGGTCCATTTCCCTTCAATCGATGATGCCGCCACCCAATCCCTGCTGCGGGAATTCGCGCAAAACGGCAAACTATCTTTGCAAATCGAAGCCATTCGTAGCCTCAGCACATTGAGCAAGGCACCGGTCGAGTTGTTTCTGGAGATTGCCGAGGACACAATACGAGATCCAAATGTCCGGGCCGAAGCGTTGCTGGCGTTGTCGCGAGAAACGCTCAATCAACCCGCCAAACTGCTGCCGCTGTTGACGGATCAGGATCCGGCCGTTCGTCGGGAGGCCATGCGCACGCTTCGCTTTTATGCCGATCGGGCGGACATCAAACCGACGATCGAGAAACTGGGCGCGACACCGCAGACTGACCACAGCGACGAAGAGCTACGCGTACAAATCGAATTTGCGTTGTCGCCGTCGACGGTAAAGCGACCGGTGTCCATCGAGGAATGGGAGCGTGCCCTTGCGAACGGCGGCGATCCAAAGGCCGGCGAACGGGTTTTCTTTTCTCCGTCGACGCAATGTGCCGGCTGCCATCTGATTAATCATCGCGGACGTCGGATTGGTCCCGAGTTGAGCAATGTCGGCCAATCGACTTCGCGGGCGCAGATCATCCATTCGATCCTGCGACCCAGCGACCAGTTTCCGCCCCAGTACCAGGCGTGGTTCGTGGAACTGAAAAACGGAGACTATTTCCAAGGTTTGCAGCTGGATCACCGAAACCACGGCGACATCGAACTCTACACCACGGAAGGCATCACCCGGCATTTCAACGGGCCGGACGTCGAGCGTTATGGCGTCCTTCAAAGATCGCTCATGCCGGACGGCCTCGAGCAAACGATGACCGTGAGTGAATTGCGCGATCTGGTGGCCTTTCTGGCGTCGTTAAAATGAGCCAGAATTTCATCGGAGCTTTGAGGCGCGGGCGTTTATTTTTTGGCCTTTAGCCCGCACACTTGCTGAAAGCTCGAGCCCCGCGGACGGCAGGTTGTCCAAAGAACTGAATTTTTCCGAAACTTGTCGGGCGTCTCCTGTTTATTCCGGAAGTGCATGCGTGCGAAACTACATGTGATTTCTCGGTAAAGACGGAATTACACAGCTCGAAATTGCGGAATGCGTTCCAGCCAACGGCCATGTTGCCGGGCCGTTTGTCGCGTTGGCAGCGGTTGCTGGACGATGCGGGTGCTTATTGGCGTGAACGGCACGGGATGGGGGACACCGAGTTGGCGGCGTTTGGAGTTGAGGAGGCAGCCAATTCTGGAGAAAAAGAGGCCGTTACAACCATTGAAACAGCGGCTGGTTCCGGCACGGACGATGAGCCGCCGGGAATCGATTTGAACACGTCATTGCCAACTTCCGAGACCTCGCTATTGGGCAAAACGCTCAAGCAGTATCGCGTGACGTCCCTGCTCGGGCGCGGCGGGATGGGCGTGGTGTACCGGGCGCATGACGAAAAGCTTCAGCGCCCGGTTGCGATCAAATTGCTCGCGCCGGAGGTGGTGCAGAATCCGGAACGCCGGAAACGCTTCCTGCTCGAAGCCCGGGCGGCGGCGCGCATTACGCATCCGGCGATTGCGCAGGTGTATGACGTCGACGAACAGGATGACTTCATCTTCATTGCGATGGAACTGGTGGAGGGCAGTTCCGTGCGCGCGCTCGTGGAGAGCAAGGCGCTCGACCTTTTGGGCACGTTGGACGTCGCCCAACAGGTCGCCGGTGGTCTGGCGAAGGCGCACGAGGCCGGCATTGTGCATCGCGATATCAAATCGGCCAACGTGATGGTGACGCCCGACGGGCACGCGAAGATCCTGGATTTTGGTCTCGCCAAGTTGCTCGACCCGGATGCGTCGACCATTACCGGTGAGAACCACTCCCGGCTCGCCACGATTGAGCAAACCCAGACCGGCACCATCAAGGGCACGCCCGCGTACATGAGCCCGGAACAGGTGAAGGGACAAGCGGTGGACGCGCGCAGCGATATTTTTTCGCTCGGGGTGATGTTGTTTGAAATGGCGACCGGCCGGACACCATTTCAGCGCGGTAGCATGCTCGAAACCATCCACGCGGTGGTCTACGAGGAACCCGTGCCACCGGCCAATCCCGGTGTGCCAATGCCCGCCGACTTGCGGCGCATCATCGAACGCTGTTTGCGCAAAAGTCCGGATGATCGTTATCCGAATGCGCGGGCGTTGCTGGAAGAATTGCGGGTTGCTCGACGGAATACCGAATCAGGTCAACGCCCGTCGATTCCGTGGCGGGAACGCATTGGTGACACGATCGAACAAGTCGGTCGAATGAGGCCCGCGCAAATGACGTGGCTCGCCATTGGTGTGGTGGCGATCGGGATCGGAGTTTACGCCTTGCTCAATAACCTCAGTCTCGGTGGTCTGGTCTTCTTTTTGTTTTTGAGCGCGCTCACGTATCGGCACATCCGCCATCAACCACGGCGCCAAATGGACTGGCTGGTGCGCAAGATTTCCAAACTGCCCGAAGTACGATTGATTGCCGTGCAGCAGCGAGCCCTGGTCGTGGTGGTCGATCGGCCTGCCGGCCAGCTCTACGAACGGATCAACCGGCACGTGAACGATTCGAACAACAAGTTGTACTTCGGCGAGCCCGCGACGGTGACGATTCGACACGAACTTCCACCGGATGAACTGAACCGGCTGTTGCAGGAATCGGGCGTCCAGTTTTTGCGGGATCACGAGCTGGCCGAATAGCTTCCCGATCGCGCGTCCCAACGAGAGGGACGATCTTCTACGCTCAACATTCCGAAGGATTTGGAACTTCCCGGTGTGCGGTGCCGCGGGATTTGTGTTAGATGGAGGTATGCCGTTTGCCCCGAGCAATCGAGTTTCACTGCCGACGCCCAAAAGGCGTGGCCCAGTCTGGCTGTTTGTGCTCGCGGCGTCATTGGCGATTTCCCTGACGGGGTTGGCCCAGCAACGGAGCGACAGCGGAGCGTCCGGAGAATGGGAGACGCTGGAGGGATGCACCCTGGTGTCCGGGGCCACCATCGACGGCGATAGTTTTCATGTTCACCACGAGGACCGCGAATACATCTTCCGCCTCTACTTCGTTGACGCACCGGAAACGGACGCGCGGCTCAGCCGGCGGATGGTCGATCAGGCGGCCTATTTTGGAATTTCCTCAAACGACATCGCTCGCGGCGGCGAACTCGCCACGGAGTTTACGCGCAATGAACTGGGCGCCGGCGAATTTACGATTTTGACGCGCTGGCAGAATGCGATGGGGCGCAGTTCATTGGCCCGCTTCTACGCGATTGTTTTTGTTCATGAAGAAAATCTGGCCGAGCAACTCGTCAAGAATGGCCTGGCGCGAATCTACGGCTATCGCGCGAACTGGCCCGGCGGTCCAAGATCAACCACGTTCATTAATCAGCTCAAACATCTCGAATTGGTCGCCCGCGGCGAAAATCGTGGTTTGTGGGACGCGAAGAAATTTACCCGCGTTGGTGACGCCGAAAATGAAGATGAAATTGCGACGAACTCGAAGCCTCCGTCGACGACCTTAAATCCGAGCTTGCTCGATATCAATTCGGCGAGCGACCCCGAGCTTCAAAAGCTGCCAGGCATTGGGAAAGTGCTCGCGGGACGAATTATCGCGCATCGTCCGTTCAAGACGGTCGAGGAACTGGACGAGGTGCCCGGCATCGGGCGCAAGACGATGGCAAAACTGCGTCCGCTCGTGCGAGTGGAGCTGGATGATCAGTGAGCGTTCGGCTAGAAGCTTGCGCGACAGAAGCGCGCGAAGTCGCCGCCAAACAAACCTTCCACATCGCGCTGAATTTCCTCTTCGGAGCATTCCCACCCCACGCGTAGCAGGTCGACATATTTGTCGGCCAGCACATCACCGATCACGGTGCGAGAGTGCTGCCATTTGTAAATGATCTGGTCCAGCACCCGCGCGTCTGAGTGTTGCGGCGTATAGCTCAAGCCCACCAATTCAGTTCGCTCGCGGGTCATTTCCTCGATGATTGATGGCGTGTTCGTGAACCACCAGCAGCCGAAGATGTGCAGATTACGAAACTTGCGGGCGAGTACGCAGAGCTCGTGCTGATTTTCGCGTGCCAGCACGGTCGCGGCGAATTTGTTTTGCGGAAACGCGGCGCACAGGTTTTTCAGAAACGTAAGATTGGTCCGTTCGACGCCGTCACCGGCGAGCAGCAGTTGCGGATTCACCTGGCGCACGACGCCCGGCATGACGGCCAGAGGAAGTCCCGCGTCGCGACAAAACGGCAGCACCGCTTGATCGAGCAACTCCGCTGATTCGTTGTTGGCGGGGAATTCAAAATCCGGCGGCAACGATACCATCACGTATTTCGCGTCCATTCGTTCCGCCCAATCGGCGAGGAATTTTTTGACGGCGTCAAACGCGCCAATGCTGAGTTCCTCGCCCGTGGGATAGCCCCATTCGTTCATGCGCCTGGCGGTGCGCGGCCAGTCGAGAATGAGCGGATCGATGCGCAAAGCGGACGTGAACCACGGCTCGCGATCAAAGCCCTTGTGCCAGACCTGGCGTTCCAAATCGTCGAACGGCGAATTGGTCATGCAGATCGATTTGATGCCGGCCAGCTCGATGCATTTTTGGATATGCCCGTCGATCGATTGCTCAGCGAACCATTTGCGGATGGCTGGCAAGTCACGGTGTTTTGCCTCCAGGCCGAGCGCGTGCAGCGTCGTGATCACGCCGCGACAGGCCTCAGACACGGGCGAGTGCTGGAGAAACAGCGCGTCCCAAATCAAGTTGGCCTGGGTGGTTTTGTCGAACTTCCAGAAATCCGCGTACGGCAGGTCGAAATAACGAAAGCTCTCGGCGACGAGGTAATGATAGGTCAGCAAATCATCGATGCCCCAGAGCAACAGTGGACCGAACGCGGGATCGTAGAGATGCGTGTGAATGTCATCGACCGGCGTTTCATCGACGATGTCCAGCACGCGCTCGCGGAGTTCGGCTTCATGGGAATCGGTGATGTTGAAGTGCATGCGGGCATTAACGCAGGAACAAGCAGAGCGGCCAAGGAAATCCGGGGGGCGACAATCCATTCCGAAGGTGGGGCGAGACCTCCGGGCGAGCCTTGCAAAAAGTAGCGTTTGCCTTGGTCCGGAAATGCCACTTATGCGAGGAGCGGTCGTTAGAGAATCCGATGCCGGATCGATGGGGACGCTCAACCAAGCAGATACCGTAGGTTCGATCGGAGGCGCGATCGGAGTTCGCGCCCCACCTTCAGCCCTTGGAACTTGTCCTGCGAACGATCATTCAATCCGATACAAATCCTTCTTCGTTCGCAGTATCAGTGCGTTGCCATCGACGGCCGGGGATGCCATGCAGCCGTCATCGAGATTGTTTTCCGCCAGTATTTTGAATTCGCGACCGGCTTCCACAACGACTGTTTTTCCGGCGTCATTTGAGAAATAGACTCTATCACCAATAACCAGCGGCGAGGCAGAGTAATTGCCACCCACACGTTCGTGCCAGAGCAGATCGCCGGTGTGCCGATCCACGCAGCTCGCGATCCCGCCGTCGTCCACCATGAAAATCAAATCGCCGCGCAAGACTGGGACCGGTTTGTTCGGAACACTGCGGCGTAGTTGCCAATCGATGGTGTTGTCGTCGGCGGTCAAATCGGGCCGCACTTTGAACGCCCATAATTGGCCCTTCGACCAGCCGGTTGTAAAATAAACGGTGTCATCGACGATCGCCGGCCGGTCGCTGGACGCCTGCCCCATGCGGCACTCGATGCGGAAATGTTCCTTGCCGGTCAGTGGATCGTAACCGTAAACCGCCTTGGCACCGACACTCACCAGCAACGGTTTGCCGTGGACCATCGCCACCTGTGGCGTGGAATACGCCTTGCGAAAGTCGCCGTCGCCCTGCGGTTTGCCATTTTGATCCAGGTCCTGGAAGTCAATCGAACGCTCGGTGCGCCAGACGGTTTTGCCGGTGTGTTTGTCCAAAGCGACGACGAACTGGTGATCGCTTCCGTCGAAGTTCATGATCAGCAGGTCGCCGTAGAGAATCGGTGACGAGCCCGCACCGCGAAAATGGTTGCAGACAAAATCCGTCCGTTGCCAGAGGACGTCGCCCGTTTTGGTGTCGAGGCAAGCCGTGCCGGGCGAACCGTAGGTGACGTAGATGCGACCGTCTTCGATCACCGGCGTCGGGGACGCGTAGGAGTTGAACTCATGACAAAACTGCGGTGTCGCGATATCGAAGAGCTTCTTATCGAGGACGATCTTTCCAGTGTGCTTATCGAGTTGAACTACCGACAATTCGTGCCCATCCACGGTGGCAGTGGTGACCCAAAGTTGATCGCCCCAAATCACTGGAGACGACCATGCCTTGCCGTGGATCGGCGTCTTCCATTTGACGTGATTCGTCTCGCTCCAATGCAACGGCACGTCGGCGGGCGCGGCCACGCCGGTGCCGTCCGGGCCGAGAAACTGCGGCCAGTTCGCGTGAGCCGACATGGCGACGGTTAACAAGACGGGAAGAGTGCGTAACAAATGCATGGGCGAAAACGTTGGACGGAATTACAGCTCGATGGTTTCACCGAACATCGGAAGCCGGGCCGTCAGGCCGTGGCGTTCCTTGATCAATTGGGCGAGCGGTTCGCGACCTTTGGCTTCACCGTGAGTCAGCACGACTTGTGGCTTGGCGTGGGCAAGGCAATTAAACCACTTCATCAAGTCAGACTGGCCCGCGTGGGCGCTGAAACCGCCGAGGGAATGGATCGTCGCTTTCACGGCGATTTCCTCGCCGAAGATGCGCACTTCGGGTCGTCCCTCGACGAGCAGACGGCCGAGTGAACCTTCCGCCTGATAGCCGACGATGATCACGGTCGTGTTCTCCTTCCAAAGATGATTGCGCAAGTGATGCAGGATGCGGCCCGCGTTGCACATGCCGGCGCCGGCGATGATCATCAACGTGCCGGACAGATCATTGAGAGCTTTGGACTCGTCGGCGGTTTGGCAGGTTTTTACCCCGTGCAGATCAAGATTCAACAGCCCGGCGTCCGCGAGGCGTCGAGCTTCTTCGTCGTAAAGCTCAGGATGCTTTTCGTAAATGCGGGTCGCCTCGATCGCCATCGGGCTGTCGATGTAAATTGGAAACGGTGGCACCTCGTGGTTTCGAAACATTGCCAAAACGTGATAGATAATCTGCTGCGTACGGCCGACCGCGAACGCTGGCACAAGGATCTTTCCGTTCAACTTGACCGCTTCTTTGATGATGTCACGAGCTTCGTTCAACGTGTCGGTGAGCGAACGATGATCGCGGTCGCCATAGGTGGACTCCATGATGACGAGATCGGCGTGGTTCAGGCATTCGGCATCCCGCAACACCGGCAAATCGGCGGGACCGAGGTCACCCGAGAAGACCACGGTTTTTGCGCGGCCGCTCTCGGTGATGGTGAGCTGCAGGCTCGCGGAGCCCAGCATGTGACCGGCTTCGACAAAACGAACTGAAACATCGGGTGCGATCGGCACCGGCTCGCGATACGGTTGCGCCTTGAATTGCTGCATCGTCCGTTCGACGTCATCGAAGTTGTAGAGCGGTTCCTGCAAATCCTTGCCGGCGCGAAGACGTTTGCGATTGGTGCGTTCGATGTCCTGTGCCTGGACTTTCGCCGAATCGCGCAAAATCAACCCCGACATGTCGATGGTCGCTGAAGTGGCGTGAATCGGACCGCGGTAACCCGCCTTGGTCAGCAGTGGCAGTCGGCCGGTATGATCGAGGTGACCATGCGTGATGACGACCGCGTCGATGGTCGTTGGATCCAGTCCGGCCGGGACGCAATTCTTTCCCGCCGTTTCCGATTCGCCCTGGAACATTCCAAAGTCGATCAGCAATCGTGACTTTTCGGTTTGCACGAGATACGCGGACCCCGTGACTTCGCCGGCGGCGCCAAAGAAGGTAATTTTCATAAGCAGGAGATGTTGGAGTTGAAGCGTCGGTACTTCAGGCAGGCAGGTGCGTTGGGCGAGTTTTGGTTCACCAGGGAACCTTGGCCGAGAGGTGGTTTGATGCTCAAGCCTGTTTGCTCGGAGGCGCAATATTGAATCACCAAGGGTGACCAACATCGGACAAATTCGCACGAGTTGATTTCGTGTCCGGAACGAAGATTATTGGGTTGATGAACACGATGCCGGAGATCCTGCCGTCGCTGATTGTCAGCGCCAGTCTGGGGGCGTTGATCGGAACCATCCGGCAGTGGGGCAAACAACATGAGCAGCGGCCGAAGGACGGTTTTGCCGGATTGCGAACGTTTGTGTTGTGGGCATTGCTGGGGACGAGTTCGGCGTTCATTTCCGACCGCCACGTCACCGGGGCATTTGTGGCGACCCTTCTACTGGTGGGCGTTCATTTGATTCTTCGTGGGGTGTTTGGCCGTATCGATTTCAAGATCGGTTTCACCACGACTGCGGCGTCACTGTTGACCTTCCTGGTCGGTGGTTTGGTGTACTGGCAACACACGCAGGCGGCGGTGGTGCTTTCCGCCATCACGATGCTGTTGCTGGGACTCAAGCAACCGATCCATGCCTGGACGCGCAAATTCACGGAAGCGGACATTCGTTCGACGTTGCAGTTTGTGGCGATCACGGGCGTGATTTTGCCCATCGTGCCGAACCGAGGTTTTGGCCCCTACGAGGCGTTCAATCCCTATTCCATGTGGTTGATGGTGGTGTTGATCTCGGGGTTGGGATTTGTCGGCTACCTGTTGATGCGATTCATCGGAACGCGGGCGGGGATCGCGCTGACAGGTCTGGTCGGAGGGCTGGCGTCGAGCACGGCCACGACACTCGCGTTCAGTCGGCGCAGCAAGGAGGATCCAGGGGCGAGCGCCGGCTACGCGTTGGCGGTGGTGCTGGCTTGCACGGTCATGCTGGCGCGCGTGGCAGCCGTCGTCCTGACGTTGCGGCGGGAACTGTTCGCCTATGTCTGGTTGCCCTTGCTGCTGATGTCGCTGCCGGGAATCGCCGCCGGATTCTGGGTATTTTTTGTCCGTCGATCCAAAACAGAACCGGTGGAAGCGCCGCAATTGACGAATCCTCTCCGACTCGGTACGGCGATCAAGTTTGCCGCCATTTATGGCGTCGTCACGTTGGTCGTGCGAGCGGTCGCGGAGAGTGAAGTCACGCGCGGCCTGTTTGCGGTTAGCTTTTTATCGGGTCTGACGGATGTGGACGCAATCACGCTGAGTACGATCGATGCCGTTCGCACGGGGAATTTAGCGGAATCGTTGGCTGCACAAGTGATCGTGGTGGCGGCGGTGGCGAACACGCTGACAAAGCTGGTGATTGCCTTGACGCTGGGAGCGCCCCTGCTTCAGCGACGTGTTTCGGTGGTGCTGGGCGTCACGCTGGTCGCCGGACTACTTGCGCTCTGGATCTGGTGACCCAGCGGGAGCGGCGCGGCAGCGCGCTGGTTATTCAGCACTTTCAGTCGTGGCCGGGTTCCCAACATTTTCACTTTCATCGGTCGGTGCCGGCTCAGTTCCAACTTCAACCATGTCGCATTCGCGAACATTGTTCTGCAAGGTTACGGCGGACTCGAGCAGCGCTTCGGCAACTTCTTTGAGACTCTCGTTCATTTCGAACGAAAGCATCTTGCGGGCGTTCTGCATCACCTGATCGACAGGTTTTTCCAGTTGCCGGCGGAAGCCGTTGACCAACGTGCGGCCGGAACGACTGCTCTGGAGTGATGCATAACGCGAGTGCATCGCGTCGCCTTCGAGTCGGCGGCGTTCCATGGATTCGACCAGCAGGGCGGATTGCAGTTTGGAAAGCTCGATGGACTTTTGCTGATTCTGTTGTTCGACTTCCCGTTGGGCCGTTTCCAGGGCCTTTTTCAGAGCGCTCTTTTCCTGTTGTTCCTTTTCCAGCGTCGCTTCCTGTTCGCGCAATTCAGTGGCGGCGACCTCCAAGCGGGATTCCAGCTCGCGCTGAGTGGTTTCAAACGCCTTCCGGGCGTCGTCAAAGCTGGATTGGTATTGCTTGAGTTTCCCGGCGATATCACCGGCCGCTCGCAATTGTTCTTCCGCCATTTCGCGGTCGGAAGACTCCTTCTCCAAATCGGATTGCAGTTCCGTGATCACGCTCTGCTTTTCATGCAACTGACCTTCAAGCTCGGAAATCCGGGCGCCGGCCTCCTTCTCCATCCGGAGATGTTCGTTCAGTTCATTATGCAGATCGCGCAGCTGTGCCGCGAGCGACTTGGCCCGGTCCTCGGACTTGGTGCGCTCGCTTCGCTCGCCGGCGAGTCCGTTCTGCAACCGATCAATTTCAGAAGACTGTTTGGTGTCGTGCTCTTCAAGCTGGGTGATACGGTTGAGCTGTTCCTTCTCGCGCTGACCAGACTGGGCCAGCTCATCTTGCAATTTCTGCGTTTGGGCCACCAGGGCTTCAGCGCGCTGCTCGACACGACGACGTTCTTCGCGCTCGGTTTCCAGGTGCTGGGTGACCCGGACAAGGCTTTCTTCGCGAGCGCGGAGTTGCTGCTCCAAATTGGAAATGCGTGATTGGTTTTCCTTTTCGAGCTTCTGGCGTTCGATCAGTTCTTCGCGCAGAGATTCAATCTGCGACGCCAGGGCGGCGGCGCGTTGTTCCACGTTGCGACGCTCGCCTCGCTCCTTTTCGCCGGCGGTTCGCTCGGCGTTAAGTTCATTGACCCGCTCTGCGATCTCCTGCTCCAGCTCCGTCAGGCGAGTCTTGTTCTCGCGTTCAATCTCCAGATGGCTGTTCAGTTCGCGATGGAGATCCTGCAACTGCGCTGACAGGCCGGCGGCGCGCTGCTCAATGCGACGACGATCACCGCGTTCGGATTCCAATTCTGCCGTGGTGCGCGCCAATGAGGCGATCGTATCGCGGACCCGGCGGTCCATGGATGCCAGTTCCGTTTCATGAAGCCGCTGTTTCTCGGCGGAGACGGCGGCTTCCGATTTGAGTGCGGCATTCTCGTCGGCGAGGTGTTGTGATTTTTCTTCGACCGCGCGCAAGTTGTTTTGCAGGGACGCGAGGTCATTGCGAGTTTGCTCCAGCTGCGTGGCGACTTCTTCGAGTTGTCGTTCCAGCGCGGCCCGCTGTTGGTGCAGATCCCCGATGATCTTCTGACCGGAAGCGACGCGTGCTTTCAGGTCGTCCCTGACCTGCCAGAGTTCGGTGACTTCGGCCTCAAATTTGTTCGCGCGGGCAAGTTCTTGTTTCCGGGCTTCCTCGGCTTCGGCGGCAGCCGTCCGCAACGCATTGCGCTCCCGGTTGTATTCCGCGTCCCGTTGTTTCCAAGTGGCGACCTGCTGCTCTGAATTCTGTTTGGCCGCCTGCCAGGCCTTGGTTTCTGCGGCGAGACGTTGTTCGAGTTCTGCTTTTTCGCGAGTTAGCGAAGCCGTTGCCTCCTGTTCCGCCGAGAGCTTACCGTTCAATTCATCGCACAGTACCTGAACCTGCGAGAGCTTGGTCTCAAATCGGTTGCCGCGTTCTTTTGCCTGACTCAAGGCATTGCGTTCGTCAGTCAGGGATGCTTCAAGCGATTCCTTGGCTTTCTGCAGATGCTCAATTTCCTCGCCCAGTTTGAGAGCGCGCTGTTTTGCGGATTCGCGTTCATTTTGCGCGGACGTGAGTTCTTGCGTGGTGGCCTCTAGTTTTTGCCCAAGTTCCGCTTCGGCGTGTGACTTTGAGTTTTCCAGCTCCTTGAGGCGCCTGACAATGTCTTCGTGTTCCGCAGATTTTTGCGCCAACTTTTGTTCGAGTTGCGAAAGTGTGGTCGCCGATTGCTGGTGCTTCTCCGATTCTGCCTGCAGACGCTTTTCGAGTTCGTCACGTGAGGCCTGTAGTTTTTCCGCCTCGGCCCGCAATTGCTGGTTACGGTTCGATTCCTTCTCGAGATCCTGCCGAACTTGGTTGGCGTTCTGTTCCGCTTTTTGGAGACGTTCCTCAAGTTGCGCCACCACCGTGTTGTGTTCTTCAATTAACTTTTGCCGCGCGGCGATTGCGGCATCGATCTCGGCCGTGGCTGAATTTAGCTTTTGCTCAAGATCCTCACGAGCAGCGAGAGTTTCGGCGATACGATCTTGTTGAGTTTCGAGACGCGCTTTGAGTGCGTGGGCGGCATCACGATTTTTGGCGAGATCCGATTCGAGTTCCTCGCTTCGCGCGACTTCTTTTCTGGCCTTTTCCTCGGCCAGCGCGGTGGCTTCGGTGGCGGCCTTCAATTGGTTCGCAAATTCCGCCTGGACGCGCTCTTTTTCCTGCGTCAGCTCGGAGATTTTTTGCCGAGCTTGCGGTAGCTCTTCTTCGAGGTGCTTCAAGCGGTTCTCGAGATCGGCCTTCTGCTCGTTGGTCTCCGCTGCGAGCTGGCTTTGGGCGTTGAGTTTCGCATCGAGTTCCTCTTGAACCTGGGCCAACTGCTTCTCCAACGCGGCCCGACGATCGGCTTCGCTGCGCTTCAGCTCCTCGGCTTCCTGCAGCGCTCGATGGGATTGTTCAAGCTGCTGCGACGCTTCCTGCAAGCGCGCCTGCAGTTCCTGTTGTCGTGAATCCGCTTCCGCGGCGTTCGTTTTTTCCGACGCCAGTTGTTGGTCGATTTCCTCTTGCGCCTTCCAAAGTTGGTCCAACTCGGCCTGCAATTTGTTCCGGCGCTCGACCTCTTCGGTGCGCGCCGCTTCGGCTTGGTCCGCTGCTTTGGTCAGCTGGTCAAGTTGGTCACGGAGGCCGTTCACCACTTCCGCTCGTTCGGTGATCGCTTTCTCCTGTTCGGCGCGGGCTTGCTCAAGAGCCTGTTGCGTTTGAAGCAGTTGTTCCTCGAGCTCGGATTTCAGTCGCGTATTCTCGGAAGCTTCCGCCTCGGCTTTGGTCAGGGCTTCCTCCAACGTGGCCTGCCGGTCGCGAACCAAGGCCAGCTCCTGCTGGAGTTGCTCCTGCAGTTGGGCTTGTGCTGCCTGGTTTGATTGGTCTGCTTCCAATGCCTGGCGTGTTTCGGCCAGCTTCTGTTCGAATTCAGCTTCCAGTCGATCGCGTTCCGCTTCGAGGTTTTGCTGCGCTACGCGGGCTTGGTTCAGATCATTGGTCAGCTCTTCGAGCTTAACTTCCAGCTCGGCGCGATTCCGGAATTCCGCCTCGTTTTCCTGCTGGGCCGCCGCCAATTGGGCGACCAGTTCGTCATGGGTTTTCCGCAATTCGGCCGTTGCTTCATCAGCGGCAATCCCATCTGTCGATTGTTGATCATCAGGCAGGGCTTCGCTGGCGACGCGATTAGAGCGCTCCTCTTCCAGTTGCTTGCGTACGGCTTCAAGTTCTTGTTCGTCTTGATAGATCCGGGCGGCAAGTTGTTCACGCTCCTCGTGGCGGGCCTGCAATTCGTTTTTGAGAATGTCCGTTTCGGCGTTCAATTCCGCGATCTGCATTTGCAAGTTCGCAAGTGAATCGTCTGCCGTTTCCGCGGCGACGTGCGATGCATCGGCTTGAAAGCTAGCATTTGGGTCACTGGTGGCTGGTCCCGGAGTCGGCGGAACCTGCCCGACCATGAGATCCTGAACCATTTGCTCGAGTTGCTGACGATGTTCGCGCTCTTCCTCAAGTGCCGTGTTCAACTGTTCGAGTTCCAGCTCGGTGTTGAAGATGCGGCTGACCAATCGTTCGCGTTCCCGGCGTTTTTGATCCAGCTCCTCCCGCAGCGTGAGCATGGCGGTGGCGCCTTCACCGACAAGGTCTTCCGCCTCACTGATCGCGCTGCCTTTGAATCGCGACGGGGGCAGTTTGGGTTGACCGATATCGCCCGGAGTGCTCGCCATGGAACTGTCGTCGTACTGTGCAATGCCGAAGGAATTATCCTCATACGCCGCTTCGCTCGTGGCCGCCAAGGAGCCCTTGGATCCAACAGCAGTGCTCCCGGATGCGGCTTCCAGCTTCGCTGTAGCGATGGCGAGACGTTTCTTCAAAGCCAGAGTCAAGGCCTTGACAGAAAGTTCCATGAAGATGAACGGCTTGGTGATCAGCTCGTCCATCGTGTCCTTGGTGACGGGGGCCTGGTCTTCGAAGTCACTCACGCCATGCACCAGAATCACCGGCACGCAGGAGGTTTTGGACTTGGCGCGAAGTTTCTTTCCGAAATCAGAATCCGGCGAGGAATCCGGTGCGAGATGAACGATCACCAAATCCGATTTCCCATTTTCGAGGTAAGGCATCACCAACGAAAAGTGAGCGAAACACTCGAACTGGAAACCGACAGATCGCAGGGCACTGCAAACGACCGAACGCGAAACCATGTCTTCATCGCCAATCGCTGCCGACAGATCCAACGCCTTGCTTTCCAGCGGGGGCTTGTCGCCGTCACACAGACGCCCCAACACATCGATCGCGGCGATCACCGTACGTTGCGTCGTCTCGGTGGCGCACTCGGGCATTTCGTGAAGTACCTTCAATAACGCGTGAAGGGCGCCCGCGAGACGGTACACGCCGGGGCGAACGGACTGGCGGGCGAGCGGCAGCACAGTCTGAAGTTTACCACGCAATTCCCCATAAGCGACGGAACGACCGTGGTTGCTTTCGGCTTCCAGGAGCACTTCCAAATGCTTTTGGACCCGCGCGATTGCGCTACGCAAACCATTCAGGAAGATTTTGTTTTCAACCGCGTGTTTGGCTGCTGCATCGGGAGCTTCGGGAATTTCTCCGTCCGGAATCTGTTGAGAATGTTCTGTGGTGAGTTCGACAATGATGTCGTCAAACGGCGTGGCGCTGTCGGTAAACAATTTCGTCGCACCGGATTTGACCGCCCGGCGGACCGCTTTGGAATTGGGTGAACTGGAGAACGCGTAAATCGGCAGTTCCTTTCCGTCCGGATTGCGTCGTAGTTCGCGAATGACCTCGTCTCCTGAATCGTCGTTGACCACCATATCCAGCACGACGGCGTGCGGGTTGTAGGAATGAAACTTCTGAATCGCCATCTCGGTACCTGAAGTGACGCTGACTTCAAATCCCGCCAGCCGCAGCCGGCTCGATAGATTGAGGTGGATCATCGGATCGCCCACCACCAACAAGATGCGGCGAGCGGTCATATTTAGGGAGTCTGGCCCGCTGGCAGGCGTGCCGATTGGAGTTTCGAGGGTTTCGATAGCGCTCACGACGAATTCGCGTTTCGCGGCTTCCCACGTTGGTTCCACCGCCGGCGGTGCCCGGCGTATACCGACAAAACGCGATTTCCCTCAGGCAGTTGTCGTGCCGTCGAAGCTGAAATCATGGAGGGAGTATCCTTTAAACGACCAAATAGGTTGAGGGCTTTAGGGGCATTTGATTCTAGCGCGCGGGCATTTACTGGGCTGATAAGGTCAAAAGCATTGCTTCATCGTCGCGCCGGCGACAACCGGCACAGGCGCGGTGCCCAATTTTGAATCCATTTAGGACGATTTTCGGCCAAATTGGGACGCTATTTGTCCTAACTTTGGGCCACGCGGATCGCAAAGAAGTTGGCTGACCGAGTAGTAAATTTAGGGTGACTCCAGGGACGATTCGCCGTGAAAACGATTTGACCTGTGAACGGCGCTGTCAGGAAATGGCCCGTCGGAAGCAGAACCATATTATGAGTTTAGAATCAGACAACGAGTCGGGTCCCGGTGATGAGCTGGCTGGGATGCGAAACAACTACACCCAAGGCGAGCTCGACGAAGCGCAGCTTCTTTCCGATCCGTTTGAGCAGTTTGAAACGTGGTTTCAACAAGCCCGAGACGCGGGCATTTTGGAACCAAACGCAATGAGTCTGGCGACGGCGAGCCCGACCGGTCAAACGACTTTGCGCACGGTGTTGTGCAAGGGATACGACCGGAGCGGTTTTGTTTTTTACACGAACCTGGAAAGCACCAAGGCCACGCAGATCGCGGCCAACTCAAACGTTTCCCTTTTGTTTCCGTGGATCAAGCTGGAGCGACAGGTGATCATCAATGGCAACGCCACGCGCATGTCGAACGTCGAGGTGTTGAAGTACTTTGTGACGCGACCGTTCGAGAGTCGACTCGCTGCCTGGACCTCGCAACAAAGCAGTGTCGTAACAACACGGAAGCTGCTGGAGATGAAGTTTGCCGAGATGAAACGAAAATTCGCCAACGGCGAAGTACCCTTACCTTCGTTTTGGGGAGGCTATCGAGTGAAGCCGCGGACGATTGAATTCTGGCAGGGCAGGGCCAGTCGGTTGCACGATCGCTTTCTGTACACCGCGCTGGGTGATGGCCCGTGGAAGATCGAGCGCTTGGCGCCGTGAGAAACGCGACGCTATAAGCCGGCGCTCATTTCGTTCCAGGATGTGATGACGAAAAAGGCGTCATTGTTCATCCGGCCAAGATTCTCGTCATAATGGAAATTGAAGCGACCGTTCATGCCCACCGTACGGGAAACGCTGGCACCAACGAAGTCGTACGTGTTGTTTCCACCGCCGCCTAGGTGCAGATCAGCGCTGGGCGCGTAGACGGTTCCGACAAATGCTGAGTTTCCGGTCATGGATACTGACGTGTTGTTCGGCGTTCCGTAATACATAAAGTTGGTCGCGTTCCCGTTTCCGTTGACAATGCCGTTGCCACCGAAGGAAGTTGACGCGCCATTAACATACATGCGGAGGCGAGCACCTGGAGCGACAATGATTGACGACTGACCAGAGAGTGAAACGTTTCCGGAAACATAAAGAGTTACATCACCGGTTACCATCATCTGATTGCCAGTTCCATTCCCACTCATACTAAGTGACGACATCGAATACTGCGTGCCCGTACCGCTAAGCAAATAGCCGTAGTTGGTCGTGCCAACGAAGCCAGTCGTTGGAGGAAGGCCAATCGTAAACGGTGGCGTGACCGGGGCGAATTCCACATTCATGTCATCATTCGCGAAGCCAGTCTGGATGCCGGTATTGCCGGCGGTATGCCAGGCCAGATCCCCCACCGCACCGTTCTTGCTCACTTCTGTTGTACCACCAGGCCCGGTCGAAACGTGGCCATAAACGTCGGCGTTACCAACGTTGATGATATCTCCATTTGTCGCCACATCGCCGTTGGCTTTCCGGCGACTCGAATCGTAAAGGCCGCTGTTACTATAAGTAGTGCTTTGGCTGTCGAAGCTGTCCGTGGCTACGTTGTTTCCGTTCAAATCGATGACCCCGTCGGCCGCCATGGCTTTCGTAAACGGAGACGTCGTTTTGGTGGTCACGCGAACGGTCCGGCTCACATATCCGTCACTTTGGCGCGGAATCCTGGCGAAGCCTTGTGATTGAATGATGGGCCATGCGAGCAACGCGACTTTTGTGATACAGAACTCGCCGTTAATGTAGTTGGTCTTGACGTAGTTGGTGCCGCTCAATACCCAACCATTGGAAATCAGCGAAGCGGGGGTTCGATTCCAATTGATCTGTGCCATCGCTTCTTCAATGCCACCTTCTAGGATCGGGATTGCGCGATTCCAGGCCTGTGATCGGGCCACGGAATAGTTCTGCGTGCTCACCAGCTTGAGGTAGCTGGCCAAGGCGGCCGCCAAAATTCCGGTGGCCACCAAGGTCACGAACAGGACCGTTCCCCTTTCCGAGGTGTATTTGTTGCGAGTAAATTTCATGACTTTCATTGCTGACGAATTACGACTTTTGCCGTCTGCACATTCTCGGTGTTCATCTTCGTTCCCAATATGTCCCGGGAACACGACCAGGTGACATTGACGAGCTTCGCTGTGGAGGCCGATCCCGCGGGAAACTGATTGTAAGTGCCCGCGATTGGGTTCCGCTGATAAATGGAAAAGGACAAACTATCGCAGCCGGTAAGGAGCACCTTGGACTTGGTGCCTTCGATGCGGGTCAGCGTCTTGGCATCCGGTGAATAGACGTACTGAAGTTGCGTTGTTCCATCCGATTCAATGAAGGTGAGACTCGTAGCTGTGCTCGAGGCAAGGCGTTTGACCCCGCGAACATCTCGTGTCAGGTAATCAAGCGCATTGCGGCTGTTCGCATCCAATTCGGCGTAATTGACCAATCCCGCGAAGGTGCGCCCCGCGTAGATACCCAGCACTCCCACCGCGAGAAAAATCAAGCTGCCTACGGCCAGGCTGATCATGAATTCGACCAGCGTGAATGCGCGGCGCCTAGTAAATGTAGTTTTGCAAACCATGTCGTGCCACGTAAGTGCTCATTGTGCGATTGTGGGAACGTCCATTCGAAGTCCAGGAAACGCCGACGGTGACTCTGCGCATGTCGCCGCCGTACGCGACACCACTTGGGCCACCCGTGATTCTAAGAGTTCCGCTGTAAACCAAACCATTGTAAGTGGACTGCGAGTCGGCGCTTAGCCCCTCCGGGTAATAGCTTTCGGAAAATGTCGAGGGAATGAACGTGGTGTTCGTGATTTGATCCCAAGAGTAGAGGCGGATGGTTTCCATTTTTTCCACCATTACCTGGGTTGCTCTCAGGTTTTCGCGGGCATCGCGAATGATCGAAATGCCCATCGACATGCCGCCGTAGAGCGAAAAGAACGTGATGCCAAAGACCCCCATTGCGACGAGTGCTTCGATCAGTGTGACGCCCGCCATCATCTGGCGGCCTCCTTTTGAATTGAAGCGAATGCGCATAGTACAAAAGCGTTCTCTAAGTTAGCTGAAGGGCCTCTCAGCAGATCGGCTTCCGCCGGCGTCCGATTGTGAAAGCGATGAGCTGTAGAAATGGAAAAACTCGCTGAAAGTCAGCGAGTTATAGGTCTGAATTCGTTAACGAATTTTTATGGCCCTGCTAATTTAGGGCCATTTGGCTATCTCTGTTGCTGGGCGTAAAACGCGGCGGCTTGGGAGCGGCGACTGAAATTGAGTTTTTCCATCAGATTGCTGAGGTAATTCTTCACCGTCTTGTCGCTTAGATTGAGTTCGAGGCCGATTTCCTTGTTCGTTTTGCCGGCGGCAACCAAGGCAATCACCCGGCGCTCCTGAGGGGAGAGCATGCTCAAGCTTGGGCCGGTTTCGTCCACTTTTTCGCGTCGCGCCCGTTCCATCACCTTTCGCGTGACGGCGGGATCGAGGATCGATTTGCCTTCCATGACTTCCTCGATTGAACGGACCAAAAAGTCCGAATTGATCTCTTTCAGCAAATAACCCTCCGCCCCCGCATCAATGGCATCCATCACCATTTCGTCGGTGTAGAACGAGGTTAGGATGAGGACACGGAGCTCGGGGCGTAGTTCGCGGAGTTTGCGGCAGGCACTGAGTCCTGATCCGTCGGGTAGGCGAATGTCCAAGAGCACGACATCGGGTGTGGTTTTTGGAACAACCTCCAACGCCTCGGCCACGGTGGCACCCTCACCAACGACCTCCAATTGTGGATAACTGCTGAACAAGGTTCGCAGTCCCACTCTTACCATTTGGTGGTCATCAATCAGGGCGACGCGAATCGGTCTTGAAGCGGGCTGACTCATAGGTACGACGATCTTCCGGCAGGACCACCGCAATCCGGGTTCCGGTTCCCGAAGCAGTGGCAAGCTTAAGCGTGGCACCGAGAGTCTTAGCGCGTGCCCGCATATTGTTCAAGCCTCGTGATTCGGCGGATACCGTTGTGGGATCGAACCCAGTGCCATTGTCATTGATTTCGACGCGGCAGCCCTCCCGGGTTTCCTGCAAGAGCACTTCCACGCGGCTGGCATGGCTGTGGCGAAGGCTGTTCGAAATCGCTTCCTTGCAGATGTGAAACAGTTCGGTTGCCTCCTTGGAAGTGAGGGATTCTGCGGCCCGTGTGTCGACATCGAGAGCGATTCGGTTGGCGGCTTCGTCGCCCAGATCCAGCAACACCGATTTGAGTGCCGTTTTCAACTCCTTGCCCTGGATGGATGCCGCCTCCATGCCGGTGAGAAAACCGCGGACTTCCCGGATGACGTGGTTCAGTGCCTCGCTGGTGTTGGCGAGTTTGTCCACGGCCGCCTCGGGTCGCGAACTCGCGACGCGCCGACATTCCTCCAATCGCATGCCGACGGCGTAAATGGACTGAATGACTCCGTCGTGCAGGTCGCGGGCGATTCTGGAAGTTTCGTTCTCCGCCCGCACCAGTTGCGCGCGGCTGAACGCCAACGCCGACTCCATTTCGTTTAAAGCGATTCGCTGACGGCGGTTTTGCCACCACCATCCGAGAAGGATCACACCGATCAGTGAGAGGCCGATCAGGGCACCCGCGGTATGCTGGCCCGCGGTGGGCACAGGTGCGGGCCGGATCAAGCTGAATGAAGGCGCGCCCGCGACCCAGATTTGATCGTAAGCCGTCGTGTGTTCCAGCTCATCCACCAAAGGGGCAAACACGCCGTCAATCCGGTATTCCGCGCCGACTTGAAGCTGGTCGACATGGCTTGTGTCGAGCATCTGAACTTGAACCTCACGCAGCGGACTCACTTGGACGATTGCGGCGCTGGGTGGCACCTTCGGCGGTGGCTGGTTGAGTAATCGGCCTTCGATTCTGACGAACTGGCCCGGTCGCGAGTTGCTCAGTTGATCCACGTTTTCGATCAGTCGCGGTGTTACCGGATGGTCCGCGCCGTTGGTGCGCCACGTCCCGTTGAGCATCCGGGGAAACCGGCCATACTTGGCCAGAAATCCCACCACCTCGATTCCGGATCCGGGTGCAATCGTGTTTGTTTGCGGTGATTCAACGAGGAGTGCCGCTTCGCCATCCTGCACACTGAGCCACTTGCCGGGGATTTGAAAATTCACCACGCCACTAATCCGAAACAAATGCTCCTGGCGTTTGGCGACCATCCATTTGCCCAGATTCGTCACCGCGATCAAAGGTGCGGCGAACGGGTCTTCGCTGGGTGGTTCGAGAATCTCCAAATTCGTTTCGCCGGGCACGTAAATGGAAAATCCCTTGGTAAATCCATCCTGGTCTTGGATGCGGGCGGCCACACCGCGAACGCGAACCCGAGCGTCCACCAGGTTCGGTGGTTCGATCTTGTCGCCGCCCTGAACCCTCACATTGAGAAAGCGCGTGCCGTCGTACACCTGCAACAACCGATCCAACCAGTCCGGCTGATCGGTATGCACCACACCCGTGTATTCAATCCATTGGCTGTCGAGCGCGCCGGAGAGAATCCGACCGACGGTTGCCGGAATGGGTTCCGGCATTTGCCCCTGGCCAGCAACAGTCAACTTTGTCGCCGCAATGATTGGAGCGTAGAGCCCCAACTGGCCGGTACCGTGGATTTTGATCCGGGTTCCGGTGGCGAAGGGAGTCAGGTCCACGCCAGTGTAAACATAAACACCCGCCGTTCCGTCGTGAACAAATAGCAACGTCGCACTGGGCTGAACAAACGTGACGACCGCTTCCAAGTCGACTTCGGGCCTGGTCGCCAAAGTCTCCCGGCTGGCCGTCATTAACTCCAAGCAGGTGCGAATCACTTTCTTCGCCAACGGCGCATCGGCCGCAATCAGCGGATTCGCGCCATATATTCCGCCAACGAATGACATCACCACCAGCAGGAGCCGGAGCGGGCGGCATGGCATGACGGCGGGATGCATCGCCTCAGGGAATCAAGAAATTGCTTCCCCGGTCAATCCTGCCGGTTTACTCGAACTTTTGCGGGGCGACTGGCTTGGTCCCGCCAACGGTCATTCCCGGTGGAATTTTCATTTGATCGCCATGGCGGAAGTACTGCCACAAGGCGTCGATTTGTTTCAGCGTGTTACCGCCCCGCAAGTCGATTGGGCTGTGTCCCGATTCATCGAAGAACACCGGCATCTTCGTTGTCGGATCGACTGATAACGGATTACGAAGCCAGCGCACGAAGTAATCATGCTGTAACCGAGTGGTCGTCCAGGCAAAGTTGATACCTGCACTTTCAAACACCTGCGTCGCCGGCGCCTTGCCGATCGCGTGACAGGAGATGCACGAAAATCCGCCCTCCGGTTGCACGAGGCGGAATCCAACCTGGGCCAGATCCTCGTCGATCGGTCCGGGATCCGGGGGCGTCACTGCGGGAAATCCATGAAGATTCGCAATGCCGCGGGCAATGCCTTCCGCCCGCGTGGCAAAGCCCGGCATGCGGGCGGCGATCCACGGACGCGGTTTATTCGCGACCTGGCCGGCGATGATTTCGGCACCGTATTCCGGACGAATCTTTCCGCCGAGAATGCCAAACTGCGGCACCAGGTCGATCTGTCGGTTGTGACAACCAATGCAATTCAAGTTTGCCGTCTGCCGCGCGGCGAAGTCGGCGTCCACGTTTCGCGTGAGCGAAACAAAACCCACCTTGCCGAACTCGCGAATCGCCTGCCGGTCCGCATCCGAAAAGTTGAAGAACGGGATATGGGTCCCCGCTTGCGGAGTCGCGGCGAGGCAGCCCTCATCCCAATTGGCCAGGTCGGCCATGGCCTTTGGTTTCAATTGGTTTTCCAAAGGCGCGGACTGCAATGTGTGGCAATTCAAGCAGCCAACCGTTTGCACGAGGTCGCGGCCTTTCGTCGCCAACTCCGGCCGGGGCGCGACGCCGCTGATCGGGTCCGCTTTCGCAAGGAGAAAGGCGGCGATGTGTCCCGCTTCAGCGTTGCTCAGACGGAAATCCGGCATGCGGATCGCGCCGTAATGTTCGGTCGGTTCGCCGAGAAATCTGGCGAGTGCGCCCAGTTTGAATTTTTGCGCGACATGGTTGAACGAGATTTTGGTCGCGTCTGGTTCAGCTGAACCGGGTGGATTGTGGCAGGCGACACAATGCAATTCGCCAAAGAGCTTTTCCCCGGCGGCGATGGATGCGGCGTCGTTTGGTTCGGGCGCCGCACTCCAGCTGGGATCACCGAGGGTCGCGAGAAACGCCGCCACTTCTTCCGTCGCGTCGATAGCTTCACCGCCATGAAAGATTTTCGGCATCCGGGTGTTGGCGCGTTCGGCTGTCGGATTGGTCAGCCACTTCCGAATCCACGCGGGATTTCGGCGCGACGCTATGCCGTCGAACACGGGTGCGTTCATCATCAATTCGGGAATGCCCTGGCCCTCGACTTTGTGACAACGCGCGCAACGGTATTCGATCACCAAGGCCCGTCCTTGATGGCGGCGCAAGGAAAGCGTGGTGGCGTCATCAGCCACGTAACTCCAGGCATTGTCCGGAATGAGTTGGGCGTAACTATCGCGGGCCGTCCAGAAGAGACGCACATGCGGATCGCCGGTCGCGGCGGGCGTGTAAGTCACCACGACGTCATTGGTGCCTTTATTCAATCGGACGCGCACGCCCGGTTCGCTCATTTTGCCCTCGCCCGAAACATTGAGAATTTCCCGCGCATTGATGACCACTTGCAGCGAGCCGTTCACCTCCGCCTGAAACGTGTAGATGCTGCGGAGTTCCACCGACAGGAATCCGTGCCATTGCGCGGTGAACGGGCCCGGCGCCAAAAACGGGCTGGGCGTCTCGCCTTTGGCCACGTGCAGCCAGACATTTGAGCGGATGACCGTGTCGGCTTGCGAGGCGTCGCCATTGCCCGGGGTGAACGTCAGCGCGACGCCCGGCTGTATTTGGGCGGGACTGTTGAACGCAAATAAAACGGAGGCGAAACCAACGGCGGCGGTGCGAAGGAAACTGGTCATCATTTTCAAAATCGTGGCCGGCGAACATGGAGGAGAATCCACCGTCCTTCAAGTCAGCGGTGTTTTACCGTTTTCGATCGTGGAATTGAGCCCCGGGGTGGCGGCGCGCCAATTTCCGGTTTTCGAGCCGCGAAACAAATTTCTGGTTGTATCCCGTGGGGAGTTTGGGGCGTCCTGAAGATAATTCCTATGAAGGCTTCTCAACTTACTCGGGGTCTGTCGATTCGACTGGCCGTCGCGGCCATCGCCTGTTTCTCCTTTGCCATTTCAGGCCGTGCGGCGCAAAGCAATGGTGGGGCGGCCATATCAACCGAGGGTTGGACCGCCAAGGACGATCATCAAAACATGATGGATCAGCTGGGGATCACGAAGTTGCGGCCCGGCAAAAACGGGAACCCCAACGCCACAAACAACCCGGCAAACTACGATCAGGCCAAGGCAAATCCATATCCCGACTGGCCCGACGCATTGACCTTGAAAAGCGGGAAAAAGGTCACCACGGCTGAAATGTGGTGGCAGCAGCGCCGGCCGGAAATTGTTGAGGACTTTGAGCGCGAGGTGATCGGTCGCGTGCCGGCCAATGTACCCAAAGTCACGTGGTCGGTGGTGACACAGGCCACGGATCGAGTCGTGGGAGATATTCCCGTGAACGCGAGAAAGCTCCGGGGCCATGTCGACAACTCGTCTTACCCGGCGATCGACGTGAACATTGACCTGACGGTGGTTACGCCGTTGAACGCCAAGCAACCGGTGCCGGTGTTGATGATGTTCGGCGGTTTTTTTGGCGGCGGCGGGCTGCCTCGAAAAGCCGGCGAGCCGGAACCGACGAACCGTTTCAGCGCCTTCTTCCGCAACCAAAAATTCAATGACCCGCCGTCCACCGAACAGCTCATCGCCGACGGCTGGGGCTACGCGACCATCGTGCCCAACAGCATTCAGGCCGACAACGGTGCGGGCTTGACCAAGGGAATTATCGGTTTGGTCAACAAAGGCCAGCCCCGCAAGCCGGATGATTGGGGTTCGCTCCGCGCTTGGGCCTGGGGTGCCGCGCGGGGGCTCGATTATTTGGAGACTGATCCGACGGCGGACGCCAAACATGTGGGCATCGAAGGTGTGTCCCGTTACGGCAAAGCCGCGCTCGTGACGATGGCGTTTGAACCGCGTTTTGCGATGGTGCTCGTTGGTTCCTCCGGCGAAGGCGGCGCCAAACCACATCGACGTAACTTCGGTGAGGCGGTCGAAAACTTGACCGGCTCGGGCGAGTATCACTGGATGGCCGGCAATTTCATTAAATACGGCGCCGACGAGGGAGCTTTCGGAAAAATGACGCCAAACGATATTCCAGTCGACGCACACGAACTGATTGCACTTTGTGCGCCGCGCTTGACCTTCATCAGCTACGGCATTCCCGAGAAAGGCGACGCCAACTGGCTCGACCAGCAAGGGAGTTACATGGCGACGGTGGCGGCGGGGCGGGTATTTCGCTTATTGGGCGCGAAGGATATTGGCGACACCAACGACTATCACGTCGCCAAGATGCCGCCGTACAACACGGACATGCTTGATGGCGAACTGGCCTGGCGGCAGCACGACGGCGGACACGAAGATCGCTCCAACATGAAATACTTCCTCCAGTGGGCAGATAAAAAGATTGGTCACACGCCGCCGGAGAAGACGGAGAAGTAACTAATCCGGCAGGTTCGTTCAGTGTGCTGCCAGCGTCCCGCTGGCAGGCCCCGTTTTCAAAGCCACACGAACCGACTTGTTTCGACTGCCTTTCAACCAGAAATGTAGGACGGTTTCTGCCGGCGAGACGCCGGCAGCACGTTGCTGGCGCAATTCGTTCGCTGGTGAATTTCGATAGCGGCAGACTTCTTGTTCTAAGCGGCGTTTTCGGAAATTGGCTTTGAGATAAAGTATGGCGATCGGAGTTGTTGTTTACCTGTGGAGCCTGGTGGTTGCGTCCGGCACGCTCGCCGTTGCCGGCGAATCAAACCAACCGGCGGAATTACATGCGCAAGCAGGTAGCGCGTTGGCCGGCCAGCGGTATCGGGTGATCGTCTCTTCCGATATTGGCGGCACCGATCCGGACGATTTTCAGTCGATGGTGTATCTCCTTCTTTATGCGGACGTCCTCGACATCGAGGGACTGATATCGTCGCCGTACGGGCCGGGTCGAAAGGCGGACATTCTCAAAGTCATCGATTGCTACGCGCGCGATTTCGCCAATCTCAAAACCTATTCCAATCGTTATCCGGCTCCTGATGCCTTGCGCGCCTTGACCAAACAAGGGGAGACCGAAAAGGCGCCTTACGCCGGCGTGCGGCAGACGACCGAAGGCTCGGACTGGATTGTGAAATGCGCCCGGCGGGATGATCCTCGTCTACTTTACATTTTGGTCTGGGGCGGGATCGAGGACCTCGCGCAAGCGTTGCACGACGCCCCGGACATTTTGCCGAAGCTGCGCGTTTACTGGATCGGCGGACCGAACAAGAAAGGGAGCCCGGACGCCTATCAATACATCGTCACGCGCCATCCGAACTTGTGGATCATCGAGGTGAACTCGACCTATCGCGGCTGGTTTGTCGGTGGCGACCAGTCGGGCGAATGGGGCAACCGGAACTTCGTCACAAAACATATTGCCGGGCATGGCGCCTTGGGAGATTTCTTCGATCAACAACTCGGGGGCAAGATCAAGATGGGGGATACACCGTCAGTCGGTTGGCTTCTCAACGGCAATCCGGACAATCCGGCGAGTCCGGGCTGGGGCGGGCAATTCGTGCGGGCCTGGGAACGACCTTTTGCGCGGTTCAACCGACTCACCACGACGAACGATCGCATGGAGGTGTTTGGCATTCTGGAGCTGGTTCTGCCGCTCGGTAACAACGCGCCGGAGAAATCGGTAGCCCGGCTAGTTGTTGAGAATCAATCCATAGCTGGTTACGCGCCCGGCGACGGTACCATTCGTTTCCGCTTTTGCCCGAAGAGTGCGAAGACTTACCGGTTCGAGTTGCGCAGCAATGATCGAGAAATGGATGGCAAAACCGGTGGAATCAACGCTGTGAACACAACTCCCGATGTCACTGGAAAACCGAAGGCCAATTTACCGAACTGGTGGACCGATAATCCGGATCCAGAACTGGCCGAAGGCGAGCATATGGGAGCCAAGACAGTAAGCCGCTGGCGCGTTGATTTCCTGCAAAGCTTTGCTGATCGATTGGAACGATGCAGCCGGCCGGCATCTCGGTAGAATGCAAAAGCAACCGATGGTGAATTTGCCGTCGCTAAGTCATTGTTCCGTCGACTGGTAACATTCATTTTGAGAAGAGAATCGACATGAGTGTCACCGGCGCACGGCAAATGAAAAGCAGGACACGATGATTATAACAACGCACGACATGACTTGGAGGATGGCAAAACGGTCAAAATATATTACCGCAGCAGACTGTGTAGCATTGATCTCGTTAATCGCGTTTGTGCGGAGCTGCTGATCAACGACGTTTGTTTGCGTCCCGACATAACTGCGCGCGAGGATGGTATGGGCTCGGACTGTCCGATACGCACTGTTGTGAATCCCGTGGAGGTACGACAGCATGACAACCGCCCAAAGAATGCCTGATGATCCAATCGTTCTGCGAAGCCATTTGGTCATACGAATCTTGGCCATTTCCGAATTCACTTTCGCCGCATCGCACTCGGATCACCCGTCGGGGGTGGCGCGTGATCTTCTTTCGCGGGCGGGCCGAGCACTTCGTTGAAAATCGGTTTCAAGGCGTCGGCCCAAATCTGGCAGCCTTTCGCCGACAGGTGAAGCCCGTCCACCGTTACGCCGTCGACCAACTTGCCGTCCGCGTCCGCCAGACGATCGTTGATGTTGATGTAGCGGCTACTTTTGCCGTCGGTGAGCTTTGCAAGGCGCGCGTTGATCTGGTTGATCACCGACATCATGCCGGTTCCGCCCTGGCGATCCCGGCGCGGGGTAATTCCTGTAATAATGATCGTTGCGTTCGGCGCCTTCTCCCGCATGACCTTTAGAATTGCCTGAATGCCGGCAACCACTTCGTTGATTTTCCCTTCTTCGTCCGCGGGCGGGTTGCCGCCGAGATTGTTCGTTCCCGCGAGCAGAACAATCACTTTCGGATCAACGCCATCGAGTTCGCCGTTTTCCAAACGCCAAAGAATATTCTGCACCGTGTCGCCGCCCCAGGCGAAGTCCGCCGCGTTCCACCCGAAGAAGTTTTTCTTCCAGTTCGCAAGCAGCTCCGCCCATTGAGGATCCGTGCACCCCCAACGACGCGTGATGGAATCGCCCTCGAAGTAAATGTCGGTGCGACCTTGCTTTGCTTTTTGCAAAAGTTGCTCGTGGGCGATTCGCGAATTCGTGTCAGTGCGTTCGATTGGCCTGATCGCCGTAGCGGCGGAAATTTGCTGTGCGATGGTCAAGGCCAGCGCTGAGAGATAGACCGCACGCCGAGGGGGCAGAGGCTTGGCAAAGGACATGAGATTCAAGATGAATGGAATTTGTGCGATTTTCAATGAGAGAGCCGCAATCTGGACTGGTCATTTGCGTTCAATCGATCAGCGCGAAGCACTTCCTTCTGCAGTTTCAAAAAAATCGAACAAAGTAAATTGTGTCGTCTTTAGGCTGTAGCGGAATTGATTGCCCCTGAGCAGTTTCCGTCGCTAGGAATTTTTTGGGGAACTTTGTTATGCAGTTGAATTCCGGAGCACGATGACACGTTTAACTAAAGCTGAAGCCAAGGATGAAAATAACAATAATTAATCCGACCATAGGGGACCTGCGCAGCGCTCTGCGCAAGAATTGTGTGACGCCAGCACGCTTTCTTCTTCCAACTCGCAGTGAGTGCAAGAGCGGTGAGCCGGGGCGATTCCATGAATCGAAGATTGGTGGTGGCGGGGCGCGATTGGATCCGACCCAGAAGGGGTTCGCTGACGGTGACTTGATGGATGCGGGCGACGATGCCGCTGTTTTGATGAATGGGGACGAACGAGTATCGCTCATGGAGATCGAAAGCACCGATGATGAGTTGCTGATTCGACTGGAAAGCGAATTTTAAAAAGCGTGTTCGGTGGGAGCCCGAGTGGAATTGGGTTCCCGATTTATCATCAAGTAGAGAATCGGAACGGACGCCGTCGCTCAGTTTCTTGAATGAGTGCGCTTTGCTCTAGCCGGATAATTTAGGAGGCCGACTCACCGAGAGCCCCAAATCAATTCACCGACTGCTACCGCCACAAGGAGCAGAATTGACGCAACAACGGCTTGAAGTTTCACTTCTGTCGGCGTCGGCCCGATTCCAAAGTATTTGCCCTGCCGATGCCAAAGGAACATGCCGCCGGCCATTCCAAGGATGCCGAGAAAAATGATTAGGATCGGTGAGGCACCGTTTTTGATCATGTCGCCGGGATCGGCACCGCTCATCAGAGTTCCACCAATGAGGTAGACACCGTTTGCGACCGAACAAAAGCCAGCAAAGAAGCGAAAAAGGTGGGGCATGAGAACGAAAAACGGTCGAGTGAAAATCCAAAGCAGAAGGGGAAAAAGACTGCCGAATGTCACCCCCGCCCACACCACGAATCCGGGATGCGGGTTGGGGCTGACGTCCGTTCGGGAAAGCGCGAATGGATGAAGGACTACTTTTGCTACGGGGCCGCCGGTGAACCGCGCCGCCATGACATGCCCTGACTCATGAACGATTTGCATGGCCAACCAGCAGAATGGAATAAATGTCCCGATGAGGACCGCCTGTCGCAGCTTGAGCCGGGTCTGCCTGGTCATCTTGCGTAGCATTTCAAAACAAGTTCAGCAACGGCAGCGTACTGTTTTCATCAACGGTAAAACACAAACGGGCAGGGTTTGTTGCCCTGCCCGCTGTTGATTTAAGAATCGAACTTTCCGGGATCTGATCACGGAATCACGTGAACCGTGTGCATGATTTCCTGGTCCAGAAGTTCGCCGTCGGCGGCATCGAGCAGATAGCGAATCGTCTCCTGCATCACTGGTTTGAAATCCTTGATCTGCAGCGTGACCGTTTTGCCGTCCGCGGCCAGTTTGGCGGAGGTAATTTCGATGGGTTCACGACCCTGCTTTTCCGGTTGGTTTACGAGGAATTCGGGCGAGCCATAAGTCGAAGTGCGGTGGTAATTCCAGCGTTTGCCGCTCCAGTTTTGCAAATCCTCCGCGGAGTCCTTGTTCAACGGCTGCGAAAAGCCGATTTCCACGCCGCCGTGGACGACCTTGAGCGAGTTTGCGGAGTACCACTTCTTACCCGTGTAGCGGATGCGGTCGAAGCCGGTTTCATGGGCGGCGTTGCTTTGCCATTCGCGCAAGCCGGCGATGTAGAGTTGCTTGTCGCGGGGGTTGATGCGCGCGCGCATGGCCGATGAGTCAAACTTCACCGGGATTTTGACAACGCCACCTTGCATGGCAATGCGGTCGTGGCCGACGGGTTCCATCATCACCAAGTAGAGCGACGACTGACCGTACGACATGTGCAAGAGGCGGCCATCAAGCGGACCCATCTTGCTGTCGTGAATCCAAATCTGGCCGCCACCGGAATTGTCGTAGTCCTTCGCCAGCCAGCAGAGCGGCGGATAGAAATCCTTGAGGGGTCCGGTGCGGCGGTCGTCGTCCTGGTGTGTCACCCCGTAAAAGCCGCCGTGTTGAATCCAGTTGATCGGTGTTGTCGGCACCCAGGTGCCTTCGTTGTCGCTCGTGGTCACCTGACCGTCCGGGCGCACGCCGATGCCATTGGGCGCGCGGAATCCGGTGGCAATGATCTCCAGCTTTTTCCCGTCCTTGCTGACTTTCATGAGCGTGCCGGAAAATGAAGTGATTTCACCGTTGCCCGGTGTTTTGCCGTCGCGGTCGCCGAACCCGGGTCCGCCTGCGCGTACCGGACCGGCCTTGGCAAAATAGAAATTGCCATCGCCGTCTGTCTGCAAATCGAAGACAAATTCATGGAAACCCTGGCTCGAGACGTACTGGTTGTTGAAACATTCGTAGAAGTCCGCTTCGCCGTCGCCATTCAGGTCGTGGTAACGGGTGATTTGATCGCGCCCCGACGTGTAGATCACGTCGTCCACGATCGCCAGACCCAGCGTTTCGTACATTCCCGAAGCGAAGCGTGTCCACGTGAGATGATCGAGTTTGTCGTCGATGCCGGAGACAATCCAGATATCGCCTTCATGGGTGCTCAGCGCGGCACGTTTGCCATCGGAGAAGAAAGCCATCCCGCCGAAGCGCACGCGGCGGTTCCACGGGTTTTTGGAGGGCGTGGTGATGGAATCGGTTTCAAACGCGTCATCCGGCGTTTTGCTCGTGGCTAGTTCGCCTTTCACCGTGACCGATTGTGTCCAGCGTTGAGGCCCGCCATTTTTGAAGTCGACCATTTCCGGCTCACCGGCCGTTAGTTGGCCAAACTTTGATTGGTTGGCCGCGGCGCCGCTCCAGATCACGACCTTGAACGGCTTTGATTGGCGGCCCGGAGGAATCTCCAACAGCACCTGCTCATTGCGCACTTCCAATCGGGCATCATCGGCGGCCCCGATCACGGCGACTTTCGTGACGCGGTCACCGGCGGTCAACGTGGCTGATTTATCGACGACCTCCACATGCGCGCCGGGCACCTCGGCGATGTTGAGAAGCAAGGGCTTCGCGACGCGATCCTCGATTCTGAAAGTGCGGACAAAGCCGATTTCACCATCGGCTTCGGCGCTGCCGGGTTGTTCGTAAATGGCAACCCCCTGGATCGTGTAGGAAAGGACAACGTCCATTCCATGAACGTACAGTCCGTTCCATTTGACCTGGTCGTCGGGCAGTGGGCCGTATGGTTTCTCCGGCCGATTGTCGACAAAACCCGCATCGGCGTCCGCCCATCCGGGGATGGATGCCGTCCCAAATTTCTGGTCGCCATCAATTTGCGGGTGCACCCCGTGGTTGCCGTCATAGACCACGCCGTGACCGGTGATGTAGCCGCCCGTCCAACCCGCCGCCATGCGCACGAGTTCCTCGTCAAACAGCATCGATGCGCCATGGCCGACGCGAATGGCGAGGCCCTTGTAGGCGATATTGTGATCAGGAAATTTCGCACTGATGCACGCGCCCTGAAACGGGAAATCGTCCTGGAAGTAGTTGGGGTGTTTGCGATTTTGCGCACCGGTGGGCAACGCCAGCGTTATGGCAAGACCAATTGATGCCACCGCGGAAACTGCGCGCCGGTGGGCAAGGAATGTTGTGGCTGTCATGAAGCCCGGTAGGACAGCGGGCGGCGATGCGATATTCAATCCGAAACTGCGAAAAAAAGGCTCAGTTTTGTGATCGTTTCCATTCATTTAGTGAACCGCCGAAAATGAGATTGCCCCAGAAAGGCCAACCGATACACACTGCCATTAATCCAATCCAGACCACCCTATGTATTTTGGCGTCGATTACCACCCGGAGCACTGGGTCTATCCCTATGCTGGCACCAAGGATAAACCCGAATCCCGCTGGGAACGCGATGTGGAACTCATGGTCAAAGCCGGGTTCAACACCATCCGCATGGGTGAGTTTTCCTGGGGCTTGTATGAGCGCGAGGAAGGCAAGTTCGACTTCGAATGGATGCGCCGGGCGATGGATCTGGTGGCCAAGGCCGGCATGAAGATCGTCTTGGGCACACCCACCGCGGCGCCGCCCCGCTGGTTGTACAAGAAACATCCCGAGATTCTGCCCCGAGACGCCGACGGTCGATTGCTCCACGAGGGCACACGCTATGCCCACTGTCTCAACAGCAACATCTTCTGGGAGTATTCGCAGAAGATCGTGACCGCGGTGGCGGAAAATCTCGGCCAGCATCCCAACCTGATCGCCTGGCAGATTCACAACGGCATCGGCGGCAAGAACAACGAAATGTCGTTTAACGATTCAACCAAGCGCGACTGGCACGGCTGGTTGAAGGCGAAATACGAAACGATCGAAAACTTGAATGACAGTCACGGAGGCCGATTTTGGAGCCAAGTGGTGGCCGATTGGTCCGAAGTGCCGATGCCGATGCGGGCACCCGAGCAACATAATCCCGCCATGGTTCTGGATTGGATGCGTTTCTCGAGCGACACGATTGTCGCCTATATCAAAATGCAGGCCGACATCCTGCACCGCATCACGCCGAATGCGCCGGTCACGACGAATCTTCGGCCGTTGACCCGCAATTTCGACCATTTCGATGTGGCCAACGTGCTTGATTTTGTGGCGGTCGACAACAGCCCGACGTTGAAGAGCCGGGTCGCTGAATCCGCCTGCGAAGTGGACATGATGCGCTCGCTCAAGAAGGAACACATTCGAACGCCGGACAGCGATCGCGGCTTTTGGGTGATCGAGCAAAAAGCCGGGCAGGTGAACTGGGAGGATGTGAATTCCCTCGTGCGGCCGGGAGTGCTGCGTCTGTTTCATTACCAGCTCGTTTCGCGCGGCGCGACCGGCGTGTTTTACTTTTGCTGGCGCCAGCCGCGGATCGGGTCGGAGAAATTTTACGGCGGCGTGCTCACGCATTGCGGTCGGGAAGATCACCGGGTGTATCGCGAAATCTCGCAGGTGGGTGAAGAAATGAAATTGCTGGCGCCCATTCTCAAAAACACGACCGTGCCGTGCGAGTGTGCGATCCTTTTTTCGCACGACAATGACTGGACGCTGCAGTTGCCGACGCAGCCCAATCGCAATTTCAAACTCCGCGAGCACATTCAGCTGTTCCATTCGGCGTTTCATGACCGCAACATCCCGGTCGAATTCACGCGGCCGATCGATGACCTGTCCAAATACAAACTGGTCATTGCGCCGTCGTTGCACCAGTTGCCTGCCGCTGAAGCCGATCGCTTGAAGTTGTTTGTGCAAAACGGCGGTACGCTCGTTGGGACATTCAACACCGGCTTGGTGGATGCCCATCATGTCGCGCCGGACACCGGCCTGCCCGGTAATCTGACGGATCTCTTCGGCATGGAGGTGGAGGAATTTGATCCGCTGCCGTTGAATGAGGAAAACCACCTCGCGTTCAAGGGCGGTTTCCACACGAGTCATTTGCATCCCGCTCGATTGTGGTGCGACATAATCCAGACCAAGGGGTGCGATGTGCTGGCGACCTACGCCAAGGACTTTTATGCGGGCCGCCCGGCAATCACGACAAACAATTTCGGTCTCGGTAAGGCGATCTACGTCGGCACCCAAAGCCATCAGGAGTTTTACTACGACCTCGTGACGTGGCTTCGCGGCATGTGCAATTTGTTCCCGTTGCTGAAGGTTCCGGACACGGTGGAAGTCAGCCTCCGCCGCAACGACGAAAAGAACATTTACTTCCTGTTGAATCACCAGAACTCTCCCGTGCGCCTGCAGTTCTACAAACCGGCCCACGATTTCCTGACCGGTGAGACCATTAGCGGGAAATACGATCTGCCACCGCACGGGGTATTGGTGATTGATGAGCAGCTCCACTAACCGAAGAAAACGAAACGACGGCGCTACCGCCCGAAGAGCTTCGTCCAACCAATCACGCCCGCCAAAATCGGCGCCCGGTTCAAAGGGCGAGACGAACACTACGCCGCCGACCAACCCGAATGAGCAACGGGTGTATGCACGGCGCCCACCGACGGCCAAGGAGAGGGTGCTGGCCCAGTGGCGCGGTGTGGACGTTCGACCGAACGAAATCGCCAACCAAATGGCCGGGCGTCCGACCGGCGAGATCGTCGGCAAGGTGCTGAAAAAGCTGCGGCTCGATCAGCGCCAAGCGGAGACGGAAATCGTAAAAGTGTGGAATCACCTGATTGATCCGAACCTGACCGCCCACGCGCAACCGTCCGGTGTTCACAAAGGGACGTTGTTCGTCAACGTGGACAGCAGCCCGTGGCTCGACGAGATCGTGCGCTATCGCCGCAAGGAGATACTGACCCGACTGCAAACCGCGTTCGGTCGCGAGATGATTCAACGGATTTCATTTCGGGTGGGGTGAATTCTCCAAGATCGTCCATTGTCCCGTAGCCACTTCCTCGTGGTTTGCCGCTGTCTGATTTCACGGGATCCCAGTCCTGCGGCACGGCAGCGGGCTTGGTGAGCGTGCTTCCATTGATCTGAGTGCCCCAAGGCGGTAATGAATTGACCTGACCTGATGAGGGCGATAAGCCAGATTCATGAAGTCCGGCGATTTCCTCCGTTTTCTTTTACTTGTGCTCTGTGGGGCTTGTTTCATCGCGGCGTCCGAATCATGGGGCCAAGTGCAACATCGGGTGAGTGCGTTTCAGCGAGTTGCGACGAACCAGGTTCACATTACGCTGACGACACCAGCAAATGAGTCCTACACCATTCTCCGGTCGTCAAATCTCGTTGACTGGGTGCCGGCAGGTCCCTTGCCGCCGGTCAGTTTTGACGGCGATAAGGCAACTTATCTTTTGGAGATCAATCCCGAGAAACCCGTGGCAGCGTATCAGGCGGCCTATGAACCGGTGCCTCCGAATCCGGAACCGATTGCGCAACTGGACGCTCCGGCAACCGAAGCGGTTGTGGCGCATCTGCCGGACATGGGCATGCCGTTTGAGGATGAGGTGAATGAAGTGTCGATGGAGAACGATCTGCCGATTTCCCTGACGCACCTGCTGGTGCATTTCAAAGCGTCCACGACGGTGCAGTCCTTGAACGAATTGTTGACGGCCGAAAACCTCACTCTTGCGGGCACGGTTCCCGTTATGAACCTTGGCGTGCTTCGACGAGATGTTGTCACGACATTGGCGGACTTGAACGCGCTGGCGGAACGGTTGACCGCCTCGGGTTTGTTCAGCGCCGTGGCGCTGAACATGGGAATGAGCCTGCCGCGGACCTTTGAAAATCCGTTGCCGCAGTTGAACCGCGTGGGACGCCAGCGGGGATTTCTCAACTGGACCTGGGAAGTGATGGGATTGGGAAAAGGGTTTGGCGGCAACAATGGCTTTGAGATGTCGCGGGTGCCGCAGATGTGGAACTGGCTGGACTACGCGTATCGCCAACGGGCGCGGTTGGGTGGACACGAAGTCGCAGTTCTGGAGTTCGCCTTCAATCCGCACAATGATATTGATACGAATGTCGTTCTGGGAGCCACGTCCAACAGTTCGCTCGATCAGTCATATTACGATCATGGCATCGCCGTAATGGGGATCATCGCCGCCAAACGCAACAGCGCTGGCACGGACGGAGTGACTCCGTTGCCGGATGTTGTCAGGGGAATTCCATTTCTGGTGAACAACACGTCAGTCCACAGCTACGCTGGCACGGACCTGGGACAACTGGCCTCGATTCTGATTGGTGAAAATGCCCCCAAAGTGATCAACATTTCATCCGGCATGCCGTGGTATCAAATAGGAGATCCAACGATCACGACCCGGGTGCCCGGGGTAACCTACGCGGAATGGATGGACGACCTGGGCGCGCTTTGGGCAGGTTGTTTTGAGACTTTGAATCAGAACATTTCCCGAACCAACTACCTGATCGTCTGTTCCGCAGGAAATGATGACGGGGTGGATGCCGCCTACAGCAGCCCCATGGCGAACATCGCCTGCCGTCCGGAACTACGTTCGATGGCCCCGCAGTTTCTTACGGTCGAAAGCGTTTCGGAAGACCGTACCACCAGTGACTATTCCAACTACGACGCGTCCGGTCAGGGCGATTCCGTTTCAGCGGGTGGCACCGATGTAACCGTTCTGCAGGGACCGCAGGCGAACGCTTTTAGCCACGTTGATCAATCCGGCACGTCTTACGCAGCTCCACTGGTCACCGGCATCGCCAGCTTTCTGTGGTCGCTGGAACCCTCGTTGAGCATCTTTGAAATGAAGCAATTGCTGATGGGGACCAACACCACTTTTGAAGTTCAAGGCGGTGAGCGCGGCAATCTGGTGGACGGTTTTTCAGCCGCATTGGACATTGATCGCCTACGGGCCGACTACGTTCTCCAGCAGGAGAATTTCGACCGGCAGCGGGCGCTCGTGGATGTCGATGACGGGACAAGGGACGGCAACCTCCGCGCGGCACTCATGAATTTCGAGAAGAACCCGGACCAAATTCACACGGCCGACGGTCGGCGGGGTGATGGTGTCATCAACATGAAAGATTTCCGCGCCTTTCGGGATGCGTGGCTGCAGGTGAACGGGGAGGACAAGTATCTGGACGGTCCGCCGATGCATTTCAAACGCGACCTGAACTTCGACGGACTGGTGTTTGATCAACCGGTTTCCCCACCGCACCCTGCGCCCTACAACCTCCGGTCCACTCCTGGCGAATCGCTGCCGGAGGAGATCTATTCCCGCTACGACTTCAATGGCAACGGCTTTCTCGATCAGGATGGGCAAAGTGCCAGTCCGTCGTTGGATTCCCTCAGCCCTTTCAAAGTGGACCCCGACAAAGAGCCCACGGGACGCAATCTCAGCCAGGGTTTTTACCGCGACATCGATGTGCTGCTGGACGAGGCCATTTGGGAACAGGACGAGGAAAATGTGGTGCTTTCCGGCGCGCCGCCGTTCCCGGATGAGCTGCCGGTCGAGTGGACTACCAACAATTTCACCACCTTGTACGTCAGTTACCTTCAGTCCTTCGATATGCATATCGACATGGACGGCGGAAATCCCGATGGCGCCAATGATAATTACAATGAACATCCCTATTTCCCGGAGAGGGAAGGGTTGCAAATTCAGAGCTATTTCAGCGTGACCAAGGCGAGGACCGGCGATTGGGAAGGGGTCATCACGATCCCCTTCGATGTCATTGCCGATTTTCCAACGGTTTCCGTGCATTATCGAAAGACGGTTGGGGACGAGTTCCACCAATATCTCTTCAGTTTTCTTGCGGCGAAGGGTGAGGATCTGGCGTTGGTCCTCGGTTTCGATGAACTGCAATTCTATTCGAACACGCGCGAATTCACCTCTTTCTTTACGGACAATTCCAACAATCCTGTTTCCGAGGAAGTCATTGGCAAGAGACCGGGCGCCGGCAGCTACGGGAGTGTGCTGATCCCGTTTGAGGACTACACCACACAGGAAGTGAAAGACCGAGCCCGAGAACTGGCCATCGAGGCTCTGGCCGACCGGTTGAAATTTCCTGTGGCGTTGAATGGGTCGCCCGGTTTGGAGGCCATCTACAAAACCCGGTCGGAGGCGGCGGGTGTGTTGGTCGAAGTGTATGGCATCAGGGCCTTGTACGACGACATCGTGGGAACTCTCATCTCCCCTTCAAAGGCTCCCGGTGAAAAGGGCAAGCGGGCAGCGCGGTCAGACGCGAGTCTCGACGGTATCTGAGAAGCTCCGCGACGAATCAGTCCGCCGGGATTGGCGTTTCGTCCACATCGGCGGACTCCGGCTGCTCGCGCTTCACCCACACGTAGCGGAACATCAGCGCCCGCAGCACAGCGGTGATCGGGATCGCCAAAATGCCGCCGACAATTCCACCCATCAACGTGGTCCCGGTGATCACCGCAATGATGACGGTCAACGGATGCATGCCCACGCGGTCGCCGATGATCTTGGGCGAAATGACCATGCCTTCCAGGAATTGCACCGTGACAAACACGCCGACCACGAGTCCCACGCGCCAGTCGCCGAACTGAACGATGCCGATGATCACTGCGGGGACGAAACTCATCATCACGCCGAGGTAGGGAATGATCCCGAGCGCACCGGTCATCACGCCAAGCAGTAATCCGTAATTCAGCCCGATCGCGGTGAAACCGATCGCCGTCAGTGTCCCCACGCACATGGCGACGAGCACCTGCCCGCGGAAGAAAACAATCAGTGCGTCGCTAACCGAGTTAATGAAGAAGACGAACTCCTTCTTGATGGCTGGTTCCTGAATTGGGATGTAGTTGGTCCAATTTAGCGTGATGCCCTTTTTTTCGAGCAGAAAGTAAAATACGTAGACGGGAACCAGTGCGAAGCCGACCATCAAGCCCACCCACGAGGCGGCGCGCCCCAGGCGTTCGATCATCCACGCCGTGATCACCGGCAGCTTGCTGGCCATGAGGGTTCCCAATTCGGCGGCGCGTTCCTCCATCAACGCGGTCGCCTTCGCGATCCGGTTACCCCACTCTGGATTGTTCGACACTTTTTCCAAAACTTCCTTAACCCGCTTGACGACTTGATCCCAGTAGTCCGGGACGTTGCGTGCCAGATCGGTCAACTCGATGACAATCTGCGGAATGACGGTCGCCAAAAAAATTACGATGATTCCGGCGGCTAGGGTGAACACGATGATGATCGAGCCGGTGCGGGAGAGACCGCGATGTTCGAGAAAATCGACAACTGGATCCAGTAGGAACGCGAGAATCCCGGCGACGGCCAGCGGCAGGAGCACGGAGGAAAGCTGTTGTGCCAACCAACCAATCCCAAACGCCAACGCGCCGGCGAGCGCGATGATCACGCCGATCGCCAACGTCGTCACCGACATCCAGAGGATGCGGGCCTGGCGATCGGTGGGCGGGGGAAAGTTCATCTCGCGGGTTCGGATTTGACGGGCGCCAGTATGGGCCGGGCCGGGGCCGGAGTGCATTACAAAATTTACCCGAAGTTTCCGTGCGCCGGACTATTGTCGAAGCTTCAATAACCAGTTTTTCAGCCAGCCAAATTGCAGATCACCCCGGTGGTACAGCCATTCCGCGCCCAGCAGCGCGAGATAGAGCAACGCCCAATCGCGGCATCGGCGTCGTTCTTTCGCGTCGCGCGCGACAAAGCGAATCGCGATGAGATTTCCAGACGCCGCCAAAACCGCCGACCAAAATACGAGAAGATGCCGGGTCTCGATCGAGGAAATTGCAACGCCACCCAGTCGCAGGCTGGCCACCGCCGGCAGGCCGATCATGACAATGACCAGAACGCACACGTTCGCGACGTGAATCGCGGACCGGCGCAATGGTTTCTTCAAGGCCATTCGATTAAGCAATCGGCGCTCATACAACCATGCGCCTCAGCGCGTTCCTCGAGATCAGATTCAAAAACGACTGATCAACTCTCGCCGAGTTCCTTCGAGCGCGCAGCAGCGGCGCGCACGGCGTTCATCACGGCCGCGCGTACGCCCCCTTTTTCAAGTTGGTGCAAACCTTCGATCGTGGTGCCTCCGGGGCTGGTGACCATGTCCTTGAGCGAACCCGGGTGCTGACCGGTTTCCAGGACCATCTTGGCGGCACCGAGAACGGTTTGCGCGGCGAGCTTCGTGGCCATGTCGCGCGGCAATCCCGCCGCGACACCACCATCGCTGAGGGCTTCGATAAATTGGTAAACATAAGCCGGGCCGCTACCGCTCAGACCGGTAACCGCGTCGATCAACGCCTCCTTCACTTCAAACGCCAGACCGACGGCGGAAAGCAATTGCTGGACGGTGGCAGCGTCGGCGGCCTTCGCTGATTTGCTCATTGCGTATGCTGAGGCAGACGCGCCGACCAGCGCCGGTGTGTTGGGCATGACGCGGGCCACGCGGGCGGCTTCTCCAAGACCACTGACGAGCTTGTTCAAAGTGATGCCGGCGGCGATGGAAATGAGCAATTTATCGGCTCGCCACGCTGGCCGTACCTCCGCGAGCGCTTCTTCCACTTGATGTGGTTTGACCGCGAGGATCACGATGTCGGACTGGGTGACGACATCTTCATTTTGATCAGTCGTCAGCCCTCCGGTCGCTTCGACGAATGCCTCGCGCGCGGCCGGGTAGGGATCGCTCGCCCGCAAGTGTTTGGCGTCGACGATCTTCTGGTTTACCAAGCCACGAGCCAGCGCGGTGGCCATTTTGCCGGCTCCTAGAAACCCAATTTTCAGCGAATCAGACATGCGGGAGGTGTAGCGATCCCGCGTCGGCGAAGAAAGCCAAATAAGGCATGACCTCGCCCGCCGCTGCACCTACACTCCGCCCTCCCGGTTTATGAATCTGAAAATTGGAACTTTGTGGATTGTTGGTTTATCGGCCGTTTTGCTGACGGGTTGCCTGAGCTATTCGCCGACCGCGACCGATTGGGAGGTGTTGTTTGACGGTTCATCCGAGCAGGCGCAGGAGAATTTTCAAGGCTACTACCAGCCCGGCTCCTTTCCCACGGGCTGGGGGCTCGACCGTGACGCGTTGAAGGCGATTCCGGGTGCCAAAAATGCCGACCTCATGACGCGGCAGATGTATTCCAACTTCGAACTGGATTTCGAGTGGGCGGTCGCAGAAGGCGGCAACGGCGGCGTCATTTACAACGTTATTCCCAGCTCGGAACCTCCGTGGCAAACCGGTCCCGAATATCAGGTTCTCGATGATACCGGCCATGCGGACGGCAAAAATCCACTGACGTCCGCAGGGGCGCTGTATGACTTGATCGCGCCGGATGTCGACGCGATGACTTTGCCGGTCGGTCGCTTTAACCAAGGCCGCATCATCGTGAACCACGGCCATGTCGAGCATTGGCTGAACGGTCGTAAAGTCGTCGAATATCAATGGGATTCGCGGCCGGTCCAGAAGTTGATCGCCAAAAGTAAATTCGCCAACCTGCCCGGATTCATGAAGTCCGATCACGGTTATATCGTCTTTCAACACCACGGTGAGGCGGTTTGGTATCGCAAGATCCGCATCCGCCGACTTTAACGACCATCATACGCAACACATGAATTCAACCATTCGCCTTTTCTCGTGCGCCGCTCTGGCGTGCCTCACCACGCTGTCTGCCCCGGCTGCGGACAATGCTTTGACATCCGCTGAAAAAGCCGACGGCTGGAAGCTCTTGTTTGATGGCAAAACACTTGATGGCTGGCGCGAGTATGGCAGCCACGCTCGCCCCGACAAAGGTTGGAAGGTCGAGGACGGATTGCTCAAGAAACTTTCGGGCGTGCACGGCGGCGACATCATCACCGAGCAGAAGTACGGCGATTTTGAACTCCAGTGGGATTGGCTCATTTCGAAGGCGGGTAACAACGGCATCAAATATCTCGTCACAGAGGAACGCAAAGGAGCGCCGGGCCACGAGTATCAATTGCTCGACGACGTCAATCATCCCGATGGAAGGATCGGCCCCATACGGCAGACCGCTTCATTTTATGATGTGTTTCCGCCCGCCGCCGACAAGCCGTTGAATCCTCCGGGGCAATGGAATCACTCGCGGATCGTTGTGAAGGGCAATCACGTTGAACATTGGTTGAACGGCAAGAAAGTGCTGGAATACACGCTCGGTTCGCCGGAGTTAAAGGCCGCCATCGCGAAGAGCAAATTCAAGCACGCCGCCGGTTTCGCGGACAAGATCGATGGTTACATCATGATCACCGACCACCACGACGAGTGCTGGTTCAAGAACATCAAGATCCGCGTGCCTTGAAGTCCATTTACCAAATGTCCGCCGAGCAACTGATTAGCGTCTGACTCCAAACATTGGGCAAAGCTTGAAGCCCGTTGCCGGCAGCGTTGCCAACGGTGTTTATTGACCCTACCGTCCGCCGCGATGTTTCGGCTCATACTGTTTGATATCGACGGCACGCTCATCCGCACGGGTGGGGCGGGAGTGCGGGCGTTTGGTTCGGTGTTTGAGGAAGTGTTTGGCCACAAGACTGGCACCGAGCGAATTCATTTCGCGGGGCGCACCGATACGTCGCTCGTGCGGGAGATGTTGGTCAATCACAACATGGAGCCGTCACCGGAAAACGTCGCCAAGTTTTTCGCGATTTACGAGCGGTGGTTGCGTCATTGGTTGAGCAACATGCAGGGCGGCGTCTGCGCCGGCGTATTGGATTTTATGACTCACTGTAGTGATCGGAAAGCGCCGCCCGTGATCGGCCTGCTGACGGGCAACGTCCGTGTTGGCGCCGAGATCAAGCTGCAGCATTTCGGCATCTGGGAAAAGTTCGCCATGGGCGCGTTCGGCGATGACCACGAAGATCGGAACGAACTGGCCGTGATCGCCTGGCAACGCGGCCGCCAAAGCATCGGCAACGATTTGCGCGCGGAGGAAATCCTGGTGATTGGTGATACGCCTCGCGACGTGGCGTGCGGTCGGCACATCGGCGCGAAAGTCCTCGCCGTTACCACCGGCGGGGCGACGCGCGACGAACTCGCCGCCAGCCAGCCCGACTGGTTGGTCGATAGTCTCTCGGAGTTGAAGTGGTAATTTCGTTGGAAGATGAATCCGGAAAATGATCACGGCTGCGCGGCAGCACAGCCCTACCAAAACTCGGTAGGGCGGACCTGCCGGTCCGCCCAAGACTTACATAAATGCCGTGAGCTCTGCCAGTGGCTCGATTTGCCAGGACGAGGTCTATCGGCGTCGTTTTCGGAGCCAAAGCGGAAAGAAAATCATTTCGGAACTTTGCGCTTATTGAGCCTTTTCGTGGCCACCTTTGTCACTGGCTCTCTCACAATTTCAGCCGCGGAACCGGTCAAGTATCGCGCTGCGCGATCAGTTCACTGGGGCTGGGCGGCGCCGGATGCGATGTTGTTCTACAACGAAATGATCGTCGATCAATCGACGCCCGGCAGTTACTTCATGGCGTGCGGTTGGAACACCGGTTACTTCGGCATCCAAGAACTCGGCAACGGTCATAAGGTCGCGATCTTCTCCGTTTGGGATCCGTCCAAGGGTGATGATCCAACTGCGGTCATGCCCGAGCAACGGGTTGAACTGCTGCACGAAGGTGAGGGTGTCCGCATCAAACGATTTGGCGGTGAAGGAACCGGCGGTCAGTGCATGATGGATTTCGACTGGGCGATCGGACAGACGAACAAGTTTCTCGTGCGCGCTGTTCAGGCCGACGGCAAGACCGCCTACGAAGCTCACCTCTGGCTGCCCGCCGAGCACAAATGGAAACACCTAGTGACGTTTCGCACGCGCACCGGCGACAAACCGTTCAATGGATTTTATTCGTTTATCGAGGACTTCCGACGCGACTACAAAAGTGTGAACGACACCCGCACCGCCCGTTTCGGAAATGCATGGGTAAAATCCGCGCGCGGCGATTGGGTCTCGTTGCGACGTGCACGGTTCACGGCGTCGAATGCCGAGTGGGAATCCAAGGACAACATCAACGGCGAACTGGCGGACGGGTGGTTCCGGCTGCAAACCGGCGGTGACATCAATCAAACCATACCATTGCGAAGCTGGGTGGAATCGGTGCCGGTGGAGCTGCCGCCGGAAGTTCCAAGGTCAAAGGACCACTGACAAAGGAAACGCTCAGCCGGAGTATTTTAAAGCCGTGGTGTCGATTTGGGTGGAACAGGCTACCAGCCTGTCTCGGCCGGCAACCTGCCGACCGAAAGGCGAGCGACACCTTGTTGGAATGGCCTGCCGCTTTGGTGCAGGCCACGCCGCAGTCATTCCGTCGGGCTGGTAGCCCGACGCAACGGGAAAGTTGCCCGTTCCACCCATACCGGTATGAAAAGTGTGGGCCGGAGCCAAACGAAACCTATCCACCTGCAGCACTCGTTTTGAGAGCTTCCGGTTGATCTCTCCTTTTTCGTTTGGCGTTGGTCCTTGGACACTTTCCGCTCCTTCCCAAAAACTTGCCCGTGCGCTGCGATTGCCTATGCTCGCCCTATGACCCCGCTCTCCCGCCGCGCGCTGCTTAAAGGTTCCGTTGCCACCGTCGCTCTTGCCATGACGCAAAGACCATTGTCCGTGTTCGGCTTTGACGCGCCCGAGCCGGACGAAGAACTGGTCAAGTTTTTGCCCGACCAGATGATTCCCAAAGATCGCACCATGTTGAAGTGGGATGAACTGACTTCGTGGATCACGCCCAATGACCAGATCTTCAACGTCGCACACTACGGCTATCCAGAAGTGAATGTCGCCGATTGGAAACTCGAGGTCGGCGGCTGGGTGAAACATCCGTTGACGCTGACGCTCGATGAACTGAAGAGCCGCCGGCACAAGACGGTGACTGCGACGCTCGAGTGTTCAGGCAATGGCTCGAACCCCGGATTCATGGGAGCGATCGCCAACGCCCGCTGGACCGGCACGTCGTTGCGTTCGTTGCTCAAACATGCGGGCCTCCGTGACCGCGCCCGTGAGGTGGTCTTCTTCGGCTTGGATCAAAAGACCGAGAATGTGCGCAGCCAGGATTTCAACATGCATTTCTCCCGATCGCTGGCGCTGGAGGATGCGATAGCGGACGATGTGATTTTATGTTGGGAGGTGAATGGCGAGCCGTTGAGTCCGAAGAATGGTGCTCCCGTGCGGCTGGTCGTGCCGGGTTGGTTCGGCATCGCCTGGACCAAGTGGATCACCCGCATCGAAGTGCTGGATCGCCGGTTTATGAGCAAATACATGGGGCGCGAATATGTGACCATCCGCGGCGAGGAAGTTGACGGCAAAATGCTTTGGAAGGAAACCCAGGTCGGGTTGATCGATACGAAATCCATCGTCGCGCGCGTGACCCGACGCAAGGACGGCGCGTTGCGCATCACTGGAGCCGCGTGGACGGACGGCACGCCTCTGGACAAAGTAGTATTGCAGATCGATGACGGCGATTGGCAGCAGGTCGAACTCGATCGCCATCATCGTCACGATAAACACTCTTGGACGTTCTGGAGTTTCATTTGGGAAAATCCGCCGGCGGGCGAGCACAAGCTAGTATCGCGCGCGACGGACAAGGACGGCCGGGTCCAGCCCACGTTGACCGATCCGGAGATCAAAAATAAACGCACCTACTGGGAAGCCAATCAGCAATTCCCACGTAAGATTCGGATTTGAGGAAACAGCAAATGAACACGAAGCTAAACTGAATTGGGACCTTACGCGAATTCCGCCAATTAGCGCGAATTCGTCAAATTCGCGTAGAGATCCGATTTGATCATTCAATGCGTGAATTCGTGTTCACGGGTGTTTATTCGTGGTTCGCATGGCGTCTTCTCTTGATCTTTCGAATGCTTTGTCCGCCGTCGAGGAAATGCTCGACCGGCGGCCGGACGTCGTTTTTTGCATCAAGGATCGACAGGGACGCTACGTGGCGGTCAACCAGACCTGTGCCCGCCGCTGTGGGCACGCTCACAAACGTGAATTGATCGGCAAGACAGCGCGCGATGTTTTTCCGGCCGTGCTTGCCGCCTCCTACATGGCGCAGGACGAACGCGTGCTCAAAACCGGGCAGTCGATGTTCGACCAATTGGAGTTAATCCCCGAGGAAGACGGCCGCCCGGTCTGGCATTTGACCGACAAACTGCCCTTGCACGATCGACAACAGCGCGTGATCGGGGTGATCACGATGTCGAGCGACTTGCACTATCCGTCGCAGGCATCGATCCATCTGGAGAATCTCGCCGAAGCGGTTGAACTCATTCACGAGCGCTACGCCGATCCCTTGCAGCCACGTGATCTGGCGCGCAAGGCCGGCCTTTCGCTGACGCAGTTGGATCGCCGGATGAAGAGCATCTTCCGCATCACGACCAAACAGTTCATTACCAAAACGCGGATCGACGCGGCCGCGGAGAAGGTGTTGAACTCTGGGCGAACGATCGCGGAGATTGCGATCGACTGCGGTTTCTACGATCACAGCTCATTCGCCCGACAGTTCAAAAATTTCGTCGGCATTACGCCTTCCGAATATCGCGAGACGTATCGGCCAGCCTCGTGAACGCTGGTGTGCGAATCACCAAATCTTCGCCCGCAGGTCGGGTGTGCGCCACATCGGTTCGCCGGCTTTGATGCCGAACGCGTCATAAAACGGCTGGAAGTTTTGCAGCGGTCCAACAGCTCGGAATTGACCTGGTGAATGGGGGTCGACTGTGGCCAGACGACGCGCTTCCGCATCGCGAATGTTGGTGCGCCAAATCTGGGCGAACGAGATGAAGAACCGTTGCTCCGGCGTGAAGCCGTCGATCTTCCGGTTCTTCGACGGATCTTTGGCAAGCGCGCGTTGCAGGGCGTCGTACGCGATCGTCACGCCGCCAAGATCGGCGATGTTTTCACCGAGTGTCAGCTTGCCGTTGACGTGCAGGCCGGGCAGGGGCTCGAAGGCGTTATATTCGTCCACCACTTTTTGCGCGCGTGCGTCGAACGCCTTTGAGTCGGCCTCCGTCCACCATTCATTCAGATTTCCGTCGGCGTCGTATTTCCTGCCCTGATCGTCGTAACCGTGAGTGATTTCATGGCCGATCACCACCCCGATGCCGCCGTAGTTCACGGCGTCATCCATCGACATGTCGAAGAAAGGCGGCTGCAGAATGCCGGCTGGAAAGACGATTTCGTTTTGCAGCGGATTGAAGTAGGCGTTGACCGTTTCCGGCGTCATGTGCCACTCGGATTTGTCCACCGGTTTGCCGAGACGAACCAGTTCCCGGTGATTCTCAAACTCTGCCGACCGTCGGACATTGCCAAGGTAATCGTCGCGGCGAATCTCAATCGACGAATAGTCACGAAATTTATCCGGGTAACCAATCTTTTGAGAAAACTTGGAAAACTTCGCGAGGGCCTTTTCCCGCGTCGGCTGGGTCATCCAATCCACGTGTTCGAGGTGATCCCGAAAAACGGTTTTGAGATTGTCGACCAATTCGAGCATCCGGCGCTTGGCTTCCGGCGGAAAATATTTTTCCACGTACAATTGTCCGAGTGCCTCGCCGATGGTTCCGTCGATTACGTGGGCGGCGCGTTTCCAACGCGGTTCCTGTTCCTCCTGTCCGCGGAGCGTTTTGCCAAAGAAGGCAAAATTCTCTTCCTCAACGGCCCGCTGTAGAAATGGCGCCGAGCCATGCAACAGGTGCCAGCGCAGATAAACTTTCCAGTCATCGATCGGTTGATCCTTCAGCAGTTTGGCCAACGAATCGAAAAACTCCGGCTGACCGACAATTTCGTATGAAAGCGGGACCTTGCCACCGGCGGCATCCGATGCGGAGGGATCAAGGCCGGATTCGGTAAAGTAGTCTTTCCAGGGAACTTCCGGATTCCGGTCGAGAAAGTCAGCGGTTGTGAACTTATTGTAGTTCTTGTTGGGATCGCGCAGATCGACGCGCGAGCGGCTGGCCTTGGCCAGGGAAGTTTCGATCGCCAGCACGGTTGCCGCGTGGTTGGTCGCTTCGTCCGGCTTTTCGCCGAGCAATTCAAACATTTTGGCGACGTGTTCGCGATATTTGTCCCGGATGTCGGCAAACCGGTCGGTCAGGTAATAGTCCCGGTCCGGCAACGTAAGCCCTCCTTGATCCAGCTCGTAAGCGTAGATGGAACTGTTCTTTGCGTCCGGACCAAAATCGGTGCTGAACAACCCGCCCACACCTTCTTCATGAAAATGCGCGAGCAAGGAAAGAAGTTCAGTGGTCGAACCAATTTGATCGATCCGTTTCAAATCATCGGCGATCGGTTGAAACCCAAGCTGCTCGATCCGGTTGGTGTCCATCGCGGACGCAAAAAAGTCACCGACTTCGCGAACCGGCGAATGGGCTTCCGCCGTCGTGTTGGTTTCGGCCTCGTTAAGAATCCCGTGAATCAAATACCAGTTCCGCTCGGCCAGTTCGCTGAAGCTGGCCCAGCGTGATTTATCCGCCGGCACGGGATTGTTCTTCACCCAATTGCCGTCGGCGAAGCGATAGAAGTCGCGACCCGGGTCAATAAACAGGTCCATGTAACTGATCGAGAAGCGCGGGACCGGCGGAGCGGCGGCCGTGTCGGCGCTTGCCGGAATTGCAAATAACGAACCGCCGATCACGGCGGTGGACAAAGTGAAGACGATTTGTTGATTCATGAAGCAATGATCGAATTCGCCCAAGCTACGTTTATTGAGTCCAGTTTGGAAGAATTCGTTCATATTGAGAAAATCGAATTGTCCGTTATCAAGGTCCGGTTGCCCGGCCGACGTTCGGTGGATTTAGGTTGTCGATCGAAGACGAGTGCATCAACTCCGGCTTGTAATCGTAATAATTGAAGTTACTTTGAACATCCATGTCACAAAACTGTCGATTTGCGTTTGCGGTGCACGTGCTGGCGGTCCTGGCCAAACGACCGGATGAAGCCTGCTCGTCACCGTGGCTGGCGCAAACGGTCAACACCAATCCGGTGGTCATTCGGCGTCTGTTGCTGGATTTGGCCCACGCTGGCTTTGTTCGCACTGAACGTGGCCCACACGGCGGAGCACGCTTGAGACTGTCGCCAGAGCGAATTTTATTGGGAAATGTGCTGAGTTCGCTTGAGGGAACGACGTTGTTTGGCATGCACCCCCGGCGCCCATTGTCGTCCTGTCCGGTGGGGTGCCGAATCGAGACGGTTCTGGATGAAGTCCATGACCGTGCCCGCAAAGCGCTTGAGAAGGAACTTAATCAGATCACTCTGGCCGACGTTTTGGATCGTTGCCAAAAAGCTTGAAGCTTTTATTTGCACATTAATGTAACAAGGAGTATTACATAATCGGCGCTATGAAGATGCACGACAATCAAGTGTTGCGGTCGCCGGAAACGAAGTCCGTATCGTGGCCGGCGAGACGAGGGGCGGATTCGGCTCGCTTTGCCTCAACCGCCCCCGACGATGAATCGTTGTTGGACGATTATTCGGAGACGGTTACGTCGGTGGTGGATCGAGCGGCGGAAGCGGTGGTCAATTTGCGAGTGGAAGGGGCCTCGTCAAAGCATCGCGGCGCGGGAGGGTCGGGGTTTGTCATTTCGCCGGATGGATTCGTGGCCACGAACTCGCACGTTGTGCAGGGGGCGACGGCAATTGAAGTCACGATGCACGACGGATCATCTTTTCCGGCGCGCATTGTGGGGGATGATCCGGACAATGATCTCGCGGTCGTTCGTGTTTCAACATCCGGTCTGCCCTACTTGAATTTTGGCGATTCGAGCCGATTGCGGGTGGGCCAGATTGCGGTCGCGATCGGGAGTCCATTCGGTTTTCAACAAACGGTGACGACGGGCGTCGTTAGCGCACTTGGTCGGGCAATGCGATCTGAGTCGGGTCGGTTGCTGGACGACATCATCCAAACGGATGCCGCACTTAATCCGGGAAATTCCGGGGGACCGCTGCTCGATACGAATGGGCGCGTGATCGGCGTGAACACGGCCATCATTTTGCCAGCGCAGGGAATCTGTTTCGCCATTGCGAGCAACACAGCGGAGATGGTGGCCGGCTGGTTGATTTCCGACGGGCGCATCCGGCGGAGCTGGATTGGTGTGATCGGCCAGAACGTGCCGGTTCATCCACGGCTGGTGCGATTCCACAAATTGCCGGCGAACCAGGGTGTGCTCGTCGCCGGTACCGAGCCGGCCAGTCCCGCGCGACAGGCGGGATTGATCACCGGTGACATCATCGTGGGCTTTCGTGATCAGCCGATTCGAAGCATCGATGCATTGCATCGTTTGTTGGTGGCGGAAGAAATTGGGAAGACAGTGGACCTTTCAGTCCTCCGATACACACGGCGCCTCATGGTGCCTGTGGTTCCGGAAGAATTGAAGCCTGTGAAACGAAATAACTGATTTTGAATTTATGAAGCGACAAAAGGAAAAGAAAGAATTGGAGAAAGCCGTGGTCACGCCGGAGGAGGTCGGCAACGTTAGCGCGAGCAATACGGGCGAACGGCCGGATACGTTGAGACTCTACCTGACTGAGATTGGCAAAGTGCCGTTGCTCACCGTGGACGAGGAAATCGAACTGGCGCGACGCATCAAGGAAGGTGACGAAGCCGCCCGCGAGCACATGATCAAGGCGAACCTCAGGCTGGTTGTCAAAATCGCCCACGACTACGAAGGCATGGGGTTGCCGTTGTTGGACCTGATCAACGAAGGTAACATCGGTTTGATGAAAGCCGTGGAGCGCTTCGACCCGGCGAAAGGCGCCAAGCTTTCAACCTATTCGGCGTGGTGGATCAAACAGGCGATGCGCCGCGCGCTCGATAATCAGTCGCGCACGATCCGGTTGCCCAATCACGTGAACGATCGATTGACGAAGATCCGGGAGATCGAATTTCGCATGCGGGAAGAGTTTGACCGCGAACCGTCCGAGGAGGAGATCGCGGAGCTGGCCGGCTTGAGCGTCAAAAAAATTCAGCAGTACCGCGATGCGTCCCGCTCGATGGTGTCGCTCAGTGCGCCCATTGGTGCCGATGAGTCGGGCGAAGTCTTGGAAAAAATTCCTGACGCCCAGGCAAAGTTGCCGCCGCAGACGTTACTTGAACAGGAAGATGGCGCGTTGGTGGAGGAATTCATGAACATCCTCAAACCGCGGGAGCGACTCATCCTAACTCGGCGATTTGGATTGGAGGGCAACGATCCGGAAAGCCTCGAAGAAGTGGGTGCGACGTTGGGTCTCACGCGCGAGCGCATTCGCCAGATTCAACACGCGGCGCTTGCGAAAATGCGTCTGGCCATGGAGCGCCGCCACAATGCAAACGTCCGTCTGCCGGTGGAAAAGGCTTTGGCGGCATGAGATACACTTGAGCCATCACGCCGTCGCCTGTTCCCGGAACAAGCGATTCAAAATCGCATTGACCCTGTGCAACGGCTCGGCTACTTGTCTGACCAATGATTGCGACAAACCTTCGACTGCTGCTGAGCAACGCGCTGCTACTGACGGGCGCGGCGGTCGGGGTTTGAACTGTTAACCTTTCTGTTGACCCCACTGCCCGAACTGGCGGTGGGGTTTTTTGTTTCTCCGCCTCTTGTCCGGCCAGCAGGGTTGACCGAACCAAAACGTAGAAAGTCATGTTGAAGAATCCAGCCACGAAATACCGGCCGTATCCGCCGGTGCAGTTGCCGAATCGCCAATGGCCCAACCGCGTACTCACGCAGGCGCCCAGTTGGTGCAGTGTCGATTTGCGCGATGGTAACCAGGCACTGGCCGTGCCGATGAACGTCTCGCAGAAGCTCGAATTGTTCGAAGCGCTGGTGAATTGTGGGTTCAAAGAAATCGAGGTTGGTTTTCCTTCCGCTTCCAATACGGAATTTGCCTTCAACCGATTGCTGATTGAGAAGGGGCACATCCCCGACGACGTCACGGTACAGGTGCTCGTGCAGGCGCGCGAAGACTTGATCGAGAAGACATTTCAATCGCTCGTCGGCGCAAAAAAGGTGGTAATCCATCTTTACAATTCGACGTCACCGGCGCAGCGCCGCGTGGTTTTCGGCAAAACCAAGGAGGAGATCAAGGCGATCGCCGTTCAGGGCGCGAAATTCATCCAGGAACGTTTGCCGCGGCTCGAAGGCACTGACGTCACGTTGCAATACTCACCGGAAAGCTTTTCGGCCACCGAAGTCGAATTTGCGAAAGAAGTGTCCGAGGCGGTGATGGATGTCTGGCAACCAACGCCGGAGAAGAAAATGATTCTCAATTTGCCGGACACGGTGGAGGTTGCGATGCCCAACGTGTATGCGGACCAGATCGAGTGGGTTTGCACCAACATCCGCGATCGCGATTCGTTGATCGTCAGCCTGCACACGCACAACGATCGCAACACCGGCACCGCCGCCACGGAGCTTGGCTTGCTCGCCGGGGCAGACCGCGTGGAAGGGACGCTCTTCGGCAATGGCGAACGCACGGGCAACCTGGATATCGTGACCGTGGCGTTGAATTTGTACATGCATGGCATTGATCCGAAGCTCGACTTTTCGAATCTCAACGCGGTCCGCGAAGTGTATGAGCGTTGCACCGGGATGACAGTGCCGCCGCGTCATCCGTATGGGGGTGAGTTGGTGTTTACGGCGTTCAGTGGCTCGCACCAGGATGCGATCAAGAAGGGACTGGCCGAGTGGGCGCGAGGCGTTCAACCGCATTGGGACGTTCCGTATCTCACGATTGATCCGTCAGACATTGGTCGCGAATATCGTGAGGTGATCCGAGTGAACAGCCAGTCGGGAAAAGGTGGCGTGGCGTACTTGCTCGAAAGCGAATTCGGCATCGAGTTGCCCAAGGATATGCAGCGCGAATTTGGTCCGATCGCCAACGATTTGGTGGACACGTTGGGCCGCGAGGTGAGCGGCGCTGAATTGAAGGAGATGTTTTGGAAGGAATATGTGGAACGCGATCAACCTTGGTCGCTCAAACATTTTCACGCGGACGGCACGAGCGGAACTTTTCGTTGCCGGGCGACCGTCCTTCACGACGGCCAGGAACAGGCGTTGACCGGTGAGGGCAACGGGCCGATTGCGGCATTCGTTCAGGCGTTGACCAAGGCCGGCGTGCCGAAGTTTGAAGTCGCCTACTACAAAGAACACGCCCTCAGCGAAGGCGAGGAGGCCAGCGCCATCGCCTATATCCAGATCAAAATGCCGGGTGGCAAATCACGATGGGGTGCCGCGGTGGATACGAACATTGAGCATGCATCCATCAAGGCGGTGTTGAGCGCGTTGAACCGAGCACTTTGAGCGGGCTCGGTAAACGAGAGTCGGTCTGGCCCGGGTGGGAGTACCTACTCGAGGGCCAGGCCGGCCGATGACAAGCGTTTGAGACGCGCCTTCCAAGATCCGTTTCAAGTCACCGGCCCAACTGGGCAATCCGCGTTGGTCGTCGCGCAAAAAAGTAGATGAGCGCGCCGATGATATGGGTGAACAAGATAATCAGGATCCAGATGATCTTATCGTTGCCCTCGCTGGATTCTTTCGTGGCGCAGTCAATGATCATCCAAATCCAGAAAATCGTGCCGAGGAGGCTGATGGCCAGCGCAACCAGACCCACGAAACCAGCGAACAGTTCCGTAATGATGGCGAGTTCCATTTTGAATCAGCAGTTGAGCAACTGACGAACTTCCTGCAAATGATCGCTTTCGCGGTCACTCAGTTGGCCATCGACAGTGAGGAGTTCTTCCAATTTGTGGACGGCGAACTGGGCAACATGGGCGTTGTCGAACGGTGCTGCAATTTGTGCCACGTGATGCTTCCGCGCATTGGATCGATTGGGGATTTTGCGCAACGCGGAGATCGCATTTTGCAGCAACGCACGGCGGGCAAAATCTTCTTTGATCCCACATTCCTGCAGAAACGCATGGACTCGCAAGTCCTCTTCGATCGACAGGTGTCCGTCGGAATACATTCCAAAAACGAGGAGTTCGAGAAGTGCGCGTCGCTGTTCCGGATTTAGTTGGTTTGCGTTCATTGAGTTTTGGTTCGCCGCGTGAATTTTCGGGAAGCTGGATTGTTCATCCGCCTCGAATCCAGCGAGGCGATCAGCAATGCGAGGTTTCATCGGAAGCTAATTTGAAAGGTGGAAGCCGAAATCGCAGCTACAAATCATTTGCTGGATTGTATGGATCGGCCGCGCGATCGGAACGAACTGCGTTACATTGCGGAGTTACCGCGAAGCTGCAGTTGGAATCGTTTGATCGCCGAAGACTTCGGGGTAAAGGCGCTGGGCGCACTTCGGGCAAAGACCGTGGCTGAATCCGGCGTCAGAGTGCTCGCAAATGTACGTTTCCATCTCGTGCCATTCGCCTTCTTCGTCCCGGATTTTGTGACAATCGGCACAGGTGGGCAGCAGGCCACTCAGAGTTTTTACTTTGGAAAGCGCTTCGCGGAGTTCGTCGATCAGTTTTTCCTTTTCCCGGAAGGCTTTTTTCCGCTCGGTGACATCGCGGAGAATTACCAATGAAAGCATCTGACCTTGCAGGCGATAGGTCGATACATGCACTTCCATCTCAATCCGTTGACCGTCCGATCGCAATCCGCGCGTTTCGTAACTGTTCTCTGCGTTGCCGCCATTGACACGAGCTTTGATACGGCGCGTGATGGCCTCGTGTTCATCCGGTGCAATGACTTTCAATACGGGATGGCCCACGAGTTCAGCCGGCGTTTCATAGCCAAACATTCTCAGGTAAGCCGGGTTCACGTATTGATGAATGCCTTCGCGCGACACCGCGATTGGATCCAGCGAGTTTTCCAAGATCGCACGGAGTTGCGTCTCGCTTGTTTCCAACGATTCCTCCGCTTCCTGCCGAAATACCGCCATGCTCAACGTCAGCAGCGCCAAGCCGAGAAAGACAGTCAGGTGGACGGCAGTTGACGTAAGCTCTCCGGCTGCCGGTGCGTTTAGAGCCAAATAGCCAGCGGTAACGAGCGCGGTGGTGACGAAGCCAGCTCGCCAACCAGACATCCACGTCGACATGACCACGGCTGCAAGCAACACCATCAACGAAGTCTCGCTGGCCTGGAGGTGCGGCATGACCCAGGAAAAGCCGAGCCCTACTCCAGCAGCCAGCACAGCCACTGTGTATCGCACCGCCCCGCTCTTTGGCAAATTGGCCATGTAATCTCCCTCGTGTGACAGTTCGTCCCGACCATCTGTTCGGGCTTCACGCCAATATTTGTTGATAATCAATCACATGTTGTCAATTTGGCAACCTCAACTGGTAGTGGGAAATGGAGTGGTTGTTATGGGGCTGTATGGGTTAGATCTTGCAAATGCCTTGCGCAAGATGAGTGCGACAATTCGCCTTTGCATTGCTGTCGGTAGCTGACTACGCTTCGCCTCGCATGACCATCTCTGTTTACGAATCAGAAGATGCGATGCCGACCGTCAAGCGGCTCGCCGGGCTGGGATTCAATTGCCAACGCTTTTCGGCGGACAAGATTCACGAGCTTTCTCATCAATACCGCGATTTCGTTTACATGGTTCCGGTCGCGACGTTGGCCGGTTCGGGCTGGCCGGCGCTGCGAGTTCGTCTCGCGCAGGCTAATCGGCACTACATCGTGACCGGCAAGGGATCGACATCGGAGGAAATTGTCATGGCGGTGCGCGACGGAGCGCACGACTTTCTGCTGCTCGAAGATCCGGATGTGCGATGGGAATCCGCGATCAATCGGGTTGTGGAGACGCAACAGTTCTGGCTGCAACTCTACGGCGGCATCGAGCGACAAGGCAACGAGCTGCTGATGGGCGAATCGACCTCGATGCGGGCATTGCGACAATCCATCGAGCGGCTGGGACCGACCAACGCCACGGTGTTGATTTCAGGTGAATCCGGAGTCGGCAAGGAATTGGTGGCCAATTCACTGCATCGTACCAACAACAGCGGTCCGTTCGTTGCGGTGAATTGTGCGGCAATTCCGCGGGAATTGATCGAGGCCGAATTGTTTGGTGCGGAGAAGGGCGCCTACACGGGCGCGATTAAATCCCGCACCGGATTGGTCGAACAAGCGGACGGCGGTACGTTATTTCTCGACGAAATCGGCGAACTCGATCTTTCGCTTCAGCCAAAGTTGTTGCGCTTTTTGGAAACGCGAATGGCTCGCCGCGTGGGCGGCAACAGCGAATACAAGGTAAACGTCCGCGTGATCTCGGCGACGAATCAAAACCTCGAACACTTGATCGCCGAAGGTCAATTTCGCGCGGATTTGTTTTATCGTCTCTCTGAAGTCGCACTCCATGTTCCGCCGCTACGAGTGCGGCCGGAAGATGTACCCATTTACGCGTTGGCATTCGTCCGCGCGGCCGGTGAGCGGTTCGGGAAAAACTTTGAGAGTGTGGAACCGGAGTTGGTGCGCCTCTTTCAGGAATATGAATGGCCGGGTAATGTTCGGGAGTTGAAGAACGCCATTGAGCGAATGGTGATTCTTTATGACGGACCGACATTGCGGACGGGTTGGTGGGAAGCGCCGAAGCGATCGCCCTACGCGATGGCGGCAAACCCGAATCCACGACCCGGCCTCGGACGTCCCGGTCCGGCCGTCATGCCACCGGCGACCGCGATGCCGGCAAGTTTCACACCTTCGATGAGCCGCAAACAACGGCTCGAATACGCAGCGAAATTGCTGTCCGAAGGCGGACACGATTTGACCTGGGTGGCGGCCCAGGTGGGGGTCAACTCGTCAACGCTCTATCGCTGGCGGAAAGCTAATAAGATTTAGCCAAGCGCGCGTTACTTGACGTATTTGGCGATTCCGTCAGCGAATGGTAATTGAGCCAAACCGAACGCGTCTGCCGCGGGTTTGGCGTCGCCGGCATTATCTTCCTGCAACATCTTGAGCTGATCACGGGTCAAGGGACTTTGCTTTCCGACCAGGCCGGTAGCCCATTCCAGACCGCCAGCCTGCAGACGCGCGAGTGCCATCGGCAGGTGCGCGCGTAACCGGTGGCGTTTGGTGACGCGCAAAATGACGTCATACAGTTGGTCCATTGTGAACACTTCCGGGCCGCAGAGATCATACGTTTTTCCGATGCATTCGGGTTGCTCGAGAGCACCGACAAATGCCCTGGCGACGTCCTCGACCGCAATTGGCTGTAGCTTGTTTGTGCCCGGGCCAAAAATGGGAATGACCGGACTCAAACGGCAAATCTTGGCGAGCAAATTGACGAAACCATCGTCGCGACCGTAGACGACGGATGGTCGAAAAATGGTCCAGTCGAGACCGCTTTCGCGCACCAGCTCCTCGGCTTCCCATTTGGTTTGGTGATAGCGCGCCCGGGCGTTCGGCCGCGTACCGAGAGCGCTCATGTGAACGAAACGCCGAACGCCTGCCTCGCGAGCGACCTGCACTATTGCCCGAGTGCCTTCCACGTGAACTTGCTGAAAAGTGGTGTGCTTCGATTCGGCAATGATCCCAACCAGGTGAATAATTGCGTCGCACCCGCGAATCCGATCCGCAAGCCCACGAGGCGCGGTGATCGACCCTTCGACCAGCTCCGCGCGAAATCGGTAGGCGAGCTGCCGATGTGGATCGCTCCCTGCGTCGCGGGTGAGCAAACGAACTTGATGACCGGCTTCGGAAAGTCGCCAAAGCATTTCACGACCGACGAAGCCGGTCCCACCTGTAACAAAGACTCTCATTTTCTGCGTTTGGGGCGTCAGGATGCATCAGGTTTGGGAATCCGGCCAGTATTCCGCAGGCATCAATTTGCCGTGCGTTGTGGCGTGCGTGACGATCGCTTGTCGTTGACGCATCGGGGCGTTTCTGCGAAGTAGAACGCACCCCTATGAAATGGCATTTGACACTTTCGCTGGCCGCCGCCGCTGTCCTCGGCCTCGTTGGCTGCAAACCATCCGCAGACTCGAGCGCAAACAGTTCGGGTTCGTCCAACGCCTCAGCCAGCGCCAAGAAACCCAAAATTGTCTTCGTCAGCAATGGCGTTGATCCGTTCTGGGTTATTTGCCAGGCGGGCGTCGAGCAGGGCGGCAAGGACTTCAACGCCGACGCGAGCATGATCATGCCTGCCGAAGGGTTGGCCGACCAAAAACGCATTCTGGAAGATCTCATTACGAAGGGGACGGCCGGCGTGGCGGTCAGCCCGATCGATCCGGCCAACCAGACGGAAATTCTAAACAAGGTGGCCGAGTACAGCAAATTGGTCACGGCCGACTCGGATGCACCCGATTCGAAGCGATTGGTTTACATTGGGATGAGCAACTACGAGGCAGGTCGTATGGCCGCCCAGTTGATGAAGGAAGCATTGCCGAACGGTGGCGACGTGATGATCTTCGTGGGTCGTCTGGAACAGGATAACGCAAAGCTGCGCCGGCAGGGATTCATTGACGAGCTGATTGGGCGCACTCCGGACCCCACGCGTTTTGATCCACCCACGGCGAATCCGTCGGGTAACGGGTACCAGGTCCTGGGAACACTCACGGATCAGTTTGATCGGGCCAAGGCCAAGGCCAACGTCGAAGACACGTTGTCGAAGCATCCCAACATCGCCGGTATGATCGGGTTGTTTGCTTACAATCCGCCGGCCATTCTTGAAGCGCTCAAGCAGTCGGGCAAGGCGGGTAAAGTGCAGGTCATCGGTTTCGATGAGAACGACGCCACGCTCAAAGGTATTCAGGACGGCATCGTTTTGGGGACGGTCGTGCAGAATCCCTACGAATACGGTTATCAGGCCGTGAAGGTTTTGACGGAAGTGTTGGCGGGCAAAACCAATGTGATTCCGGCCAACAAATATATCGAGGTTCCCGCTCGGAAGATTCGCAAGGACACCGTCGACCAATTCTGGGACGAATTGAAGAAGCGTCTCGGCAAGTAAGAAGATGGCCGGCGACGCCTCGAATTGTCTGCTCGAAGTCCGGGGCATCACCAAGGAATTTCCCGGTGTCCGTGCGTTGCGCGGCGTAAATCTGCACTTGCGACGCGGCGAAGTGCTGGCCGTGATCGGCGAAAACGGTGCTGGCAAAAGCACGCTGATGAAGATCCTGGCCGGCGTGCAACAGCCCGACTCCGGCGAAGTGCGCGTCGATGGGAACAAGGTCACGCTTGAAAAGGTTGGCGACGCCCTCGATCTCGGGATTGCGTTGATTCATCAGGAGCTGAACCTTGCTGGTAATCTGGATGCCGCCGCGAATATTTTCCTCGGGCGCGAATTTCGGAAAGGGCCGTTTCTTGACCGCCGCACGCAGCACGAAAAAGCGCGCGCATTTCTCGAAGCAGTCGGCCTCGATATTGATCCCGCCACGTTGGTCAGCACGTTGACCATTGGCCGGCAGCAGTTGGTGGAAATTGCCAAGGCACTTTCGGTCAACGCCCGGGTTCTCATCATGGACGAACCGACGTCCAGCCTGTCGGCAAAGGAAACCGAGAATCTGTTTCAAGTCATCGGCGACCTCAAAAAACGTGGCGTTAGCGTCGTCTACATTTCCCATCGCTTGAGTGAAGTTAAGGCGGTGGCCGATCGTGTCTCCGTTTTGCGCGACGGCGAAAATGCGGGCGAACTGGGACGCGACGCGATCACTCATGACGCGATGGTGCGGCTGATGGTGGGTCGGGAGCTTTCGCAGTTCTACCAGCACAAACCCCATGAACCGGGTGAATGCGTGCTCGAAGTCAACCGATTGCGCACGCCCATTCATCCTGAGAAGGAAATCAACTTTCAGCTACGCGCCGGCGAAATTGTGGCGCTGGCCGGACTGGTTGGTGCCGGTCGCACCGAATTATTGCTGACCCTCTTTGGTGTCACCCCGGCCACCGGCGGCGAAATGCGCATCGATGGAAAAGCGCACAATCCTATGTCTCCCCGTGACGCGATTGCGTATGGGCTGGCCCTGGTGCCGGAAGATCGGAAACTACAGGGATTGCTGCTCGAAATGGGCGTGCGGGAAAACATCAGCCTCGCCAGCTTGAACCGGGACCAAAGACGGGGCTTCTTAAACTTTGATCAGGAACTCGAGTTGAGCGCCGAAATGATCCAAAAGATGCGGATCAAGACACCCAATGACCGGCAGTTCGCCCAATTTCTTTCCGGCGGTAATCAGCAGAAGGTCGTGCTCGGCAAATGGCTGGCGATGCGTCCCAAGGTGTTGCTGCTCGATGAACCGACCCGGGGGATTGACGTGGGTGCCAAGAGTGAGATCTACGGGTTGATGGAGGAGTTGGCTGCCGACGGCGTCGCGATCTTGTTCGTTTCAAGTGACATGGAGGAAGTGCTGGGTATGTCCGATCGCACGTTGGTCATGCACGAAGGCCGACTGACTGGAGAACTCGCTCGCAGCGAATTGAGCGAGGAGGCGATCATGCATCTGGCCACCGGTGGCGAGACGAAATCAGTAGCAAACTGAGAATTTCATGAATCCGATGAAGAAAATATTGGGCATCTCGGGACTACTCCTTTTTGTGGTGATTGTCACTGCGATGGCCGCCGATTCGTTTACGACCGCGTATAACATCGAAAACCTCATCCGGCGAACGGCCCTCTTCGGAATCCTTAGCATCGGCGTGGCGTTCGTCATCATTACGGGCGGTATCGATTTGTCGATTGGTTCGATCGTTTGTCTGGTGGGTTGCGGTTTGCCGTGGATGCTTGCGGTGAAAGGCTGGTCCCTCCCGGTTGCTCTGCTCATCATCGGTGTGGTGGTCGTCGGGCTCGGTTTGATTCATGGATTGCTGATTACCAAACTTCGGCTCCAGCCGTTCGTGGTGACGTTGTGTGCGTTGCTGCTTTATCGCGGACTGGCGCGCGGTTTGACCGGCGACCAGACAGTCGGTTTCGGTACGAATTTCACGGGACTGCGCACACTGGCGACGTACAAGATTCCGCTGATCGGAGGTTTTGGGGTTCCCGTGCCGTGCGTGATTCTGGTCGTGGTGGCGGTGATCGCTGCGATTTTTCTCAATCGGACAATCTATGGTCGTTATCTCCTGGCCCTCGGCAACAACGAACAGGCCACGCGGTTTTCGGGAATCAATACCGATCGGATGACCGTGCTCGCGTACGTGATTAGCGCAGTTTTGGCCGGCCTCGGCGGAATGCTGTTTGTGCTCGATGTCAACTCGGCGCAACCGGTCGATTTCGGCAATTTCTACGAACTCTACGCGATCGCAGCGGCCGTCCTCGGCGGCTGTTCGTTGCGTGGCGGAGAAGGGACGATCGTCGGTGTCATCATCGGCACCGCATTGATGCAGGTTTTGCGGAATATGATCACGCTCGTGGATGCGATTCCTACGCACATCGAGTTTGCCGTCATCGGCGCCGTGATTTTGGGTGGTGTCATCGCGGACGAGTTGGTCAAGCGTTACGCGGCGCGCAAACGCGCGGAACGTCAGGCCCATCATTAATCGAATTCGCTCGATCGGACGGTCGAAAATCGGAGTTGCCAAAGCCGTATTCATAAAATACATATAAACGCATCCGGATTTGATGATTTGAAAATTTAAATCCGGAATTTGGAATGGCCCGAACAATTGAATTTATAAAAGACATCTACGCCGCGGCTCGAGCGGAACGGCGGCCAGTGGTGTCGTTTGAATTTTTCCCGCCGAAAACGCCGGAAGGCGACGCGGCTTTGCTCGAGCGAACCATCCCGGCACTGGCCGCTTTTGAACCGGATTATTGTTCGATGACCTACGGGGCCGGTGGCAGCACTCGCGAAAAGTCGCTGATGGTGGTTGAACGCATTCAACAGGATCACCATTTGACGGCGCTGGCTCATCTGACTTGCGTGAACGCCACCCGGGATGAAGTCGCCGGCGTGGTGGAGCAGGCCCGGAAGATCGGGGTGAAGAACATCCTGGCGCTGCGCGGCGACCCGCCAAGCGGTGGCGAATTCACCAAGACAGAAGGCGGCTTTGAGTTCTCCAGCGAATTGGTGGAATACCTTCGTGCGGCTGGCGGTTTCAGCATCGGCGTTGCGGGATTTCCTGAAGGTCACATCGCCTGCAGGGAAGGGAAGCAGGTGGACTGGGACCGCTTGAAACGGAAGGTCGATGCCGGAGCCGACTTTGTGATCACCCAGCTGTTTTTTGACAATGTGGACTTTTATGAGTTCCGCGATCACTTGGCCAAAAAGCTGGGAATTTCGGTGCCCATGGTGGCGGGAATTTTGCCGATTCTCAGTGCCGCGCAGATCAAGCGGTTTACCTCGTTATGTGGTTCGCGGATTCCGGCGCCGATGATGAAGCGCCTGGAAGAACTGGGATCCAATGACGAAGCGACGGCGGCTTACGGAATCGATTACGCCACCGACCAATGTCGTGACTTGCTGGCCAACGGTGTTGAAGGAATCCACTTTTACACTTTGAACAAGGTCCCGTCCGTTTCCGCCGTTTTGAAGAACCTGAATCTTCCCGGGCACGGTGGTTGAGTAAAAGGTTCGGTGCGTTGTCGCTCGAATCAGCCTTGTCCGTACTCCCGATTAAACGCCACAGCATCGTCGTATCGGACGCCCGAGCCACCAAAAACGTCGAGCGCCGAGCCGATCGTCAGGTGAATCCGACCGTTGCCAATCGCCTGAACATTTTCCAAATCGACGAGTGAAGACGCGCCGCCCGCGTACGTGGTGGGCAAGGGCGACCAGTCGGCGAGTTTACGAACGAGCTCGAGGTCGATCCCGCGGCACAATCCCTCGACATCCACGGCGTGCACCAGAAACTCGTCGCAATAGCGACCGAGCCTTTCGAGGTTTGCCTGGGTGATCTTCGTGTCGGTGAATTTCTGCCAGCGATCGGTAACAACGAGATATTCGCCATCGCGAATCCGGCAGCTGAGATCGAGCACCAGCCGGGCTTTTCCAATTTGTTTCACCAGTGCATCGAGCCGGGTGAAATCAATCTGTCCGTCACGAAAGACCCAGGAAGTGACGATGACGTGGGAGGCGCCGGCTTCGAGCCAGGTGGCGGCGTTGTCGCCGTTGATTCCGCCGCCGATTTGTAAACCGCCGGGCCAGGCCGCGAGCGCTTCCCGGGCGGCGTCGTCATTCCCCGGTCCGAGTTTGATCACGTGCCCACCGGTGAGGTTGTCTTCGCGGTACTTTTGGGCGAACCACCCCGCCGATCGTTCGGAAACGAAGTTCGTGCGCGGTCCCGGACCTTCGTCAGACAGTGAACCACCAACGATTTGTTTCACGCGGCCTTCGTGGAGATCGATACAGGGACGGAACATGGTTTTGGCAATCAGACGGCGCGCGGACTTTCGGCCTTTTGCCGCTTGCCAGTCAAGGGGAGCCCACTACATTCAGCCCCATGTTCAAGACCCCGCTCATCGCAGGCGCCTGTTTGACCGCGTTTTTGTCGGCGCATGCCCAGGTCAAGGTTGAGTTAATGCTGGATCAGAAGCAGTATCTCCTTAAGGAGTCGTTGCCCGTGGGCGTCAGGGTCGTTAATCACTCTGGTCGGACGCTGACTTTTTCGGGCACTAACTGGCTGTCGTTCACCGTGGAGGATCACGACAATTTTGTGGTCAAACAGCTGCAGGATTCGCCGCCACCGCAGAAAATGAGCGTGGATACCAGTTACATGGCCACGCAATGGATTGACGTGGGCCGGACCTTTGATTTCAGTGAAAACACCAGCTACAAGCTTCGTGCCCGCGTCCATATTGACGAATGGAACGAAAACATTTTCAGCGATCCGATTGAGTTTGAGATAATTAAGGGGACCAAGCTTTGGGAGCAACAGATTGGTATTCCCAGGGACCCGAGTCAGCCACCGGAGATTCGCAAATACATCGTGCAACAGGCTAATTATCTTAAGGACCTCCAGCTGTATGTTCGCGTGACGGATGCGACCGAAAAGGTAGTCTACGCCGTTATCCGGCTGGCGCCCATGGTGCAAATCAGCCAGCCCGAGGCGCAAATCGATACCCTAAATCGACTGCACGTGTTGACGCAGATTGGAATGCGCCAGTTCATGCATTTTTGCATCGATCCAGACGGACGGTTGGTGTTGCGCAACACGTATCAGATCGCCGGCCGGCGGCCCAAGCTGGAAGTGACCCAGGACGGTGGTGTTTACGTCAATGGTGGTTCACGGATGTTGCGCAAGGATGACATTCCGCCGTCGCCGCTTTTAAGTGAACCATTACCTGAACGACCGGCCGTCACCGGCGGCGACTCTTCTCCTACTGGCAATGCGATTCCGTCAGGAGATGGTGTGAAACCGCCGGGCAATACCCATTGATCAAATTGACTCGATCGCACCGGGGTCGGGCTGAAGCGAAAGAATTCGATCTACGGCCGCCCCCAGGCTGGGCGCCTTAAATCGGTTGCGAATTGGGGCACCTTTGGAGGCCACGATTTTGAGGGGAGTGCAACCCGTTAGGTTGGCGTTGGAGATTTCCTCGCCGCGTCCGATGATGAACGATTGATCCAGGTCGAGGAGCCATTTGCCGGCGGCTTGGATCAAGGCACTGCTGGTACGCTCGCGCTGCAGTTTATCACGCGAGATAATCACGTCATCCAGCTCCGTGGCGGCAAGAAATTCCTCGCAGGAATGGGGGCTCGCAAAACCACGGAAAAACTCTTCGCCAGCCACGCCAATGATCATGAATCCCGCCTCTTTGAGGCGCCGGAGGGCTTTGACGGCATGTGCTGCCAGGCGGAAGACCGGCGTCCCGGTATGTGAGTCGTTGCCGCCGTTCGCTCGGGGGCGGACAAACAGACTTTCAGGGGTTATGAATACTGCCGATCTCACGTTTGAGAGCGCAGCAGTTATTTGGCCGCAGGCCGTCGGATTAAGGCTGTTTAATCAGCAAAAGCGAACGGCTATTCCGTCAGGCTTTCCATGCCGAGAACGGAATGCTGAATATTCGCCACCACCGGTTGCGCCCGAAGGATCGCGTTCTTCTGAGTTTGCCCGGGAAAACGTTCCATCGTCACGCGAACAGCCGCGATCGGTTCGCCGTTTCGATCGCGCAGCGGTAGCGTTACCGTGACCTGCTTTTTCTCACGCAAATACATGATTTTGCCGGTCTTGATCACTTCCATTTCCTTGGCTATTCCCGGTTGATCAATTTCGTCTTCGATTGAACTGGCCAGAATTCGGGTGGTTTTGGGCGCGTCACCGGGCACCACAATTCGCAACGCAATCAAGCGATCAAACTGCTTCATCGCCTCGGCAATCTGGCGCTGCGCCTGAATGACGTGTTCCTTGTATTCGATCCGGGTGTCCACAAAATAGCTGACCGAATCGGATTTCGTCCAATAACCAATTTTACCACGTCGGAAATTGGGATTGTTCAACGGTGGCATCACATCCTTGCCATCCAGACGGAAGAGGAATCGCGTTCCGGTCGCCTCGATTTCCAACGTGTGCCACACGTTGGAGGCGATGGCGATATTCACCCCGACCGGCTGCGTGCGTTGCCCGTTGATGAAGGAATAGAAAAGAAATGTTCCACCCTTGGAGCTGGCGCGAATCACATGGTAGTTCTTTTCATCGACGATTCGAAAGGCGATGCCGGCCATCTGTTCGGTTTCACCTGACACCGTCTTGAATTTGGTGGTCAGCTTGAAATTCCCGTATTCCTCGTCGTCATAGATCAGCATCGGGAAACGTTCGTCGGTCTTGTCCTGACTAAGTTGAGCCATCACCGGGCGAACATTCACGTTCGGTGCGAGCGGCGAGAATCGCTCCAACTCCGACGGCACGTCGTCTTGGACGATGCCCCACTTGACCGGACCACCGCCACCGGTCAGTGCTGGCCGCCAGCCGGGCGGAATTGCCCCGTCCTTCAGCCCGGCAAATGAAAAATCCTTGTCCGCGCCGAACAGGAACGGCGAGCCGATCAACAGCGCCAGCCAGATGGAAATCAAACGCATTGCGCCGTCACGATAACAGAAGCACCCTGTCGGACAAGCAACGTATGATCGACCGGCGCGCATTGAGCCAGCGGTCGAGTGGCTGGATGGCATGAACTCTTAATCATGGTGGCCAAAATATTCGACACCATTGTCATTGGGGCTGGTGCCATGGGAAGCGCGGCCGCCTGGCGCCTCGCGGCCGGCGGTCAAAAAGTCCTCGTCCTCGACCGGTTCAAACCACCGCATGGTTTTGGATCCACACACGGTGAAACCCGAGTGATCCGCGAGGCTTACTTCGAGCACCCGGCCTACGTGCCTTTGGTCCAGCGCGCTTATGAACTCTGGCGCGAACTCGAAGAACAGTCCGGCCGACGGTTGCTCCAGACCACGGGCGGTTTAATGATCGGCCGTCCGGATGGCGTGGTCTTTTCGGGCGCCAAACGCAGCGCCGAAGAGCATCGCCTGCCATTCGAGATTCTCGAAGCCGCCGAAGTGACGCGGCGCTTTCCGGCACTTCACGTACCCACGGAAATGAAGGCCGTGTTCGAGCCACGCGCAGGCATTTTGTTTGTTGAACACTGTGTTACTGCCTGCCTTGATCGCGCCTCCAACGTCGGCGCGCAATTCTATTTCAACGAAACGGTTCGCTCATGGCATGCAGACGAAACTGGCGTCAGCGTGCGAACCGAACTTGGTCGATACCATGGGGCCAACTTGATCATTTCGGCCGGGGCGTGGCTGGGGCAACTGGTGCCGGAATTAAATTCCCGGCTTCGAATCGAGCGACAGGTGTTGCATTGGTTCGATGCGCTCGATCACGAAGATCTGATTCAACCCGAACGGTTGCCGGTTCATCTCGTTGAATATGAACCCGGTCGCTACTTTTACGCCTTGCCGAATGTGGGCAGCGGTCTGAAGGCGGCATTGCATCACCAGGGCGAAACCACCACCGCGGATGAGGTTTGCCGCGATGTATCTGTGAGCGAACAACAAGCTATGGGCGACTTGGTGCATCGCCATTTGTCGTGCCTGTCGATATCGCCGAGCCGCAGCGTGACCTGTCTTTACACCAACACGCCGGATGAGCATTTTCTGATCGATCGTCATCCGGCCCATCGGAACGTTTTGATTGTGAGTCCCTGTAGTGGCCACGGTTTCAAGTTTGCGAGCGCGATCGGCGACGTCGTGGCGCGTCTTGTGTTGGGTAAGCCCGCTGCTTTTGATCTGTCGCTGTTTTCCATTGATCGAATGCAGAGCGAGTGGCGCGGTTAACCGTCTCAAATCTCTCAAAATGAACCGAAGAGAATTCATTCGAATAGCTGGCGCCGCCGCCATCATTCCGCTCACCGGTTGTTCGACCGACCGCAAAACGGCGACGGCGATTCCGTTTAAAGTCATCGATTGCCACACGCATTTTTACGATCCCACGCGGCCGCAAGGAGTGCCCTGGCCGAACAAAAGCGACACGTTTCTCTACCGCAAAATCCTGCCGGCAACCTATCGCGCAGAGAAGACACCGACGCCGGTCGCCGGGACAGTCGTGGTCGAGGCCAGCCCATTGCGCGAGGACAACCAATGGATTCTGGACCTGGCGGCGAAAGACCCATTCATCGTTGGCTTTTGTGGGAATATTGATCCCGCCGGCGAAACATTTGTTGAAGATTTGAAACGCTTCTCAGCGAATCCTCTTTTTCGTGGCATTCGCGTCAGTGGTGGGACGTTTACCGAGGGAATGCGCGCCGGCCAATTTGCCAAAAGCCTCGGCCTCTTGGCGGATTATGATTTACAACTGGATCTGAACGTCGGCGTCTCTGATTTGCCGGATGTTGCGCGACTTGCTCGGGAACGCCCTTCGCTGCGCATCGTGATCGATCACCTGGCGAACACTGCCATCGACGGGAAAACGCCCGATCCGGCGTGGCTTGGCGGAATGAAAACCGTCGCCCGACATGAGAACGTCTTTGCGAAAGTGAGTGGCTTCGTCGAAGGAGCGGGCCGGGTCAAAAAGCCGTCGCCGGTGGATACCGATTTTTACGTCCCGTGGTTTGACACGATATGGAATGAATTTGGCGATCGCCGGCTCGTTTATGGGAGCAACTGGCCAGTCAGTGCGTTGTTCGCGCCTTTGTTTGATGTGCAACGTCTGGCCGAAGAGTATTTCAAATCAAAGCCCGCCGGGACAATGGCGCGCGTTTTTGCGGAGAACGCGGCAGTTGCTTATCGCTGGGTTGCGCGCTGACCTTCAGCCCAGCGTTTCCATTCGCGGCTGCCTTCCTCGACCTCGGATCGCGGCAGGTTGCCCAGGGTCAGTTCGTCATCCGGGTGGCGTCGCAGCCGATCGTAAAACGCGTTGCCGAGTTCCTCCAACCAATCGGAATAGCCCTCGGCATCACGCAAATCGCACAGGACATTTTCGGCGGTCGCGAACCCGCCCATGTTTTCGTAGTAACAAAGGAGCATCACGGCGAGCCGCGGTGGTAAACCGTGCTTTTGAACGGGCACCAGAAGGTCGTCGAGCGCGGGTGTAAAATCCGGCAAATCCGGACCGGCACCGAGAATGTGCGCGCGCAGCAGCAGGCAACTCGCGCTGGTCAAGGCGGCGGTGGCGGCCGCTTCGTCGCCGGATGTGCGTGATTGCTCGGCATCCAATTGCAGCAGGCGGGTGGCGATCCCGATGCGCAATGGAAACTCCGGCAAGGGGCCACGCATCCGCAGCTTTTGAATGAGGTCCTCCTCGGTCAGGCTCAACAGTTCCCCTCGCGTCAGCCCGAGCCATTCTTCAGCGGTTTGCTGAACGGCTGCCGCAAACTCCACCGGTTTGCCGTCGCCCTGTAATTTGAATAACTTGGCAAAAACCTGGGCGGCTTGTTCGATCAATCGGAGAAGGTAATCCTGGCGGATCATCGCGGTCAGCGTTCCTTAGTTCCGCTCTTCTGGCAACCCCGGGCTCGACATGCGCAACTCACCTTTGCAGATTGTCCCGACACTCGACGCGACCATGAAACGCCGATTTTTCAGTTACCTGCTTTTTGTTGCCTCGATGGGTGTCACGTGCGCGGGCGATTGGCCGGGTTGGCGCGGGCCGCAGGCGCACGGTGTTTCGATTGAGCAGAACCTGCCGATTCATTGGGGGCCCCAGTCGAACATTGTGTGGCGCGCCGAAGTACCGGGCAAGGGGGCGTCGTCGCCGGTGGTCGTGGGACGGCGGCTCTATTTGACGACGCAAATGCCGGACACTTCGCTGCATGTGATCGCCTACGATCCGATCGAAGGAAATCTGCTTTGGGACAAGGAAGTTGGGTCTGGAACCGCGAAGACACACGAGTTGATCAACATGGCGACGCCGACCACGGCGGCGGATGACCAACACGTGTGGGCCTTGTTTGGAACCGGACTTTTGGCCTGTCTGGATCGCGATGGCCATTCGGTCTGGTCGCGGGATTTGTCAAAAGTTCACGGCGACTTTGACACGCTTTGGGGCATGGGCACTTCACCCATTCTGCACGATGGGAAATTGTTTCTGGCGATTATGCAACAGGGCCCCTCGTACGTGCTGGCGATCAATGCCGCCAGCGGGATCGATTTGTGGAAGACCTCGCGTGAACATGGTGCGACCAAAGAAAACCGGGATTCCTATTCGAGCCCGACGCTTGCCACGGTGGACGGCCACACGCAGGTGATCGTTTCCGGTGGCGATCATCTGGACGCGTATGATCCCGACACGGGCGATCGTCTGTGGGTGAGCGGCGGCCTGAGTGTGCCGCATCCTTACGGGCGTACTATCGCGAGTCCAACTGCCGCGGGTGACTTCATTTTGACGGTCGCTTCAGGTTATCAAAATCGCGGTCATTTGATGGCGATGCGAGCGCACGGCAAAGGCGAAGACGTTTTGGATCAGCGGCTCTGGATCAAGTCGCGGTATTCTCCGGATTGCCCCAGTCCCGTCATTTACTATGGATATGCGTTTACCTTGCGCGATGACGGGATTGCTCAGTGCATCGACTTGCGCAGCGGCGAAGCATACTGGCAGGAGCGTCTGTTTGCCGAGAATTCAAAAGTCTCGCCGGTGGCGGGCGATGGGCGGATCTATTTCATGAGCGGGCGGGGAAATTGCGTTGTCGTGAAGGCCGACAAGGAATTCAAAGTCATTGCCCGCAATGAGCTGAACGAAGATACCTTGGCGGCGATGGCCGTTGCGAATGGCCGATTCTTCCTGCGAACAACCAAGGCACTCTACGCGATCAAAGAGTAGGTCCTTGATCAGCGACGCAGGGCGATCAGCCGATGCGCACCGAGCAGCGTCGAGCTTTCGGCGATGTGCCAGTCCGCCGGCGAAAGGCCAAGTGCCTCAGGCAATTCTCCTTTTACAAAACCGGCCGCGAGACTGATCTCCATGTCATGCCGTGTCACCTCGCCGAGAAACGGATTCAACACACAGCTGCGGCGCAATACCTCAGGCGTGCGATGACCCTCGCCAACCAGCACTAATTGCACCCCCGCAAGGCGCTGGCCGATCTGGGCGATTTGTTCAAACGTGAGATGATGCAGAAACAAGTTGGCAATCAAGACTGCGCCGGGCCAGTTGCCATCGTGATGAAACAAATCCCCCGGACGCCAATGAATGCTGTCGGGTAGCGCGGATGGTTTGGCAACTCGATCAAAACCAATGAGTGGCGCGGAATGGTGGCGTTGGCGAATGCGGGATAACAGATCGCCATCGCCGGCTCCGAGCTCGACGATTCCTAGACTCGTTAGGTCCACGTGTTTGCGCAGGTTTCGCAGAATCCATCGATGATTTCCGATCAACCAGTTGATCAATCGTAGGTCACGACGACAACGCGATATGCGCGGATCTCCGGCGGGGAGAACATCGAGCATCTCCGGCTGTAGTCGACGTGCGATGGCGGCAGGCACGTGCGAACATTGTCAGGGGACGAACCGCAACACAACGGTTCAATCGAGCGCGTGCCTTTTCAGTTAAACTGGCGGGAGGATTCGGCGAGAAAACCGCTGAGCCAGGCTGGTTCGGAGAAGTGCAGGAGGCGGTCGCTCAAATCGCAAAGCGCAAGCCGCGCGGCGGAAAACTCATCCGACAAACGGTCATAAACTTCCACCAGATCATGATGGCGAGCCAGTTGATGATCACGAGCGGCGCGGAAGCTTCCGGCGCCGACGCCTTCGTAGTAACTCAATCCCGGCGCGCCCTTGCGCATCGCTCGATGCTGGATGCGTTCACTGAAAACACCGCTGACGAATAGTGTGTGATTGCCGATATGTGCCTGGATGAAAAAGCGCGTGCGATCATCGGCACGCGCGCTCGCGGCGAGCATTTCGAAAACATATTCGATCGGTGATTGATCCGGCGGAATACGCAACGCCACGTTTTCCGTGCGGCTGAATTCCACGAGCATCGACGCCACGTAATCCGCCACCGCGCGATCATCGATGCCAGCCTTGAGAAACACCTGCCGCACCAGCACGTAGAAATAAAACGGCATTGAGACGGGGACACAGTGGTTCGCCGTCGTGAGTGCCTCGAACAGCGCGGGGTCGTCGAGGATCAGGTCGCGTGATTCCGCGTCGGCGAAGAGAAGATTGAGAAACGCATGGTCCTGCGTGTCGCGGCCGAGCACGCGCAGAATGAACGCGATGTCCTCGGCGGTGAACCGCACCCGGCTGTTGGCCTGTACGACTTTCATAGGCAATTCATCGGCTGCACGGGCTTCCACCTGAAACCAGGCGCGGTGCAGCTTGCAGATAGTTAAGCACAACCAGTTCCAGTCGTCAGCCCTGGAGGGACGGTTTCTGCGAGGAACTTTGAAACAAGCGGGAAATTTCAGCAGACCAGCAGGTCTTCCCTACCTGAGATGGGCCGGGCGTTGCCGCTGCGTTGCCCAAACTGGAAAGCGAATCGATAAAGCGCTTTCAGAATAGCCGTCGCGAATTGTTCAGGTTGCCGGAATTCGACCATTGACCCGGCGGTGCTCCCGGTCCCAAATCGCGCATGAGCAATCCCGAATTACAGATTGAGAAACTAGCTTCCGGCGAAGGCGCGACGGCCGAGGCAGGCAAAACCGTGACCGTTCATTACACCGGCTGGCTGACCGATGGTACGAAGTTCGACAGCTCGGTTGATCGTGACGATCCGTTTGTGTTTGTGCTCGGCGCCGGACAGGTGATCGCCGGTTGGGATCAGGGCGTGGCCACGATGCGCGAAGGCGACAAGGTGAAGCTCACGATCCCGCACCATCTGGCGTACGGTGAAGGCGGTTATCCCGGTGCCATTCCGCCACGCGCGACTTTGGTGTTTGAGGTGGAGCTATTGAAGGTGGGATGATTTTCTTGAAACTGTGGACGTGCATTACCTCGCCTGCCGTACTCGAATCGTTGCTTTCTTCGCCTGGTTGTTCATCGATTTGAAGCTGAGTTGTTCCTGGCTGTTTTCCGTGAGGATCAACGTCTGCCACGGCGTTTCGTCGTCGATGCCGATGCCGTTGGCGTCCTTGAACACACACTGCACCTGCACCTGAATCCGGCGCGGGTCCTTGCTTTGAATCACGGCGATCGCCTCCAGCCGGCCGTCCGGCAATTCGCGATAGTGAACGCCTTGCGACGTGACGGAGGTCTGGACCATTTTGTCCATGAGCACCACCGGTTCCTTGCCTTCCACGTCGGCGGCCGGAGTCGGCGTGTAAGGGCCGGGGGTGGTTCGGCAGGCAGTCAGGGTGAGCGCAAGAGCGCCGGCGGCGAAGAGATTCAGAATGAGTTTCATGGCTTGGCAGAGTTTGGTGTCGTGGTGGAAGTCGGAGTTGTCTGATCGCTGACGTAAAAAACATTATCCCGGCCGGCGGACACCGAGATTTCCATCATTTTGTTGCGGTTGGTGATCACCTGACCGGCCGCGTCCAGAAAGTTGACTGTCAGTTGATGGTCGCCCGGCGGCAGTGCCAGAACGGCAAAGCTCAGATACTGCGGGAGATTTTGCCAGGTGCGGGTGTCCGCTTCGGGACGGGTTGCCGAGGCAAAGATCTTCGCCAGAATGCCCGCGCCCAGAACCGCGAGCCCGGCGTCTTGCGTATCGCGATGGGTGGCCAGCACAGAGCCGGTGATCAAGGCGGCATTGCCCACCGTGTCGGTCGTCTTTTTGAAGACGGCCTTATTGCCGAGCACGTGATCCATCAGGCGACCGCCCCGCGTGGTGGCCTGGTAATAAAGATCGTCGGTCGGCGAGATGGCCAGCGTCTGTTTGTCGAACGACAGCCGCGCGGACTTGACCGGCGACGAACCTTCGCGAAAGCGCAATTCTTCACCGTATTCGCCCGAGGCGTACTTCTGAGGGCCGGCTCCAAAATCGATGAACAAGATCACGTTCGCATCGGCGTTGTAGGCCGGAAGCCGCGCGATCTTGCTCAGCTTTTGGGCGCGCTGAAACGCATCGCTGCCATCGCCACCGAGTTTGTCGGTAATCAAACCTTCCATGTAATCGAGGATGACGTAGTCAGCCTTGTATTCTTTGTTCTCGGCATCGGCGTCCTGAAATTGAGCGCTGCGAAAACACGCGCGCGCGTTGTCGAGTTGCCCGGCCATCCAATAAAGAATGCCGCGATAATACCAAGCCATGACCCGCTCGTAGGGTTCGCCGTAAAACGTCTTTTTGGCTTCCTCGGTGAAGTAACCACGCGCCTTACGGGCCTCGGCATCGGGCTGCATCATCGCGCCGAGGTTGAGGATGGCATCGTCGAACAGCTTGGTGGCGAGCGGGAAATCACTGCCCCGCATCGCGTAGAGGGCGGTTCGGTATTCCCACAGAACCTTGTCCTTGGGCGGGCCTTGTTCAATCCACGCCTGGCCATCGCGGATCGGATCGCCGGTGTAAGCGACGCGTGGTCGAGCGGGAACCGTGCACCCGGCCGCGAGAAGCGCAACGACCAGCATTGGAACCAGCCCGGCGGCGACACGGCGATGCTCAACCTTGAACATGGAACTCTGAACGTTGAACTTCAATCACGTCCCGCTTACCGATACGCGGCGTCCTCAAGCCCCTGTTTCTTGATTTCCGATTGGTCGGCCCAGACGATTTCACTGGTGCGCGCATCGATCAATTCAAACGAGTAGAGCACGTAATCGCTCGTTCCCGCGCTGGTCTTGGTGGTCATACCCGAGAGCTTTCCGGTCAGAAAATAATCGGCGCCCTTGAATTCCTGCAGGCGCGGATCGGACACGCTGGTGACGGCGCCTTCGCGCTTCAGGTTGCGTTCCTTTTCCAGTGCCTGCATCTGTTCGCGGGCGAGGAAACGAACTTTGCCCTGCGTCTTGGAGATGAGGAGCGTTTGCAACCGGGTCAGGAACACGTCCTTGTTCACGGGAAACCGCGTGTCGTTGTTAATCGAGAGCAAGGCAATGCGCGGTGTGGTGGTGGCGTTCGCAATCTCCGGCACGCCGAGGATGCTGCGCGCCATCTTGTCGGTGACCGCAACCATGTCCTGGGATTCAATTCCGGTGCCGGCCACGAATCCTCTTTCGTCGGCCTTCATTTCCGTGACGGGCACGCCGGACGGATTTTTCACGCCGCTGCTGGCGCAACCAGTGATCAACGCACCGCCGCAAGCCACGGTGAGCAGGGAGAGGGAAATTTTGGAATTCATAATGTCGATACCGGATAACTTGTTCTTCATTTTGGCTGTTTCGCAAGGCCGGATTCGATCTGGCGGACGTTGGACGCCCGGGGCGGCGCTTTGTTCGATGGTGGCTGAGGCCCATACTCATTCAAGATTTATGGCGCAATCCGTTTCGTGAAATCGCATGGGCTATCCAGAAAGGCTCAAGCCATGAAATCACAATACTGCCAAAACGAATACAGACTCGCTCATTCCGCTTGCGTTCCGGCGGTTCATACCCCCCGGAAACTCGGGGGTTTTCTCGGTGTTGCCCTGCTGACCGCCGCCACTCTGGCGGCCGTTGCGGACGAAACTTGCATGTCACCTTATATGCCCAAGATCACCGGGCAGGAGGAATACGTTTACGTCTGGACTCTCGGTGTCGACGGTTGGGGCGATGGTTCCGACAAACTGGTGACTATCGATGTCAAACCGGATTCGCCGACGTACGGCAAAGTCGTTGACCGCAAGTCGGTGGGAGGTCGGCACGAAGCTCACCACGGCGGATTCACCGATGATCGCCGGGAGCTGTGGCTCAGCGGACTCGATTCGAGCCAGATCTTCATTTTCGACATCGCCACAGATCCGGGCCATCCGGTCTTGAAAAAGACCATCACCGACTTCGCCAAGAAGACCGGCACGGTCGGTCCACATGGTTTTTACGCGTTGCCCGGCCGAATGCTGGTGCCCTGTCTTTCCAACAGCAAATGTCAGGACGGCCGCACAGCGATCGTGGAATACAGCAACACCGGCAAACACATCGCCACGCACTGGATGCCGACCGACGCAGACAAGCAGGGCGCCGACATCGAGTCAGTCGCGGATGGCTATGGCTACGATGCGCGCGTCCTGCCGCGAAAGAACGTGATGCTCAGCTCGTCTTTCACCGGCTGGAAGAATTACATGCGGCCGTTCGGTGAGCTGGTTCAAGACGCCGAAGCCATGAAGCAATTTGGCCAGACGATGACGCTTTGGAATTTCCATACGCGTCAACCCGAGAAAGTCTTTCACGTGCCTGGTGCGCCGCTCGAAGTTCGCTGGGCCTGGGGACCGACGCATAACTACGCCTTCACCGCCACGGCATTGACGTCGAAGCTCTGGCTGGTGTTCGAGGATGAGAATGGCGTCTGGCAAGCAAAGGAAGTTGGGCACGTTGGCCCGGAAGGCCAGGGTGTGCTCCCGGTGGATATCAGCTTGAGCGCGGATGACAACACACTCTTCGTGGATAGTTTCGGCGACGGCAAATGCCGCGTGTTCGATGTTTCCGATCCGCATCATCCGAAGCAGATGTACGAGCAGACCATTGGCCGGCAGGTCAACATGGTGAGCGAAAGTTGGGACGGGAAACGGCGGTATTTCACAAGCTCGCTTTTAGCGAACTGGGACAAACAAGGCGACGACAACGAACAGTTTCTCAAGGCCTACGACTGGGACGGCAAGGAGTTGAAACCGCGTTTCACCGTCGACTTCAAGGCACTCCAATTGGGACGACCGCACTTGATGCGGTTTGGTTCCCGCAGCCTTTATCAATGAACCCAATGCGGACTATCCGGCGGACGATATCGTCCACCGGATAGGTCCCATGAGGACGACAACCTTCACTCAAACATCACCCGTCATGCACAAATACTTGATTGCGTCACTCTCTGTCGCCCTGCTTGGAATCCCGAAGATTCCCGCGGCCGATCCGGTTGAAACTGAACCAGGCGTCGTCACCGCCGACCTAATGAAACGTCAGCCGGTGGGTTACGAATACGACGTTCCAAAACCGGGGAGTTATCAGCTCCCAATACTGCAGGAGGCGGCCGATGGAATCGTGCTGGGAAGCGACGGCAAACCGGTGAGTTTGCACAAATTAATGCAGGATCACGTCGTCATTCTCAGTTTCATTTACACGCGCTGCACGGACCCAAAAGCCTGCATGCGGGCGACCAGTGTTTTGAGCGAACTTCAGAGCATCAGCCGGCAGCAACCCGCACTCGGAAAGAAGCTGCTGCTGATCACGCTCAGCTTCGATCCGTCCTTTGACAAGCCCGAGGTCATGGCCCGGTACGGCCGCGTGTCGCTCGGTTCGGGCGACGGTGCCGATTGGTTGTTTCTGACGACGCGCAGCCAGAAGGAACTGCAACCGCTCTTGGAGGCGTATGGTCAACGGGTGGATCGCCGGAAGAAATACAGCACCGCCGGTCCGTTGTATCACCAGTTGCGGGTGTATCTGATTGATCAAAAGGACCAAGTCCGAAATATCTACAGCTACGGCCTGCTGGATCCTCGTTTAGTTGCGACCGATGCGCTGACGCTGCTGATGGATCCGGACAAAGAAGTCGTCGACAGCAATAAGGCGAACCGCTGATTGCCCAAGGAGATTCCGATGAAGGCGAACGAGGGTCCGAGTTGTCCGTTGGATCGGCTGCGCTGGAAGCTGCAACTGCAAGGCTTCAACGGTTTGTCGGATGGAGAAGTGACCACGCTGAGTTGGGCCTTGAAGGTAGCGCCCGCGTTCTGCGTGGTGTGGGTGAGCATCGGTGGCTGGTTTGAGTCGCCCTTTATCGTTGGGACGTTGATTCCCTTTGCGTTTCTTGGTGCCGTGCTGCCGTGGCATCCGTTTGACGTGCCTTATCAGTGGTTCTTCCGACGATGGATCAACGGACCTGCAATTCCCAGTTATGGGGCGCCCCGACGTTTTGCCTGCGCGGTGGCTACCGTGTGGTTGGGCGCGATTGTATTGGCAATGTTGATGGCGCACGCGGTTGTGGCGGATTTGCTGATCGGTCTATTCGTCGTCACGGCGATGATGCCGGTGCTGTTCGATTTTTGCGTGCCGTCGTTCATCTACCAAATTTCCACAGCCCTTTTTGGCAGAATGCATTTCGCTGCATTCGCCACGACCCGATTGGATTCGTCGAACGGTGAACCAATCTCAGACGAAGAAAGGCGAATGTGAACGCCATCATAAATGAAATTGACCGCTCTATTGAATGCTTTAACTGCGGTGGCCCGGGACGATTTGAATCGTTTTACGGAGATCAACCCGAAATGTGAACTGGAGATGGAATTCTCAACAATGCCCGGGCTTTGCGATCGCTTTGGCCCCGCGTTTCCACAACTTTGAATCACCATGATTGCCAACTTTTGCGACGTTGCCAGCGGCCCGAATGTGGGTCAGGGTTCGTTTTGGTCAAACCGTTCGAACATGAACGAGATCACGCGAATCCTCGACGCGATGAAGGCCGGTCAAACCGCCGCCGGCGGTGATTTAATCCCATTGGTTTACGATGAACTTCGGACCATGGCGGCCAACAAAATGGCGCGGGAACGGCCGGGCCAGACCTTGCAGGCGACGGCGCTCGTGCACGAGGCGTATCTGCGGTTGGTGGGCAATGAGGAAGGCTGGCAAAATCGCGCTCATTTTTTCGGCGCGGCCGCCGAGGCGATGCGCCGTATTTTGATCGAGAATGCCCGGCGCAAGGCGAGTCGCAAACACGGTGGTGATTTGGTCAAATTGGATCTCAGTTCGATCGACGTGGCGATCAACACGGACGACGAACATCTTCTGCGCGTTGACGAAGCGCTGGAAAAACTCACCGCGAAAGACCCAGAAGCCGCGCAGTTGATCAAACTTCGGTTCTTCACCGGATTGAGCAACGAAGACGCCGCCCAGGCGATGGGCCTCTCCACGCGAACGGCGACTCGCCTCTGGGCGTATGCCCGCGCGTGGTTTTTCCAGGAAATCTCCAAGAGCGAGGCATAAGAAGATTCTGCGGCTCGATCTCGCCTGCTTCCAATTCGATTGCTGGCGATTTTCGGTTATCCGTTTCCCGCCAGTTGTTTACGGCGGCCATTGTTCGGCCATGTTTGACAGTGTTGCGAGAAACGGTTCGAAGAAGAACGACGGCGACCAATTTGCTTGGCGATTCTATTGACGCGTCGTGGCAGTACGATTTCGCGAACGATTCAACCGTGGCGAAATGGTTTGGCCAGCGAAAACGTGTTTGGCAAATGGCGGACTTCCGTCACTTCACCGTCGGTCAGCAATACTTCGACGATGTCGAAGCGGATGTTCACCCGGCGGTCGGGCAGGAGTTTGAGATAATCCAGCGCCGTGCGGGAAAGCAAGCGGCGTTTCCGTGCGTTGACGGCGCCGGCTGGACGTACCCAGCCACCGGAGGTCCGAGTCTTCACTTCGACAAAAACCAGGCAATTGCCATCACGGAAAACGAGGTCAATCTCGCCGTTCTTGGAACGAAAGTTGGCAGTGAGGAACTTGAGTCCCTGCCGTTGCAGTTGTTTATTTGCGGCCGCTTCACCGATGCGCCCACGTCGCAGATGCTCGGGTTCCTCGGATACGGCGAATCGCCGCCGGATGCTTTGCCAAATATTCATCAAGAAAATGAGGACGGCCCAAAAGGGCCGCCCTCATGGGGAGGGTACTGCTGGTACGAAAAATCAGGGCTTTTGCAGCCGGAAATACTTGTTGCCGACGGGCGACGAAATCGTGATCTGCTTCTCGCCGTTGTTGGTGCTGACCTGTGCTCCACTGGTGCTCCAGATTGTGGACGAAGACGGTGTGGCCAAGGAGCCGGTTACCTGCAAAACAAAATCGGTGGAAGGATCCGGCCAGGAAACAACCACATCATTGCCTGAGCGCGTCACTTTCAATCGCGGTGCGCCGGGCGTCTGGATCGCGGTGACAATGCTCAAAAACCCGCCCGTCAGCGTATAATTGCCACCCGACAACGTGCCGGCGTCTGTCTGACCAATCGTGCCCGTGAGCGTGTAATTTCCACCGGTGCTGGTTCCGCCGCCGCCATCGATGCTGTACCAGTCGATCGAGTATGATTGTGCGAAAGCCGCCGTGGTGGCGAAGAGTAAACCAGCGGTAAAACGTTTGAACACCTTGTTCATAATCTGATAACGCCATGCTCTACTGCCGGCATCCGCAAAATACCAGTTCAAATTTACGGCGATCTGCCGATGATCTTGAGCAGCAACAAGAAAGCGGGTTGATTGTTTTTGTTGGTCGGGTAAAAGAAGCGGCGTTCGAACCATCAGAGGTATGCGAGCATTTTTGTTTATACCAATTTTTCTACCGGTCGGTGTCGAGTATCGGACACGGCGGTTCCCCGTGGTGACGTTTACCATCATGGGTATTTGCGCAGCCGTTCATCTTGTATCGATCCTTCTTTGGTTGAACGGAGGAATGGAGGCGAGCCGGGAGTTCGCGTTGACGTTGGGCTTCATTCCGGAAGCGCCCAACTGGTACTCGTGGCTGACCCACATGTTTACGCACGCGGACATATTTCATCTGCTGGGCAACATGGTTTATCTCTTCCTGTTTGGCTCCTGCGTGGAGGATCAGATGGGACGCGGAAAGTTCATTGTGTTTTACCTCGTTGGCGGATTGATCGCACTGGGCGTCTACATGCTATTGGCGCCGGCGTATGTTCCCGGCGACCCCCACATTCCGTTGGTCGGAGCTTCGGGGGCGATTTCGGCCTGCATGGGAGCCTTTGCCCTCACGTTGCATCACACGCGTATCACCATCAAATGGATCATTTTTTTCTTCTTCCGGATCTTTTCCGGCGAATGGCATCTGCCGGCGAAACTCGTCATGTCGTTCTACTTTCTCAGTGATGTTTGGGGGATGATTGATTCCTTCCAGCGTTCCGGCGGCGGTGTGGCGTTTTCCGCACACGTGGGAGGTTTCCTTGCCGGGATGGGGCTGATGGCGATCATCAAACACACGTTTGGACTCGAACCGGCCGATGACGGGGAAGACGTTTTGGTCGTACGCCGCAAGCGACCTCGCGCGGCAATCGTGCCAGCGAGCATCTACCTTTTTGCGAATGAAAATCAGCTCGGACCGTTCACACGTTCGCAAATTCAGCAAATGCGCGAACTCGGTTCACTCGATGCCGGTACCCTTTACTGGGAAGACGGGATGGAGGATTGGCGTGCGGTCGACGAGATTTGACGCCACGAGATCTGTATCGCGCGCTTTCCGTATCTTACCGGGTGAGTCTGAATCAGGGGAACCGAAACTAGGGGTGAGCGGGAAGACTAACTAAGGCAAGAGTTTGCCCACGAGCTGACTGATCGCCTTACCGTCGGCGCGGCCTTCGGCCTTGGTCTGAACGGCGCGAATCACCTGGCCCATTTCCTTTTTTGAAGTGGCGCCGGTCTCCGCGATGCATTCTTTGACCAGGGCTTCCAACTCTTCGGCAGATAAAGGCTGCGGCAGGTATTGCTCCAGAACGGCTATTTCAACTCTCTCTTTTTCTGCCAACTCCGGCCGGCCGCCATTTTGAAACTGCTCGATCGAATCGCGGCGTTTCTTGACCTCCTTCTGCACGACGGCCAGAAAATCGGCATCGGTCAGGAAATCGGTCTTCTTCTCAATCGCGACATATCCGAGCGCGGATTTGAGCAGGCGCAAGGTGCCCAGCCGATCGGCGTCACGGGCGATCATGGCCGCCTTGATGTCGGCCCCCAGTTGCTCGTGCAGGCTCATGAAGCGGGATCGACGGCGAGCTTGCGCAGTGCATCACGCATGCGGGCAGCCGTCTCATAGTCTTCCTTGCGCACGGCTTCCTGCAGAGCGTGCTCGAGGCGCTCCTTTTCCGACATGGGCTTCTGTTCGCAGAGTTCCGTTCGCCAGGATTCCAACGACGCGATTTCGCCGCTCTGTTCCATTTGCTCGGTCATCGAGTATTCCCGATAGAATTCACGGATGGCCTCGATGCCCTCGTCAAGTTCCGCGATTGCCGCTTCGTGTTCCTTCTCCTTCAGCTTTTGCGAAACCAGCGCCCGGGTCTGCATCATCAGGCACTGCGGCCGGAAATTTTGGAACAGCCAGGAGTTTTCATTCGAGTCGGCGAACTCTTCGACGAAATCGAACAACTCTAGATTCCGCTCCGTGTCACGCAATACGCCTTCAAAATCCTCCAGTTGCAACAAGCAGATGTAGCGATGGTGATACTGCACCGCTTCGACGTGCAGTCGCGTGCAATCCTCGGCGCTCAGGATAAAGCCCTCTTCGTCACCGCCGTTTTGGGCACGATGTTCCTCCAGGCGGTTAAGATAAAAATCAAACCACGAATCGTGGCCCATCGGGCGTTTGCCGTCGGGGCGGCCGGTCGCGTTCATCTGGAGCAGCCCCAGATCGACACGCAACTGGATCAGCTCGCGACCGTCCTTGGTCTTGAACTTCCGAACCATGACCTGACCGGGCTTGTAGTCCCAGCTTTCCAGAATGTGCGAAATGTCAAAGTCCATCGCTTCCGGATTCCAGCACGCGAGCTTCGGAGTGTCAAAAGGGGATTCAATGCAGGTTATAAAAAAGTTTTGACCAGAAACCACGTCGGGCGGCGTCCCTTGTCACTCATCGGTCAACCGGGCAACATCTCGGGCGTGACGAATCCGCTTCAACTGGCTGTTCACCCGGGTGCCTTTCCGTCCACCGAATTGGCGCGAGTCCGAGACGCCTTCACGCGCCGGACGGTTCCGCCAGGATTGCACTATCAAGGCGCATGTCAGGCGGCGCGCTGGCGTGCGCTTTACGACGCCTGGTCGCCGTTTTCGCGGGTGCCCGATTACGTCAAAATGTTTGAGCGCTGTTTTGAAGCCGCATGCGATCGGATAAGCAGTGAAGTGACGATCGTCGGTCTCGGCTGCGGGACGGCGGCCAAAGATGTGAAATTGATCGATCATTTGGTGAAGGCGGCGAAGCAAATTCATTTTGTGCCGGTCGATGTCAGCGTGCCATTGGTCTGTGAAGCGGCGCTGGCAGCCGGCGAACGGTTGGGTGCCAAGTGCGTTTATCCGATGGTTGCTAATTTGGAGGCGGCGGACGATCTCGGTGAATGGTTGTCCACTCAGTCGCCCGGCACGAGCGGCCGGCTTTTTACGTTCTTCAGCATGTTGCCCAATTTTCCGCCGGGCGCGATTTTGCCCACGATCGCCGGTTGGCTGCGGTCCCAAGATTTTCTGCTGTTGAGTGTGAACCTTGCTCCCGGTCCTGAATTGATGAGCGGAATGGCGAACGTTCTGCCGCAATACGATAATCCGGAGACGCACTCCTGGTTGTTCACATTCCTCGAGCAGGGAGGCGTTCGACCAGAGGACGGGGTGCTGCGTTTCGCCGCCGAACCGTTTGGCGATAGTGCCGAGGTTGGGCGGATCGTTGCCCGTTGGCGTTTTCATCGCGCCTGCCGTTTACACGTGCTGGCGGATGTTTATGAATTTGAGCCCGATGAAGAATTGGAGTTGTTCTATTCGTGGCGTTATCGATCGCAGACGTTCCCGGCAACGCTTGAAGAGCAGGGGTTCAAAATCGAGGAAAGCTGGTTGGCGGCAAACGGTGAGGAGGCGATCTATCTTTGCCGCACGCTGGGAGGGCGGTAACAACCCAGCGTGTTCAGAACGGCCCGCACGCGGGGGACTTCGTGAGTGCGAAATAGATCGGTTTTTCCCAGGGCAGCCAGCACGGCGAAGAAAGGCTCCGCGCACCGGACTTCCTCACTGAAGAATTCAAATGCGTGGGGCAAGGCGTGGCAGATCGGATAACCGAGCTCACGCAGCCTGTAGGTTTGTAGGAATGTCTGCATTTGGTGGCGCACGCGCTCCGCGGAGTCCTGCAAGTTTCGATAATAGAAACCCATTCCGGGATCGATGAACAACTTGTGCAAGCCGCGTCGTTCGGCGATTTCAATCTGCCGGGCAAAATAATCGTGCATCACGGTTATTGGGTCGCCGGCGAACTTGAGCTGATCGACTTCGCGGACATTCTGCCCCTGGACGTAGCACAAAATGACGGCTGCGTCGTGGTCGGCGGCCATTTTGAAGATATCGCCGTTGTGCGCACCTCGAGTGAGATTGATGGCCGCGGCACCGGCTTCGAGCGTTTTTCGGGTCACGGATGTCGAGTAGGTTTCCACCGAGACGGGAATCCTTCGTTTGCGCGCTTCCTTGAGCAACGGAACGAGCAATGATTGCTGTTTTCGTGCGTCCACTCGTGCGGCGTGTGGCAAAGTGGATTCCGCGCCGATATCCACGAGATCCGCGCCTTGAGTGATCAACATTTCCAAACGGCGAACGGCCATTTCGAGATTCAGGCAGACACTCTCTCGATACCACGAATCGGCGGAAAGGTTGATCACACCCATGATCGCCGGTTGGGAATTGAATTTCAGTTTCCGCGCGCCGATCGAGAATTCCTTTACGGTGGAGTCGATGGATTCAGGAAATTGGTGAACGAATTGGGTAAGATCAGTCAGCGAAAGCATTGGCGGGAGTTAAACCGTCGGACGTGCGAGAGGCAAGCGAACGAAACGCACACGAGTGGTCGGATCAACCGACGCAAGCGCCTGGGGTGAGTGCGTGACCACTCTGAAAATCGCGAACGCTCATCCGGCGCGTGCCTTCGAGTTGGAGTTCGTGAATCCGCAATGCTCCCAAGCCGCAGGCAATTACCAGACGATCGGGGGTCGATTCAATGACTTCGCCAGGTGCTTTTCCGTTTCGATCAACGAGCTCCGCGCGCCAGATTTTCAGCAGGCGTTGCTTTTCGCCCACGGTCAAGTGCGTGAACGCGCCTGGCCAGGGATTGAATCCGCGAATTTGATTAAAGATCGCTCGTGCCGGTTGGGACCATTCGATTTGCCCGTCTTGCTTCGTGATCTTGCGGGCGTAGCTGGCGCCTTCTTCGGGCTGCCGTTTTGGCTCGATCCGGCCGCTGGCAAAATCCGGGATCGTATGGATGAGGAGTTCAGCTCCCATCGCGGCGAGGCGATCGTGCAGCTTTTGCGAATCGTCATCGTCGGTGATCGCCGTGCGTGCTTCCGCCACCACGGGGCCGGTGTCGAGGCCGGCATCCATTTTCATGATGCTGACGCCCGTTTCTCTCTCGCCGTCCACGATCGCCCATTGGATTGGCGCTGCTCCGCGGTATTTTGGCAGGATTGACGTGTGAACGTTCAGACAACCAAACCGCGGTACATCGAGCAGCGCCTGGGGTAGAATCTGGCCATAAGCCACGACGACCATCAGGTCGGGGTTGAGCGCCCTGATCAGCTCAATAAAATCTGCATCCCGGGCTCGGGACGGTTTGTGAATCGGCAAGCCGAGTTGAGCGGCCAAATGGCCGACGGGGGTGGGGCTCAATTTGAGATCGCGCCCTTTCGGCTTATCGGGTTGCGTGACAACCGCCAGCAAGTCGACGAAATCTGCCGAATGCAAGGCGCTGAGGCTGGCGCAAGCGAGTTCCGCGCTGCCCATAAAAACAATTCGCAGGCGGTTCATTCCTGTTCGCCGGATGGCCGGCTGGCTGGGACTCACTTGCTCTCCGCGAGGATCAGGCGGTCGTGTTCGATGCCGTATCGCTTCAGTACGCGGGTGGTGGCGGAATCGAGCAACTTGGCGTCGATGATGATCTTGCCGGGCGAATCCCCGGGCGAAAATTCGATCGTGTGGAAGCCGTCCTTGGAATCCTTTAACGCATTTTCGACATCAGTCAGGCGCACGATTTGGTGGCCGTTGATCTTGCGCACGACCACGCCGCGAATGTCCTGGTAACCGAGATTGAAGGGGTCGGGCAAAACCAACGAGAGGACGACGATCGCTTCCAGTTTTTCGGTCGGCATGGCCTGCTTCAGGTAGGCCAGGCGGAACGGCGCGCGGCGTTGCCAGTCGCCACCCCAGCTTTCCAGGTAGGGAACCGTCAACGGCTGAAAAACAAATCCGCCGGCGATTAGATACTCGGGCTGCTGGTCGAACACCTCGTCCGGGATCATCTCGTCGCTGAATTTTGCTTTCGGCAGTTTGTATTTGATCTCCATTTCCTTGCCCTCCCGCCAGATCGTCATCGGAACTTCGTCACCAGCCCAGCGGCCGCGCGTGGCCAGAGCCTCCAGCATCGTGCGTCCGTAGATCGGGTCCTGGTAATCGCCTTCCGGCCCAATGTCGAATCCAGCGATGTTTAAGATGACGTCCTTGGCTTTCAGAATCGGATCCTCGCCAAGTTTGGCAATTGGCTCGATCACGATGACGCCGTGATCGGTATCCTTGAGCTTGAGAGCTTCGAGCGTGTCGGGGTTTTCCGCCTTTTGCCAATAGAAGTTGAAGAAGCCGAGGCCCGGGTAATTGCCCTGCGCGCGCTTATCGAGAACGGACTTGATGAAGGGCGCGGGGATGGCCAGACCCCCGCTGCTCTGCTGCTGCTCCATAAGGCCGATCATGCGGCTTCCGTCAATAATCGGTTCGGCCCAGCCGATGCCCTGCACATCGCCGTCCAGTTCGAGATGAAGCAGATCGATGAACGTCTGGCGACCGGTTCCAATTTGGGCACGGTTGACGTCCATCTTGCGCGCTTCCAATTTGCCTTCGCGCCAGCGCAACACCCGGACTTCACCGCTCAACGGAATGTCCTTCATGAACGAGGCCGGCTTGAGCCCTTTCCAGAATTCCTCATCGTCACTCGTGATGACGGCGAGATTGGCGTGGTAATCGACCCATTCGAGCTTGCCGAAATACCAGCGACCGCGACCGCCCTTCTGAATGCGGATCGTGAGCAGGTCATTCATTTGCTCGGCGGTCGTCAGGATTTTGGATTTTCCAATGACGACGCCGGACTTTTGAATTGAGAGACTACGACGTGTCCATGGTTGGATGTAGTTGTAGCCCTGACGGTTGACCTCCAACGTCACGAGGCTGTTTTCCCAACGGGAAAGATCGCTGCTCGCGGCCTGCACGCAAACAGCCGGCGCCAGCAGCAGCGCGGCACAAAACAAGGAACGAAAAGTGATCATAGGCGGCGGTCGGAAGGAATGCCGAATTGTTGGAGGATATCCTGGTTGGCCTTGTCGGCAGCGGCGCGGTCAAGTCCTTCCAAGTGGTTCATTGGGGAAAACTGAATCAGGTGCTCGGCGTTGGTGTTGGATTCAAACGCGCGGATGACGTCCTCAAGCTTGTCGATGCGGATGCCGTTGATCTTGTCGACCATGACGCGGCCCTTGATCTCGAAATTCGCGTTCACCGGGTTGGAAAGCACGTCGGCCAGCATGACGGGTTCGGTGCGCTTTTTATCAGGTTCCATGTCCCGACGGTAAAACAACTCGGCAATGATATCCTGGCTGACACTCTCCATCCACGAGCGGCCAAGCGTGTTCAGGTAATCCCGGCTGAGCGGAGTAAAGACCAGACCGCCGTAAACGAAATAGCGGGGCAGGGTGTATTGATTACCAGTCGAGATGTCGTCTTTCAAAACGTGCACCGGCAGGTCAATCTTCATTTCCTTACCGTCCCGCCAGATCACTAACGGGACCTTTTCGCCGTCCTGAAATTCGCTGACGGCCATGCCCATGTTTACGATGTTGCCCTTGTAGGTGATCGTACCGTCGCTGCCCACCGGATATTCGCCGACCTGCATCACCACGTCGTCGATTTTTAGAAATTCCTTCGTTGAGTCGGGAACGATGGCGTCGATCCGGGCACCATGTTCTTCGTCGGGAAGTTGCAGTTCTCGTCGCAACGCCGGGTTGAAAGTGTCAGTCAGTTTGATGCCGGCCTGCGGGAAACCATCGTACTTCCCATCTTCAATATCTTTGAGGAAGTGCCGCATGACATTGGGCGGAATGAAGAATCCGGTGTTTTCGAGGCCGGGTTGACCTTGAAACGCGACGCCCACCACCTTGTCGTCCTGGATGACGGGACCGCCGCTGTTGCCGGGATTGATGGCCGCGTCGGTCTGGACCGCGAGCAACGAACGATTGCCAATATTGACGTAGGGCTCGAGCTCGATGCGGGAGACAACGCCTTTGGTGTAGGAGATTTGTTCGCCACCGGCCGGGTAGCCATACGTGGTGACCGTCGACCGCACAACCGGGAGATCGCCAATTTCCAGCGGTTCGAGGCCTTCGTAAAAGCGCGGATCTTCAACTTCGAGCAACGCGAGATCACAATCGCTGCCCACATAGGCAACCTTGGCGAGGAACGGCCGCGAATCACCCATCCGCTTGATCAAGATCTGCCGCGCCCACTCGGCAACGTGGGCATTGGTCATCACCTTTTTCCCCTTGATCAGGAACCCGCTGCCGCTCCATCGCTGTACGTTGCCGAATTGCCACGGCACGTCCCAGCGCGGCTGCTGACCAAAGACGGTGATTTGGACCACGGATCGTTCGACTTCGGCGGCGTTCGCCGCCATTGCAAACGCCAAAAGAGAAATTATCAGGGCTTTCAAGTGCGGCCACAATGCGGGCAGAGCCATGTCCGGTCAAGTGTGGAGGATTTTCGGCGAGGTACGAGACAATGATCGATTGCAACGGACCATTTCCGCTTTGTTTCCCGGTCTCCGTCGTATAGAACCCCGCCATGCAACCGCGCGCCGCGCAAATCCAGCGCGACACCAAAGAAACCCGCATCCGGCTGAAACTGGTCGTGGACGGCAAGGGCCGTTCAAAGATCAAGACCGGGGTGGCATTCTTTGACCATATGTTGACGTTGTTCGCCAAGCATTCAACGACCGACCTGAATTTGACCTGCAAGGGAGATTTGGAAGTCGACGCCCATCATACGGTCGAAGACTGTGGCATCGCGCTCGGTGGGGCGTTTCGCGCAGCGCTCGGTGACAAAAAGGGAATCCGCCGTTATGGTGCGGGATTCGATCCGCGAAATCCTTTCACCGGCGAAGCCTACGTGCCGATGGATGAATGTCTGGCCCGCTGCGTGGTGGATTTCAGTGGCCGATCCTATCTGGTTTGGCGTGGTTTAAACGACAAAGCCTACGCGAAACTGGGCATTGACGAACGAAATCAAGACATGTCCAGCGCGTTTCGTTTTGGGCTGGCCCGGGAGTTTTTTCAGGGCTTTGCCAACGAAGCCCGTTGTAACCTGCATTTGGAATTACTCTATGGCGATGAGCCCCACCATATTGTTGAAGCTTTATTCAAGGCGTTCTCCCGGGCGGTGGACGCCGCGTGTCAGCGAGATCCGCGTATTGCCGGTCAGCTCCCCAGCACCAAGGGGAAGCTGTGAGAATCGCTGAATAACCTTTATATACCCCCCGTCAGTCTCGATGGCGTCGAAACCGGACATGACCACCCTCACCGACGAGCAGTTGGTGAAACGGTCGCAGCGTGGTGACACGCAGGCCTATGAGGAATTGGTGGCCCGGCACCGGGACAAGATTTATGCCCGGGCGTTCAGCATGGTGCGGAACGAAGAAGACGCATTTGATCTTTCACAGGAAGCATGGATCAAAGGCTGGCAGCGGTTGAAACAATTCCAGGGCGACTCAAGTTTCGCCACTTGGATGACGAGAATAGTTATCAACCTCTGCCTCGACCTGATGCGGAAGCAGAAACGGCAACGAGCCGATTCGATCGAGCAGATGAACGAAGAAACCGGCGGCGTTGAACGTCAAATGCCGGTGGTGACGATCAACCCGACCGAAGGGCTCGAACGGTCAGAGCTGCGCAAACGGATCGATCAGGCGATGACGCAGTTATCCGAGGCCCATCGCACGGTATTGATTCTGCACGAATTTGAAGAGCTGGAGTACAAGGCCATCGCAAAAGTGATGAAGTGCTCCTTGGGAACCGTAATGTCCCGCCTCTTCTACGCCCGGCGGCGTATGGCGTCGCTGATGGCGGGCTGGAAGCGGGAGCAAGAAGAAGAATGAAAGAGAACGAACAACTGAAACTTCAGGCGTATCTTGACGGTGAACTCACCGGTCGGGAACGCGAAGAAGTGGCCAAACTGATCGACGCACGCGAAGAGGTGCGCGCGCTGCTGGCTGAGCTGCAACATACGCGCGCCGCTCTGCGCCAAGGCGAACCCGAGCGCGGGCTTGATTGCTCGCGCGAGTTCTATTGGAGCCGGATCGAGCGGGGCATCGAATCACAAGCGGTCGAGGCCAGTGCCGGGAACGGCGCGGGAATTGGTGTGCTGTCGTGGATGCGTCGGCATTTCGCGCAAGTCGCCGGTGCGGCAGCTGTCGCCTGTTTGATCGCGACGCTGGCAATTTTCGTCAACCATTCGGCGTCGCGTACGCCGTTGGCCGAGTCGGAATGGGAAGTTTTCCACCCGAATACCGGCATGGTGAATTATCGCGACTACGAGAACGGTATCACCGTCGTGATGCTGTATGATCGCTCGAGCCCGGACTTTACGTCGGGCAAATGAGCACTTACGCTCCGAATTAATGATCTCAGGAATACAACGTTCCTTCCAGTTTGTCGCTGTGCTACTGCTTTTAGCGGGAGTGTCCCAGCCGGTTAGGGCAGACGAGCCCGTAATCAAGGTCAAAGCACAACTTGTGTGGGGGACAAATCTCAAGCACTCGTCGAGCAAGGAACATAAGCCCATCGATGCGCACACGGCGGCTGAGTTGAAGAAGATCTTCAAATGGGAGAACTATTTCGTCATCAATACCATCGACGCCGAGGTTGATAAGACCAAGAAGAAGCGGCTCAAAATGAGCGACCAATGCGATATCGATATTCGAGCGATGGAAGACGACCGATTCGAAGTCATTCTTTACGGTGAAGGTAAACGCGTTTGCCGGGGTGTCCAAAAGTTGAAGGTCGGTGAACAGTGCTTCATCGGTGGACCGGCCGAAAACGAGACCAGCTGGCTCGTGATTCTTCGTCGCACCGACAAAGACTGACGCTTACTTCAATTTGAAAGCCTGCGCCGTCACGCTTGTGGCGGCGTTTTTCTTTTGCTAGGCAAGGGGCGTGAATCGTCAAAGAAACGCTGCCCCGAGGTTTGCTCTTCTCGTCGCGTTTGCGTTGTCCGCGGGGTGGGCGAACGCGATGTTCATGTTTCCGGAAACTGAGAACGTGCCGGTTGAACGATTGCTCAACAATCTGACCCGCGAGCTAAAAGCCGGAACGAACGACCTGGAAGTGACCTACCAGATTGCGCGTGTTCATTCGATGATCTATGCGACCAACGCTCAGAACCTCGCGGTCGCAAAGCGGACGGCGAGGATTTCATTTGGTTGGCCAGTCAGCGATGCCGGCGTTCCTGAAACAGTGAAACTTCCGGCCGATGCGGATGGCCTTCGTCGGGCCGCCAAACATCTCGCGGCGGCGATTGAATATTATGAAAAGGCCCTAAAGCTCTTGAGGGAAACGGATGAGCGCAAAGCGCGGCGATGGATTTTACCCATCCACCTCGGCTATGCTTGGTGCCTGGATCAAGCCGGACGGCGTGGCGATGCGCTGAAGGCGTATCGCCAAACACTGGACATCGCCTGGCAGACGGAGGTGATCGGGGAGTTCAATTTCAAACAATGGCTGAGTCAGCGGTGGGACGATCTCAAAGCAATGCGCAATCCCTTGAAAGGGCAGCGACGCGGCTCCATCGGCCCGGGCGTGTGCTACAGTTCGGAAGTGATCCGGTACCTGCTCAAGTTGCTCGATCCGGAGAAGGACAAGAGCGAGATTGCCGACCTGAAGGATCGCCAGAAGGAATTGAATTCGATGCCGCGGGCGATCACTCCGATCGTTGTTCCCGTGACGGAAAAGACGAACCTGACCGAGTTGATCGATCCGCAAGCCGCGGTTCGTTTTGATCTTGATGGCACCGGCGAACTGAAGCGTTGGGGTTGGATCACCACCAATGCCGCCTGGTTGGTCTACGATCACGACGGCAGCGGAAATATCGGTTCAGGCTTGCAGATGATGGGGGCGGTCACTTTTTGGATCTTCTGGGAAAATGGATATCAGCCACTCGCGGCGCTCGACAACAACGGCGATGGACGCCTGGAGGGGGCCGAGTTGAACGGGCTGTCACTTTGGCGGGATGCCAATCAAAATGGCATTAGCGATCCGGGCGAAGTGCGGCCCGTTGGCGCCTGGGGCGTCGTCACGATTTCCACGGACGCAATATCTGACACGCGCGGCATGCAGTGGAATTCGCTTGGAGTGCAATTCAGACGAGGCGGTTGGCGTCCGACCTACGACTGGATTGCCCATTCCATTCCGGAACCTTCCATCCAATGAAACCCGAGTTGACCACGCGCATGTCGCGACGCAGAAAGTGTTATTCCGGCCCACGATCTTTTGGTGTCGGTTTGATCGGTGTTCTGTTGGGAATGGCAATTGTCGAACGCGGCAATGCGGCCGCCTCAGGGGCCGAACCCTGTCGCATTGAAGTCGTCGAAAAAGAGAGCGGCTGGCCGGTGCCACTCGTCGAGTTGACGACGACCCATCATGTGACGTTGATCACCGACAACGCTGGTGTGGTCGCGGTCAATCAGCCGGAACTCCTTGGTCGCGAAGTCTTCTTCACCGTCGAGAGTGATGGCTACGAAGTTCCGAAGGATGGGTTTGGCTATCGCGGCGTTCGATTGGTTCCCCAACACGGCAAGACACTGAAAATCGAAGTGAATCGAACGATGATTGCGCGTCGGTTGGGCAGACTGACCGGGGCCGGTCAATTCGCCGAAAGCCAGCTTACCGGTCGTGATCGCGATTGGCGGGAGACCGGTGTGTTCGGGTGCGACAGCGTGCAAACGGCGGTTCACGATGGGACGCGATACTGGCTGTGGGGTGACACGACGTTGCCGCGTTATCCGTTGGGGATTTTTGACAGCTCCGGCGCCACCTCCGATGTGCTGCCGCTGAAGAACTTTGAACCTCCTTTGAGACTTCACTTCGAAATGTTCCGCGACAAAAAGGGCAACCTGCGCGGGATCACGCCGATGGCCGGTAAAGGACCAACGTGGGCCACCGCGATGGTGGATCTGCCCGATCGCGATGGAAAGAAGCACCTCGTCTGCACGTATATGAAAGTCCACCAAAACATGGAAGCTTACGAATGGGGTTTGGCCGTGTGGAACGATAAATCGCAGACCTTTGAGAAATTAAAAGTGATCTGGTCGCACTCGGCAGACGCGCCGAAACCGCCGCCGCTGCCGCAAGGGCACGCGGTGCCCTGGCGCGATGCCGACGGCCGCGACTGGATTTTGTTTGCACATCCGTTTCCGGCCTTGCGGTGTCCGGCCTCTTTTGAAGCCTGGCAAAATCCGTCTTCGTGGGAACCGCTCGAACAGCAACGCACCGTGCAGGCGGCGGACGGCAGTGAAGAAATTCGACCGCATCGGGGCGTTCATGTCGGCGGGATTGGCTGGCATCCGTGGCGCAAACGCTGGGTCACCGTGTTTCAACAGAGCGGCGGCAAACCGTCGCCGTTTGGTGAACTTTGGTACGCGGAGGCGGATGCACCCACCGGCCCGTGGGGGCCGGCGGTTAAGGTCCTCAGCCATCGCAACTACACATTTTACAATCCGTGTTTGCATCTGGATTTCACGCCGACGAACTCACCGGTGCTTTTGTTTGAAGGAACCTACACGGCGGCGTTCTCCGGCAACTCGCATCCGACACCGCGCTACGATTACAACCAGATGCTTTACCGTTTGGATCTGGACGATCCACGCTTAAGACCGGCTCAAAAACCATGAAACCATCACCACCTTCCGTGCAACGTCCGCGGCATTGGCTGATGGGGCCGGCCTATTTTGCCCAGCGCAATCCGCTCAAGTGGATTCCGCAATGGATCGAGGAAGTCGGTGACATCTTCACCATCACGTCGCCTTTGGGTCGCGCCGTGGTCGTCGCCCGTCCGGAATGGGCCAAACATGTTCTCGCTGACGCCTACCATCATTACCAGAGCAAGAGCCGTTCGTATGCGGTGCTGCGGATTCTGTTCGGCAACGGGCTCGTCACCAGCGAGGGCGAATTCTGGCGCGGCCAGCGAAAGTTGATTCAGCCGGCGTTTCATCGGCATCGACTCGACCGGCTGTTTGCGATGATGGTGGAACGTGCGGAAGGATTTGTTTCCCTGCTTCAACGCGCGTCGTCCGCCGGACAACCGTGGGACGTGTGCCCGCCGCTTTCGCAGCTGACGCTGGACATCATTTCGCGCGCGATGTTCAGCACCGATGTTGAGGGATCGGCCGCCGATGTGAGCCGGCACATTGCCACGTTGAATGAGTTCGCGCTCCGCATGCTGCGGCATCCGTGGATGTTTCTGCTGCCGCGCTCCATTCCGACGCCGTTCAACGGCCGGCAGGTCCGGGCCTTGCGTGATCTAAACCGGATTGTCTATGGCATCATCCAAAGCCGCCGCCAGCTGCCGGACGAACACGACGATTTGCTCAGCATGCTGTTGTCCGCGTGCGAAGAGGGCACCGGCCGCGGGATGACCGACGAGCAATTGCGCGATGAAGTCATGACGATCTTTGTCGCCGGCCACGAAACGACTGCCAACGCCATGAGCTGGTTGATCTATTTGCTCGCGCAGAATCCGGAACAGGAACGCCGGTTGATCGAGGAGATCGATGCCAATTGGCCGGAGGAGGGACTCACGACGGAAAACATCGGCCGCTTCGCGTTCGTTCGTCGGGCCATCGAAGAATCACTGCGCATGTTTCCGTCCATCTGGTCCGTGGGCCGGCGCTGCACGGCCGACGATGAGATTGCCGGTTACGGGATTCCCCAAGGAATGAACGTGGTGATCCCGATCGCGCATTTTCACTGGAGCGCCCGCTACTGGGATGAGCCGCAACGATTCGACCCCGATCGCTTTTTACCGGAACGGAGGCCAGGTCCCGAGCAGATGATCTACTTCCCTTTTGGGGCCGGACCGCGCAGCTGCATCGGCAATCACTTCGCGCTGCAGGAACTGATGATCTTCACGGTGATTTTCTACCGGCACTTTACCTTTCGATTGCCGCCTGGATTTACGGCCGTGCCGGATCCGCTCATCACGCTCAGGCCGAAGAACGGCATTCAGGTGATTGTGAAACGCAGAACGGCTCCGACACAAAATCCAACGCCGGAAATCTCAAGTGTGGTTTGAGCTTTCGGAAGCCAAGTGTCGTCAATTGGGACGGTTCCGAGAAGTGATACGTTCCTGCCGTTTGCGTCGCCAGCCCAGGATAATGGCCAAAGCAACCATCCCAAGAATCCACCAATGCGCCTGGTGCACGAACAGGTTTGTGAGATCGCTCAGCCATTGACTGCGAAACCATTCCTTTGCGATTTCAGTGTTCGCCTCGGCGGCACTGGCCACCAAGCCGAGCGCGTAATCACGGGCCATCGAGGCAAAACCAAGGGCGCATTTCCATCCGACGGCAGCGCAACCGACTGCCCACCATCCAAAGGCCAGGCTGCCGAGAGCAAATGCCCCGACCGCCACGCCCCAGAAAATGCTGAGGCTGAGCACGCCAACTGAAATTGCGCCAAAGGCGATCGGTGCCAGAGCAACGCCGCCACAAGCAACAAAAGGGCTGACCGCGATGTCGCCGATGGCAATCCATGCTGTTACGACTCGCCTCCGATATCGATCGGAACGGTAGCCTCCCCACGCCATCGCAAAGAGCGGCAGGCCGAGAAAATGCGTTTTGGATTCGAAGTATTTCGGCTGTTTGAGTTGTTCACCTCGGGCTGCCAATTCGCCGGCGAATTCGTCGTCGGTTGTGTGCGTTTCGATGCGGATGCGTTTGATCGCCTGATCCATACGGTGGTTGACCCACAAGATTCCGCCAACGAGAACGGCGGTCCACGCGCACACACCCAGAATAATTGCCGGTGCGGATGCATCGTAAAGTTTTCCGGCCTGACTCAACACAGCGGCCAACCCGAGGCTCATCACGACGCAGAACAGAATGATACCCCAGCGCGAGTATTTGAGAATTACCGCGCGCTCGCGTTCGGACCGCGCTTTTGAAGCCACCGCGCGGGTTCCCAAATGGGCGAAGAAGAGTCCGATCAGCGGGCCAACAAATGGACCCAGACCCAACTTCGCGAGAAGCCCCTTGCCGACCGTTCCCGACCCCGCACTTTGAGCCAACGTTCCGGCAGTCAACACGGCCGCGCTCGCGGTGGAGGCGGAAATGGCCGGCAGCGCAATGAGAACCGCGGCCTTGAAGGCGATGCCGGGTTTGGTTCGCGTCAATGTGGATTCGACCAACGCGGTCATCTCCTCGCGCAGCAACGAACGTCCCCGGGACAATCGCTGCTTGACCGCGTCTTCGGAAAGATCGAGCGACTTTGCGACTTCGACGATCGATTGACCCTGCCGGTAAAACAAGATCATCGGTTCGCGATACGTTTCCGGCATGCCGGCGAGTGAGCGCCAGAGCAGGTCGGCTTCTTCCTGGCTGACTGCGTTGGTCGCGGGATCGGCGTCCGCGGAAACATGTTCGTTCAGATGGTCGAGTGATACGGCCGGGCCGCCGCGACGTCGTTCGCGACGAAGAGAGCTTGCGGAAAGATTGCGAACAATTCCACACAACCATGCGCGTAGTTTCGTGGGTTCACGAAGTTCGCCGAGCTTTTGCCAGGCGGTGACGAATGTCTCCTGGGCGAGATCTTCCGACCGCGAAAGATTGCCGCACGCGCTGTAGGCGAGCGAGCAGATCAAGCCTTGGTAGCGCTCGACAATTCGGCCGAAAGCCTCGCGATCACCGTCGCGGGATTTCAGCCAGAGTTGGTCGTCAGACATCGCGGCCATGGAGCTTGCATTCATAATTGTCGTCCATCTGTGGCCACGAAAGTCCAAAAGGTGACAGGAAAAGTTTTATCATGCACTCCGAACAAAAAAGGCCGCCCCATTTTCCGGAGCGGCCTTTTGAATCATGCATGACGCGATCTTCGCGCGTCTGTCGAAGTCTTACTTCTTCTTCTTGGTGGCCTTTTTCTTGGCCGGTGCCTTGGCGGCGCGTTTCTCCTCGATCGCGGCCTGGGCGGCGGCGAGGCGCGCAACCGGCACGCGATACGGCGAGCAGCTCACGTAGGTGAGGCCGACGCGATGGCAGAACTTCACCGAATCCGGGTCACCACCGTGTTCACCGCAGATGCCAAGCTTCATGCCCGGACGGGTGGCGCGGCCTTTTTCGGTCGCGATCTTCACGAGTTGGCCGACGCCGGTCTGGTCGATCGAGGCGAACGGATTCTTCTTCATGATCTCCGCTTCGGCATAAGCGCCGAGGAAGGAGCCGGAATCATCGCGCGACATGCCGAGGCAGGTCTGCGTGAGGTCGTTGGTGCCGAAGCTGAAGAACTCCGCCGTCTGGGCGACTTCGTCAGCCGTCAGCGCGCCGCGCGGGATTTCGATCATGGTACCCACGTTGTAGCTGAGCTTCACTTTTTGCTCCTTCTGCACCTGGGCGGCCACTTCGTGCACGATGGCCACCTGCAGATCGAGTTCTTTCTTGAAGCCGACCAGCGGGATCATGATCTCGGGCTTGGCCTTGATCTTCTTCTTGGCACAAAGAGCGGCGGCTTCGAGGACGGCGCGCGCCTGCATGCGGGTGATCTCGGGATATTTGATGCCGAGGCGGCAACCGCGGAAACCGAGCATGGGGTTGAATTCATGGAGTTCGCTGACGCGCGCCATGATTCTCTCGACCGGAATATTGAGCTTCCGGGCGAGGTCCATCTGTTGCTCCTTGGTGTGCGGCAGGAATTCGTGGAGCGGGGGATCGAGGAAACGGATCGTGGCGGGGAAGCCCTTCAACGCCTTGAAGATCCCGAAGAAATCTTGACGTTGGTAAGGGAGCAATTTGGCCAGTGCGGCTTCGCGAGCTTCCAGGTTGTCGGCGAGGATCATTTCGCGCATCGCATCGATCCGGTCGCCTTCAAAGAACATGTGCTCGGTGCGGGTGAGGCCGATGCCTTCGGCGCCAAAAGCGATCGCCTGGGCGGCCTGTTCCGGTGTGTCGGCATTGGTGCGGACGGTGAGGCGGGTGGCCTTTTTGCACCAGTTCATCAACTGCACGTAGCTCTTATACTTTTCGGTCTTTTGCGCAACTTTGTCGTTGTTCAGGAGACCGGTGATAATCTCCGACGGAGCGGTTTTGATCTGGCCGGCGTAAACAATGCCGGACGTGCCGTCGATGGACAGAAAGTCGCCTTCGGCAAATTCCTGGCCGGCGATTGTCGCAACCTTCTTGTCGTAATCGATGGCGACGGCCGACGCACCGCAGACGCAAACCTTGCCCATCTGGCGGGCGACGAGTGCTGCGTGCGAGGAAACACCGCCACGGGCGGTCAGGATGCCCTCGGCGGCGATCATGCCGCGCAAGTCTTCGGGCGAAGTTTCGAGGCGAACCAGGAGCACCTTTTCACCCTTCTCGGCGGCGGCTTCAGCGCGGTCGGCGTTGAAGTAAACCTTGCCGGTGGCGGCGCCGGGGCCGGCCGGCAAACCATTGGCGATGACGGTGGCTTTCTTGACTTCGTTGAGATCGAAGATTGGCGCGAGGAGCTGTTCGAGCTGATCGGCCGGATTGCGCAATACGGCGGTTTCCCAGTCGATGAGCTTCGACTTGACCATGTCGGCGGCAAACTTCAGTGCGGCTGCGGCGGTGCGCTTGCCGTTGCGTGTCTGCAGCATGAACAACTTGCCGTCTTGGATCGTGAATTCGATATCCTGCACATCCTTGAAATGCTTTTCGAGCGTCGCGCGAACTTTGAGCAACTCGGCGTAGCTCTTGGGCATTTCCTTCTTGAGGTTGATGACCGGTTCCGGAGTGCGCACGCCCGCGACGACATCTTCGCCCTGGGCGTTGATCAGGAACTCACCGTAAAACTCGTTCGCGCCATTGGCTGGATTGCGGGTGAATGCCACGCCCGAGCCGGACGTTTCACCGGTGTTGCCGAATACCATCGCCTGCACGTTGACGGCGGTGCCCCACTCGGAGGGGATGTTGTATTTGCGGCGATAAACGATCGCACGATCGTTCATCCATGAACCAAAGACGGCTCCGGCGGCACCGTGAAGTTGATCCCACGGATCATTCGGAAATACGTGGCCGGTGCGTTCCTTGACCAACGCTTTGAAGAGTTTGACGAGTTCCTGTTGGTCTTCCGCGGTTAGTTCGGAATCGAGGATATCCTGTTGATACTTCTCGTGCTTGAAGGCGTGGATGACCGTCTCAAATGGTTCGTGATCTTCGTCCGGACGCTTTTGTACACCAAGCACGACGTCACCGTACATTTGGATGAAACGGCGATAGCAGTCCCACGCGAACCGCGAGTTTTTGGTGGCGTTCTCGAGCGCGACAACGGTTTGATCGTTGAGGCCCAGATTGAGAATCGTATCCATCATGCCGGGCATGGAATCGCGGGCGCCCGAACGCACGGCGACGAGGAGCGGCATGCCGGACGTGGCACCGAACTTCGTGCCCATGATCTTTTCCATGTTGCGGATGCCGGCTTGGATCTGGCCCTGCAGTTCCGTTGGATACGTTTTCTTGTGCGCGTAGTAGTACGTGCAAACTTCCGTGGTGATGGTGAAACCAGGAGGCACCGGCAGACCGATGCGGGTCATTTCGGCGAGATTTGCTCCCTTACCGCCGAGCAGCGGCTTCATGGTGCCGTTGCCGTCGGCCTTCTTGTTACCCCAAGTGTAAACGTATTTCGTCTTCTTCGTTGCTTTGGCCATATATGATGTTTGATGGATAATTCGTAAATCTGCGGTTTTTTTGGGAAATCCGGCGAAAAACGAGGCGCGAATCTAACAAAGGGACTAAGTGAGTCAACGGCCGAGTTTTCCTTGCGTGACCACCGTGGGTCGCGCCCGCTGCCATGATCTCCCCCGCGAACGCGACGGTTGGCTGTAAGGTGGAAGTTTGGAAATCGTTGACTTTGACGTCCCCGATTTGCGGAGCGCCCGATTATGTCCGTTTTTTAACCAAGGGCTGACTCGGCAGGACACGGAGTCGCGCCACCCCGGCGATGATCCGAATGGCCCCTCGTGAAGTCAGTTTTGAGAAAAGCCGTGCCGATGAGCAACTTGTTGATTCGCGTGCCGAAGGCGAGTGTCGATGATGTCGTTTGGCTCCAGCCGTGCTACCGGGGCTCCGACACCTTATGAAGACAGCCGTACACTTCTCCCGGGCCATCGCTGCCGGTGCTTTACTTGCGCTGATCCTCCACGCGGCACCCGCCTCCGCGGTTGATCCGGCAGAGATACCCACCATTTGTGTATCGAGCGTCGACGCGAATAATCTGGTGGTCGCCGCGCATATTCGCGCTGGCTTTACCAGCGTGGTGCTGGAAACGCGGGCCGAAGCCGGGACCGGACCGTGGTCGTCGTATGTCTCGGGTGCGGTGGATGGCCGGGAAGGCATGGTCGTCTTTACCGCACCGAGTCCGGGTTTGAATGCTTTCTATCGAGTGCGGGTCGGCTACGAAACGACTCCGCCGGCCGCGACCTACAGTGGATCAACGCATTTCACGGTGGTTTACGGATTGAGCTCTTGTTTGTTTTCCGAGGATGAACGAATCGGCCATGTCTTGAACCGTCTGGCTTATGGACCCAGTGATTATGATCTGCAACGGATCGCGTCCATCGGACTGGAAGCGTGGATGAACGAGCAATTGAATCCGAATTTGATTGATGAATCCGCCAATACTGAACTGAACAGCCGGACGGCGCCGCTCTTCTACAGTTTTCAACCGGCGAATGCGTCGACACTTGTCAGCCCCGGAGAGATTTTTTCCTACCACAAGGGCACAAACGAGCCCCCGGCGAATTGGGCAACAATTGGGTTCGACGACAGTAATTGGGAAACCGGCCAGACCGGCATCGGCTATGGCGATAACGACGACGCCACCGTGCTCGATGACATGCGCTACAACTACAGCACCGTTTACGCCCGGAAAGTTTTCAACGTCGCCGATCCTGCGGCCTTCGATCACCTGGTGCTGCAAATGGACTACGACGATGCGTTTGTGGCTTATCTCAACGGTACGGAAGTCGTTCGGGCGAATTTTACTGGCACCCCGGCATTTGACAGTCTGGCCGACGGCAATCACGAAGCGGGTTCGCCCGAGCAATTCGATATCTCCGCGTTCAAGAACTTGCTGGTGCCGGGCAATAACGTGCTCGCGTTTGTTTCGATCAACGTGACGCTCGACAGTTCGGATTCCAGTTTGATTCCGGAATTGCTCGGCAAGACCGACATCCCGGGCATTCCCTTGCAGACGCGCATCAAAGGGCTGAATGAGCTGCAACAGCTCGTGCACATTCGTGGAGCCTACGCACATCGTCAGTTGCAATCGGTCCTTGCCGAATTCTGGCAGAACCATTTTACCACCGACTACAACAAGGTCAGGGACTACTTCGACGGACTCAATAACTCCGACGCGACCGACGCGATGATCTACAGCGAAGCGGAGAAGGAAGCGGCGGAAGCCAAATATCGCGAATATGAATTCTTCCACGACAACGCGCTCGGCTATTTCGGCGATCTCCTCCTTTACAGCGCGACCAGCCCGGCCCAGTTGATCTACCTCGACAACGTGCTGAACGTGAAGGGCGCGCCCAACGAAAACTATGCCCGGGAAATCATGGAGCTGTTCGCCTTCGGCGTGGACAACCGTTATACGCAGACGGACATCGAACAACTGGCCCGCTGTTTCACCGGTTGGACGGTCCGGAAGGTCTGGCCGCAAGACGCACCCACCTACCCGGATTCAGCGCGTAATCCCCCGACGGACGAAAGCGTGCAGTTTCAGGATACGACCCTTCTCGATTTGGGTTCAGGCTGGAAGTATTTGAAGGGAACCGCCGAGCCGACACCCGTGAACGGCGAACCCACCACCGCGTGGGCCGAGAATTCTTACAACGATTCCGCGTGGTCTGACGGCGCGACGCCGCTCGGTTATGGCGAGGAAGGGTACGGCGTCGACAATTGGTACGGCACTCAATTGCCGGACATGCGACAGACGGCCAACCAGACCGGTTACCCATCGGTTTATTTGCGGCGCAAATTCACGGTGAATAATCCGGCGACGCTGCAAAACTTGGTTCTGTCGCTCAAATGCGATGACGGTGTCATCGTTTATGTGAACGGTACGGAGGTCGCCCGGACGCGAACCATGGAAGGCACCGGCACGCCGCCCCCATTTGACAAGCTGGCCAACGGCAACGCCGTTGAACCGCTCGTAGATCAGAACTTCAGCCTCAAACCGTATTTGAATTTGCTACTGCCCGCGCCTCAGGAAAACGTGATCGCGATCGAACTGCACAACGTTTCGCTCACCAGTTCGGATGCGGCGATCGCGCCGAAGATCATTTTGCGCGACCCGCTCCCAGGCTCGATTGAAAACGGCGACCCCAACGGCCTTTGGACGTTCCGCTTCAATCCGGATGAACACGACACAAATTCCAAAACGCTCTTTGCGGGCACGGCGTATCAGATCGACATCCCCGGTGGCCGGACTGGCATCAGCGGCTTGCTCGACGCCACGGATGTGATCGACGCGATGGAATCGCACCCGTCAACGGAGGAATTCATCTGCCTGAAACTCATCAACAAGTTTGTGTCCGATGAAATCAACCTCGACAGCTACCACAACCGCACAGCTTCACCCGAATTGCTCGATCTCATGGACAACGCGATCGCCGCGTGGAACACGCCGGTCAACGGTCGGAAAGGTCATATCGGCACGGTGCTGAACGCGATCATTCAACCGGTCGCTCGCCTCGATGTCTTCTGGGGCGAGGCCGGTTACAAGACCAAGATCAAAACGCCCGTCGAATACATCAACAGCACGATCCGCGCGCTCAACTCCGCCGTCGATGCGCCCGGCCTGCCAAACTGGAACGAACGCATGGGCATGCATCTTTTTGACCGTTTGGAACCCAACGGCTGGTCCGAGATCGGCGACAAATGGATGGATTCCGGAACGTTGCTCCAACGAATCGAGTTCTGCCGATTGATCGCTGGCAATTCGAATTCGGCCTACCAATGGGACGTGGCTGGTTGGGTTGCGGCCAACAACATCACGTCGGCTGCGGACATTGTGGACTATTTCAACCACAAGCTGTTTCAGGGCACACTGATGCCCGAACACATCAGTATTCTCGTCGATTACGGGAACACGGCGGCGAACGGTACGCCGTCCACACTGGATCCGACCAATACTGCCCATGCCGCGCGCGTCCGCGAACTCGTGGGCCTCATCCTCTCCCTGCCTCAATGGCAATATCAATAACCGGTCACACCAGCGAACACCTCAAACGACTTTAGCCTTATGAACCTGACACGACGCGGTTTCCTGAAAACGTCCGGGGCCCTTTCCTGGGGAGCAATCGCGGCCAATCTGTTTACGCCGGTGCTCTTCAAGCAGAACCTCTTTGCCGGGAATGTCGCCAACAACAAACGCCTCATCTTCATTTTCTTTAGAGGCGGTGCTGATGGGTTGAACATTTTGATTCCGCGTGGCGATCCCGAATACAATTCGGACAATCGGCCGACATTGTTCATCCCGGATAATCTGGCCATTGATTCGGGCAACGGTTTTGCCCAGTTCCATCCGTCTTTGCAACCGATGATGGAGGTTTACAACAACAGTGCGATCAATGGACTGGCGGGTCCCGGCAATGTGGCCGTCATTCACCGCGTCGGATACGCCGATCAATCGCGCTCGCACTTTGACAGCCAGTTCTACTGGGAAAATGGTTCGCCGGGAAATGACGCCCTCAGCGAAGGGCTCATGTATCGGCACCTGGATCGCACGATCGATCTCTCGGATATCAATAATTCCTTTGTCGGCGCCGGGCTCTCAAGCAGTCAGTTGCTGGCGCTGACCGGACCAAAACCCATTCCCAATTTCACGTCCGCGGCGAATTACAATCTGTCTGGTGGAACGGCCGCTGCCTCGCGATTCCTGGGAGCCACGCCCGGCTCACCCGACGCGCCCAACGGGAAGGGATTGCTTGGGGTCTACGGTTCCGCTCCCGACAAAGTCGGCAAGATTTATCGGTCACTGGTTCACGACACCGGCAAATTGATGGGGGCCACCATCAGCACTCTGCAGACGGCCGTGAACCAGGGCGACTACGTGCCGGAAAATGGCGCGACCTATCCCAACAACAGTTTTGGCAATCGCTTGCAACAGGCGGCGATGCTAATCAAACGCACCAACGTCAAAGTCCTCGGACTGAACCTCGACGGATGGGATACCCACACCGCTCAAGGTCAGATTACCGGTTCGCAGCCGAATTTGATCGGTCAGGTCGGGCTGGCGATTCAGGCCCTCTATCGCGATCTGCAATCCATGTGGTCGGACGTGATGGTGGTCACGATGACCGAGTTTGGTCGGACGTCCGAGGAAAACGGTTCGCAGGGGACGGATCACGCCGAAGCGAGTGTCGTCTTCGCCGCCGGCGGTGCGGTCAACGGAGGTGTCTACAACTGCGATTCCACCAACTGGGCGCCCAATAATTTTGGGCTGAGCCCGATGTTCCAGAAATCGGGCCGCTATCTCGCGCGGCGGACGGATTTCCGGGCCGTGATGGGGGAAATGTTTACGCGCCATTTTGGTGATGCCACCGGCCTGTTAGACGAGATCATGCCCGGTTACAGCGATGCGGCAGCGACCAATCCAACCGACTTTGAATTCTTGAATTACCTTCGTACCAGCTAGTTGTTCTGCACGATTGGACACGCAAAAAGCCCGCGTGAGTTCGCCGCGGGCTTTTTTATTTTGAACCCTGGATTATCGCAGGACGGAAAAAGTGATGTCGTAGTGATCGGTCTCTTTTGCGTCATCGGCTTTTTGCTTGCCGCCGTCGTCGCTGAAATCCGGTCCGACGCTGTAAACCACGAAGCCTTTCTCCAGTCTCTTGTAACGCAGCGGCTGAAGATCGAACGGATCGACCGGAATCTTGTTACGTTCCTCGGCTGGCAACTGGGCGAGCGAATCGGGGAAGTTTCCTTCGTGAATGCTGCGCCAGCTTTCGATGGTCAATGCGGCAAGGGCGGTTCGCAGCCGGGCCCGGATTTCCACATCGTATGCTACCAAGCCAAATCTGCTAAAAAACGCATCGCTTATTCCCTGCGAGAACGAGGCACTATCCATTTTTTTGGTGTATTCGTCGACCATCTTGTTGATATCCGGTAACTCCTGCCGTGGTGGCAGTTTCAACACGTCGAACACGTGCGAACTTTGATCCAAGAAACGGATAAAGTCTTCATCTCGATAAATGCGTCCAGACAACCTAAGGAACAATTTGGTAAAATATGCCCGTTGGAAAGCCATCCCGCGATACCACGTGTGATTTGAGTTATCGCCGACTGCGGCCTCTGTTGTCGTTTGCAAGGTCTTCAACATCCGGATAACACGGCAGCGATCGTCGAGAAACACGTCGCGTATTTGGCCATCCTCATTTTCGGCCAACAGGGTTTCAAGGATTTTGAGGTTGGTTGGCGCAACGTTGGATCGGTTCACCACCCACTCGAGTGTCTCGCAGGCACGTTTTTGAATCATTCGATGAACCATGAAGTGAATCATGATGCGGCTCCGAAGCGTCTCGCCCAGTGCCAGTCCATTCCGAATCTGATGGACAGCATTTGACAGGTTTCCATCTTCGGCCGCGACTATCGCAGACAAGAAGCAGAGGCGGCTGAGCTTCAACAAACGACCGGTATCATACACCCGGTTGGTCAAGCCTTGCTCATAACCAGATCCGATCCAAGAATTCTCGAGACGAGCCCAAGGAACGAGCTTCAAGGCCCGGTCATTCGCAGAGAGAAGAGCGTCCATCCTCGACCGCAGCTTTTCCCGGATCTGCTCGGTTGGCGGAAGTGGGGCGGAACTGAAAAACGGCAGATCGTCCGCGTCAGCGGGGATTGAAAGCGCGGCGAGAGCTGGCGCGAGCAAGATCGCCGCGTCGTGTTCCGGCGGCGGTGACGGATACAGCTTCGCGAGGTCTTGTGCCGTAACTGGTTCGCCGGCCGTGCGGATTCGATCCAATCCCGCGTCGATCGCTGCCTGCGCCTGACGGCGATGTTCGCGAGCCTGGAAGATAAAGACGCCGACCAAGCCCGCGAGCAATGCAGCCGCGACGAGCGGAATCCAAATCCAACGCCGCGCTTTCCTTGGTATCGCTGGCGGCGTTGGTTGCACAGACGGCTTTTACCTCACCACTTCAATTCCTTCAACCGGCGGGCGACTTCCTCGGCGTTGGCGCGGCTGTTGAAACTGCTGATCCGGAAAAAGCCTTCGCCCTTCGAGCCGAAGCCTGAGCCCGGTGTGATCACCACATTGGCTTCGCCCAAGATCTTGTCGAACGCCTCCCAGCTGGTCACACCTTTCGGCGTGCGCACCCAGATGTAAGGCGCGTTCACACCGCCGAACACTTTGAGTCCCGCCTTCTTCGCACCTGCACGCAGGATCGCCGCGTTGCCCATATAGTGTTCGACGAGCGCTTTGACCTGAGCTTTGCCGTCATCGCTGTAAAGCGCTTCCGCTCCACGTTGCACAATGTAGCTCACACCATTGAATTTGGTGGCGGAACGACGATTCCACAGCGGGTGCAACGGGTTCATTTCGCCGGTCTTCGTCGCGGCCAGAAGCGTTTTCGGAACGACCGTGTACGCGCATCGCACGCCGGTGAAACCGCCATTCTTCGAGAAGCTGCGGAACTCGATCGCGCACTCGCGCGCGCCGGGAATTTCAAAAATCGAATGCGGAATTTGCGGATCGCTGATGTATGCCTCGTAGGCCGCGTCAAAGAGAATGATCGTCTTGTTTTCCCGCGCGTAGTTGACCCAGGCAGTCAATTGGTCGCGCGTCGCGGCGGCGCCGGTCGGGTTGTTTGGCGAGCACAGGTAAACGACATCGACGTGTTTCTTGGGTGGCTCGGGAACGAATCCGTTGCTGGGTCGGCAGGGCAGGTAAACTAGCTTTCCGTACGCGCCGGCGGCATTCGCGTCGCCGGTATGACCGGCCATCACGTTGGTGTCCACGTACACCGGATAAACCGGATCGCTGATCGCGATTTTGTTTTTGCTGCCGAGCACATCCAGGATGTTGCCGCAATCGCACTTTGATCCGTCGCTTACGAACACCTCATCGTCGGCCACGTCGATACCCTTGTCGCGGAAATCATTCTTCGCGATGGCGGACCGAAGCCATTCGTATCCTTGCTCGGGTCCGTAGCCGTGAAACGTTTCGCGAGTGGCCATCTCGTCGACGGCCTTGTGCAAAGCCGCAACCACTGCCGGCGGCAAAGGCTCGGTGACGTCGCCGATCCCGCACCGGATCAATCGGCTGGCGCCTTCCGGATTGGCTTCACAAAATGCTTTCACCCGCCGCGCGATCTCGGGAAACAGATAGCCGGCCTTCAATTTCAAATAGTTGTCGTTCAGGTATGCCATGGTCGTGGAATCAGTTGTTCGGTTGGGAATGCGAACAAGGCGCGGAGGTAAACAAACTGGATGATGGTTGGCAAGGACGGGCCGCCGGAACGGGGCGGACGTTCCAAAACTCACGCGTGCAGGGCTGTCTTTTTTTAACCTCTCGGTTTGCCTCAAATCGAATCTCCCCTTTATTGTCGCCGTCCATCGTTCGCCGCGGCCGGGCCGGGGCGGAGCATCGTCTAAGAAATGAAAGCCCAGTTGATTACCATCTGCCTACTGGCCGCATTGACGGCCATGGGCCAGAACGGAGACAAACCCGGGGAAGAGCAGAAGCTGCTTGTACCGGAAAACCTGATTCCACCCGCGCCCGTATTGAGTCCGGACGAAGCACTGAAATCCTTCACGCTCAAACCGGGTTTCCACATGGAAATTGTCGCGGCCGAGCCGTTGGTGAATTCGCCCGTGGCCATGCGTTTCGATGCCGATGGCCGGATCTGGGTCGTGGAGATGAAAGGCTACATGCCGGATCCCGATGGCCATGGCGAAGGCACTGGGCAGGGCACGATCGCGGTCTTGGAAGATACCGATGGCGACGGCCGGATGGACAAGCGGACGGTGTTTTTGGATCACCTCGTGATGCCCCGGGCAATTGGTTTTGCCGGCGGCGGTGTGCTGATCGCCGAGATGCCCAACCTGTGGTTTTGCAAGGACACGGATGGCGATCTGAAATGCGACGAAAAGACGGCGATCGCGACAGACTACGTGCAAGGCGACATCAAGAATCCCGAGCACAATGCCAACGGCCTGATGCGTGCGTTGGACAACTGGGTTTACAGCGCAAACTACACTTCACGATTCCGTCCCGTTAAGGGCAAGTGGCTGCGCGAATCGACCACATTTCGCGGTCAATGGGGCCTCTCGCAGGATGACTTTGGCCGGCTGGTTTATGACTCCAACAGCGATCAACTTCGCATTGATCTCATCCCGTCGGAGTATCTTTTGCGCAATCCGAACTACCAGGGGCATGCTGGCATTGACGTCGATCCGGTGGGTAGCCAGGTGACTTACCCTGGACGGGTGAATCCCGGAGTGAACCGCGGTTATCAAAAAGGTGTTTTGAAGCCCGATGGCCGGCTGGCGCGATTTACGGCGGCATGTGGTCCGGTCATTTATCGTGGTGATAATTTTCCCGCCGAGTTCGAGGGCAACGCTTTTGTTTGCGAGCCATCGGCCAACTTGATCAAACGCAATGTCCTGACAGAAAAAGACGGAGTGGTAAGCGGCCGTTTCGCTTATCCCGATTCGGAATTCATTACGTCATCAGATGAACGCTTCCGTCCAGTTAACGCCTACAATGGTCCCGACGGTGCACTTTATCTGGTCGATCTATACCGCGGCCTCATCCAACATCGTATTTACCTGACGTCGTATTTACGTCATCAGATCGAAAGCCGCGGACTGCAAAGCCCGGTGAACTTGGGGCGCATTTACCGTGTCGTTTACGACGGTAAGCCACTGAATCACGCGCCGAAATTGAGCCAGGCGAGCAGTGCGGATTTGGTGACGGCACTCGAACATCCCAATGGCTGGGTGCGGGACACTGCTCAACGCTTGCTCGTGGAACGCGGTGACTCGACGGTCGCCAGCGGTCTGAAACAACAAGTGCAAAACAGCAACGCGGGAACGGTCGCGCGAGTTCAGTCGCTTTGGACGTTGGAAGGTCTGGGCCAGGCGGACGCCGGCATCCTGCGAGCAGCACTGGGCAGCAGCGAAACCAAATTGCAAGTTGCCGCCTTGCGGATCATCGACAAGAACGCCGATCTTCGCGCGGCAACACAGGCGGATGTTTTGGGCCTGATGCCAAACGCCAATCCGGAACTCGCGTGGCAGCTCGCGCTTTCGCTGGGAAATTTTGATTCGCCAGACTCCCTTGCCGCACTCACCACGATTGGCGGCCGATTTGCCGGCAACAAATATTTACGCGACGCCATTCTTTCGAGCGTTGGCGGCCGGGAGTTGGAATATTTGGCGGCATTGCTCGCGAGGCCATCCGCTGACGAATCCGAATCCGATCTCATCCACGCTTTGGGTTCGGCGGTCATCAAGGAAGGCAAGCCAGACCGCGTGAACCAATTCTTTGCTCTGGCTGCGCAACAGGCGAAGATCGCCGATTGGCGTGCACAAGCCATGCTCGGTGGTGCGGCGGCCAATTTGCCCCGGAAACAACGCGGACGGCCGTCGCCGAAAGTGAAATCAATCGCGCTCACGGCCGAACCCGCGGGACTCCTCGAATTGAGCACAAGCACCAACGAGAAAACCAAGGACCTCGTCGCGGCTTTGGATCCGCTGTTCACCTGGCCTGGCAAAGCGCAGGACAATTCGAATGAGGTGCGCCCGCTAACTGCCGATGAGCAAAAGCTGTTCGAACAGGGCAAGGAGTTATTCGCGATCAGTTGCGCCGCCTGTCATCAACCTCACGGCAACGGCCAGGAAGGCCTGGCCCCGCCGCTGGCCGGGTCCGAGTGGGTGTTGGGCAGCGAGCAACGCCCGATTCGGATTGCGCTGTTTGGACTGATGGGCCCGATTACGGTAAAGGACAAAAAATGGGAGCTGATCATGCCGGGATTGGGAATTTTCAACGATGAGCAAATCGCCTCCATCCTAACGTATATTCGCCGGGAATGGGGAAACACGGCGGACCCAGTCAAACCAGAAACGGTGAAGGCAGTGCGCGATAAATATCCGAATCGTGAAGATTTGTGGACCGAGCCGGAACTGCTGAAAATCCAGTAAAAGTTCGTCTGTATTCCGTGATCCGGGTGCCGTGGGTTGTGTGACACAATCAACTTTTGAGTGGTTCCCGGGCCACTCAGATTTGGCTCGGCTGGTTATTCTTTGCGGAATTTTGCTCTGGTATGCGCATTGATCGAGTGGTTGGGCTGATCAAGGTCTGCCGGGAGCAAGTGTAACTTCCGCGTGGACCATCCGTCTTGTTGCCGGTGCCACCGGTGAATTGAATCAGCCGGGCCGAGCTATACCCAATCTGACATGAGCAAAAACTCCGGATTCTCTTTGGTAAAATGGTTGATCATCATCGCGATCGTGGGTGGCGGTGGATACTACGGCTATCGCTATTTCAAGAAGCCGGCGGCGGCGGGATTCAATTACCGCACGGCCACGATTGCACGGGGTGATGTCGTGCAAACGGTCCTCGCGAACGGTTCGTTGACACCAGAACGGTTGGTGCAGGTGGGCAGCCAGATCTCGGGCACCATCACCAAAATCAACGCGGATTATAATTCGCAGGTTAAGGAGGGCGATGTCCTGGCTCAGTTGGACCCCGCGACCTACGAGCGAGCCCTTGGCCAGGCGCAGGCGCAATTGGCGAATTCGCAGGCCGCCAAGGAACTGGCCAAGTTGAACTTCGACCGGGCTCAGGAACTTTTTACCGGAAGTCTCATCTCCAAGTCGGACTACGACCAGGCGCGGGTAAATCTCATGCAGGCGGACGCCAATGTGAAAATGCAACAGGCCAATGTCGATCGGGCGCAGGTCGATCTAAGTCGCACGACGATCTACGCGCCGATGGACGGTGTCATCATCGCGCGCAAGGTGGAGGTTGGTCAGACAGTGGCCGCCGGTATGAACGTCCCAACCTTGTTTGTCATGGCGGATGACCTGGCTCATATGCAGATCGAGGCGGCTGTGTCGGAGGCGGACGTTGGCAATCTGGAGCAGGATCAGAAGGTCACCTTCAAAGTGGATGCCTTTCAGAAACGGCAGTTTGCCGGCACCGTCAAACAAGTGCGGTTCGAACCAACCACCAACCAGAACGTGGTGACCTACACAACCGTGGTGGCGGTGGACAACAAGGACTTGAAACTTCGGCCGGGCATGACGGCAGACGCCACATTCATCACCGCCGAACGGCGTGGCGTGATTACGATTCCCAATGCGGCCCTTCGCTTCCGGCCGCCCGAGGGCGCCGATGTAATCGAGGATCCGGCAGCCAAGGAAACGGCGACGCCCGGAGAAAAGCCTGCCGTGGAACTTGCGACCAGTGGTCCCTTTGCGGGATTGCCGGTGCAGCCGTGGGCGCAGGGTGGCCAATTTCGACGACCAACCGACGAAGAGCGCAAGGCCTACATGGATTCGCTGACACCGGAGCAAAAAGAAAAATACGAGAAGGTCATGGCCGAAATGCGTGCACGATTTGCCCAGCGAGGCGCGGGCGGTGGCGGCGCCGGAGGAGGTGGCGGTAACTTTGGCGGAAGAGGCGGCGGCGGTCCCGGTGGTGGATTCGGTCGCGGTGGTGGCAATGGCGGCGGTGGACGCCCGCCAGCGCCTGAGACCCCTTCGAGCGCGACCGTTTACCTGATTCAGGCCAAGCCAGATCAGAAGACGTTGAATCAGGACACTCCGCTCAAGCCGGTTACTGTCAAATTGGGCATCAGCGATGGAACCAACACCGAGGTCCTCGATGGCCTGAAGGAAGGGGACGTCGTCGCTATCGGCACCGCCGCAATTGCCGTCGCGCAGGATGAAACCCGGAATCCGCTTAATCCCTTCAGTCGTCGGCGTCGCTAGGGAACCTGCATTCGTAATTCGAAATGGAACCGGTCATCAAACTGGAAGATTTCAGCAAGACCTATCGTAACGGCTCGATGGAGGTGAAGGCGGTCCGGGGTGTTACTGTGGAGATTCAACCTGGAGAATTTGTCGCCATCATGGGATCCAGCGGCTCAGGTAAGTCCACCATGATGAACACGATCGGATGCCTCGATCGGCCGACCGGTGGCCGTTATCTGCTGGATGGCGTCGATGTGGGCAAATTGAATCGCGATCAATTGGCGGACCTGCGGAACCAAAAGCTCGGCTTTGTATTCCAGGGCTTCAATCTCCTTTCCCGAACAACGGCGGTTGAAAACGTTGAACTGCCGATGCTTTACGCGCGGCCTCCAATTCCGTCGCGGGTTCAATACAAGCGGGCCATGGAAGCCCTTGAGCTGGTCGGCTTGGGGGCCCGTCATGATCATCATCCGAACCAGCTGTCCGGTGGTCAGCAACAACGCGTGGCCATCGCGCGAGCCTTGGTCAATCATCCCAAAGTCCTCCTCGCGGACGAACCGACCGGCAATCTGGACACGCGCACGAGCATTGAAGTCATGGGTGTTTTCCAGTCGCTGAACGAAAAAGGAATCACGATCGTCATGGTGACTCATGAATTGGATATTGCCAGCTATTGCAAACGCAAGATCGTGATGCGTGACGGTTTGGTGCGAAGTGACGAACCCGTGGGCAAGCGCCTGATCGCCCCCGAAGAAATCGCAAAGCTCGAAGCGGAACAAAAATCCATTCATCTACATTAACGATGTTCTCCGTCCTTAAAATTGCGTTTCGAGCCATTCGTCGGAACATCATGCGATCGATCCTGACGATGCTCGGTATTATCGTCGGCATTTCCGCCGTCATCGTTGGAGTGAGCATGGGAACGGGTGCGAAGGCGCAAGTCGAAGCCCAAATCGCGAGCATGGGGCAGAACCTGATCATCATTTTTTCGAGCTCCGGAGGACGAGGCGGCGTGCGCGGTGGGTTTGGGGCCAACGCCAACTTGACTGAGGGCGACTACCAGGCACTCCTGCGTGAAGTGCCCGGTATTTCCGGTGTCAGTCCCGAGGTTCGCGGCAATGCCCAGATTGTTGCGGGCAATCAGAACAACCAGGTCGGCTACTGGGGAGTCAGTGCGGATTTTGCGAGAATTCGATCCTGGAAATTTCTATCGGGTGGCAATTTTTCGGATGCGGACGTGCGAAACGCGGCGAAGGTTTGCCTGATCGGCAAGACCACGTCGGATGTATTGTTCGGCGAAGGCAACGACCCAGTCGGTCAGATCGTTCGTATCAAGAACGCGCCGTTTACAATTGTTGGCTGGCTGGCGCCCAAGGGAGCGAACTCATTCGGATCGGATCAGGATGATGTTATACTCATGCCCTTCACGAGTGCGATGAAGCGGCTTTCGGGTGATACAAAATTTCGGGCATTCAGCGTGCAGGCCCAAAGCGCTGCGGTGTTGGATGACGTGCAGACCAACATCACGGAATTGTTGATGCAACGCCATCGCATTCGGGAAGGCGAGGATCCTGACTTTACATTGCGGACGCAGCAGGAGTTCGGCGAATTTGCCAATTCAACCAACGAAGTGATGACCGTGATCATCAGTGCGTTTGCAGGCATCTCGCTGGTCGTTGGCGGTATCGGCATCATGAACATCATGCTGGTGAGTGTCACCGAACGGACCCGCGAGATTGGAATCCGCCTGGCCGTGGGCGCGCGCGCGCGGGATGTCATGCGGCAGTTCCTTACCGAGGCCGTTGTCCTCAGTGTGCTGGGAGGCGTACTGGGAATTATTGCCGGTTATTGGCTGGCACCATTGCTCACGAAATTTGCGGGCTTTCCGACTTTGATATCACGGGGTTCGGTAATCGTAGCCTTCAGTGTGAGCGCAATGATTGGCGTCGTGTTTGGATTTTTCCCCGCGCTCAAGGCGGCGAATCTAGATCCGATCGACGCGCTTCGTTACGAATAGTCCCGTCAGCGATCCAGGCAATCGCGCACCGTTTCCGCCAGCTTCAATGGGTGATACGGCTTTTGCAAAAAGTTGAAGCCTTCTTCCAAAGTCAGATCCTGGCCGGCGATTTCCTGGCTGTATCCGCTGCTGTAAATCACGCGCAGCGACTGCTTCTTTTGTTTCAGCATTTCCGCCAATTCGCGACCGCTGATGCCCTCCGGCATGACCATGTCCGTGAGCAGGAGATCGAATTCGCCCTTGGCTTCCTCCCAGACTTTCAGCGCCGCCACGCCGGTTTCGGCAGTTTGAACCTGGTAACCAAACCGCCGCAGAATCTGGCCGGCCAGTTGCCGCAAGGCTGCTTCATCCTCGACCACCAGAATTCGCTCCACGCCGCCTTTGACATCCCGGTGGCGATGGGTCGTCTGGCTGGCCGTTTCCTCCAGCTGGACCGCCGGCAGATATGCGGAGAACGTCGAACCTCGCCCGATTTCGCTGTACACCTGGATCCAGCCACCATGCTGTTTCAGAATGCCGTAAACGGTGGCGAGTCCCAGGCCCGTTCCCTTGCCGACTGCCTTGGTGGTGAAAAACGGTTCAAAGATTCGCGTGAGATGACCGGCCTCAATGCCGGTGCCGGTGTCGGCCATGCTGAGGCGCACGAACAGGCCGGGCCGTGCTTCGGTAAATTGCAGCGCGTGCGAAGCATCCACTTCAACCGCTGAAGTCGTGATGATGAGCTTGCCGCCCTTGGGCATGGCGTCGCGGGCATTGACGGCAAGATTTAGGAGGACCTGTTCCATCATACCGGTGTCGGCGTGCACTTTTGGCAGCCGGGTCGCGAAGTTGAACTGGATCGCGATGTCTTCGCCCAACAATCGATCCAGCATGCGCGTGACGTTTTGAATCACGACATTCAGGTCGATCATTTTGGGCTGCATGACCTGCCGGCGCGAGAAGGTCAGCAGCTGGCGCGTGAGATTCGCTGCCTTGCCGGCGGCGGCGGCAATTTGACCAAGCGATTCAACCGCCGAGGAAGGCAATTCCGTTTCGGACAAGAGCAAACCGGCATGACCTTCGATCACCGTCAGCACGTTGTTGAAATCATGAGCGACACCGGCCGCCAGCTGACCGATGGATTCCATCTTTTGCGACTGGCGCAGTTGTTCTTCGATGCTGAGACGGTCGGTGATTTCGACGGCGTAACAATGCACGGCGCGGATTGCCGGGATCGGATAAAAGGACCAGGAAATTGTGCGATTGCCGTGTCTTGATTCCAAACCAACGGTGGGTTCGCCGGAAGAAAGGCACTTGCGCACGACAGCCGGCGTATCCGGCGGAAGAATATCGCGAACCGTGACGCGCCCCAGCGACTGGGATAGATGGCGGGCCGCGGCATTGAAGTAAGACAGGCGTCCATCCGGGGTGAACTCGAGCACCAAATTGGGATTGTACTTCGGAAAGGCTGCCAGCTTCTCCATGTCCGCCGCTGCCTGTTTGCGCTGTAGTGAGTGGACAAAGATGGCACTCACCAGTGCCAACAATTCTTCGTTTTCCTTAGGGAAGGCGTGGTCACGCGTGGTGGAGACGAGGGCCAAAAAGCCGAGAAAGGTTCGCCCGAACGACAGCGGGGCGGCGATCAGCGATTTGGCACCATTGCCCTGCAGGGCTTTGCGCTCCGCATCCCCCAATTCAATCATCGAATTAACCGCGCCGATGTTTACGGTGGTTGGCCGCTCAACCAGTTTCTGCAACCACGGGAAGCCCGTCAGATTCAGATTCTGGTGCCGGTCCATCTGCGAAGGTATTTGTGGCGCGCAATACTCGTGGGCAATCCGCATCGTGCGGCCGTCTTCGGAAAAGAGCAGCAACGTGCATCGATCGGCTCCGGCAAATTCGCCCAGGCGCGCGAGAGCGGCGTTGATGTGATCGTCAATTTCCTGGCCGGGTGCATCGATGAAATCCGCCGCCAACGAGGAAGCAAGTTCCTGGACTTGGGCTCGGTAGCGGAGTGTGTGTTCGACGCGCTTTCGCTCGGTCAGATCGCGAACGAAACTGAAGCGGAGGCCGTCGCTGTCACCCAGCTCGCGAGTGCTGATTTCGATGTCGATCCAATTTCCATCCTTGCGGCGGTGCCGTGTCTCAGTACGTGAACCGTTGGTTTCTGTCGGCGATTCAGGCCGATAATCCGGCATGAGATGGGCGAGCGGCATGCCGATGAGTTCCTTGCGCTCAAAGCCCGTGATCTGGCAGTAGGTTTCGTTAACCTCGGTCAGGCGGCCGTCGGGACCGCAAATGATGAAGCCATCCAAGGCTTCGCGGAGGATGGTTTGGTGAAGTTCCTCAATTTGCCGGCCATGAAGGAGATTCTGCAACTGTTGCTCGGCGATCGAGAGCCGAACCTGCAGGAGGGGTAGATCAATCGGCTTGGCCAGATAATCGTTGGCTCCGGCGTCGAGCACCGCCTGGAGATCATCCGGTTGGTTGCACGCCGTGGCGACCAGGATATAACACGAATCCCCGTCGGGACTTTCCCGGATACGGCGGCACAATTCCAAACCGTCGATTCCCGGCAGTACCAAATCGATGATCAGGAGCGAATAGCAGTTTCTGCGCAGTTCCTCCAGCGCCTGCTCAGCCGATTCATGGCCCGCGACATTGTGTCCCCGCGTCTTGACCGCATGCTCCAACAGACGACGGGTTGCCGTATCATCCTCGACGATTAGAACATTCAGCTTGGTGAAGGACATTCGTTTGCCGGCCTCAGCTCTGCCTCACAAAATATTAATGGCAGATGGGCCCCGGGTGCCAGCAATATTGCTGTACCCGGAGCAAACGAACGGAGAAGAAGTAGGGTGACCGCTCGCGTCTAGCGGTGGAATTGCATGGGAGCGGCTCCCGGCATCTCGTGCGCACACGGTTGATTGGTGGGCGCATCCGGTGCCTGGTCGTTGGCGGTGATCAGCTGGTTGGCCAGCAGATACGTTTCGACCTCTTCGCCACTGACATCAGCGAGCATGCGCCCGTTGACTTCCACGCACGGGCTCAGCATTTGGCCACTTTTCTCGATCATTTCCTGGCGCTGCAGTGGGTCGTTGATGATGTCACGATCTTCGAATTCCAGGTCGTATTTGCGCATAATGGCGCGGACGCCCTGGCTCCAGCCGCAGGTGGGTTTCAAGTAGGCAACAATCTTTGGCTTGTTCATATGCAAAATAGGACCGTCAACCTGCCAGAGTCCGCCAGATTGACAAGCCCTTTTCCCGGACAAAATGGAGGGCGTTGCCATACGGCCGAAAACGGGCTTACATCGCGGCCTTTCGGACCACCATGTGGATCGCCATAGCCATCATCGGCCTTATCGCGGCTGCCGTTTTGCAAGTCGTGTGGCAACGTAAATACCGCAGTTTGAAGCGGCGCGAGGGCGAGTTGTCGCGCCAGAATGAAGCGCTCGACCAGGCGATCAAGGTGGAGCAAAAGGAGGCTGAGCAACGCCAGTCGGCCCTATTTGACAGCATGGTGGAGGGCGTTTTGATCCTCGATGCACAGGATCAGATTCTGATGATGAATGCCTCCTTTCGCCGCTTTTTTAACGTGCAGGGGGAAGTCGCCGGCAAAACGATCATTCAGGCGCTTCGGCATCATGAACTTCAGGAACTGGTGGAACGGCTGCCCGCCGCCGGTCGAATCACCGAATTTGAAATCGAGACCAACGCACTTCGCGGTCGCAGCCTGCAAATGAACGCGGTGGCTTTGACCGGTGCCGCGGGTCGAGGCGGCGCGATGTTGGTGTTCCATGATCTCACGCGGATCAAACAACTGGAAAACATGCGGCGCGATTTTGTGGCCAACGTGAGTCACGAGCTGCGCACGCCATTGTCCATGATCAAGGGCTATGTCGAAACGCTGCTCGATGGCGCCAAGGATGATCCAAACGTCGCCGTGAAGTTTTTAAAGACGATCGAGAAACATGCCGATCGCCTGATGTTTTTGATCGAGGATTTGCTCACGATTTCCAGTTTGGAATCGGGTCAGGTGGCGATGAACATGCAACCGGTGGCCTTGGCCGGGTTGGTGGAGCGGGTCATTGAAGAACTCAAAGACCGCGCGGCGGCGCGGCAGGCGATCGTTACTTCTGAGGTTTCTGATGAGCAAATCATCCATGCCGATCCTGCCCGTATTCAGCAGGTGTTTGTGAACCTGATCGACAACGCCATCAAGTACGGCAAACAGGGTGGCCGAATTGAAGTGAAAGTATCAACCACCGAGGATCCGCAGCGTATCAAACTATCGGTGATCGACGATGGACCGGGCATTCCTCCAGAAGCAGCGGAACGCGTTTTTGAGCGATTCTATCGTGTCGACAAAGCCCGCTCCCGGGAGCAGGGAGGCACAGGGCTCGGGTTGGCCATCGTGAAGCATATCGTCCAAGCGCACGGTGGCGAAGTGTGGGTGGAATCGAGTCCCAGTAAAGGGACCGTTTTTTACTTCACCCTGCAGACGGCCTCACTCGTGTCGTAAGGCTTCGATCGGGTCGAGGTTGGCTGCCGAGCGCGCCGGATAAATGCCGAACATGATTCCGATCGCGCCGGAGATGCCAAACGCAACGAGTACCGACCAGACCGTGACGATGGTGACCATCTTGGCCAATGCGGAAACCACGAACGGCACGGCAACGCCGATGACCACGCCGATGAGGCCGCCGCCGATTGAGAGCACCACTGTCTCCACGAGGAACTGTGTAATGATATCCTTCTTCTTGGCGCCCAACGCTCGGCGAACACCGATTTCCCTCGTCCGTTCGGTGACGGTGGCGAGCATGATGTTCATGATGCCGATGCCACCGACGAGCAACGAAATGGCCGCGATCGATCCCAAAACAATGTTAAAGATGCGCTTGGTCTGTTCGGCCTGACGCAACAACTCAAGCGGCACGATCGTCTCGTAGTCGTTCTTTTCGTGGAAGTGTTTGAGCAGCGTCTTGACCTGCGGATCGGCGGTTTCCACAGCTGACAAGCTCTCCATCTGTACCGTGATTTGGTGGAGCTCCACATGCTCCGCCGTGATGCTGCCGGCTACACGTCGGTAGATCGTTTCGCCAAATCGTGACCGCGAAGTCGACATCGGAATGTAGACGTTGTTGTCCAGCGGTTCGCTGGAAATATTGCCCGACTGCGACCGCTGTTCGGGCATGTTGCGTTCACGGATGATGCCCACCACCTCGTAGTAGACATCCGCCACTTTAATCGCGCTCTTCAACGGGTTTTGATACGGGAAAAGACGGCTGGCCAGGCTGGCCGTGAGCACGCAGACGTTGTTTTGGTGCTCTTCGTCCGTTGGACTCAAGAACCGACCGCTGAGAACATCCACACCCACAATCTCAGGATAAAATGGCAGAGTCCCGATGACTTGACAGGTAAACTCATTTTCGTCGAACCGCACCGTATCGCGGATGATCCGCATGGGCAGCACCGCGCGGACGCCTGGGATCGTGTGCTGGAGCCGGGCCGCATCCTTGTAGGTGAGACCGTAGCTCAGCACAAATCCACGTGAGCTGGACGACGAACTTGTTTCCTCGGGCGGCTTGGTGCTGCGCAAAATGATGTTGTTGCTGCCCAGTTTTTTGATCGTTTCCTGCGCTTCGTAACTTGCCCCTTCGCCGATGGCGAGCATCGCGATCACGGAGCACACGCCAAAGATGATGCCCAACATCGTCAACGCTGAGCGCAGCTTGTGCAGCATCAGGCTTTTGATGCCGAGCCGCACCGTACTGAGAAAATGGCTGCCGAACTTCATTGTGGAACAGCTTCGATATTCTTTCTCTGGTTGAGCACTTCCCGGTCGATTGCACCGTCCTTCATGTGAATCACGCGATGGGCACGTGCGGCGACTTTGTCGTCATGCGTTACCAGCACAATCGTTTTGCCCTGTTCATTCAGGTGATCCAACATTCCAAGCACTTCGGCACCTGTCTTTGAATCCAGATTTCCCGTCGGTTCGTCGGCGAGAATCATGAACGGGTCGTTAACCAATGATCGGGCGATTGCCACGCGTTGTTGTTGCCCGCCGGACAGCTGGCTGGGGCGATGGTCCAACCGCTCGCTGAGGCCGACCATGGAGGCTAGTTCCAGGCAATGATCATGGTGGTCGCGCGGATCTTCACCCTGATAAACGAGCGGCACTTGGATGTTCTCTAAAACCGTCAGTTGCGCGATCAGGTTGTACGATTGGAAAATGAAACCAATACGCTTGCCGCGGACCTGCGACAATTCATCGTCCGGCATTCTTGCGACATCGTGGCCGCCAAGAAAATACTGGCCGGCCGACGGCCGATCGAGGCACCCGAGGATATTGAGCATCGTCGATTTCCCGGACCCCGACGGTCCCATGATCGCCACATACGAGCCTTCATTGATCTTCAAATCGACACCGCGAAGTGCGCGTACCACGTTTTCGGCGCTCAACACGTAGGTCTTTTCAATGCCACGAATGTCGATGATCGACTTGGTGGCGAGGTGCTGATCCGCTTGAACTTCAGCGATCATGTTTTCTCGTTCAAATAACTGGTTTGCGTTCGACCGATCAAGACGCCGACAAAGCCGGGCGCGCTTGCTCCAAGATTGGAGGCGATGATGTCCGCAGGTGTCACTGCGCTGCTTCGGCCGAGGATGCCTGTGGAGCCTGGCCACCGCGCGGCTCGCCCTGGCTGGGACGATTGCGGTTTTGCGCAAATGACTCACGCATCGCGGCCCGCTCGGAATCATCCAGGTTGCCATCACCATTCTTATCAAACTGCTTCATCATTTGCTCGCGGCGCTTGGCAAATTCCTCTCGATTGGAACTGCCGGGCGGACCGCCGCCGGGGCCATTTCCACCACCGGTCCGGCCCATCTGGCCATTTGTTTGCGGCCGATTGCCCGGCGCCGCGGCCGATTCTTTTTGGGGATCGGTGGACGCCAGCTCGATTCCTTTTGGAGTCTGGCTTGTCGGCGATTGGGTGATGGTTACGTCGTTCGTCGAAGGGCCTTCACCTTCCTTGAGAATCGAACCGTCGATGTCCGCGCCTTTCGGATCAAATGGCGGCGAAAGCAACACACTATCGCCTTCTTCCAGACCATCGGCGATTTCGATGAACCGTGAATTGAACAGGCCTACGGTTACCGGCACGGGTTTTGGATCGGACCCCGCAAGGTAGACCACAGGTTTGCCGCCCAACGTGGTGACCGCCTGGATCGGCACGGTCAAAACATTTTGCAAATTGGTGATCACAATCTCGGCGTTCGCCGAGACGCCCGGTTTGATGCTGTCCGGTAATTTCTCGGTAATCAAAATTTCGGTGTCGTAGACCTTGAGGTCAGGGTTGCTCCACCGATCCTGGGAACTGGGCAGCAGGGCGACCTTGGAGACTTTCCCGATGAACCGTTTGTCCGGCATCGGGTCCAGAACAACGTAGGTCGTTTGTCCAGGTTTTACTTTGCCCACATGCGCTTCGTGAACTTTCACGGTCAGTTTCATCGAGGACGTGTCCGGCAAGTTGATGATCTCCTGGCGGTATCGAACGGTGGCACCTTCTTCGATCATGGACTCCGAACTGAATCGGCCGCGAGGCGAAGCGTAAACTACCAGGCCGGCTGTCGGCGCCGTGATTTTGGTCCCTTCCAGATTCTTTTCATCACGAGCGAGTTTGCTTTCGTTCAAACCAAGGGTGCGCCGTTTGGTTTCCACGTCGGCCTGGTTCTGCACCATTTTGGCCTCCGATTGCTTGACCACGCGCTTCAACTCTTCCTGCGCCTCCTCGACCTTGGTCTGATATTGGGTCCGGTTCTTTTTCAGATCGAACTGAAGAAACATCCACAGATTGTTGGTCGCCTGTTCAAGGCTCTTTTTGGACCGCAACCACGTCAGGCGGTCGGCGTCGGTTTTGGATTTTGTTTCAAAGCCGGCGGCCAGCAAGTTCGTCGAATAATGGTATCGCTCTTCGTCGATTGTGAGCTGTTCCCGTGTGTTATCGACTTCCATTTCCAAGTCCCGCTGAAGCTGCGCTCGTTCGCCTTTTTCGAATTTATCCAGATCGAGTTTGGCAAGTTCCAGTTGGATTTTGGCGGCGGTAAAATCGCTGTTGGTCTGGCTGGCGGCGATGTCGAGTTGCTTGAGCGCGTTGGTCAACTCGAGTTCGGCGCGGCGAACCGTGATCATTTGCTGGTTCACTTGGTCCTGCGCGCTGCTGGAATCGAGTTCAACCAGCAGGTCGCCTTTCTTCACATAGGTACCTTCCGGAACGATGCGAATGATCCGCGCCGTGCCTTCCACCATATTGCGAACGGTGGTTTCCGTGACGGCTTCGAGGCTGCCGCCTTCCACTACGGAAACGAGCAGATTGCCTCGTTTGACATCGTAGTACGCCGTTTCGGCAGTGGCGCTCGTGGAGTTGGTTCCGAGATAGGCAAGGGCGCCGATGATCACAACGGCAATACCTGCCGTGATGAACGGATGGGATTTCGCGGCGTGCAGAGTTTTTCCGAAGAGGGACTTTCTAATCATCGTAAATCTCAGTTGCTAAACAGGGTGTCAGGGTCAACGGGACGGTCGCGCGGGAGATCGGGTGTGGTGGACTGGGCGGTGACAATTTCCGGCGCGCTTTCGAGCTGGCTCTTGAACCAGAACTCCGGCGAATCGGTTTCAACGATACCAATCGTCAGCAGGAGCTGCAGGCGTGTTGATTGGTAATTCACCAGTGCGGTCGTCACGCTGTTTTGGGTACTGATTTGTTCATTCTGTGCGTCGACCAGGTCAAGCACGGTGCCCCGGCCGGCTTCGAGCAGGAGTTGACTGGCTTGCACGCGCCGGTTCGCCAGGTCGAGCGCGTTCTTCTGAATCAGGTAATTCTGACGACGTTGTTCCAAGGTTCGGACGCCGCGATCGATCTGGTCCTTCAAATTGTCCAGATCAAGGGCGAGACTGCGGATGTTCGATTCGAAACTAACGAGCGCCGCCCGGTAACTGTTTCGTTCGCGCAAGCGGTCAATCGGCAGATCAAGCTGCAGACCGAAATTGTAGCGCACCTTGTCGATGTCGAATTGCGTGTAGTCCGTGGGCGGATCTGACGCCAGCGACGCATTGGCGAACAGGCCGAGATCGGCCTTCAGTTGGTCCGCCGCAACGCGAACCTTGCGTTTGGTGTCCTCAAATTTATCGATTGAGTTGAGGATGTTGTAATTGCTTTTGACAGCCAGTCGAAACGCGGCCTGCCGATCGAGACTCACCGGGATCAACCCAATGCCCTGCAGTTTTTCCAGTTCGCCGTCGTCAATGAACACGCGCACATTCAACGGAATGCCGAGCTCGATCTTAAATGAGTCGAGCGAATTGAAATAGCTGGCGATCGTGTTGATGTAGTTGTTCTTGGCTGAAAGTTCGGACGACCTTGCCCGATCCACATCAATTGGCGCTTCGTCAAGGACCCGGGCTTCGAGGCGTTTGGTTGATTGAACCTGACTGATGTAGTTGGAGTAGGTATTGCGAATGATGTTTTTCTGGCCGAGCAAATCAAAATAATCGCTGACAATTTGAATGGCGTATTCCTTTTGAAAATAACTGTAGCTGCGGATCGCGTACACGACATTGCGCTCGGCCTGTGTCAGCTGCTCGACCGCGGGGCTGTTACGTCCAAAACCGCGCAACAACGGCTGAGTAAGGCTGACCGACAATGTGTTGATCGTTTCTCTTCGCGGGTCACCGGTGTAATAACGAAGGATGTCGTTCGCCAGACTGAGGCTCAAGCGTCCGCCGGTTTTGAGCAATTGATTCACGCCGATTTGCGAATTGAGTGAACCACTTTCCTCGCCATTCGGACTACGCAAATAGTCGGCTGATGAATTCGCAAAGAACTGAGGTCCGAAGGCGTACTGCTCTCCGGTCAGGCTGAGCGCGGTGAGGTAGAGTTGTTCCTTCTGGCTCTGATATTGGCGGCTCTGCCGGGCGGCAAGCTCAAGCGCTTGATCCAGCGTCAGCTTCATTCGGTTGGTCTCGGAGCGTTCATCAACAATCTCCGGGGCGAGGATCGAATCGGGATCGCGCTGTGACCACTTGGTATCGATCGTAAATTGGTTTGTCTTGCCGAACACTTCGCGCTCGACGGATTGCACAATCCCGTAGACCTGATTATCGGCGCGTTTCGCATATTGCTTCGGTGTGCAGCCGGCGAGGAGAATCAACGCGCCGACGGCTGTGCTGAAGATCAGGCCGCCGCGTGTTTTGGTTGGAACCTTTTCAAACATTTCAAATCTTGGAACTTCCGGCCATTGAGGACGTAACGTTTTTCCGAAGGGTTACATCCGTCACCCAATTTGAGTGCTAAAACTGCACTCTAATAATACGCATGCGTATAAATGCCGGAAAATCCGCAAATTTCTTTGGAATTTGGAAAGCAACCCGGCATCGAACACTTGTGACCCGACTCGTTTTTTTGGTTCAGGCGAGAATGTCCTGGACCACGTTTCCGAATACATCGGTCAGCCGGAAGCGCCGGCCTTGATGCTTGAACGTGAGTTGTTCATGATGGACGCCCAGGAGTTGGAGCAGCGTCGCATGAAAATCATGCACGTGAACTCCGTTGTTCACGACGTTGTAACCGTATTCGTCCGTTTCTCCGTACACGGTGCCGGCTTTCACGCCACCGCCGGCCATCCACATGCTGAAACATCGGGGATGATGGTCGCGTCCGTAATCCGTCGCGGTCAGTTTACCCTGGGAATAATTCGTACGACCAAACTCACCGCCCCAGATCACGAGCGTGTCGTCCAGCAATCCGCGTTGCTTCAAATCATTCAGCAGCGCGGCGCACGGCTGATCGGTCTCCTTGCATTGCGTTGAAATGCCGGCCGGCAGACCACCGTGTTGATCCCAACCCTGGTGATAAAGTTGGATGAACTTCACACCGCGTTCCGCGAGCCGTCGTGCGAGCAGGCAATTCGCGGCGAATGTTCCCGGCTTGCGGGCATCTTCGCCATAAGCGGCGAACGTTCTTTCCGACTCGTCTGACAAATCTGTGGCGTCGGGGACACTGCTTTGCATTTTGTAAGCCATCTCGTACTGGGCGATCTTGGCGTCGACTTCCGCCTCCCCCATGCGGTCGGCGTTTTCCTGATGCAAATCGTGCAACGCATCGAGCATGCGTCGGCGGCTGGCCATCGAAATACCATCGGGATTGTTCAGATAAAGCACCGGCTCCTTGCCTGCGCGAAACTGAACACCTTGATAGCGACTCGGCAACCAGCCGCTACCCCAGAGCCGGGAATACAGCGGCTGCCCGCCCTTACCCTTGGTGATCAACACGACGAACGCCGGTAGATTTTCGTTATCGCTGCCCAATCCGTAATGCACCCACGCACCAATACTTGGTCGGCCGGAAATTTGGGAGCCGGTCTGGAGAAACGTAATCGCCGGATCGTGGTTGATCGCCTCGGTGTAGAGCGATCGGACGATGCACATGTCGTCGACCATCTTGGCAGTGTGCGGCAACAATTCGCTGACCCACGCGCCGCTTTGCCCGTGTTGCGCGAATTTGAAGATGGAGCCCGCCAACGGCAACACCGCCTGATTCCCGGACATGCCGGTCAACCGCTGGCCCATGCGTACTGAGGCCGGGAGGTCTTCGCCGTTTAGTTTGTTCAGCAGCGGTTTGTAATCGAACGTCTCAAGCTGCGACGGACCGCCCGCCATGAAGAGATAGATCACGCGCTTGGCTCGCGGCGCAAATTGTGGGGCGCCGAGCACACCGCGATCGAGTGTGGCCGCCCGCAGCGAGGGCACCGGATTCATAAGCGACGCGAGTGCGACACCTCCCAAGCCCATCCCAAAACGGTTGAGAAATTGGCGACGGGTGACATGGGCTGCAGACTCAGGACCGGTACATTGCATAATCGAACAAGGGCTGAACGTTCATCGTTCCATCACAAAATCGTCGAAGTTCATAATCGTGTTGAAAACCAGCGTCAGGGCCGCGGCCTCAGCCGGTTGCGCGCAATCGGGTTCCGTGGTTTCGCCAATGGATAATACCTTTTTTGCGGCGTCAGCTTGGCCTGTAAAGTCGGTGCGTTCGGCGGCAAACAACGATTGAAGGGTTTTTAATTCGCGCGCACTCGGTTGACGGCCGATCAATTTTTCAAATCCGGTTTGAATCGCGGTATCGCTCTCGGATTGTTGGGCCAACGTCGAAGTCGCCAGCACGCGGCTCGCCTCGAGGAACTGTGGGTCGTTCATCAACACCAGCGATTGCAATGGCGTGGTCGTCGTTTCGCGGCGAGCGGTGCAGACTTCGCGGGAGGTCGCGTCAAATGTCAGCATCGTCGGCGGTGGTGCGGTCCGGCGCCAAAACGTGTACAGGCTGCGCCGATATAGACCGGTGCCCTTGTCCTGCTCATAGCTTTTTCCTGTGCCGGATTCTTCCCAAAGGCCGGCCGGTTGGTAGGGCTTTACACTCGGGCCGCCGATCTTCGGAACGAGAAGATCGCTGGCAGCGAGAGCCTCATCGCGGATTTGTTCTGCGGTCAATCGATGACGCGGTCCGCGCGCAAGCCAGTCGTTGTTCGGATCGCGGGCGACAATGTCCGGCGCGACCTCCGAGGTCTGCCGATAGGTTCTGGAAGTCACGATCAACTTGTGCAGCTTCTTCACGTCCCAACCGTTGTCCATGAACCAGCCGGCGAGCCAATCGAGCAGGGCGGGATGTGTCGGTTGGGCCCCCTGTGATCCGAAATCCTCCGGCGTTGCGACAATGCCGCGACCAAAATCCTGCTTCCACACGCGGTTAACGGCGACTCGTGCGGTCAATGGATTTTTCCGATCGGTCAGCCACTTTGCCAGACCGAGTCGATTGCGCGGGAGTTTAGGATCAAACGGGAAGATCGCCGCCGGCGTGTCCGGTTGCACTTCTTCGCCGTGGGCGTCGTACGCGCCACGCTTGAGAAGATACGTCTTTCGCCGGACCGGCATTTCCTTCATCACCATGATTTCCGGGATGTCGTTGACGAGATTGTTTTCCTCCTGCCGAAGCTTGTGCAATTCCGCGAGCATCGGACCGGTCGTGGAATCCTCCTCGGCCGAGAGTTGCGACAGGTCGCGATCGAAGATTTTTAGATCGTCGATCAAACCGTTGCGGAAACCCGAATCGCGAAACCGGCCACCCAACGTGAGGTTGATGTTGCCGACCTCGAAGTCGCCCCATTCGCTGCGGTGCAGGATGTCCTTGAACAAATGATCGCGCACAACCTCGGTCTTTGCTGGCTGACCGTTGATGTAAATTGCCATGCCTGCCGCATGACTCGAACCGTCGTAAGTAAGGGCAACGTGAACCCATTTATTCAGCGGCAGCGGATCTGCCCCGCGAATGGCGATCGCGTTGCCCGGCCAGAAGTGGATGATTCCAAAGAACGGTTTGCCGTTTTCCAAAACGAGTTCGTAGCCACGGCTTCCCGAATCAGTCCACGCGCGGGAGTGATGCAAAACGACGGCACGGTCTTGGTCCTCGGTTCGTTTCAGCCAAAGCGAAATGGTGAACTCGTCGGTTCGATTGAAGTGCGCGATTTTTTTGCAGACCACCTCATTGTCGCCGGTGAATTGAACCGCCTGTCCGTCGTGACCAGGAACCAACTTGGGGCTATCAACGAATTCAGCCGCGTTGGTGGAATACTGATTCGGCGACTTTCCATCTTTCAGTTCGTCGAAGGCGAAGGCTGCCAAAGGTGGGACAGGCATCTTGCCTGTCATCAGTTCCTCGATATTGGATTGCGACTCGCGATCAGAATTTGCGGCAGTGCTCTTAAGTTTCTTTTCGATTTCTGCGATTTGCAGTTTGAGATCCGCATGTCGCTGCTTTTCTTTGTCGCTCCGGTAAAGCAGCATCGTTGGATTCGGCGTCGCGTGGGTGAAATGGGAATAGAGGCCCGATTCGTCGATGTTGTTGAAGAAGGCGGAAAGCGAATAATATTCGCTCTGCTTGATCGGATCGAATTTGTGATCGTGACAACTCGAGCATTGCAGCGTCAATCCGAGCATCGCCGTGCCGAAGGTCTGAACACGGTCGTTCACATACGCGACGCGAAATTCCTCCTCGATGCTGCCGCCTTCGTTGGTCTGCCGATGCAGGCGATTGAAAGCAGTCGCCAGAATTTGATCACGAGTGGCGTGGGGCAGCAGATCGCCGGCGATCTGCCAGATGAGGAATTGATCGTACGGCAGATTCTCGTTGAACGCGCGAATAACCCAATCGCGCCAGGGCGACATGTCGCGTTCCACATCCGCCTGGTAACCGTAGGTGTCGGCGTAGCGGGCGAGATCGAGCCAGTCTACCGCGCGTTGCTCGCCGTAGTGCGGCGAAGCCAGCAGGCGATCGACGAGTTGTTCGTAGGCGTCGGGACGCAGATCATTGACGAACGCTTTCGTTTCGTCCGGCGTGGGCGGCAACCCAATCAGGTCGAGACTCAATCGGCGAATCAACGTTTCGCGCGACGCCTCCGGCGCGAGCTTGAGATTCTCACGTGCCAGTCGTCGGGCGACAAAGGCGTCAATTGGGTTGCTGAAGTCCGATGCGGGCACCGCAACTTTTTCCGGCACCGGAATGAACGCCCAGTGCCCCTGGTACTCGGCACCTTGCGCGATCCAGGTTTTGAGCAATTCTCTCTCCGCCTCCGAGAGCTTAAGGTTCGAGTCAGGCGGCGGCATCATGTCGTCGGGATCGGTCGTGAAGATTCTCCGGACCAATTCGCTGTGATTGACATCGCCCGGTTTGATCACCTGCCAGCCACCGTCGAGTTTCTTGCGTGAACCTTCGAGAGTATCGAGTCGCATCTTTGCTTTGCGCGCCTTCTGGTCAGGCCCGTGGCAATTGAAGCATCGATCGGAAAGGATGGGGCGGATCTGGTGGTTGAACGAAATGGACTCCGCGGCTGACAGCCGGGAAACCCGGGCCGCCAGCAAGCAGGAAATGAACATGATCAACCAACGCGCGGACATGACTTGGAAGTTATCCGAGTTCGATGTCCGGGTGAAGAGCGATATTCACCGGGAAACGTGGATTTGGCTGGTCCAGGTCGCGCCCAACGGCGGTTTAGGTGCGGTGGATTGTCCGCCAGTTTCGCGGTCACGAAGATTCTGGCGTTGCGATCGGCAGTGAAAGATTGAGCCGGAGTCCGTGGGGCCGGCCGTTTTCCGCCGAGACGGAACCGCCACACGCCGTGACGCACGTCTGAACGATGGCCAATCCCAGACCGGCTCCACCCTGACCCGGGGTGCGAACTCGGTCGACCCGATAAAATGGGTCAAAGAGACGGGATAAGTCATCGTCGGGCACACCAGGTCCGGTGTCTTCAACGGACACCGTCACGTGATGTTCATTTTCTTTCGCCCGCACCGTGATTGCATTGTGGTCGCCGCCGTAGCGAATGGAATTGCGAATAATGTTGGCCAATGCGCGAGCGAGCAAATCGGCTTCGCCCAACACCGAGACTTCCTCTGAAACGTCGACTTTGATTGTCGTGTCGTCCTTGCATTCGCGTGCGACGACTTGACGAATCAGCGGCAATAATTCGACGCGATCGAGCTGAATCGCTTCGTGTGAGAGGCCGGCTTTAGTGAGCGACAAAAGTTCGTTCACCAGATTCGTCATCAGCTGCAATTCCTCATAAACGCCCTGCACATATTCTTGTGCGTCTGGATCCGCGCGCTGTTCGAGAATGCTGAGCGCGAGCTGCATGCGCGCCAACGGCGCGGTGAGTTCGTGGGCGGTATCGCCGAGGAACCGCTTTTGGCCGTCCACAAAATCAGCAAGGCGGTGGCTCATGCGATTGATTGCACCACCGAGCCGGCCAAGTTCATCGCGTCGTTGATCGTTGACCTCGATATCGAAATTGCCGGCCGCGATCTTTTCTGCTGCGCTGGTCATTTGTTTGACTGACGCGGTGAGATCCCGCACGAGCGGCAGCCAGAGCAACGCCGAACCGGCGAAGATGCCGATGCCGAGAAATAACCAAGGTCGGAGGTCGATCAGCAATCCGGATCCGAACAGGCTGTGGGTTCGCGCGTACAAAACGCCCGGCCCGGCTTTGCCTTCCATCCGTACCGGCATGCGCATGCCAAACCAATACGAAGTGGGCGCCTCGGTTTTTGCCAGGACGATGCGGTCGACCGGTGGTCGTGGGCCTGGTCGCGGCCTTGCAAGCCCATTTGTGGGAGCGTTCGGGTTCGAATTGGCGAGCGGGCCATCAGGACCACGTGGACCCCTGAATTCTGCCTTTGCTGCTTCCGGCAACGCAATGGGTTCTCCGGCTGCTTGTTCCCAGGTTTTTACGTAGAAGAGATAGAAATCGACGTTGTATTTTGACTTCGCTTTGGCGAGTGCTTCATCCCAGGTTGATAATCCTTTTCGTTGCACTTCATCGCGCAGTTCCTCGCAGATATCAATGATGCGGACGGCCACGGCCCGCCCCAGCAGGTTGTCCATTTCGCCTGACAACTGTGTGCGCATCACAAAGAGGATGGCCCCGCCGACCAGCACCAGGTTCAGCGTGAAGAAGATCAACACCTTCGTGTAAATGGGGAAACGCGTCCGCATGCGATCAGTTCTTCAGAAAGAGATATCCCACCGATCGGATCGTGCGAATGAAACGCGGATTCTTGGGGTCGTCCTTCAGCTTTTTGCGCAACGAGGAAATGTGCACGTCGATCGAGCGATCGAACACTTCGTAGTCGCGATCACGGATTTCCTCGAGCAGGAAATCACGGCTCTTCACGCGACCGCGGGCCTTTGCGAGGCTGTAGAGCAAATCATACTCGACAGGTGTGAGAGCAATCGGCTCGTCTCCAAGAATCACCATCCGCGTGTTGGGATCGATACGCAGATTTTCGACGACGATTTCCTTTTCGATCGATTCACTTTGATCCGACGCGGCTGTGTGATGCGCACGCCTGGCGACGGCCCGAAGTCGGGCCAACAATTCCCGCGTGGAAAACGTCTTCGGCAGATAATCATCGGCCCCAATCTCTAGGCCGACAATCCGGTCTGCCTCGTCGGCGCGTCCAGTGAGCATAAGCACCGGCACCATCGACCGCACCCGGATTTGCTTCAGGACTTCGAAACCGTCCATGCCCGGTAACATCACATCGAGGATCACCGCTTCCCAATCATCTTCGAGCGCGCGCTCGACACCATCGGGGCCGGTATGGACTGCTTCAACCGAATAACCCATCGGCTTCAAGTAATCCCCGATGAGCCGACAAAGCTTTTGGTCATCGTCGACCACCAAAATTCGGGGCGATACGTTTGTGTTTTGAATCCGCTCGGACATGAAAACGTGTTCGGCGGATAAACTACCGTTTGCACTCCGGTCTGTCGCCCGGTTTTACCGTTTCTTTACAAATTGTCGGGCCGGTCTTCATCAATCGTTTACACGGGCAATGGATAACACGTATCCCGACGAATTTTGTTGGATACGCAAGTTGGGGACGGGCCGTCAGTCGAAGGGCTGGCGGCCTGTTTTTTGGAGGCGATAGCTCGTTTACACTCTCTTAACAAAACTCCCGGCTGGCTCACATAGTGGCTTTACAGACGAGGTTGATCTTTGAGTCATGACGATGAACAAAAACACCGAATGCAAAACAAAGAAATGGGCGGTCGTGGACGATGACCTGATGCTGCTCGATATGATGAACAACCTGCTGGAGAAGTCCATCACTGCGGAAGTGGAGATCTATGACAACCCGATTGAAGCCCTGGCGGCCATCCGGCGTGATCCGGAGGCGTATGAAGTCATCATCACCGATCGCAACATGCCACAAATGGACGGGGTGGGTTTGTTGGTGTTGGTCCGTGAAGTTGCGCCGCACCTTCGCTTCCTCCTGATGACCGGCAACATGCTGAACCTCGCGCGCGAGATGGAATTGTTTGACCTGCCTTACTCGTGCCTCGCCAAGCCATTCGGAATGCCGGCGCTCAAGACGGCGATTTCGAAGGCTCAGCGAATCTCGGATTCGCCAAATCCTAAGGTTGCTGAGGTTCGGCAGATGCCCCGTCTTTCCAATGCCTGCTCGGCCCGATTGACCGGGTTCACGTTTCCAGCGCTGGCGATCGAGTAAGCATTGAGTTTTACCGTCCATTATTGCTGGCACCAGTTGACGGACGGGCCTTCCTTCCCGATGCTGCCGGCGTGTTTGAGCTTGTCTCACAATTTCCGCCAGCGGGCGACCAACCCAAAGCCATCGAAGCACTAGTCAAAGGCCTCGAAACGGACCAGAAAAGCCAGGTGCTGCTGGGCGTCACCGGCTCGGGCAAGACGTTTACCATCGCGAACGTTGTCGCACAGTTGAACCGACCGACGTTGGTGCTGTCGCACAACAAAACGTTGGCGGCGCAACTCTATTCCGAGTTTAAAAGTTTCTTCCCCAAAAACGCCGTCGAATATTTCGTCAGCTACTTCGATTATTATCAACCCGAAGCTTACATCCCGCGCACGGATACGTTCATCGAGAAGGACTCGAGCGTGAATGATGAGATCGAGCGGTTGCGCCTCTCCACGATGAGCAGCCTGTTCGCGCGTCGCGATGTCGTGGTCGTGGCCAGCGTTTCGTGCATCTACGGCATTGGCAGCCGGGAAGACTACGAGGCGATGGTGATCCCGATGCGGATTGGCGATTCGCTGAGCCGCGAACAACTGCTTTCGCGTTTGGTGGACATCCAATATTCGCGGAACGACATCGAGTTTCAGCGCAGTCACTTTCGCGTTCGCGGCGACGTGGTGGAAGTTTATCCCGCGTATGCCGAGGAAGCAGTTCGCATCGAATTCTTTGGTGACGAGATCGAACGAATTACGCGCTTCGAGCCGTTGACCGGGAACAATTTGGAATCTCTTTCGGCGGTGACGATTTACCCGAGCAAACAATTCGTCACGACGTCGGACAAAATGAAGCGGGCGATTCTGACCATCCGCGAAGAACTGGGTGAACGAATCGCCCAACTGGAGAAAGTGGGCAAATTATTGGAAGCCCAGCGCCTCAAGATGCGGACCGAGTACGATCTCGAGATGATGGAGGAAATGGGGTTCTGCTCGGGCATCGAGAATTACTCGCGCCACATTGCGGGCCGGCCGCCGGGTTCGCGTCCGCACACGTTGCTTGATTTTCTGCCGAAGGATACATTGTTTGTCATCGATGAATCGCACGCGACAGTGCCGCAGATCGGCGGGATGTACGCCGGCGATCGCTCTCGCAAAACGGTGTTGGTGGAACATGGCTTTCGACTTCCCAGCGCTCTCGACAACCGGCCGCTCAGTTTCGAAGAGTTTCAGTCAATCCAAGGCCAGACAATTTACGTCAGCGCCACGCCGGCGGAGCGGGAGATTCAATGGGCCAACGGCCAGATTGTGGAGTTGATTGTGCGACCCACCGGTCTTGTCGATCCGCCGGTGGATATCCGTCCGCTTAAGGGGCAAATCGATGATTTGATCGAGGAAGTACGCCAGCGCGTGGACGCGAAAGAGCGGACGTTGGTAGTGACGTTAACCAAGCGCACCGCCGAGGAATTGACCGATTACCTCCGCGATATTGGCATCGAAGTGCGTTACCTGCACAGCGAAATTGATGCGATCGAGCGTGTGGAAATTTTGCGGGCGTTGCGCCGCGGTGAATTCGATGTGTTGGTCGGAATTAATCTTTTACGGGAGGGCCTCGATTTGCCGGAAGTTTCGCTGGTAGCGATTTTGGATGCGGATAAGGAAGGATATCTACGCAGTGCTACGAGCTTGATCCAGACAGCGGGACGTGCCGCGCGGCACATGAACGGTCGCGTGATTCTTTACGCGGACGAGCGGACGCAGAGTATTCAAAAGTTTCTCGCGGTGTCGAATTATCGGCGGGAGAAGCAATTGGCCTACAATCTTGAGCATGGCATTACTCCGCGCAGTGTCAGCCGACCGGTGGAGCAGGGGTTGTCGTCGGCACGCGCCGTCCTCCGCAAGGATGAAATGGTGCTTAAGGAATCAGGGGCCGATTTTGATTACACCGAGACGCTGCGTGAGTTGGAATCGGAAATGTTAACGGCGGCGAATAATCTGGAGTTCGAGAAAGCCGCACTGCTGCGCGATCAGATCAACGAACTCAAACGCCGTTTTGGTGGCGCCGGTGATTCGACGTCTTCGGAGACGCGTTATCCCAAGCCGGCCTCCAAACGACGTCGGGCGGCCCGGCGTTAAGCATCGCGCTTGAGGGTCTCTGACCAGGGCGAAACCCCGACTTTTAGGTGATTTCCGGCTTGAGCATGGCCTTCGCTCACACCACGCTTCGCGCGTTTTCCGAGTTAATCAATGACCCATGCGGCAAATGGCTGATACTGACAATTTGAAGGAGCGCATCAAGGCGCTCATGGTGGAGAATTTGATGCTCCAAATTCCGGCGGAGGAAATTGGTGACGACACGCCGTTGTTTGGGCCCGATGGACTGGCGCTGGATTCAGTCGACGCTCTCCAGCTTGTCGTGGTGCTCGACAAAAACTTTGGCCTCAAAATCCAGGATACGGAAATCGCCCGGCAAATCCTGGCGACGGTGAATTCCATGGCTGAGGCCGTGGCGAAACATCAGCAGGCCGAGGGTTGAAGGCTACTCGACGGGCTTTGATTCCAACAGTTGTTCCCCGAGGGCAACCCGGTCCTTTCCTGCGCGGCATCGGAAGATCTTCTGAAAGAACATGTTGTTGGGCACTTGGAAATAGTCGCCGTCTTCGGCTTTTAATGTCGTGTAGAGCAGGGTGAGATCGACAACTTTGCCTTTCACATTGTCGGGGACAATTTCCACTTCGTCACCAATCCGAAACGGATGAAATGCCGTTAACACAAATGCGCACAAGGTGTTGCTGAGCAGGCTCCAAACAGCGACAAACCCGATGGCCACCATTGCCAGAACTCCGCCGATCATGGCCAGAACCGAGTTCATGTCCAGGCCCCAGAGCTTGAGGACCAATGCGACCGCGATGACGAAGATCGTGTAGCGAACAATTCGCCGGATGAGCCGGAACGCCATTTCCGGGAGCGGAACCTTGGGTTCCATCACATCCAAAACGCGATTGATCACGACGACCGCGATCAGGGTGAGGAGGGTGATGACGCATGTGAGGAGCGCCGGCTGAACGATCCAGCCATATTGATCCTTGAACGCTTGCCAGTCCATGAGGGCGTTTTATGAAATCGAATCCCAACGCCCAAACAAAAAAACAGACCACAAACCTGAAAGCTCAACCACGAACGGGCATTCCGGCTGAATTTATTTCATATTCCGGCATCGCTCCATCGCAGGTGGCGATAAATTCGGCGACGCGGCTGGCTCGTTTCAAATTGTCCTCCGGTGTCAATCCCTTGACCAACCAGCCGTCCAGCAGGGCGGCGAGAAATGAATCGCCCGCGCCGACGGTGTCCTTGATGTCCACCGGTTGGGTCGGTTCCCAATACCATTGGTCGGCCCACCAAAATCCGGCCCCTTTGCCGCCCGCGGTGACGCAGATACGCGGACAACCTGTGCGTTCAGACAAGAGCTTGGCTCCCGTTTTGAGTGAATCGGTCGTGACCACGATATCCAGAAGCTTGAGCAGCTCCTCGTTGTTCAATTTGATAAGATCACAATCCTTCGCCAGATCCCAAACGAGATCGATGTCGTCGTAAGGCGCGCGGAGATTCACGTCAAAAACGTGGCGAGCATTCTTCATCCAGCCACGCAGTCGGCCGAGTTGACTTCGGTTTTCTTTCGAGCGCTGTGCAAGTGTGCCAAATACGACGGCCGTCGCAGTCTCTGATTCCTTCCGCAATGCATCCGGCAGCGGGATGTAATCCCACGCCACGTCCTCGAGAAATCGGTACGTCGGGACGCCATCTTCATTCAAGTCCACCACAACGGCGCCCGTCGGTTTGTCAATGCGGCCGACGAAGTCGGACGTCAGATCCCAGTATTTGAAGCGCCGGACAAATTCGTCGCCGAGGAAATCGTTGCCGACAGCCGTGACGGGAATCGCCCGCAGGCCAAATTGGTGCAGATGGTACGCGACGTTTACCGGCGCGCCCCCCGGAAAGATACCGCGCGGCAGGCAATCCCACAGAATTTCGCCGAAACAAATGATGGTGTGGCCCGACATCATTGGAGTCTTAAACCAAATCGCATCGTCCGCCAACGACGATGATCGCGAAAATGCCAACGTATTTCGCTAACAACTGGGGCAATTGCGCGCGACTGAGTTGGTGAGAAAAAGAAAAATGGTTCGAACAGCCGGTATCAGAGGAAATGCGGCGTGGGGAATGCCGCAGTGGAGGGAGTTTTGGCTGCCCGAACCGCCATCAATGTAGCCAAACTTTCAGCCGACACAATGATAATTTTTTAGATTGTCGGAAAAAAGTGTCATTACCGATTTGGTCGTCATTTCCGCCACCAAAACATGCGCTCCAAACCAGTTCGATTTGGATACGAACGCGGCACCCAGGAGCCCACCAATTCAAAACTTTCGGAAAAGCGGTTTTGCACTTCTTCCGCCGTGGTGCCAAATGGAGGGCCGTCCTCATCGGGAATCAGATAATGCACGGCGAGAAAGTAACCGCCCGGTTTGAGCCATCGCAGAACCGCTTCGCGATAATCATCCCGCCGATCGGGATCGATTGCGCAGTAAAGGGTGTGTTCGAAAACCCAGTCAAAAGTTTCGGTCGGTTCGAGCTGAAGGAAATCCCCTTGAATAAATTCCACGTTGTCGTGTTCCGCCGCTGCCGTCTTTTCGCGGGCAATCCGCACCGCCGACGGCGCAAGGTCGAGTCCGGTGACGCGAAATCCCGCACGGGCCCACGCGCGGGCGTCGTGTCCGCAACCACATCCCGGTACCAAAACGGACCCACGAGGCAGATTGGCGTTGCCTTTTAGAAAATCGACCAAGCCGGGAGACGGTTCGCCTTTCTCCCACGGCATGTCTCCGGTTTGATAACGATCTTCCCAGTCTGTCGGCATGGCAAATTTGAAAGTGCCTCAAACGAAGCGGCTGGCAGGCGAACCGGTCGCTACATCAAGCGGACTAAAGTTTCCGCCATGTCCGAAGGTGTTTCGGCGACGCCGATGCCCGCTTCTCGAAAGGCTTCAATCTTGGCCTGCGCAGTGCCCTTGCCGCCGCTGACAATCGCACCGGCGTGACCCATCCGTCGGCCGGGGGGCGCCGTGGCACCTGCGATAAAGCCGGCGACCGGTTTGGTTCCGTGTTGCTTGATCCACGCGGCGGCCTCTTCCTCGGCGCTGCCACCGATTTCACCGATCATGATGATGCCGTGGGTATCCGGATCTTCCATGAACAACTTGATGACGTCCAAATGAGACGTGCCGTTCACCGGATCGCCGCCGATTCCCACGCAGGTTGACTGACCGATGTCACGGCAGGTGAGCTGCCAGACGGCTTCGTAAGTCAGCGTGCCAGAGCGACTGACAACCCCGATATGGCCCTTCTTGTGGATGTATCCCGGCGCAATGCCGATGCGGCAGCCACCGTGCGAATCCTTGCTTTCGCCGGGGGTTACGATGCCGGGGCAATTGGGCCCGATCAGCCGCGTCTTTTTGCCGATCATCGCGCGCTTGGCCTTCACCATGTCATTGACGGGAATGCCCTCGGTGATGGCGACAACCAAATCCAAGCCCGCGTCAACGCCTTCAAGAATCGCGTCCGCAGCGAAGGGAGGCGGAACAAAAACTGCCGACGTGGTGGCGCCAGTCTCTTTGGCCGCTTGAGCGACGGTATCGAATATCGGCACCTTCTTCCCGCCGTGCTCAAAAAACTGCCCGCCCTTTCCGGGAGTGACACCGGCCACAACGGCGGTGCCATAATCGATGGACAATTGGGCGTGCCGCGCGCCGAAGCTGCCGGTAATGCCCTGAATGAGAACTTTGGTGTCAGGTTTAACGAGGATAGCCATGGGAAATCTGTAATCAGTATTCGGTAAAATCAGTCAGTCATGTTTGGTCAACCCGCTTTGCGCTTGTGAATGCACAGCGTGTTGCCGTCGGGGTCCAGAATGAACGCCATGCGGCAAACCGGAGTGGGAAACGGCTCCATGCGGAACGTCACGCCTTTCGATCGCAAGTCGGCGATCGCCGCATCAAAGTCCTCGACCTCAAGGCCGACGGAACAGCCATTGACGCCGGGCGTCCAATCAGGCGCTCCCGCTCCGATCGACAATGTGCCGTTCGCGATGTCGTACTCGGTCCACTGCATGCCGCCAGGTTCACCGACGACCATCGTCGGTTTCAGGCCCAGCACTTCTTCGTAGAATTTGCGTGCCCGCGCCATGTCGGAGACGGGGTAACAACTGAAGGCGATTTCCTGGACTTTGATCATGGCGATTCGATCTTAGGCAGTGACAGCGTGAACAACTTTCTTTGCGGCGTCGGACATCGAATCGCCGGTGATCAACGTCAGACCGCTTTCGTCGAGTGTCTTCTTGCCGGCGACGACATTGTTGCCTTCCAGGCGCACAACCAATGGCAGCTTCAAGCCGGTTTCCTTGACGGCGGCCACGATGCCCGTTGCGATGACGTTGCAATCCATGATGCCGCCAAAGATGTTCACCAAAATGCCTTTCACATTGGGATCGCTCAGGATGATTTTGAAAGCGGCCGAAACCTGTTCCTTGCTCGCACCGCCGCCGACGTCGAGGAAGTTCGCCGGGCTGCCGCCGAAATGCTGGATGATATCCATCGTGGCCATGGCCAGACCGGCGCCGTTCACCAGACAGGCAATGCTTCCATCCAGTTTGATGTAATTGAGATTGAACTTGCTCGCTTCGATTTCCAGCGGCGCCTCTTCACCGAGATCGCGCATTTCCTGGATGTTCTTGTGGCGATAAAGCGCGTTGTCATCGAGACCAATCTTCGCGTCGACGCAGACCAGGGCTTCCTTGCCTTCCGGCGTCACGACGATGCACAACGGATTGATTTCCACCATCGAGGCGTCGCATTCCCAAAAGGTTTTGTAGAGACCGAGAAACAGCTTGGCGCCTTGATTGATCAAATCGCCTTTCAAGCCCAAAGCCGATGCAAGTTTGCGTGCCTGGAAGGGCATCATGCCGACCGCGGGATCAATCGTTTCCTTGACGATCTTCTCAGGTGTTTTGGCCGCGACTTCCTCGATGTCCACGCCGCCCTCGGTGGAAACCATCATGATCGGGCGCGACGTGTTACGATCGAGGAGGCACGCGCAATAGAACTCCTTCTTGATCTCCTCGGCGCTGGCGATGAGCAGGGTTTTGACTTCGCGACCGTCGGCGCCGGTTTGTTTCGTGACGAGTACCTGGCCAAGCATCGCTTTGGCGAACTCATGCGCTTCGTCGACGGACTTGGCGAGTTTGACGCCACCTTGAAAGCCGCTTTTGAAAGTGCCCTTTCCGCGGCCTCCCGCGTGGATTTGGGATTTCACCACCAGCATTTTCTGGCCGGCAGCGAAAAGCTTTTCGGCGACCGCTTTGGCTTCGTCTGCGGTCTTGACGGCTTCGCCGCCGGGGACGGCCACACCGTATTGGGCGAGGAGTTGTTTGGCTTGGTATTCGTGAATGTTCATCGGGAAAATTGAGTTGCAGACATACCGTCAAGTTGCCTTACATCGCTTGAATTGGAAAAGATATGAAATCGCATCGTGCTACGCCAGTTTTCGTGCTGGGACTATTGAGTTTGGTGGGTTTTTTTCCGCTGGGATTCGTGGCGTGGTCGATGGGCTCCCGGGACATCAAGGAAATGAACGCCGGATTGATGGACGGAGCTGGAAGACAGCTTACGCAAATTGGCCGGTTCTGTGGTTTCGTCGCTGTGCTGCCGTTCTTGTTGGGAATGTTCACCGTTTTAATTTGGGGTGCGTTGGACGCCTGGGGGCTCCTGCCGTCTCATCTTGAATTCAAGAATGTCGTGGATTCGTTGATGAATTGAATTACGGCTATCGAATCGGAAATGGTCTGAGCCTCTTTCAATCAAAATTGTTGGTGTGGCAGAAAGCATGACTACCTTTTTTCCAACGCTTCGAACTTTAAGCCTACCGGCCCGGTATATTCACTCTGCGGGCGAATAAGCCGATTGTCGGCAAGCTGTTCAAGCACTTGCGCCGTCCAGCCGCTGGTGCGGGCGATGGCAAAAATCGGCGTAAACAAATCGGTCGGGATGCCGAGCGAGTAATAAACCGTCGCGCTGTAGAAATCGACGTTGGCCTCGAGCCCCTTCTTCTCCTTCATCAAGGACGCTATGCGTTCGCTCATCTGAATCCACTTCTTCTCGCCGAGCTGGCCGCAAAGCTTTTGGGCCATCTTCTTGAGGTGCGGCGCGCGGGGATCGAGCACTTTGTAAACACGATGGCCGATGCCCATGATTTTCTTCTTTTGGGCCAGAGCGTCGTCGATGAAAGCGTCCACCTTGTCGAGCGAACCAATCTCCTGAAGCATCTTGATGACGCCTTCGTTGGCGCCACCGTGAAGCGGGCCCTTCAACGTGCCGATCGCCGTCGTGATCGCGGAGTACATATCGCTCAGAGTGGCGATCGTGACACGGGCGCTGAAGGTTGAGGCGTTCATCCCGTGGTCCGCGTGAAGCACGTAGCAGACGTCGAGCGTCTTCTCCATGTCGACCGTTGGTTTTTCCCCATTGATCATCCAGAGAAAATTGGCGGCTTCACCGAGTGCCGGATCGGGATGAACCAGTTCCTTGCCTTGCCGATAACGGTGAAAGTAAGCGGTAATCACGCCGATCTGAGCCACCAGCCGCAAAGCTTTGCGACGTTGGTAATCCATCGAAACATCCTCCGCAGTCGTGTCGTAGCAACCGAGCAATGACACGATCGTCCGCAGCACGTGCATCGGCGGCGCGTCCTTCGGCAGGCGTGTGATCGCTTCAATGACACCCTTCGGCAAGTCGCGAAATCCAACCAGGGTTTCCTTGAATTCAGCCAATTCCCGCTGGTTGGGCAGGTGGTTGTAATAAAGCAAAAAGACCACCTCTTCGTAGGTGGCGTTGCCGGCCAGTTCATTGATGTCGTAGCCGCAGTAAATCAGCTGCCCGATATCACCCCGTACGTCGCTCAGACGTGTTTTGGCCGCCACGATTCCCTCGAGACCTTTGGGGGCCATTGTTTTTCCGTTGTCGCTCATCAAACGATTCGTGTTCCAGGATTCAGTAAAGACCGAGTGGTTCGCCGGTGAAGGCCGGAATTCGACCGGCGGAGACTAGGATTAGCCGCTCCGCAGCGTCAACGGTTTATAGTTTTGACCGCAGGAAATGAAATTAATGGCTCCAGAAAAGCGCCGCTTTGAGCGGTAAGGGCAATCTTTTACCAAACAGTGATCGATCCGCGTGATTGCTAAACGGAGCACGCCCGACGATCAGAAAATTGGCAATTCGTGGTCGCGCATCAAACCGTCCACCTCGCTCTTGAGTTGCTGATAATGTGCCTGCGTCACGCGTGAAAGGTTTACCGGCAGAACGCCGGGATTGAGCCCGCGAGCCTCCATGACGGCGGCCACGTTCAGGGGGAACGGGACCAAATGCATGCGGCTCGACACGTCGCGCAAAAGTCGCAAATTCCGATTCGTTTCTCCCGCTTCGCCGGCCTTGCACGCCTGGTACAACGCGACCATCGGTTCCGGGAGGGCATTGGCCAGCCCGCCGATGCAGCCCACCGCGCCGAGTTCCAGGGACTCGGGGATGCGCGCGTCCGCTCCCGCGAACACCGCGAAGGGATGCGCTTTGGCCAGCTGGGCAAGATCCCGGATCAATTCGTGGTTGGCTCCGCTGTTCTTGAATCCGGCGAGCGGCATGCGCTCGAGCAATTCCTTGACCGTCGCCAGATCAATCCGGTTTCCGGTCCGTTCGGGAAAATTGTAAAGCCAGAGCGGCAGCCCCGCGGCCTCACCGGCAGCCGCGAACCATTCCACAAGATCGGCCTGCGCCTGCTCGTAATACCAGGGCGGCAATACCGTTACACCGGCGGCGCCGTTTTCGCGCGCATGAACACCGAGGCGGGCGACACGTTGTTGATCGAGATGGCTGACGTTCACCAGCACAGGCAGTTGCTCTACACGACGGAGTACACGCTCGGTGAGGTTTTCCCGTTCGCTGACCGGTAATCCGACGAAACGTCCGGTGCTTCCCAAAACGAGGTAGCCATCGAGGCCGGTCGTGTTCAGCCAATCAAGATGCGTGTCGAGAGCGGATTGATCAATGCGGCCCTCGGCGGTAAGCGGAGTCCACAAAGCACAAACGATCCCGTGAATAGGGGAAGAAGGTTTCATCGAAAGAAATGCCGTCATTTCTTTAGCGCCTGCCCAAATCGCTCGCAATCAAAGATTAATGTGAATTCTGTGAAATGCCGGTTCCACGTATGGTCCTCGCCAATCCGTTTCCTCCCAATTAATCTGGCGCCATGTCCGGTCGAAAACTGTCTGCCGTCTGCCTCTGCACTTTGCTGGTTTCCCCATTTGTATCGGCGTCAGACTATGATTTGATCCTCCAGAATGGACGCGTTATCGACGGCATGGGAAATCCCGCCCGGCACGCGGACGTGGGTGTTCGCGATGGACGAATCGTTGCAGTTGGAAGCCTTGGAACCAACGCGGATGAAGTCTTCGATGCGAGCGGTTTGGTCGTCGCGCCCGGATTCATCGACGTCCACACGCACGCGGAAAACATTCTTGAGATTCCGTCTGCAGAAAACTTCCTCCGCATGGGCGTTACGACGCTGGTGCTGGGGAATTGCGGTTCGTCTGAAGTCAACGTCGGCAGGTTCTTCGACGAGGTGGCAATGACCAATGTCGCGGTAAACGTCGCCACGCTTTTGGGGCAAGGTTCCCTTCGCGATCAGGTGATGGGCGGGTCGTTTGACCGTCCGCCCACCGATGTTGAACTGCGCCAGATGAAAGCACTCGTTCGGCAGGCGATGGAAGATGGTGCGCTCGGGCTTTCGACCGGTCTGATCTATTTGCCAGGTACGTTCACCAAAACCGACGAGATCGTCGAACTGGCTCGGGTGGTTGGTGATTTCGGCGGCGTCTATACGAGTCACATGCGCGACGAAGGCGATGAGATTCTGGGCGCGATGCAGGAAGTTTTCACGATCGCGCGGGAAGCCCATTTGCCGGCGCACATTTCGCATCTCAAATTGGGCGGCCACAAAAACTGGGGTCGCACGAACGAGGTGCTGCAAGCCATTGCCCAAGCGCGGGCCGAAGGTCTGGACATCACCCAGGATGTCTATGCGTACATTGCGTCGAGCACCGGCATCGGCAGCTTGATTCCGGAAGACGCGCGCGAAGGCGGCAAGTTCAAGGAGCGAATGGCTGATCCGAAATTCCGTACGGACGTGATTGAACGAATGAAGACGCGGGCGGCGGAAAGGGGAACGGATTTCAGTTATGCCGTCATCGCGTCGTACGAACACGATCCGAAATTGAATGGCCTCAGCATCGCCGAAGCCGCGAATCGCACCCTGCATGAAAATTCAATCGAAGCGCAGATCGAAACCATCCTCGACATCCAACTCCACGGCGGTGCATCCGGCGTATTTCACGCGATGAACGAAAATGACCTGCGCGCTTTTATGTGCCAGCCGAACACGATGTTTGCCGCCGACAGTTCCGTTCGACAGTGGCATTACGGCGTTCCGCATCCGCGCGGTTACGGAAACAACGCCCGGGTGCTGGGCCACTATGTGCGCGACGAACATTTGCTGACGTTAGAAGACGCGATTCGCCGCATGACGGGCCTGCCGGCGACCACGTTCAAGCTGCGTGATCGGGGAGTCATTCGCCCAGGCGCCTGGGCGGATGTCGTGGTTTTTGATCCGGGGACGGTTCAAGACAACGCGACCTTTGAACGACCGCATCAATACGGCACCGGTTTCCGTCTGGTTCTCGTAAACGGCCAGAAAGTTGTTGAGAATGATCAGTATACGGGATCTCGCCCGGGTGCGGTGGTTCGTCGTGCCCAATAGGCATTCTTCGGGTGGCGAAATCACAGCGGGCGTGTGGATGACTCAACAAGTTGAAACCTGCCCATCACTTCCGGGGTCGTAAGAAGGTGACAAAAGAAGCATTGGCGTTCTGCAGATCCTCTGCTAATGAACGCGTCCATTAAATCGAGACCGGCTGATGTCATGCGGTTGCCTATAGTTATTGCTGACGCGATCGGGCCTGATGAGGGCCCTTGTGAAAAGTTGAAGATTTTTTAGAGGCCGACACACATGCTCAAACATTTTACGCAGTTTGGTGCCGAACTTCTGGCAAATCCCCGAGCGATAGGCGCGGCCTGTCCGAGTTCGCCACTGCTGGCGCGGCGCATCGCGTCGTTGGTGGGACGGCCGCAGCAATCCTACGTGCTGGAATTGGGGGCGGGTACGGGATCGATCACGGCTGGGTTGCTGCGTCGTGGTGTGCCCATGGATCGGCTGATCATTCTCGAGCGTTCGGCGAGTTTGGTGCGTTTGCTGCGTCGGCGTTTTCCGGGAGCCATCGTGATCGAGGGCGATGCGGCGGACATTCACAACATTGTTCAGGATCAACTGAAGTTAAGCACGTCGGATTTCTCGCACGTTGTTTCCAGCCTGCCGCTCAAGTCCATTCCGCGTCCGGTTGCGGAGAAAATCGCCGCCGGGATCCAGGACTTTCTTTGCCACGGCGCCCGCCTGGTTCAATACACGTACGACCTGCGCAATGGCAGCACGAGTTGGTACGAGCGATTGGGGCACGTCCACTCGTCGGTCATTTGGTTGAATTTTCCTCCAGCTCGGGTGGACTTGTATTCGGCGGCCGGACAAGGCCGACCGGCACGGAGCCATAACCAAGGCGTTCGACGTCAGGTCATGGCGAATTCCAATTTCTGATTTCGCTTCGTCGGCGTGGTTTAAATGCGGCGGGATTAGTGCAGTTGGAATCGGTCGCGGGCAAAGTTTTCCGAATTCAAGAACGCCGGATTGAAACTGAACCACGAGCCCTTCATGAACACCCAATTCCACTCTGACCGCCGCGATTTCCTGCGAAAAATGGCGCTCGCCACTACCGGGCTGGCAGCGTTGCCGGTGGAAAATCCTTTTGCCCGCGTCAATGTGGCCCCACGTTTCAAAGTCGGCGGCTTCACCAAACCGTTTCAGGATCTGGACTTTGATCAAACCGCCGACGTCGTCGCGAAAATCGGCTGGGACGGCATCGAGTGCCCGGTCCGCAAAGGTGGTCAAATCCTCCCGGAGAAGGTGGAAGACGATTTGCCGCGCCTAGTTGATGCCTTGAAGAAACGGAACCTGACAGTGTTCAGCATTGCGACGGATATCGTGGATGTTGCGAATCCACTGACGGAACGCGTGCTGCGCACGGCGGCAAAGGTGGGAGTCGGGATTTATCGGTTGGGCTTTCTCCATTACGACCTCGCGAAGCCGATTCCTGAACAATTGGAAAAACTCCGACCTGCGTTGAACGATCTTTACCAGCTGAACCGCCAGCTCGGAATCTGCGGTGCGATCGAAAACCATTCGGGTCGCAACGCCATTGGTGCGCCCGTGTGGGACGTTCACGAATTGATCAAGGAATTCGATCCGCAGTATTTCGGAGTTTGCTTCGACATCGGCCATGCCACCATCGAAGGTGGGCTGGACTGGGAAATTCAGTTCCGCCTGATCGAGCCCTTTCTCAGCGCGGTTTACGTGAAGGATTTTGTGTGGAAAAAGTTCGGCGACCAATGGAAGGAAAACTGGGTGCCGCTCGGTGAAGGGATGATCAACCCCAAATTTTTCAGCATGCTGGCGAAATCGTCATTCACCGGTCCGCTGATCCAGCACCACGAGTATCCGGTCGGGCGCGGCGACGAAATGATCGATAAAATGAAACGCGATCGCCAGCAGCTCGATCAATGGCTGACCGCGACCAGGGCGACGGTGTAGCCGCGAGAAATGGTGTAGGAAAGTTTATAACTTTTTCTCCGAGATATTCCTCCGGAAAGACAATTGCAGGAGGGACCAGCGAATGGAAGGGCTGCATACCTTCCGCCCAAACCCGTGTCCGGGCGGCAGGTGTGCAGAGGATCCCATTCAGCGCATCCCGCATCGTCAGCTTTGGATGTCTCGCCTCGTTCACGGATGAACCGGGAATGTCCGAACACCGATTCAACTCACTGGATTTTTTGCGCGGCGGCCCCTAGCCTTTGCGCATGGATTTAATGGATACCCGGCTGTTGCCGCGGAGCCCTTTTCTCACGTCCGTCGGACGTTACTTCGATCGCGCCGCCAAACTCACCGAACATCCGCAAGGCTTGCTGGACCAGGTGAAATGTTGCAACGCGGTCTATCGGATGCGCTTTCCCGTGAAACGCGACGACGGCACGATCGAGGTCGTCGAAGCCTACCGCGCCGAACACAGTCATCATCGCACCCCGACCAAGGGCGGCATTCGTTTCAGCCTCGGCGTCACGCAAGATGAAGTGATCGCGCTCGCCGGTTTGATGACCTACAAATGTTCGATCGTCGGTGTGCCGTTTGGCGGGGCGAAGGGCGGCGTGCGGGTGGACAGTCACGCGATCTCCGACGGTTTCCGCGAGCGCCTGGTGCGGCGTTACACGACCGAACTGTACAAAAAGAATTTCATCGGGCCGGCGATCGATGTTCCAGCGCCGGATTACGGCACGGGCGAACGCGAAATGGCGTGGATTGCCGACACCTACGTCATGCTCTCGCACAACGAGCTTAACCCCTACGCGTGCGTGACGGGCAAACCACTTTCGCTCCACGGCATTCCCGGTCGACGCGAAGCCACCGGTCTGGGCGTGTATTACGGCATTCGCGAATGCATGTCCCACGCCGATGACATGAAGGCGATCGGCCTGACGACCGGTGTGGCCGGCAAGCGGGTGATCGTGCAGGGCCTCGGCAATGTCGGTTATCACGCGGCGAAGTTTCTGCAGACGGAAGGAGGGGCGGTGATCGTCGCCATCGCCGAAAAGGAAGGTGGGATCTTCAATCCGAAGGGACTCGACGTGGACGCGGTTTTTCAACATTTGCACCACACCAAATCGATTCACAATTTTCCTGGCGCGCAGAACATCGCGACACCGGGCGAGGTGCTGGAACTCGAGTGCGAAGTGCTGGTGCCGGCCGCGTTGGAAAACCAAATCACCGCGGACAATGCCGCGCGCATCAACGCGAAGATCGTCGCGGAAGCGGCGAACGGACCCATTACGGACGACGCTGATGAGATTCTGCGGAAGCGGGGCATCTTGATCATTCCGGACATCTACCTAAACGCCGGTGGCGTCTCGGTCTCCTATTTTGAATGGTTGAAAAATCTCTCCCACGTGAGCTTCGGTCGCATGAGTTCCAAGCACGAAGAACTTAACAACCGGCACCTGCTGGACATGGTGGAAAAGCTCACGGGCAAATCCCTCGACGGCGCCGAGCGTCAATTGATCCTCAAAGGGCCGCAGGAAATTGACTACGTCTATTCGGCGCTCGCCGACACCATGTCCTATTCCTACAACCGCATTCGCGACGCCTGGAAATCGCGAGGCATTTCCGATCTGCGAACGACGGCATTTTACCTCGCGGTCGATCGCATCGCCCGCACTTACCTCGCTCTCGGAATTTTCCCTTGAGCAATAGTGTGCTGCCGGCATCGTGCCGGCAGCATGACGGACCATCGGCGCGTCCCCAAATTGGATACATGGTAGAAACGTTTTGGCATCTCCCCCCAAGAGACTGGAAAGGCGACACTCTTGTCGCCCATTGTAAGAACCAAGGCGGCAGGAGTGCCGCCCTTCCGTCTGTGCCCCGATACGCAATTTTGAATTCCGCCTGGCGATCCAGGAATTGCATTTGGAGCCGCTCTGACATCTCATCTGTCGCCCCGTGAAGAAGCTCTCCAACGCCATCGCAAGATCTCTCATTGAAGCCGCCGTCGATCTACGCGATCGCGTTGACGAACTCAATTTCAGCGCGCCCGTCTCGCACGTTTACAATCCATTGCGGTACGCCTGGCGATCGCATGAGACCTACTTGCGACAGTTTGGTGGAACGCGCAAACGCGTGCTCTTCCTCGGCATGAACCCCGGCCCGTTCGGCATGGCGCAAACGGGAATTCCTTTTGGCGAAATCGCCGCCGTGCGCGACTGGATGGGGATTTCGGAAACCGTCGACAAACCGGCGAATGAAAATCACGCCCGACCGGTCGAAGGTTTTGCATGTCCGCGTTCTGAAGTCAGCGGCCGCCGGTTATGGGGGTTGTTTGCCGATCAGTTTCCGACTGCCGCCGACTTTTTTGCTGACCACTTTGTCGTCAATTACTGCCCGCTCGCGTTCATGGAGGAGACAGGTCGGAATCGCACGCCTGACAAACTGCCGGCCAGCGAACAGTCCGAAATTTACGCGATCTGCGACGAACATTTGCGGCGAGTCGTTGCGATTCTCCAGCCCGAATGGCTGATCGGCGTGGGTGGGTTTGCGGAGAAACGCTTTCGCGCGGTTTGCGGCGACGAAAAGTCTCAGATTGGAACCATTCTGCATCCCAGTCCGGCGAGCCCGGCCGCCAATCGCGGTTGGGCTGAAGCCGCAGATAAGCAATTAAAGAAGCTGGGTGTGTGGCCGTTACGGAATCGCATTCATTGACATGAGTTCATCATTCATTCTGTTTGTGATGGTTTCATTTGCGCGACGGAAATTTCGGGCGGATAAGGAGCGTAGGAAATTGCCGTTGAGTCGGGCCGATTTGGGAATTGACTTGGGCGCCTGAAGAGACCCACAAGAATGTCCCAGTAGCTTGGGAGTTTATTATGGGAATACGTCGCGTTCTTCTTCTTATTGTGATGGGGCCTTTTGCGTGCTTACTAAATTTCAGTGCTACCGGTCAGAGTATTCAAGACCGGTTTGCGAGATCGATAAGCAACGCCCAGGCTGTTACCAGCGTCGTTGTGCAGATGATAGAGACGACGGTGGCTCCCAATATGCCGGTCGGCGACGGAACGGCAAACCTGTCCAGCACATACGAATATACATACTTCATATCTGGACCGAAATTTCGCGTGACCCGCAGGTTGATAGCAGCGGCGCAAACGAACTCAGTTAGGTTATCCGAAGTAGCATATGACGGGACAACGTTCGTTACTTATGATGCCGATACTCAGAGAATGATCCGGCAGGAGACCCTCTCTAAAAGCACCAGCAGTGAGCTCTTCTATAATCCGTTGATTGCGCCGTTTATGTTCCTATCAGAGAATTCGGACAATTGTCATGGCTGCATGGTTCGATTTTGGGATCTCAAGGCGTCAAATCTTGGAAGTAGCCGCATTCTACCGGATGGTATTTTGACAAATGGTTTGGTCCATCTAACCGTTCCGGGATTGCCATTGGGCGCGAAACCGACTTTCTGGAACATCGATATCCCCAAAGCTGGCAGCTCATTTGACCCGGAAACTATCACTTACATTGCAGAGGCTGGAGGTGTCGAGGATGTCTGGAAGCTTCGGAATTATACTCGCTTGGGAGATTACCAATTCCCTGCCACGGTGGAGATGATTGAGAGGGCTTATCCGCCGACCTCCCGTGTGTCGCCACTGTTCACCACCACGGTGAATGTAACCTCAGCACGAGCTCCCGATGAGATTGACGATTCAGTGTTTGAACTCAATGAAGCGACACGATCTGCAGTGACGATTTTCGACGGCGACACTGGCAAGTTTGCATACTCGGCTTATGACGAAGTCAAAGCCGGTTTTCTCAAGGGACGCGCAAACATTTATGACGAGAATGCTGATGGCGCGAAGCAAATCGCCGAGGCATTGGCGGCGGCGAAAAAAAGTGGAAAACGCGTGATGCTCCAATTTGGAGCCAATTGGTGTGTGCCGTGTCATCAGCTTCACAGCCTTTGCGAATCCGACGAATCAATTGTCGGTGAATTAAGCAGTCACTACGTGGTTGCCTTGATTGACGTGAGCCAGGGACACAATAAGGAGATGGTTGAAAAATATGGAAATCCAACGCGCTTTGGTCTGCCGGTGATCGTTGTTCTGGATGCTCGAGGCGAACCTTTGGTCGTCCAAAACACCGCCGATTTGAACGAACCGGAGTCTCGCGCCGCTAAAAGCCTGCTGGGTGATCACATCAGCGCCAAGAAAGTGGTCGCGTTCCTGAAAAAATGGGCGCGAGAGGACTGATAGTCGCATCGACGCGTTATTCAGAAAATTCACTGTAGCATCATGCTTTGAGGGCGATATGGTGCAAACTTCAATCGCAAGGCACATTTCTTTGGGACCATTTGTTACTTGATACCAAGGTTAATGCTCATTGCGCCGCCGAAGTAGTTGATCACGCGAACGTCGTGGCACTTCAATTCTGTCATGGCGCGTTCGACGCCGCGTTGAGCGGGATACGCCTTGAGAGATTCCAGAATATAGGCGTAGGCCGACCAGTTCCCGCAGAAGAGCTTTCCGTAAACGGGCACGATCAGCCGGAGATATGCGAAATATAGCGCACGCCACACGGCGTCGTCGGGCCGGCCAAAATCCAGCACGAGCAACCTTCCGCCCGGCCGCGCCACGCGATGCATTTCCTGCAGGCCTGTTTCCCAGTCTGAAAGATTGCGCAAACCAAAGCCCACCGTCACGGCATCAAACGATTCGTCAGGGAACGGCAGTTGCATCGCATCCCCTTGGAGATAGGTGATCTTTGTCTCAGACTTCTGCGCGCGCTCGCGGGCGACGTCGAGCATGCTGGCGGTGAAGTCCAGTCCAGTCGATTCAGCGCCGGTGGCGGCGAGTCGTTCGGTGATATCGCCCGTGCCACAACAAACGTCCAAGGCGCGATCGCCGGGTTGGAGCTTGGCCAGCCGCACCAGGCGATCCTTCCAACGATGATGCATCCCGAAGCTTTGGATGTCATTGATCCGGTCGTAACGCGGGGCGATCGACGTGAACAATTCGTTCACCCGCGTGGCGCGTTCGGTGCCGGTCTGGTAGTAGGCGTTGGGCATGGCTGCTCGAGTGCGTGCTCGGCCGCCAGCATCCAGTGGATCTGCAATGGCCGGCAATACAAACTTCCCGGCGAAAATCGGTGGGGTCGGCAATCGCGAAAAAAGCGAGTCGCGGCGAGGGGCTATTTTGCGGGTGAAGAAACTTCCTTCGCTCGCGGCAAGGAAATGGCGTCGTCCAGGCGTTGTCGTTGCTCGAAACGCACCGAACTGCGGTAGCCGGAGCGTTGGGCCAGCTCAACAGCTTCCGAGAAATCGGCGCCGACTTCCCGTGGGTCGTGCGCGTCGGAACCAAACGTGATCGGCACCGAACGATCGCGCGCCATCGCGAGCAACTGCGGATTGGGATAAATCTCGCGGCAATCCTTGCGCAGGCCGGCGGTGTTCAGTTCGACGGCCGTGCCGGAGGAAGCAGCGGCGTCGAGAAAAGGCGCGTAAAGCGATGCACAATCCTGTTGCGGCCGGATGTCGAATTTCTTGGGCAGATCGGCGTGCCCGATGATGTTGAACAGCCCGGAGGCCGCAGCCTCGGTAAGCAATTTGAAATAGCGCTGCCAGACGTCATACGGGTCGTGTTCACGCCAGCGGGGAATCGTCTGCGGATCGTCAATTGCCCAGTCAGAAATGTAGTGCACTGAGCCGATGAAATAATCCCATGAGTGACGCTCGGAGAGTTGCTGAATCCACTCCTCGTGCCCTGGAATGTAGTCGACTTCCAACCCGATGAGAATGTTGACCTCCGGCACTTCGCGGCGCGCGTGTTCCACGCGGGCTATGTAGTCGGTCAGCTGCCGGTCCTGCATCCGCCAGTTGTCAAAATTATCCCGTGCCATGGGGGAATGGTCGGAAAAGCCAATTTCCCGAATGCCGACCTCGCGCGCCCGGCGGGCGTAATCGACAGGTTCACCCACGGCGTGGCGGCAGAGGGGCGTGTGCATGTGATAGTCCGGTGGCAACATGACGAACGTAGTAAAAGCAAGGCACCATCCCGTGGGAAGACAGAACTGATTTTTTGGCATCACCAATTTGGGTGATGTCGGTCGCGGTCGACGGATCCTCGTGTTACGGTGCGGTTACGAACTGATTTCAAATCAACGGCGAACGGTGCAAAGTGTCCTTGGACGTTGGAGAATACTGCATGAATGTGCGCGAAATTGAGTCGTCTCCAGGAAGGAGTAACCCGCGTGGATTTCCATTGTTATGGGGCGGCTAAGAAGTTGTGCGACGTGGGCGTCTAATCGAAAGTTAATGAGCGCGAAACGACGAAACGGGCGAATTGTCTCCGTTGCTTGTGTCGAATGCCCTCCGTTGGAATGAACTCACCGAAAATGTGGCTGCGCCAGAAGCTGGCTGCTCCGTGCGCCTGTCCATCGGGTAGGAGCTATCGCTCCTGCTGCCTTCGTCGAGAGATTGCGTTGTTCATGATCGGTGTCGTTGCCGCCGCAATCTTGTTTGCCGCGCATGACCGTGGATGGGCTTTTGTGGTCACGGTCATCAGCGGAGCCGCCGTGCTCGGTTGGGTCGTCGGGCGACGCTTTCGTCGCCCGCGAAACGACGGACCATGAGCAAAGAGGGGGCGTACCATCCGAGTGCTATCGCCTGTTCACTGCCAAGATTTCATTGGGCTTGGATTGGTGCAGTGTTAGCGTTTCTTGGAGCCGAGCGTCTGCAAATATCGCAAGAAGAAATTCCGAACGATGAATCAAACTTATTCCGCATCCGCCACTCTCAGTCGTGTGGGCACCCACGTCGTGACTCTTTCCGAATTGCCAGGCATTCCGGTTGGCACCAACGGCCGGGTCGTCCGCGTTCACCGCTCCGACGGGCGGGGCGGAAAACTAGGTGTCCGATGGGAATTGCCGCGGAAGCGCACGACGGTGTTTGCTCAGGTGGGAGAGTTTTCGTTTAATATTCCTTGGTGGACCAAGCCGCCGATTACCGAATTCAACATCTCCGAAGCGGGGCAGCTACTAAGTCCGATCCACTCTCGTTAACACCAAGGCGCCGCAAAGCCGAGACTCTCTGGGCCATGATCCGAAAAACTTCCAACCGGCGCACGCCGCGCAGTCTGTTGACCGCCATGTTGTGTGGTTTCGCGTCCCTTACTTTGAGCGCCAGTGGCGCGGCGCAAACCGCGCCGGCCAAACCCATTCCCCGCGATCCTTCCTTCAATCCGCAATCGGCGTTTGCAAAGGAGAAGAAGTATTTTCCCGAGATCGAACTGGTCACGCCGCAGCTGCCGGAATCCGTGGTTGGCAAAAGCAACATCGTCTACGAGGTCCTGCGGGATACGCCCTACGGCGATCGTGCTCTTCATTTGGATGTGTTTCGTCCGCGGCAGAACAAAGCTTCAGGTTATCCGGCGGTCGTGTTGATTCACGGTGGCGGTTGGCGGTCGGGCAGTCGGAGTCATCTCGTTCCGATGGCGCAACAACTCGCCACCGCGGGATACGTCGGCGTGCCGGTGGAATATCGTCTTGCCTTGGAAGCGAAATATCCGGCTTCACTCGACGACATCCGGTCGGCGATCCGTTGGTTGCGCGAACACGCGACGGATTACCAGATCGATCCCGGAAAAATTGCTGTGTTGGGATGTTCTTCCGGGGCGCAGGTTGCGACCCTTATCGGCGTGACCAACGGCAAAAACAAATCCGGTGAAACGTCTGGAGACGTTCAGGCGATCATCAATGTCGATGGCGTCGTGTCATTTATCCATCCGGAAGCCGAGGCGGAGATCAAGGGCGATGCCGCAAGCACGTGGTTGGGTGCCCGGTACGACGAAAATCCTGAGCTGTGGAAGGAGGCTTCTCCGCTCGAACACCTTGGTCCGGACTGTCCGCCAATTCTCTTCGTCAACAGTTCGATCCCGCGATTTCATGCCGGCCGCGATGATTTTATCAAGAAGCTGAATCGGCTCGGGATCTACAGCGAAGTTCACACGTTCGACAAAACGCCGCACCCGTTCTGGTTGTTTCATCCGTGGTTCGAGCCGACTGTTCAATACGTTGAGAAATTCCTCGATCACGTCTTCAAGTCGGACGAGCATCCTTGATCAGTTTTGCCTCACCCCCCAATTCGACCGTCATGACCAAACGCTTTCCCAAACTCCTGATTCTTCTGATTCTGCTTGGCCAATTTGCAAATTCGCTTTCGGCGCAAAATCCCGGCTATGCGACCAACATCACTGTGGCGCTGGACGGTAGTGGCGATTTTCAAAGCCTCCAGGCCGCGATCGACGCCTGCAAATCGTTTCCCGATGTGCCGATCACAATTCATCTCCGCCCGGGCACGTATCATGAAAAAGTCTGTGTGTATTCGTGGAACCCCAAGCTGACGATTCTCGGCGAGAATCGGGAGAAGACGGTGATCAGTTTCGACGACTCCTTCGATCGGATCGGCAAAGGGCGAAACAGTACCTTTCACACGTACACGCTCAAAGTGGACGCCGACGATTTCCGATTGGAAAACGTCACCGTGGAAAACACTGCCGGTCCGGTAGGGCAAGCCATCGCTCTTCACGTGGAAGGGGATCGATGCGCTTTTGTGAACTGCAAGTTCAAGGGCAATCAGGACACGGTGTATCTGGCCGGCGAGCATTCGCGTGATTATTTCTCGAACTGCTACATCGAGGGCACCACGGACTTCATTTTCGGTGAAGCGACCGCGTGGTTCGAAAGTTGTGAAATTCACGCCAAAGCAGATTCATTTCTCACAGCCGCGTCGACGGCGCAGCGCAATCCTCATGGGTTTGTCTTTAACCGGTGCCGCGTCACGACGGCGGCCGGCTTGAAGGAAGTTTATCTCGGTCGCCCTTGGCGGAAGTTTGCGCGCACGGTTTTCCTCCGCTGCACAATGAGTGGTGCCATTGCTCCGGAAGGTTGGAAGGCCTGGAGCAACGCCGATAAGAAGGACACGACGTTCTACGGCGAATTCGATTCCCAGGGACCGGGGGCCAAGCCTGATCAGCGAGTCGATTGGTCGCATCAACTTTCCAATGTCGAGGCTGCCAACTACACGATGGACAAAGTACTGGGCGACTGGTTAGTGAATCGTGCGACTGATTAACTTAAAGCAACCGATTTCAAAATGAATCCCTTCCTGCGCCATTCGATGTTGATCCTCTCGTTTATTGCGGTCGCCTTTGCGTTTTCGTCAGCGGGAATTGCCGCCGACCGGGAACCGTCACCGAGTCCGGACGTGACCGCCGCGCTGCAGCCGTTTCTGGAAAGCTATAAACTGGCGGGTTTTATCGGCATTATCAGCGACCGCGATGGGAAGGTCCTTTACAAAAACGTCGAAGGCTATGCCGACGTCGAAACGAAAAAGCCGATCAGCGAGGACAACGTTTTTTGGATCGCGTCGATGTCCAAGATGTTCGTCGGTGCGTCAATCATGATGCTCGCGGATGAAGGCAAGGTGAGTTTCGACGACCCGGTAACGAAGTTCATCCCGCAGCTCAAAAAGTGGATGGTGATCACGGAGAATGACGCGAACCATGAACTGCTTGAACCGGTGAAAAATCCCGTGACCATCCGGCATTTGTTGAGCCACACCAGCGGCCTGACCGGAATGTCCGAACTCCAACACGAGACAGGCGCTGACAGCACGCCGCTCAAAGACCGAGCACTCGCCTCCGTGACGGGACCGCTCCAGTGGCAGCCGGGTGAGAAATATCAATACGGCAACCAGGGCATGAACATCGCCGCGCGCGTCGTCGAAATCGTAAGCGGTATGCCGTATGAGGACTTTCTGCAGAAGCGCTTCTTCGATCCGCTGGGCATGGCGGAAACGACTTTCTGGCCGAGTGAAGCGCAAATCGCCCGACTGGCTCATGCCTATGGCCCAAACAAGGAAAAAAACGGCTACGCGCGTGGTGATATCTATTTTCTGACGAAACCCTACAGCGACCGGGTTCATCGATTCCCGGAAGCGGCTGGCGGATTGTTTTCCACCACGCACGACATTTTTCGCTACGGACAGATGCTGGCGAACAACGGTGAATTGGACGGGAAGCGTTATCTTTCACCCGCTGCGATGGATGAATTGCGTAAGGAGCAGACCGGCAAAACACATATCAACTACAGCCTGGGCTATCATCTGCGCAACGGCATGTTCGGTCACGACGGCGCTTACGGAACTGATCTATCGGTGAATCCAAAGACCGGTATGATTGCGATCTTCATGGTCCAATGCACCAGCGGCGATCAATGGGCGGCGCGCGATTTGTTCCTCCAGACCGCGACGCACGTGTTTCAGAAAGCCACGGAATAGGCGGCGACGCCATCCCGGCTATCGATCGTGAGCTGGCATAGGAAATCCGGCGGCCACGCCTATGCGGGGAATGACCGCCGGATTCGTAGACATATTCGAGCCGGTTACCAGCCGGTTCTTGTTACCCAAACTTCAAACCGTCCAACCTTCCAACACACGATCAGACACGTTGGTTGCAAATTCGTTTTGCCAAAGTTCATTTTCCCTGTCCGGTTTGCTTAACCGGTGGGAACCTCCTCGTGAATTATGGACGCATCGGATCGTGACCTGTTAACGACGTTCGCGCGAAATCGCGATGAGGATGCATTTCGCGAACTGGTCCGTCGCCATCTGCGGATGGTCTTTGCGACCGCGCGTCGGCTGCTTGAGGATTCCCATCAGGCGGAGGAGATCGCGCAAACCGTCTTTCAAATGCTCGCCGAAAAGGCCGCCGCCATCGATGACGATCAACCATTGGCCGGCTGGTTGTATCACACCACCCGACACCACGCGTTGCACCGGGTTCGGTCCGAGGGCCGCCGCCGGCAGCGTGAACAAATTGCCGCCGCCATGAATGCATCAATTGATTCGAATGCACCCGATCCCGACCTGGTTAATGAATTGGAGAACGCGTTCACGGAACTTGATTCCGTCGAGCGCAATGCGCTTGTACTCCGTTTTTTTGAGGATCGGAAATTGAGTGACGTCGGTCGTGAACTCGGTGTCAGCGAAGAAGCGGCCCGCAAGCGCGTCACGCGTGCGCTCGATCGGTTGCGTGAGATTTTCGGTAGGAAAGGTATCACCGCCACGACCGGCGCGATCACCGCCGTACTTGTCGGCCAGGCGTCCATTGGTGTGCCGTCCAGCCTTGGCGCCGCGATTACGACAACCGTTTTGGGCGGAGCGGGCCTTGCCGCTGCCGCAACCACAACTTCCGCACTCACCGCTCACACAACCGCCACCACCATGAACCTGCTCAATCTCAAAACCGCCGCCGCTGTCATTGCCGCTGCTGCCGTGACCGGAACGTCCACCTACCTCGTCAAGGAACGCGAGGCCGACAAGCTGCGGTCTGATTATCAATCATTGAACGATACCAAGGCCAAACTCGCAGATGAACAAAAGCAGACGCTGGCGGCCGTTCAGCTTCGTGACGATCAAATCGACCAACTGAAAAAGGAAGTGGCCGAACTGCCACGACTGCGGGGCGAGGTCGATCGCCTGAACCGGCAGCTTGCGGAAATGGCCGATCTGCGGAAGCAGAATGAAGAACTGAAGGGCTCTATTGCCAAGGCACAGAATCAAGCGAGACAACAGGTAGATCAAGCTCGGGAGACAGCAATCGCGCAGGAAAAAGAGGCGGAAAAACAAGCAGCCATTCGACGCCTTGATGATGTCCGTCAACTTGGGCTGGCCATGATCATGCACGCCGATGCAAATGGCGGTTGGTTTCCCACCACAAGCGAGTTTGCCGAAATGCTTCGTGACGGAAAGGTCTCTCTTTCTGGTCTCAAACCGGACAACGTCGCGCTCTTATATCAGGGCCGAATCCAGGACATTTCCGAGCCGTCCAAAACCATCGTCACGCAACAAATCGATTACTCCTCGAATCTCGACGGCCAGAAGATTTCTCGTGCCTACGGTTTCGCCGACGGGCATTCTGAGATTCATTCAGCATCCAATCTCCAAGAACTGACCGCCTGGGAAAACCAGCACATCATTCCGCCGGAGCTTCAATCCCGCCGGCAATAAACCAAACGTTGAATCGCCCGACTGAGTATCTGGAAAAGGGGCGGTCACAACTCAAGTTTGCGGTGTCTGCCCCACGAATTCGTCTAAGAATTTGCCGGTGTCGGTGTCCATCATTTATGAAAGCAATTCTGAGCGTGTCGGTGTTGGCGTTGATTCTGGTGATCAACCCCAATCTGTGCTTCGGCTCCATGGACATCGCACCAGTCTCACGAGCGCGCGCGAAGGAACTGGGTATGCAAATCCGAACGAAGTCAAATGGCCCAAAGGAAATTTGGGTGGAGTTGGAGTTCAAACCGATCGGTGTCTTGAAGGACTTCGATCACGTGAGTCTTGAAATTCGGGAGGGCGATGAATTGTTACTTGGTTACGCCCCGCTGAAGGAGAAGCGGTCCAAAACTGGCAGCGTCTCTGTGGGGTTCTTGGCCGCTCGCAGTTATCTGGACAAATTGACGCTGAGCATTGTTGTGGGGCGCCCCATGGACTTCGCTGCTTACGAAATCCGAGTGAAGGATTTTGTGGAGCAGGAGAGAATTCGTTAGGCGGTTTAGCTGTTAATGTCCACCCGTCACCGTGTAACCGGCCTGGCGCAAGTCATCCGCCAGATCCTGCTCCATTTGCACCGCCGCGTCGTACGGCATGGGATTCAAATGCTCGTAAAGCTCCGGCAGCAAGCGGATGCCAAACTGCTTTACCAGTGAGGCGTCTTTGATCCCGGCTTTGTGATTGGCAAAACGATCTTTCGGGGTCAGCCCGGTCATGCCGACATAAACACAGGGTTTGGCCGGATCGCGCCGCGGATTTTCAGCACGCACTTTTCGGAATTTGGCAACCACTGGATCCAAAAGCACGACATACACGTTGTGGTGTAATTCCGGTTGGCGCGGGACTCGCAACGGTTTGAGCGTGCGACGCTTCATGAATGCATTCCCGCAGGATCAGGCGGCGCGATTGGATCGTATTGGGACAGTTCGTGGCGTGGGTGCCGCATGTGTTGATCGGCTGGTTTACATGCCTCCTGTTCCACCCCCCGTTCAACAAAAATCCGGCGGCCACGCCTATGCAGAGGATGACCGCCGGACTCGTAGACACATCCGAACCGGTTACCAGCCGGTTCATGTTAACCAAAACGACAAACCGCCAAACAATGCTTAAGACAGGTTCAACGTTCATTTGGTTTCATGAAATATTCATACCCGTCAGATTTTTGGGACCGACCGTCAACTGCGGCCGGCTCGTCTGACCGCCTCGTCATTTTTCCGGTTCGATCGTGCGGCGTCGACTTGGCGGGCTGTTTTATCACGTTGCCGTGCAATTACTTGGTTATTCGTTCATTCACGAACGAGAACTCAATGAAGTTCCCGCTGAAACGAATTGTTCCACGGTTGCGCGTCGTGAGCTCCACGATGTTCTTGGGTTTCGCGCAGAATTCATTGTGGGACCTGGGTTTTGAGGCCGAATTCAATGAACGACCGGGCAGGCCACAAATCTGCTGAAACGGAGCTCCATCCGTAAACTCACCGAAAGGCCGCTTATGCTATACACCATCGCCGTTTTGCTTATCCTATTCTGGCTTTTGGGGCTTGTCTCAGCTTACACGATTCACGGCTTCATCCACGTGCTGCTGGTGATCGCCATTATCATGCTTTTGGTGCGCGTGATCGAAGGGCGTAGGCCGCTTTGAGAGGACCTGATCGACTTTAATCCATGCAACCGGAAAACGCCTACGCGACGACATCCTCGCGCAGCGCTGTCGCATTTGAACGGACTCGCCCGCAAAAAAATGCCTGAACAATTTTGAATCGAACGATTTACTGGTTCACCTCACCGAGCGGGCACTGGCGATCGGCGATAAATCCGCGCCTCCCCGAGTTCGCTCGATTACATCAAGACAATGAAAGTTCTTATCGCTACCGCTATTGCGATGTCCGTCGTGTCCGGACATGCCGCGAACGAAAGTTCGCCGACTGCGGATTCGCAGGTTCTGGTTTTAAACACCCAGGTGAAACGCGAGACCACCGAACCAGCCGGAAAAGGCTCGGCGACGGAGGAACTACCGGGTGGCCTCGCACACTCCAAATCAAGCGGTCCGGACCGGCCCACCACGATGGGATCGAAAAGCTCACTCCTGTGCCTGACTCCCCCCATGGGTTGGAATAGTTGGAATGCGTTTGAGAAGGACATTAATGAGGAAAAAATCGAGGCGGTCGCCGATGCCATGGTGAGCTCGGGAATGCGGGATGCGGGCTATGAATACCTGGTTCTTGATGACGCATGGATGGCAAAGGAACGCGACAGCGAGGGACGGCTCCAGGCGGATCCGAACAAGTTTCCCCGTGGCATGAAGGCGATCGGGGACTACATCCACAGCAAGGGATTGAAGTTTGGAATCTACGAGGATCGAGGCAAGTGGACTTGTCAACAATTGCCCGGAAGCTTCGAACATGAACGGATCGACATGCTCACCTTCGCCGCCTGGGGCGTGGACTATATCAAAATGGACAGTTGCTTCGCCGAGAGCAACGGCCGGATGAGTTCGGAGGATTATCGGATGTACCGGAAGTTCATCGAGGAAACCGGGCGCCCGATTGTCCTGAGCATTTCCGACTTCGGCAACGCGGCCTGGGCCTGGGGCGGGAGCGAATCCGCGCAACTCTGGCGAACCTCGGGCGACATTTATCCCTGGATGGATTCGATCTATCATTGCGCGGACACCTCGGCCGGCGACCAGGCCATCCACCCGGCGTTCAATGGTCTTTGGCAATTCGCGGGTCCCGGGCATTGGAACGATCCGGACATGCTCCAGGTGGGGAACCTTAAAGACATCGCGGCGGACCGGAGACTGACAGGGGACCGCGCCCACTTCAGCCTCTGGTGTATTCTGGCGGCACCGTTGATGGCGGGCAATGACCTGCGGTCCATGAGCCCGGCGGTGCGGGAGGTTTTGACGGCGCCTGAAGTCATCGCTGTGGACCAGGACCCACGCGGGATCCAGGGTTACAAGGTCTACGCGAAAGACGGACACGAGGTTTACAACAAACCGCTTGCCGACGGCACGACCGCAGTCCTGCTCTTGAACAAACGACCGGAAACCACCGACCTGACCGTGCGGTGGGCGGATATCGGTTTGACCGGCGCACAACCCGTCCGGGACCTGTGGGCGCGGAAAGACCTGGGAACATTCACGGATTCGTTTACCGCGCGCGGGCTGGGGCAACACGATCATCAGATGCTCCGCATTGGAAATCCTGGTCCACCACTTCCCGCGCCGCGGCCGATGGCGTTGGAAAAATACACCATTACGCGCAAAGGAACGACCTACCTGAGCGACCTCTACTACATTTGGAAAGCGCACAACGCGCCCCGCTACGATGCCAGTTTTGCGGGTGATCCGATCAAGATCGGCGAGCGTGTTTACGAAAAGGGCCTGGGTTGCCAGGGCAAGAGCGCGTTCATGTTCAAGCTCAACGGAAAGGCGGACCATTTTCGCGCCCGGGTGGCGCTCGATGCCTCGTCGAAAAGCAAAGGAAGGTTCCGGGTCTACAACGAGGACTTCTTCGCCAACAAACTGTTGTGGGACAGCGAGGAAATGACGAACCCAGCGAACGCGATCGACGTCGACGTGGACCTCAGTGGCGTTCAATGTCTCATGCTGGTATTCGAAAGCAAGGATGCCCTGGGCAATTGGGCCGACGCACGCGTGATCCGCGACGGCGACCGGTAACCAACGTCCGCCGCATTCATCGTCCAAACCGGAGGGCCCGATCGAGGCACTTGTTGGTGGGGTGCGATGCGCGCAACGGAATGATCCCGCGAAAGCAGGTTATATCCAAACTCGTGAAGATCCGTCAGGAAGCTGTCAGGTATTCGAGCGGCTGGTCAATGCCGCGAGAAGAAAGGTGGTGCGCTCGAGAGGACTTGAACCTCCACTCCTTACGGAACCAGATCCTAAGTCTGGCGCGTCTGCCAATTCCGCCACGAGCGCAGCCGTAACGGGCCGGAAGATGACGAGTGCCGACGCCAAGCTCAAGTCTGCTTTCTCGCCTGCTTGTCTAAATCGCCACGGTTGGCAGTTCATGGTCACCCAGAACTGGCGGGAAGTGGCAAAAGGGACCCGTTGAAGCAAAACCTTCACGCTGCTGCACCCCGATAATCCTTGAGAGAAATTCGAAGATCTGCTTTCATAAGCCAATGGAAACAGAGGTGCTTAGAAAGGTCACCCGTGCACGGCGTCGTGCACAGTCTGTGTGTTATTAATACTGTTCGGCGGAATAAGCACGCGTATGCCGTGGTATGACCTAACAGCCAATCCGAAGGTAGTGCATGGTTACTACTCGACCGCTCCTGCGCTCGACCGCATGGACGTGCATGGAGTGAGGCTTCACAGAGATGGGCCAGTGCTTCATCTGACGGCTGATCTCATACCGTTTCCGGATATGCCCAGCAAGCGGTGGCCTTCAGGCGCGAACACCGCACGGATTGATCTCGCTCTCTGGGGTATTCGCTCGCTCACCATTGAGGGTTGGGCGACTGATATGGTCGGTCAGTTTACACTGGAGCCTGTTGCGGAGAGGCGGCTTCGTTTTGCTTTTGTTTCTGACACCGCAAGCATTCGAGGAGAGTGCATGGCCGTTCGGATCGACGGCATTACAGGTTACGTCAAGGGAGCCGAACCAGACGCTGCACCCAACAGCCGCCCGCCCTCTCAGTTACCACTCTCACCGGAAGTTCAGTCATCCGATTCGCAGCGGACGCCTTCTTCCGGCGGCTGTGGGTGAGCTGATCGTTGGGCCTAATCGAATGCGCTCGCTGGTATTCATATGTTTCTTGGCGATCAGCTCACTAGCTGATGACGCTCTGCCGCGAGATTGGAAACGACACTTGGGAATCGACGAAGAGTTCACTAACAGTAAGTGTGTATTCGTGGGCAAGGTCATTAGCAGCAAGAAGGTCAAGGACAAGGACGGTTTCATACAAGGCACTTTCTACAAGGTGCGTGTTGACGAGATTCTGAAGGGCAGTCCGCCTCGGGAAGTAGGGATTTATGACGAGAACAGTTCCGGTCGCTTTCCGATGACCGTCGACACCCAATATCTTCTCTTTGCATACGAGGGCACTTTCGAGGGTCTTACAGGATTGCATCTCGCAATCAGCAGTAGTGGCAATTCAGGAATGCTGACGCAGACAAACAAGACGCTGGAGGAAGTGCGCAAGCTAGGAAAGGCCCAACAAGGCGCGAGCCCGTGTGAAAACTCCCGGTGGATTTGAAGTCGGCGAAGTGCCGGAGTGATGGATTTTTAGTCGTCGGTTTTTTCCTCCCCAAGTCCAATTCAACCGTCCCACCGGATTCCCAGCCGCTCCGGCAGTTCTCCTG
>WGOC01000018.1 GCA_016124235.1 bacterium | reverse complement strand
GAATAAATTCATTTGGGAACCGGAAGCTGCGTGGCCCCTCTTGCCCGCGTGAACGATCGTTACATTGTTGCCGACTTCGTCCCTTGTCCGGTTATTGCTCAGGATTCAAAATCAAAAGTAAGGTGTAAGATTTTCGCAGGTTCCGACAATGGATTATATGAATCGGAGAAATTGGAGCCGCTTCCTTGTCAAAACAGCCGCAATCGCGGGGATTGTAATAACCGAAACCTTCACCAACGCATTTGCGCAGGTGGAATTGGGCCCGCCGACCAGCACGCATTTTTGGCCGGGCTCGTTGCGTGCCGCCGACTGGCTGCCAACTGGCGACGGAATCGTCGCTATCTCGGTTCACGGAGTTCACTTCCGAAATCTGGCCACCAAGGAGATCACCAAAACGTTTCCGCTGGGCGGCAACGTGATCCCCGGCATGGCGATCTCCGCCGATGGGAAGACGCTGTTCACACTACAAACCGGCGATCTCCGTCAATGGGACGTCGCCACCGCGACCATGACCCATGAAGTTGAGGTCCAGCCGGGTTACGAACCTCGAAGACTTGCCCTGGCTCGCGATATGAATCTCATCGCCGTCCCATCCAGCACCACGGGCCAGATTGATCTTCGCAAAAAATCCGATCTCACATTGATTCGAACGCTCGCCACCGGCCACGGAGACCCGGGGGCCGTAGTGGTGTCTGCGGACGGTTCCACGCTGGCCGCGACCTTTGGCTATTACAGCGTTGTTGTTTACGACGTCAGCACTGGTTCAATCATCTGGCAGGGTGGAATTCCCTACCTTCAACCGTGCTTTCTCGCACCCGACGGAAGCGCCCTGTTCTTCGCCGACCAAAAAATCGAGCTGCCCGCCGGCACGAAATCAACCATTCCACACGCAGTTGGAGGACAGATTGTCGACCTCAGTCAGGATGGCCGTAACGCTATCTTACTGCTGCCTCAGACAACGAATGCACCGGCGGCGATCAGTGACGTGGATCTGGATTCTGGCGACCTCCTTTGGAACTCTGAAGTTGGTGCCGGCCTGGACCTTATCAAATTTTCGTCCGACGGGAAGAGCCTGCTCATGGGAATTGATTGGGATCAAATCACCGTGCTTGACGCGGCCACGGGGATTGTGAACTCACGTGATTTCACTCTGAGCGCTTACGGAGTTCTTTCCAGCGATTCTTCCAAACTCATTTGCGCGTACCAGGATGGCAGCATCCGCACCTGGGACGTCACCAGTGAAACTCAGGATTTCTATTTCGCCAGCCCCTTGTCGGGCCGCGTGTACCGAAGCATTGTGCGACCAAATCCAACAGCGAACGAGTTCCTTGTCTCGGACTTTGTGTTCGACCCGGCTTTGATTGAGTCCACCGAAATACGGCGTTACAGCCTCGCCACCGGCTCCTTGTTGGGAACCTATCCCTACCATAATGCCTCTCTCGCCTTCACTGATCACGGAACCAACATATATGTGCGTACCTTCGACGGCTCGTTCGCAGGGATCGTGGATCTGACCACCGGCAACGAGGGTCCCCAGTTTGGAGGCTCGACCAGCCGCGGAGTCTCGGTGGGTTTTGCGGGCGTCGGCCCATCCGGCGATCGCGTGGCGCTTTTCTACCCTACCCGGTTCGACATTTACAATGTGAGCGGTGGAAGTCTCGTCAGTTCGATTCCCACCAACCCTTCAGGTATCTACGGTGGTCTGGTATTCTCTCCGGACGGATCAGAGGTGTTCTTTTTGGAACCCGCTCCTTCCGGAGTGATCGGCCTGCAGATTGACGTCGACTCAGGACGGACGAATCGCACCTACAGAGGGTACATGTCTCAATCACTCACAAGCGCCTGGTCGTCCGATAATCGATTTCTCGCGTTCAGCAGAATCATCAGTGTCAACCAGCCGCTGACCCTGATTGTGGATCCGCGCACCGGCAGCACGCTGGCACAAATCAGCGACCTCACGGCATCCCCGTCGATGCTTCGCTTCACTCCAGATAGTCGCGCGCTGCAGATGGTCACGCAATTTGGCGAAGTGCGGCAATACGATCTTAGCAACCTGATCGCACTCCGTGGCGACACGAGCAACGACGGTAAATTGACTTTGAAGTGGGATGAAACCGAGCCCAACGCGACCTACTCAATCCAGGAAAGCTCCGACGTCGCCCCCGCGGGTTGGCAATCCACCACAACCAATCAATCCGGCCAGACTGAGATCACGATCGACCCCAACGTGCCCGCCAAATTCTTCCGGATCAAACGGACGGAATAGATTCCTGTGGGGCGCCGCGAATCGCCGCCACGACCGGCGCATTCTTCAGTTGATGAACGTGATCTTTTTCCCGCCGACGGAACGTTCACCCGAGCCCATCTTGTCCATCAAGCTGGGAACCTGTTGAGCGGCGGCCGGCGTTGATGTAGCCTTGTTCTCCTCACATCTTTCCGGCGCCAGCGTGGAGCGCAATGCCCCTTGCACCAGTTCGGCGCAATGAATCTTCATCGGCGGCAGCGGTCCCAGTTCGCCGGACAATTGTTCGGGCTTGAGCGCAAGCGCCTCATCGGCCGTCTTGCCCCGGATCAACTCAGTCGCGAGACTGGCCACGGCGATCGCCGTTTCGCAGCCGAACGACTGGAACGTCGCCTTGTCGATCACCTTGCGGCCGTTCTCCTCCTTGTATTTCACCCACATGCGGAGCATCTCGCCGCAATCGGAATTGCCGACCGTCCCAATGGCGTCCGCGTCCGGCATCTCGCCCAGGTTCTGCGGATTGGCCATCGCCGCTTTGATTTTCGTTTCAAGATCCGAGTTCATTGTCAGAATAGCTTAACCACGAATGGACACGAATAAACGCTAATTCAATTTGTTTCGATAAGATGGTAAGGCGAGGCTCCCGCTGAGCCCAATTCTTCACTCTTCAAATTTCAGCCCCGTCATTTCGTAATAGCTTTGAGCAGTCTTGCGATTAATGCCCTGGGCGACCAACAATGCGACTTGATTGGTGGCATAAGCGTACCAATCCGTGTCCCTTACAAAAAGCTTTCCATCGCCAAGCTCAAGCACTTCCCGCCCATACGGCGCGAACAGGCGATTGAACAAATGGCAATGATCCCCGCCAGGCGTCGCGACTCGATCAAACAAGAGTGCAATCGCGGGATTTGAATGTTCACTTAGTCCCTGCATGTAAATCCTCCCAAGCTTGCTTTCATCCACGGTGCGGCCGTCGTGTCGCGCCGTGACAAATTCGCTGTCGTCGAACATCGGACCGGTAAAGGCGTAGCCGGCGTCTTCGGAAAGAGGCAACAGGGCATCACCAAAACCATTCGTACTTTCCGGAAAGCGACCACCATGTTCATCGGCATAGATCCGCAACACAGACTGAGCCGCCACAATACAATGGGCGTGCTCAACAAACGACTCGTTGAAGATCAGTGGATTCATCTTCACGAATATCCACAACACAATGACGCCGAAGACGACCGAGATCAGCACTGCTCCAAGCCATACTCGTCTCCGCCGTATTACGTTCGGTTCCATTTACTAAAAGCTCAGCGGAGCTTTGCCCTACCACTTCGACATTCGTGTCGATTGGTATCCATTCGTGGTTGCTTCAACCCAGCTTGTATCGCCTTACGCCGGGATCGACTACCTGCGACCAAGCGTCCAGACCGCCGCGAAGGGCGCGGACATTTTTCAAACCGTGCCCGATGAAATACGCCGCCGCATCGAGACAGGTCTTGCCCTGATGATCGATGATGACCAGCGGCCGGTCGTTCGATCCATCGGCCATAATCTGCTGCACCACCGGTTGCGACATCAACTGCGATCCCGCGATATGCACCGCCTCGAATTCCTCCCGCGACCGCACGTCGAGCAATCGCAAATCCGGATCGGCCTCTCGCATCGCTTTGAGGTCCTTCGGCTCGACCAGGATCTTCGCGTCTTCTTCGTGACTGGCGTGAAGTTCCTTGAGCACGTCATCGGCGTTCAATCCGCCATTGCGCGCGCACAATGCGGCCAGCGTTTCATCCGGCGAGAAACCGCAGCTGCTGCAACCGCCAATATGGTATTTGCGAAACAATGCCCGCTGCGCACCGGGAAACACTTCCAGCACATCCCGCATGGGTGACTCCGTTGAAATCTCTGTTGTCATCATAAAGGCATTTTACACTAATGCCGCGAATTAGCGCCAATTTGTGAAATTCGCGTAAAGCATTCGCCCGTGGCTAGGAAAAGAACTTCTGGATTCCTCGCAGCACCTCGATGAATCGATCGACTTCGGCTTTGGTGTTATAAAAGTAGAAGCTCGCGCGCGACGTCGACGTGACGCCGAGTTTCTTCATCAGCGGCTGCGTGCAATGATGACCACCGCGCAATGCGATGCCCTTCTGATCAGCCAGCGTGACCAGATCATGCGCGTGCACGTCGCCCAGCGCAAAGGCGACCAGACCTCCGCGATTTGTGCTCGGTCCAAACAAACGGATACCCTCGAGTTCGGCGAGTTGTTGATAGGCGTATTCCGCGAGTTCCTGGTCGTGCTCAAAAATCGCGTCGCGCCCAATCGCGTCGAGGTAATCCATCGCCGCCGCCAGACCAATTGCGCCCGCCATGTTCGGCGTGCCGGCCTCGAATTTGTGCGGTGGATGTTTGAACGAAATCTGCTCGAAACTGACGTCGTTGATCATTTCTCCGCCACCTTGATACGGCGGCATCTTGTCGAGCAATTCCATGCGTCCCCACAACGCACCGATGCCCGTCGGACCACAAATCTTGTGACCGGAAAATGCATAAAAATCGCAACCGATATCCTGAACGTCCACCGGCATGTGCCCGGCGCTTTGAGCGCCATCCACGAGCGTGACGACGCCCAGTTCGCGCGCGCGCGCGCACAATTCCTTGACCGGATTGATCGTCCCCAGGCTGTTCGAAATGTGGACCATGCTGAACAGTTTCACCTTTGGTGTGAGAAACTCGTCGAGCCGATCCAGGTCGAGCAGCCCTTCGTCACCGGTCACGGGAAGATAGCGCACTTCGGCACCAGTCTTTTCCGCGATCAACCGCCACGGCACCATGTTGCTGTGGTGCTCCATCTCGGTGAGCAAAATCTGATCGCCGGGCTCGAGATTCGCCGTGCCCCAACTGGAGGCCACCAGGTTGATCGATTCGCTGGTGCCGCGCGTGAAAATGATTTCGTCGGCGCTGGGCGCGTTGATGAATTTCGCGGTGCGTTCGCGGGCGCCTTCGTAAGCTGCCGTGGCGCGATTGCTGAGTTCATGAATGCCGCGATGGACGTTTGCGTGGTCGTGCTCGTAATAGCGCACGATGGCATCGATGACCTGCCTTGGCTTTTGCGACGACGCGGCACTGTCGAAGTAGATCAACGGGTTGCCATGAACCTGCTGGTCGAGAATCGGAAAATCCGCCCGCAGCTTCGTCCAGTCGATGGTTTCAAGTGCTTCCATTTTTTGAGCCACAGATCAAACACAGATGGAACACGGATTTGTCGACCCGGCTTTATCTGTGTTTATTCTGTGTTACGTCGGTGGCTGCTACATCATTCCCAGTTGCAGTTTGGCCGCCTCGGTCATCATGTTTTGATTCCATGGCGGATCCCACACGAGCTCGACCTCCGCTTCGTCGATTTCCTCAATGCAAAGCAGTTTGTTTTGGACGTCCTGCTGCAGGACCGGTCCCATGCCGCAGCCCGGCGCGGTCAATGTCATCTTTACCTTGGCGCGATAATCGCCGTCCGGAATCGGCTCGACGACGCAATCGTAAATCAGTCCGAGGTCCACGATGTTCACCGGAATTTCCGGATCGAAAACCGTGCGCATCTGTTCCCAGATGTGTTTTTCAACTTCCTCGGCCGTGGCGGGTTTGTCCGTGCCGGCGCGGATGCTTGTCGCTTTGGCCTCCTTGCCCAACGCGTCGGCGTCCTTGCCATCAATGCGAAACATGTTGCCGTTCACAATCACGGTGTAGCTGCCGCCGAGTTCCTGCGTGATCCGGGCTTCCTCGCCCTGAGAAAGTGTGACCTTTGTGCCGACGGGCACGATCGACGCCTCGACGTCGCGGGAAAGTTGAACTGTGTCTGTTGCAGTCATAATTCAAATGCCAGGCAGGATGCCTGTCCTACTCTATTCTGTCGTCACTGTTTCGTCCTTGCCCTCAATGGCCGCCATCGCGGCGTGCCAGGGAAGGATCGCGCATTTCACGCGGGCTGGGAATTTGTGAACACCGGTGAAAACAGCTAGCTTGCCGAGATCGCCTTCAGGTGTTTTGCCGGTCGTCACCATCGCGCGAACTTTTTCAAAAAGCTCCCTCACCTCGGCTTTCGTTTTTCCTTTCAACGTTTCCGTCAGGATCGACGACGACGCTTTTGAGATTGCGCAACCGGAACCTTGAAACGTGGCTTCCGCCACCCGATCGCCATCCATCTTCAGGAATAACGTGATGTTGTCGCCACAGATCGGATTTTGGCCCTGCGCGTGGCGATTGGCATCCGGCAGCACACGAAAGTTCCGTGGACTCTTGCTGTGATCCAGAATCACCTGCTGATAAAGATCTGTCAGATCATCGAACATTGTTGCCAACGGTAGGGCGACGCTCCTGCGGAGCCCTCTCCAAGTTTGGGCTCGGCAGGAGCCTCGCCCTACCGAATTAAGTCGTTGCCAGTTTTTCTTCGAGGCGGTCCCAGACAATTTGGTCGAGTTCCTCGCGAATGACGTTGTGCTGGACGCGATCAATGATTTCACCCGCAAACGCGTGCATCAACATCCGGCGCGCGATTTCCAAAGGCAACCCACGAGCGCGCAGATAAAAAATCGCCTTCTCATCCATTTGCCCAACCGTCGCGCCGTGCGTGCACTTCACGTCATCGGCGTAGATTTCGAGCTGCGGCTTGGTGTTGGCCTTCGCGTCGTCGGACAAAAGCAGATTCTTGTTCGTCTGCTTGGCGTCTGTTTTTTGCGCGACGCGATGAACAAAGATCCGGCCGTGAAACACGCCGCGCGATTCGTCATCGAGAATGCCGTTGAAATATTCGTGGCTTTCGCAATGCGGCGCCGCGTGCTCAACGAACATGTGGTGATCGGCGACCTGTTTATGGTGCGTGAGGTAAAGACCGTTCAACACGGCCTGCAATCCGGGACCATTGAGTCGGGCGCGAATGTTGTTGCGCGACAATGCCGAACCCAACGCCAGTGAGTGCGACCAGAATCGCGCATCGCGTCCAATGTCCGAATACAAACCGGCAATGTGGAACGCGTTCTCGTCCTGCTCCTGAAATTTCAGGTGCTCCACACTCGCGTTGTCACCAAGGAAAAATTCACTCACCGCGTTGGAAAAGGTCGCCGCATTTCCGAGGCTGACGAAGTTTTCCAAATATGTGAGCTGAGCCGATGCGTCGACAATGATCAGGTTTCGCGGATGCGAGGTCGCACCCGTTTCCCTGCCGGTGGAAATGAAGAGCGCATGAACCGGCTGATCAACCGACTGCCCGGCCGCCACGTGAACGAAAACACCGTCCTCAAAGTAAGCGGTGTTCAGGCCGGTGAACCCATTCGCGTCGACAGTTGAGAGCTTCGACAGCTTCTCCTCAATCAACTCGGGCACCTTGGTGATCGCGTCTTTCAAATTCGTGATGAGCACGCCTTTTTGCGCGGCTGGCAGCCGCGACAAACCCGGCGCGAAATGACCGTCGACAAACACGAGCAACGTTTCGCTGGTTTTGAGAAAATGGAATTTCACCAGATCGGCCGCCGCTGGCAGCTGAACCGGCAAACTGGTAACCGGCTTGAACGGCAGTTCGACAATCGGCTTCACGTTGGTGAACCGCCAGTCCTCATCGAGCAGCGTCGGAAATCCATTCTCCGAAAAGCGCGCGAGCCCGGACTTGCGAATGTTTAGCAGCCACTTGGGTTGCGCAGCGTCGCGTTCAAATCGATCGAACGAGGTGAGCCGCGGATCCGTATCAGAAATAACTTCTGGCATGGTGGTGGTCATGGCTTGAGGCCCCATTTAGGCGGCGACAGCGTCGCCTTTGGTGATCCAGTCGTAGCCCTTTTCTTCCAACTCCAGCGCGAGTTCCTTGCCGCCGGTCTTGATGATCCGGCCGTTCGACAACACGTGCACCTGGTCGGGCACAATGTAATTCAACAACCGCTGGTAATGGGTGATGACGAGTTGCGCGTTGTTCGCCGTTTTCAAGCGATTCACACCTTCGGCGACGATCCGCAGCGCGTCGATGTCGAGACCGGAATCGGTTTCGTCGAGGATCGCGAGCGTCGGTTCGAGCACCGCCATCTGGAAAATCTCGTTGCGCTTTTTTTCACCGCCCGAGAATCCAGCGTTGACCGGGCGTTTGAGAAAATCTTCCGGCAATTCGACGACTTTCATTTTTTCCTTCACGAGCGTCAGGAATTCCATGGCATCCAGCTCCGGCTGGCCGTTCGCCTTGCGCTTTTCGTTGAGCGCGGCCTTGAGGAAGTAAGTGCTGTTCACACCCGGGATTTCGATCGGATATTGGAACGCCAGAAACACACCTTTGTGGGCGCGTTCTTCGGGCGCCATTTCCAACAGGTCTTCGCCCTGATAAATGACCTGGCCATCGGTGATTTCATAATCCTCGCGGCCGGCGAGGATGGAAGCGAGCGTGCTTTTGCCGCTACCGTTCGGGCCCATGATCGCGTGTACTTCGCCCGCGTTCATTTCCAGCGACAAGCCGTTCAGGATCTTCCGGCCTTCAACACCGGCGTGCAGATTCTTGATTTCCAGGAGTGGTTTGCTCATTTCAATTTTCTATTTCTGATTCAAAAAGCTTTTACGCGAATTTCGCCAATTGGCGCGAATTCAAAACCGTCTTCAAACAGTTGCTTCGTCAACCGACGCTGCCTTCCAGGCTCACGCCGAGAAGTTTCTGGGCTTCCACGGCGAACTCCATCGGCAGCTCCTTGAACACTTCCTTGCAGAAGCCGTTGACGATCATGTTCACCGCGTCCTGCGTCGAGATGCCGCGCTGGTTGCAATAAAAGATCTGGTCTTCACCGATCTTTGAAGTCGTGGCCTCGTGCTCGACGCTTGCGCTGGTATTGCGAACGTCGATGTAAGGAAACGTGTGCGCGCCGCAACGGTCGCCAATCAACAGCGAATCACACTGTGTGTAATTGCGCGCATCGATCGCACTCTTCCGCACTTCAACCAGACCGCGATAGCTGTTCTGACCTCGACCGGCCGAAATGCCTTTCGAGACGATCGTGCTGCGGGTGTTCTTGCCGATGTGAATCATCTTGGTGCCGGTGTCGGCCTGTTGCTTCAGATTCGCCAGGGCGACGGAATAGAATTCGCCGACGGCATTGTCGCCCAGCAACACACAGCTCGGGTATTTCCACGTGATGGCCGAACCGGTCTCGACCTGCGTCCACGAGATCTTGGAGTTCGCGCCTTTGCAGAGACCACGTTTGGTTACGAAATTGTAGATGCCGCCAACGCCGTTTTCGTCGCCGGGATACCAGTTCTGCACGGTCGAGTATTTGATCTCGGCCTTTTCCAACGCGACCAGTTCGACCACCGCCGCGTGCAATTGGTTCTCGTCGCGCATCGGGGCCGTGCAACCCTCGAGATAGCTCACGTGCGAACCTTCTTCGGCGACAATCAATGTCCGTTCGAACTGACCCGATTTCGCGGCGTTGATCCGGAAATAGGTCGAAAGCTCCATCGGACAACGCACACCTTTTGGGATGAAGCAGAACGATCCATCCGTGAACACCGCGGAATTCAGCGCGGCGAAAAAGTTGTCCGTGTACGGCACGACCGTGCCGAGGTACTTCTTTACCAGATCGGGATGCTCGCGAACGGCTTCGGAGATCGAACAAAAGATGATGCCCTTTTCTGCGAGAGTTTCTTTGAACGTCGTACCGACAGACACGCTATCAAATACTGCGTCCACCGCCACGCCGGCCAGACGTTCGCGTTCGCGAAGCGGAATGCCGAGCTTCTCGTACGTTTCGAGCAGTTTCGGATCAACTTCATCGAGGCTCCTTGGCGCGTCTTTCGGACTTTTCGGCGCCGAGTAATAAACAATGTCCTGATAATTGATCGGCGGATACTGCACGTGTGGCCAACGCGGCTCCTTCATGGTCAGCCAATGGCGGTATGCCTTGAGACGCCATTCCAGCAACCACTCCGGCTCCTGCTTTTTCGCGGAGATGAAGCGGACAATCTCCTCGTTCAAACCGGGCGGCGCGCTATCGGCCTCAATGTCAGTAATGAAGCCGTATTTGTATTCCTTTTTGACGAATCCTTCGATCGTGTCGGTGGCAGTGCTCATGGTCAAAAAAATGGGTTCAGTTCCGGGAATGCCCAGAGCAACCTTTGTCCGGGCAATGGCCGCGCATGGAAACTTCGATCTGTTCGGGTTTGAAACCGCGCGGCAGCTTGGCTTCGGGCACGGACGGCTTGTCATCCAGATCGATGTCGAAAATCTTGCCACAGTCGGTGCAATGAAAATGGCAGTGCTCGGTCATGTTCGGGCAATACCGCGTCGCGGCGCGATCGAGACTGACCTGACGCACCAGACCACTTTTCACCAGCGCATCAAGACAGTTGTAAACGGTGGCCATGGAGATTTCCGGCATCCCCTCACGGGACCGGATAAACACCTGATCCGCCGTGGGATGATCCCGCGTTTCCATCAGTACGTTGTAGACGTGCTGGCGCTGCGGCGTGAACCGAAAGCCGCTGGTGTGCAGCCGTTGGTTGAACTGCTCGTCGGTTTGGAATGCTTTCGCGGAATCGCTCATGGCGAACGGCAACGTAACAACGGATGAAAAGGTGTCAATAATTAGAATTATTCTAAATAGATAGTAGGCGTTTTTGGCTTGGTCGACCCGCAAAATTGGGCTATGTGTAACGCCCTGCTGGGATCAGCAGGAACCGAATGCAAACACATTGGCTCAGTAATGCCAGTATCAGCGACCCCATTGTCGGTGCGTACCGACAACATTCGCCCATCCTACCAGGCGTACACCTGGCAGGACATGGTGCGTTTGCCGCAGTTACGCCGGTTGACGGCGCAGCAACTCTTTGAGCTGCAAGTCGTTTCCCAGGTCCTTCCGTTCAAATCCAACCGCTACGTGGTTGACCATCTCATCAATTGGGATGATCCCCGGGATCCAATTTTCCATCTGACGTTTCCCCAGCCCGGAATGCTGAGACCGGACCATTTCAGCATCATGGCAGACGCCGTACGCACCGAAGACCCGGCGCGTATCCGGGAGACGGCCAATGAGATCCGCCGTCAACTCAATCCCCACCCAGCCGGCCAAAAAAGCCTCAACGTGCCTCAACTGGCCGACGGAACCCCGCTTGAGGGGATGCAGCACAAATATTCGCAAACGGTCCTCTTCTTCGCCAGCCAGGGACAAACCTGCCACGCCTATTGCACCTTTTGTTTCCGCTGGCCGCAATTCGTGGCGTTGGACGGACTCAAATTCGCGATGAAGGAAGCCCAGCATCTCGTCCAATATCTGCGCGAACATCCCGAGGTGACTGACGTCCTCTTCACCGGCGGCGACCCGATGGTCATGAAATCGCGCATCTTTGCAACGTATTTGAATGCCGTGCTGGACGCCGACCTTCCCAACATTCAAACGATTCGGATTGGCACCAAGGCGGTCAGCTACTGGCCGTATCGATTCCTGACGGATCCCGATGCGGAAGACATGTTGGCGCTGCTCCGGACCGTGGTGGATCGCGGCAAACACCTTGCGATCATGATGCATGTCAACCACCCGAACGAACTTCAAACCGAAGCAGCTGAAATGGCGATCGCCAAACTGCGTGAAACCGGTGCGATCCTCCGTTCGCAATCACCATTGATGGCCCACATCAACGACGATCCAGCCACCTGGTCGTACATGTGGAACCGCCAGGTGCAGTTGGGCATCATCCCGTACTACATGTTCATCGCCCGCAACACCGGAGCCCAGCATTACTTCAGTGTGCCCCTCGCGCGCGCGTGGCGGATTTACGCCGAAGCAGCGCGCAATGTCAGCGGCTTGGGACGGACCGTTCGCGGCCCCAGTATGTCGTGCCTTCCCGGCAAGGTGGAAGTCAACGGCATGGCGCGGATCGCCGGTGAAAAAGTTTTCGTTCTCCGCATGTTGCAGGGCCGCAACCCGGATTGGGCGTATCGACCATTCTTCGCTCGATACAATGAGAATGCTTGCTGGCTTGATGATCTTAAACCGGCGCTGGGGGAAGAACGCTTCTTCTTTGAGACGGATCCTGAATGGGGTTCACTACCCGGGTTGAGCGTGACTGACGACACCGCAGGCGAATTGCAAGACGAGGCCACCTGAACCCGTTTCAATGCCGGTAGCCCGCGATTTGAAATCGCGGCGACAAATCACTCAACGATTTGGAAACACAAAGCCCTTCCCGCATCTGGGAAGGGCTTTGTCGTATTCGAGAGCCCGTGTTGGGCTTTGCTCACGAATCGACGCCGCACTTGCATTCCGTGACAGAAAACGCGCCGTGGGTTTTCGCGGAAACCAACTGGTGCAGCATTCCACCAATGTCCCTTACGGGACCTGCCACATTTATTCACGTTCCGAATTCCAATCAGAGATCACCGGAAGCAGTCACGTCCTTGCCTGGCTCATCGAAAGGTTGGTCGGCCGTCGGCGGCACTGCAGCGGAGACCGACGCGAGGTAGATCGTAATCATCGTTCTGAACGATTCGTTCGGTACTCGTTTTCGGAGGCGGAAACCGAGCTCATCGAGGATATCGTAAGTGAAGCGAATTTGCGCGCAGCATCGAAGGCGAACCGGCGTCGGGCGCTGTCGCCCCTTCAGATCGCGGGAAGCCGCCAGATCTTAGAATTAAGTTCCGGTCAAATCGGACAGCACGAACGAGATCAGCAATTAACGACGGGGTAACCATTCGGCGATGTCGGTCGCGCCGGTCAGCCTTTCTCTCGTTTGCATTTATCGGAGAACTCGTCCTGCGTTTTTTTGGGTATTACGACGTTGATTTGGCCGGCCAATTTTTGATCTGCGTTCGCCAATAGGAGAATTTACGAAAACCAAAAGGTAAGCTCTATCTACTCTTGCATGACCGTAAACGATCAACGACTTGGAGCTTAATATGAAACACACACGTCCGATCCATCGGGCGCCAGTCTGCATCATGGCAGCCGTGCTATTCGTGGTGGCAGGCGCTTCAACCGTGGCACCAGCAGCCGTACCCGCCCTGCAAGGTCAGGTTCTTCTGCGGCCACTGACTCCCCAAGAAATCAAGGACTACTCGCTGACGAACGCTGAAGGAGCAAGCGGGTTGTCTACTATTGGCAAAGGCCAGCCGGCCTATTTGGACGCATTGGTAAACAACGCGATATCCGATTCCGACATTACCAATGTCACCTGGACCCTCACCGCCAAGCCCTCGCTGTCCGCGGCGACTTTGGACCCCAGTCCATTGGGCGCCAACGTGCCCACCTACCGGATGGCCGATCGCATCAACCAATCCGGCGCCGCGGTGTACAAGATTGCCGGACCGAATGGGCGGGCAATGCTACGCCCTGACCTCACCGGGCTCTACACCGTTTCAGTCACTATCCAAACCGCCACCAGCGGCAGCACAAACCTGACGCAAAACATCACGGCCGGCACCTATATGGGAGTTGCAACCTGTGCCCTTTGCCACAGCGGCGGCGTCATCGCGCCGGACAAATTCGGCACCTGGTCGCAGACGCCGCACGCCTCGTTCTTCGCCCGGGCGATTGACGGGTTGGAGAGCAGCCATTACGGGCCGAATTGCATCTCGTGTCATACCGTCGGTTACGATACCAACACGAACGCGGTCAACGGTGGGTTTGATGATATCGCCGCACGAGACGGCTGGACCTTCCCCACGGTTTTGACCAACGGTAACTGGGCCAGCATGGTGACCAACTATCCGCACGTTGCCAATCTCGCGAACATCCAGTGCGAGAATTGTCACGGCGCGGGCAGCGAGCATGCCTTGGGTGAACTCCTGCATCCGCAAAGCCCCGAAGCAAAGGCCGCCATTTCGGTGACGTTTGATGCGGGAAATTGCGCTCAATGTCATGACAGTACGCCAAACCATTTCCGAAGCGCAGAATGGAACAACTCAATCCACGCCCGGCCCACGCGCACCCCAACCGGAGGTGCCAACCGTGCCGCCTGCGCCCGCTGTCATACCGGTGGCGGCTTTGCAGATTACGCCGATTCATTGGACACGAATGAGCCGTACTCGATCGTTGGCGCCGACACGACCTACACTTCGATCACCTGTGCCACATGTCACGATCCGCATGATGCGTCCAAACCGCATCAACTCCGGACCTCGCCGGTGGTCACCCTGGCAGACGACGTCACCGTGGTGACGAACGCCGGCAGCGGAGCCCTGTGCATGAACTGCCATCGCAGCCGCAACGGTCCCGCGGAAAACAGCATCATCAAATACCCAGTCGGACTGCAAACCTGGGCGGGCGGAACGAGCTTCGGACCGCATGACAATCCTGCGTCGGACATGCTTGAAGGCGTCAATGGCTGGACCTACGGCAAGAACATTCCGAGTTCCGCCCATCGCAATTCGGTGACCAATACGTGCGTCGGTTGTCACATGCAGTCGGTGGCCTCGACGGATGCTGGGTTCACCAAGGCCGGCGGCCACACTTGGAACATGAGTTACCAGACCGTCTCGGGAGGCGTGACCAACACGGTTGATCTGGTGAACGTCTGTGTCCAATGCCATGGACCCATTGACTCGTTCGACATGGTGAAAGTGGATTACAACGGCGACGGCATCATTGAAGGCGTCCAAACTGAAGTCCAACACTTGCTCGACCGGCTCTCCACCATGCTGCCGTCATCGACCTACCAGGCGAGTGGAAATTACATCGCAGACGGTCTAGTCAAATCCAACGTCTCGCCAAAGACGAACTGGCCGACCCAATTCCTCGAAGCCGGATACAACTTCCAGTTTGTCAGAAATGACTTGAGCAAGGGAGTTCACAACACAGCATACGCGGTCGGCCTGCTCAAGGCCTCCATCGCGGATCTGACGGGTGACGGCAATGAAGATGGTCTGCCCGACGCATGGCAGGTCCAATACTTCGGCTCGACGACGGCGGCCAACGCGTCGCCCAATGCCACCCCGGCCGGCGACGGCGTCCCGAACTGGTTGAAGTGGTCACTCGGACTCAACCCGTTGGTGGCCGGCGTGGCGGTTCCAGACGGTGTTATCTGGGCCAATGCCGATGCCGTCGGTGGCGATACGAACACAATTCACGTCTACACCGCGGCCGAAATAGCCTTCGATACACAAGCGGGAACGACGTATCAAATCCAAGCCGTCTCTTCCCTCGGTGGCGGCTGGCAAAACGTGGGAACTCCAATACCGGGGACCGGCGAGTCCATCAGTTACGTAACGCCGACGCGATCGAATGCGCAGCAGTTCTATCGTGTGATCCACACGCCATAAAAGTGCCTGCCATTGAGTCGCGTGTTCTCGTCACCCCTCCTCGTGTTTCATGAGGAGGGGATTTCATTTCTACAAATCCACACCTCTCGGCTGGGCCGCACGAACTCACCTGTTCTCCCAACCGAATTCGGCATCGGCGAAACTAGGCGTCAAGACATGAACCCATTCATTGGTGTCCCACGCCAGCTTGGTGATCGACTCCCTACGTAACGACCGACCCGACCCGAAGAATTCAGTTTCCCGCGCTTGATTGTGGAAATACGTGGCCGACGCATCACGCGTGTCGCGAAGCAGATACACTTTGCATTGTCTCCGTTTGCCACCGTGATTGCGGCCGTTTGACCAGGCGCAGGTCTTTCCAATCTCATCCAAACTTCCCGGCCCCGGCAGACAGTCTGCGTGCTGAGAATAAATGTTCCTTATCCGCCCCATCGCTCGTTCTTGCCAAAGCAAACACAAATTATGATCGGCCTTGAACAACATGCGGATTTTCGAAGACCTGATTTGCGGCGTTAACTGGCTACACATGACGGAAAACGTGAACGAGCAGGAACATAAATATGAAAAAGAGCAGATTGAATAAATGGACGCCAAGAAAGTTGCTGGCGATTGCGTTGCTGGCTGCCGGAGGCGTACTCACCACCTCGACACAGGCGGCAACTGCGTTGAACGGACAGCTGGTGCTGCGTCCGTTGACCTCGGTCGACCTAAAGAGGTACAGCCTGCCAGCCAGCACGGAACTTTCAGGAGGACTCTCCACCGTGGGAATCGGCGTGGCAGTTTATTTGGAAGCTGAGGTGAACCTGGCCATACCCAGTTCGAACATCACCAGCGTCGCCTGGTCGTTGGATGCCAAACCGACCAATTCATTGGCGGTCTTGAGCGCCAGTCCTTTGGGAACCAACGTCCCCATCTCTGAACCGTCGAGCGCTTTGGTCTCCCAAGTGGCCGGACGCGCGTTACTCCGACCGGACTTGGTGGGTCAATACAAAGTGACCGCCACCATCACCGCTGACGGTGTGGGTACAACCAATGTTTCCCAGACCATCACCGCTGCCACTTACATGGGGGTTCAAACCTGCGCCCTCTGCCACAGCGGCGGAGTTATTGCGCCGGACAAATATGAGCCGTGGTCGCAAACCCTGCACCATCAGATCTTCGCCGACCAGATCGATGGCCATGCCGGCCCACTGAGAGATTCGTGCAACCAATGCCATACCACCGGCTACAACACGAACCCCGCAGCGGTCAATGGCGGTTTCGACGATTTGGCGGCACAGTACGGCTGGACGCCGCCCGCAACCTTGATGGACGGCAACTGGGCGAGCATGCAAACGAATTATCCTGCCGTCGCAAACCTCGCCAACGTTCAATGTGAGAGCTGCCACGGGGCGGGCAGCCAGCACGCGATCGCCGAATTGAACAATCCAGGTAGCGCCGCCGCGAAGGCAGCGATCACCGTCAGCCTCACCACGGGGACCTGTAACCAATGCCATGACGCTGCGGACCATCATCCCTTCGGCACCGAGTGGCTCAACTCCGGTCATGCGATCGCCCCGACCTACCCCACCGGCCCGGGCCGCGAAGCGTGCGTCGGCTGCCATTCCAGCATCGGTTTTCTCCAACGAATGGACGGCATCACCAACAATATTGATACCGCCTATATGCCGATCAACTGCCAGACGTGCCACGAACCGCACGGCGAAACCACACCAGCCAACAACCCGCACATGATCCGGGCCATGACCAGCGTCACGCTCGAGGAAGGCACCGTGGTCACCAACGCGGGTGAGGGACTGCTCTGCATGCAATGCCACCGCGCGCGCGTGGACGCCAAGACGTACGCCAGCGATCCCAACAATGCTTCGAGTCACTACGGCCCGCACCACGGTCCGCAAGGCGACATGTTGATGGGTGTCAATGGCTATACCTATGATCTGGACATCCCCAGTTCAGCCCACGGCACCGCCGTCACCAACACGTGTGTGACCTGTCACATGCAGAACATTCCCTCCACCGACCCGGCCTTTACGTTTGCCGGCGGTCACACATTCAAACCGGCTTGGGAGACGGATTCGGTTGACGAGGATCTGGTGGGCGCCTGTCAGCAGTGCCACGGCACCTCGGTCACGTCATTTGACATCGCGCTCAAGGATTACAACGGCGACGGTGTAGTCGAAGGTGTGCAGACGGAGGTCAAACACCTGCTGGACAAACTGTCCACGCTGCTTCCCAACTCCAGCGGCGTGGTGGACGGCCTCGTGAAGACTCCGTTAACCGCCAAAACGTGGACGCCGGCTCAAATGGAAGCTGCCTACAACTACGCCTTCGTGACGGAAGACAAGAGTATGGGCATTCATAATACCGCGTATACCGTCGGCCTGCTCAAGGCATCGATCGCCAACCTCACCGACGACGCCAACAACGACAGCCTGCCCGACTCCTGGCAGACTGGTTACTTCGGCAGTATCAACAACCCGGCGGCCGCGCCGAACGCAATCAACAATACTGCCGGCGTGCCAAACTGGATGATGTATGCCCTGGGTCTCGCTCCCACCGCCACCTTCACGGTGGACAACAGTGGCGTGATCTATTTCGACGGTAACAACATCGTCAATGGCGCGACCGATTCGATCGCCATCTATACGGCGGCCGAAGTCGCGTTCAACACTCAGGTGGGCACCAGCTACCAAATCCAGGGAATCTCCGAGCTGAGCGGCAACTGGCAGAACATCAGCACGAACATTCCCGGCACGGGCGGCAGCATCAGCTACGTCGTTCCCACCCGGAACGATGCGAAGATGTTCTTCCGCGTCATTCACACGCCGTGATGCCAAAATCGAAGAGCTGATCGGATTCCGTCAACCCTCCCCGTCTCGGGGAGGGTTTTTTGTCTGCCAGACAAATCGCCAAATGAACGTCGTCATGCGACGCAGGAACCCGGCCTTGACACGTTCACTTAAGAGTCAAAACCGATGCACCCGGTAAACTCGGAGTAAGAGGCAAGGCGACGGACATCAGCGCGCGAACGAGCCGTTCCAAAAGCCATCATTGGGTTCGCTCAACGCGTGGATCGCGGAGACGAAAACCACCACTCACCGTTTGTGGAAAAGGAATTTGATTCGCTGAACTACGAGCCGGCGACCGGCGACAAGACCATGCGTCATTGCCCTTTGATCTGTTGCAGCGCGGCGATTTGCTCCTGCAGCCGGGCGGCGATTTCTTTCACTTTTTCTGCCTGCTCAGCCTGAACTTGTTGCAGGTTTTTCATGGCCGCCTGTTGTTCCTCCGCCGAATCGCTGTTCTGTGCCGCAGCCAGCCGTTCTTGAGCTTCCTTGACCTTCGCCTGCAATTGGTTGGCGGCACCGGCGAATTCCCGCAAGGCCGCCGCCCGCAGCATCTCGGCGCCTTGTTTACTCGAAACGGCATCCAGATTGGGAATGGCCGCTTTCACTTCCGACAGGACCTCAGGCGTGCTTCTCGTCGCCGCGGGAGCAACAATCGGTGGTCGGGCCCGGTTCACTTCATCAATGGCGCGGGTCAGGTCAAATTGCACGGCGGCTTCCCACTCCGGCGAAAGTTGTGCCAGCACCACTTTTTGTCCGTTGCCGGAAACAACAAAGCCCAGAAAACTCGGCTCACCCTTGTCCCGGTTGAAAGGCCGGAGACCGTCGTCGCTGGCGGCGTCGGCATTGGTTTCGGTCAGCGTATTGACGCGAACGATTTCAATCTTGTCGTGTCCAGCCTCGCCGTACGCTTGCAACAAATCATCCATCCGTGCGGCGAAATCCTTAACCGCGGTGGCTACCGTCGCCCGGTCGAGCAATGAATAAAACCGGATCTGGACGGGTGTGTTGAGCTTCTGCAACACAGCTTCGGTCTTGGCCGACAGCCCCGAGGCTTGTCCGCCGGCCACCTGTTGTTCATCCCGTTTATCGCGCCCGGCGTGGAAGTAGAGCATCGTAGCGGCAATGCCGAGCAGGAAGAATCCCAGTGCCAACAAGATGACCCGTGCCTGAGCCTCTTCGTGCTTGCGCGGTCGTTTGGGGGAGGCGGTCGTTGTTACCGAAGATCGATTTCGCATAAGCAGTTCGCGCTGTTCCAGCGGCGCGCAGAAACCTCCAATATTCGCTCCAAGCAGGCGAGGTAAAATTGGGAGGACGCGGAAATCTAAATCTCTTTTGCCACGTGCCGGGCAACCAAGGGTAAGATTCGGCCCATATTGGGAAAGCGCTTGTTTACACTTCTGGTAATTCTCAAACCGTTGTATGACTTCTCAACCTCAACCCGCAAACAGCTCCACGCTTCCACTGATGCCGGGATGTTCAGAATTCTGCCGCAGCAACCTGGTGTGTCGACCGGGTCGGGCAAACAGGGTCAGCGGGGAACAAGAGCGGACAAGTTAATCATGTTGCCTATGCGCACTCAAATAGCCACGCGCGTCAACCGGTTAACCGTGTTGGTCCTGCTTGCAGCGGGATGCCTCCTGCCGGGCTCGACCCTCCGGGCGCAAGGCGTTCCCCATTTGAACTTCACACGGCCCGGGGGCATGCCCGGCCTGCCCGTTCTGACGAGTGCCACGTCGAGCACCAACGGCATCAGGGTCACCTGGGAAGGGCCGTCCGGTTACTACCAGTTTTTCCAGAAGTTGGACCTGAACGATCCCGTCTGGACGCCGGCCGGCGGGCCCACGAACATTGGCCGGGTTGCCACCATTCCGGACGCGCAGGGGAATGCGTTCTTTCGCCTACTCGGTCCCGCGCCGCATTACGCCGGAGCCCGCAGTTGTGCCACCTGCCATTCGCAAATCGCCGGCACCGAAACGAACCTACCCCACGCGTTTGCGTTGGAAACGCTTCATCGAATCTACCAGGACACGAATCCGAATTGTGTGGTTTGTCATACCGTGGGCTTTGGCTTACCCACCGGATTTGTGGACGTAAATGACGCGCGCAGCACAAGTTTCCTGGCCGGCGTGCAATGCGAGAACTGCCACGGGCCCGCCGCCGACCACGCCGCCAACCCGCTCGATTTAACCGTCCTTCCCCGGGTCGAACCGGCGGCCCAGGTTTGCGGTGGTTGCCACTCGGACGCGCAGCATCCCACCTTTGAGGAATGGCAGGGCAGTCCCCACGGCACGGTCGTGCCCGACGTCCTGCAATCCATGACCGCCTCGACCGGCAGCATCAGCCGGTGTGGTCGCTGCCATTCCGGCACGGCACGAATCGCGTTGCTCCACGGTGAAGATCCCAGCGTCACAAAGGCCAACGATTTCAACGTGGCGATCACCTGCGTCACCTGCCACGACCCGCACGCGAACCACGCATGGACCAACCCGCTGAGCGGAGTGGTGACCAATCAATTCGACGGCATCGTGATCACCAACAGTGTTCTGGGCGCCACCTACACCAATCAGCTCCGCAATCCGTTGTCTTCCCTGGCCGATTATTCCCTGGGCACGTCGGATGTGTTCACGAACAAATACAACGCGAACATCAATGTTTGCGCGCAATGCCACAACGCCCGCGGGGCCAAATGGGACGACACCAGCCGCCCGCCGCATCATTCCGTGCAGTACAACATGTTGATCGGCACCATCGGCGTGCAAGGCGGCAACTTCACCCCTTCCCAACCATCAACCCATGCCTTGATGGAGAAGCAATGCGTCGACTGCCACATGCAAACCTCGGCCCACCAAAATGGCCCGCCCGAAGTGGCGGCGGTGACCGGTCATCGTTTTGCGGTGACTTCCTATAATGCCTGCACGAAATGTCACGGCCCGGATACCACCCAAATCGGAGGTTCCGTCGGCGCGGTCAAAGAGCTGATCACCTCGAACCAGAATCACACCGGCATCGAGGACGTGAAGGCCCTGCTCGATCAATGGGCAACCACCGCGGCACCGACCGCGTTGCAGACGAAGTACGGCGCACTGGGTTGGGAGTATACCAATCCGGGCGAGCTGGCGCCGGCGGGAAGTTCCGGCCCGACAACGGCCGATCAGGGGCTGATTCCCAACGAAATCAAGCAGGCCCGCTTTGATTTGTACCTGGTTTTGTATGACGGCAGTTACGGCGTGCACAACGGCCCCTACGCCTTCGCCCTTTTGCAAACTGCCCGCGATTTAGTTGCCGGACAATTGTACGAATAACCCATCGAGAGCTGTGATGATCAATCAAATTCTCCACAAGGTGCGAACGTTGTCCGCCAGTTGTAAGAAATGGCTGACGCTCACCGCTGCCACCGTGTTTCTCGTCCTGGTGGTGATCTCCTGCAGCACGGTCCACCGCACCGTGGTGTTGCTGCCGAAGGTTCCGGGTGCCAATTATATCGGTTCCACGGAATGCGATGCCTGCCACCACAACATTTACCAGGGCTTTGCGACCGCCGATCACGCGCGCCTGATGGCCCAGGGAACCAATGCGCTGTATGTCGGCTGTGAAAGCTGCCACGGACCGGGCAGCAGCCACGCCGAGTCCGGCGGCGAGGTCAAACCGCCGTTCAGTTTCATGGCGGGACGCCCCTTTGCGAACAGCTTTGGCAGTCACGTCGCCACCACCAAGGCGCGCTCCACCGAAAACATGTGCTTCCAATGTCACGCCGATGTGCGCGGGCAGTTCAACCTGCCGGATCATCATCCCGTGCCGGAAGGCCGCATGACCTGCACCGATTGTCACTCGCCACACAAAGGGTCGATCTTCAAAGGGGGCGGCACTGCCTTGACGGCCGAAAACGACGCGTGCCTGCGTTGTCACCAGGCGCAAAAGGGGCCCCACGTTTTCGAGCACGAAGCGATGCGGGAAGGCTGCACCACGTGCCACACCGCTCACGGCAGCGTCAACGACAAGCTGCTGACGGTACGCGACGCGAACCTTTGCCTGAAATGTCACTTCCAGCAGCTCCAGAGTGGCAGCGTCATCATTGGTGGCGTTGATCACACCGTGCGCCTGCAACAGGGCACCTGCTGGACCGCCGGCTGCCATGAGGCCGTCCACGGTTCGCGAGTGAACCCCGCCCTCCAATTCTAGCAACCCCGGAAAATACGATGAAATCCATTTTGCCATCGAAACGGGATGCGGCCGATGCCCCGTACAAAACTCCGGCCGGTTACTACGCACTGGGAGCCATGTTGTTGTTCGCCGGTTCACACGTTCGCGCCGATGACTCGACCAACGCGCCCTCGGCGCAGGAAATGTTTGAAGGTGGGCCGGAAATCTACACCAGCTGGGTCGAGCTTTCGGCCGGCGGATTTTTCACCCAGGGCAACGCGGCGGCGGCACGCCAATCCCTGCACCTGGGCAACAGCGTCTTCGGAGGCATTGAGGATCTGCACTACGAAAAGTATGTCGGCAAGACCACCCTGTTCGCGGTCGACGGGCGGTCCATTCTGGACAACCACGATTACAGCCTGAGCCTCAAGGTCCAGAATGATGACTGGGGTTACGTGCGGATGCATTTCGAAAACTTCCGCACCTGGTACAATGGCGGCGGCGGCTATTACCCGCCGGCCGGGGTCCGCTATGATCTGCCCGACGACACGCTGAGCATTGATCGCGGGGAGGTTTCCTTCGAGGCCGGATTGCGGCGCGAAAACGTGCCCCAGGTCACTTTCAAATACTCCCATCGTTATCGTGACGGCGACAAGAATTCGACCTCGTGGGGACCGACTCATCCGTCGGGATTTTCAACGCCGGTGGCCGGACTATCGCCCAGCTTCCGGGACATCGATGAGACCGTTGATGCCTTCGACCTGGGCGCAACGCACCACCTCAAAACGACGGACTTTGGCGCCAACCTCCACTACGAAACGGCCGATCTCAACGACGCGTTGAAGACCACGCTGTTCCCCGGCGAACCGACCCAGCAAAAGACCACAACGCGGGAGGGCACGAAATACGATCAGTTCAGCGTCAATGCCTTCAGCGAGACCTGGATTCGAACCAATATGCTGTTCTCCGCGGGCGTTCTCTACAGCCGCCTCGACAGCGATATTTCGGGCAGCCGGATTTACGGCAACGACTTTGACATCAGCTACGTGCCGAACCCGCAACAGACCGGTTTGGGTTACACCAATCTTCTGGGATCCCTTTCCCAGAACGATTATGTGATGAACCTGAACCTGATGTCCCAGCTCGGGCAGCACTTCACCGTCGTGCCCTCCTTGCGCGTGCAAAAGCAGGATTGGGACGGCAACTCCGGCGGTTGGGGAACACTCGCCAGTTTTCCCGCCGAAGCGTTCACCGCTGAAAGTGCCCGCCGCGTCCTCGATGTGACCGAGGCACTGGATGTGCGCTATACCGGCTTCACCAATTGGGTGATCTATGGAAAAGCCCTGTGGACCCAGGGCGACGGCGATCTCAATGAGCGCGGCGGACTGGCACAAGTCAACGGCTTTGGCGTGCCGCCGATTCAATTCCAGAAGGACGATTCCCGTTTCTTTCAACGATACTCGGCGGGTGCCCGATGGTATCCGCTGCGCACCGTGACCCTGGACGCGGGCGGCTATTACAAGAACAACAAGTACGACTACACTTTCGGCCAGGACAACACCGCAAACACGCCGGGCAGCCCGTTCAGCTACCCCGGGTTTCTCGCGATGCGGGGCCTTGAGACCTACGATGGCAGCTTTCGCGTGTCGTTGCGCCTGCCGAAGAACATCAGCATCCTTGGCCGGTACGAATATCAGGACTCCACCATTAACACCCGACCAGATCCTGCGTCGGGTCTGAGCGAATCCGAGTCCGCTCGGATGACCACCCACATACTCGCGCTCAATGTCACCTGGATGCCCTGGTCCCGCCTGTATCTGCAGCCCGGATTGAGCTACGTGCGAAGCGAGACCAAAACGCCCGTGTCCGATTACGTCCCCCCAACGCTTTCCGCCGCTCCCGTGCTGGCGGCGCAAAACAACTACTGGACGGCGGACCTCGTCACCGGATTTGTGGTTGATGACAAAACGGACCTGAGGATCGGCTACTTCCACTACCGCGCCGACAATTATCGGGACAACTCCTCTGCGGGCGTACCCTACGGCGCCGGAGCCGAGCAAAACGGTGTGACGGCCACCGTCGCCCGGCGGATCAACGAACACCTGCGGCTGACTCTGCGTTACGGCTATTACGACTATAAGGACGAAACCTTCGGTGGCTTCAATGACTACACCGCACACCTGGTCTGGGCGGGCATGCAATACCGGTTCTGAGCCAGCCACGCCACCCGCGGTGCTGGACGATCTACTCCGGCCAGGCGTGGAAAAACGCGTTGATCGTGGTGATCGCGTGGGACCGCCGCTTCGCTTCCTCCGGCTGGTGATGCAGGGCCGCGAGCGATTGCCGTTTCAATTGTTCGAGCAGCGCCTGCGTGTGCGCCCGCTTCTTCTCCGTCAAAACATGTGAACGCCGGATCAATCCCAGTTCACCGGCATCCAGCCAGAAACCACCGCAGCCGGGGCATTCATCCACCGTCACGGCCGGGTTATCCTTGTGGGCGTGGCGGAGCATGACCACGGTTTCACAACGCGGGCATTTGCGCTTGCGGTCGTAATCCACCTGCACATTCGAATCGCCGGGAATGTCGAGCAATTGCTCGGCGCCGGGCTCGTGCTCTTCGTCCACTTTCTGCATTTCGAATGCGTCGAACCAGATTCCGCCGCACCCGCCGATACACGCATCCACCATCACGGGACCGGCTTTCAGCGGCTGTAACAAGTGGTCGCAGGCAGGACAGTTCATGGAACTATTGGTAGCCAAAAAAACGGGAGACCGCCAACGCAATTTGCATCCCAAGTACGGCGCTACTTACCGTTGCCGTTCGTGCCCGATCGTGAAGCCTTGTTGTTCTCTCGTTGTTGAGCAAAGAAATCCTTGAGCAAGCCCCGGCATTCCTCGAAACGCACACCGGCCGTGATTTCGCACTGATGATTCAACGTGGGGAATTGCAGCAGGTTCATCGCCCCGCCGGCCGCCCCGCCTTTCGCATCGGGTGCCCCGAAAACCACGCGACGCAGGCGCGCATGGACGACGGCGCCCGCACACATCGGGCAAGGTTCCTTCGTCACGTACAGGGTGCATTCGTTCAATCGCCAGTCGCCCAAGGCACTTTCCGCCTGAGTGATCGCCAGCATCTCCGCATGCGCCGTCGCATCCTTCAAGAGCTCCACCTGGTTGTAGGCACGCGCGATGATGCGCCCCTGGTGAACGATCACTGCCCCGACCGGCACTTCCTCGGCGGCAAACGCCTTCGCGGCCTGGCGCAAGGCTTCGCCCATGAAATAGTCATCGCTCTGTCGATCGAGATTCAATTCGTTCATCGCGGCGGGCTCGTCTGAATTCATGGTGTCGCAACCGATCTAAACGGCGGAACCTTGTTCCAAGGTCCAACTATTTTGGCCATTCGCAAGGCAGTGACAATGAGCGGCAAAGAATCCACCGCGATGACGCCAAAACAACGGCCAGATCTGTTCACGATCTGTTCGCGGCAGTGCAAGTTCGGCCAGTTGCGTGCGATTGAAAAAGGCGAAGCGTCCTTCACGAATGGGTGCCGGCAACTCATGTAATCGCTTTTTGACTTCGAACAAAAACATCAACCAATGCGCCTGCCCCTGGTAACCATGCTCACTGATCAAGCCCGTCAAATGCAGGTCCCGGGGCTCCAGCTCGATCGCGAGTTCTTCATGCGCTTCACGGCAGGCGCAGGCAAAGGGCGATTCCCCGGCCTCCTGTTTAAGCTTCCCACCCGGCGGACTCCACAAACCCAGGTTCGGTTCCTGCGCGCGTTCCAGCAGGAGGATGTCATCGCGCTCATTGAAACAATAGAGCAACGTGGCGATCTGGTAGGGCAGCGGCACCCCGGGAGTGAACCAGCCGGACCGGTTATCGACAAGTCGGGACGAAACCGCGGCACTCCGTACCCGGCCCGTTCCGACATTCCCGTTGCGTTGGCAATCGCCCTGACGGGATACTGCGTCTGTGTCGTCAGCAAAGTCGCAACGTCCGAAACGGCTGGTGCTCCTCGGGGGTGGCCACGCACACGTGGCGGTGCTCAAAGCGTTTGGGCAACAGCCGCTGGCCGGCACCCGGTTGGTGCTGGTTTCGCCTTACGATGACACGCCGTATAGCGGCATGTTGCCGGGCATGATCGCCGGGCACTACTCGCGCGATGAAATCCATCTGGACCTGCGACCGTTGTGTGCCTTCGCTCGGGCTGATTTCATTCGCGGTCGTGCCGTGGGACTCGATCTGCACACACGGCACATTCAGCTCGACGGTGGCGAGCAAGTTGCGTTTGACGTTCTGTCGATCGACACCGGTTCCACACCCACACGCGCGGAAATTCCCGGTGCGGAAGAATTTGCCATCGCGGTAAAACCCATCGACCAACTACTTCATCGTCTTCCCGAACTTGACGAGCCATTCCTCCGGCATCGCGAAACCCCATTTCATTTGGTGACGGTAGGTGGCGGCGCTGGAGGCGTCGAATTGACCCTATCCCTGCAGCATCGACTCAGGGCATTCGCGCGGAGAAAGGGACTTCCGGACAATTTGCTCCACTGCACGATTATCACGGGGTCGACGAACATCCTGCCCGGCCACCATCGGCGGGTCATCGCGCGGTTCGAATCGATCCTTCGTCAACGCGGCATTTGCGTTCTGACAAATGATCCGACGGAAACCGTGCAACCTTCCCGTGTGATCTGCGAGAGCGGCAGGGAAATCGCCTACGCCGCGTTGTTCTGGACCACCAACGCGGCGGCCCCCGATTGGCCTGCCCAGGCCGGCCTCGCAACCGACGCCAGTGGATTCGTTGCGGTGAATTCGTTCCTGCAGTCGACTTCCCACGATTTTGTTTTTGCCGCCGGTGATGTGGCGACGCTGATTGAGAACCCGTGTCCGAAGAGTGGCGTCTATGCGGTGCGCCAAGGACCGCCGCTGGCCAGAAATCTCCGGGCGGTATTGAGGGGATTGCCGATGGAGAGTTACCACCCGCAACGCTTGTCGTTGAACCTGATCTCAACCGGCGACCGGCAAGCCGTTGCGTCGCGCGGCGGCATTTGCGTGTCGGGACGTTGGGTCTGGTATCTGAAACGTTTCATCGATCAAAAGTGGATGCGCGGGTATCGCAATCTGCGGGCGTAGAGCGGCAGGGAAGGTCCAAAACACCAGTTTTCCCTCCTCCGCCCAGGACGAAGGAGCGGGGAAAGAATACTTCCAACGGATGGTTCGCACTTTGAACCCCTAGAGCAGTTCAAGTAATAAAGTAGCCTGAACCGGCGGCGCGGCAGCTCTGCCCTAATCGACAGGTGGTTTCGTGGCCATAGTATTTCTGAAACCGCTATAAGCCGGTGTAAGGGCGGCATTCCTGCCGCCCGATATTTCATTGCGTGTATCCCCTGGGCGGCATGAGTGCCGCCCTTCCGGTTCATCAAAAGCCTTCACGGTATGTCGACCGCGCATTGGGACCAAAAGCAAGAGAAAGGAGCGAGGACGGCCATGTCCGCGACTTATCCGAGTTGGGCTCAGGCGGACTCGGCGGTCCGCGCTCCGAGTGCAGGTTTACAGACTCGGCAACAACGCTCTTCTCGAAATTGATTGCACCTTCTGTGACCTTTCCCCGGCGTTTTGTTGCACCCAAAAAAGGGAAGGCCGGAGCGGATGCTCCGGCCTTCCTGTGATTTCTTGGTAAGTGCTACGACTTACTTCTTCGTGCGCCAGTAGGTCTGGTCTGCAGCACCTTGCGCTGAAACATCGACCGTGGTGCTGTAATTTGCACCTGAGACCGAGCCACTACCATCAGCTGCGAAGCCACCAGGCAGGGCCGTTGACTTCTCCAACGCATGACCTGCAGCCTGTGCGTCCGCAGGATATGAGACGGTGACGTTGTTGCCACTCTTGGTGACCGTCAACGTCGGTGCGCCTGGATCGACTACTCCACCAACTGTCAGGATGGCCTGCGCGCTGGTGGCCTGCGGTGCACCGGGTGCGTTCATGACCACATCAAACGTCGCTGCGTTGTCACCACTGGTGACACCAGCTGCCGTGTAGCTGCTACCATTGGCACCACTGATCGCAGTGCCATTCTTGCGCCATTGATAGGTGATCGGACCGCCGAACTTCGGCTCGTAGGTCGTGGCCGCCACGCTGAAAGTGACGTCACTACCTGCCGTTGCGCTCTGGCTTTGCGGCTGAGTCGCAATGATGATCTGGTTATCCGGATTCACGTAGTTCTTCACAAACGTGCCCAGGATGCCCGAGGTGTTGTCGGCCGGCATTGTGTCGCCGTCTTTCCACCAGGTGACCGCGGAGCTATCACCGCCGCCGCCTTCCTTACCGATCGATTCACCGTAGTAGCTCACACCCGCTTCGAGGTGGATCTTGCCGACGGTGTTCTGCGAGCGGTTGATCGGGAGCGTCGTCACATCAGGGAAGTAGTTCTGACCGCCGATACGACGATCAGTGGTGTTCCATGAACGCCAGCCGTTCCACTGCGGCTCGGCAACAATCAAGCGCGTATGCGCCGGACTGGCATCCGTGCTCAGGAAGAACAGCTGATGGTCGTCACCGGAGATGGCGAAGTAGTAGTCCGCCGTTTCCGTCGGTGTGATCAGACCGGTCATGCGAGTGCCGAAGTTTTCCCGGTTCGGGGCGCCGCAGCAATCGCTGGGAGGCGTATCCCATGCCGAGAGATAGGTATCGGTGCTCGGGTTGTTCGGCCAGTGCGAATCATTGGTGAGGGTGACTTCATCACCACCAATGTCGAAGTAGAGCTGCTGACGAACCACGCCGGTGGCGAGCGTCCATGCAGTGATGGTCTTGGTCGTGGGCGACGGATCCAACGGATTCTTCGCCGTGGCGATGTCGTGGATGCCGTTCACGCTCACCGTGTATTGGGTGCCTGGGGTTTGGGCAGCCGTGGTGAGGGTGACGACTTTGCCGTCGGCCGACAGCTTCGCAGAGTTGATCGTCAAGGCTGGGCTGGTGATGCTGTAGTTGCCCAATGTCTCAGCTTCGCTCTGATTAACCGGCTCGCTGAAGTAGACCTTCACTTGATTCTGCGCCTGCGATCCGGTGATCGCGAGCACTGTCGGCTTGATGGTGTCGATACCGACTGTCGCCGTGGCTGGGGCGCTCGGCGTGGACAAGCCAGGGATGCTGGCCACCGCGCGATATTGCGCACCATTGTCGGCTGGTGTTAGAGGCGCCGTCGTGTAGGTCGCGCTGTAAGCACCCGCGATGTCAACAAACACGGCGCCGTCGTTGGTGGCCTTTTTCTGCCATTGCCAAGCGACTGGTGCACTGGTCGGAGGATTCGCCAACTTATTGAGCAGCGTTTGTCCATTTCCTGCTGCCGAGAACGTGAGTGTCAACCCTTCGTCCGCCGTGCCGTCCTGCGGCTCAGAGGTGAAGGCGAATGTGTTCTCATCAGGGTTCGCAATCGCACAGCAGATATTGCCGGCGACGTAGGGGAGGTTCGCGGCGGGCGTCGAATCGCCTTCGCGGCGCATCGCCAAGGCACCCCAGTCACCACCACCGCCTTCTTTGACCATGTAGACAAACCCATACTGGGTGCCGGCGGTCAGACTGACGGGGGCCGAAGCCTTCGCATCGGGCGGTTCAACGAAGCCGGTGCAGCAACCCGTTTCCTGCGCCAGCGGGGTGGCGGTGTAGGAAGGAAGCGAACTGCCACTCGTGTTCATGATGAACTGCGAAGCGTCATCACTGCGGGTGAAGAACCGATAGCTCGCCGTCGCGGGAGCGGTGATCGTTCCGGAGAACATGATGCCGAAGTTGTCACCGTAGGTGTCGCCACCGTTTCCTGCAGCCGGTGCCGGTCCGAGACCGAACATGACCTGGCTGTAGATATGAGACTCATTCGGATTATCCGGGAAGTTGGGCGAGGAAGTCAGGCCCGATACCGCCGTGCCACCAATATCGCGGTAGATCTTGCCGACGACGAAGCCCTTGGTCTTCACGAAGCCATGGAATTTGACCTTGCTGTCCGCCGCAATTGCATTGGCGGCGTTGGCAATGTCATGCACGTTATTCACGGTCACTTCGTATTCAGTGCCCTCACTCTGCTGGGTCGTATTGAAGGTCACCTGCGAGTAGCCACCGTTGGCATAACCGCCCAAGGTGCCGGTGCCGAGGATGCTCAGACCGCTGATGGCGTAGTTCGCCGGATTGACCGCTTCCGTCTCATTGACGTTTTCGCTGAACCAGATGGTTGCTTTGTTGTAGCTATCGCTACCCACAGCACGCACCAAGGTTGGCGCATTCGTGTCCGCAATGACGTTCAGCACCGCCGCATCGCTGATGGCCTCGCTGAACAGGTTGCGAATGACCACCGTATATGCGGCGTTTTGATCCGTAACGGGATCAGGCTGCGGAAGGGTGAATTGCCGGGCATTGGCGTCCGGAATAATCGTGCCGTTCTTATACCACTGATAGGTATAGGATTGGGCACCGTCGTGGACCACCGAGAACGTGATCGGAATGTTCTCACCGACGTCGCCGCCCTGCGGTTGGGTCAGAATATGGATGGGACCAACTTGGCCGGCCGCCGCATATTGGCTGAGGTAGATACCCGGGATCGGGTCCTGATTATCAGACAAACCGGTGGTGTTATCACCCGCGGTCCAAGAGCCCGGCAGCTGCCAGGTAACGGAGAGGTTGTCACCGCCGCCGCCTTCCTTCATGAGGGCTTCGATGTAGTATTTGTTACCCTTGATCAGGGTCGTGGTGCCGGTGGTGTCGACGTTCTTGGATTCATTGAACTTAAAGTTCGAACCGTCGGCAGTCGCAGGACCGCTCTGGCCGGGGAGAACATCACGGACCGCAGAACCACTGCCGATGGCACTGGCCGAGCGACGGTCGCGCGAGGTGTAAGCGCGGGAGCCGTTCCACTGCACTTCGGCGGCGATCGCCACGCGATGAGCCGGATCTGCATCCGGGCTGAGATACAGGATCGATTGATCGTCGCTGGAGATTACGAAGTTATAGGTGCCGGTTTGTGGCGGGTAGAGATAGCCCACCAGCATCGCACCGTAGTTGTTGGCCACGTTGACCGGGACTTCCATCAGGGAAGGAGTCGCCTTGTCATCCGGCAGACCCGGGAACTCACGGCGGTCCGTCGGATTCGTCGCCCAAATATACGGGTCCGTAAAGCGATTGGTGTTGTTCACCATATCGGACACCACCGTACCACCGATGCCGTCACCGCCATTGACCGCACCGTAGCGATATTGGGAAATGATGCCGTCGGTGAGGAGGACGTCGGCAACGTTGTCGACGCCGTTTTCATTGATCGGGTTACCGCCCGGCTGATAGGTCGAGAGGTCGGCGACGTTCTTGACGGTCACCGTTGTGTTACCCGGAATGGAACCCGTGGTGTAGACAACGACCGTGTTGTTCGGGGTTTCACCGTAGCGCATTTCGACATGGTCGACCGTCACACCATTATTGCAGGTATAGTTGGCCGAATTCGTCGCGGTGCTGGGATCCACATTCTCAGAGAAAATGACATTGAAGCCCATCGTGTTACCGGCCGCGTTGGCGGCAACGATTGTCGGCGACGTGAAGTCCTGAAGAACCCGGAGAGTCACCGCCTTGGTGTAGCTAACCGTCGTCCCCTGAGTCATCTTCAAGCGGTAGGTCTTACCATCATTGTCGGCAACCGTGCCGCTTTCGATGTACTTCGTGGACGTGATTTCACCCGCGATATCCGTAGCCGTGCCGGACGGACCGCCAGCCAATTCCTGCCATTGGAATTGAACCGGATGGTTGGCCGTCACCCACGGGGTCAGGTCGATCGGGAGATTCTCATAGGTTTGGAACGTGATGTCACTGGTGCCGCTATTGTTACCAGGGTTGCGATCCACACGCGGCGGGGTGTACGAACCTTCCGCAGTGAAGCTGCCCGAGCAACCAATGCCCGTGATACAATTCGCCGCCCACGGGAATCGCTGGGCATAACGAATCGGAATCGGGCGCTCCAGAGTGAAGTCAGGTTTCCACCATCCCATCTGAGCCAGACCGCCGGTGCCCGACGATTTCTGAATCATGTGGAAGTAGTATTGTTTGCCCTTCTCCAACTGAACCGGAGCCGACCGCTGTGAATCACGAGCCGCCCATACGTTTTGCCCCGTGGAACCACCCGTGTAGGCGATCGGCTTGCTGCCAACGTTACCCGGCGAGGTGTCGGTGCTCAGCCAAAGTTCCGCATCCGAAGAACCGGACACCCAGAAGGTGTAGGAACCGGTTTGTGGCGGCTCAATGAAACCGCGGATATAGGTCGCGGAATCCTGAGGGTTGCCGCCCGTGGTCTGAATAAACGTCGCTGGCGGGTTGGCGAGCAGAGGATTGATGAGCTCGGAGTATTGGAGCACACCGTTGTACCCGGGATTGTCCGGGAAGGTGGTATTGTTCGGGGCGGTGTACAGTGTGGCCACTGTCCCCCCCGGAACATTGAAGTATTGGAGCTGGTCCAAATTGCCAGCCAAGGCCGACCCCACGCCCAGACCTGTGGTCAGGACGGTTGTGGTCAGCCTTCTTAGGATTGTACTGCGCATAGGCTACCTTCTTTGGTTGGTTGTCGTCTCGCCCTGACTGTACATGAGGAAACCCGGCACCCGCTCGAGACGCCTCTTGACAGCCAAAGCTGCCCGTTTGGTCAGGCTGATAGACATGGTTTGTTTTGGGAAACGTGGTGAATTAGCCATAATGAAATTTTCTTTGCAATATTTTTTTCTAATTCACCCCACCAAACAACCGACTCACCCCTGACCCGGCGCGGACAATTTGCGTTGGGTGCCAGCCATATTCCGTACAGATCATTTGCCACCGTTTCGGGTTTCCATTGTCCTTGTCCCGACGAATCAAAAGCTCAACGCTTTGCGTCAGCTCCTGCTTCATGAAACGGCGCAGCCACCACAACCGATCCACACCCGCCTCCCCGGCCGGCAACGCGAAAGCCAAGTCAACCGCCTCGTTCGTCAGTCGCTACTGGGGGCGGCTCCAAGCGATCCTGGCCGAACCGGTGAGCGGAGCCTCGCTCGGGTTTCTGCGAATCTCGATGGGGTTGCTGATGATGCTCGAAGCGTGGTCGTTGTGCCGCCCCAACCCGTCGGCGATCAGCATGGGGACGAGTCCGATCGATACCTATTACGCCGGGTCAAGCTTCACCTTCAACTTTCCTTATCCCGGCTTTGAATGGTTGCCGCTGCTGCCCACGCACTGGATGTATGCTTTGGCGGGACTCCAAGCCATTGCCGGATTATCGATGGCATTGGGCTTTCGCAGCCGTATATCGTCGGCAATCGTCTTCCTGACCTGGGCTTACTTCTTTGTGGTGGAGTCCACGCGTTCCTATTGGCAGAGCCACTATTATCTCGAATTGCTTTTCACCTTCCTGCTGGTCTGGATGCCCACGGGACGACGATTCAGCATTGATGCGTTACTCGCGCGCCGCCGCAACGAACCTTGGGTCCGGACGGTGCCCTTCTGGACCGTCTTTCTGCTGCGCGGGCAATTGGTGATCGCCTATTTTTACGCGGGCGTGGCGAAACTCAGCCTCGATTGGTTGGTGGATGCCGTCCCGGTCCGCTGGTTTCTCAACGATCCGACGGTGACGAAGCCGTACGTGTCATGGTTGTCGGCCGGGCAACTGAAATTATTGCAGACCCTGCTGCACAGCGATTGGTTCGCCTATTTCATCAGCTACACCGGACTCGTTTTTGATCTGGCGGTCGGCTTCCTGTTTTTGTTCCGGCGATCGCGCATGTTCGCGATGCTGTTGATGCTGATCTTCCACGCGACGAATCACCTGCTGATCTTTGACGACATCGATTGGTTTCCACTGGCCGGCGCGACGACGGCGTTGATTTTTCTCGATACGGATTGGCCGGAGCGCTTCTGGGCCTGGCTGAAGAAACCCCGTTTCGGCAAACCCGATTGGGGCTGGTTGATTGGAGGCGCGATCGTGTTTCCGGGTGTCGGCGCCTTGCTGGGCTGGCGGGTCAAGCAACATGCCCTGCCCGCTCAGGAAGCCGGTGAACGGCATCATCCGAGCGTCTGGACCAAACGATTCGTGGTCGTCTGGCTGGTGTGGCAAACGCTACTTCCGATCCGCCACTATTTCATTCCCGGAGACGGCCGATTCACCTACGAAGGACTCAGCTTCAGCTGGCGATTGAAATCCGATCGGCGCAGTGCGCGCGGGGCGATTTTGATGGTTCGTGATCCGAAGATTTTGAGCACCACCAACGACCGGCCGCGGATTGACTGGAGCAAATGGCAAGGCGATCACGCGATCTTTCGCCGCGTGATTCCGGGACGAATCGACTGGCGCCAATTGCCGGAGCTGGCGGTGGTATTGCAACCCGTGGCCGGTGAGCGCGTCCTTTACAATCCCTTTGCCACTTCCGCGCCGGCAATCCCGGCTGAAATGATGAGCGACCACGTTCGCGATCTTTGGATCCGCCTGTACAGCCATCCGCCCGCGAGTATGCGCGAGACGATTACCCTGGCGAATTTTTGCGAACAGACGGCCGCCGCCTTGAAGCAAGCGGGTGAAGCCGAACTGGCGGAAGAGTTCACCAAGTTTGTTCCCGCCGCCGATGCGCTGGACAACAATCAGCTGCAACCGGGATTGGCCGGTCAGGTGCGCCTGCGTTTGCGAGCCATGATCAAACACGCGCTTGGAACGAAAGCCGTTCAGGCCAAGGTGGCGGAGCTGTCGCATCTCCTGGATCCCTTCACGCTGGCAGGCCAACCGAGACCGACCAAACCGTTCCTGATCATCGACGACCCAGAACTCACCACGCCGCCGACCGACCACGGAAGTACGGTCAATCTCAGCGCGTGGAAGGATGATCCGCGCGTGACGCAAAGCACCGCGCCCCGCTATGAAAACGTCGGCGGGCGGCCGCTGATTGTCTACACCGGCGACATCGGACCCGAGGCCGGCAGCTTGCTACCTCAGGCATACATCATGGATTTTCTGGATGCGCCCCAGGAACCGCCGACGATTTACTGGAACAGTCTGAAGGATCTGTCGCCGTCGAAGTCCATTCACATCAGCAACCAGGCATTTTATCTCCGTCGATATGCCCGCCGCGTGGCGAGTCTTTGGGAGAAACAATATGGCCAGCGTCCGGTGATCAACGCGATGACCGCGGTTTCGTTGAACGGCCGGCCGTATCAGGAATTGGTGGATCCGAACGCCGACCTTGCCAGCGTCAAGGTGAAGTGGTTTGGCCACAACAAGTGGATCCGCGATCTGCAAACTCCCCGCATCCCGCGCGAGGCACTCAAGCGCGAAGAGCCGAATTAACCGCTCCGTCGGTCATCGGTTTCGGCTCAGCTCTCGGCAAATGCTTTTCGAAACCCCTCCGGAATGCGGCATGGCCGGCCGGTCGTCAAATCGACAAACGCAAAATCCAGTTTCGCCTCGCAAACCAGGACACCGTCGCCGGCGCGAACCAAGCGATGATCCATGTGAAAGCGAATGCGGCTATCGATCACGAGCGCGCCGAGGATTTCCAGTTCATCATCGGTGACCGCCGCGACACGGAAATTCAACAAAGCGGAAGTGAGAACCGGGCCGGCATTCCAGTTGCGGAAATCGGCAAACGTCAAACCGCGATCCAGCATGTAATCGTTGCGAGCCCCTTCGCAGTACTGGAGATAGACCGCGTTATTGACGTGGCCAAACGAATCGACGTCACAGCTGCGAACGCGCAAGCGGGACGTGAGTTTCGGATTGGACATGCCGAGATGCTTGGCTGATCCATCAGGGCAGGACAACGGAAATCCCAACTGGTAAACACGCGAAGCCTCGAATCGACAAACCACGACACGAGCACGTATTGCCGTCAAACGAATGGCGGGCTCGCGCGCGGCGCGAGAGATCAACCGCGCAGGGCGACGTGCACGCGAAAGGGCTCGATGGTGTTGGCGGTCTGGGAACGACGACCGCGGCCCGCCCATGCGCCCTGCCGGGGCGGTGCCACCATTTCCACCCGCTGCTCAATGCCCTTGGCCAGCTCCACGCGGACCTTGTTGCCAAACTTCTGACGGTCAATTTCACGCCAATGATCGGCCAGCAAAAGGGAGAGCCGCGCACTGTCGAGGGGCAGCCAGAGCACCTGGTTGCGATCACTGGGAGGAGAAATGTTTTTCGGAGTCATACTACAAATTTGCTACCGCCAACCGGTAAAGGCATAGACTCCGTTCCGGCGAAAAAGTTCAAACGAACATCATCGGGGATCAAAATTCCAACGCATCAACTTGATGCTGAAACTCCTTCAGCAACAAATTTTTCTCGTTTTCCGGCTGATCCAACCAGTCGCGACGCCACGCCTGGCCCGCTTCGGGAACCTCCAGCCAGACACTTCCCACCTTGGCCACACGATCACCGGATTCGATCAACCAGACGATCCGGTCGCCGGCCCACTCAAAGGCGTCAAACCGGAGCGAGCGCGCCCGGCCCGAAGCAAGATCGTAAAACACCAGCCGGCCACAACGAATCACCGCATGCGGCGCCAGCAACATCTGGGCACCGCCAATGACGGCGGCAGACAGCACGGCACCCTCGCGAATTAGATCAAGCACGTCCATTGAAGGCGGGCCTTTTATCACGTTTGCTCCGCAATAACCAACAACGATTCGGTAACGACTTCTGATTTCCACGGAGCAGGCAAACTCAAAAAACTTAACCAAAGTTGACCGTAAGTTAACCGGGCAAAATTTTTGGGGACGTAAGAAACCATGGCGCGTCGGGAAAAACCGACAAGGCCGAGAATCCTTGGCGAGGAAAGCGCAAACGATCGGGCGGGGAAAGTGGAGCGGGTGAAGGGAATCGACCCCCCATAGCCGTTTGGAGCCTGGATTTTGCTTTATTGACGAAAGGAAGGTCTTAGCGTGCAGCCAGCGATCCCTGATCAACCATGAACCGCTGTCGACCATCCCGGCGGCACCTCTTTCCGCCACCATGAATGCCGCCTTCCCGCGGCCCGCGCGATCTGACGCCGGGTCGTCAGTCATCCCGAGCTTCAAGAACGTTTCCGAAATTGCTCTGCTCACGTTTTTTCTCGGCGTCCTGAACACCCATGCCCAGATCAGCGTTTGGACACAGCACTACGACAACGCCCGCACGGGGCAGAACACCAACGAGACGGTCCTGACGCCAGTGAACGTCAACGCATCGACGTTCGGCCGTTTGTTCACTCATGCGGTGGATGGTTACGTTTACGCGCAACCGTTGTATCTCCCGAACGTCAGCGTGCCGGGCAAAGGCACGCACAACGTCGTCTACATCGCCACCGAGCACGACAGCGTGTACGCGTTTGACGCGGACAGCGCGGCGGGCGCCAATGCGGATCCACTCTGGCACGTGAGCTTTATCAATCCGGCGGCGGGAATCACTTCGGTACCAAACGGCGACGTGGGAACCGGCGACATCGTGCCCGAGATCGGCATCACGAGCACGCCGGTGATCGACACTAACACCATGACGATTTACCTGGAGGCGAAGACCAAGGAAAACGGCACCTATGTCCATCGCCTGCACGCGCTCGACCCGGCGACGGGCAACGAAAAGCTGGGTGGACCCGTCGTGATCCAAGCGACGGTCAATGGGACGGGCGACGGAAATGACGGCGCCGGGCACGTGCCGTTCAATTCGTTGCGGCAGATGAACCGGCCCGGGTTGCTGTTGCTCAACGGCGTGGTCTACATCGGCTACGCGTCGCACGGCGACAACGGACCGTATCACGGCTGGCTGCTCGGTTATGACGCGACCACGCTCCAACAAAAGGGCGTTTACAACACGGTGCCGAACGGCGGGTTGGCCGGTATCTGGCAGGCGGGCACGGGTCCGGCCGCCGATGCGGCGGGCAACATTTATTTTGAGACCGGCAACGGGACGTTCTATACGAACTATCCGAGCATGACCACGAACAGTCTCGGGGATAGCTTCATCAAACTGGCCACCACCAGCACCGAACCGAACAACCTGCTCGTGCTGGCGGATTACTTCACGCCGTTCAACCAGGACAACCTGAACGCGGTGGACGCGGACCTTGGCTCGGGCGGCAACGTGGTGCTGCCGGATTCCGTTGGCAACTCCACCCATCCGCACCTCTTGATCGGCTCGGGCAAAGAAGGTCGCATCTACTTGATCGACCGTGACAACATGGGCCACTTCAACTCGGTCGACGACAGCCAGATCGTGCAGGTGACGCCGAAGGGAACGATCAACGGCGCCATGGGCGCACCGGCTTATTTCAACAACTCGATTTACTACCTCGGTTGCTACGGCGATCACCTCAAGGCGTTTGGGATCACCAACGGAGTGCTTAGCACTCCGCCGTACTCCGAGGCCACGAGTGGCAACATCGGATTTCCCGGTTCGTCGCCGGTGGTGTCGGCCAACGGCATCGACAACGCCATCGTGTGGACGCTGCAAAACAGCGCGTACGGCAGCAGCGGCCCGGGTATTTTGCACGCCTACAACGCGACCAACCTGACCAGCGAACTTTACAACAGCGCGCAGTCGGGTCTGCGGGATCAACTGGGCGGCGCCGTCAAGTTCACGGTGCCCACCGTCGCCAATGGCAAGGTGTATGTGGGTTCACAATACAGCGTTTCGGTTTTCGGCCTGGCGGCGGGCTGGACTGCGGCGCCGACCATTAGTCCCAACGGCGGCGTGTTCACCGATTCGGTCTCGGTCACTCTCAGCGACTCGACGCCCAACGCACAGATTTACTACACGATCGATGGTTCAACACCCACGACTGCGTCGACGCCCTACACGGGCCCGATCCTCGTCACCACCTCCGGTGCGGTGAAGGCGTTTGCCACCGCGCCCGGTCTCGTGGACAGCGCGGTCTCCTCGGCCACGTTTCTCAACAGCCTGGTCGTCGGCAAAGGAACCGGCCTGACCGCCCGTTATTGGACGAGCCAGTTGAAGACAACCAACGGCACGCCAACGCTGGCGCGGATCGATCCAACGGTGAATTTCAACTGGGGTAGCGGCTCGCCGGATGCGTCCATTTCGGTCGATAGTTTTACGGCCCTCTGGACCGGACAGGTGCAGCCGCAGTTCAACGAGAGCTACACGTTTTGGACCACCACCGACGACGGCGTGCGCCTGTGGGTGAACAATCAACTGGTCATCGACAAATGGATCGACCAGGCGCCGACGGAATGGAGCGGCTCCATCGCGCTTGAAGCCGGCAAGCGCTACGACATCGCGATGGCTTACTACGAGAACGGTGGCGGCGCTGTCGCCCAGCTTTCGTGGAGCAGCCCTTCCACCGCGAAGGCGATCATCCCGCAGTCGCAATTGTATCCCACCAACGACGTGCCGCCGACGGTGAGTTTGACCAGTCCCACCGGCGGCTCGACTTACACGGCGGATTCCGCCGCCGTTCCCGTCAGTGCCGATGCCGTCGATCCGGACGGAACGGTAACCAAGGTTGAATTCTATTCCGGCGCGAACCACATCGCCACGTTGAACCAGGAACCTTTTGAGTTCACTTGGACGAAGGTAAGCCCCGGCTCCTACAGCCTCACGGCGGTGGCGACCGACGATGGCGGCTTGAGCAGCACTTCGGCGCCGGTGAGCCTGACCATCAACGCTTCGTTGGGCACGCCCTACGGTCTGGTCAACCGCCCGGCCGCGGCCGCGTTCCTCAACATGCCGAAAAGTTTTGCCGGAACGCTCCCGCCCTTGCTCTCGCAAACCGGCGCCTTCATGGACACCACCACGCTCGCGCACGCAAACGGCTTGATATCGTACAATGTCAACACGCCGCTGTGGTCGGACGGGGCCTACAAGACGCGATGGCTCTCGGTGCCCGACGACGGCGCTCCCTACACCGCGTCCGAACAGATCGGTTTTGCGACCACCGGCGAATGGACGTTCCCGGCCGGCACCATCTTTGTGAAACATTTCGAGCTCGCCACCAACGAACTGGACCTCTCGCAACGGCGCCGGTTGGAAACGCGGTTGCTGGTGCGCGACACCAATGGCGCCGTTTACGGTGTCACCTACAAATGGCGATCCGACAACAGCGACGCCGATCTGCTGACGACGAGCCAGACCGAGAACATTCTCATCCAGACCGCGAGCGGAACGCGCACGCAGACGTGGTATTATCCGAGCCCCGAGGATTGCCTGACCTGCCACACGCCGGCCGCCGGTTATGTGCTGGGCGTGAAGACCCGCCAGTTGAACGGCGACCTGCTTTACCCGGACTCGGGACACACCGACAACCAGTTGCGCACCTTGAATCAGCTGGGGATGTTCAATCCACCGATCGCGAACGAGTTTGACATCGCCGGTTTAACGAAACTGGTCGCGATCACCAACACGACCGCCTCGCTGGAGGATCGCGCCCGCTCCTACATCGACGCCAACTGCGCCCAATGTCACCGTCCCGGCGGCGCGCTGGCCTCCTTCGACGCGCGCTATGACACACCGCTGGCGAACCAGGGGATCATCGACGGCGTGCTGACGAAGGGCGATCTGGGTTACGACAATGCGCGCATCGTGGTGGGCAAGGATGTGTGGCGCTCGGTGCTTTACGACCGGATGAATTCCACCGATTCGCAAATCAAAATGCCGGCGCTGGCGCGCAATTTGATCGACACCAATGCCGTGCAGGTCATCGGCGACTGGATCAACAGCCTGCCCGGCACACCGGCACTGGCGCCGCCAACCATCAACCCGGCGGGCGGCCTCGCTTTCGGACCGGTCGGTGTCACGTTGGACCACCCGGATACGCAGGCACAATTGCGATACACGCTGGACGGATCGTTGCCAACAGCCACGTCCACGCTTTACACCGGTGAGTTGACGCTCTCGACCACGACGACCGTACGGGCGACGGCATTTGAATTCGGTTTCAACAACTCCGTCGCCGCCACTGTGACGTTCACAATCCGGCCGCCCGTGGTCCTTTCCGGCTACGGCTTCAACACCGGCGGCCAGTTCCAGATGAATCTGGAAGGCATCACCGGCAAAACGTATCTGTTCCAGTCGTCCACCGACCTGTTCAACTGGATGACGTTGGGAACCAACGTCGCGCCGGCGGACATCTTCCCGCTGACGGACCCGAACGCCGCGAACCATCCGTATCAATTCTACCGCGCGATCGAACAGCCGTGATCCCAAAATGAGCCGGCTTGCGCACCGACGGGCACCGTGATTGGGCGACGCTTGAATTCAGAGGAGATGCAAACCCGTTCGGCGAGAGGCCTCGATGTGGGTTTAACTCGGAAAAAGGGAAGCGGAGCGGGTGAAGGGAATTGAAGGCATTGTTCTATTACTCTCCGACGTCACCTGGTTGCATTCAAGGCACTTGTGGCGGCGTTGTTGTTCACGGACGGCAAATTGGGAACGCGACTGGGAACAGCCGCTGATGCGCAACGAGAGGCAACTCTACATGCCCAACGTCTTGTTGATACAATCGAAGAGTCGCTCGAAACGCTCAAAAGTTCCGTTGCTGAGTTTTGAAAGAATGGAATCTCGATCGCGCAGAATAACATCAGCCGGTCGGCCATGATCAAAGCGATCGACATTTTCATGGCGAGCAATCCGGGCTACGATGGGGTCATTGCCCACGACCTCCGTTGGTTGAAGCGACTTTCCGAAGGCTTTGTTGTAAAGGTCCAGATATTCTCCTTCTTCGAACAGATCTTCGATATCTCCGGATCTTCGACCGAGGATCTCACCAACCAGAATGATGCGCTGCCTCTTCAAGTATCCTTCCTTAGACATACGCTCGAGCTTCTGATGGCCCTCCTTGCGGGAGTCCACAAGCACCGTCACTTTGAGGTGATTTCCAAGTAGTGCAACGAAGGTCGGTATCAGATCGGCACCTCCCACGGGGACGATGCTCCACTTTGGATCCAAACTCGGGCGGCCCTTTGCCGCTAGGAAGTCGGAAATCATTTTAATGTAAGCATAGTCGGATGTGCCCTCTACCACGAGGTTGTTCTCATGGACAAACAGGTGCTGAACCAGGTCGTACCCGAGCGCGCCCTGCAACGGAAACAAGGTATCTCTATCCCGCGAAAGAACATCACTGCTTATCACGGAACCTTCTACCTTTCCTCGGTCCTCAACCAGTCGCACGCGCTCCAACTTGCCGGGCTGAACCATGAATGGCGAATGCGTTGTGTAGATGACCTGACAACGTTTGGTCAGACGTTCTTCGATGAATCGCAGGAAGTCGTCCTGTGCCTTGGCATGTAATCCAACCGCAGGCTCATCCAAGAGAATCACAACGGGGGGATCTTCCATTTCATACTCTGAGAAAGCAGCCAGAAAGGAAAAGAACCATTGAAATCCAGCAGAATGTTCACTGAATGGCAGCGTAAGTGAGTGGCGGTTATCTCTGATTCTCAGCTTTAGCTCTCTCCGCAATACTGTCTGTCCTTTAGGCGGCGTTTCAGCAATCACGGCGATGTCCGGTTCCACGCGCAAGTCAGGGTTCTGAGACCAATACGTATTGACTTCGTCTGTGAGCGCGTTCGCTACATTCTCCAGCTCTCTTTTGCGGCGCTCATAGTCAGGATTCAGAATGTAGTCCTCATCGGTCCCACCTTGCCTGAGAAGAGCACTGAAGTGCAACCGAAAATTGGACCACATTGAGTGTTAGGATTTGGTTGAGTGTTGAATTTCGTATTGGTTGGGGGAGAGGTATCCCAAAGCCGAATGGCGGCGACGGGTGTTGTAGTAAGCTTCGATGTATTCGAAGAG
>WGOC01000022.1 GCA_016124235.1 bacterium | reverse complement strand
TGCTGGCGAACCTTGAACAACGAAACTGTTTTCCACGGCATGACCGCGGAAACGCTTCAGAGCCAGACAGAAATGTCACCCATGTCCTGTCTCTTTCATGTCACCCATGTCCTGTCCCCGTGCCAGACGCGTGCGCTCCCCTTTTAACTCCTGCGTTGGTTTTCGTGATGGCGCGAGGCAGGTCATTTTTCCAAGGACATCGCGGTGACGGCTTGCAGAAACCACGCGGTGTGCGGAATCCATTGCTCGGTCCAGCGCCATTCATTCCCGTTCGCGTGAAACCGGAAGTCAATTCCCGAGCCGTCCGGGCTGCCGTCCTTGCCGGTGATGCCGTTGGAAATGCCGCCCTGGCCGGACCCGTGACCGAACATTGACTCCATGTAGGGCACGTTGTTTTCGCCGTGGCCATACATGAAGCAAATGTCGTAGGGATTGCCGCCCAAAATCCAGTCAAGCTGATTTCCGGCAAACGTCGCCAGATCCTTGCGCACGCCAAACGCAACATTGCCCGGAGCAACAAGGCGTCCGCCGACAATCGCCGCCGTGGCAAGCGAACCCAACCGCGCGTTCTCGCCCTGCCACCACCAGCCGCTCACGTTTTCGTGCGGAATGAAAAAGCCGTCCCGCACCGCGCCGCGAAACTTGAAACTCTGCCGCGCGTAGCCGAACGGATTGCTCACCGCGCCGGACACACGCAGATTGTAGTCAAGCGCGCGGCGGATCGTGTTCAACGCCGCTGTGCGATGTGTGGAATCCGTTTCCTTGTCGAGATACCGCGCAAGCGCGATCACCGGCAGGCCCGCATCGGAGCCGTGCCAGAACGGGCGATCAGCGTCATCGGCGATGAAGTAACCGGCCTCGGACATCCGGCCGTTCAGATTGGCCGCGCGTTTCCGCGCCGCCTCGCGATACACGTCCTTGCCTGTCGCGATCCAGAGTTCCGTCGCACCCATCAACGCGCAGTAGTCGTCGATGATGTTTTCCTTTCCGTCATCGCAATATTTCAGATTGTTCTTCTCGAGATGCGCGAAGGCGCGCTCGGCCCCGGCGAGATACTCGGCGGAGCTGTATTCACCGGAACGATTCCACTGCGACGCACGCGCCAGCGCGGCGATGCCCATGCCGCCGCCTTCGCGATACGCGCATTGGTAATCGGAGGTCGTCTTGCTGTTCGCTAGCAGTCCGACCACGCGTCGTTCTTCCGGATCCTTTTTGAAGTAGCTGAAAATGGTCATGTAGAAATAACCATCCGGCGAGAGCGAGCGCAGCACGTAGTCCGCGCCGTACAACGCCTCGTCTTCCATGCCGCGCCGTGCGCCGATCCGGTCGAGCAACGGCCCCGCAGTATCCACCGCATTCTCCATCGACCACACGACCAGCGGCGTCTGCTGCGGCGACATGAAGTTCGCGTAGGCGAGGTGCGAGAAATATTTACTGATGTCACCCGACGCATCGCACCAGCCACCGTGCAGGTCCACGCGGTTCGTGCTGCCGAACAGAAGCAGATGCGAATCGGCGTTCAATTCCTGCGGCGTGTTCGCGCGTTGATGATGATAAAACCCGATGATCGCCGGAATCGCTTCCGCAGCGACCGCGCGTTCGCCGACAGCGAACGGAAACGACTTGTGCGCGTCGCCGTCCGCGCTGAATTCGATGCGATACTTGCCAGCCTTCACGAATTCACTGAAGTCCGCCCGGTAAAAATGGCGGCCCGGAAACCAGTCTTCATTCGGTGTGTCCGCACCGAACTTTCCTTCAAACACCGACTGATCCGAATCCGCCGCGACGATTTGAAACGCGGTGTCCGCAGGCAAAGCATCCGCGCTCTCGATGATCGCGAACTTCGGTGCGTGCACATCGTAGGCGACTTGGTTGGCGTGGATCACGAAGTCCGACACCAACGCGCGCGGTTCTCCATTCGGGACTTTCGCGGCGTGAAGATTCAGCGCGAACGCGGTGAATAATGTGATGATTGGTAGGGCAACGCTGCTGCGTTGCCAGCGGCGGAGCACCGCCGCCCTACCAGGTAGTGCAAACCTGCCGGTTTGCCACGAATAGGAAGATTGGTTTTGCATCGCGCCGCGACTTACTTGCCTTCGCCGGTGCCGAGCCACATCAGGCTGTTCACGATCAGCTTGTTCTGCACGTCGTTGTCGAACGTCGCGGAGAGCGACTTGTTCGTGCCGCCGTAGTCCATGTCGTTGTGGCCCATGTTGAAGTAGATCATGCGGAATTTCGTGTTCGTCCAGACCACCGGATAATCGCCGCTGTGCCAGATCTCGTGCTGCTTCGGGCCCGTGCCGAGCGGGAAGCTCGTGGGATCGATCGAGAGCAGAACCTTGATGTTCGGATTGCCGCGCAGATCGCCCTTCCAGCGATACCATTCGTTTGGCGACGACTTGAAGGTCTCGGGCAACCCGCGCGTCGCCGGATGATCCTTGTCTTCCACGCGCAACACGGCGGACGTCGGGCGCCAGGTGTTGCTCACGTATTGATCCGAACCGAGAAAGTCATCGTGATACCAGTCCCAGTTCTGCGGATACGCGGACGGCGTGAGGGCGAACGCGGAAAAGTGAAAACCCATCCACGCGCCGCCATGCTTCATGTAATCCTCGAACGCCTTGCGCTGCTCCGGTTTTTCCGGGCGCGTGTCGAGAAAGAGCACCACCTGCACGTTCTTCAGAAACTCCGGATTCAGGTCCGCCCAGTTCGTCGTCGCCTGAAAGGAAAAGCCGTGCTCCTTCGCCACCCTGGGAAACCACTCGCGCGCCTCCTTCACGAAACTGATGTGCGCCAGATCACTCCTGCCCGTATAAAACGCCACCGCGTGAAACGTTGGTTTGGCTTCCTCCGCATGCAGCGCTGAACCGCCCAGCAAAGCGAAGACTAGAAATGCGGCGCGGCAACGAACGAAACGACTCTTCCCATTGGCGAACAAATGAAGAAAACGGAACATCCGGAAAAGCTGAGGGAACCGTCCAAAACCGTCAATCGCACGAACGTGATACAAAGTGTGCGGTGCAGACCTGTGATACCTGCCCGTGGATTTGTCAGCACCATTGATCACTTGTCCGCTGATGAAATGTAGTCCAGTAAATCCGCCATGTCCTGCGTCGTGAGGTTTTGTTCCAAACCTTCCGGCATCAGCGACTGACCCTGACTTTCCTTCTTCACGATGTCCGCCCGCTGAAGGACTTCTTCTTTTCCAAACGCCTGACGAATCGTCACCGCGGACGCGGTTTCGTTCACGACCAACCCGACGCGACTCGATCCGTCCTTCGTTTCAATTGTCGACGCGGCGAACTCGGGACGCACTTCGCGGTTCGGATCGATGATGTTGGTCAACAGCTTTTCCTTGCCGGTCGTTTTCACGGTAACGAAATCCGGTCCCAACGCAGATCCTTCCCCGCCGGATCGATGACAGGAAATGCACCGCTCGCGGTAGATCGTTTGACCGTGCGCCACGTCGCCGTTGAGCGCGACGGCCGGCTCGAACTGATTGATGATCTCCTGGCGGGATTGCGAAACCACGGCGGGCAACACCTGATTCGCCAGCGCGCGAATTTCGGCGTCGCGATGATCGCGTAGCGCATGAGCCTGTGAGGAATTGAGTGCGTTCGGGAAAATGCTACCTGACTGAATTGCCAGCAACAAAGCCCGGGCGCGATCGGGTCGACTGAGCAGAATGGTCAGTGTTTCCGCCCGCAACCTCGCCGGCAGTTCCCGCCAGCGCGCGGCGAGCCTGGTACCCACTTCAGGATTCGAGAATGTGGCCAACGATTCGAGGGCCGTTAAGCGGAGGTCTTGCGACCCATCTCTTTCCAGAAGGCCAAAAAGTTCATTCGACACATCCGTAAACGGTTTTTCCGCAAGTAAACGAATCGCCGGCAATCGCGCGTCGTCTGGTGCCTTTTTATCCACTGCCGAAGTCGTCGCCAGAGCGAGCAACCTGGCTGCTGGTTCACCAGCGGTCGCAAGCGATTTCCCGGCGCGGTGGAGTCCGCGGTTCAAATGGTCGGCCATCGAGAACTTCAAGGCGGAATCCTCCAGCCCGGTCAGAAAAGTCAAAGATTCGCCGACATCGTCGGCACGATTCTGTGCGCCCACCAGGGAAACAAGTTGCGGCAGAAACTCCCGTGCGCCCGGCGACGAGCGGTAATTCGCATCGCTGGTCAAGTCGCGGAAAACTTCCCCCGCTCCGTTCGCCAGCGAAGACAGGATCGCGGCGCGAATCCAACGACTTTCGGAATCACGACGCGCGATATCGGCCAGCAACGCCAACCGATTTGTGTTCGCGAGCTCGCCCAACGTAAACGCCAGTTGGTAACGAACATTGGACGCCGAATCGCCGGCGAGCGATTGCAGCCGCGTCCAAAGCGCGGACGAAACCTGACCACCCACGACAAAATTTTCGGCCAGCTTGATTCCGTGTTCGCGCACATAATTGTCGGAATCATTCAGCGCATGGAGAACATCTTCCTCGGCCAAAGCGCCCAAACCATCGAGAGCGTGCAACGCGTGGAGCCGCGCGAGCGGATTGGGCGAACCGGTTTGAAGTTTTCGCAGCAGTGAAATCGCTTGTTTGTCCTGCCGTTCGAAAAGCAACCGCGCCGCAGTCTCGCGATACCAGGCGTTTCTGTTTTCGAGCGTCGCGACAAGTTCAGCGGTTGTTGCACGACCGAGTTGAGGCAACGGGCGTGGTCGGAATCCGTCCGGCGCGATGCGATAAATCCGGCCGCGATCATTTCCCGAATTGAGATCGATCAGCTTCTTGATGTTCTCCGGCAGCGACCACGGATGTTCGATGACCTCGCGATACATGTCGCACAGGTAGAGGCAGCCATCCGGCGCGTTGACCATTTCGACCGGCCGAAACCACAGATCGCGCGAGGTGATGAATTCAACCTTTTGCTCGTCGGCGGGACGTATGGCAACCGGCTCCACGCCGTTCAGATGAATTTGTTTGCGATGAATCAGGTTGCTGCCGACGTCGGCGATGAACGCGTCACCCAAATAATCCGCCGGCCAGGCGTCACCGCGATAGATGGAAATCCCGGTCGCGCCCGTGAAGTAACCCGACGACCGCCCACCGCCTTCGATCAAGCCTTGCACAACGCCCGTGACGCGCCACTTCGTGCGAATCACGCGCCACGCTTCCTCCGGGCTGGTGCGGTAAACTTCCGCCGCCGGTCCATCAACCGGGATGTCAACCAACGGCGCCGGCATGTCGAAGAGCGGATTTCGCTCCGCGTAACGTTGGTCATACATGAACGTCATGATGTGGCGCGAATTGCTGCACACATAACGTCGCCCGTGGTCGTCAAAGCACATCCCATATTGCCCGCCACCCGCCTCGGCAAACAGTTCGTGCGTTCGCGGATCGAATGCGAAATCGCGGCCGTTCAAATTCAAAGGCTGCGCATCGGGTTGATCGGCGCGACGAACCCGGCCTCCGTTCCCGGAGGTTTGACCGTGAATGCGATTATCCAAACCCCAGCGCAGACAATTGGCCAGGGCCTGCACGTTCAAGCGATCCCGATCGACGCCAAATCCGGTGAACACCACTTTTCGTTCGTCTGCCGTTCCGTCGCCATTCGTATCCTTCAGATAAAGAAGGTCGGGTGTCGCGAGCACATAAATGCCGCCGTCGTAACAAATCACTCCGGTCGGCCACGGCAGATCATCCGCGTACACTTTTGACGATTCGAAGACGCCGTCGCCGTCTCGATCCTCAAGGACGCGAATCCGCCCGAGATGGGGATTGCTGTCACGCAGCTCCGAGTAATCGCGCATCTCCACGACAAACATGCGCCCGTTTTCGTCGAAGCACACTTCGATCGGATCGTAAATGTTGGGTTCGGCAGCAGCGATCTGCAGTTGAAAGCCGGGCTTGATTTGAAAGGTTTGCTGAACGGCGTCCAATTCGGTGGCGGGCACTCGGGGAAGATCCTTGCGGGTCAGCTCCGGCGGCGCAGCAGAGATTGATTGGGCGAGGACAACAACGGTGAAAATGAAGTTGGTGACGAAGCGAACGATCATGCGATTGGGCACAGTTGAGCGTGTATCGGAAGCGTGCCAGCTTTCGAAAGCGTCCGCACGCCTAAACCTGCACCACATCGGAGTTTCAGATTGAACCGCCAACCCTCCTCGCCCAACGTTTGCCATGCGCGTGATCAAATCTTGGCGAACGATGCAGCGGGAGGCCTTGCAATGGCGTCGCGAAGCCGTGCGCATTGGTTTCGTGCCGACGATGGGTTATCTGCACGACGGACACATGAGCCTCGTTCGTCGCGCCCGGAAACTCGTCGGTTCCGCCGGAAAAGTCGTGGTCAGCATCTACGTGAATCCAACCCAGTTTGGCCCAACCGAGGATCTGGCTCGGTATCCGCGCGACCTGGCTCGTGACAATAAATTGTGCCGCGCTGAAGGCGTTGATCTGGTTTTTCTCCCGAACGACCAGGAAATGTATCCCGGCAAATCGGAAGGCCGGTTCAGCACGTTTGTCGTTGAAGAAAATTTGTCCCAGGGAATGGAAGGCGCCGCCCGCCCGACGCATTTTCGTGGGGTCACAACTGTCGTGGCGAAGTTGTTTAACATCGTGCAAGCGGACGTCGCCGTTTTCGGTCAGAAGGATTTTCAACAAGCCGCCGTGGTCCGGCAAATGGTGAGCGACCTGAATTTTCCAACTCGAATCGTGGTGGCACCGACCACTCGGGAAGCGGACGGACTGGCGTTGAGTTCGCGCAATAAATATTTGTCGCCGGCCGAACGTCAACAAGCGGTGGCCCTTTGGCAAACGATCCAGCTCGCCCGAAAAACGGTGTCCCGCACATCCGTCCCGGCAGTCAACTTGAAGCGAACTCTGGCGCAATTCCTGGCTACTTTTCCGCTGGCTAACCCCGACTACGTGGAGATCTTTGACCCAGCGACGTTGCAGCCGGTGCGAGTCGCTCGACGCGGTGATCATCTGGCGCTGGCGGTTCGATTTGGCAAAACCCGGTTGATCGACAATGGACGTCTCTAGTTCGGACTCTCACGTGAAACGTTTCGACTTCATCGTTCTTGGCAGCGGCATCGCGGGGCTCACTTTTGCGCTCAAAGTCGCCGAGACGGGGCGGGTCGCGATCGTCACCAAAAAGAATCGAGCCGAGTCGAACACCAATTATGCCCAAGGCGGAATCGCATCGGTCACGTCTGCGGAGGACTCGTTTGAACTGCACGTTCGCGATACGCTCGAAGCGGGAGCCGGGCTTTGCAAAGAAGAGGTGGTTCGAACGATCGTCCAAGACGGTCCGGCGCGGATCAAGGAGCTGGTTGAACTCGGCATGCGTTTCACGGAACGCGAACAAGCGGCCAACGGCGACCGGCAATTTGACCTTGGTCGGGAGGGCGGCCACAGCAAACGACGCATTCTGCACGCGAAGGATGTGACGGGGCGCGAGATCGAACGGGCACTGCTCGACGCGATCAATCGTCAGCCGAACATCGCGATTTTCGAAAACCACACCGCCATCGATTTAATCACCACACAAAAGTTGAACGTCGGCTGTCCAAACCGTTGTGTGGGAGTATACGTTCTGGATAACAAGAGTGGCAAAGTCGACACGTTCGTCGCCGGCAACGTGCTGCTCGCAACCGGCGGTTGCGGCAAAGTCTACCTTTACACGACCAACCCCGACATCGCGTCCGGCGACGGCGTGGCCATGGCATATCGAGCGGGCGCCGCGGTGGCCAACATGGAGTTCATCCAGTTTCACCCGACGTGCCTCTTTCATCCCAAGGCCAAGTCATTCTTGATCAGCGAAGCCGTTCGCGGCGAGGGCGGCGTCCTCAAAACACTCGACGGGCGGGAATTCATGGACGCCTATCACCCGCTGAAATCGCTGGCCCCCCGTGACATTGTTGCGCGGGCAATTGATTCAGAGATGAAGAAGGGCGGACTCGAGCATGTGTGGCTCGATATCACGCACAAACCGGCGCCTTACTTGATCGAGCGGTTCCCCAACATTTACCAAACCTGCCTGCGCTTCGGGATTGATATTTCGAAACAACCGATTCCGGTGGTGCCGGCGGCGCATTACCAATGTGGCGGGGTCGTGACGACGGTCGATGGGGAGACGGAAATCGCCGGATTGTTTGCCGTTGGCGAGGTGGCCTGCACCGGCCTGCACGGGGCCAACCGCCTGGCGAGCAATTCATTGTTGGAAGCACTTGTTTGCGCACATCGGGCAGCCATCAGGGTATGCGAAACCAAGCCGGAAATGCCCGATCTACAAATTCCCGATTGGCAATCAGGTCACGCGCAGGATCCCGACGAACTTGTGGTCATTTCGCACAACTGGGACGAGATCCGCCGGACGATGTGGGATTACGTCGGCATTGTTCGCACGAATAAACGACTCCAACGCGCACTGGCTCGGGTCAGCAATTTGCAGGAAGAGATTCACGGTTATTATTGGGATTTCACGGTCACGCGCGACCTGCTGGAACTACGCAATATTGCCACGGTCGCCGAGTTGATCATTCGTTGTGCCCTGCAACGCCCCGAAAGCCGCGGACTGCACTTCAACCTCGACTACCCGGAAAAGGACGCAGATTGGGGACAACGAGACACCGTAATGCGCCGACACGAATGACACTGAAAGCCAGGGGATATTTGAACTTGGCAACTCGGCCGAACCATCAAGCCCAGACGCGTTCCCCTGCCGTTGGTTGTCCTGCTTTGATACGTCGGTGATCAAAAACCATAGAAACTTTTGCCTCTCCGGCTTGTTGATATGAAGTATTGTGGTGGTGCGTTTGGCGTTCGCGGACAAAAACAAAGGCGTTATCGCACACTTGAACAGACGGCAACAAATGGCATTGTCGGTGCTAAAGCGAGAATTGCGGTTGGTCGCAGGTAATTAGTGAGCCATTCATGCAATCATAATAACCACCTGCTGCCGGGTTCACGCCGTGCAAACAACAACAGTAAACGTAATAACAGTTATGCGTATCCAAAAGAATCGTAAGTCCGGCTTCACGCTGGTGGAAATCATGATCGTGGTTGCGATTATCGGCCTCCTCGCCGCGATCGCCATTCCGAACTTCGTCAAAGCGCGTCAAACCGCTCAAAAGAACGCCTGCATCAACAACCTGCGGCAGATCGATGGCGCCAAGGAACAGTGGGCGCTCGAGAACAACAAGGCCTCTGGGGCCGTACAAACCACGGATGTGGCGCCTTATATTAAAGGTAGTAAAATGCCGACGTGCCCAGCCTCTGGAAACTACACAGTTGGCGATCTTGGAACAAGCCCCACGTGCACTATTACGGATCACGTGTTGCCAAATAGCTAAGTCAATTGACTCGATTCAAACGGGCCGGGTCAAACCCGGCCCGTTTTTGTTGGGCCCAACTACTGCTATTATCACGTTTGTATGAAGACAAGAATTTCTCGCAAGGCAGGGTTCACGCTGGTGGAGATTATGATCGTAGTGACGATTATCGGACTCCTACTAGTCATGGCAATTCCGAACTACGCCAAGAATCGCCAGATCGCGCAGAAGAACACCTGTATCTCTAATCTCCGCGTGATCGATACGGCAAAACAGCTTTGGGGTATGGAGACAGGCAAAGGTGACAATGATGTTCCAGGTCTTTCAGACCTGGTTGGGTCAGGCCTCTACATCAAAGTTGAGCCGCGTTGTCCATCAAGCGGTACTTACTCGTTTAATGCGATTAGCGAATGGCCCACATGTGACGCGGGTGGTGGCAATCTGCACGTCTATTCGGGAGACAACTAATCAGCTCTTCCGAAATATCTACGAAAGCCGCGTAAGGCAAAAGCCCAGCGCGGTTTTCGCTTTTGAGGACGAGCGAAATTTAAGGAGAAACCAGAATACCCAGTAACGTTGGTCAAAAACTGGCTCAGAACTTGTTTTAGACTTTGGCCTCCATGCATACCGACGCCTCATTGCCTACGGCAAATACTAGTTCCGCGAGTGTTCGTCGTTTCGGTAACTTGGAGCAGCAGATTGGCGTATTCATAATTTGTCTATTTGCTTTTGCGTTCCCCCTCGCGACCGGAGCACAGCGAATTGACGCCAACGGCTTCAAGTATTTCACGGTTGCCGGAGTCGCATGCACTCTTGCTCTACTCGCCATCCGGACTATCTCTGCGTCTGGTTCACTACCCGAACTCACGCGCCGATTTCGGCCGGCTCTAATTCTTGTCGCGATATTCGCAGGCTATTCGCTATTTCTGTGTGGGGTTGCCTTACAAGTCATTCTCGCTGCGTTCTTCGCACCAGTCCTCATACTGGCATTTGGCAAAACGAACGACCTGTTGCGAACTGACAACCGTCGACTACGGAATTTACTCTGGTTGGCCCAGGCTTTCGCAATTCTCACAATCGCCTCGTGTTTCTTTTCCGAGCAACAGTATGCCGCCATTCTGGGCCACCCGTATCGGCACACGGGGTTATCCACTTTTCTGGCGTGTTTAATAATCTTCTGGAGTGCGATGTGGTTTCTTCGGGATGCCCGTGAGCGCAATATCACATTGAAACTGCTGCTTTTGTCCTCAGTGGTGGCCGGCGGTGTTGCGATCGTGCAATTTCTGTTTCAGGATGAATGGCTGCTCAGAATCTTTCCACCGCTGCGGGAAGACCCGCGACCATATGGAACGTTGGGTCATCCAAACTGGTTTGGCACCTACCTCCTCCTTCTCCTGCCATTTGCGATTCACTTCATGTTCAGAGAGCGACGCTGGTACTGGCGAGCGCTTGTGGCGCTACTCCACGCAAGCCTGTTGATTTGTCAAACACGCGGGGCCTGGCTGGGAGAAGCGATGATGCTCGGTTTCGTCGCAATCAGTTTACGTCGCGAGCCCAACCGAATCATTGAACTCGCGGGAATTCTCGCCGTAGTGACGGTGATTTTACTGCCGGTCCACAACTGGAAGATATTGAAACGCGCCGACTCCCTGGGCCAAGAAGCCAACCTGGCAGTCCAAGGATCAAGCGGCGCCGGAACAGGTCGCTTCGGATTCTGGAAATATGCCGTCGCACACTTGCCGGCACATGTCTTTCTTGGTGCCGGCTTGGACTCATTTGACGCCATGGCCGACGAAGGAGAACACGCCCCCATCTCGAAAGCGCATTCCATTTATCTGGATCACGCTCTGTCCTCTGGCGTGATCGGTCTGGGAATCCTGCTCACCTTTTTATGGAAATGCTTTTGGAAATATCCACCCGCCCATCTCCAACTGGCTTTCCGAGGTATGCTAATTGCCTATCTCGTGCAGGGGTTGTTCATCCACGACACGATTCAAACCTTACCGCTTCTCTGGATGCTTGCCGGACTGGCCCTCAGTCCATTGCTAAAGCCAACGCATGATTCTGCCGCTGAGGCCGAACCGGCAACGGATGCCGTACCGGCTTCTGCCTAGCCGCATTCTCATCAGAAAGTTGCCCGCACAATTTCGGCGTCAAACCAGATGCCGTTGAAATCCAACTGCAATTCCCCTTCGTTCATGTTGAAGCGAAAGAGCGTCAGTTCATTTCGGGACGCAAGCAACGCCAACATTTCATCAAACATCGTCGCTTCAAACGCGAGCATTTCATAGCGATCGCGACGCAAGCCGAGCCGCTCCATCTCCCGTTTATAAGTTTCAAGTGCTTCGCGGGAACGCAGGACCAACCACAACTCTGCCCAAGGCGCCTTGACCGCAAGCTTGTCCAGTTTGGTCACTTCAGTATCGCCACATTCAACCCAGAGGGCGGGTTTTAATTGGTAATCGAGCTGAACCAGGTCGGGGACGAATGGGATGTTTTCATCGTGCAGTCGCGGCTCGATTTGCAGGCGATCTCGCTGGAAAAGGACAAACGCAAGCAACTTGAGAAGGACGTGATCGACCGGTTCCAGCAAATCCTGGTTCAACAGTATTTTTGAGGGCAGCGGATGATTCGCGATTTCGCTGGCAAGCCGGACCGTGAACTTCGCGCTCACGGTTGTTTATTGAGATCAAGGTTCAACATAAACGGGCATGCCTTTCCACGCCAGATCGAGCAGCAGACGAGCGTTCCAATTGGCGAGACGAAAGCAGCCATGCGATTCCGTGCGCCCGACCTTTTCAGGATCTGGCGTGCCGTGAATTCCATATCCGGACCGATCAAGACCGACCCACGCCACGCCGACCGGGTTGTTGGGCCCCGGTGGAATCCGTAATTTCCGACCGAGCTGCCGGCCCTCCTCGGATTCCGGAAAGATCTCCGGATCAAATGTATAGTCCGGGTCAGGCGCGAGTACGCTGACGTGCAATTCGCCCACGGGACGCTTGTCCACTCGACGAGCAATGCTGCACGGAAAGTGTGCCATCAATCGGTTTTCTTGATCGAACGCCTCGAGTATTCGTTGCGACAGGAAAATGCGAACCTGGGCAGCCTTGCCGGTGAATTGGGGCCGGCTCACGTTGGGAATTTTCACCGCCGTACCCGGCGTCACGGCCGACCAGTCGATGCTGGGATTGAGTCGCGCAACCAGGCTCTGGTAGGCCCAGCCTTTTTCCGCCAGCCACTCAAGCGGTGTCGAGTATTCCAAGCGGGCCAATTGCGACTTCGCCAGCCACGTATCGGGCACCGGCTGCAACCCGGCGAGATCTCCCGCAGTCACAATAACCTGTGCAAAGACGGGCTCCTGAAGCTGCATCGCCTGGCGAGTAACATCATCCAAGATGCCCGTGATCGGTAACCGGGACTCACCTTGAAACGACTGCAAAGCACCCCGCGTCTGACCGCCCATCACCCCATCGATCGGGCCGGGAGAAAGCCCGCGGCGAGCGAGAAAAAGTTGCGCCTCCAAAACATTTTGCACCGGTCGAGGCACAAAATCCGCCGGAGCTTCGGGCAGCGTCGGGACATTTGTTGAGGCCAGATTCGTTTGAACATCTGGCACATTAGGCAGCGGCAGCGCATTCGTAACAACCGGTATATTAAAAGAATTGGTCGCGATGGTGGGTTCCGCATTGGTCTGCACGGCAATTCGGTTTTGACGTGGAATCGCCGGAGCATTCGTCGTTGGAAGGACGCGCGACATCCCGCGATTCATTTGCGTTGCCGAAGAGGAACTCCCGACCGGCTGGTTCAATGGTGAAGCCGGAAACGCATTCGAGGCCAACTTCGTCCCCATTCCGCTTGATGGCGATTTCATCGGTGACCGGCTCTCACGCCACGTGAACCAGCAAACCGTGCCAAGGATCACGATCGCCAGCATTTGAAACAGGCTGAATCGACGTTGCGCAAACGCGCGACGATCCGATGGGCGCTTGGGCGATCGCACCGATACGGTTTAGCCAAATGGTTTGCCGTTGTCGAACTTGTTCACCACCCATGTTCCGGATATCAAGGAACAATCACGCGATAGAACCGCGTCGCAATCCCGGTCAAATCGTCGCTGAACTCCAGGTTACCAGCGGCGCCGAGCGGGCCCAAATCAGGCAGATCGGTCCACGCCGCCGTATCGACAAACGGCCTAAACTGGGGCCGGTAAATCACGTTGGCCTGGGCACCGAAACGAATTGTGAGCTGCGACCCGGCGCGCACGATCGATTCAATTTGCGGTGGATCAGGTTGAGACGTCGAGTAATTGATCGTCAACTGCGGCCGCTCAGCTGGATCCGCGTATTCTCGCGAGGCAACCTGCCGCGCCGTCCACCACGCTGGATTCTGATCGGCGATTCGAATCACCCAACCGAAATTGTTCGCCGGGTCGGCCAACCAATCTTGCACGGACTTGATCCCTGACGAGTTAAGCGGAATGACGTACGTGTACTGGCTGTCGATGTGCGTGAAGAACGAAAAGTCTGCTGTCTCGGAAAAATCCTGGTCGTAAATCGCGCCTCCGGGTTCAATCCAGCGAGCGTTGTCATCCCCAAAGAAACGATGCGTCCATGTTGCTTCACCCGCGGTCGCCACCTGGGTGCTGGTCATTGGCGAAAGTGAATTGGTGTAGGATTTGTTACCCTCCCCCCAGTCATTGAGTATTTTGTAGCCATCGAAATTCGCCGTGTGCGCGGTCGAGGGGCCGGGACCGTGAACGACCTGCAATGTGAGAGTCGCGGACTCGATTACCGCATTGGTCGGCAATGCCATGGCCACATCAAATTTGATCAGCAACCGGCTCTGTGCACCGCCCGTGTTGTCTCCCGCAGCGCCCACGGGTAGCAGATCCGATCCGCCCAAATTGTGATTGGTAGCTCCTTGCCACAGCGAAGTATCGGCAACCGGTGTCAGCGTGACCTGCGCGGCTGGCAGTATCTTCGTACAGCCAATCAAGGCAGCGAGCAAACTAATGATGAAACGGCCGCACATAATGGCGGTGAAGGAAGCATCGCCGGCTTTCGCGGTCAATCCCTGGCGCAATCACCATTCAAGTACCTGCGCGAAGATCAATGGCGCCACGATCGTCGCGTCGGATTCAATCATGAACCGCGGAGTGTCGGCGTCCAGTTTGCCCCACGTAATTTTTTCGTTGGGAACGGCCCCCGAATACGAGCCGTAGCTGGTGGTGCTATCGCCGATCTGGCAAAAGTACCCCCACATAGGCGTGTCTGTTTTCTGCATGTCCTGCCGCAACAACGGCACCACACAAATCGGAAAATCGCCCGCGATTCCACCGCCAATCTGGAAGAAGCCAATGGGATTATCCTGCGCGATTTCCGGATACCAACGGCTCAATTCCATCATGTATTCCATGCCGGTTTTGACGGTGTGCACATTCTTGACTTTGCCGGTCATGCACTGCACGGCGTAGAAGTTTCCCGTGGTGCTGTCTTCCCAACCCGGCACAAATATCGGCAGATCTTTTTCCATCGCGGCGTAAAGCCACGAATCTTGCAGGTCGATCTGGAACGAGGATTCCAGTTTCCTCTCACGAAGCAGTTTGTAAAAGAACTCGTGCGGAAACAGGCGTTCGCCATTGCGATCCGCTTCCTGCCAGGCGTCCACAATGACGCGTTCCACGCTCCGCATCACGTTTTCCGGAATACACGTGTCGGTCACGCGGTTCATTTTCCGATCCAGCAATGCCTGTTCGTCCGCCGGCGAAAGATCAGCGTAATTGGGTACGCGTTCGTAATCCTTATTTGCGACCAGATTGAAAACGTCTTCCTCGAGGTTGGCGCCGGTGCAACTGACTCCGTGAATCTTGTCCTGCCGGATCATTTCAGCGAGCGACAATCCCAGCTCCGCGGTACTCATTGCGCCGGCCATCGCCAGAAACATTTTTCCGCCGTTGTCGAGATGCTGGCGGTAGGCATCGGCGGCATCAATCACGGTGGCCGCGTTGAAATGGCGAAAATGCCGGCGAAGAAAGTCAGACACAGAGCCGGATTGCATGCCCAAAGAAAACAAGGATGTCCTGATTCAAAAAGACTTTTTTCCCCAAGCGAGCTTGAGGAATTCAGCACTTGATCCAGACGACTTGAATCCGACCAACGCCAATCAATTCAGCAAATACAGACAGGCACCAACGATGAACGTCGGCGCAAGTGCTCCCAAAAAAAGTCCCATTGGCGAAACACCATCCGGGAAAAACTTGTTGAGAATCGATTGGCCGGCCGGATTAGGCGCGTTTGCAATCACGGTCAAACCGCCACCGGTGACCGCACCCGCGACGACGGCGTGCTTCAACGTTTCGGTCAATCCAGGGACCAAACTCGCCAGATAGGTGATCGCGGCATTGTCATTGAACGCGGTCAAAATGGTCGCACCGATCATCATCGGCAACTGACTCAAACTACCCAGCACCGGCGCAATCCACCATTGTTGCAAACCGCCGTGAATCACCAAGCCGGCGAGGAAGAATCCAACCATGATTGGCGAACGGAGCGAAAACGTTCCTTGATAATCTTCCGTCACTTCGAAGAACGCCATGAAGAGCAAAAAGCCACCGATTAAAAACGGCGCGTGGTGCGCGTTGATGACCGCCCAAGTCATAAAGATCAAGTGCCCGACCGTGACCCACGTTGGCACTGGTTCGTCACGATCATTCCAGTGGACGGGACCCGTTTCCGTTTTGACTTCCCGGCGCAGTTTCGAGAACTCACCCCGAAAGAAATAATAGTAGAGGACGTTTGAAATGGTGATTCCCAAAATGGCGTGCCAGCCAAAGTGCTCGAACATGAACGCCATGTTCCAACCCCATTTGCCGGCGACCATCAACACCGGCGGGGCCGCGAAATGCGTTAAAGTCCCGCCGACGGAAACATTCACAAAGAGAAGTCCGAGTGTTGCATAAGCAAACCGCAATCCCGGACGCAGTTCGTAAAACTGCTTTGCGAGAAGCAGAGCCGAAATCGTCATCGCACCCGGCTCGGTGATGAAGGAGCCCAACAGCGGACCAAGCGTCAAAATGGAAAACCACCAGGCCACCGGACCACCGCCACCGATTTGCGCCACCGCCTTCATGATCTTTTCGGCCAGTCGCAAAATGGGGCGCGTCGACGCCATGGCCATGATGACGACAACAAACAACGGTTCGGTGTAATGGACTTTGGAATTCACGTAAACGGTCACCGCGTCCTTGCCGAATTTCAGAAACATCAGAATCAGCAGCGGGATCACCCAGATTCCAAACACGGCTTCAACTTCTCCCAAAAAGTGAAAAATCCGTGCACCCGTGCTGACATCGTCCTTCGCCTCAAGGTAGTCCTTGGCTTCGGCGGTACGCCCCAGCCGTTTGATCTTCTCGCGATGGCGATCCTCCAGCACGTGGGCTTGGTGCCGAAATTTATGAGTGAGAAACGTATGAATGATCGCGCCCAAGAAAAGGAGCGTCGCCCACAGGTTGAACGGTTCAACTTCCACCCGGTGCTTCAACTTGTCCCAGACGGATGTCATTCCCTCCTCGCCTTGGAGATAACTTTCCAGAGACGGGGGAAACTCGGTCGCTGAAACGGCATGTCCGTCGGCATGTCCGTCGGCATGTTCGGCCGTCGCGACCACCTCAGGCGCACCGGACTCCGCCGAATACGCTTGATCGGAAATGAAAAAGGCCGCTCCGAGAAGAACCAGCGCGAATATCCAGAGGAGGGACCGGCTGGCGGGAGAATGGATGCGTTTCTTTTGCACGGCGTGGATTTCTAGCGGTGGCGACTCACAGGTGCAAGCAACGCCATCGCAATTTCGATGGTTTAATTGAGGAGACAGCCGGGTACCTCAACGAATGCACCGAGGTACCCAGCACTTGGAAAACACCGCTTTTTTAAGCGGCCGTGACTTCGCGTACGCAGTTTTGGCCACCAAACGGGTTGGACGCGCGGCCCTCGGCTTGCGGATCGTCCGCCCATTTTCCGTCAACCAGAAAGCGGTACTGATGAGCGCCCGGTTCCAGCGGCACGGCGGCTTTCCAAACTCCGGAGCGATCCCGCTTCATTTGAATCGGTTTGGTTTCCCAGCCGGTGAAGTCACCGGCGAGCAACACGGCACCCGCGGCCGGCGCCTGGAGTTGGAAGGTTTCCTTGGGCTTACGAGTTTTCTTGGCAGGCATGATCTTTCAATTCAGTTCGATTTCAGTATTCAGGTAATGTTCAAAGAGGCAGCGATCCTAAAAGGAACGTTCCCTCAAGCGCGGGAGAATAAACAGCCGCCCCCGCCTGACAAGTGACGATTTCAGGGATTCTGAGGCACATGCATGAAAGTTATTCGCGCCAACCTGAATGGCCACTTTACACCGGCCAAAGCTCCCTTCTATTCTTGCAGCCGAGCAGTTAGTTCACTATGCCCCGCCAAATAACGGAAATGGAAATTGAGTCGGCGAAGATGGAACTTCCCGACGTGAAGACAGTGCGCCTGAAATGGCCGGAAGGTTTCGACCCGGACTTCAAAACGGGCCAATTTATCACCGTCTTCTGGCCGGATACCCCCAACTACAAACGGGCGTATTCGCTCTCCTCCTGTGCGCTCGACCGCGGCTTTTTCGAAATCACCATCAAGCGGGACGGCAAAATGGGCACGCGGATGGTCGATTGGGCCAAGGCCGGCGACCGCCTCGGCGTCATTCCTCCGGTGGGGAAATTCCTGCCAGTGCTTGAGCCGGATGCCCATCTACTCTGCATCGCGGGCGGCTCGGGCGTGACTCCATTCCGCGGCTTCGTGCGCGAAGCAACGCGACGCAAACTCTCCACCCGAATCACTATTCTCTATAGCGTCCGCACGACGAACGACATCATTTTCAACGACGAGTTTCGGGAACTCGCCCAGCAGAACCCGAATTTCAGCTTCCAAGTCACGTGCACGCGGCTTAGCGAACAGGATCCTTGGACTGGCCGCCGTGGTCGAATCGACGCGGCGTGGGTGAAGGAAAATATCGTCGACCTTCCCAAAACGACGTTCTACGCGTGCGGACCAAACGCGTTGGTCGATGGGACCGAACACCTCGTGGTCAGTGAAATGGGCCTTCCGAAGGCGCAAATGAAAACGGAAAAATGGGGCTGAACGCGCCAAATTCATGAGCCTGAAACGCACTCCACTATTCGCCGCGCACCAAAAACTGGGAGCCCGATTGATCGATTTTGGCGGCTGGGAAATGCCAGTCCAGTACTCGGGAATCGTCGATGAACATCTTTGCGTTCGCAAGGCCGCCGGCATTTTCGACATCTCGCACATGGGCGAAGTGGAGATCACCGGTGCCAGTGCGCTGGAATTTCTCAATGAGCTGTTAACCAACGACGCCGCCAAACTCGCGATCGGACAAGGCCAGTACACTCTGATGTGCAACGAAGCCGGAGGCACCATTGACGACCTTTACCTCTATCGATTGGCAGCCGATCGGTATCTGCTGATTATCAACGCATCGCGCATTGACGAGGACTTGAGGTGGATTCGGCAACAGCACGGCAAACGATCGAGCGGCAAGCAAGCAACGATCAGTGATCGGTCGGCGAACCTTGCTGCAGTCGCCCTGCAAGGACCAAATTCCGACGCCGTGATTGCGGCGGTTTCAACCGAAGCGTCAATTGACGGAGCCGAGTGCAAAACCGTCACCGAACTCGCCAAGAATCAAATTGGCAAATTTGCGATTGATGGCACCAAAGCCTGGATTGGACGAACCGGGTATACGGGCGAAGATGGATTCGAAATCATCACGGAGAACGAATCGATCGAACTTATCTGGAACAAACTTCTCACCACCGGTCACGCTTCCTGCCTGCAGCCCTGTGGTCTGGGCGCGCGCGACACGCTGCGTACCGAGATGGGTTATCCGCTGTACGGCCACGAATTGACCGAAACGATTTCGCCGATCGAGGCGGGCGTGGGATTCTTCGTCGCATTTGATAAGCCTGCGTTCATCGGCCGCGAGAAGTTGTTTGCGCAGAAACAGGATCGCACCGGACGCCGCACAGTTGCGTTTACGATGTCCGAAAAATCGCCGCCTCCGCGACCGCATTACGTCGTTTTCCGGGCAAATTCAAACGATGCCCCCATTGGCGAAGTAACCAGCGGCACACAAAGTCCCTCCCTGAATTGCGGGATTGGACTGGCATTGGTGAGTGCTCATGACCTGAAGCCTGGCGCTTCCATTTGCATCGAAATACGAGGTCGCAGATTTGCCGCAGCGATTGTCAAAAAACCCATTTACCGAAAATCCACCCATTAAATCTCCCCAAGATGAGCAACGTCCCTTCTGATTTAAAATACGCCAAATCGCACGAATGGGTTCGCCTGGAAGGTGAACTCGCAACCGTCGGAATTTCCGATCACGCCCAACACGAACTCACCGACGTAGTGTTTGTTGAATTGCCCGAAGTCGGCCGCAAGGTTGCCGCCGGCGAAGCCTGCGCAGTCGTGGAATCCGTGAAAACTGCGAGCGATATCTATGCACCGATTAGCGGGGAAATTGTGGAAGTGAACGCCTCGGTGGTAAATGACCCGGGACTGGTCAATCAACAGCCCTATTCCGGTGGATGGTTTTTCAAATTGCGTCCGAGTGACGCCAACGAAGCAAGTGCCCTGCTCGATCCGGCGGCATACGACGCCCAGATCGCCGGTTAATGGATTTGTCGGTAGAGGCGCACCGTCCGGCCGGGTTCGATCATACCGATAATGGACAGGCACGAAGCGTTTATGAGCCCGGCCGACCGCTGAAATATTCTCCGCGCGGACGGTTGATCGCCTGCAAACGGGTGAACCCCCAAGTCCGATTTGGGGGAAGAAGAAATTGGCGCGCTTTTCTGTTCAAACGAGCCAAGTCGGCGCCCCGAAACTTCAACCGCCTCCTCGCGAGTTTGAGTACTGGCACTGATGGTCAGGTGGAAGCTACCGGTTTCGAACTTTTCTATTTGGACATGCACAGGGTTGACGAGAGCAACGGTTGTGCCTTTGCCGTGAGCGTCGCAATTCTTTTCAAAAGTCCGGAAAATCTGATCCCGTTGCTAAACAAACAGTTACATTCCTGACATTTTGAGAACGTCATCAATCTGAGGCAGAATCCAAGCGTGTTGAGTGATAACACATCCCGGGGCCCCACCAATGGTTGACTTGTGCGGAAAGAGAACCTAACCACCTTACGCTTAATTATTTAGAATTATCTTTACGCGCAAATGTTTGCCGATTGACACGATTCACGGCCGATTCTTACTCTGCTGGCTCGACCTAACAGGCGGCTTGCTGGGCCGAGCGGCCCGTAAAAGCCTCCGACCTCGGAGAGGATGTGAGATAAATTGACTGAGATCAGACTTAAAAAAGGCGAATCGGTAGAGAAAGCCCTGCGACGTCTCAAGAAGAAGATCGATCGCGAAGGGACGCTGAAGGAAGTGCGCAATCATCGCCACTTCGAGAAGCCTAGCGAACGTCGTCGGCGCAAGATGAAGGCGGCTCGTTTTTCCGCCATGCTGAGCGCCCGCCACGCCAATTCCTAATCTGCCAACTGATTCCAGCCGAGTGTCCGGTTGCATCGCGAACGGCACTCGGCTTTTTATTATTTAGATGTATTCACTTTCGACCTGCTGGAATTCCCACCGACACACGGACGGCCGTGAAATGTTGCGCGAAATTCGGGACCTCGGCTTCGAATACGCCGAGCTGAGCCACGGAATTCGCATCAGCCTGCTGCCCGGGATCTACGAATGCGTCGATGCGGGCGAAATCAAGATCTCGTCAGTTCACAACTTTTGCCCGCTGCCGATGGGAGTCAATCAGGCGGCCCCCAACGTCTTTAAGTTTACGACGTCCGATCGTTGGGAAAGGGAAAACGCCATCAAGCACACCTTGAAAAGTATCGAGACGGCGGTTCGCGTCGGCGCCCGGGCAGTTGTGCTTCACATGGGACGCATCACCATGCGCGACTACACCGACAAACTCTTGGACATGATCAAGCAGGGGGAAGGCGGATCGCCTCGGTACGAAAAGCTTCTGGCTGAAGCTTTGGAAAAAAGGGAGCGCCGCAAGGAAAAATATACCGAGCGCGCGGATGAACTTTTAAAACAATTTGTTGAAGCTGCCGCCGCGGCCGGTGTGCGCCTGGGGATCGAAAATCGCGACGCGGTCGAGGAAATCCCCTTCGAAGGCGACCTCCCTTTCTGGCTCAAAGGTCTTCCGGCGGAAACCGTCGGCTATTGGCACGACACCGGTCACGCGCAGATCAAGGAACATCTCGGATTGATCCTTCATCAGTTTCACCTAGAAAATCTCGCGGATCGTTTGGTGGGAACTCACATCCACGACGTGCTCGCGCCGGGACGGGACCATCAGGAGCCGGGAACCGGAACGATCGATTTTGCCGCACTGGCTCCATTCATTGGACCGGACACGATCAGGGTTTTTGAATTCAGCCCTTCGCTTACCACCGAAGCCGTGCAACGCGGTGTGCAGCACGTGAAGGGCATTTGGGGCGCGGAGTGAGCATGAACAAAAAAATCGTTCGGTCGGGCCTGCGGCTGGCGATTTGCCTCCTGCTCCTGTTTTGGGTTTTTAACACGATCTTTCTCAATGAAGGTCGCTCGGCGTGGGGCACTCGTAGCCCGGCTTGGGACGAATTAACTCGTTGGGATCAATGGAAGGTGGGTTGGCAGTTGGGCCCACCGCAACTCTGGCAAAGCCTTACAACGGTTACGCCAGTCCCCCTTTTTGGATCGTTCCTGATCATGGGATCCATCATTTTCACGGGAGCCGCCCGCTGGCTCATCGCGCTGAGGACCCAAGGATTGCGGTTGCCCTGGGAGCGCGCGCTTCGCATTTCGCTCGTCGCGCATTTCTTCAATTCATTCCTTTTGGGTTCGACTGGCGGCGATCTCGTCAAGGCGTACTACGCCGCTCGCGAAACCGCCCACCAAAAGACCGAAGCTGTCGTCACCGTTTTCGTTGATCGCGTCATCGGACTGTGGACCATGCTGCTCTTCGCGGGATTAATGGTTCTCCCCAACCTTGGTTTGCTCCATGGGCATGACCGGCTGCGTTTGCTCGCGATCGTGGTCATTGCGACATTGTTTGCCGGCACGGGATTCGTCGGACTCGCGTTTTGGGGCGGGCTCACTCGTCAGTGGCGTGGCGCCCGCGATTGGTTGCGCCGCTTGCCGAAAGGCGAGTGGATCGAACGCTCTTTGGTCTCATGTCGCGAATTCGGCCGGAACCGCCACTTCTTTCTCCGGATGATGCTGGTGTCGATGGTCATAAATATCCTGTGCGTCGCCCAATACGTCATTCTGGCCCATGGCCTTTCGATCATGGTCCCGCTCTCGGTATGGCTGTTGATCGTGCCCACCATCATTTGCATCGCCGCACTTCCCATTACGCCAAGCGGGCTTGGGGTACGCGAAAACTTGTATGTGGTGATACTGGCGAGCGCGCCATTTTTTGTGGCCGAAACTTCCGCCCTCACGATCTCGCTATTGGCCTATGCTGGCAGTCTCGCCTGGAGCTTGATCGGCGGGATTGTCTACCTCTTTCTGAAAGATCGCGAACACCTTGAGGAGTTCACCGGCCCGCAAGAAATCTGATCCGGCGGGTGTGATCCATTGAGAAATCACTGTTAAATCTGGCGAACCTTGCTAATCCTCCGAGCCTTTGGGCAATTGAAGCTGACATGGACAAGATTCTGTTGATCGACGATGAGGCCGACGTGCAGTACTCGTTTCGGCGCATCTTTGCTTCCCCGGAGATCGAACTGACGACCGCTGGCAGCGGTGAGGAAGGCCTCCAACTCATTCCCCGCGTCCACCCCGACCTCGTCATCATGGACGTGCGCATGGGCGGAATTAACGGGCTGGAAACACTCCGGCGCCTTCGCGAAATCGACACCAAACTTCCGGTCATCATGATGACCGCCTACGGCACCACCCAGACCGCGATCGAAGCAATGAAGCTGGGCGCCTTCGATTACCTGCTCAAGCCGTTCGACATTCCCAAGCTCAAGCAACTCGTGGCCGACGCCCTCAAAGCGTCGCGCGACATGAAACAAATTGTCAGCTACGAGCCGATGCTGGAAACCGAGGATTACGAACAGGGCATCGTCGGCCGGTCAGACCCGATGCAAAGCGTGTTCAAATTGATCGGCCAACTGGCTGCCTCCGACGCGACGGCTCTGATCACCGGGGAAAGCGGCACCGGCAAGGAACTGGTCGCGCGCGCGATCTACCATCACAGCCGTCGCTCCGAAAAACCGTTCCTCGCCATCAATTGCGCGGCCATTCCGGAAAACCTGCTCGAAAGCGAACTGTTCGGGCACGAGCGAGGAGCGTTCACCGGCGCGGCGAGCCAACGCATCGGTAAATTTGAGCAATGCCATGGCGGCACCATCTTCCTCGATGAGATCGGTGACATGTCGCTGCCCACGCAGACCAAGATTTTGCGAGTGCTCCAATCCGGCACCTTCGAGCGCGTAGGCGGTAATCAATCGGTGACTGTGGACGTGCGAGTGATCGCCGCCACCAACAAACCTTTGGAACAAGCCGTCGCCAATCGCGAATTCCGGGAAGATCTTTTCTATCGCCTCAATGTCGTGCGCGTGCAGATGCCCCCGTTGCGCGAACGCCGGTCCGACATCCGGCTGCTCGTAAATTACTTCCTCAAAAAATTCAGTCACCAATCGGGCAACAAGCCGAAGTCCATCGCAACCGACGCACTGGCCGCCCTTGAATCGTACCGTTGGCCAGGCAACGTCCGCGAACTGGAAAACGTCATCGAACGAGCGCTCGTTGTGGCCAAGAGTGACGCCATACTACTGGCAGACTTGCCGGCGGAGGTAACTGGATCAGTCGCCGCCAGCGCCGCTGCCCAACCAGTTGAAGGTGGTTCCGCCAACACGATACCTGCCGAAATGATGGCTGCCGCCCCCGACGGCATTCCATCGTTGGCGCGACAACTCTTCAAATGGGCACGCGAAAACAGCTCGCTCAAAGTGATTCCCGCCGTGGAACGTGAATTGATTGTGCAAGCCATGCAGGAAACCGGCGGCAACCAGGTTCAAGCCGCAAAGATTCTGGGAATTACGCGCGCGACGCTGCGCAAACGTTTGGAGAAATTCAAGATCAAGCAGGCGCTGTCGATTGAGTGATCAAAGCGGGAATCATCCCGCCGTCGGCTTCACCAGAAGCTTGATCACTTCCGCGGCTGCGGCAAAGCCGACCGTTCCCGTCAAATGTGTCACCGAGCCGTAGCCGCTGTTGCAATCCATCCGTAAGTTGTCGTCACCCGGTTCCTTCGTTTCGCAAACCGTGCCATCGCTCCAGGGGTAGCGAACCGGTTCAGTCGAATACACACACGGCACGCCAAACATCGATTTTGCATCACCCGGAAATCCGTGTTCGCGACGAAGCGTCCTGCGGACCTGGCGAATCAACGGGTCGTGGGTCACCCGTGTGAGATCATCGATCCGAATCTGCGTCGGATCCGTTCGCCCGCCGGCGCCACCGGTGGTCACGACGGGGATCTTCCGCTCCCGACATCCAGCGATCAGAAGACATTTGTTCGCGACGTTATCGATCGCATCGAGGATACAATTGAATTCGTGACAGAGTAGCTTTGCAGCGTTCGAGCCGGTGAAAAATTCCTCAATTGAATGAACTTCGCAGGCAGCATTGATTTCCTGAATCCGCCGCGCCATCGCAGAAACTTTCAGAGCACCGATATCAGGATTTGTCGCATGTATCTGTCGGTTGACGTTGGTCACGCAGATGTCGTCGAGATCGATCAACGTCAGCTTGCCGACGCCCGATCGAGCCAGGGCTTCCGCCGACCAGGAACCCACACCACCAATTCCAACCACGGCAACGTGCGCTCGCCGCAATCGGTCCAACCCATCACGTCCGTACAAACGCGCAATTCCGCCGAAGCGTTGTTCGTAGTCGGACATTGGAAGAAGCAGAGAAACGAGCCGGGTTCAAGCCGCCTTGGACTGCCCTTCGTCGAAGCGGCCGAGAGCGCGAAACTTTTCGTAGCGTTGCTTGAGTCGTTCGTCGACGCTCATTCCGAGGCAGGCCTCCAGATGATTAAGCAGCGCCGATTTCAAGTTGGCCGCCGTCCCTTCGGGATCATTGTGCGCGCCGCCAAGTGGCTCAGGCACCACTTCGTCGACGAGTCCCAGCTCGTGCAAATGGCGCGCGGTGATCTTCAGCGCTTCAGCTGCCTGCGGTGCTGCCGCGCGATCCTTCCACAAAATGGCCGCGCAACCTTCCGGACTGATGACTGAGTAGTAGGCGTTCTCCAAAATCAAAACGCGATTGGCCACGCCAATGCCCAACGCGCCGCCGGAGCCGCCCTCGCCAATCACCGCCGCAATGATCGGCGTGCGGATCAACATCATTTCGCGCAGGTTCACGGCAATGGCCTCGGCGATGTGTCGTTCCTCGGCACCGATCCCGGGATACGCGCCGGCAGTGTCAATCAACGTGATGATGGGCAGGTTGAACTTGTCCGCGAGTTGCATCAAGCGAAGCGCCTTGCGATAGCCTTCCGGATGAGCCGAACCGAAGTTGCGTTTGATGTTTTCCTTGGTGTCGCGCCCTTTCTGCGTACCGATCACGACGACGCGATGATGGCCCAGCTTCGCAAAGCCACCGACCATCGCGCGGTCCTCGGCAAACAGTCGGTCACCGTGAATTTCTCCAAAGTCCTCAAACGCCAGCCCCAGATAATCCATTGTGAACGGGCGGCGCGGGTGACGCGCCAACTGGACCCGTTGCCACGGCGTCAAATTCAGGAAGATCTGTCGACGGGTTTCTTCGATCTTCGCTTCGATCAGGGCAATTTCCTCTTCGAAGCTTACACCCATGGAATGCGTTTCCGGGTGCTTCTTCAGTTCCTCCAGCTTGCGCTGCAATTCGAAAATGGGCTTTTCGAAATCAAGCTGATGTTTCATGGCCGGCGAGTGTAGAGGCGCACCCCGAGGGGGGCAACCGGGAAAAAAAGGAGGAGTTTTCAAATGACTAATTACCAATGATCAATTTCAAATGAAATTCCAATTCACAATTGTAAATCCGAGCGCCGGCCGGGTTTCACCTCGGGTGTTGGTCCTGCTCCTTTTCTTTTGTCCTTGGTCGTTTGTCCTTTGACCTTCTACGTCCTCACCTGTCCGGTGCCGAGGCAGTGCCATTTGTAGGTGACCAACTCATCGAGCCCCATTGGACCACGGGCGCCAATCTTGTCCGTGCTGATCCCGATCTCCGCACCCATGCCGAATTCGCCGCCGTCGGTGAATCGTGTCGACGCATTCCAATACACGGCCGCCGAGTCCACTTCCTGCAAGAACTTCCGTGCCCGGCTTTCGTCGGCGGTTACGATGCTGTCCGAATGCCCCGAACCAAAGGTGTTGACGTGATTGATCGCCGCCTGCCAACACTCAACAACCCTGACATTGAGAATGTAGTCATTGTACTCCGTCGACCAATCGGTGTCTGCCGCTGGTTTGATCGTGGATTGCGGTTTGTGGATTGCGGAATTCAAAATCGCCAGCGCCGCCGGATCACATCGGAGTTCCACTTTGAATTCCGCCAGCGCGGAATAAACAGCGGGCAGAAATTTGCCGGCGATCGCCTGGTCCACGAGCAACGTTTCCATCGCGTTGCACACACTCGGACGCTGGCACTTGGCATTGACGGCGATTGCTTTGGCCATTTCGAGATCGGCGGCGCGATCGACAAAGACGTGGCAAACGCCCTTGTAATGCTTGATCACCGGCACCTTGCTGCAACCGGCGACGGCACGAATCAATCCCTCACCACCACGCGGCATGCAAAGATCAACATATTGCGTGAGCGCAAGCAGCTCAGGTATCGCGGCTCGATCCGTCGTCGGCACGACTTGAATCGCGTCGACGGGAAAATCGGGCAACGCCTTCCGACCGGCTTCCACCATGATTCGCGCGATGGTTTGATTGGACGCGATCGCTTCCTTGCCGCCGCGAAGTATCGTCGCGCTTCCCGCCTTGAAACAAAGGCTCGCCGCGTCGGCCGTTACGTTCGGCCGGCTTTCGTAAATGATGACCACCACTCCCAATGGGCAGGTGATCTTTTGCAGTTTTAGTCCGTTTGGACGCGTGCGCTCATCGAGCAATCGACCGACCGGATCGTGCAAAACGGCGACTTCCCGAAGCCCGCGAGCCATCGCCGCAATGCGTTTGTCGTTCAGTTCGAGTCGCTCGATCATCGCCGCGCTCAAACCCATGCAGGCGGCCGCTTCGCGATCCTGGGCATTGGCTTCCTGGATCAGCTTCGCGTTGGCCTCAAGGGCGTCCGCCATGGCGCGGAGGCAGGTATTCTTTTGCTCAGAACTCAATCGAGCGAGCTGGCGGGAGGCGGCCTTTGCCCGCTGCGCCAGGTTCGTCATTTGTTCGGTCAACGACATGGCGAAAACATAGGCGAAGGTTACAAGGGACAGAACAGAAATTTGCGGAGGTAACCGAACCGCTGGTTTGGGCAATTTTTGACTTGGCCGAACCGGCTTCGGAAAGACACAGTTCGGCAATTCGGAACCGGCAATCATCCCATCGGAAACATTGTGCCCAATGAGGTTGACCAGGTCGGAATGGCCGATGTCCATTTGACAGAACCAGCAACCTCCCCGAATTCAATTCAACAACCATCGAAATGAAAACCACCACTCAACTTACTCTGGCTTCGGTCGTCGCGTTGACCGGAGGACTGGCAACCCAAACTGCAAACGCCCAGGACGCCAAAAAGCCTGACGACGCGCCGAAGTGGAAGCAAAACGCCGCGCTCGGGTTGACGCTTACCAAGGGCAATAGCGACACAGCGCTTTTCACCGCCAGCTACGCCGGAAGCAAGAAATGGAGTAACAACGAAGTATCCCTCGGTTTGAACGGCGGATATGGCGAAAATGACGGCACCAAGAACAATGAATTTGTCAACGGTTTCGGCCAGTACAACTGGTTGTTCGGCAAAGATAACCGCTGGTACGGATTCGGTCGTGTCGGCGCGCTCTACGACGGCATCGCCAAGATTGATTACCGCGTCACCGTCGCTGCCGGTCTCGGTTATTATTTCCTCAAGGAAGGGGTTAACGACAACAAGCGCTTCAACCTCAGCGCTGAGGTCGGTCCCGGCTACGTCATCGAACGTGTAGGTGGTCTCAACAACGACTACGCCACCATTTACGCGGCCGAGAAGTTTACCTGGAAGATCACCGACAAGTCGCGTTTGTGGCAGACGCTCGATTTCACGCCGCAGCTTGATGATCTGGAAAACAACGTGACTGATCTCGAAATCGGCGTGGCCAGTAAGATCACCGAAGCGATCGACCTGCGCGTGGTGCTGACGGATACCTACCGCAGCCGACCCGCAGCGACTTTCAAACACAACGACTTGAAGCTCGTCGCCGGCATCGGCTATACTTTCTAACCGACGCTGGTTGTTTCCAACGGAGGCAGCCCACGTTGCCTCCGTTTTTTTATTGCCGTTAATCCTCGAAGAAAAAACCTGAGAAATGGACGAGACACAAATCACGCAAAAAGCAACCGAATGGCTGGCCGCACTCAAAGTGCAATTGGTCGGCTATGCCAGCGCCTATGGTCTCAAGATCCTGGGTGCGCTAGCCATACTCATCATCGGTCGTTGGATCGCCAGCATGATCCGTTCGGGTGTCACTCGTGTCCTGCAGAAGCGCAATCTTGATCCCATCATTTCCTCCTTTGTTGTCAACATCAGCTACATCGCGATGCTGGCGTTTGTCGTCGTCGCGGCGTTGAACGCAGTAGGGGTCGTCACAACCTCCTTTGTTGCGGTACTGGGCGCCGCTGGGCTGGCCATCGGCCTGGCATTGCAAAACTCGCTGTCCAATTTTGCCGCCGGTTTCATGTTGATCATTTTCCGCCCGTTCAAGAAGGGCGACTATATCGAAGCGGCCGGCACCGCCGGATTGGTTGAGGAAATTCAGGTTTTCACAACAGTCTTCAAAACTCCTGACAATAAGAAGGTGATCGTCCCCAACTCGGGAATCATCGGCGGCAACATCACCAACTACTCGGCGCACTCCACTCGTCGTGTCGATTGGACCTTTGGCGTGAGCTACACCGACGACATCGACAAGGTGAAGGCCACGATCAAACGCGTGATCGAAGCCGACTCGCGCATCCTTACCGATCCGGCCCCGGCGATCGTGCTCAGCGCGCTGGCCGACAGCAGTGTCAACTTCACCTGCCGGGCTTGGGTGAACAGTTCCGACTTCTGGAATGTCTTCTTTGACACGAATGAAAAAATGAAGAAGACGTTCGACGCGGAAGGCATCAGCATTCCCTTCCCGCAACGTGACGTGCATCTCTATCAAGCCGGCAATTCATGAACTCCCTTTCAAAACCATCAACCTTCGACGCCAGTGGCCGCATTCGTGCGGCCCTGGCCGTATTATTATGCGTGCTCGCCCTGACCGGGTGCCGGTCGACGTACTATTCGTTGATGGAAACCTTCGGCAAAGAGAAGCGTGACCTGCTCAAGGATTCGCTGCACAACGCCGGAGACGCCCAGCAGGCTGCCACCGAACAATTCAAGGACGCGTTGACGCAGTTGAAGGAACTGACTGGCTTTGAAGGTGGTGAACTTGAGAAACGCTACAACGCATTCAAGGCAGAGTATGACGATTGCGAACGCAAAGCCGGCGCAGTGAGTGGCCGCATTCGCAAAGTCGAACAGATCGCGGGCGACTTGTTCGCCGAGTGGGACAAGGAGATCGGTGAGATCTCCAGCCCCAACCTTCGCGCCGACAGCCGCAGCAAACTCAATCAGACTCGCGTGCGCTACAACGAACTGCATTCCTCGCTGGTGAACGCCGAAAATAGCATGGCGCCCGTGCTTACCAAAATGCGCGACTATACCCTCTATCTGAAGCACAACCTGAATGCCGCCGCAATCGGTTCCCTCAAAAACGAAGCCGATAGCATCAGCGCGGAGATCAACCGTCTGATCGGCGACATGAATCACTCCATTCAGCAGACTGAAAGCTTCGTCAAGGACCTCGAACAGCAGCAATAGAACAACGCCGCTGTTAGGTTTAGATGAACGATTCTTCGAACGTGCGCGCCACTCGACCTGAGCCGGCGTCAGTAAAGGTGGAAATCATTGAACCGTTACGGATGTGGCGTGATCGCTGAGCCATCTGACGTCTGGGCTGCCATCGCTCACGTGGAGTTGCGTCCCGCTGATCTGATACGGATCCAATATCCCACCAGAGCTGGAAAATGACGGTGTCCCATCGGAGTTGAGAAACCGGGTACGAGTGATTGGATCGAGCCACTTGTGTACCTCCACGTGTCCATCGGCGAACGTCACCACTCCAGAGCCTTGATGGCTCGTTGAGGGAACATCATAAAGGATATTATTGGGACCGCCTGTGAATGTAACAATGTTAATTCCAAACGCAATGCAGGTAACCGTACCCGGGGCTTCCTCGACAAAAACCAAGCGCCTCGAAGGCTTATCGATCTGCGCCAAATTGCGATACCAAACGCAATCATTTCGATTCGGCAACGCGCCACTCGAAGGCCCATCCATGAACGCATTCATGCTGTAGCTGCGCACGGCCGGAACGAACTTTCCCCACGATTTATAGCCCGTCTTGTCAGCAGGACATTTGTAGACGCCAGGATTCTTAATATAATCGGCGAAAGCGGAGATTTCGGGATTGATCAGAGTACTTGCCGTGTAAGCTTGCATCGACGGTTCCCATACTCCGGAACCGCTGTCCTTGGGGTTCCACAATGGATTGACCACCCAAGGCGGATTCCCATCCGGCGGCAGCTCATTTACGCGAAAGCCGCCTGCGCTACTCGATGCCGATTTAAAGCCGCGTCCAAAGTTGTTTGGAAGCGCATCGCCGTGATCGCCGGCAAACATGACGAATGCCTGGATCAGATTCTTCTGGTTGTTGATGCACACCGTCCGCTGAGCGTGCGCTTGGGCGTGCCCAACGGCAGTCAGGATCAGCGCCGCGAGAATCCCAATGATGGCGATCACCACCAGCAGTTCAATCAGTGTGAAGGCCGAAACACCACGTGGTCGGTGAAACCATTTGGGTTCGATGTTCTTCATGTGATCGTCGCGGATTGAAATGGGAAACCGCACAAACCCCGGGACACCTCAAGTCATTCATCCCTATGCGGCTCTGAACTGTTGCAGACTACCAGAGAACCGTCTCGCGTAAATCATAATCCCAGGCTACGACAGACTCCGAATGGATGAGCTGCCTCCTCGTGGACGCTGGCATGATTACCGTTCATGAGGCCAATCTGCGCACTCTTGCACGGTCGACCCGCACGCCAGTTCATCACCATTCCGGTTGGTAGAAAAGTTCTGCCTACCCGGTCATTCTTGCCGGATACCGATCGAATGTGCCGGGCGCTTCAGGCTCGGGCATTTGCTTAACTCGTTGCGCATCAACGACCGCAAGGTGGTGGCATTGGCGTTGCTAAAACGGCCAACAGCTTTGTCATCATGAATACGGCTGAACTCAACGAACTGACTCCGGTCACGATTAAAACCGAGAATGTCATCCATCTGCCGGGCGGCTTGCTGGGCTTCGAGCGCATCAAGAAATACGTCCTGCTCTCCAACCCGGAAGAGGCACCATTTCTGTGGCTGCAAATGCTGGACGATCCGAATCTCGCTTTCTTGGTGGTCTCGCCGTGTGCGGTCGTCGCCAATTACAAACCCGAATTGAGCGAAGAAGACACCGCGTTTTTGGGCCTGCAATCGCCGCAGGACGCCCTCGTTTTCAACATCGTTACCATCCAGGCCGACGGAGCCGCCTCGGTGAACCTCAAGGGGCCCATCGTGCTCAACCGGTTTACCTTGATCGGCAAACAAGTGGTTCCGCTGAACGTGGCGGATTATTCCCTCAACCACAAACTCGCGGCCACGCACTGAGGTCAACATGCTGATCCTTTCCCGCAAGATCAACGAAAGCATCGTCATCGACGGACGCATCACGGTGAAAATCGTGCGGCTCGACGGCGACGTGGTGAAGGTGGGCATCCAGGCGCCGGCCGATGTACCGGTCCATCGCCAGGAGGTCTACGACGAAATTCAACGCAGTAACAAGCAAGCGCTGACGACGGGCAAACGAACCGTACCGCGGATCAAGTCCGCTTCGCCAGCCAGCAAGGAATCCCCGGAAAGCCAGGTGGTTGTGTCACTCACATGACGCCGCCCGGCAAGGAACGCCAAACACCAGAGTAACAACAAACAACCACCTAAGACAGTATGGTCATCAACACCAACACGCAGGCCCAGGCAGCCGCCTCCAACCTGCAAACCAGCACGGAAATGCTGAGTAAATCGCTCTCGCGATTAAGCAGCGGTTCCAAAATCGTCAACCCCGCCGATGACGCCGCCGGTCTCGCCGTGGCTTCCCGACTCGACGCGCAGATCAAGCGCATCGCCGCCGCGAAGTCCAACGTCGGCAACGCCATCTCGTTTACTCAGACGCAGGACGGCTACCTCAAGAAAGTCGCCAAGGCCTACGATCGCATGAGCGAACTCGCGATCCTGGCCCAGGACGTCACCAAGTCCGACGCCGACCGCCAACTCTATAATTCGGAATTCACGCAGCTCCAGGGCTATGTCACCAACACGGCCAGCCGCGAGTTCAACGGCGTCAGCCTGTTCTCCACCACGCCGCTGAATGTGACCATCGATTCCGAAGGCGGCACGTTCACAATGAACGGGATTGACCTGAGTGTGGGACAATACGCGAACGCGACGGCGGCATCGACGACCATTTCCACCACCGGCGCCGCGGTGACCGCACTTGGCTATGTCAAGACCGCGATCACCCAACTCGCATCCGACCGCGCGAACATTGGTGCCTACCAGAGCCGCCTGAATTTCACGTCCGAACAGCTGATGGTGAGCAAGGAAAATCTCGCCGCCGCCAGCTCGGTAATCCAGGACGTCGACGTTGCGGACGAGTCCACCCAATACGCTCGATACAACATTCTCGTGCAATCCGGCACCGCCATGCTCGCGCAAGCCAACCAGCTCCCGCAGAGCGTGCTCCGATTGCTGCAATAAGTTCGCGGTTGAAACGTCGCCGCTTGCGTTGGGGCGATCAATAGACGCGGGCGGAAAGGACCCTCGGGCAAGGTAGGGCTTTCCGTCCCTCCGTAACTAGACCGAACAAAGCGTCCAAGGATGGCTCATGATTATAAAAACAGTCGATTCGATCGATGAACTGAAAGCACACTTTGGTCTGGAGGTCGACGGCTTGCTCCTCGAGACGGATCTTGACACCGTTGAGAACGACTGCGAACTCTTCGGGCGAAAACGCCGCGACGCCGAGGTTCTTTGCACGTTGGCCGCCAACGTTTCCGGCGATTGCCTGGATCTCGGCACTTCCCATGGGCGCAGTGCGTACAAACTCGCCACCAATCTCTCAGAGCGTGGCGTCGTTCATACAGTAAATATTCTACCGGAGCAGCTTGGCTCGGCGAGTGGCCAGCTCATCACACACCTTTTAACACGCGAGCAAATAGGTCTCTACTTCCGGGAGCGGAACATCCCCAACGTCCGGCAAATCTACGCAGACACGGCCGCGTGGGAAATGCCAACCGAACTGAAGGACCTGGCGCTGGTCTTTGTCGATGCCGCTCACGACACGGACCTTGTCCTCGGCGATTCGCGCAAAGTATTCCCCCGAATCAAGGAAGGCGGCTTTATCGTCTGGCACGACTTCTGTCCTGAACTGCGGCAAAAATGGGACTGGATTGACGCGTCGATGAAAGGCGTCGAACGGTTCCTCGCTGAACACGCAATCGAGGCGGAAATCATCCACCTTCGGAATTCGTGGACCGGAGTCCTGCGCCGGACCAAACCACAAATTCTAGTAGTTCGAGGCGACAATGCCGTTGCGTCAGCTCACAGACTTCAAATGGCATCGCAATCAGATAAGCTCCCGCCGTTGCACCGATCTCTGGAATTACTTCGATACGCGATAGTATACCCCGCCTATTCTTCGAACCGAGTGGCAGAGGAAGAGGCTTTTGCGGCAAACGCACGAAGCTTGGAATACAATGTCGAGGCCATACCCATCTTTTGCGATGGAGGTTGGTGGCCTTTCCCAAAATTGGATGCAAAATGGCGGGACCAGTCTCCGGATCTTCTTCCTCAGTATGAGGCACTGGCCGACCGACTGACCACGAAGGACGTCCTGATCGCTTCCGGTGGCACGATGTTGCACCCCGATTTCATCAAATCATTGTCCACCTACAATGTGTTTATTTGTGCAGATGATCCCGAAAGCTCCGACATTCTGTCGCGGCCTGTCGCTCCCAGTTTTGATTTCTGTTTTCCCACCAACATCGCCTGCCTGGATGACTACCGTCGCTGGGGCTGCCGACACGTGAACTGGCTCTTCCCACCGGTTCGCGCCGAGTTATGCGACCCAACGCTGACCGAAGAAAAAGTGCTGTCTGGAGCGGGGCGCGACCTTGAGATCGTGATGCTCTGCGAGCGGGTGTTCAACTTGAGTGATCGGGCCCAGCGTCTGGAGCGCCTGTCGCTCGAGTTTCCTCAAGCGTTTATTCGAGGGCCGGGATGGCCGGAGGGACCCATCGCCGCAGACAATGTCTACCCAAGGGCACAAATCGGTTGGAACCTGCACAACTCCGTCGGGCCGTGTAACAGCAGGTTGTTCACGTTGCCCGCCTATGGCGTTATGCAGATTTGTGACAACAAATCCAATCTCGCAAAAATTTTTGATCTCGACCGGGAGGTGGTGGGTTTTGACTCCATTGAAGAATGCGTGGAAAAGACGTGCTACTATCTCACCCACCCGGACGAACGGCGGCGGATCGCAGCAGCGGGTTGGAAGCGCGTGATGGCCGACTATACCACCAAACGATGGTGGGAAAAATTGGCAAGCACGATCGCACCTCACATAGCAGCTCAAAGATCACGGCGTAACGAATCCTCGGCTGGGAATAAAACAATACCCGACTTGAAGTCGACTCCGGAACTGGAACCGATATCGTTGTCACAAAAAGCTCCCGGACGTCGGAAACCGCGGGTGCTGTTGCTGGTTGATCGTCCCAACTGGGCTTACGACACGGCGGCCAAGGCCATTGCGACTCGTTTGTGCGATGAATTCGAGTTCCGGATTTTCTACGTGTGCGAAAGCCCCGACCTGAATTCATGGCCATTCGATCTGATCCACGTGTTCTTCTGGGGCGAAAGCTATCACCAAGCCTACGTCAAAGACCCGCGAAAAGTAATTAAAGAAATCAGCTCCCATCGATGGGCGAATGAAGACTTTTATGGGCGGCTCACAGCTCCCGAGGCAGCCAAACGATACCTGACTGACGCCGGTACACTAACAGCCACGTCCAAGCGCCTACAGTCTATCTTTTCCGAAGTGCGGCCGGTAATGCTGACGCCAAATGGATTCGACACAGGCGACTTTCGTTGCGATGCCCATCGATCGGGTCCCCTACGAATCGGATGGGCGGGCAATGAAAAGGATTCCTGCAAGGGCGTTGCGGACATATTGCGCCCCTCCGCTGGAACTGATTTCGAACTCAATATCGCAGGCGGGAAACTTACCCAGGCGCAGATGCGGAACTTTTACAATTCTGTCGATGTTCTCTGCGTTGCGTCCACGGCTGAAGGAGAGCCCTTGACGCTCGTCGAAGGCCTTGCTTGTGGGTGCTTTCCGGTGGCGGTAGACGTCGGGATCGTCCCGGAGTTGGTGCAACACAAGGTCAATGGTCTGGTCGTGGAGCGATCCGTCGCAGCATTTCGTGCGGCGTTTCAATGGTGCGCTTTAAATACCGAACGAATACGCAAGATTGGTCAAGCCAATGCCCGGGAGGCTCTTTCCACCCGGAGTTGGGATGTGGTTGCGAATTCCTGGAGAAAAGCTTTTCGTGAGGCGCTGAACAAGCAAACCGGAGTCTCTCAAAACGCATCGGTTCAGAACGCTCCCCACGATTCCTCCGTTGACGCGGAGGCCGAACGAAAAATTCTTTGGGACCGCAACCTTGGTGAGAATCTTTTGGAGTGGCCCTCACGGGCCGAGGCGGCAGCACAATTGATTCGCGATCTGGATCTGCCGGCACAAGGTCGACTCATCGATCTGGGATGTGGACATCAAACTTTACGAGCCCTCGTTCCGGCTTCCCTTGAGTATGTCCCCGTGGATCGCGTCGCCCGACGACCCGATGTGATCACGCTGGATTTGAACACATCGCTTCCGGACGACAGTTACACCGTCGCCACAATGCTGGGCTTGGTTGAATATTTTTCTGACGTCAGGCGATTGCTGGAATGGGCGGCGCGGCACACCCAATATCTGGTACTTTCCTACAATGATTGCTCGGATCCGGCACGGCGAACACGCCAACACTGGCAGAGCTCCCTTAGCGTGGCCGAACTTGAAACGATCTTAAAAAATATAGCTGGAAAGCTCTTGAAGAAAGTGGATCTCGGGAAAGACGAGTTCCTTTACGTGCTCGAGTTCCAGTCGGAGCGCGTTGAATGCGTCCACACGGTCAATCCCCAATTGACTGACAGCATTCGGAAGAGAATCGCACTCCTCAGCGCCGCGGTTAACGGGGATAATTCCGGCGACGCGTTGATCGTGGATTCCATCCGACGACTTCTTGGCAACGCTGACACCCGGGAGTTTCCCTTGTTGCAACCGCTGTCTGACGCGCAAGTCGAGGAGATCAATGCCTGCGATGCCGCGATTCTTTGCGGCACGAATCTGTATCAGCACGTCTTTGCCTGCGCATTGACCTCCGCAATTATCCGGCGAATTCAGATACCGATCCTCCCCTTGGGGGTCGGTGGCAGCGCGGCGGTCGGTCACATGCCAGTCATGGACGCCGACGGAATAAAGGCTGTCCGCCTTTTGCACGAACGCTGTCACGGGGGCAGTGTGCGTGATCCGCTCTCGCTCGAATTCGTCAGAGGACTGGGTATTCGTAATGTGGAACTAACGGGCTGCCCTGTGTTGTTCCACGCCCTGCGAGAGCCAAAGTTTCAAACGGCGGACACATCGCGGTTGCACCTTTCGATCCGGGCGCGGTTGTTGCATGTTAACGAGTCTTGGAACGACAAGGCTCGCGTCACGTTGAACCGTCTTTGCCGGGAATTCCGCCCGACTTTGGTTTTGCAGAGTCCATACGATTTGCCCATCGCTGACGAGCTCAGGAATGAGTTTGGTCTGAGCTGGGTTCATGACGAAAATTACCGGCACGACGCAATGGTTTCGGCTGCGGTTTCGGCCTCGCGAACGGCCGGTTTCCGGCTGCATTTCGGGATGGTTTCGCTCAGCTACGGCAGACCAACGTTGCTCATAGGCACGGACACCCGGGTAAGTTCGTTTTGCGATATGATGGGGCTGACTTATCACCATATTGCCCGTTACGACGATGAGACACTGGTCCACGAACTACGTGGCATTCCACCCGACTACGGGCGGTTTCAAGAGAACTGGCGTTTGTTGCGTAATGCGATGGTCGATTGGTTTACTCGTAATGGACTCGCTTGTGCCCTGGCTGGCGACACATCAGACAAGATTCCTGACTCAGCAATAAAGTTCGTGAATCGATATTTCGTGGACGGAAGTCACCGCCGCAGCAACCGGCTCCCAACTCCAAGCCAAACCGCTCTCACAATGCCATGAAAGATCAAGAACTCCGTCTCCTCGTCACGATCGACACGGAATGCGACAAGAGCGCATCGTGGCGGACGGCTTCTCCTCTCTCCTTCCGGGCCGTAACAGATGCCATCCCTAACTTGCTTCAACCGTTGTTTGCAGAATTCGGCATACGTCCGACCTACTTGCTGAGCCCCGAAATTCTCCTGAATCCGGATTGTGTTGACGTGCTTCGATCGTTGAGAGACGTCGAATTGACTACGCACCTGCACGGAGACTATGTCGCACCTCGTCCAAAAACATGGGACTTCGCCGGCACGTTGACGGATGAGATGCAATGGGAGTACGGGCCCGAGATCGAGCACGCAAAACTCGCGACATTGACTGAATTATTTCGGCAACAATTCGGCTATCAACCGCTCAGTTTCCGTGCTGGTCGCTTCGGTGCAAGTTCCCATACCTGCCGGATTTTGAGGGAGCTTGGTTACTTGATTGACTCGTCCGTTACACCTCACATCTGTTGGACGAGCCGTCGCGGAGCAAAACAACCGGACTATCGCTCGTTTTCCGAGTTTCCCTACAGGGTGGGCCCCGATGGAAACATCGCGTTGCCCGGAAAATCGCAATTCGTCGAACTGCCAGTAACGATTCTCCCCGCCGGGACCGTTTCCTCCGCGCCCGCTGGCGAACCTGTTTGGTTTCGCCCTTGGTATTCCAATGCCGACACCCTCTGCGAAATCGTGCGCCAGGTTTCTGCCCAACCCGCGCGCGACGGTCATCGCCGCCCGCTGGTAATGATGTTTCACAACGTTGAACTCGTCGCGGGTGCATCCCCTTATCCGCAAAGCAAGACGGATGTTTCCCGGTTCACAGACATGTTGAAACAGGTATTCGCGTTTGCTCGAAGAGTCGGAGCGCAACCATGCACAATGGCGGAATATCACAGTCACTTCCTCAACGAAGTCAGTCCGCCGGCTCAAACAAAAAAGTGCACCGAGCAAAGCATGGTCCCTTCGCTCCGCAGTCAAACCCTCAATCCCGAACTTCGGATCTCGCGAGAATTGGTGGAATCGGTTCTCGATCGGCATGGTGTTCCCGGATGGTTCCACTACATATTTCGAGAGCGCGGCAGTCGCTGGGATACTTGGAAACCTTGTGTGTGGGCCGCAGAGCATTTGTCGACGGAAACCCCGGTCCTGTCATTAGGTTGCGGAGTCGGTTTCAACCTGTTCTGGCTGGCGGAACATGGCTTTACGGAACTCTATGGATGCGATATCGACCCCCGAACAGTTGCGGCGGGAACTGAAATCGCCACCAAAACCGGCTTCCCGATACAGTTTTGGCAGGACGACGGTTTGAGCCCTCACCATTTGCCCGAAATGGCATTCGGCCTGATCGAGGCGCTCAACTGGACCCACTTGATAGAAGGATTTTCGCTGGATGACTTCCTCGACCGATACCTTCCACATTTGGAAGTTGGTGGCATCATCGTACTGGACGTCATCGACGCCGCCTACAACGACTTTCCGGACAACCAGTATTGCACGCAGGATCGCAGCAAACCCGTCGCAGAAAAGCGCCCGTCCGAATATCGCGTGCGGCACTCGCGCGCCGAAATCGAACAAATTTTCTCCCGCAGTGGCTTGACCATCGAGTCGATCTTTCAGGAGACACAGGAAATACCCAAAATTGTGTACGTTGCGCGTCGATCAGGCGCGGTGAATACGGCATCTCAACAAGCGGCGAGTGTTGTCCCCGGAACTCCACCACAGAAAATTCCCGCGACGATGACGGAGGCTTACACCATGTCGGGCAGGGCCAGAGTTGAGGAATGGTACTTGAACGAGGCGACACCGCCCGAACAACCTCTTCGCTACCCTCGCACACTCGTTGAAGACCTTCGGCAACGGATCTCACGGCGCGAGGCAGGAAGCTACGGCCCCACCAATCTCTGGCTCTATCAAGCTCTGGATCGCTTCAGTATTCGCGGCAAAGATGTTGTGGTCATTGGATCGGAGCTTCCGTGGTACGAAGCCCTGATTCTCGAAAACGGAGGGCGTTGTACGACGGTCGAATATCGCCGGATCGTAACCGATCATCCGGGTATCACGACATTGACGCCCTCCGAATTTGAGGCCGCCCCCAGGTTATTCGATGTGGCGTTTTCCATATCCAGTTTCGAACATGATGGCCTGGGCCGCTATGGCGATCCGCTCAATCCAGATGGCGACGTAGCAGCAATGCAGAAAGTTCGAAGCATGCTTCGGCCCGGAGGCATACTGTTTCTGGCGGTTCCCGTCGGCAGCGACGTTGTTGTATGGAATGCCCATCGCATCTACGGCCGGCACCGCCTTCCGAAATTGCTCGCAGGGTGGCGACTGCTTGCCGCCTACGGATTTGATGAATCTCTCTTCGATCACGACACGGTAGGTGCCGGACCGGATCGCAATTACGTTCAGCCGATTTTCGTCCTTGAGAATTGTCCCTCAGCCAACTGCCAACCAATGACTCCCTCATTTTCGACGTCTCGACTGCGTGCTGACGAAACGCAGATTCAACGATCATTTTCGCCGCCAGGTCGGAAACCGCGCATCCTACTCATAGCCGACGTTCCAAACTGGATTTTCGAACGTCATTGCAAGGTGCTTAAACTCCTGCTCGCTGACGAGTTTGAGTTCTCGATTGCCTACCAGGGACAGTCGATCTACGAGGACAATTTTGATCTGATCTATCCACTCGAATGGAACCTGATTCCAGACGAAGCAATTCGAACGCCCGCGAAATGGGTGACCGGTATCCGTTCCCATCTCTCGTGGAAAGACGAAGATTTTCTCCTCTTCGCCGAGCGCCTGAAAACACGATTTCAGCGCGTCCACGTCGTTTCTAAACGACTCGCGGAGCTGTTTGCACCGTTTGTTCCAACCACGCTTCACTTGACCCACGGAGTCGACCTGGAACGCTTTCGACCGCGAACCCGGTCCGCCGTTTCGCCAACCGGAAAACTACGACTCGGTTGGGCGGGCAACCGCAAATCTCCCGGCAAGGGCTTCGAACAATTTATCGCGCCTTTGAGCAAACTTCCCGGTGTTGAATTGGTTTTCTGCGGCTACAGCGACAGGAATCTCGCTGTGGACCAGATGCGAGAATTTTACGATTCGATCGACGCCTACATCTGCGCGTCCGACTTTGAAGGGAACAACAATTCCGTGATGGAGGCAGCGGCGATGGAGCGTGCCATCATCACGACGGATTGCGGCGCGGTCCCCGAATACTTAAAGCACCGCGAGAGCGCGCTTATCGTATCCCGGCAACTGCCGGCGTTCATGCAGGCCGTTATCGAGCTGAGAGATGAACCGGCACTGAGAGTGGCGCTCGGGCGAAACGCACGGGCAGCCGTAACTCAGTTTGATTGGCGCTGCATGGCCGAAGAGCATCGCCGCTTCTTCCGCGAATCCATCGCAGTTTCACGGAACGGAATTGCGGCGTCTGAAAAATACAATTCGCAATCGCCGAAACAAACTCAGCCGATCGCGCCGCAAAATCCGACAACCCAAGAGTCGCCGAGCAATCTCGAATCCGTCATTCGTGAAGCGCTCTCGATCAATCCCAACGGTGTGGATGCGTTGCGGTTGCTAGCTGCTTTGCACATTCAACGGCAGCAATGGCTCGACGGCGCGAAGGTCTGTTACCGCGTCCTCGAACTGAACGCCAACGATGTTGAAACGCTGCTGCTCCTCGCCAAATGTTTGCTCGGCGGTGGCGAAGGCGAAACGGCCATCGAAGTGTTCCGCAAGATCCTGCAACTCGATCCGCAAAACCAGCTCGCTCGCGAATGTCTCAACGACCTCACAGGCCAGGACGAAAATGATCCGCTGGCGAAGGCCGAACGCAATGCCCGCGAAGTGTTGCGATTGGAACCGCACAACGAAGACGCCCAACGATTGCTCGGTGTCATTTTGATGGAACAATCCCGTTGGGAGGACGCGCTAAAGCACTGCCAGTCGATTCTCACCAGACAACCCAAGGACACTGCCACGCGCGCGCAAGTTGCGTTTTGCTATTGGAAGCTGGGCACTACGACTACCGCCGAATTGCTCTTCGACGAAGTGGCAAACGCCGATTCTGAGAACACGCTTTTGCAACAATGGCGGCAGGAGAGCAAATCACCGGTACCGGCAGCCCAACCAGTTCCCGTTACGCCGCCTCTTCAGGTGCGTCCAGCTCAGCCGACGACGGAGAGTGTTGGTTGTCCATTTTGCGCCTCGCGGCGCGCCGATCGCGTTCGCCATGCGGCGGACATTGTCCAGTGCTCCGATTGCCAGACGGTTTATCTCCGCACGCGGATGACGACGGAGCAGATGGAGAAGCTCTATCAAACCTACGCGGATGATGGTTCCCACATGGCTCTGCCCAAGTCCAAAGATGCGGCCGCGGCGAGCTGTTTGAAGCGGGACTATTTCTTCCAGGAAATTCTGGGGATCAACCAGAAGCGCGGACGCATTCTCGACATCGGTTGTGGCTGGGGCGCGTTTCTTTTGAATGCGCGCGACCACGGATTCCAACCGGCGGGCATGGAGTTGACCCGCAAGGCGGTTCATTACGCCAACGACGAACTGCAGATTCCCGTCGTCAACACACAGTTCCTGGACACGCCTTACGAAGAGAATTCGCACCAAGTCATAACCATGCTGCATGTGCTCGAGCATCTGCCGCAACCGCGTGAAGCGATCGCCAAAGTTTTCCTCACGCTGCAACCGGGAGGTCTATTCTGCGGCATTGTTCCGAACTTCGCGTCCTATTGTTCGCGACACGCGGGCGATCGTTGGTACTGGCTCGATCCGAATTATCATTACGTCCACTATACACCCGAGACATTGCGTCGACATCTCGAAGCGGCGGGCTTTGTGGTGGAACGAATTTACACCGCGCTCGGTGATTACGGCATGCGTATGCACCGCGAGGTCGCCGACCGCGTGGACGCATCGCTGCGGAACGACGCGAGCCATCAACAACTCGTCGATCAACTCGCCCAAAACGGACAGGGCGAAGAAATCCGTTTCTTCGCCCGCAAGCCCGAACAAGTCGCGTCAGTGAACGCATTGAGCTCGCCGAACGATCTACAACTCAGTGACCAGCTCACTCATTTGCTCGATTTACGTGAACCCCTTTCCGCAGAGGCCGTCCGCGAAGCTGGTGTTGCGCTGGAAGCCGCCTTGGATTGTGCGAGCAAATCCGAGTTCGCCCGTGCCCACAAAGCCAGATTGGACCGAATTTTCTTTGGTCTGATTGATCTGCAAATTGGCAAAACCACGCGGAATGGTGATCACGAATTCGCCGGTCGCCTGAAGATCCTGCGCGGCAAATTGATCGAACACAGTGATCTCAAACCGCGCGTTCGTGAGTCGGGCTGGTCGTTCTGTTTCATCACCAACGGGAAGCGCCCAGAGAAACTCCGGCGGGCCATCGAGAGTGTGCAGTCATTGAACATTCCCAATTGCGAAATTCTGATCGGCGGCGAAGCGTCGGAAGGTTTTGACGACATCGAGTTTGTTCCTGCCGTCGACGCCGCGCGAAACGGCCGTTTAGGTGAGATGCGTAATCGCCTCCTCGATCGCGCCCGATTCGATCATCTGGTTGTCGCCGACGATGATCTGATTTTCCAATCCGATTTCTTCCGAGGCCTCCAACAGTTTGGCGATGACTTTGAAGTGTTGTGTGTGCGGCTGCTCAACCCCGACGGAACACGTTACTGGGATTGGGCGACCAACGCCGGACCGCGCGGCCACAAATTGTTGCCTTACGACGAAACCGATCCGCACGTCTACGTCACGGGCGGCTTGTGTGTGATGAAGGCGGCGGTGGGGGATCGCGTGCGCTGGAGCGACAGCCTTGGCTTCTATCAGGGCGAGGACGCGGATTTCTCCCGTCGTTTGCACGCCGCTGGAATCTCGATTCGTTTCAATTCACACAGCACGGTCATCCACGGCGATCCGCGTTACACGTCAATCGACGGTGTCATTTTGGACCCGCCCGCCGTCCGCCAGATGACGCGCGAAAGCTTGTGTCGTCACGAGACAGAAAAGGCTCGCGAGTATCAGAAGTTGCTCCTGGGCATGGATTCAGCGACACCCACCAATTGGAATGCCTTCGTAGATTCTATTCTTACCGGGGAAAAAGACGGTCGCTACCTCGAACTCGTGAAAGAACTGTTCCCCGTCGTCACCAAGGAACTGCAAAACGGAAATCACTTCGCGAAGCTCGCGGAAATGCTGGCCGGCTACCTGGAACGCATCGGTCCGTTTTATTTCCATTGCGGAGGTGCGGGCGACGGCTTGTTGCTGCTGTCGACTTTCTACGATCGTCACCCGGAATCCGTCATCGTGAGCATGGCCAATTCGAACGAGGCCATGAAGAGCTTTTTCGACGCGTTCCCGAAACTCAAAAACGTCTACTTCCTGCCCGAACATCCGGACCCGCATCATCATTTACTCGTCCGCATGTTGATGAAACTGGTGAGGACCTGTCGCGGCGTGGGAGTGACGCCCTATCAGGAATACTCCGAGTGGAATCCGACGTTCGACATCTATCGCCAGCGTAAGGTCACCGAACACCCGAAATGGGCGCGCGAGTTTCAACGAACTGATTCTCCGGCGTGCGTCACGCTCTCGCCGAAAGGCAGTCTCACGGGCATGGTCGGTTCGAAGCGCAACCAACTCGATCCCGCGACATGGCCCGCTTTGCAACGATTGATCCTCGACGCCGGACTGACTCCAGTGATCTTGGGCACGCCCGATGAAGCGACGCTTTATCCCGCCATTTCAGGCGCCGTCGACCAACGCAGCTATTCGTTCCGCGAACAAATGGAATGGATCGCGTCCAGCAAAGTCTTCGTTGGCGCTGATTCGTGGGGCAAAACGTTTGCGGCACTCCGCGGCATTCCCACCATTGTCTTTGATTCGCTCCGCGGCGCGGATTGGACCGGAAAGAAGGATGCCTCCGACTTTGTGTTCATCGATCCGTGGAGCGACATCACGCTGGTTCGCTCGTTCGACGAATTCAGAAAGACATTCCAAAAGGCCATTGCCAAACAACCGGCACCCAGTCAAAACGCTCAACCAGCCGTCAAGCAGACGACCCGCTTTGAAATCAACTGGCACGGTTCGTTTCTCGATTACGGAAGTCTTTCGAACATCAACCGCGTTCTCACGGACACATTGGTCATTCAAAACGGTGCTTCTATTCGACGGATTCAGACGACACCCGTGACCGGCAAGCTCGCGAAACCACTGCAATCGTATCGCGGTAAACTTGCGAGCAAGGCGAACACGAATGCTTCGCTCACTGTGCGCCACGCATGGCCGCCCGATTGGTCACGGCCGGCCCAGGGCAAGCTCGCGGTGATTCAACCGTGGGAATTTGGTTCGCTGCCGAAGGACTGGGTAAATGCCTCCGCGAACGCGGACGTGTTCTGGGTTCCCTCGAATTACGTGCGGCAGGTTTACATCGAGTCGGGCGTGCCGGCGGAAAAAGTTCATGTTGTCCCAAACGGAATCGATCCCAAGGCTTTCCATCCGCAGGTCAAACCGCTCTCACTGGCGACGAAGAAGAAGTTCAAATTCCTATTTGTCGGCGGAACGATCCACCGAAAAGGCCCCGACGTTCTACTCAAGGCCTACTGCGAGACATTCACGGCAAAAGATGACGTTTGTCTGGTTATCAAGGATTTTGGCGGCGCTTCCGTTTACGCTGGCCAGACGATCGACCAACAGATTCGCGAAATCCAAAAGCAGCCCAACACACCGGAGATTCTTTATCTGACGAACGAACTTCCGGCGCGCGATCTGCCCGGACTCTACAAAGCATGCAATTGCCTCGTGCATCCGTATCGCGGTGAAGGTTTCGGCCTGCCGGTTCTCGAAGCAATGGCCTGCGGTCTGCCGGTAATCGTCACGGCCGGTGGTGCAACCGATGATTTTGTGCCGGCGGAAATTGGTTATCGTATTCCATCAACGCGGCAGGTGTTCGGTCGCGAAATCAGCGGGATGCCGTTGGCCGGTGATGGCTGGTTGCTGGAACCGAATGTTGACGCGCTCAAGAAGCTGATTCGCCACGTCGTCGAACATCGCGAAGAAGCGCGCGCCCGCGGAAACGCCGCCAGCGCCCATGTCCGCGAAAATTGGACTTGGAATCACACCGCCAATCGCATCGCCGAACTGGTGCAGCAACGTGCTGCCGACGTCCCGTCGGCAGAAGAAACACCCAAGCCCTCAGAACAAAAGTCGCACAAACCAATCGCGATCAAGCTGCCCGCCGTCGCCAAACTCGGTCACCTGGGTGCCGCCCGCGAATTGTTCAAACAAGGCAAACTGGTCGCCGCTTGGAACGCGAATCTCGACGCGATCGCTCAACGCCCGTTCCATCCTGAAGCCTGTTTGCTGCTCGCCGAAATCGCCTGCCAAAGCGGTGATGCCACGCGGATGAAGGAATGCGTTGATCGAGCACTGTCGCTCACGCCGAATTGGAAAACGGCTCGTAAGTTCGCCAAAACGCACAAGCTACGTCCGGCGAAAACCAAAACCGAATTTTCTCCGCTGCCCCCAACTCGCGAACCACAGCTCAGCGTTTGTCTCATCACCAAAAACGAGGAGAAGTTCCTGGATCAATGCCTGCGCTCGATCAAAGACATTGCGCAGCAAATCGTCGTGATGGATACCGGTTCGACCGATCGAACAGTCGACATCGCCAAACAGCACGGCGCGGAAGTTCATTCGGTCACGTGGTGTGATGACTTTAGCGCGGCCCGCAATGCCGCCCTTGAGAAAGCCACCGGCGACTGGGTGCTCGTGCTCGACGCTGACGAAGAACTTGCGCCCGACAGCAAGGCCGCTCTCCGGATAGCGATGCAAACGCCCAACACGATCGGCTGGCGTCTGCCTATCATCGACGTCGGCCATGAAGCCGAAGGCCGCACGTTTGTCGCGAGGTTGTTCCGCAATGCGCCCGGATTGTTTTACGTGAGCCGTGTTCACGAACAGGTGTTCAGCAGCGTCGAAGTCCGTCGCGAAGAATGGAACATGGAAACAGCCGTGGCCGATGTGAAACTCATTCACCACGGCTACACCGCGGAGGTCGTCAAAGACCGGAACAAAGTCATCCGCAATCTGCGTTTGCTTGAAATGACAATCGACGAAATCCCGGGCGATCCGAACCTGTTGATGAACTACGGGCTCGAGCTGATTCGTTCTGAACGATTTGACGAAGGGTTGAAACGCTACGCTGAAGCGTTCGCCGCTCTCGATGGAAAGCCGGTCAATGAAGTGACACCCGAGTTGCGTGAATCGTTGCTCACGCAATACACCTCGCATTTGATGAAGGTGAATCGCTGGTCCGACATCGTCGCCGTGCTTTCGTCGCGAGTTGCCCGGGCCGGCAAGCTGACGGCTTCCTTGCAATTCACGCTCGGTCTCGCCCACCAGGAGCTTCACCAATGGACCGAAGCGGTGGCGGCCTTCCGTGCCTGCATCGCCACTCGCAACGAACCGTCATTCTACCTGGTCAATCAGGTAATCCATAGCGGCGCCCCGCGTCATTGCCTCGCGCTGGCACTTTGGCAATCCGGAGCAATCGAGGACGCCACTGGTGAATTTGCCTCCGCCATCCAGGAAGATCCCAAGCTTGCGCCCCTGCGCATGGATGCCGCCCGGTTTGCGACAAAACACGGCGACCCGGTCGAAGCGCTGAAATTGTTCCACGGCCTGGTCACGGAAAACACGCAGTTCGTTGAAGCTTGGGTTCACGGCGCCCGCGTGGCGTTGAGCCAACCCGACTTCATCGAGTTCGCTCGCGACTGGACCGCCGAGGCCATCAAGCATCATCCGACGAATCGTGACTTGATCGCCGCCCGAGGTGAAACGCTTTTGCTCACTCAACAATACGCGGACGCCCTGCCCTTTTGGCGCCAACTCAATGGTCAGCCGCGCGCGCTGAGTGCTCGCCTGTTCTGCGAATTGATGCAGGGCGAGTTCAGCATCGACGGCCCGCCGGAAAACGAAGCCGAAACCAGCCAGGAATTTCTCAACTGGTATCGGCGCTTGGTAAACTATGGCGCTGCCGAAGGCGTCCAGGCCGTCGGCGAACGACTCGAGTACCTCGCGACTGTGCTGCCATCCGCTGCCCGCACGCTCAATCGCGTGTTGGAGCAGGCAGCCGTCGAGGCGGCGTGACAATGCCCGCAAAATTCGCCCCAAAACACACTTGCCAAGGGAGCGCATTTTGAGAATCTCTGCGGCCCGGCCTTGGTTGCGCGGTTAGCTCAGTGGTAGAGCATCACCTTGACACGGTGGGGGTCACAGGTTCGAACCCTGTATCGCGCACCATTTCTTTCCCCGTTTGAATGTTCGCGACCGAGTTGTACGCTCGCACATTTTAGGGTGAACAAGACTAAACCAGCTTGGAACTTTCCGAGTGTGAGGCACTTACGAGCCTAAACGCCCCCTGAATCGAGCTTGGCCGAAAAACGCCGCTGCAGGCGATCTGTGCGGACTGATGTCCGACTGTTCCAAACGTAGAATACTCAATAACGGCGGGCCTTCAGTGCCGGTCGCTCGGAGTTTTGGAACAAATTGAAAAATAGACCGCACAGATGGGACATCGGACAACTTTCAATCACTTCGTCTAATCATAAGTGATGCGTCCTGAATTAACCGGTTAGACGTCGCGACAGGCGTCGCAGCACATCTCCGGCAGCCGCATTGCCAGATACCGGCAGCGACTCAGCCAAGGACCGGCTCTGGAGCGACCTGTTTGTAACCGACCAACCCTTTCGGCCGGGCCTTGCTCTTACGGTAACGGCATTCTATTGCGCGGGAGCTGTCATTGATAAGTTCGATGATCGCCCACGCCGCCAGGAGCGCCGCCAAGATTATAAAGAATGGATTTTCGAGTTTCATCGGCCCACAGAATCTCACAAATCAGCCGCCGGACAAGAGAGTCAGTAGGCGGCATTTCGCCGCTCTGCGCCGCTCACTCAAAAAACTTTCGAATCATATCTTCGCGGCCAATTAATTTGAGAAAACCGTACGCCGAACAAGCCAATGTAATAAGTTCAGTCAACAACTTGATCAATTTACCGACGAAACTCTCTTCCAGCTTGTGTCCACCAAGGCCGACATTATCGAGCAGTGAGAACGGTAACGAGCTAATCGCTCGTAAGAAGCGAAGCAGCCAAAAAATCGGATTAAATGTCCGCACTTTTGCAGGTCCAACCTGAGCTTGATAGACACCTATCGCTCTCTCAAAGATGTCGAGAATTTGAACTGGCCGAATATCGAGCTGATGCCAATTAAAGATATTATGGAGGACATGGATATTGCCTGCAAATCCACCGATTGCCGGCGCTGGCGAATGATATAGAACGCACGGTACACCCGCGGCCTCGATATATTCGACAACAGAATCAAGCCTTCGGTTAATCTCTGGTCTTACCGCCCTCGCTTTTTCTCCCTCGCTCGGGGCAGACATATAGGACTGCGACCGATTAAGATCGTTGAAATACGCTATCAGATCGTGTCTGAGCGCTACGATTTCATCCAGTCGCTTCGTCACCCCAAAAATAGTGAGATCTTTCGGCTTTGTGCGAGACATACAACTACCCCCTAATCAATTACCAAATCCGGCAGGAATAGTTCATCCTGGTTTTGGAGCCACCGCCGCGCTTCAGCCTCAGTGAGGCCGGTCGATTGCAAGCGGTCGATAGCCACCTCGTCGGGAATGGCGGCCATCATGCGATCAGTCATTATCGTCCGCCGTTGACGGTCATTGTCGTCTTCGCTAAATACGTCAGGCCCGAAGCCTGCATCCTGGTCAATCAACCAACGTTTGGCTTCCAGTTCGGTGAGGCCGATGCCGACCAGGCGCCGAACAGTTTCGGCATCGTCATACTTGCCCACCAATCGGCCTCGGAGAATATCGCGCAACGTCATTCCTGCCCCCTCCAATTCACCGCGTCCCCTTCGCTCTGGATCTGCTCGCCAAACTGTTTCTTCAGCACGCCCTGCAGATCTGGATCAATGCCGCACGTTGATGCCTTCAGCTGATCGTTGAACGACTTGTCCACCGGGCGGGCCGGTTCGCCTGGTTGCAGCAAGCCGAGCGACTCGGCTTCGGCACGGTCCACGTCTTCCACGTCGTGACCGCAACCCCAACCCCACGGCCCCCAAGGCACGCCGAAATCCTGATTGATCGATTGCCAGAACTGCAAATCACTCTTGAGGCGGACAGCGCCTTCAAACGCCGCGTGTGAAGTGCGCGCCTCGTTCACGGAATGCACGCGGATAAATCTCTGCGCTGGGAACTCGTCGAGCACGTCGGGGTCTTGGCCCTGCTTCCAGGTGCCATATTCCTGGGCCTGTCTGGTCTGCGTATCGAAGATCAATTCCAGCCGGCGCTGGCTGGCCACGTCGGACAAGCCGCCGTGTTTACGGATCATCCCCTCCGACTCCATGAAGCTCTGCATCTGCTTCACGAACTCCTGACGACTACCCGCCTTCAACGCCACTTCGCCATTCGGCAGGATCTCACGCACGCCGGTGAGGAAATCGTTGATCATATCGCGGCCACGCTGCAGCACGCGCACACTTTCGACCGTGGCGGAGAAATAGGCACGATCGCGCAACGCCACTGGCACACCAGCCCACTCGGTGGACTTCAGCCACGAACCAATAACCGAACGATCACCCAGTTTGGCGACCGCTTCTTCAAACGGAATAGCTCTGACGAATTCCATTTCCTATAGGAATAGTGTGCTGATCGAATCGAAATGCTTCAAGACCTAGTTGATTCGGATAGACGAAAATCGCCGCGCACGTTACAAAGCGGGAATGGAGATATCAGAATTCGCGTTCAGATCTCTGCTGCTATTTCTTCCGGGCGTCATTGTCGCCCAGATCATCAACGCGTTCGCGGTTATCAAAAAACGTGAGCCTTTCTTCTACATAATTGAGGTTCTGCTCTTTGGCCTCAGTTGCTACCTGGTCGAGTGGTTCATCTTCCTTTGGATATGCCCATCACTGAATCTGGAATTTGAGTGGTCCTTACCCACCAAAATGGGCTTCTTTGAAAACCTGCTAAAGCAAGATTCGACGATCAGTTTTCCAGAGCTAATCGGAGCATGCCTCATCGCGATCGTGAGTGGCGTCGGCAGTTCAGCGCTTTTGAATCTTGGCATCCCTTATCGAATTGGGAGAAAATTCCGATTCACCCACAAATCAGGCAATCTGGATGTTTGGGGCTACGCAATGAACATCCAGGACAAGAGCGGATCGTGGGTTACGGTCCGAGATCCAGCCAGGGATCTTGCCTATGACGGGTGGATATTAGGGTTTTCAGACGATGGTGTAAAAGCCGAGCTTTACCTTAGGGATGTTGGCGTGTATCGTAACAGTGATGGGAATTTGCTCTATAACATCGGGGCGATGTACCTCGACTTAGAGCGCGGAAAAATAGCTTTGGAGTTCCGGTCTATTCCAATGACGGACGAACTGAACCCCAAGTCAACTGAAGAATCAAATGAGCGAGAAACCGAGAACGATGATGGCGGCCAATGAAGGGCTGATTAAGAAAGGCGGCGTAAACAATCCTCCACCCGTTGGGAGCAGGCCGCCGCCGCCCCCGCCACAGCCGCCGCCGCCTTCACAACCACCGGCGCCGGTGCGAGCGGACGTGCCTATTCACGCCAAAGCGGCAAACTGATTCAGCAGAAAAGAAAAACCCGCCAGCGAACTCAATCACTGGCGGGTTTTTTGCAGAGTCCAACATGCGCGGCCTCGGTTCTTCGCTACCGTGGCAGAACAGTCACCAGGCGCAAGCACTGAGAAAAAGGAAACGCCCGCCGGGTATCAGAGGAAGCGCGGCGTGGGAGGTGCCGCTGGAGGGAATTACGACGGGCGTTCCTAAACGAATTCATAGCATGCGATCTGGTCATTGCAAACGCTTTCTGGGCGGCACGTTGACAGCCAAAGGGAATGGAATAATTTCACCCTGCCACGGGCGTCTTGAGTTCGAGTGAAGCGTGCAGGTGCCCGGCGACATAAGCTTCCGTGGCTGCTCATCGGGTGCGTGGAGCGTAAAGCTCCGCATGGGTCAGGTGTGGAAACACACCGTGCGTTCAATGTGAGGTCGTGAGACCTGCAATGGAGGTAATACCCCATGCGAAACGGACGCAATCGCGGACGTCGGCGCCACAAATATTGGACCTTAGAAAAGGTCCTAAAGCTGGCCAAAGACGTCCTAACCATTGCGGACATGATTCTCCGTATCTGGAGATAGTGCCTGCGAGCGGCGGCAGGGATAACCTGCCGCCGCTTTTTTAGCCGGGTTCAACACCAGCCGGCACCCACACAAACGACACGCCGCGAGCCATGCACCAATCGAGCGCCCCGTGTGGGTTGACGAACTGAAGATGGCGAAGGCGGCGACGGGCGCCGCGTTTTACCACCAACGCACACTTGGCGTCTTTACCGGAACAAAAGAGCGTCTTCATAGTGTGCCCTCAGTTGAAGGCGGGATTGCCGGCCTTCACGTTGCGTTGTTCCAAGTCAAAAGCACCTTCGTCTTCATGGGCATCTATCATGTCGGCCGACTCAATCAACTGGGCCGACCAACGCGAAAACATGGCGGCCATCCGGCGGCGCTTTGCCGCGTTCCAATCCACCGCCAGCTTCCGCAGTTCAGGCTCCAAATGTTCGAGCCACGGTGGCAACTGTTCGAGGTCGGCTGGCGTCGTTTTCGTAATGATTCGTTTTGCCATGTGGCCTCCTTAGTTAAGGGCTGATGGGTTGAGTTGCGGTTCATTTCGGAGCATGGCGACACGCGCTTCCGCAGCCCGGATAAATTCCCGCATCCGTTGGATGAAACCCTCCAATTCCCCAACGTTCAGGCTGCTGAGAGATGTCGCGACATCCGCAAATTCACCGAGGACATCTCGGTCATAGAGAGGCTTGGCCGGCTGTTTGATCGGACGGCGGCGGCTTTTCACTTCGCGCTCCTTTCTGCACTCAGTGCGGATACAGAACGTTGCGCCTCTTCCAACGCAGCGAGCTTTGCCTCGATTGCCCGCTTGATGAACGTCAGCACACTGCAGCGGGCTTTGCGCGCGGCGCCTCGCACGGCGGCAAAGAGTTCTGGAGTCAGTTCAACTTCACAGAAGACACGGCCGTCCGCTCCGTAAAACTGGATGACCGCTGATCTCTTGGGAAGCGCGCGGTTGCGCCTTTGCGATTGTGGGGAGGCAGGCGACGTGCTCTTATCTTCGTCGGCCTGACGAATTTCTTTTCTCACGATAGGACCTTTCGTTGGGCTTGGCGCAGTCGGTCTTGACCACCGATTGCGCCGCCTTGTTTCACTTTGCTTTTTCCTCCAGTTGAATCCAACGCTGGATACGGAGGGCAAGATCACCGGACGGTTCGGCTTCTTCCACGTTCAACCAACGATGAACCGTTTGACGGGTCACGCCGAGATCGCGAGCGAATTGAGTCTTCTTTCCAGATGGACCGAGAAGCTTTCTTAGCCTTCCAACCATCTTGGGCCACAAACCTTCGGGAATCTTCACGTCGTCTTGGTTAGCCAGGGAAACATTAGATGTCAAATATGTTTTACCTATTGTAGACTGCTGTTCACTGGGTATTGCTTTCTGAATATCAGCGGAAGCCTCCCACTCCTTCAACCGCTTCGCCAGTTCATCAACGTAAATACTTGCCGCTGTCCCGATAAATGGATCATCCAAAGAATGCTCGTTGAGTAAACCAGAGAGAGCATGCGCCAGCTGCCCAACCGAAAGCACTTTCACAACCGACGCAGCCACATATAAGGGCGCCATTTCCATCTTCTGCTTAGACGTGAGAGGGATTCGCTGTAAAGGCGGACTTAGCTTGCCTTTGTTCGCAAGATCATTGGTCAAATCATCCACAAACGGCATTCCTTCGCCCTCCAGCAACCACTTTTCTCGTACTCGATATAGGCCGCAAATCGAGTCAACAATATCCGTGGAAGGGTTCACAGCAGCGCCCCTTTCAAGCTTACTCAGATAACTTCTGGTAACATTGAAGCGCTGCCCAAACTGAGCGAGCGACAAGCCATATTGTTCGCGCACCCAACGCAACCTTGATCCAAACGTCTCCAATCGAATGTGAGCCTTACTCATAGAAAACCACTTGACTCAGGACACACTTTGTGTTTCCTAAGACACGCATTACGGGTTTCTTTAATGCTGGTTACCTATGCGAAGTTTCGCAACTCAATCCGTCAATCCGTGCAACGGCCGTCGAATCAGGGCTGAGATTCTTTCGCGGGGGATGACGGTAAAAGAATTGGCCGAAAGGCTTGGTTACTCACCTCGCTACCTTCACGGCGTCATCAACGGCGCTCAACCAGCAAGAAGATGCTCCCGTGCGCGGAGAGCTATTGAAGATTTCTTTGGCCTTCATTTCTGGCCCCAAACAACCCCAACCCAACCATGAAGAATTTTGACCCAACCAATTTGAAAAAAGTCGCCGAGCAACGCCGCGCCATGCTGCGCAAGATCGCCGAGCAGGACGAAGCCGTCATCGCCCAGGGTAAACATTGCCAGGCCTTGCTCCACTCGACTTCGCCGAACGACGAAGCCGGCGTCGCGGCGCTGGCGAGCGCGCGCACCAGGATGGATTTGCTGCAGATCCAAGCGGCCAAACTACCCGAGGAACTGCAGGCCATTTGCGGCGATCTGCGCGCGGAGATCAAGACATTGAAAAGCAATTTTGCGACGACTTTCAATGACCTTCACGTCGCGGAAGGCCAGCGATTTGCCGAACACATCACCCTGTTCGTTTCCGATCCTGGAATGCGGGAGGAAATGCGCCGCATGGCCTTTGATTACCTTCCCGTCTGCACGGACCTTCACGACGTGCGGCACTTCGGATTCGCACCGTTGAGTGATGATTCGGGCCTTGATGGCGACGTCGCCTTTGCGCTTCGGGCAATCGATTGCCTCAACGCGTATCTCGTGAAAACAAAGTAATGCCGGCAATCGTGCCAGTTAATTTGCGCGGCCTGCGGGCGGCGCTCCTGATTTCGGCGGTTCTCTCTTCGGTTACCGCCGAAACCATCGAATCGACAATCGCAAGTCCAAGCGGTGTCGGTGGCGATCGGTGTATGGGTGACAGGGGTTGCGTTGGCACGGCGCGGCCCCTGTCATTTTGCTTTTTGGACGACGTTGATTTTTGGATGACCGCATACGCGGCGAGAGAGGATTCGGTAACATTCAAGGGCGCCCGCTTGGACGACGGGCGCTTCAATCCTCCCGGACCGCCCCATGAATCAGAAACGGAAGAAATCACCTAGACTCGCTTCAATGGACCGTGCCAACCAGATCGCCGAGGAACGTCTTCAGCTGATCGAAGATTATTCCACCCTCCTGCAGGCCCACGGCCGCAGCGCCGCAGCTCGCCAGCTGGGCTGCAGCCGGCAGACGTTGGACCGCTATCTCCACGCGTTTCAATCCGGCGGCTTTCAAGCCCTCCGCCCTGCGTGGCACCGATCAGGGCGCCGCCACACCAAGCGTTTTTCATCCGTTCTAACTGAAGAGGTGATTGCTTCCGTCCGTACTCTGACGGTTACGCGCGGCTCGGTCGAGAAAGCATGGCGAGCCTACGCCCGGCAACCAGATTGCCCGGCAGCGATCTCCAATTGGTTCAGATGTCACCGCCGCTGCCCGGCCGAATTGATTAGCGCCGTCGGCCTGGTGCGTCGGGAAATCACGGTGTTCACCGATTTCCAAGGTTTTTTCGCAGTTCCACCTCAACCAACTGACACACATGAGTGAATTATTTTTGATCAAAGGCGCGCTTTCCACTCCCATCTGGCCGGCCCCGGAAGAGCTGCGCGTGACGAGCGTCGAGACGATTCGACCAACCCCCCTACCCGTCCAGGCGGCGGCCCCGGCACCTTCACCAGCCCCGGCCCCGGCCCCGGCGAAGTCCCATCAATTCACAACGATGGTTGATCAGCTGGTCTCGAATCTCGGCATGGACCGGCCCACCGCTGAACGTATGATCAGCGAGAAGTATCCGAACGTCCGCAAGAGTTACCTCCGGGAGATGAACGCGCAGCATGATCAGCAGATCACGGACGCACTGAAAGGCAAGGAATCCACTTGGGACCGCATGGCGCTGGCTGAATTGCTGGCGGAAACGATGGGTGTCTCCGTCAACAGCGTGTTGTGCCGGGTTCCCAGCGAACCGTTCCCAACCGCCGCCGTGGTTCAAGGTTCCGCGCCGCCTGATGATTTCGTCAACGCTTACCACGCCAAATTGGGCTCCGGCGCCACGCGCGGGGAAGCACTCGACGCCGCAATGCAAGCGCATCCGGCTGGCTATCGGGCATGGGTCACTGGCGGATGTCAGCAGAAACTTTGAGGGATGCCCGCCACGCGAACAGCCACACCGCCACGCGCACGCCTGGTCAAACCAGTGAGCCTGCAGTCCGCGTTGTTTCTGAATTACGCCGAAGTCGAGGCCCTAATTCGTAAGGGTAAGATTCGCTGGGCATTCGATATTGGATTGGGTCGGAGGAAGCGCGCGATCCGCATCCTTGCCGAATCCCTCCTTCCCGGAGGTCAACGCTTTCACAATCTTGATGCGGCGTTGCTGTTCATCCTGCCGGGCTCCGGCAAGTTGGAGATCCCCTGTATTGAATTGGGCAGAATTATTTCCTGCACACGACCGCACGTTATGGAGTTGTGTCGACGTGGGATGATTGTCGGGCGCGTAGTCAGGCACGAACGGCTCGTAAGCGTCGCCTCGGCTCGGCAGTTTTTGGCTGAACGGCATCTGAGCCCAAAACCGGCTTCCAAAGTGGCCAGAAAGCAACGCTCTAAAATGCCCCAGGACGATTTGGCCGCTGTCTTGAGCCGCGAACCGGCCGAAAGCCGCGCACGTACAAACGGCAGCAAACGGCAGCGGCCCTGTTCAGCTCGTCAAACCCCAGATTTCAGCAAAGGAGGCGAATCGTGACACTGCACCCGCCGACGATCACCAATTCCCCCCTTCAGCGTGCCCGCTCGTGGGGAATGAATCAGCTTGCCGGTCTGATGAACCTAGTGAACCGCGTTTCCTATCCATATCCGGAACGTCCCAACGGCTTTCGCGATCATGTTCGATGGTTCCTGGAAGCCCGGCTGGAAACTGTCTTTGGTTGGCTGTGGGCTGGGAGCGATGACGAAGTGCGCGCTGTGTATAATAGCGAGGTCCCCATCAAATTAATGAGTGCGCGCCAACGCGCTGTGCTCACTGAGCCGCCGTCCCATTACACCGCGCACTGCGTTCATTGCGATTGGCGAGGCACGTGGGATCAGTGCCACCTCTACGATTGTCCGGAGTGCGGGGAGGCTGTGTATCTGGACCCGCTCGAATTTGAAACTGGAGGCAACCCATGAATTTGAGCACGCCGAACCAACCAGCGATGTCCATTGCTATCGTTAGTCGGGACCCGGTTACCGCCACTGAGATTGCCGGCCTTCTTCAGCGTCGAGATGAACTGCTCAACCAGGGAGTTCTGTTGAAAAGCGCGCTCTCCCGAAGGATGGACGAACACCAATCACGGTTTCCAGTTGGTGGCGCATCATTCGACAGCCCTGATCGTCCAGTTTTTGAAGAGTCTCGTTCCGAGATCCTGCGAGACAACGAAACGCTGGGGCAAATCAAGCGGCAACTGTTAGCCACGTACATAAATCTTCTCGGTCACGAATCCGTTCCCGAGTCCGCCCGCGAGATGATGACTTCCGAACTTGCCAGCATCGGCGCGGATCTCACGCACATGGATCTCTGGCCACAGGCGGTCGCACTGAGCCCTGAACTCGGGAAGCTGATTTCCATCAACCCAAACGCGCATGCCCAACAAGGTTGACATTCTCATCCAGATCAACTCGGAGCTAGCCAAGCTGCAGAGCACGTTGGCAGGTTTCAAATCGTTGGTGAATGAGGGGAAGAACGCCGCGAAGACGACAGCGGACAATACCACCGCCACTAACTCGTGGATTCAAGCGCTGAAGACCGGGCTGGGGATTAACTTCACCAGCATCATGTTGCGCGGTCTGCGTGAAGTGCTCGGAGTGATGGAGGACATTGTCCACACGAGCGTGAGCTTCAACAAGCAGATGGAGACGTCACGGCTCGGCATAGCGGCCATCCTGCGGTCGATGAACCCGGACCGAGTGACAGACTTCAACCAGGCGTTGAAGATCTCCGACGCGTTGCTTGAGCAGCTTAAGGTCAAGTCACTTGAAAGCGCGGCCACGTACGGCGAACTGGTCGAACTCTTTCAATCGACGACGGCGGCACAGTCTCGCGCAGGGATTCCGTTAAACCAGCAAGTCCAGCTGGCATTAGATCTGGCCAACGCTGTACGCGCAGTCGGTTTGGAGGGCCGGCAACTCACGCAGGAATCGCGTGATTTGCTGACGGGTAACATCGGGCCGGATTCATTCCTGGCAAAGTCGCTCGGGATCACACGCGAGGATGTGCTCACCGCACAGCGCGAAGGCCGTCTGTTCGATTTTCTGGAAACGAAATTGACTGGCTTCAAGGAAGCGACCGACGCGGCGAAAGAGTCTTACGCGGTTCTCTGGTCCAATCTTAAGCAATCATTTGACATTCAGGCGGGCCACGCTGGCAAGGGCTTCTTTGGTGAGCTTGAGACAACGTTCAAGGAACTCACCAAGCTGGTAAACAGTCCTGGTTTTGTGGAAGGCATGGGCAAGCTATTCAAGCTGGCCCAGATGGCCACTCAGGTTGGCAACGCGGGAATCAGGCATGCAGACACAATCGCGTCGCTGGCTAAGCGATTTGCGATGGCGGCACTCTCACCAAGGAATCAGTTATTGGCCGCAATGGCTGGGAAAATGTGGGATGCGATCCCCGTTGATCAGCAATCCAATAATGCCGGCGACGTTCCTGGTGGTGCCGAGAAAAAAGCTCCGGTGGGCGTTGATCGCGCAACCCAGAACGCGCTGGCCTACCGATCAATGCGCAGTAACGAAGCCGGCCTGACTTCGGAAGGGTTGATCCAGCAACTGGAGCGCGAGAAAGATCAGCTCCAAATTATCCAGGCTGACATCGGGCAGAAGTTTGAACACGTGTTTATGCCGGACGGGGAAACCTACACCAAGGCGTTCGCGGAAGTGGCTGATCAGTGGTTCGACCTGAAGGATAAGATTGATCAGACCGAGCAGGATATTACGGAGATCAAACGGCGGGAGGCAGAGAAGCGGAAGAAGATTCGCGAAAACGAACTGGAGCTGGCCATCCAGGGTTTGTCCGGTTTCGCTGAAGCCTCCAAGGCATTCGGTGCGAAAGGATTTGTGGCTTACAAGGCACTTGCGGTTAGTGAGGCGATCATAAGCACGTACCTCGCTGCCTCACGGGCTTTGGGCGAAAACCCAACCGGTCTCAACTACATCGCCGCCGCGGGCGTCACGGCCGCTGGGTTAGCCAATGTCGCGACGATTGCCAGCCAGAATTACGGCGGATACAAGGCTGGTGACTACACCGGCGATGGTGATCCCAACCAGGTGGCCGGGGTAGTTCACAAACGTGAGTTTGTATTCACCGATCAACAGACGGCACGGATCGGGGTGAACAATCTGCGCGCGCTCGCTTCCGGCAAAGCCGCAGCCATGCCGGCCGTGGCGGCACCCAGTGCCCAAAAGATTTCCATCGGCCTTCTCGACGATCGCAACGCAATGATCAATTGGGCACGCTCAGCGGAAGGCGAACGCGTCATTGTTGAAACCATCCGAAAAAATCGGACAGCCATCGGGATTCCAGCGGCATGAGCGAACGCGGCAACCAATCTGAATTAGTAACCGCCGCACAAATCGCCCGGGCAATGCGCGCCAGCGAGCGCGTCATGCGTCGCCGGCTCGCGCACGTGGCGCCTGATTTCGATGGTGGCGGCCGCCGTGCATGGTTGTTTGGTTCGCTTCCATTTGCTCTTCAGCAAGAGCTGCAAACCGAAAGCCAGCGACAACAATTTTCCTCCCCGGTTCAGCTCCTCACGTTTGACCATGCCGCTAACGCCTGGTCCCCAAAAGTCGCGATGAGCGATTGCACCGAAGAGGCTGTGATGCAGGCCACGCGGTTGCGACGCGCCCTCGTTCGAGCGATTGCCCGCCGTGACGACACAACATTCTCCGGAAGTGAACTGGTGGCGATGGGCCGCGAAGATTATCAACGCGAGTTCGGTCATCCGATCACCGATCGCTACTGGCGGGAATTATTTCAGCGCACGTTGGACCGGGCCGGCAACAGCTGGCCACTGGACGCGATCGAAATCTATCTGCCGGAACGGCCGGCTCGAAAACAGCCGGCACGTCGAGCGACCAATTCACGGCCGCCGTCCGATTCATGGGGCGCGCTTGCCCGCGTCATCGATGGCCTGAATTCGCCGCTCCAAATTTCCGCCGACGAAAAAGAATTGTTGCTCACTCACGCTTGCGAATGGTGCCAGGCGCAATTCGATCGTGGCATCACCCAGAAAGCCGCGCGTGAGAAACTCTTCGCCTTCCTGATGGCGCAAGCGCCCGGACTGGCAGCCAATCGGAACGCATTACGAGTCACGTTCGATCGTGCTTGGCGGCGGTACCAGGCCGGGGAGGAACTGCGCGACAAACGACCGTCAGCCAATGCGGCGCGCGCCAAGGTGCTGAACACCGAAGAACTGGAGCGCATTGTTTACACGTCGCTGCGCAAATTTCGGGGACGCGTGGCCCCGGCTGTGCGCGAAGTTAAAGGCGGCAAGCTGGGCGCTCGCAAATCATACGTTCCGGAAACACTGCGGCGCGAGGTGACACCAGCCATCGCAGCGATCGCCCCATTCCATCAAGGACCTCGTGCGGCCGATAAAGCATCACCGCCGATGGATCTTTCATACGATGGCATCCGGCCGATGGACTGCCTGGTCATCGATGACGCGACCTGGAATCTCTATCTGCGCTGGCCGTTGCCCGATGGCAGCTGGAAGCTCACGCGTGGCCAGATCATTCTGATCATCGATCTGCGCACGTTGCGCGTTCTGCATTTCGGCATCATTCCCGAAGAGCAACCCAACTCCCTGCTTGCGTTCACGGTCACCGCGAAGGCGATTGAAGAGTTTGGCATACCCAAGGCCATCTATCTGGAGCGCGGCAAAGTGTTTGCCGAATCCAAGCTGATGACCGGCGGCAAACAAACGATGCAAGCGATGCGGGCTCCCGGTTGGGATGACATCCCCTCGGCGGAGCGCGAATTGGGTCTGCAACGTCTGGGCGTTCGCATCATCACTGCACGGCGCGCACGCTCAAAGCCGGTGGAACTGGTGATCGGGCTCCTGCAGAATCTGACCGACGGCGAATTGGGATACTGCGGCCGCGAAGAGCGTTACGATCGTCCGGAAGCGTTGACCAACCTATTGAAGGAAGCACGGCGCGGCGAAGCCTCTGCGCTCAACCAATTCTATTCGATCGAAGAATGGGCAGACCGCTTTGCCGTTCATGTCGCCACGTACAACGCGACTCCCCAAGAAGGCAAACACCTGCGCGGCCTTTCCCCTGAGGAAGCGTTCAATAAATGGTGGCCGAAGAATGACATCGTCAAACTGGATGCGCGTTGCCGCCACTGGTTGGCGCATCATCGCAAGCCGGTGGTCATTCGCGGCGGCGCGGTCAGCTTTAATTTGCGCGGGGAGAAGTTCACCTATCGCCACGAAGATCTCTCGCCGATGGAAGGCCGTCGCATGCTGGCCTGGATCGATCCCGAACTTCCCGACGTGCTGGTGGTCACCGACATGAAACAGGAGAACCCGATAGCGATCGAACGTTGCCGCCAACCCAACGCTCTGGCCGTGTTGCTTGACGAACCGGACGCAACCTTTGCCGATGAAACGGCCAAGGTGCAAAGGCACCAACGCTACTGGGCCGGCGTACATCGCACGCTGAAGTCGAAGCATGAACTCAGCTTCCGCGTCAACCTGGTTGACCGAAAGGTGGTGGCCCTTGGCGCAGAGATCGAACGCCAGCGGACTGACACCGTCCGCCGACGTGAAGACAAGGAACGTCGCGAGCACCAGGGCCGCACTCGTTTGAACAAGCTCGGCTTGAGTTCCGCCACGGTATCACGGTCTGCAGATATTGATTCAGGCTCCGCGAATCTGGCCGAACTGTTGCGCCGCGCCAAAGAGGAGGAAGGAGAAACGGCATGACGACGCGGATTAAGAACAGTGGCGACGCGCTCTCACAGGAGCGTTGGATGTCCTCCGAAGAGTATGTTGCCTTGCGCAGTATCAACGGACTGGCCACGACCGCGAAGGCGGGCTTGCTCACCGGGAGCGAACTCAAACGTTTGCTGTTCTGGATTCAGGGACGAAGCCAGATGCCCGGCGGTCTGTTGGCAATCGCGCGAGACCTGGTCGAAATGTTTCCAGAAAATCTTCCCACGCCAACCGCGCGCAAGACCGGATCGAATCGAGGCGCGCGTGCGTCGGGTGAATCGGCGATGGCGACCGGAACTGATTACCAAAAAGTCGCGCTGGAAAAGCTCCCGAGGCATCTCATTCAAATCTGCGTCAACCCATACATCGAATTGGATTCGGACGCGGACAACCTGAGCGCCGGTTATCAGCGCAACGTGATGGAACAGGTTCTTCCTGATGTGAGCCGTCTCACCGGTGAGCACGTGCGGGAAGGATTCCGCACGGCGGCGGTCCCTTACTTCAGGGACTTGCTTGGGTCGCTCCTGGAGTTGATGCATCGCGACTGCAAACGCGCGGCCGACGCTCACGCTCTAACGTCGGTGGGGCAGACGATTTGGAAGCAACTGGATTTCTGCCGGCGAACCCATCAGATGATCGTCATTGAAGGTCGTGAAGGCATCGGCAAGACCGAAGCAGTCAACGCCTGGTGTGCCGCACACGAGGGCGAAGTGCGGCGGGTATCGCTCACGAGCACCACGAATCAAACCGAGTTCTTTCGTGAGCTGGCGGCCGCCGTTGGCGTCGCGTGTTCCTACATGCGCAAGGTCAACGAAATGAAACCCCGCGCGACGGACGTTCTGCGGCGATCGGGTTTGATGCTGGTGATCGATGAAGGGCATTACCTCCTGCCGCAAACCAAGCGCGTTGTGGCCCGGCCAGTCCTGTTGGACTGGCTCTATTCCGGACTCAACAATTTTGGCGTGCCCGTGGCACTCATTGCGACGCCTCAGTTTTCGCAGCTCGCCGCCAACGTCGAGAAATGCACGGGCTGGAACTCAGGACAGTTTCTGCGTCGCTCCAAACGATTCGTGGAACTGCCCCCACGTCTGGGGGATTCAGATCTGCGCATCGTCGCACGCGCGCTTCTGCCCGGTGCCAGCGAAACGCTTGTGGGTGTCGTGGCCGCCTACGCATCACTGAAAGAACACCAGCTCGATGCGATCAAGGACATCGTCACCGAGGCACAAGCACTCGCCGAAGAATCCGGACGCGACACCATCAAATCGACCGACTTGGAACGAGCAATGAAAGAGGTAATCGAACCCACCTTGCTCGCAAAGACGAAAGCTCTCGGCAGGCAAAACGCAACCGCGCGGCCGGCACGCGGCCCCAGTGCTGCGGCATCGCGGCAGTTGCCCGGCAACGTCATGAAACTGACGACCAAGCGACGCGGCACCGTGCCAGTTACCGAAGCGCACGAACACCGATTTCCGGAAGCCTCAGCCCTCGCCGGTTGACGCTTCCGGCTGTTAGCAAAACTGATTTAAGGAGAGGCCGCCAAGCGGCCCGTCTGAGCGTACGGACGGATTTTGGAACAATCCTTCGCGCGGTCCGCACAGATCGATCGCGAACTACCACGTTATAACCCATCGTCCTCGCCTGCCGCGCCGAAGCCGTTGTCAGGCGAAGGCGGGTCCTCGTCGTCGATAGTCGCGTTGCTCCAACCCTGGGCTGAATGACATTGCCCCGTTGGGGCAACCCACTTCCGAAAATGCCCAAAGGTGCTTTATCAATCCACAAACACGAACTCGTTCAGGTTGATGAGCACGCGGCAGAATTCGGTGAGGCCGCGTTCGTTCACCAGTCGAACACACGCTTCCATCTCGTGCGCGGTGGGCGGGCGTTGAAAAGCGAGTTGAAAGGCGCATTTCACTTCGGCGTGATGATCCGCCGGCTTTTCATTTTCAATCCGGTGGGCAAAGGCGCGGGCCGTGTCGATCGCCAGCGGGCTGTTCAACAGTGAAAACGCCTGCGGCGCGACGACGGATTCCTGGCGGCGCGGACACGACACCTCGTTCGAGGGCAGGTCAAACGTCTCCAGGAACGGGATGCGAACGGTGCGCTTCTGCACGAGGAAAATGCTGCGGGCGCCCTGCTCCGCCGCCGGCGACGGATACCAGCCCTTGGTCTTTTCCGCGTTGTCGTCGAGGAACGCCGGATTGGCCTGCATGACCTCGGCCGGCAGTTCGGGCCAGACCGGCGGGCCGCCCGATTTGTCGTTGAGCGTGCCTGACACGAACAGCATCGCGTCGCGGAGTTGTTCGGCGGTCAGCCGGTGCAGGTTTTGCCGCCAGTAAAACTGGTTGTTCGGGTCAGCCTCGTGTTCGGCCGCCTCGCCATCGCCGGCGCTGGCCTGTCGATAGGTGGCGCTGGTTATGATGAGTCGGTGAAGTTTCTTGAGCGACCAACCGTTCCCCATGAATTCGCTCGCGAGCCAGTCGAGCAATTCCGGATGCGTCGGACGCGCGCCGGCAAAACCAAAGTCATTCGGCGTGGCGACCAAGCCGACGCCGAAGTGTCCCTGCCAGATGCGGTTCACAATGACGCGCGCGGTGAATGGATTTTTGTCGGACGCGATCCAGTTGGCCAGCGTGAGTCGACGACCGGTCGTCGCGTCATTGGGCGGACGGCAAAGCTTCGCCGGGTTTGGGTCCAGCGCGGAAATGAATCCCGGCGCGACCGGATCGCGCGGATCCTTGTGATTGCCCTGAAAGAGAATGCGCGTCACGGGCACGTCGTTGGTCCGGTCGGTCGCGAGCAGGCCATAGGTGTAATCGAGTTTCTCCTTTTCCAGCTTGCGGATCGCCCGGTCGAATTCCTTTTTGCGCGCCTTTTCGTCATCGGTTGAGGACTTCTTCACGTCTTCGTCGCTGGGCTTCAGCTTCTTCTCGATTGCCTCGATTTGTTTCTTCTGTTCATCCGACCGTTTGTCTTCCGGTAGTTCGAGCAACGCGCGTTCGTCCGCGGAAAGCTTCTGGCTGCGTTCTTCGCGCAACCGGTTTTTGACGCCGTCGATCAATTCGTCACGGTGCTTTTCGAGCGGTTTGATTTTCCCGTCGAGTTCCTCGTTGTGGGTCTTGATCTGATCCTGTTTGGGCGCGAGGTCAATTGGTTCGTTGTCGGCATAGTGAATCGGCTCGAAGAAGGCGCGGATGCGGAAGTTGTCGGCCTGGCTGAGCGGATCAAATTTGTGATCGTGGCAACGGCAGCAGGTAAGTGTGAGGCCGAGAAACGCGCTGCCGGTCGTCTCGGTAAGGTCGGCGAGCCATTCGGAGCGCGCGCGATCCTCCTCCTTGAAAAGCGGCGCAGAATTGTCCTGCGGCCCGACGCGCAGATAGCCGGTGGCGATCAGCCGGTCACGGTCGGCCTGGTTCTTCGGCGAGCCATCCACGAGTTCATCGCCGGCGAGTTGTTCACGGATGAATTCGTTGAACGGTTTGTCCGCGTTGAACGAGCGGATGACGTAGTCACGGAAACGCCAGGCTTGTTTGCGAAATTCGTCCCAGTCAAATCCGTTGCTGTCGCTGTAACGCACGACGTCCAACCATTGCCGCGCCCAATGTTCGCCGTAACGCGGGGACATAAGCAATCGGTCCACGAGCCGCTCGTAGGCGTCGGGTGATTCGTCCGCGACGAACGCGGCAACTTCCACGGGCGTTGGCGGCAGGCCGGTGAGATCAAAATACAACCGGCGCACGAGCGTGCGACGATCCGCCTCGGGCGCAGGTTTTAGATGATGCTCCGCGAGCCGCAATTGGATGAAAGCGTCTATCGGGTTGCGGCAGGCCGCTCCGCTTTCAGCACTCGGCAAATCAGGAATTGCCGGGCGTTGCACCGGTTTGAACGACCAGAGATCGAGTCGTTGGCCGCCGAAGATGCGGACGATCGGATTTCGAGGATCTGACCAAGCATCACCGATCCGCTCGCCGGGCTGGACCGGCTTTTCCAGCGCGGCAATTTTGGACTCCATCGGCCACGGCGCGCCGTCACGAATCCACTGTTCGAGCACGGCGATGTCCTGCGGGGTCAGCTTTTCCTTGGGCGGCATCTCCAGATCCTTCTTCGTGTGGAGCACCGCCTGAAGCAGAAGACTATCGCCGGGTTTTCCCCGTTCCAATGCCGGGCCATTTTCGCCGCCCTTCAAAACCGCTTCGCGTGAATCGAGCCGCAAGCCGCCCTTCACCTTGTCCGGGCCATGGCAACTCACGCAGCGCGACTCCAAAAGCGGTTTGACCTTGTCGAGGAAATGCCGCTCCGCCGCGTTATCCGCCCGCAACGCGGTGGGCAGAGCAACGGCCAGCAGGGCCAGCATCCGGGTGAGCATGAGGAGATATTGGGGAAATCGGTCGGGGTTGCAAATGCTTTGAACCAGGACGTTGAACTGGGCCGCAGGTGGGGCGGGCACTCCGTGCGCGCCTGAAAAGCGCTCGGGAGAACCAAGGCAGTCTCGGAGAGACCGCCCCACCCACTTTGGTTCAAGAGCGGTGGGGAGATCGCCGGTTTACTGCCACCACGGAACAGATTGCCGGTTCAAAATCAAGTTGGCTCGCCCGGCCGGCTTGTAGCAGAGTGTCCCCATGTTTGCGTCCCCCTGCAATTGTTCACGCCGCCGGTTTCTCGGCACGATGGGCACCGGCTTTGGGGCGCTCGCGTTGAACTCGTTGTTTCAACTGGAAGCCAATGCGGCCCACGCGCCAGCCGTTTCAATCGATCCATTGAATCCATTTGCCGCGCGCAAACCTCACTTTGCGCCACGCGCCAAATCGGTGATCTTCCTGTTCATGGTTGGCGGTCCGTCGAGTGTTGACACCTTCGACTACAAACCGCTGCTGCAAAAGCTTAACGGCAAACCGGTGCCGAAATCGATCCGTGATGCGGTGGAGGCGACGCGTTTCGCCAACGTTTTCCAAAGCTGCAAGGACGAGCTGTTTGGCAGTCCGTATCAATGGAAACAACACGGCGAATCCGGAGTCTGGATCAGCGATCTGCATCCGCACCTCTCGAAGCACGTCGACGACTTGTGCTTCATCCATTCGATGCAGTCCGACAGCAATAACCACGCGCCGTCGAGTTATCAATTGCACACGGGAGAAGTTCGCGCCGGCAAGGCGAGTCTCGGCTCATGGCTGACGTACGGACTCGGCACTGAGAACCAGGATTTGCCGGGCTACGTCCTATTATTCGATGCGGGTCCGCTGGGCGGTGCGGCAAACTATTCGAACGGCTTTCTTCCGGCAGCGTTTCAACCGACGCGACTGCGCGACCAGGGCATGCCCGCGCTTGATTTGTTACCGCCCAAAGAATTCGCCGACGGCCAGCACGCAGCGTTTGATTTGATCCACGAACTCGATCTCGAACACCGCCGGAGACGCGAACAGTTCACCGAACTGGACGCCCGCATCGCGAGCTATGAACTGGCATATCGGATGCAGAGTGCGGCGATCGACGTGGGTGACATCGACCGCGAGCCCGACCATTTAAAGAAGAGCTACGGACTCGATCACGACGACAAGAAGCTGGCGGGTTTCGGTCGCAAGTGCCTGCTCGCCCGGCGGCTCGTCGAACGTGGGGTCCGCTTCGTGCAGCTTTACGACATGCCGGACAAGGACGGCTGGGACGCCCACGCGAATCTCGAAAAGAATCATACGCCGCGCGCTCGTTGGACGGATCAACCGGCCGCCGCGTTGCTCGCGGACCTCAAACAACGAGGTTTGCTCGATGAAACGCTGGTGATCTGGGCCAGCGAATTTGGTCGCACTCCGATGATGCAGGGCGATCTGGGACGCCAGCACAATTCATCCGGGTTCACGATCTGGATGGCTGGTGGCGGCGTGAAACCGGGCACGCGAATCGGCGCGACGGACGATATCGGATTGATGGCGATCGACCAACCGACCCACATTCGCGATCTGCACGCGACGATTCTGGCCGCGATGGGAATTCGACACGAAGAACTTTACTTCGAAACGAACGGCCGACAGGAACGGCTGACCGGCGTCGCCGGCGGGGCCAAGGTGATTGACGGCGTGTTGGTGTGACGGACGGCGGTCGCAGTCGATCGCAGCCCTAGTCTGGCTAGAAATCGAGCGGTCTTGGGCCGTGTCCATAATACCACCTACTGATTGTCTCCTTGAGGAGAAGACAGGCAAATTGAACACTGCTCAAAATAACACCGGTTTCGTGCAATTTTGGATCATAAATCCCTCTTGCAACTCAGTCTCAATCTCCCTAGCTTGATCCCCGTGAACGATGCCCAACACGGCGCCCACTGCGAGGACTCCTGTCCGGCGAGCGATCTTTGCCCGCTGAACAGTGTCCCCGCCGGCACGTTTGTGCGTATCAAGCAGCTTTCCTCCACGCCGGATATCAACGACCGGCTTCGCGAAATGGGCTTTTGTGAGGAACGTGAAATCCGCCTGATCAGCCAGAGCGCCAGCCTGCTCTGCCAGGTCTGCAATGCTCGTCTCGGCCTCAACCCAAAGATCGCCCAAGCCATCTGGGTTGAGCCTCTTCGGTCCGCTTCCCTGCGCAAGAAGATCGCCTGAGCATGTCCCAGCCAGGCCAGCCCCTGACGAATCTCGCTGCCGGTGCCAAAGGCCGGGTTGTCGCGATTGATTTGCCGGCCGCCGACCGTCCCCGCCTGATGGAAATGGGCTTATTGGTCGGTACGCCGGTTGAGCTGGTCCGCTTTGCGCCGCTCGGTGACCCGATCGAAATCAAGGTACGCGGCTACCACCTCAGTCTGCGTCGGCACGAAGCCGAACACATCCTCGTCGCGCCGCAAACCTAGGGCTCGCCCGATGATCGAATTGTCATGGCCGAAGTCACCGCCAAGCCCAACACCACGCCGCGTTACGTCGCGCTGACCGGCAATCCGAATTGCGGCAAGACAACGGTGTTCAACGCGTTGACGGGGATGCGCGCCAAAGTGGGTAACTACGCCGGCGTCACCGTGGAGCGCAAGGAGGGGCGATTGAAAGGCACGCCGGCAGACTCGCCCATCAGGATTCTTGACCTGCCCGGCACATACAGTCTCAGCCCGAAGTCGCTCGATGAGCAAATCTCACGCGACGTGTTGTTTCATCGCTTGCCGGAAGTGCCCGCCCCTTCGTTGGTCGTGGTCGTAGTCGATGCTTCGAATCTTGAGCGCAATCTGTACTACGCGACGCAGGTGATCGAACTTGGCTACCCGACGTTGATCGCGCTCAACATGCTCGATGTCGCGGAGCAGAACGGTCACACAATTGACGCTGGCGCGCTGAGTGTCGAACTCGGAGTAAGCGTCCTTCCGATTGTCGCCAACGAAGGCCGCGGATTGAATGAACTGCGCGAGCGCATCGTGGATTTCTTTGTTCATCAGTCCTGCGTGGCGGTGACGAACTTGTTCGTGAAGTTGCCCGCAAAAGCCGAAGCCGAGATCGAGCCGTTGGTTGCGCTTTTAAAACAGGAATTTCGCCAACGCAAAACCTCCGCCCATGCCGAAGCGCTGCTGGTTCTGACCGACGAAAAAGTCGTGGCGGCCAACGACGCGCATTACCCGAACATCATCAAGGATGCGGTGGTGGCGGCGCGCCAGCGTCTCGAGGCGCTGGATATTTCATGGCGGACGGTGGCGATTGAAGATCGCTATGCACGTCTGGGGGAAATCTGCGATCGTGTCGTTAACCAGGGCGGCACACTTGGCGAATCGTTCAGTGACCGACTCGATCGCTACGTGACGCACAAAGTTTGGGGAACGTTGATCTTTGCGGCGATCATGATCCTCATTTTTCAAAGCATCTTTTCGTTCGCGACCGTGCCGATGGATTTGCTGGAGGGCGGCGTCGCAAACTTCGGCGAATTCATTCGCAGCTACATGCCGCCGGGCGAGTTGCGCAGCCTGCTGGTCGATGGCGTAATCGCGGGTGTCGGCGCGGTGATTGTTTTTCTACCTCAGATTCTGCTCCTGTTCTTCTTCATTGGCCTACTGGAAGACACCGGCTACATGGCCCGCGCTGCGTTTCTGATGGACCGCCTGATGAGCAAGGTCGGCCTGCACGGCAAAAGCTTCATTCCGATGCTCAGTTCCTACGCGTGCGCGATTCCCGGCATCATGGCGACCCGCACGATCGAAAGCCCGAAGGACCGGCTGGTGACGATCCTGATCGCCCCCTTGATGAGCTGCTCAGCGCGGTTACCCGTCTACACACTTTTGATTGCGGCCTGCATCCCGAAGACCAAGGTGTTTGGTTTCGTCGGCCTCCCCGCATTGACACTCTTCTCGATGTACATGCTCGGCACGGTGGTGGCGTTGATCATGGCGTGGTTCTTCAAAAAGACACTGCTCAAAGGTGACACGCCGATGCTCATCTTGGAATTGCCACCCTACAAACGTCCGCTCCTGAGCCAGGTGCTTCGCCACATGTGGGATCGATCCAAGTTGTTTCTGCGGCGCGCGGGAACGGTCATTTTGGGAATCAGCATTCTGTTGTGGTTTTTGCAAACCTATCCCAAGAGCGCCGAGATCAATCAGCAATTTGACCAACGACGCGCCGCGGTCCAAGCCAATGGCGAGGTCACACCGCAAGGCGAACTGGACGCCGCCACGGCGAAGAAACTGGACGAACTCGACAAACAGGAAGCCAGCGCGTTGCTGGCGCACAGCTTCGCCGGTAGGTTGGGGCACCTCATTGCGCCGGTGTTTGCACCGCTCGGGTTCGACTGGAAAATCGGCATCGGCATCGTGGCATCATTTGCGGCACGCGAAGTTTTTGTGAGTACCATGTCGACGGTCTACAGTCTGGGCGGCGGCGACAAGGACGAGGATATCCAACGGCTCTCCGAAGTCTTCCAGCAACAGAAACGCGACGATGGTTCGCAGCTTTACAGCACTCGGCTGGGGCTGACTTTGATGGTTTTCTACGTGTTCGCCCTCCAATGCGTCAGCACAATTGCGATCGTGCGGCGCGAAACGAACGGCTGGAAATGGCCGCTTTTCCAGTTCGCCTACATGTTCACTCTCGCCTGGGTCCTGGCTTTCCTCACCTGGCAGGGCGGAAAGCTGCTGGGATAGCTAAATCACCTCGCCGCATAACGCGGCTTTTCTTCGGGCTCCACCTTGTACCAGATCCAGTCCTTTGTTTCTTCAAAACAGAACTGGGGCTTTCTTCGTATCTCGGCACTGAAATCGTCGATGACAGCATGACCATCGACAAACAGAACCGGCGACAGGAATTTGAGGCCGTCCTTGGATAGCGGTTTGAGATTTGGAAACCGACGTGGCTGCCAGGTTACTTTGCTATCGGCGGCTCCTGCATAGTGCCAATGCATGAGCGTGCCGTCCCATTCGCGCGCGGGCGGCTCGTGCATGATGATGAACTTCGCGGGCTTTTCGACCCACGATTCCTTTTGGCTGCCGATGAAACCCGCGACTTTTTTGGGAACGCCGTCGGCCCAGGCCGGAACGTTAAGCGTGGGATCGGTATCGTACGCATCTGAAATCAATCCCGTGTTGTATTGGTAGCTGCAACCAGCCACTTCCCAAAGTGAGGGCTCGATCTGATAACTGTACTGCATTTTGGGGCAGTAAAACTGAACGATGCCCTTGTCTTCCGGACAGTGAAACGTCTCGACGTTTTTGATGTAATCATTGAGCGGCCGGGATTCAGCCGGCGCGATATGAAAGCGCTCCAAACCTTTCGCGGTGCCTTCCTTACCACCAATCGAAAAATAAGTTTCCGACCCCCAAGCACTGTAAGAAGCAGCCGTGCTCACGTGGGACGGTGGAAATTGCCCCCGGTGATCGTCGGCAAACATCGCGAAGGCCGCGCCGATCTGGCGGAAATTATTCAGGCACACTGTCAATTTAGCCTGCGCTTTGGCTCGCCCTAAAGCAGGCAACAGCAATGCCGCGAGAATACCGATGATCGCAATGACCACCAGCAGTTCGATCAACGTAAAGGCACCTCCACGAGCGTACCACGGTTTGGTTCGGTAGGTTTTCATTTGTGGAATTCTTTCTCTTCTGTGTCTGTCCAAAGCTTTATCAAAAGCACAGCTCGATGAGCAGCCCCACATCGCAATTCTCGCATTCTTTAACCAGATAGCGTGGAGGTCTGCTCGCCAGCACTAAGGACTCGCAGCCTTGTACCACATCCATCGGTCGGTTTCATCAAAGCAATAATCGACGTTCGCCTGAATGTGACTGGTAAAATCAATGATTTCGGCGTGCCCATCGGCAAACAAAATGGGAGAGACAAATGGGCCGCTCCTACTGCTAAATTTCGTCAAATCAGCCGGATGGCCGTTGAGGTAGTAGCCAACGTGTTCCCCCTTGGCCCGATGCCAACTGTAGAGATTGGGGCCCCACGTTCTTGCGGGGGGCTCGTGCATTACAATGAACTTGGTCGGCTTGGTAATAGCCGACACCTTCATGCCGTGTAGTCCGTACTCGATCCGTCTTGGAACAGCACCTATCTTATACATGCCATTATTCATCTGATAGGAACAGCCAAACCGCTCAAACATAGATTTCTCGGTGCGCAGTACGTTCGCACCGTGGTAGGGAAAATAATTTGCGCCGGAATCAAAGGGACAATGGAAGCTGTCCACATTGGAAACATACTGACGAAGAGGCCGATTTTCGGCTCGAAGTGCGGCACCCGACCCTTCCTCGGGCGCATCCTTTCCTCCCACGGCGAGCCAGATTTCCGTCCCACTGTCATCTGAGGTCGGTGCCCTCTTTTCGTCTGGAAATCGGTCCAAATGCTCGTCGGCGTACATTGTGAAACCGGCCCCGAGTTGTTTGAAATTGTTTAAACAGGCGGTCTCCTTGGCCCGCCGCTTGGATTTTGCCAAAGCAGGCAGGAGCAACGAGGCAAGAATGCCGATGATCGCAATGACCACCAGCAGTTCGATCAACGTAAAGGCATCCCCACAAGCATGCCACGAAACTTTCGTTTCCGTCTTCATAACTTATTCTTTTCCTAAGATTTCCTACTATTGCCACAGTACACGGAAATCTTACAGAAAAATTTCACTGACCTTCGATTCGAGAAAGCCGTCCTCCCAATGTCGTCTTAGCTTGCGAAGAACCCCGGTGCGACCATAGCGTCCGCCCGGCCTGGCGGTTTCTCCCACCAGCCTGTTTACAAACCCATGAACAAACTCCCCGAAGTCACGCTCCGCCGCGGCGAGCACGATCGCATTGTCGCCGGCCATCCCTGGATCTACCAAAGCTCAATCCAAAACCTCGAAACGCCCGTCGCAGATGGCGATGTCGTCCTCGCAAAAGACTTTCGCGGGCGCGTGTTGGGGGTTGGCTTTTACAATTCCAGATCCCGCATCGCCATTCGCGTGCTGGCGCAGGAACCGGTTGAGATCAACCCGGCCTTTTTCGAACGGCGGATTCTCGCGGCCCTCGAATTGCGCCGGCGCCGCATGCCGGAGGCGACATCATTCCGAGTGGTGAACGCTGAAAGTGACTTCCTGAGCGGCCTGATTGTCGACAAATACGAGGACGTCCTCGTCGTGCAAACCTCGTCACTGGGAATGGACCGTCGGAAGGCGGAGATCGTGAAGGTGCTGCAGAACGTCCTGGAACCGCGCGCCATCGTGGAGCGCAACGAACTAGCTTCGCGAAAATTCGAGGGATTACCTGATTCCAATGGCCCGCTCGCCGGTGAACTACCCGGCAAGTTTCCCATCAAGCTCAACGGGATCTCTTTTGAAGTCGATGTGCTCGGTGGCCACAAGACCGGCCTCTACCTCGATCAACAAACGAATTATGAAGCGGTCGGACGCATGGCCAAAGGTGGTAATGTGCTCGATTGCTTTTCGTTTTTGGGCGGCTTCGCATTGCACTGCGCAAGGGCGGGAGCGGCCAATGTCTTTGGATTGGATCAAAGCGAGGACGCCGTCAAAGCTGCGGAAGCGAATGCCACGACCAACGGGCTGAGTGATCGATGCAAGTTTACGCAGGCAAATGTCTTCGACTGGCTGAAGGAACGGTCGCACACGCCGCCCAATGAAAAGCTGATTCCTCCGTACGACGTGATTATCCTGGATCCACCGTCGTTCACTCGTACGCGCGACGCGGTGCCAAACGCCCTGCGCGGTTATAAGGAAATTCACGTCCGCGCTTTCAAGTTGCTCAAACCCGGCGGTGTGCTGGCGACGTTTTGCTGTTCACACCACGTTGACACACCGACCTTTCGCGACGTCATTCTTGCCGCGGCTTATGACACGCGGACGATCCTACGGCAGACTGCCATTTTCAGTCAGTCGCCCGATCATCCGATCATCCCGATGATCCCCGAAACGGAGTATTTGAAGGGCTTCGCGTTCGAAAAAGTGCGATAAATCCTCCCTCCGTAAACGGGTCGCAGCGCGCCGATCAACTCGATCATTGACCTCGCACATTGCAGGGGAGATTTTACCGCGCCTATGGGCAAGATCGAACGCGCGCTGCTTTCCGTTTCCGACAAATCCGGGCTGGTTGAATTCGCCAAAACACTCGCCGAAGCTGGAGTCGAACTGATCTCCACCGGCGGCACGGCCAAAGTGCTGCGCGAAGCCGGGCTTACGGTCAAGGACATCAGCGAGCACACGGGATTTCCGGAGATGCTCGACGGTCGCGTAAAGACGTTGCACCCTAAAATCCACGGCGGCCTGCTCCATCTGCGAGACAATGCCGAACACGTCTCCACGATCAAGGAGCACGCCATCCTGCCCATCGATCTTGTCGTCGTGAACCTCTATCCGTTCGAAGCAACGGTCGCCAAACTCAACGTTTCGATTGAGGAAGCGATTGAGAATATCGACATCGGCGGACCATCGATGTTGCGCAGCGCCGCAAAGAATCACGAAAGCGTGACCGTGCTGACCGATCCGGCGGATTATTCACGAGTGGCGGAACAGGTGAAAACCAGCGGCAATACCACGCTAGAGTTGAGGGGGGAATTAGCCGCCAAAGTTTTTGCCCGAACCGCCGCCTACGATGCGGCGATCGCATCACATTTGCAGAAGGAATTTGTGCCGTCCGCCACCGGGCCGGCCCCTGTCCTGTCCATCCAAGCGCCGCTCGTTCAGCCTTTGCGCTACGGCGAAAACCCCCACCAGCAGGCCGCATTGTACGGCAAGTTTCGTGACTATTTCGAGCAACTCCACGGCAAGGAACTTTCCTATAACAACATCCTGGATCTCACCGCGGCGGCGGCGCTGATTTCTGAGTTCAAGGGCGACGCGCCGACGTTGGCCATTCTCAAGCACACCAATCCGTGTGGCGTCGGCCAGGCGGCGAATTTCAAAGACGCTTGGGACAAGGCGTTTGCGACTGATCGTCAGGCGCCGTTTGGCGGAATCATCGCGGTAAATGGGAAACTCGACCAGGCCTGCGCCGAAGCCATCGCCGAAATCTTCAGTGAAGTCATCATCGCCCCGGAATTTGCGCCGGAGGCGTTGGAAGCCTTGAAGAAGAAGAAGAACCTCCGGTTGTTGCGTTTACTCAAGAATCCAGTTGCTGCGCAGCCGGTGGATGTCCGATCAGTCGGCGCCGAATCGTATCTCCAACAAAGCCGCGATCTGAAGATGTCCGCTGGCGACGAGCTTAAATCCGTTGCGTCACGTCCGCCGACCGCCGATGAACTCAAGGCCATGCAATTCGGCTGGCGAGTGGTGAAGCACGTAAAATCCAACGCGATCGTTTATTGCGGTCCCGACCGGACATTAGGTGTAGGGGCCGGCCAGATGAGCCGCGTGGACGCGAGCCGGATCGCGGTCTGGAAAGCGCAGGAAGCCGGGCTTTCGCTCAAAGGAAGCGTGGTCTGCAGCGATGCGTTCTTCCCTTTCCCCGATGGTTTGATTGCGGCCGCGGAAGCCGGCGCAACTGCCGCAATTCAACCGGGAGGTTCTGTGCGAGATGCCGAGGTGATCGGTGCTGCGAATGATCGCTCGATGGCCATGGTCTTCACGGGACACCGGCATTTTCGGCACTAATACGCTCGCTGCTTGCTCATCTCGGCAACCAATAGATGAGCCAGGACTCCGCTGCCACGACGAGTAGCAGGAAACCCCAGACAATCAACTCGCGAAATCCCAAACCCCGCGGAGTTGGATCCGCCAGGTTGAATCGCATGCGGACGCCACCGATTGAGATCTCGGCCGCCGAATGCAGCCGGACTTTTCGATCCGCGACGAATTGATCGATGCGCGTTTCGATCCCGGGCTCTGGAAGCAGCAGGTATCCAATCGGTACTTGATATTCGAGTGAGCAATGCCGGTCCCAAACGCCAGCCTCGTTCAAAACCAAGTCGGACGCTGGATCGCGCCCCACCCAAAAAGGAAAACGGCGGACCAGAATTGACTGGCCCGCCTGCTTACCCGTTAAAATATCCAACCGGATCATCAGAAATACCGCCGCGGTACATAGATGCGATCACCAGGCAACACTTCTGGATCGAACTCGGGATTGTCGCGACCCTTCTTGCAATTAACGATCTCCTTCTTGTTATCCGCCCGAATCAACTGGACTTTTGTTTGCTTAGCAAAATCTGTAAAACCGCCTGCCGTAGAGATCGCACCGGAAACGGTTAGCTTGTTCCCATAAGGATACCTGTTGGGTATTTTGACTTCACCGTAGACAAAAAAGAATCGATCCGCCGGTGCGATCGTGACGGTCAATTCTTTGAAATAATCCGGAACGTATTTTGATTGGATTTCGTCTTGCAGATGTTCCCGGGTCTTACCGATTACGTCGACCTTGCCGATATATTGGAGTGATATTTGACCGCTTTCGGGGATTCGTTCCTCATGATCCGGCGGTGGATTGACAGGCCCCTTAAAAGTAATCTTAAGAACATCTCCGGGGCGCAATTCCTCGGAGGCTCCGCTCGATGCATCAGCCTTGATCTTATCAAATTGCTCAGATTCAGCGTTTTTGTTTGATACGCATCCCGTGGTTAGCGCACCGATGACAGCAACTGCCAAAAACAATCCAAGACTATACCGTGAATTAAATTCAGAGAATTTCATGCGAAGCTAATATGGAAAGCGGATTCAGCGGCTTAATATTTTTTCAAATCAAGTCGCGAGGACGACTCAGTTGACTTGCCCGTGGAACCATTCTTCTGGCCGTTCTTGTGCGAGCCCTCGTCATCATCATCATCGGAGTGCTTTGAGTAATAATCGTAGTAGTATCCGCTGTAGTAATAGTAGTTCTCATCCTGAGCCATGTTGATGTTGTTCAACACTACGCCCAAAAGATTGCCACCCACCTTCTCAATCATCTGCTTGGCGCGGATGGTCATCGGTTGCGGATAACGACGATATTGGATGACCTGTAGTGTCACGTCGACCTCGCTCGCCAAAACAGACGCATCGCTAACACCCATGATGGGCGGAGAATCAAAGAAGACAAAGTCGTAACGTCGTTTCAATTCTTTAACGAGTTCCTTCATCTTGACGGAGCTCAGAATACCCATCGAACTACTGGGAAGCTTGCCCGACGGCAGAAAGTCCAGATTTTCCAAGGAGGTCTTCTGAATAACCTCCTCAATGGGCTTCTGTCCCAATAGATAATTTGTCAGACCGAATGTATTCGAGATTCGCAGAATCTTGTGAATGCTCGGCCGCCGCAAGTCCGAATCCACGATCAATACTCGGGATCCATTTTGTGCGAAAATGCACGCCAAGTTGAATAAGGTGGTCGATTTGCCTTCACCTGCTCCACCGCTAACGACGGTAATCGTATTCTGAGTGTCCGCCTTCCGAGAGAAAAGCATGTTTGTGCGCAAAACTCGATACGCTTCCGCATGCGGACTATCTGCTCCTTCATCAAGTAACGAACCAACGTTTTGCGGAATGACACCAAGGACATGTGCCTGCAGCGCGCGCTCAACATCGTCAATGGTCTTCACGCTCGTATCGAGATACTCAATGAAGAATGCCAGACCAACGCCGACAACTAATCCAACAACCACACCCAGCGCAATGTTCAACGCCTTGTTTGGTCTGGACGGCTTAATCGCATCCTCCGCAGGGTTGATCACCTTTACAATAAGCGGGCTGTTCAAAGAAGCATTGATCCGCTCCTGCGCGATCTTCATCTCCAGGGAATCACGCACGTTTTGTCGCCGCGTTTTTTCCTCCTTGGCCGCTAGATACGGCATGATCTCGGACGACTTCTCGCGATATTGCTCCTGCTTTCTCTTGATATCCTTATCCAACATCGCCAACTGATTGCTTACTGAATTAGCCTTAATCCGGGCACCTTTGATAATTCCGTAGACCTTGTCCTCGATATTACTTTGCACCGTGTCGAGTTCCAATTGTGCCGCTTTAAACTGCGGGTTTTCCTTACCCAAATCCGGTCCGAGGCCCGCCAGCCGGCTCTTCGCATCTGCTTCACGCTGAAACAAGGCTGGCAGATTGACTGTGATCGCGGAATCCTGAAAAGTTACGGGCACTACTGTCTTCAATTCCTCAATCTTTTCGATGGCGTCGACCCCACTCAATTGCTTGAGCATTTTGCCATATTCGATATTCAGGCTGTCGTATTGGCGTTGATAATCCATCAATTGCTGGTTCTCCATAGCCAGCGTATTCCTCGTACTAGACTCGTCCAAATCAGTAATCCCAAGCTTCGCCAACAAATTAGTCACCTGTTGCTTGCTATCAGCCAACAGTTGTTCTGCAGTGTCCAATTGGTTTGAAATAGCCGAAAACCCCTCTTTATACCGGAGATCAGAATCCTCCATACGCCACCGCCGATACTCCACAGCAATCTCATTGGCTATCTTCGTGGCCATTGCCTTGTCTTCACTGTACACCGTGATTTCAATCAACTCGGTGTTTCGCATCTGGTTAACGCTCATGTCATTTTTCAATAACATGTACGTTTCTTCCGGCTTTAAATTGACATCATATTTGCGAGTTTTCTTGTAAAAAGTGCCAAGGTCCAAATTCGAGATTACTGAGTATAGAACCGCCTTAGACTGAATCTTCTCGAATTCAGTCTGCAGAAAGTACGGATCAAACCCCTGAACCGTATTTCCTCCACCAATTTTCTCCAGAGTACTGGAATCTTTCTTAACCTCAATGGTCACCGTACTCGCAAAGAACTCCGGAAGCACGAAGGTGACAAGCGTCGTGGTCAGGACGACCAACAGAAACACCGCCAAGATCACGGTCTTTCGGATTCGAATAATCCGCCAATAATCCAGAAAATGGAGCGAGCTCTCAGTTGGCGCTTCCTGTTTGAATGATTCCATATGACTAAACAAAAAATGGGAGGCTGAATTTGACGGCTCCAGCCTCCCAAAGCTAACTATATTCTTCCAGACTTAGTAGGTCGCTCTGACCCCGATATAGCCCACATGCCGCGTATAACTGCGACCCGCCACATCGCTGTCCAAGTCATCGTAATTGTACCCTATCTCACAGCTCAGGAACTGGTTGATGCTATATGACAGGTTGATTCCAAAAATGTTGAACATTTCGTTCCGATTATCCAATGCGCCACTAAACCCTTGGTTAAACGAAGAGTATTGCCACTGATAGGAGAGGTTTGCGCTCAGCTGAGTCGTAATCCGGTGCGTCCAAGAAACATAGATAAGATCAGTTTGCGCGTCGAGAACCGTCAAATCTGTTGCCGAGTTTGAATGGCGATAGCCAACCAAAACATAGCTCCCCGGATTGTATAGATAACTCACGTTGCCGTCCACGTATGGACTAGTCGATGTGTCGTCAACGGCAGCGCTAGCAGGCAGTTGAGTGTACTCTTGAATTTGAACGCCCCCTCTCAACGCTGCGTTCAGCTGGGGCGTAAAGTTGTGCTCTATACCAGCATAGATGTAGTGAGTACGATTATCGCGCCAATCTGGATTCAAAGGATCAGCAGCCCCCGGCAAACCAACGTTGTACGGATTGTTATCTTGGTATTTAACCAAACCAAACTGGTAACCCACCAAAGCGACAGTTTCTGGATTAACTGTATACCGGCCTTCAACCGGGATCAGGTGCTCCATCCGATCCAACAGCTGCGACCTACTCGGACCTGTCACTGAATTAGCTACGTCAGACGCACTTTGATCGTAGTCGTAGAAAGTATTCCCATAACCAATCGTCGCACCCAACTTCGGCGTGAATTGCGCCGCAAAGTCCAAATTTGCACGGTTCCTCAACGCGTCAGAATTCAAACGCCGAGGACTTGTCACCACGCCACCCTGATCTAACACAGTCGGCTCAGAGGTCACAACAAAGGAATCCTTGAGTGTGACTTTATATCTTTCAGAAAATGAGTGATCGAGCTTCAGATTAAATTTGTGCGTCTGGTCAGTCTTGCCCGTATCCCGACCTTCATACCACTTTAACCCGTAAGTGTAGTCCGCACCCAAAAACGTCGTGTCGAGCGGCAGGTTGTAACCAACCCCCGCCTCCACACCAAGCCCGTAACTTTTGACCTCACTGCCCGACGGTGACGTCGTGCTGTTGCTGTCGTAAAACCCACGCAGCGCACCGTGCAGGCTCCATGATTTTGCAGTATCCTGGCCGGACATACCGGGCGTGTAAGCCGCTTGAACGCCTAGCACACCAAGCGCGACCATCCCCGTGGAGGCAATAATCTTCTTCATAAGATGAATCGTCTGTTCCTACTTAAGGTCAATCCCTTTGCGTTACGGAATGTTATGTAGCAGAGGTTTTCTATGGATCGCCGCACTGGTTGTCAAACAGAAATCTTACCTTTCTTCAACATGTTATAAAGATCGCCTGACCAACAATTGGTTTTCAATTACCACATGTTTCGTTATCCGGAGTTTTACGACAATCCACTTAATTCAAGCCACCATGCCGAGCAACGTTTTTACCGGAAACCGCCGCCCGGGGCAGCGTGTGTAAATCGTGTTGATTTGTTGGTGCGTTTTTACCGCCGAATGCCCCAAATGGCACCGTTTTAGAAGATAGTTTATCAATCCGGCCAGTGCTTGCATCTGCTTCGCCGTGGGGACCGAGACTTCAAAATTCCCGACCAAGCAAATTCCCAGGCTGATCTCGTTAAGTGCTTCACTGGCAAGGTGGCCGCCGGCCAACTGTTTTTTCCACCGCCGACTCGCGACCGTTTCGCCGTCCTTCATCCCTTTGCCGTTCCCAATCACGAAGTGATACGCCAAACCATTTTCCATGTGGCGGACTTGGGAGTGATAACGATCCATACCCGCGACCGTGCCGCTCGAGGTAGCACTGTGATGCACAACAACGTATTTCCATTGCCGCGCTTTGACATGTGTTCGATCGAACTTCTTCTTTAGTGCGACGGTCAACTGCGGGAGGGCCTCGTTGGACGGGATGAACAACCGCTGCCCCACCTGAAGTTTTGACTTTCGATTCAGATGGTTCGCATCGGCCAGGTCGTGGAAAGGAATCCCCATTTGCCGCGACAGTCCGAACAATGTTTCGCCCTTGCGAACGACGTGCACACGATCGGCGAGGACGCTCACACTCGAGAACAGCGATACGAGCGCACCTCCCAAAAAGGCACGCCGCGAACAGCACGAACATGTCATTAAATCAGCCACAAATCATTACGAATTGAAAAGTTGGCTAACACAAAATTGACCGATGGCGCGAGTATTTTCCCGTTTCATTTCAGCGCGTCGACGCGCTAGATTTCCGCGCATGCCGATTTTTGAATACCATTGCGACGTCTGCACCAAGGATTCTGAAATCCTTGTCCGCAACCGCACCTCGAAAGCCACGTGCCCACACTGCGGTTCCAAACGTCTCAAGAAAAAGCTTTCGGTCTTCGCGCCGAGCAAACCAACCACCGAACCAGCGATGCCCGCCTGCTCCGGCAACCCGCAATCGTGCGGCCGTTGTTCCGCGTGATATTCACGGAACCCACACCTCACCATCATACAAACCGAAATTCAAACGCACCCATTTCGATGAACTCATTCAAAACAATTCTTGCTCTGACGTTGATTTCACTCGCAGCTGCCACGCACGCCGCCGACAAGCGCATTCTCCTGGTCGCGGGAAGGCCCAGCCATCCGCCTGGCGAGCATGAATTCCGTGCAGGAGTTCTGCTTTGGCAACAGTGTTTGAAATCGGTCCCGGGCATTCAAGTCGAGGTCTACACAAACGGTTGGCCTGATTCGGACGCAGTCTTCGAGGGCGCCTCAGCCGTTGTCTTTTACGCGGATGGCGGAGGCGGTCATCCGGCGATTCAAGGCGACCGAATCAAGCTGATCGATGCACTCGTTGCCAAAGGTGTTGGTATCGGTTGCGCGCATTATGCCGTCGAAGTTCCCGTCGGCGCTCCGCAACAGGCGATGTGGCGTTGGATCGGCGGCGCGTATGAGGATCACTATTCGGTCAACCCGATGTGGCAGCCGGATTACAAAAACCTGCCCAGGCATCCCGTCACCAACGGCGTGAAACCGTTCAGCCTGCCGGACGAATGGTATTTCAACATGCGCTGGAATCCGGATCCGAAAGGTATCACCCACATCCTTACCGACACGCCGTCCGACGCCGTTCGCAAGGGACCCTACGTTTACCCCGCGGGACCTTATCAACACATCGTCGATGCCAGCGGTCGGCGCGAGACCATGATGTGGATTTACGAACGACCCGACGGTGGACGCGGCTTCGGCTTCACGGGCGGCCACAAACACGTAAACTGGTATAATGACAACCAACGCAAAATCGTGCTCAACGCGATCCTCTGGATTGCGAAAGTAGCCGTGCCGGAAAACGGCGTTGAATCGACCGTCACGCCGGAAGAAATCGCCGCGAACCTCGATCCCAAAAAGGGCGCCGACCAGCTCGCCCAAATTGCCGGCCATTGGAACGTCGATGTGGAAGTCAATGGCAATGCCGGCAAATCCCAACTACAACTCGTTCAGGCCGGCCACAATATCGTCGGCACCTACGACGGACTGCTCGGCCACCAACAAATCACCGGTTATGTGAACGGGAAAAATGTGAAACTCGACTACAAAGGCGAGCTGAATGGCAACGCGATGAGCGTGGAATACGCAGGCAAACTCAACAACGACGGCACGCTTGCTGGTGACATCAAACTGCCAGGGGGCGACAACAATCTCGATGCGACGTGGACAGCGAAGCGGAGTGATAGGTAATCAGTCGGTCAGAGTTGAAGTGGTCACAAGAGAGCGCGCCGACGATTCATGCGAGGGATTGACGCTTACATCGAGGGAAGCCGAAAGCTGACCAGCGTTTTTGGACAGTGGCCAACATTCCACGATGCCGAGGTATGCGAGATTCACTTGCGCCGGGGCGATATCAATCGCGATCCGACTCAGTGGCTCTTCCCATTGTTGACCGCCAGGCTTCGACTTTGGGAACTGACGGACCAAACCGGTGCCGACGGCTTGCTAGTCACTCGAAATCACCGCGTCGTCACGATGCAATTCGAAGACCTCGACGAAGACCTGGAAATGAACGGCTTCAATCATCAAAACTCACTCGATCGATTGTCGATTGAAAGGGTCAAACTCATCGATTCAGATTCGTTTGTGTTCAAAGTCAGATTCGCCGGTTCCTTCGGACTTGAAGCCCAGTTTTCCTGTTGCCGAATTAAAGTTGACGAAGTCTCTTCCGATTGTTCGCAAGAATGACTTGAAAACAATTGCGCGGCGGTGCGAGCGATTAACAATCCCTCCGCTACTTTCGCCCGTTCTTACTTTTCAACAAAACGGATACGTCGGCGTTGTTTAGCTCAGCCGGCGAAACAGGGTTATTTCTACCTCGTTTCTTGGAAACGAAACTCAGGTCAAGTTTCAGCAGGTTGCTAATGCTGACGCGTGTGCCATTCGCCAGCGTAACGTCGTATTCTTGGCGAGGTTGTACTGGAGAATAAACAAATGAACCGGCGCGCAGCGAGCGGCCCTGGTCGAACCATGGTGATTCGCCGTATCGGTTCGCAGATCTCGCGGTGTCACCACTACCTCCGCGCAGCAGCGACACAACAATGCTTACGACCAACACTCCAAACCTAATTGCTGCCGGATGTCGCAGAAGCAACTCGAAGATACTATATTGCCGTTGAGTGGCTTCTTTTTGGTTGCCGGAATCGTTCGGGCTCGCACGTCCTGAAGATTTGGTTGACTCGCGACCGGACTTCGTATGGCAGCTCGAATTTGGAGTTGATCGAGATCCATTGGGGGCGCCCTTCACATGGGCCGCAACATCCCGGAACTTCCGGATCTGTTCATACGCGACGTTTATTTCCTTGAGCTTTTCATTCGCAGTCGTCTGAAGCGTTACACTATGGCCAAACTGGTCCGGATGCCATTCCCGCACGAGCCTCCGGTAGTTACGCCTCACGTCGGGCCATGACGCCCCCGGCGCCAGCCCAAGTAAGCGATAGGAATTTGCGACGTCTCTGATCAAGCGGTCGAACTCTGCCATCCCGACGGGGCTGCAGCAAGTCCGCGGATCGGTGGCTGTCGGCCAGACGGTTTATGCCTCCTGTTTTACACCGAAAGGCCGTAAGGAAATGCCACTTCAAGTTAAATAATGCGATCGCTTTCAAAGGAAGCCAACTCTTCGACGTTTAGGGCGACGGAATAAGTTCTTTTGCGGCTCCCGCGCGCCATATGAAGCCATTCAAAGTTTGAATTCGAAAACCAACATTGCTGTTACTCGGATTCTATTTGATCCGCGGCCCAAATCTTACCCTCCGTCCAAAAGCTGAGATATGGAGGAGCGGTTTGCCGCCCTTAATACGCACCGAGCAAATGGAGTTCGCGAATGTTCCCGTCGGCACAAACGGTAGCGGATAGATTCTTCGGATTGGTCGCGTTCCGGTACAGACTCCCATAAATTGCGCGCGATACAGATAGTCGATAGTCTCGAATGTGAAGTCCTACACATTTCCGGTGGTCTCATGGCTGGTCGCCTGGTTATGGTCGGACCTAAATCGTATTGTGCGCCTCCATAGCGTCCGAGGACCCGTGACCCCGTTTTATTGAAAACGGTAGATCGGCGCACACTTGAGATCAGATGTTGGTTCATTGCGCTCACCTTAATTTGCTCAATTTCGGGTTCTCACGGGAACAAAATTTGCGCCTTCTGGCCGCGCGTTTTTCTTGAGCTCGCCAACAAACCGTGGATCATGGTGACACTCATCATGAATACAAATTCCATCCCTGATCAGAAACGTCCCGTCACCCGTCGTGCTTTTCTCAAGACCGGTGCGGTGGCGACCGTCGGCATCGCCTCGTTATCCTTGCGGGCGCGGGCGCAAACCAACAAGAACGGCAACCTGCGAATCTACCAGATCGGCATCGGTGCCAAGAACGGCGGCATAGGAAGTCTGCAACGCGCCGGCCTCCGCGGACACCCAAAGGTGGAATGGGCCGGCTTCTGCGATGTCGATTCCCGCGAACGGGAAGCGATTCTGCAAGAGCACCCGAAGGCGTGGACGATTGCCGATTATCGCGAAGGCTTCGCCGACAAGGTGGACGATTTCGATGCCGTCATTGTCGACACGCCGGACTTCAATCATGCGCCGATGATGATCACGGCGTTGAAGCACAACAAACACATCTACGGACAGAAACCGCTCGTGCAGCAGTTGTCTGAATTGCGCATGATGCGTGACGCCTTGGCGCAGCGGCCGGACCTCGTCACTCAGATGGGCAACCAACGTTCCTGCAACCGCGGACGCATGCTCGCCGTGGAAATGCTGCGTCGCAACCAACTCGGACGGCCGATCGAGGCCTACGTGTGGACCGGCAGCGTCGAGCGCAATCATTACTTTGCGGATCCGTGGTCAAATTACACAACCGCGAAGCCGGTGCCCGACTGGCTCAGCTGGGATTTGTGGCAGGGCCCGATCAATCATGAAATGCCCTACAGTGAGGATTTGACGCCGCGTCGATGGCGGACCTTCTGGGAAACGGGTGGCGGTCAACTCGCGGACTGGGGATGTCATTTGCTCGATCTGCTTTACTTCGCTTATGACCTGCCGCGTCCCGAGGCGGTGTTGACCAATACGCTGAAACCGCCGATGGATTCCCACACCGCGCACAACATCAGCACCATTACCTATCCAGGTGGCGGTAAGTTTGCCCGGGAAAAATTTGTGGTTCGCTACAGCGACAGCGCGTTGGTTCCATCGTTTGCGGCGCTCGGTTTGCCTGACGTCAAAGTGGGCGCGAACTACACGATGGTTGTCTGCGAAGAAGGCACGTTGCTTTTGCAGGCCGATGGCGTTCCGCAGGTCTTCCGCAAAGGCAAAGAGATTCAGGACGAACCGTTGCCGGAAATCGGCAAACGCAATCACTGGAAGGACTGGGCCGATGATTGCCTGGGCGACCACAAACCACTGTGGACACCCTTCCAAATCGGTTGGCGCATCACCGAACCAGCCTTGCTGGCGGTCAAGGCAACTCGGTTTCCGGACCATGAACTTCGCTGGGATGCCGAAAACTTCCGCTTCACGAATAACGACGAAGCGAACAAGACAATCCTTTCGCGTGAATACCGCGAGGGCTTTGCGCCGCCGCAAATCAGCTGAACCTGAGTGCGCATTCAGCAATTGACACTGCGGGAGCCGGGACTCGATTCGTCCCGGCTCCCGTTTTTAATACACACAACGCAATGACCCGCTCCATTTTCAGAGCGGGCACAACCAAGCCACGGCGCCTGATTGGAAATTATCCAAAACGGCTATTGACTAGCCAAAGTCGTTTGGTAGCTTCTCCGCTCCTTTGGTTCGGACAACCGGATGAAAACGTATCTGCCAAAAGACCATTTGAACCAGCGCCGCTGGCACGTGATTGACGCCGATGGCGCCGTGCTCGGACGCCTGGCCGTTAAAGTCGCGGACACCTTGCGCGGCAAAAACAAGCCCATTTACACCCCCCATTGGGACGCGGGTGACTTCGTGGTGGTGATCAACGCCGAAAAGGTCGTGCTCACCGGCAAGAAGGAGACCGACAAGACCTACATGACCTACTCGGGATGGAAGGGCGGCGAAAAATATCGCACGGTCGCCCAGGTCCGCGAAAAACACCCGGAACGGCTCATTGAGCACGCGGTAAAGGGCATGATTCCGAAAAACCGCCTCGGCCGTCGCCTGATCACGAAGTTGAAAGTCTATCGCGGTCCGAACCATCCGCATCAGGCGCAGAACCCGGCCACGATGGCCGTGACCAAGTAATATTTTATATGGCTGACTCTGCTTTTATCGGTATTGGTCGCCGTAAGACGGCGGTCGCTCGTGTTCGCCTTTCGTCCGGCTCCGGCCGGGTGACGGTTAACGACCGGGCGTTTGAGGTTTATTTCCCGACTGATTCGTTGCGCGGTGTTGTCTTACAACCGCTGTCGGTGATCAACGGCGTCGATAAATACGATCTGGACGTGAACGTCAAGGGCGGTGGCCCGAACGGTCAAGCCGGTGCGGTCAGGCATGCGGTATCCCGCGCGCTGCTCAAAGTGGACGCGGCGTTGCGTCCGGCCCTGAAAGCGCAGGGATTGCTGACCCGCGATCCTCGTATGAAGGAACGCAAGAAGTACGGTCAGCCCGGCGCCCGCAAGCGGTTCCAATTTTCGAAGCGTTAATTGGTGTTGTGTATGGACAGCCCCGCCGGTTGACCCCGGCGGGGCTTTTCTTTTTACTCGCCCAACGTTCCTGCGCCCATGACCGCTGCCAACTCAACTGCCAATTGGGAAGTATCGACCGACAAATCACGGCTCGATCGGCGGTTGATCCACGCATTCTTGGGCAGCACGTATTGGGCGGCCGGCATTTCGCGCGAAACGGTTGATCAGGCGATCGAGGGATCATTCTGTTTTGGAGTGTTCGAATCAGGTCAACAAATTGCCTTCGCTCGGGTGATCACCGATCACGCCACCTTCGCCTGGCTCGCGGACGTCTTCGTCGTTGAAAGCCATCGGGGCCTGGGCGTAGGAAAGTTCTTGGTGGCGGAAATTTTAGCGAATGCCCGACTGCAAAATCTGCGCCGTTGGATGCTGGCCACTTTGGATGCGCACGGTCTTTACGAGCAATTTGGCTTTCAGAAACTGGCTCACCCCGAGCGCTTCCTGGAAATCCGCCGCGCAAATCCGTACGGCCAGCCAACCGCCAATTAGCCTATCGAACCATTTGCCATGAAAGAACTGTCATCCGTCAAAGTCGCCATCGTGGGCGCGTCCGGTTATTCCGGTGAAGAACTCGTCCGTTTGTTGCTTGGTCATCCGCACGCTGATCTCGTGGCCGTCACTTCACGCCAATACGCCGGCCGAACGGTGGCTGAAATATTTCCGCGATTTGCCAGCCATCCCAAAGCCCGCGAACTGAAGTTTTCGGAACCAAACGCGACGGACCTGGCCAAGCAGGCGCAAATCGTTTTTCTCGCGCTGCCCCACGGCGTGGCCACCGAATACGCTGTGCCGTTGAATGAACAAGGTTGTCGGGTGATCGATCTTAGCGCGGACTTCCGACTGCGTAGCGCGAGCGTTTATCAGGATTTCTATGCGCACGAACATCCCGCGCCCGAGTTGCTGACCAAGGCGATTTATGGGTTGCCGGAGGTTTATCGCGAGCAGATCAAGAACGCTTTATTGATCGCGTCGCCGGGCTGTTATCCGACCAGCATTCTGTTGCCGGTCATTCCGTTGTTGCACGCTGGAATCATCAAGTCCGAGGGGATTATCGCCGACTCGATGAGCGGAGTGAGCGGGGCTGGTCGCAAGGCCGATCTTGCGTATCTGTTCTGCGAATGCAACGAGAGCGTGCGCCCCTACGGCGTTCCGAAGCACCGGCATCTTTCCGAGATTGAACAGGAACTTTCCATCGCTGCAGACCGTGAGGTGACAATTCAATTCACGCCGCATTTGATTCCAGTCAATCGCGGTATCCTCACGACGCTTTACCTCGCGCCGGCAAAGCATTTTCAGGCGGGCGCCGAAATGACGGCTTTGGCGGAAACGATCAGTCGTTGCTATAGCAATGTCTATGCGAACGAACCCTTCGTGCGTGTGCTCGAGGGCGGCGCTTTGCCCGACACAAAAAATGTCGTTGGCACCAACGTGATTGAAATTGCCTGGCGACTGGATCCGCGAACCGGCCGGTTGATCGTGATGAGCGCCGAGGACAACGTCGTCAAAGGCGCGAGCGGTCAGGCCGTCCAAAGCATGAACATCGCGTGCGGCTTTCCCGAGACTGCGGGATTAATCTGAGCTGCGACTCCGCCGAGAAATACGAGCGAGCCGCTGCCAAGAAGAGAAGTGCACATCCACGATGACGTTTTGCCTTTTTGCTTTGCCAAGGGCACCGCGATTCACATCGTCGTGGCGAATTGTCTTTCGTTGAGGTTTTGCTGGAATTTGTGCGCGGCTCTCAACGCAAAAGATCCTTGGATCAGGGCGGCCGCAATCATGAGTCGCAGCAGAGTGACATCGCCTGCGGGCGAGTAAAAGCGGACGCCCGTTACCTGGAAGAAGCTCCAATGCCACGCGAGCCCGACGATTCCCGGGCCAAATATTGGGATCACCAAACCCCGCGCCAGCGTGCTCAACCACGCAGTAAAGAAGTGCTTCCTTCGGAGCGATTCGTAGAGACCGATAAAGGGAAGTGCCAGGAACGACGAAACGAATATGAGGCCGAAGGCGAATCGTATACCGCTTAGATCCACTGCGTTTTGCCAAAGCTGCCAGGATGACGTGTAGCCCCACGCTCCAAGCAGCAAAACGAGGACGGGAAGATATTGTCCCCAGAGACCGAAAAGCCGCCCGGCGAGAATCTGCCGTACGGACAACGGAGTGACCAGCAGCAGCTCGAGCGCGCCGGTCTCTCTTTCGTTGCGAAAACTGTCAGCAGCACTGAACGTGATTCCGATTCCCAGGAACGCAGCGAAGATGGGTTGCGCATTCATCAAACTGTTCCAGTTGCCGCCAAACGATTGGTTCGACGTCGTTACGAGGAAGCTCTCGGTGACGATCAGGACGGCCAACCAACCCCACGTGGACAATCGCGCGGACCACGTGCGGCGTTGCAACCAACCGATCGGATTGCGATTCAACAGACCGCGACTGATTCGGGAAAACGTACGCTTGAACAGCTTCGGCGTGCAGAATGTTTTCCACCACCAAATCTGGCGTTGGCTCATGCCGGTCTCGACCGACAGTGTGCGGAGATTGCGATTGAGCAGGGCCAGAGTCGCAATCAGCAGCACGATCGAAAGAACAAACTGGCTGAAGCAGACCCAAAGAACCGGTGCGGTCGTTAGCGATGGAGTTTGTTGCCAGAGGCCACCAGCGCCGGAACTCAGCATCCAGGGGCCGATGGTTGTCAGGAAGATGAACACCCAGGCCGGCATGGGTTCGTCCGGGGCTGGACCGACTTTCCCGGAGAAGAGTTGCTGCAAGAAATAGAGAACCTGGACATTGCCCAGAATCAACAGAGCGGTTCCCGAAAACAACAGTGCGAGTAGCGCGGCGCGACTGAAAGCACGGCAGCGACTCGACGCCATCAAGCCGGCGGCAATCGCGCCAACCAGAGCCATTCCGTCCATCAACGCGGCCCGAAGAAGGTCCTTTCCGCTGATGCCACCCAAAAGCAACGGGATCGCCAGAATCGGCATTACCGCGAGGATCAAAGTCGAAGCCCGCAGAACGGCGGAGAGTGCCTTCGCGAGCCCGACGTCGACCGGGCGTAGCGGCGTCAGAAATAGCAGCCCCAACGTTCCCTCGCGCCGCTCGCGACTGATGCAGTCACAGGTCATGATTGGCACCAGTACCAGGATGAGGCTGAAGAGCGTGGGCTGCAGAACCGTGAACATCTCGTTGCCTTTGCCGGCGATCCCGCCCCGCAAATTGATCATCACCAAACCCGCGGCCACCAGCATCAGCGTGGCGCCCAGGACGCGAAGCCAATAATTCATGGTGTGCCGAGCTTCCACCCGCAGCTCTCTGACAATGACAGGCAATGAATTCATCTGAAGTCAGTTTTTGTGCGTACGTTGGGCCAATCTGAATGGGTTGTTCTTAATCACCCCGCCGGCTCGCAAGGTCTGAATTGCTGCAAAGTTTCAGTGCTGAGTCGTCAGGATCTTCAGCCGACCATAAACGAGCGCGCTTCCAATGCTTTTTGGACCTGTCGAAAACAAATGGCTGCGACGACCAGTTGATAGCCAGTGAATAAACTGAGACCCACCACAACCGGGATCGTTCCGTCCGTGCCCAAAACGATGCGAAGTGCGAAAGCCGCTGCCGCCGGCACGAGGTAACCCACAAACACCGTAAGCAACCACGCCGTCACATAATGAAGTCGGCGCAGGGCGAACCAAAATCCAATCAACGGTATCGTAACCAGCGTGGAAAAGCCGAACCAGCAACTCATCCAGGTCGCGTGCGTGATCTCGTTGGAAAACCAGGCCGGAATGATCCAGAAAAAGGCCAGCAGCATTGTGGCTGGCAGGAAATGCAAAATCATTCCTCGGAGCCGTCCCTGAACAATCTGGCGCGTGGACAACGGAGTGACGAGCAGCAATTCCAACGCGCCCGATTCCTGTTCGCGGCGGAAACTGTTTGCGGCGAGAAAAGACAAACCGCCGGCGAGCAGCAGCGTTAAAATATTGAGCCAGGTTGTGTAATCCATGAACGGCCCGACGATGCAACCACCCAGTACCGTCGCGCCGAGCACAATCCCCAGCCACGCCCATTTTGTGATGCGCGCCGACCAGCGATGTTCCTCCAACCAGGCGATGGGATTGCGTTCAAGTGCCGTGGTCCTCGGCCACGCCATTACACGGCGCCAGACCGGCGACCGGGCGATTTGGTTGACCCAGTAAGGTTCGGGCGCTCGATAGAGTTCCCGTCGCCAGTTTCGGGCCAGCCAGATTGCGTTCGTGCGCAGGAAGCGTTGCAAAACAAACGCCGCAACGGGCAGGATAATGAAGCCGCCCACGCTCGGGAAAAAGTTCAATGCACGAGCAACCACCCAAAAGCCGACAAACATTCCGATGCCGGTTAACAGTGCATGCGCGACGGCGCTCAACCAGTCGACCTGTCGAACGGAGGCGTGAATGCCCGCCGCCATTCCCAAGCAGAGAGCGCCCAGGTTCGTCGCCACCGCGCTGACAATTTGCCAGAATGAGATGCCGCCCATCATCAGGGGGACACACAGGACGGGGATGGTGGCGACCAGGATGGTCAAAGAACGCAACCCGTGAACCAGGCACTTGCCGATCACGATATCGGGCGAAGTGAGCGGCGTGAGAAACAACAGCCCCAACGTGCCCTCTCGCTTTTCGCGGGCGACCGAGTCAGCGGTCAATACCGGGACGAGAACGAACGCCGTGGCCCAGATCGCGAGATTCATCTGCTCGAAGAGGAGCGCTCCCTGCCAACGACTGGAATTGGCATCATTAACGACGTACATCGCGCCCACGAAAAGGAGCGCCGCCGCACCTATCAGGCGCAGCCAGTAGTTGACCTCGTTTCGCGCCTCGCTGACTAATTCACGTTCAATGACGGGGCGAAGGTTCATCGAAATGACGCACTGAAATTTCGGGCCCGCAACTGGTCGAGCGCCCGGAACCAGGAAATGGCGGTGCCGATCACTTGAACAATGATGAACATCGCAAGCCAGAGCCACAAGTTTGCCGTGAGAAGCACCGTCGACGACTCGCCGGAGCCGGCTCCAATCAGCAACACGAAGAACGCAGAAATGGCCGTCACCAAAACGGCGACCAGACCTGGCAAGATGATTCCGTGAAAGAGCGTCAGCAACCACGTCCAACCGGGCGCGCGTCGCCGCAGAGATTCGCGGGCACCGCGATACAGCAAGGCGATGGCGGCGGTCGTGAAGATCACGGGTTCAAACCAATGCAACTGGCCGCGTATGGTGAAGTATTGCCCGGGCAGGTCAAAAAAGATGGTAAACCAAATTACGAGCAACAAAACCAGTGATGGCAGATATTGACCGGCGACTCCCGCGATGCGGCCCTTGAGAATCAAGCGGTCCGAAAGCGATGAGACCAACAACAATTCCATGGTGCCGGATTCAAGGTCGTGACGAAAACAACTCCCCGCCGTGTACGCGATATTGGCGAGCAGCACCATGCCCAGCCAGCGCAGCGCATTGGGCAGGCCCCAAGCGTAGTTCACCGAGTCCGAAAGCACCAATGAAGCTGCAACGGCGAGCGCCAGAAACCATCCCCATTTCAGCAGTCGGGATTTCCACGAACGTTGATGGAACCAGCCGATTGGGTTGCGATTCATGGCCAAGGAGAGTCGGCGTCGCAATAACGCGTGCAGGAAACGGGGTGAGAGCCAGAATTGTTTCCACCGGACGAAAGCCGCCGAGTGCGGACGCGCGCGCCAGTCAAAATCAATCAGCAAAGCGGCGAGCCAGACCGCGAACCGGTGAAACACCAACGCGAGCAACAGCGTCAGCAAAGCCCGAAGCAGCAGTGCGGTCGGTAGGTTCGGAGCTGACAATGTCATCTCATGGACCCACCAGCCTTCATCCACGCCGTAAGCCGCGGGCGGTGCTCCGGTAGCGCTGTTCAATTGCAGATCAAGCCGGTCCTGCCAGGGCGACCGTACCCAGTCGAGCAGCGCGAAATCCATTTCCAGACGAACGGCCGGAATCCGCGCCGTTGCATTGGACGGGTTTGACGAAAACAGCGCCATGTGTTCGCCGATGAATATCGCCAGCGTAAACATGGTCATCAAAAGCGCGCTGAGCAACCACGCCAAGGGCAACGCACGCCACCATCGTCGCGACAACGCCGACGCGAGCAAACCAGCAGAAAGTGCAACGAAGACCGCCGCTGAATTCATCATCAATGCGATCACAACCTCGGTCCACGTGAGGCCGCCAAGGATGATTGGAATGACCATGATGGGCGCATTGACGAGCAAGAGGTTCATGCCCCGCAAAGCCTGAGCGATGCTCTTGCCCACGACGATTTCCCGCGATTTCAGTCCAGCCAGTATGAGGAGGCCAAGCGTGTTTTCACGGCGTTCCTGGCTGAGTGAATCGGCCACGAGCAAGGGCACGAGAATCCAGATCACAATGAAAAGCAGAGTATTGACCAAGTAGAACAATCGACTGCCCGTCGTCCGATCAAACGGCGTCATGATCGCGCACCAAAGGAACGCGAACACGCTGAGCGAAAAGACCGCCACGCGCGCCCACCACGTCATGGCATGTCGGGACTCGGCATGCATTTCGCGCTCGGTCACCGGATGGACGTGCATGATAAATCCTATGTCAGGAGCCCGGGGCGGCGCGCACCCAACGTCTTTGCAATGAAATCGACCGGCGCTTAAACGTGCTCCCCGCAGCTTCGCGAAAATGCGCCAGCAAATTCCGGCGTGCCCAGAAGATGAACCCAACATCGATGGCCAGTGGAATCGATCCGTCGACCGCTGTGGAAAGCCAAAGTAGATTTGTCCCGCCACCACGAAACAGGAAGTTCGTAAAGACGCCAAACATTTGGATCAGCGTGTGGAACAGCGCGGGAACAACGACCACCAGGGCAAATGCTTTTGCCGCTGCGACGGCCTGCTTTTCACTGGTCAATCCGAGCCACAATCCGACCCAGGCGACGGCGCTCGTCGTCGTGAAAATGCCTATCGACCCAAAGCACCAGTGGATTGCCGTTTGAACAACGAATACGTTTGAATTGGGTTGGTTCGAATTCGCCAACATGGTTTGCATTTGAATGGCTTGTTGAATCATGGCCAGAAACGCAAGCCCGACTATGACGAGCACGGAGGGCCCAAAGATGCGAATCAAACCGTGCCAGTAGCCCGTGACGATTCGGCGAACGCTGATCGGGGTTGCGAGCAGCAATTCCAGTTCACCCTGCTGACGCGCGTGGCTCGTGTGTCGGGTGGATTGGACCGCGAGCCAGATCAGGGTGACGAAATAGAGCAGCGCGTAGATGATGGTAGTCACCGGTATGAACATGCTCAGACTCGGCTGACTGCCGGTGTTGAGAATGAACAGGATGATCGTGCCGAGCACCGCCATGATCATCGCGATCGCCGCGAGTATCGTGGGACCACGCGATCGGCGTTTCACCAACCAAGTGATTGGTTCGCGATTGCGCAATTCAACTTCCGAATCGCGAGCTTGCGTCTTCGCTTGGCGTGGCGCCGCTTGGACGTTCCTCCGCGTTTTGACCTTGATGACGGATGATGATGATTCGGCGACGCGTGAAGTGCGCCAGGCGGCCACCACAATCGCCAACCAGCCAACTCCATGTTGCAGGGCCAGACTGAACCAAAGATCGGCCGAGCCGCCGTTCGCCCCCTGGTACAACGCAAACACCGGGCTGGCGTGGCTCAGGTAGGGTTGAAACCCGCCGGCGACGGTACTGAAGGCCACATCGATCCAGAGCGGCAATCCCCCAATCGCGACCAGCGCCAACAGCGTTCCCATCATCGCTTGAACGGAATCCCGGCTGATCGAAGAAATCATTAATCCGACCGCCGTCGAAACGAACAGTGTATTGCCCAACACGAGAGCCACCTCAAAATAGTTGGCAAACGTAACGCCACCGAGCAACAGCGCCAGGCCGATGACCGGAAGCGCGGCGAGCAGGCCGTAGGCAGTGCGCAACCAACACCCGGCCAATTTGCCGATGACAACGTCGCAACCGGTCAAGGGCGTTAGAAAGAGTAACCCGAGCGTACCTTCACGACGTTCTTCACTAATCGTGTCGGCGGCGAAAAACACACCGAACAAGCCTGCCGTTGCAAACGCCAGCCAAATGAGGATTTGAAAAAGCGTTTTTCCGGAGAAACCCAATTGCGCTACCGGGGAGTTTTCCATCGCGAGCAGGAAAGCCGCGGCGATTGCCAAGGTAACCACGGCAATGGCGACCCGCAGTCGCCGGGTCGCCGGTTTGCGGGCGTTTACCAGCAACTCACGGTGAATGAGCGGGAGAACATTCATTCCGCGAGGCGAATTGCGAGAACGATGTGGATTAACCAGGCGGTTCGCACTTCGTCCCTCTCTGGCTTCCCGACTATTGCGTTTCGCCTTTGGTCACGTGCAGGAAGACTTCCTCCAATCCCACCTCTTCCTCGCGGAGTTCGAGCAATTTGAACCCGTTGTTCACGAGGACTTCAGCAACGCAACTGTGATCGGCTTCGTGATCGATCATGGTGATCTTGAGTTCGCCGTCGATCGGTTCGATCTGTGAAATCTCGTTCCGCAGTTTCAGGAAACCCATCGCTTTTTCTGGATCGCCTTCGCGGAGCTTTGCCCAGACCACGCGGCCGGTGAACATTTGCTCGCGTACACCCTGAACCGGTCCGGCGTAAATCAGTTTGCCTTTTTCAATGATGGCGACTCGATTGCACAGGCTCTGTAATTCGCTGAGAATGTGGGAACTGATGATGACGGTTTTGCCGAGGCGTTTGAGTTCCTCGAGAATGGCCATCATTTCGATGCGCGCCCGGGGATCGAGACCCGACGCGGGTTCGTCCAACAAAAGCACTTTGGGATCGTGGATCAACACGCGGGCGAGGCCGATGCGTTGCTGCATGCCGCGGCTCAACGCGCCGATGAGTGCACCTTTCTTTTCGGTCAAACCCACCAGTTCCAGTACGTCGTCGACCGTCTTTTCGCGCTTGGCCGCCGGGATCTTGTAACACGCACCAAAGAAATCGAGATACTCGGTCACCTCCATGTCTTTGTAGACACCGAAAAAGTCGGGCATGTAACCAATCACATGGCGGACCGCGTCGGCTTCCTTGACCACGTCGTGTCCGAGCACGGCCGCGGAACCACCGGACGGCGAAAGGAACGTTGCCAGAATTCGGAGAGTGGTCGTCTTGCCCGCGCCGTTGGACCCGATGAACCCGAAGAGGTCGCCCTGGTTGATCGTGAGATTGAGATTATTCAGCGCGACCATCGACCCGTAAACGCGGGTGAGGTTGCTCGTCTGGACGGCGGGAATGGGCGGAGCGGCTTCGGACATAATCATTTCTCCGGAGAGTTCAACGGCACAGCCAGGCGCATCAACGCGCCGCGTGAACTGCGGCGGGGGCGGAACTGGTTCATCGGCTTGACCGGCGCGTAGTTTTCGCACCAGACCATCACCACCGCAAAATCATCGCGCAACAGATCGGAAATCTCGAGGTGCCCCGGCGTCAGGAATCGACCGCCGTAATAATTGTAATTATTGTTGTTCTGGTTGATTTCCATGGCGCCGGCCAACGAAATTGCCATCGTCGCATCCGGGGGTCGCAAGCTGAACCGGGCGGTATCACTGCCAAAACCCTGATTGCGTTGATTGGCGGCCGCGTAGAATTCCCGGCTCGCCGAATTGACAAAGTCGGCGATTCGCACCCCGCCACCTTGCGGCAGGGCAAAAGTCGCCGTGGCACCTTTGGCGGGCATTTTGAAATCGTTGTAAATGCGACCGCCCAGTGCGACCCGGAACGGAGCATCGGCCGGCAGTTCCCGGTTAGTGATCGCGAGTTCGAAATCGTTCGAAACGTCCTTGCGTTTGATGGACGCCGTGTAAGGCATGGGGCCGTCATCAACCCACTGACCGATAAACACCTGGCTGGTCCAGACCGGCACATCGACCACGGCGTCATATTGATCCGCTTTCAGGACAGCGTGACCGTCAATGGATCGGTTGGCCGCCGCTCCCAAATATTCGCCGCGCAGAGCGGCGTACTTCTGCTCACCGGCCAGTTCATAGCGGGCGTTCACCGGGGAATAAAGGGAACCGTAGGTTGTGCCATGCAATTCGGCCTGACTGCCCTTGGGAATCACGTCCACAAACTGCATTTCGTTCCATTCCGATTCACCGGCGCGGAGCTTGTAACCGATGACGTAAATCAGAACGGAAAACAACACGACGTAGCACGGGAATGTGATCCACGTCAGCATCTGGCGATTGATGCGTTTCAACCACCATTGGTCGAACGGGCCGATGACCAACAGATAAACAACGAGCAAACCGAGCAGCGCCGACACCGGCAACTTGCGGACCTGTTTGCTGTCCACCATCGCTCCGACTACGCCGTCGACTCCGGTGTAGCCCTGGTTCGGCACACTTTGATCCTGAAGCAAGTAACCGGGAATCTTGTTCAGTCGCGCCCAAAAGAACGGGCGCAATTTCCACGACCGCAACGGCTCCTGCTCCGGGTTGAACAACAGAAACGTCACACAACCGCGGCCCTGCCGTTGCGAGACGATCAGTGGTGCGCCATCGATCGCCAACTCGACGTCCGCGTTCACCGGGGTGAGAGCGATCGTTCGGATGCTGGCCTCATCAAAGGGAGTTTCCGCCCGCAAATTGCGGTAGATCTGGTTGGGATTCACCGGCCCGCCGTTCACCGGGGCGTCCGGCATGTCGCGCAACCAATCGTCAAAGTGGTTGCCAATTTCGACAGTTCGCACCGACCCAAGAGAACCGGGCAGTAATCCCTTGAGCCAGGGGACCCCGTTCACATCGACGACGGCATCGACACCGACGATCAGATGGCCGCCGTCATGGAGCCACGACATCAATGCTTCCGTCTGCGGCTCCTTCAGATCCACGGCCCGTTGGGAGTTGAGGTAGAGCGCATCCATCCCTTCGAGCGAGATGGGGTTGTCGGGAACGGCTTCGGGTTGGAGGCGGGCAGTCGCAGCAACCGGCCTTGACGAATAACTCCGCGACGGATCGCCGGGAAACGTCGGCATACCGGCCGCCGACGAAGGAATGGCCGCCATCAAATAACTTTGCCAGCTGATGTGAAACCGTGGCTGCAGGGTACCGGTCTGGGCAATGACTCGGCCTTTCTCGTCGCGCAACGTTGCCGAATACTGACTCCCGTAACGGGTGGTGGTGAACATTGGGAAGCTGAATCGCTTCAACGTTCCGGTGGGCAGCTCGATTTGCAGCTCGCGCAACAGCCCGCCACCCATCGCATTGTCGTGAAATTCAAACGTGCCCAGAAATGTCGGGCCTTCGTTGCGCACTTCACAGGTCACGGGAAACCAATCGCTCTCCGGAATGACGCCATCGAACCCGGCAAACACATCGAACTGGGGAATGTCCTTGGAAAATGATTGAGCGCCCGCCGTTGAGGCGCCCAGCACGATCATCAAAAGACAGAGCAACCGAGCCAGCGTGCGCGCGCAGGACGGCGGACTGGCTTGCTGGGCTTGGATTGGATGCGCCTCGAACGGGTTCATAACCTACCGCATCGGAACTTCGCACGTTATAGCCCGGATGACACCCGCGAGGCAATGGATTTGCGCCAGGCACTTTGGATTGATCGACTCGCGTGCTTCCATTGACAGGTTGGACCGAGCGCTCGGCAATTCGTTACGAACGATCGATGATCTGCAGCTGACGGACTCAGACGCGCTCGTTGGAAGAAAAAAAACGGGCACCCGTTCAAGGTGCCCGCCAACCCAAACAACCAAACTTAGTCCTCCTCTACGCCATTTTCAGCGGCGTGATATTTTACCCAAACTCAGGTCAGTCACCGCCGGATAGGCCCCGGCAAATACGACCGACGAGAGTAAGACTCACGCGTTGAGCTTTTGTTCAAAAATATTTTGTGTCTGATCCACGCCCTTTGTATCACCAGGTGTCGGACAAGAATGTTCAAGAAATCGTTGACCCGGCCTCGCGAGTGGCTAAAACTCGAAAGTCCACTCAGAGCCGTCCCAAGTGAGCCGTCCCAAGTGAGCCGTCCCAAGTGAGCCGTCCCAAGTGAGCCGTCCCAAGTGAGTGAGTGACGGAATGGGTAATCCGGCGGCGAGGCTGTCTGGGATGTGAGGAAAGGGAGACAAAATGGGAAAGGTGACAACAGTGTCAATTGTCGACGATGACCTGACCGTTCATGATGCGCTGGAGCAACAGCTCGCGCGTCAACCGAAGTACCGTATCCAATCCCGGCATACGGACGCCATCAGCGCGATCGATTCCCTGCCGCGTCAATCGCCCGACATACTGTTACTCGACGTGCGCATGCCCCGTGTGGACGGTTTCGAGTGTTTGCATCAAATCCGGGACCGGCTGCCGGCAACCCGGATCATCATCTTCACGGCTTACGGTTCCGACGACGTATTTCGTCACGCTCTGACGGGGCGTGCCAACGGCTTTGTGCGAAAAGGAACAACCTGGTCCAATCTGGATCAGGCGCTTGATTTCAGATCCCCAAGTCGAATCTTTGAAAATACTGCCGGGCATGCACAGGGTTTGATATCACATCCGGTTTTTCCCAAGGGTGCTCCAACGCTTTCTCCGCGCGAGCTGGAGATCTTGAAACTGCTCGCGCGGGATTTGAGCAACAAGGAGATTGCCGATCGATTGGGAATTACGCGGCAGGCGGTGGCAAACCGCTTGTGGATTTTATACGGCAAGTTGGGAGTACACCGCGCCTCGGGCGCCGTGGCCCGTGCGTTGACCACCGGCTTGATCAACTGGCAGGACGGCGAAATCAAATGAGTACGATTATACCCATTTTCATTTCCCTTGAGTTGGCTATGGTCGACACGTTCCAGATGAAATTGAATGCCGGAGTTTGGGCGTGTCCTTTTGAGGACGACTTTACGACGATGAAACCAAAGCGCCCGATGATTTGAATTTGAAAAAGATTTCACCCCGGGCGAAGAGCGAATGAGTGACGACTTTGAGTGAAGCCGTCATGGCCTGCACAGCCTCGCTCTTCCACCCAGGGCGAAAAAACAGAAAACCATGAAAGTGATAAACCAAATTAAAGCCGCCGCAAGAGCAATTTCGAGAGCCGCGCTAGCTATGGCAGTGGGAGGAATTTTTATCGGATTCATTCAGGCCGCAAATGCGGATCAGCCACCGTATATCGGTTCATTCTCATATTCCGGCTATGATGCTCCCGATCCGTGGATATCGTCCATAAACACCAACGGTTATCCTGCGCAATATTGGATTATCCAGTTGGGATCACCAAGCATTCTATGCGACAACATTGTATGGGAAGTGAACCAGAACCCTTCCATACCAGGACCAGTCATTGAGCTGCAATATTCCTCAAGTGGCCCCACCGCAGACTGGATTGTTTACGACTCTGGCACCGGGGGAAGCACTAGGAGTATATGGGTCTATGATTTGCAGAATACCACATTCCAAAATGTTTACTTTTTGACATACGGTAGCAGTTATTATTCGGACTGCTGGGAGCAAGGTGGAAATGTCCACATCTACAACCCATAATAAAGTCGCAGGCAAGCGGCGCCTAGCAGCTGGCTTCACATTGATAGAGCTGCTGGTAGTAATTGCCATTATTGCCGTTTTGGCGTCGCTGTTGGTCCCTGCCGCCGGGCGCGCTAAGGAGCGCGCCCGGCTGGCACAATGCTTGAACAACTTCCGCAACCTGCAGCAAGGATGGCAGATGTACGCTAGCGACAATGCCGACATACCGTTCCAAGCATATGCCATTGGAGACGAATCTTTTAGACTAAAACTGCATCGTTCGACCGCTTGGTGGTGGGTTTCAGGAGTGATGTCCTACGAACCGGACAGTATCGACAATATCAACACGCTCAATTTGATCAATCCAGAGTATGCCGCCCTAGCGGATTACATCCAGAACCCCGCACTTTATAAATGCCCTTCCGATCACTCGACAGCACTCTGGCGTGGGATTGCCCACAACCGGATCCGCAGCTATTCCTACTCGGCTGATTGGGGCCTGGCAACAGGTCAAATGGCTGGGAATCCCTTGCACCAGGGCGTAGGTACCGGCTCTCAAAAAGTATACAATGTGCTAAATCTGTCGACCGCCATCACCTTCATTGAGCAACACGAGGATTCGCTGGGGTTCGCTTGGTTCCATTTGCCCATTCAACTTAACGGTCCCGCGGGTTTCGTCGCCGACATCCCCGCCAGCAGACACGACGGCAATTGTGCTGTGGCGTTTGCCGACGGTCACGTAGAACGCAAGAAGTGGATTGATCCCCGAACCAAAGTGCCGGTGCTCGGTAAGACTCAGCAAACATTCCCGCGGGTTGCCTTCCTGAATAATCCCGACCTTTCTTGGTTGGCTGCCGGCCGGGTGAGGTATTGAGCGGGCTCCCTTTCAGCCTTCCTACCTGACTCACAATGTACCTCTTCAAAAGCAATCAGCTCGACCGACGCGGTTTCCTAAAAGTGGCTGCCGCCGGTTTCGTTGCCTGGCCCGCGCTGGCCGAGACTCTCACTTCGAAACTCAGCGAAACGGGGAATCCCAAAATCGGACTGATCGGGTTGGGAGAACGCGGTTTGTTCCTGCTGGAACGCTTTCAACAGCATTGCACCGTGGCCGCCGTCTGTGACATTCATCGCGGCCGGCTACAAAGTGGCGCCGCAAAAGGTTCGCATGAACTCCAACAGTTTTCCGACTACCGTAGACTGCTCGCCAACAATTCCCTGACCGGCGTGGTCATCGCGACGCCCGATCACTGGCATGCCCGGATCGCGATCGACGCCCTTAAGGCCGGCAAGCACGTCTTCTGCGAAACGCCGGTCTGTCGCACGCTGACGGAAACCGCCGCGCTCATTGCCGCCGCCAGTAATGCCAAACTGAAAACGCAGGTCGGCATTCAAGGCCGCGCCAACTCGGCGGCTTTCGCCGCCTGCCGCTACATCCGCGAAGGCCAGATCGGCAAAGTCCATACGGTGCGATTCTGGTCCCCACCCGATCGGGCGTTCACACCGTTGGTTCCCGTCAATCCGCCGCCGGCAGAACTTGATTGGCCGCTTTGGCTCGGGCCGCTCCGGGAGCGCCCTTACGACAAGGGCCTCTTTGATGGAAATTGGCGATTTGTTGAGGAAATTGGCGGTGGCTACCTGATGTCACGCGGCAGCCAGTTGTTCGCGCTATTGTCGTGGTTTCTCGGTCGTGAGCTGGACGGACAGGTGGAGGTCGGGCCGAAGACCGGCCTGGCGAAGCATCCGCAGACAGGTGCCGCCCACAAAATTCATCTGGAGTTTGTCTTAAGGAACCTTGGCCTCCGGTGCCAGTGGGAGACCACGACTGATTTTGTCTCGCCCCACGAACCGCAGCATCCCCCCGCCCCGGCCCTCTCCCCCACTGGGGGAGAGGGTGTCCGTCAGGACGGGAGAGAACGAACCACGGCTCATGGTCCTCATGCGCGTCCGCAGTTGCACGCTTCCGCTGCCCATGATCCCGACTGGGGCATGCAATGTGTCGGCGACAAAGGCGAACTGACGATGTTGGGCGGCGACGCGGATTGTCAGATCAAGGCGGAGGTGTTCGCCTACAAGTCGAGACGCAATTCTGACGACGTTGAATGGAACTTTGCGCCGGATCACCGGCTTAACTGGCTTCAATGCATTGCCGGTGCCAGCCAACCCACCATGCCCATCGAACGCGCAGCTCGCGCGGCCGCTGTGTGCATCGTCGGTAAGTTGGCCCGCCGCTTGGATCGGAAAGTTGTTTGGGATTTCGAAAAGAACGAATTCGTTGATGATCCGGAAGCTAACCGCTTGCGGGACGCCGCCGTTGAAGGCAACCCGTGGACAGTGCGACTGTAGCGCGCGATTGCGCTTTGTATCTTCTGTCCTCGCAGTTGCGGCTTCACTTGAGGCCGACGCTGCTGGATCGTTTGGCGATCTTACGGCTGGTCAGAACTTTCGTCACCGTTCCGGTCTTCAAGTATTGTCCCTTGAGGTCGTCGTATAATTTCTCCCGGCGCGCCATCAGCTTCTTGGCCTTGCGCGGTTTGACGCGGCTGAGGCAGTAGGCCGTCAGCAGCGGCATCGCGATCGTGCTGTCGGTGTAGCACACCACACAATCCGGCAGGGTGTCGGGATCGACCTTGCCCCAACTCACGGCTTCGGCGGGTGTCGCGCCGCTCAGGCCGCCGGTGTCGGGCCGGGCGTCGGTGCATTGGAGGAAGTAATCGTGACCCTTCTCGGCGATGCCCATGACTTCCTGGATCTGCGGTTCAGTCTGGAGCATGAAGTTCTTCGGGCTGCCGCCGCCGAAGATCAAAACACTGCTCGTATAGCCGCTTGCCTTCGCGGCATAGACGATGGCGGCTGTCTGGTTCACATCGCGGTTGATGTCGAACTGCAATTGGGAATCGCGCAATGACATCGCGGCGACGTTCATGCCGATGGAACTGTCCCCGGGACTTGATGTAAAAATCGGGATGCCGCACTCAAAGGCCGTCGCGAGGATCGAGCTGTCCTTGAGCTTCAACTTCTTCTGACGGGCGGCAACGTACTTCCCGAGCAGGTAGTGAAACTCGTCCGTGCCCATGGTCTTTTGAAATTCCGGGCCTTGGACCACTTCGCGGACGAAGGCATCGGTATCCAGCAACACGTTGTAGTCAAAGAGCACGTCGTAGATCCGGATCACACCGTCGCGATGCAACACCACGTCGTCCAAAAACGGGCTGCCCTGATGCAGCGCCATGTCCAATCCAAAATGCAGATCGTGGTAGAGATTCGCACCGGTGGAAACAATCCAGTCCACAAAGCCCGCCTTCATCAGCGGAATGATGCAGCTTTTTCCGAGGCCGGCCGGTGTGAGCGCGCCGGTCAAGCTCATGCCGATGAAGCCATTCTTGGGCAGCATCTTTTGCGCGAGGAGATGGGCGGCTTCACGGAGTCGTCCGCCGTTGTAGGCCAGCAATGCGTTGTCAATCAGGTCCGCCGCGGAAACGTCCTTGCCGATTCCAAACGGGTCCAGACGGGGATAAGCGGCAAACTTGCGGGAAGTATTCTTGGCTTTCTTGGTCATAGTTGGCGTCGATCACTTTTGCGAAATCACCGGGCAACGCAACGCGAAATTATGCGATTACGCGGCTACCCGGCCAGCCGGCCGATCAGGAATCCATTGCGTTCAATCCTGCTTGCGGCCGGCACCCCAGATCAACCAGCACGCCAGGGCAACGAGCAGAATGAGCCACCAAAGCTGCCGAATGCTCCGGGCCGCGCCTTCCACGAACGCCAGCGCTGCGGGGAACAACAGAAACAGCACCACCACGACACCGACCAACACAGCCAGCCGCAGTGCTGCACGTTGACGGGGATCCATGGTCACTTTCGTTTCAAATCGTTCATCGGCACCAGAATGTTGGCGCCGGAATTCGAGTCGCCGCCGACGACCAGCGGCGAGGTGCCGTCCCATTTCTCAACGATCTGCAGCTTGAGAAACGCGGGATTCTCACGCAGGGCCTTGCCACGAATCTGGATGGATTCCGCCTCACCCTTGGCCTTGATGATGGCGGTTTGTGCTTCGATCTCCGACTGCTTTTGCACGAAGCGGGCCTGCTCGGCAGCTTCCTTCTGCGTCATCTTCTGCTCGATGGCCGTGTTCAATTCCGCGGACAACGCGAGATCGGACAACGTGATGTCTTCGATTGAGATGACTGGACCGGCGCCGTTCGGCAATTCACCCAGCTTTTCCCGGGTGCCCTGCAGGGTCTGCAGTTTGATCGCGTCCCGGTTCTGCACGATCATCTCCGCGCTCTGCGTCGAGGCAGCTTCTTTCAATGCCTCAACCACTCGAGGCGCGATCAGTGATTGATAATCATCGCCTTCGTAATCGCGGTAAAGCGGCACCACCGCGTTTTCGGGAATCCGGTAAAGGATCTTCATCGACGCCTTCACCTGCTGCAGGTCGCTCGAATAACATTCGGTCACCAATTCCTCCGTCTGCTGGCGCACGCTGACTTGGTTGATCGTGGTGATGAAGGGCATTTTGAACTTCAGCCCTTCGCTTTCGAACGTCGGTGAAACCCGGCCCAGCGTCACCCGCACTCCACGATGACCCGGTTCCACGACAGTGGTTGAGGAGCTGGCCGCGACGATCAGGACAAAAAGCAGGATGGCACCACCGATGTAGGTGCCCAGCGTTCGGGGAGAGATGGTTATCGTTTTTGGAGGTCTACCGTAAGCGCTCATGATTGCGTTCCCAAGTTAAAGTCTTTTGTCGTTAGCGATCATTGAGGTTGTTTCCCATCGGCAACAACATGCGGGCTCCGCCAGAACCGCCGGAAACGACGCGCGGCGTTTGGCCGTTCCAGGTTTCGATGACTTCGAGATCGATCAACTCTGGATTCTTGGCCAGGGCCTCACCGCGAATGCGGATGGATTCAGCTTCACCTTTGGCGCGAATCACCGCGATGTCGGCGTCAATCTGCGCCTTCTGCTGTTGAAACACCGCCTTGTTGGCCTCCTGTTCCTGCACCATTTTACGTTCGATGGCGGCCTCCAATTTGGGGCTCAAGGAGATGTCCTCGAGTACGATATCCACGACGTCGAGCAGATTGCCGATCTTCTTGCGCGCACTCTCGAGCGTGTGTTCCTTGATGATGGCCCGTTCCTGAACGATTTCCTGCGCCGTGTGACTCTTGGTGACTTCCTTGATCGCTTCGTCGACCCGCGGGCGGATCAGGCTGACAAACGGGTCACCCTTGTATTTCTGGTAAATTTCCACCACGGCGTTTTCCGGAATCCGGTACAACACCTTCAATTGCGTGTGCACTTCCTGCAGATCCTTGGAAATCACGGGCGCGTCCATCCGCTCGGTTCGTTGCTTGATGCTGATGGGCAACACGTTCGAGATGAATGGTGTTTTGACGCCGAAACCTTCAGGTTTGAAATCCTGCGAAACGGTGCCGAGCGTCACCATTACACCGCGGTTTCCCGGTGGAACGATGTAGGTGGCCGAGGCGCCGGCGATAACGACGACGAGGATCAGAATCGCCACGCCGATCAATCTCCTTTGTCCTTGAGGTGTCATGACGATCGCGAGCGTAAGGGTGCCGCGCGGCACCACCAATTATAAAATCGGATTAAGACTCGACCCGCTCGTCGCTAATTAACGTTGTGCGGTTCCGCCGCTCGGGCGTCCGGGAATCCACCTTGCCAAATCCCCGGCCGGTTTCTAGTTTCGGGCCATGGAACAGTTGCAGCAGTACGTCCCCGTGGTGATCCTGGCGTGTATCGCCCTTTTGTTCGCCTTTGGGACGCTGATCGTTTCGGTGGTGCTGGGCAAAACGGGCCGCCTCAGCAAAACCAAGGATTCCGCCTACGAGTGCGGCATGAATCCGGTCGGCGAGGGCAGCGCGCGGATGTCAGTGAAGTTCTACCTCGTGGCGATGCTGTTCATTCTGTTCGATATCGAGGTGATTTTCATGGTTCCGTGGGCCGTTGTTTACCGATCCATGCTCGCCCATCCCGCGACCACCAACACCATCTTCCTGAGCATGCTTTCGTTCATGGGGATTCTGGTGGTCGGTTACGTTTACGCGCTCAAGAAACGCGCGTTTGACTGGAAGAGCTGATCTGGGCCGGCGAGCGGACCGGCCTTTTCCCCAATCCCGCATGGCATTTTCCGATCTTCCGCAGCATTCGGCTCCCATCACGCTGCTGCAACGCAGCCTCGCCAACGGTCGGCTCGGTCATGCCTACTTGCTGCTGGGCGATTCCCTCGACGAACTGGAGCTGCTTGCCGGTAATTTCGTCAAGACCATCAACTGCGAACAGTTTGGCGTTGGTTTCCCCACCGACGCCGATGCCTGCGACCGCTGTTTGAGTTGCCGGAAAATCGAGCACCTAAACCACGCCGACGTCCAATGGCTCCGGCCGGAATCCAAGACCCGCATCATTTCAGTGGAGCAAATCCGCGACTTAATGCAGACGGTTTACCTGAAGCCCACCGAAGCCCGTTTTAAAGCAACCGTGCTGGTGGCTGCCGATCGTCTGAACGTGCAGGCGGCCAACGCGTTTCTCAAAACCTTGGAGGAACCGCCGGCCAATACGGTCTTTGTGCTCCTTTCGACGGAGCCGCAACGGCTTTTGGAAACAATTCTTTCGCGCTGCCTTCGGTTGCATTGCGGCGGAGCGGCGCAACGAATTCCCGAGGCTGCCCAAGGCTGGGTGGGAACTTTTTCACAAGTCGCCGTCCAGCCGGGCGGTGGTCTGTTTGCGCGTTACCGCCTACTCGACGAGCTACTGAAACAGCTCGCGGCGGTGAAGGAGGAGATCGGCAAAACGATGACGAGCCAGTCGCCGATCGAAAAATACGACGACGCCGACCCGAAATTGATCGAACGGTGGAAAGATGAGCTGGCCGCAGGGATTGAAGCGGAATATCGACGCCGCCGCGCCGAGCTTTTGGCCGCCCTCCAGTATTGGTTACGTGACATCTGGTTGGCGGTTTCGGGAACGTTCGAGACCAGCTTGGCGGTTTTCCCGCAACTTGCCGACACCACCCAAAAGATCGCCGGCCGACTCGATTCAACCAAAGCGACCAAGAATCTCGAAATCCTTGAGACTACCCAACGTTTGCTCCACACCAACGTGCAGGAAGCGCTGGCGCTCGAGATCGGGCTCCTTAAACTGGCGTTTTGACCGTTATGCCCCGCCAGCAACCAGGTCGCGGCAATTCGAATCCGGAGGTCAGGACGCGCGGAAGGAGCAGCGGACCTTCTGGCTATTCGCAGTTCGCCATGGTTTTGACCGGCTTGGTTTTTGGTCTGGCGCTGCTCAAGTTCGGTAACCCGGTCATCTTCGAAGGTAAATTGCCACCACCGTCAAACCTCACCGAGATCATCTATTTCAACTGGCCGATCCAGTGGGGCTGGGCGGTCGCGGCGGTACTTGGACTCGTTCTGCTGCCTCTGCTTCGGTGGTCACGCGGAGTGCCAAGATGGCTGATTGCGGCGCCGATTATCTGGTTAGCCTGGCAATGGGTGGCCACGGCCGATTCGATTCAACCGGGACTGTCGCATCTGACCGCGATCCACTTTACGTTTGTCATTGGTTTCTTTGTTTGTGGCCTGCTCGCGACCCGGGGTGTTGATCAGACCAAGCTCATCTGGTTGGGCATCGGGATCGGGCTGTGCCTGGTCATGTCGTCGGGCATCCGTCAGGAGTTTGGCGGTCTCGACGATACCCGGGAGTTCTACTCAAAGCTGGAGAAAGGAGAGCAACCGCCGGAGGTCCAGGCGCAGTTTGAACGACCGGAGATCAAGCGGATCTGGCAGTCGCCGCTATTCCAGATGAAGGTCAACAGCCGGCGGATCTATTCGACGCTCTTTTATCCCAACACACTCGCGGGAGTAATGTTGCTGCTCACACCCGGATTGCTGGCGGCGGTTTGGTTTGGCTTTCGAGGCGCCACCGCCGCCACCAGAACCGTGTTGGCGGGTTTGCTTGGATTAGGAGCCGCCGGCTGTCTCGTGTGGTCGGGTTCGAAAGCTGGCTGGCTCATTGCCTTGTTGCAGATTGGTCTGGTGATATTCCGCTCTTCAATCCCCGCTCGTCACCGTCGGACGATCATCATTTCCGTCGTTGTGCTCGGTGTCTCGGGATTGGTTGTCCGCAACGTCGGCTACTTCAAGAAAGGCGCGACAAGCGTGAGTGCCCGGACTGATTACTGGGTTTCAGCGGGAGAAACACTCGCCGACAACCCACTGACCGGGACGGGCCCCGGGACTTTTGGCGAATCGTACAGCAAACGGAAAGCGGCCGACTCGGAAATGGCGCGACTGGCCCACAATGATTTCATCCAACAGGCCTCGGATTCTGGCTTGGTCGGATTTGCCAGCTACCTCGCTTTCGTCGGAGGCGGGATGTGGTGGCTTTACCGAAAGCTCACGGCGCGCGACTCGCGGTTGAGCCAGTTCATTTACTTGGGATTGCTCGGGTGGGCGGTTCAATCGCTATCGGAATTTGGCCTCTACATTCCCGCGATCGCCTGGCCTGCTTTCTTCCTGATGGGAATGCTGTTCCGCGACGCGGTGAATCCCATCGACACCCCACCGGAAACCGCTTAAATCTTCCGAACGATGAAAGTCCTCTATCTAAATGGCCCGAACCTGAATCTGCTGGGGACACGCGAGCCCGAAATCTACGGAAAGACCACTTTGGGGGACATAGAGAAGAGCGTTAGGGATAAAGCTGGTCAAATGGACGTAGAAATTGAGTTCCGCCAAAGCAACGCTGAGAGCGAAATCGTCGGCTGGATTCATTCATCCAAGAACACCTGTAGCGTTATCGTAATCAATGCCGGAGCACTTACGCACACAAGTTTGGCAATTCGTGACGCAATTGCTGCGTGCGGACTACCTGCGATTGAAATCCACCTTTCAAACACGCATCGCCGTGAGCCGTTCCGGCATTTTTCCTATTTGTCCGGCGTCGCGGCCGGAATCATCGCCGGATTTGGAAAACAGAGCTATTTATTGGCGTTGGATGCTGCCGTTAGCGTTCACGCCAATCGAAAATGAACTTGTTTTGGCTCATTCCTGAACCGAAAACTCCATTTATCCCGCTAAAGCCCGGGCGTTTTTACCAGTTGACGGCTGTAGGCGGGTTGCTAGTCTTCGCGCCGATCTAACAAACCGCTTGAAAGCAGAGTCGGTCACCGGCATCTGCTTTTTTCCTTGGTGCGTGTGGCAGTCTTTATCGGTTTTGAGTAGCGGTTTAACCCTGATTATCTGTGGACCTGAAAGATATTAAGTCGATCATCGACCTGATGAAGAAGAACTCGATTTCCGAGTTCGAGCTTGAGAAGGAGAATTTCAAGATCCGGCTTAAGCGCGGTCAGGAGGGCGCCATCCAAGTCTTGCCTGATGACTACGTACTCCCGGCGACGGCCCATCATGCGGCCATCGCGCCTCCCGCGCCGGCCGCACCCGCTCAAGCGCCTGCTGGATCGGAAATCAAGTCGCCCATGATCGGGACCTTTTACCGCTCCCCTTCTCCGGAATCAGCAGCGTATGTGGACGTTGGATCCGAGGTCGACGCGGACACGGTCGTTTGCATCATCGAGGCGATGAAAGTGATGAACGAAATCAAGGCCGAAGCCCGTGGCGTGATTACCCAAGTGTGTGTGGATAACGCCAAGCCGGTCGAATTCGGTCAACCGCTGTTCAAGATCAAGCCCCATTGATCCGGCTGGAGTTCCGCCGAAGTTTATTCCGCCATGTTCGAAAAAATTCTCGTTGCCAACCGCGGTGAGATTGCCGTCCGGGTTATTCGTGCCTGCAAGGAGCTGAACATCAAGACGGTTGCCGTCTACTCCGAGGCCGACGCGAATTCCATGCATGCGCAGATGGCCGATGAAGCCATTTGCATCGGCAAAGCGCCCAGCAACGAAAGCTATCTTAAGATCGAACGGATCATCAGCGCGGCGGAAATCGCCGACGTCGACGCGATTCACCCCGGCTACGGATTCCTTTCAGAGAACGCCCACTTCAGTGACGTCTGCGAAAGCTGCAACATCCGCTTCATCGGTCCCAATTCGCGGGCGATGAACGCACTCGAAGACAAGGCGATCAGCCGCGATCTCGCAAAGAAGGCCGGCGTGCCTACGCCTCCGGGTTCGGACGGTTTGGTCCCTGACGAACAGGTCGCCTTGACGACGGCCAAACGGATTGGGTACCCCGTGATGATCAAAGCGATTGCGGGCGGCGGCGGCCGCGGCATGCGCGTGGCGCACAACGACATTTCGCTGATCAAGGGCTACCACACCGCCCGCGCTGAAGCCGAAAAGGCGTTCGGAAATTCGGGCGTTTACATCGAGAAATACATCGAAAGCCCGCATCACATCGAGTTTCAGATCCTCGGAGACAGCCGCGGAAACATCATCCATCTGGGCGAGCGCGACTGTTCTGTCCAACGCCGCAACCAGAAAATCGTCGAGGAAACGCCGTCCCCGCTGATCGAAAACAAATTCAAGAACCTGCGTAAAACGATGGGCAGGGCGGCAGTGAAGATCGCCGAAACGGCCAACTACACCAACGCCGGGACGGTTGAGTTCATCGTCGACGAAAAGGGCAACTTTTACTTCCTAGAAGTGAACAAGCGTATCCAGGTGGAGCATCCCATTACCGAGGAAGTCACCGGAATCGATCTAGTCAAACAACAGATCATGATCGCGATGGGTGAACCGCTGAAGCTTTCCCAGAGTGACATCGTGATCAAGGGGCACGCCATCGAATGTCGTATCAACGCCGAGGATCCGTTTGGCGATTTTCGGCCCAGTCCCGGCCGGATTGAAATGTATTACGCACCGGGTGGCCGCGGTGTGCGGGTCGACAGCCACGCTTACGCCGGCTACACGATTCCGCCACACTACGATTCGATGATCGGCAAGCTGGTGACCATGGGCAAGGACCGCCGGGAGGCGATGAATCTGATGAGCCGCGCCTTGGGCGAATACATGATCACGGGCATCAAGACCACGATCCCGTTCCAGCAGGCCATCCTCCAGGACCCCAATTTCCGTCGCGGTGTTTACTCGACGAACTTTGTCGAACAACTCCTCACCGGCGCCCGCCGCGAGTTGATCGAGGACAAGGCGTGACGGGGCGGCCGCACCGGCCGAATGACCAAGGACAAACGCTCAAGGCGCGGGAAATTCTCAATTCGCAAATTCCAAAGGAAAGCGCCTGGCACTTGGCGGCTGTGATTTCCTTTGTCCTTTTGCATTGGACCTTGGACCTTCTGGCATTGCGCGCCAGCCGGGCCGCCCTTGCCACTCCCTGCGGCCCTTGCTAGGTTCCGCGCTCTTTTACAATGAGCATTGATTACAAAGACACGCTCAACCTGCCGCGCACCGACTTTGCCATGAAGGCCGATCTGGTGAAGCGCGAACCGGAACGCCTCGCCAAGTGGGCGGCTGACGATCTTTACCATAAAATCCAGGCCGCTCGGGCCGGTGCGGAAAAGTTCATTTTGCACGATGGCCCGCCCTTCGCGAACGGCGACGTCCATATCGGCACGGCGCTGAACAAGATTCTCAAGGACATCATCCTCCGCTACCAGACTCTGCGCGGAAAGGCGGCGCCTTATGTCCCCGGTTGGGACTGTCACGGGCTGCCCATTGAATTCAAGGTTTCGCAGGAAATGCGGAAAGCCGGCAAAACGGACGCCGATCCGGCCACGATCCGCAAGGCCTGCGAAGAATACGCGCGCAAGTACATCGATCTCCAGCGCACTCAATTTAAGCGACTCGGTGTGCTCGGCGAATGGGACAAGCCTTACCTCACGCTCGACAAGGCGTATGAAGCGGCGGAACTCCGATTGTTTGCGGACATCGTAGAGAAGGGGTTTGTTTATCGCGGCAAGAAGCCGGTTTACTGGAGCATCCCGGCGCGGACCGCGCTGGCTGAAGCCGAGGTCGAATACAAGGACCACGTCAGCCCGAGCATTTACGTGAAGTTCCCGGTCGTCGGAAATCCTGGCACGTTCATCCTGATCTGGACGACCACGCCGTGGACGCTCCCGGCCAATCTCGCGGTCGCTTACAATTCCACCTTCAATTACTCGATGGTGTTGGTTGGCGACGAAACGTACATCGTCTCGACCATGCTCCTCGACACGATCAAGGAAAAAGCCGGTTGGGGAAGCTACAGCATCCTTCGCACGCTGAACGGCGATCAACTTGGTTTGATCGAGTATGAACATCCGTTTTGCCAACGGACCGGCAAACTCTTCGCCGGCGACAGCTTCGTGACTCAGGACACTGGCACCGGCTTCGTGCATATCGCGCCCGGTCACGGTCAGGACGATTATCAACTCGGGCTCGCGAACGGTTTGCCGATCTATTCGCCGGTGGACGACGACGGTCGCCTGGCACTCACGAACGATTTGCCTGCCGAAGTTCAAATGCCCGCTGAACTGCTCGGCAAAGCGATCCTCGAGAGGAATCACAAGAGCGAAGCCAACGAAGTCGTGCTGGAATTGTTGCGAGCGAAGAACGCGCTGCTTTTGCGCGAAGATTACACGCACAGCTATCCGCATTGCTGGCGCAGCAAAACGCCCGTGATCTTCCGCGCGATGGACCAGTGGTTCATCCGGATCGATCATAGAGTAGGACAGGCTTCCAGTCTGTCTCGTGAAGCGACTGGTGCTACGACGGCGAACAACAATTTAACGCCCAATACCAATTCCGAAGACAGGCAGGATGCCCGTCCTACCTTCCGGGAACAGGCGCTGGCCGAAATCGATCGCGTGAACTGGATTCCGGACTGGGGAATCAATCGCATTCGCGGCGCGGTTGAATCCCGTCCCGACTGGTGCATCTCGCGGCAACGTTCGTGGGGCGTACCCATCCCGGCGTTTTACGATGCCGAGAACAATCCGATCCTGGATGCGAACGTGATTCGCAAAGTGGCCGATTTGATTGGCGAACACGGATCGAACTTCTGGTTTGAGCAAAACGCCAAGACGCTTTGGAAACTCGTTCGTCCAGAAAATTGGTCAGGTCCTGAAGCAACGTCCAAGTCTGCGGACACATTGGACGTCTGGATTGATTCTGGTTCGTCCTCGCGCGCCGTCACGGCCGCTCGGGAAGAGTTCAAGTGTAGGACAGGCGTCTCGCCTGTCTCCGAGTCCCACGCTGCTTCGAGCGGTGCTGAAAGTGCAGATACGCCCGAGTCAGGCAGGATGCCTGACCTACCCTTTCAGGCGGACATGTATCTCGAGGGATCGGACCAGCATCGCGGGTGGTTTCAATCGTCGCTTCTGCTGTCGCTCGCGGGGAACAGCGCCGCGCCTTACCGGACCGTGTTGACCCATGGATTCATGGTCGATGCCGATCGGGAGAAGATCTCGAAGAGCAAGCAGGGACAGGGCGGCTACGAGAAACCGCAGACCGCCGAGGCTTACGTGAAGAACTACGGCGCCGACATCGTGCGCTTGTGGGTCGCTTCACAGGATTTCCGAAACGACATCGTGGTCAGCGACGAACGGGTCAAGAAGGTCGGCGAGATGTATCGCGTGATCCGCAACGCGCTGCGTTATCAGCTTTCAAATCTTTACGATTTTGAACCGGCAAAACACACAGTTCCCGATGACCAACTCACGTCGCTGGACCGGTGGATTTTGTGGAAGCTTTCGCAAGTTGAGAACGACGTCGCGGCCGCGTACGATAAATTCGAATTCCATGTCGTTTACCAAAAGCTCAGCCAGTTCGCCGCCGTCGAATTGTCGGCGATGTATCACGACTTGGTAAAAGACCGACTTTACACCGATGCGGCTGGATCCCACCGCCGCCGCTCGACGCAAACGGCGCTCCACCGATTGGTGACCAGCCTGTGCCGGATGCTGTCGCCGATCCTCGTTTTCACGGCCGATGAAGCGTGGGAATTTGTGCCGGGAAAATCGACCGAGTCGCCGCATCTTAGCAATTGGCATCAAGTCACATTCTCATCCGACACCAAGGAAATGGACGAATGGACGCTCCAGTTTGCTGTTCGCGAACAAGTGCTTGCTATGCTCGAAGGTTTACGCCAGGAAAAGGTCATCGGCAAATCGTTGGATGCGCGTGTAGAGATTGCTGGCCTTGGGAATGAAGCCGATTTCCCGGCAAGGGCGGAATCATTGAGAGAACTGACCAATGTATCGCAGCTCAAATTGAAAATCGATTCAACCATATCAGGCGCCAAAATCGAACGAGTTTCCTTGGACGACTTGGAGATCACGGGAATGGCTGCGGCCGGTCAGAAATGCGCCCGCTGCTGGCATTACGAAACCGACGTTGGATCGAATCCCGATCATCCCACAATCTGCGGTCGTTGTGTCGAAGCGGTGACGGCGGGTTGATTTTGCATGTGCCGGTAAGGCCCGTCGGGCCGTTCTGTTTATAGTTATACCGACACATCCAATTGAAGCTCCATCGGAGCGACCTGAAAACAGAACGCTCCTACGGAGCTTCAATGGAACGTTCGCGGTCTGGCTATAAACAGGTGGCTCCTTACGGAGCCCGAAAAGCTGGTGTGCGCGATAACGAACTGCCGACCGGCTCGCATAAATCTTGGGAAATCTTTCGCGATGCAACCAGGCTTCTGATCTCCCACTTGTTAGCGACCATAGCGGTTCTCGAATTTCATTTCCAAAAAGGTGGGGCCGGCACTCCGTGCCGGCCGAGGCGGGCGCGGAGCGCCACGCCCTACCTTGCAACTCTGATCGGAAATTACTTTCGAAAATTGTCATGACGTGCGGCTTGATTCCGGGAACGTGTTAGCACCAAATTCATCGCGTTCCCGGTCGCGTTGTTCGTGCAATTCCGTTGAATAAAACATCATGGCAGCCGGGTCGAATGCGCGTTCCAACCTCATGCAGCCCAATCTTCAATCTGTTGTTTCGTTGTTTTCGCGATCTCAGTATCGCGCAAAACTGCTGGCCGGACTTTTCCTCGTTTCGTGCAGCCAAAGTCTAATGGCGGAACCGATCGTTGCGGCGGATCAACGCCCCGTCCCTGACATCGATCGCGGTGAATTGTTGGTCGGCGAATTGAATTGCGTGGCCTGTCATCCGGGCACCGCGGCGTTCAAAACGCGCCTTTCTCCAAAACAGCCGCCGATGCTGGCGAATGCTGGTGTCCGCCTGACGCCGCAGTTCCTGAAATCTTTTCTTACGAATCCGCAGGCGGAAAAACCCGGCACCACGATGCCGAATGTTTTGGGTTCGTTGGATGCCGCCAAAAAAGCCGAGGTTGTGGATGCACTTGCGAACTATCTGGCTTCGCTCGGCAAGCCGGAGGCCAACGGCGCCGTTTCGGCCGAACCATTCAAAATGGAGCAGGGGAAGCAGTTGTATCACACGGTGGGTTGCGTCGCCTGCCACGAGCCTTTTGAACCGGCTAATGGCAACGACTCCATTCCCGCTTCGCTGAAGAAAACGTCCATCCCGCTTGGTCATCTCGCGCACAAAACCACGGTGGCTGAGTTGGCAAAGTTTCTCGTTGATCCGCTGTCGGTCCGGCCATCGGGGCGCATGCCGGCGATGAATTTGTCCGAATCGGAAGCGACGTTGATCGCGATTTATCTGCTGCGCGATCAAGCCCCGGGATTGGCTGATCCGTCGCAAATGGAAAAAGTGGCGGGCCTCAAATTTCATTACTTCGAAGCGAACCGAAAAGCCGGTCAGCCCGCCGGCGATACGACGGTGATTTCCGATTACCTGGACAATTATCCAGGGAACCTGCCCGACGGCGCAAAGGACGCGATTCGATTGGTCAAGTCGGGCACCGCAAACAAATTTGGAATCGAGTTGCGGCAAGCGGACGACGCGTTCGGGTTTCTCTTCGACGGATATATCAATGCGCCGGACGACGGCGAATACACGTTCTTCTCCGCGAGCGACGACGGCTCGCGGTTGTTTATCGACGGCAAGCTTGTGGTCAGCGACGACGGCGATCATCCCGCCGACGAAAAATCGGGCAAGATCACTCTGACCAGAGGCGATCACGCGATCCGGTTGACCTATTATGAAAATGCCGGCCAGGAGGCGTTGACCGTCAGTTGGCAGGGGCCGGGCTTTCAGAAGCAGGAAATCCCGAGCGGCGTGCTGTCACACATGGGCCAGGCGATGAAACCGACGGACGCGATTGAGTTCGCGGTCGATCAAACCAAAGTCGGCAAAGGGCGCACTTACTTCCAGCAATACGGTTGCGCCAACTGCCACGGGATGCCGGACAAAGGCCCCGCGATGCTCGCCTTGTTCCGGGTGAAGAATTTTTCCGATTTGAAAGCAACGGACGCTGGCTGTCTCGCCGATCAACCAACTGGTGACGCGGCGAACTATCATTTGTCGGCCGATCAACGCGCAGAGTTGCGCAAGACATTGAGCAATTCTTCCGCGCTCGAACAACCACTCACGGCGCAAGCCGAGGTCAATCACACGATGGCGCGGCTGAACTGCTTTGCTTGTCACAGTCGGGGGGAGATTGGCGGACCGGCTGAGGAACGGCGCGGCTATTTCACTTCGATCGGTAGCGTGGATCTCGGAGATGAGGGCCGGATACCACCGCACTTGACCGGCGTCGGCGCCAAACTAAAAGCCGATTGGCTGAAAGAAATGATCACCAAAGGCACCAAGGTGCGCCCTTACATGGCGACGCACATGCCGAGATTTGGCGAAGAAAACATTGCGACGTTGATCGCGCTTTTGCCGAAAGTTGATGGCGGGAACGGGCCGGACCGCCCCGTGACGGCGTCGCCGGAGGACGCGAAATTTGGTCGCAAGCTCGTGGGTAATACGGGCCTCTCGTGCATTTCGTGTCATACGTTCGGTGAGTTCAAATCGCTCGGGATTCCCGCGATGGACCTGACGATGATGACGCGCAGGCTGCGCAACGATTGGTTTCATCGTTACCTTCCGAATCCGGCCGCCTTGAGACCGGGCACCCGCATGCCGAGTTTTTGGCCGGAAGGTCACGCGGTGAACACCGAGATTTTCAACGGCAATACCGACCGGCAGATCGACGCCATCTGGGCGTTTCTAAGTGACGGCCCGACGGCTGCGCCGCCCGACGGATTGATCCAGGGCAAATGGGAAATTGTCGCCGACAAGGAGGCGGTGATTTACCGGCAGTTTATCGAGGGTGCCGGCACCCGCGCGATCGGCGTTGGCTATCCGGAGAAGGCCAACCTCGCGTGGGACGCGAACGAAATGCGGCTCGCCATGATCTGGCAGGGTCCGTTCATCGACGCATCGAAACAGCGGACCGGTCGCGGTGAAGGCTGGGAAGGACCGCTCGGTTACAACGTGCTGAAATTTACCGAAGGACCTCCGCTGGCGATTCTTTCCGACACCAAAACGGTTTGGCCGACGAAGACGGGAAACACAGCGGGATTCCGCATGCGCGGATACCGGCTCGACGAGGACATGCGGCCGGCGTTCAATTATGATTTCAAGGGGGTGAGCGTCACGGATTATCCGGTCGCAGTGCCGGGGATAATCGACGCGAAGTTCAAACGCACGCTCACTTTCTCAAGCCAGAATCCACCGGCCAATCTGTGGTTCCGCGCGATCACCGGCAGTGACATCATTCAAACCGATGACGGCACCTGGACCGTGGATGGCAAAGTAAAAATCAAGTTTACCTCGACGCCCGGCAAACCGATCGCGCGTAAGGTAAACGGACAAGCGGAGTTGCTCGTGCCGGTCAATTTCACGGACGGCAAATCAGAAATTGTGGAGGAGATTGTTTGGTAGCCAGCGAGATGAAGGAATTTGCGATGAAGATTTTTGAAAAGATCGTTCGGTTTTCATTCGTAGGGCGACGCTCCCGCGGAGCCCTGGCTGGAATTGATATTTGGGCTCGGCAGGAGCCTCGCCCTACCCAAGATGGATTTCAGCGTGTTCAAATTGATTTGGGCGACGCGGCAACGCCGCCCTACCAAATCGCGGTTGGGCGGACCTGCTGGTCCGCCCAAACTTTCCAGACAATTGCAAAACGCATCCGAGGTGTGTTGAGCCTTGGGCTCATTGCTTTGCTGTTGGTTTCCGCCTTCTCTTCCTTCGCCGCCACCAAAGAGCAGGAATCTGAGTACTACAAAATCACGACATTCAGGCTCCCGGACAAGTGTTACCTAGAAGCCGGCGCGTTGCAATTGATGCCCGATGGCAAGCTGGCCGTCGGGACGCGCTATGGCGACGTGTACATGGTCAGCGATCCGTTCGCGAAGGACCCGCAACCGTCGCAATTCTCGCTCTTCGCCAGCGGCCAGCACGAGATCCTTGGCATGACGGTCAACGACGGCTGGCTTTACCTGACGCAGCGGGAAGAAGTCACGCGTATCAAGGACACCAACGGCCACGGCCGGGCCGACGTGTTTGAAACTGTGAGCGATCAATGGGGGATCAACGGCGACTACCACGAGTACGCCTTTGGTTCCAAGATGGACAAGGATCACAATATCTGGGTGACGCTCACGCTGACCGGTTCGTTCACCAGCGATTCTCCCTTCCGCGGCTGGTGCATGCGGGTGAACGAAGATGGCACCACGGTTCCGACGGCGAGCGGTTTGCGATCGCCGGGTGGGATTGGCACCAATTATCTCGGCGACATGTTTTTCACCGATAACCAGGGTCCGTGGAATGGGCCGTGTGGCTTGAAGAACTTGGTGCCCGGATCGTTTCAGGGCAATCCGTCCGGCAACAAATGGTATTCGCTGACCGACGCGAGCGGCGAGCGCCCGCCCGATCCGGTGAGCAACAGCCGAACGTACATCGAAGCGAAGAAGATTCCGCAATACCTGCCACCCGCCGTGGCGTTTCCGTACAACAAAATGGGCCAGTCCGCCTCGGGCATCGCGACCGACGCGAGCGGCGGCAAGTTCGGTCCGTTTGCGAATCAGATGTTCGTCGGCGATCAGACGCACAGCACGGTCATGCGGGTGTGCATGGAGAAGGTGAACGGACGTTATCAGGGCGCGTGCTTTCCCTTCATGCAAGGTTTCGCCAGCGGCACGCTGAGTCTCGAATTCGCGCCCAGCGGACCGCTCTTTGTTGGTGGGACGGATCGCGGTTGGGGCTCGCGCGGCGGCCAGCCGTTTTCGCTCGAACGTGTGGACTGGACCGGCACGGTGCCATTTGAAATCTTGGAAATGCGCGGGAAGCATGACGGCTTCGAACTGACTTTCACGCAGCCGGTCGATCCCGCGACGGCGGGCGATGTGAAGTCCTACACGATCAATACCTTCGACTATCTGTATCGCGCCGATTATGGGAGCCCGGAGGTGGACGCAACCAATCCGAAGATTCTTTCCGCAACCGTGGGCGCCGACGGCAAATCGGTCCGCCTCGTGATCGACAAAGTCGCCGAGGGCCATATCCACGAACTCCACATTCCTGGTTTGCGCAACCAGAATGGACAGCCGCTCCTCCACGACGTTGGTTACTACACGATGAATCAGATTCCAGCAGCGGAATGAGGGACGGAGCGCCATCAGCCTAGCAACCGGCGCCTGTTTTGAGCGCAACCGAAAAGCCGTTTGACGATCCAACGAATGGCGATGGTAATCGTGAGATTAAGAAATCAGGGCTGAATTAAAATCTGGCTAAACTTTCCAGGAAAACCGCCGATAAACGGGATTAGGATCAGCGGGCTGCCCTGGCGGCACGCAACCGGCACGGATGCCAGTGATCAACGCCATGACACTGCCATCAATCCGTGGCCGCTTCATCGCCGCCAGTGCCAACCGCGCGACCCGATTCTCCGGGCTCGCCGCGTCACTTCTGCTTTTTGTTACAACACTCGCCGACGCGTCGACTGAATGGTCCGTGCCTTACGGCAAAGAGTTCTGGCAAATTCCCCACCAAGATCCATCGGCCCAGTTGCTCTCCGCCAAGCGACTGAACGAACGAGCGTCTGATCAACATTTTCTCGATTCCACGATCGATCGCGTACAACACGCATTTCGGCCGGGCGATTCTCATTGCGGATGGCAGCTAAATTCAGCCACCTATCGTACGCGTCTGACTGAGACGGGTCTGGAATTTGGCTCCGCAGCCAGCCTCAGTGGAAAACAAATTCACATTCGAACGCTGAGTGTTCATTCGGCGAAGAGTGACGCCAGTGAAATTGATCCGCATGATTTCACGGAATCGGCGGTTCCGTGGCTGGTGAGCGGAAACACCGCCCAGCGACAACTACAATTCAGGCAGCCGATCGTTGAGCATGTATTGGCAACTTCCTCAGGGATCGAAGTAACCTGGGTGCTCAATACGCAACCGAACGAAATGTCCGACCTGACGATTGATTGGTCGATCACCGGTGGAGGTCCGCTCGACCAAACCACAAACGGTTGGTGGCTGATCGACGCATCATCGGTCGCCGGCATATTCATCAGCGAGGCCGTTGCGGTTGACTCAGCTGGAAAGCGATTGCCGCTGAAAATGCGGCGCACTTCCTTCGGCCTTTCCATTAACGTTCCACGCTCTTTTCTGGCTGCGGCCCAATACCCCGTCGCGATCGATACGTTGATCAGCACCGAGTTTGATCTCGATCAACCGGTCACCAGAGCAGCCCCTTCGGCACAGTTTGCACCCGCGATTGCCAGTGACGGCACCAACTATCTCGTCGTCTGGCACGATAATCGAAGTGGAGCCGGATTGGACCTCTATGCCGCTCGCGTGGCGACCAACGGCACGGTGCTCGACCCCAGCGGTTTCGCGATCACGACCGCGACCAACGATCAATGGTATCCGGCCGCCGCGTTCAACGGGACCAACTATCTGGTCGCGTGGCAGGATGCACGAAATGGCGGCCAAGATGTGTATGCGGCCCGCGTAACGCCGTCGGGCAGATTGCTGGACACCAACGGCATTCCGGTCGTCACGCTTGGCAATGATCAACGGCTGCCATCGGTCGCGAGTCTGAACGGCGACTTTCTAATCGCCTGGCAGGACGGACGCAACGGCACCGCCAATCAGGAAATCTACGCCGCACGAATCAAAGGCGGCGGCACATTGGTCGAGACGAACGGTTTTCTTGTCAGCAACGCGAGCAACAGTCAAAGCGCTCCTTCGCTGGGCACCGTCGGCACCAATTACGTGGCTGCCTGGCACGACTTTCGTAGCGGTGTCAGTCTCGACGTTTACGCCGCGCGCATCACCAGCACCGGCTCGGTCCTGGACACGAACGGGATTCCCGTCAGCGCGGCAATCAACGACCAATGGAATGTCGCGATTACGGGAAATGGCACCACCGGATTGATCGTCTGGCAGGACGGCCGCAACGGCACCGATGACGAGCTCTACGGGGCGCGTATCAACGAGGCCGGAACCGTGCTCGATCCAAATGGAATCGCGATCAGCCAGCAGGCCGGGCAGCAACGGTTTCCGGCGGTCGCCGCAATCGGTGCGAATTTCCTGGTGACGTGGCAGGACAGTCGAGCGGGCAGCGATTTCAATCTCTATGCCACCACGGTTTCCGCCGGCTCCGGCACCGTTGGTTCGGCGTCGGGAACACTTATTTCTGATGCGGCGAATGATCAGCGTTATCCGGCTGTCGCCCTGGCCGGAAATCAATTGCTGGTGGCGTGGGAGGACATCCGCAATGGTTCAAATGCCGATATTTTCGGAAGCCGTATCGACGCAAATGGGGCCTCGTTGGACGGCGGCAACCTGCTCGTATCGACCGTTTCCAATTCCCAGGAAACACCCGCAATTGCGAGCAATGGTTCGATCTACCTCGCCGTGTGGCGCGACTACCGAAACGATTCACTGGGCGATATCTATGGGTCGCGGATTGCGTCGAATGGAACCGTTTTGGACCCGTCGGGAATCGCGATCTGCACGGCCGCAAACTACCAACAAGCGCCACGTGTCGCTTCGAACGGAAGTGACTTTCTTGTGGTCTGGCAGGATTTCCGGAACGGCGTCCACGACGACATCATGGGCAGCCGCGTCAGCAACGCCGGAAGCGTTCTCGATCCGAACGGATTCGCGATCACCACGGCCCTTGGCGCGCAGCGTCAACCAAGTATCGCCGGAACGCCCGACGGTTATCTCGTTGTGTGGCAGGATCGCCGAGGCGGAACGACGGACGACATTTATGGCGCCCGCGTTGGCTCCGATGGAACCGTGCTGGATCTCAACGGACTCGCGGTTTGCACAGCGACCGGCGACCAAAAATCACCGACTGTCGCTGCTTTGAATGGCAGCTACTTTGTCGCTTGGGAAGACTTTCGCAGCGGCGTCAGTAATCGGGTTTACGGCACTCGAATTCAGTCGACAGGGCAGATCAAGACTCAGGATGGATTTGCTTTGAGTTCCGTAATTGGCGAACAACAGGCGCCGCGCATCGTCGCCAGCACCAATCAATTTTTTGCCGTCTGGCAGGGCAGTGCCAACGGAACCAATTTCAATATTTTTGGAACCCGCATTACCGAATTGGGAATCGTGCAGGAAACGAACTCCGTCTTGGTCAACGCCTCGACCGGCGACCAGACGCATCCGGCGATCGCAAGCAAGGGCGGCGATTTCATGGTCGTTTGGGAAGATCAACGCACCAGCGGTCGCACCAATCTTTATTCAAGTCGTATCACAGCCAACGGTACCGTGCTCGAACCGACGGGCGATCTGACGGCGCCGGAAACCGGAAAATACCGGCGACCCGCACTAGCAAACATTGGCAGCGACTATCTCCTGGTTTACCAGACGACCGACGCCGGCAACATTCAACGCGTTCGCGGTGTGGTCCAATACCCGACCTCCGAACCGACGATCAGCCTGTCGCCCGGTTCCGCCCAATTCGTAGCGGAATCCGGCGCCGTGCCGATTGATCCATCGGCAATCCTGGTGGACGGCAGCACGGCGAACTTTGAAAGCGGCACCTTGACGGTCGACATCACCGCCAACGCCACCCCCGATGATCGCTTGGGCATCGTCAATCAGGGCACCGGCGCCGGACAGATTGGCTTGAGCGGCAATCAAGTTCTGTACAGCGGAATGCTGATCGGCTTCTTTACCGGCGGTACTTCCGGGACTTCGCCATTGCTCGTGATCTTCAGTGCCGCCGCAACCGCTGACGGCGTCCAGGCTCTTGCGCGGAACATCACGTTCAATAACGTAGCGAGCCAACCATTGACGCAACCACGCACCGTCCGCTTTTCCCTTAACCTCACAAGTGGCGCCGGCGAACCAACAACCCGAGTGGTCGACGTGATTGACGCGGGATCGGTTCCAGCAATTCTGACGCAGCCGGTAAGTCAAACGACCAGTGCCAGCGGCACGGTCACGCTCTCTGTATTGGCGAATGGGTCACAGCCCATTACCTACCAGTGGCGATTGAACGGACAGAATATCGACGGAGCCACCAATGCAAATTATACCATCTCCAGCGTCGACGACGCGAAGGCCGGCGCCTACACGGTCGCAATCAGCAACATCTACGATACGATCATCAGCGACGTCGCGACGGTCACATATTTTGACATCGCGATGTATGCCGGCGTGACGATCGCCGGTCCCATTGGCGCGGTGTACCAAGTGGAATATCGTCCGGCATTGGGCGATGGATCGACCTGGACAACGCTGACGAACATCACGCTCGTCTCGAGTCCCCAGCTGTTCTTCGATCCCGACTCAAGCAAGCAAAACCAACGCTTCTACCGGGCCATTAGACAGGAGTAGAGGTTTCGCTGGCCGACCTAATCCACATGAGCGGAGCCGTGTTTCAGTGGAACGGCCCACTTTGACCGTTACGAGCATCCAAATAGAAGCCGTCGTCATCATCCGCGAATCGACCAATGCCCGGCCTGCTCGACTTCGTGTCGTCAATTCGGTTTCGCCCCACCGAATAGATCAACTCATAATCGCCAACCTCTCGCCGCTTATACGAAGAACCTGAAAACGGATCAGCCGCGGTCGCTGAGTTTTGCTGCGTATCCGACCCATCCGTCGTGCCGGATTGACCTTGAGATCTGCCATGAGTTATCGCCTCGAGTGCCAGCTGAGCCGTTTGAAGTCGAACTGCCGTATGCGCCTCGCGGTAGAAGGCGAAATCGTAATTCGGAAGCGCGACGGCGCTGACCCAATATTCGGAATCCACTGCCTTCGCATGCGCCGCGTCATAAGCCATTGTCGGATACAATCTGCGCGGCCATGAATTCGTCATCTCACGCTGTACCTCCAACATTCGGGAAAGGAAAAACATTCGGTCCGCGTTCTTGCCCCGAACCGCTCTGTAGATTCGCGAGTATCCCGAACTCTCCTTTGCGATTGGGATACGCTTTGCCATCAACATTTTATTCAATTGATCAGAGGAAAGGTCAAACATGCCCAGACCAAATACGGCCTCTCCCTCCAGGGCACTGTTGATCGGCACATCCTCGAGCAACGATGCTATATTCTTCCGCAATTGCCGGATCGTCACCGGAGAATCTCCGGTCGTTCGATGCGCAAAGCTCGTGTAGGCCTCCACTGCGTCACAATACATACGGATAATTTCGTAATGAACCAGCTTTGAAACCAGGATCGGCTCAGCGCCAATATATCGCGCCAACAAGCGCAATCCGCCGAGATCGTTCACGGCCGCAGCCGGGTCCTTGTCACGCAGGTTCAAAATGAAGTCCAAGACCAACAACTCGGCGCAGCACCGGACATACTTCAAGTGCGACAGGTCCATCTCCTCACCTTTGGTAAAATCCAGTTGGACCCGAATAGTACCGTCCGCTTTCGTGCGATGGATAATTGAACTGATCAACCCCGCGTTTGCTTCCTGCAACATTTTAAGCCGGGCAATCAACTTTGTTGGCAATTGCCATACGCCCCACGGCCGGCGAAGGATAGCCATCGACTCCTTGTAGAGTCTCTCAATGTCAACGGTGTCGACGCCGGCAATGATCACGGCAAGTTCATTCGCTCCAACTTCATCGGTTACGTTTGTTTCATACCTGTGCTGCAATTCTGCAAACGTCGTCGGAGCTCCACTGCCTCGATACATTTTTTCAGACATATCCGCTCCCAACCCCAGTGTCACAAAACCAGTAACCGCAAGGTAGAGCAGTAGAATCCTGATGGGTGCATACACGACAACGCCGATCCACGCACATAGGGCCATGTATCGGGATGAATCACGCCGGTATTTCCACACAATCCGAAAAGAAGAAGTCCCCTGTTTGGCTGGATGCATGAACGCGTAGTAATCATCGTAATTCCTCGCGCGCAACATCAGTGCGAATGGAATACCGAAGGGCAACCAGACCAACATAATCACCGCAAATACCTGTTGAGCCCAGGTAAACTGTGAAAATGGCGGATTCACCAGCAAACCCTAACAGTTTCGACAGCAACCAACAAGGGTACGGTGTAAGTCGAGTCATTGCCTGAGAGCAGTATTCGCTGAGAAAGACTGACTGGTTCCTGTAGCCATAAGCTCCTAAAAGAAAAGCCCGCCTGATTGCTCAGGCGGGCGTCACATTTTAATTCCGTAAATGGTTGAGCCTCTATTTCTTCTCTTCGGCAGTTTCTGCAACTGCTGGAGCTTCAGCCTCGGCAGCAGCCGGAGCGACAGCATCCACCCATTCCAAAATGGCCAACTGCGCCGCATCTCCCCGGCGTTGGCCGAGCTTGATGATGCGCGTGTAACCACCCTGGCGCTCCTTCATCGTCGGAGCGATTTCCTCGAAGAGAATGCGGATCACGTCGTTTTTCCAGAATTTGGCGTTCTCGTCCTTGCTGGCGTGCATCTTACGGTCGGCGTATTTCAACCGCGATGTCGCCAGACGGCGGGAGTGGAGCGTCCCGCGTTTGCCAAGCGTGACCATCTTCTCGGCCACCGGCCGCGCGGCCTTGGCCTTGGCGAGCGTCGTCTCCACCCGTTTGTGTCGGATCAAACTGCAAACCAAGTTTGCCAGCATGGCGTTCCGGTGCTCCCCGGTGCGGCCCAGCTTGGCGGTTCGTTTTAAGTGTCGCATAAACTACCTCTTCTCGGGCGGACTAAAGCTTGATCTCTTCCTTCGGCGCTTCGAGCAGCGCGGCATCGATATTCATGCCGAGCGCCAAGCCGAGGGCAGTGAGCTTGTCCTTGATTTCGTTGAGCGATTTCTTGCCAAAGTTGCGATACTTCAACATCTCGGCCTCGGTCTTCATTGCAAGCTGGCCAACGGTGGTGATGTTCGCGTTGTTCAAGCAATTCGCGGCGCGGACGCTGAGTTCGATTTCGTTGACGCTCATGTTGAGCAACTTTTTGAGCTTGCTCTTCTCGTCGTCCTGGCGGTCTTCGACCTCTTCGAATTCAACCGCGTTCTTGTCGTAGCCGACAAACACGTCCAGATGATGCTGGAGAATCGCGGAGGCTTGAGTCAGCGCGTCGTCCGGCGTGATGCGGCCGTCGGTCCAGACTTCAAGATTCAGTTTGTCGTAATCGGTCCGCTGGCCAACACGCGCGTTTTCAACAATGTAACGCACGCGGGTGACCGGAGAGAAAATGGAATCAATCGGAATCAAACCAATCGGTTGTTCCGCCTTTTTGTTTTCGTCAGCCGTGAAGAAGCCGCGTCCAACGCGAATCTCCAGCTCCATGTCGAACTTCTTCTTCTTGTCCAGCGTGCAGATATGCTGGTTGGGGTTGACGATCTCGACATTTTGATTGAGCGAAATGTCACCGGCGGTCACGGGGCCGTCCTTGTTAACCGACAAAAGCAACGTTTGCGGTTCGCGCACATGGCATTTGAACAAAACTTTCTTCAAGTTCAAAACCATCTCCGTGACGTCTTCCACCACCCCGTCAACGGTGGCAAATTCATGCATTGCTCCGTCGATGCGGATCGAGGTGATCGCGGCACCTTCCAGTGAAGAAAGCAGCACACGTCGAATGGAATTGCCAATGGTATAGCCATAGCCCGTTTCAAAGGGCTCGGCGATGAACTTGGCGTAGGTGTCGGTTGCGCTCGACTCTTCCTTGGTCAAGCGCTTGGGCATTTCGAAACGTCCTAAACGTACTGGCATAGTATTGTATCAGTGGTGCAATTTTAATCTGGCGCCTGCTGCTCGTTTCCCGTTCCAACGGGCGCCCATATAATTGCGAGGTTGCGCCTCCACCCGGAGGCACAGGGTTAACGGGAATAAAATTCGACGACGGCCTGTTCGTTGGCGATCGGCTGGATTTCGTCACGCGTCGGCACGCGCATCACAACGCCGCGATAGGCATCCTTGTTCAAGGACAACCAATCCGGAACGGCGCGGCTGGTGGACATCTCCAAACTGCGATTCGCCATCTGCCGCGACACGCTGGAATCGCGAACTTCCACCACATCGTTCACCTTGAGCGCGTAGGAAGGAATGGTCACTTTGCGACCATTCACCAACACATGACCGTGCGCGACCATTTGGCGGGCCGCCGGGCGCGTGCTGCCGAAGCCCAGGTGAAATACCACGTTGTCCAAGCGAGCCTCGAGGATCTGCAACATGAGTTCGCCCGTCACACCGCGTTTGCGAATCGCGCGCTTGTAGACACCGCGGAACTGCTTTTCCAACAGGCCGTAGTAGTAACGCATCTTCTGCTTCTCGAACAAACCGAGAGCGTACTCGGTGAGCTTCCGGCGGGAGCGCGGGCCGTGGACGCCCGGCGGATAACTGCGCCGCTCGAGATACTTTGACGGACCAAAGATCGGCGTATTGAAACGTCGGCTGATGCGAACGCGGGGACCTGTATAACGAGCCATACTTTAAATTTCCAAATTTGTTATTAGCGATGCCATTCGTTTTCCGACTAGACGCGGCGCTTTTTGCGAGGGCGGCAACCGTTGTGAGGCACCGGCGTCACATCCTTGATGCAGGTGATATCCAGCCCCACCGCCTGCAAGGCACGGATGGCAGACTCACGGCCGGAGCCTGGACCTTTGACCCGCACTTCAACTTCCTTCATCCCGTGGGACATCGCCTGGCGGGCCGCATCCTGGGCAACTTGTTGAGCCGCGAAGGCGGTGCTTTTGCGCGAGCCCTTGAAACCCATGCGCCCCGCGCTCGACCAGGCAATCACCTGCCCCTGCATGTCAGTGATCGAAACCAGCGTGTTGTTAAACGTCGCCAAAATGGTGGCCAGACCCGAGGAAACATTCTTCGAGCCCTTGGCCTTGATGATCTTCCGGGCACCAACATCTTCGCCGAGCAGTTCGGCGGCAGTTGGCGCGGCTGCCGACGCGGGGGCAATTCCCTCCGGCGCAGCAGGAGTCTCAGTGGCTGGCTTGCGGGAAGCCTTGGCGGCGGACTTCGCCGGCTTCTCTTTTTCTGGTTGAGCTTCAGCGGCGGGCTTTTTCGTTTCTTCGGACATACGTTCGACAGCGTTAATAAATTAGTGAATGCCGGTCTTGGCGTTGGGATTCCGTTGCACGCCGACCGTCTTACGCGGTCCCTTCCGGGTGCGGGCGTTGGTGGAGGTACGTTGACCGCGGACGGGGAGACTCCGGATATGGCGAATGCCCCGATAGCACTTGATCGCCTGGAGCCGCTTCAAATTCATCTGCTGTTCCCGGCGCAGATCACCTTCGATGACGTACTTGCCGTCCTGGATCACGTGCACGATCTGGGCGAGCTGCTGTTCGGTCAGGTCCTTTGCTCGAGTGGAGGGCTGAATCTCCGCGCGCTCAAGAATCTCCACGGCGTTAACCGGGCCGATTCCGTAAATGTATCGCAGCGCAATGTCGATGCGCTTTTCGCCAGGAATGTCTACACCAATAATACGTGCCATATGCTCTCAGGATTAGCCTTGCCGCTGTTTATGCCGGGGGTTGGCGGAGCAGATCACACGAATCACGCCACGGCGACGGATCACTTTGCAATGCTCACACAGCTTTTTGACTGACGCTCGAACTTTCATGTTAAGTCTTTCGTTCTAAAATCTTTCTGACCACACCCTGCGACATGTCGCTGGGACTGACCGCCATTAACAACTGATCACCAACCGCAATCGGCCCAAATTCAACCTGTTGCCGCATAACCACCCGGGCGACTACCCGATGTCCATTTGTCAACTGCACTCGGTATCGCCCCGCCGGCAATGTCTCGATCACTACGCCCGCAAGCTCGATGGCATCATTTCCGGGCATGTCAGAATGACGGGTTCCCCCGTCGTTACCAAAATCGTATGCTCAAAATGGGCGGAAAGTGAACCATCCACAGTCAGCACTGTCCAGCCATCATTTAATGTTTTTGTACCGGGTTTTCCGGCGTTCACCATGGGCTCAATTGCCAATGTCATCCCGGCCTTCAGCAATGGTGAGCTTCGCCGTTCGTCGACAAAGTTCGGCACTTCAGGGGCTTCATGAACCGATCGCCCGACACCATGACCGACATATTCCCGAACGATGCTGAAGCCGTTTTTTTCGACGTGCTGCTGAATCGCACGCGAAATATCCGCCACGCGCTTGCCTGGAACCGCTTCAGAAATACCTTCGTAAAGCGATTGTTCGGTGACATCGAGCAATGCCTGGGCTGCCGCATCGCAACCACCCACGGACACCGTCCGTGCATTGTCACCAACAAAACCGTTGTAAAGAACACCGACATCCACACTCACGATGTCACCAAAGGATACTCGCCGATCACCGGCCAGGCCGTGAACGACTTCGTCATTCACCGAGATACAGACATTACAGGGATAATTTCTGTATCCCAAAAAAGCACTGCGAGCCCCGTAACTGCGAATTCGCTCAGCCGCGAACCGGTCGATTTCGCGAGTCGTGAGTCCCGGCTGGATCATCGCGGTCACGTCATCCAACACCGCCCGGGCCACACCGCAGGCCGGCCGCATCGCTTCCAAGTCACGTTCGTTCTTGAGAATGATGCTTGATGAACTCACACAAGGACAGGCAACGGGCGCCCGATCAAATTGGCCTAGAAACGCCCTTTCAGCCGGCCCTTCTTCAAAAAGCCATCATAGTGGCGCATCAACAGGTGCGATTCCATCTGGCGCATTGTGTCCAGCATCACACCCACCGCAATCAACAAACTGGTGCCGCCGAAGAAAGACGCAACCTGGTAAGGCACGTTCATCGACATATAGAGCAGCTCGGGAACAATGGCGATGGCGATCAGGAATATGGAACCTGCCAGTGTGATCCGACTCATGGTGTTGTGCAGAAAATCACTGGTGGACTTGCCGGGACGCACGCCAGGTATATAGCCGTTGTATTTCTTAAGATCATCAGCGATCTGCACTTCATTGAATTGAGTCGCCACCCAAAAATAACTGAAAAACAAAATTAACACCCCGTAAACAATCAGATGTAGTGCGTGCCCCGCTTGCAGCTGATTCCCAATTTGAATCAAGGACGGCATACTGAAGATACGGCCAGCGTAATCCAGAATCTTCTGCGGGAACATCAGCAGAGCACTGGCAAAAATGATCGGCATCACACCGGCGTAAATGACGCGCAACGGCATGAACGAACTACCGCTTTGATAGACGCGACGACCGCGTGTCTGCTGCGCATATTGAACAGGTATCTTGCGCTGTGCCTGAGTAATTGCCACTACGCCCGCGACGACCGCAACGAGTAGAACGGCGAAAGCAATTCCGTGGAAAAGATGGAACTGCGCTTCGGCGTCGCCCTTCGGTTTAAACATGTCAATCGTGAGAGCGAGCGCCTGCGGAAAGCGCGCAATGATGCCGATTGTGATCACCAAGGAAACACCGTTGCCAACACCGCGTTCCGTAATTTGCTCACCCAGCCACATCAAAAGCAGAGTCCCGGTGGTGAGGACCAAGACGGTTTGAATCCGATACCACCAAATGTGTTCGGGTGCGAATTGTACCAAATGGCCCGTAAATCCTTGAATGATGGCTCCCGGATTTTCAAAACCAATTGCCATCACCAACCCCTGACCCAAGCAAAGTATGACCGTAAGATATCGACCGTATTGGACAATCTTGGCTCGGCCACCTTCTTCGCGGGACAACTTGCTCAGCCCCGGAAGCACCGCAGTCAACAACTGGATGATAATCGTGGCGCTGATGTAGGGCATGATGCCCAAGCCACCCACCGCACATTTAAGCAATGCACCTCCGGTGAACATGCTGTAAAGATCCAGCATGCCGCCCGCACCACTGTTGCTATTCGCGGCAACCCAATCCTTTAACGCACTCGCATCCAGACCAGGTATGCTGACAATCGCGATTAAACGGCAGATTGCCAAGGTTCCCAACGTGAACAAGATGCGCCCCCTCAGTTCAGGGATCTTGAAGCAATTGGCACAGGTGTTGATGAACTTGGCAAACATGACGGCGTACGCGAATCAGCGGATTACTTCTCTTTCGCGGGCGCAGCCGCGGCAATGACTTCGCATGTGCCGCCCAAGCCTTCGATCTTGCTGCGCGCCGCAGCACTGAACGCATGCGCGCGCACTGTCAACTTGTGCTTAAGTTCGCCATCGCCAAGAATCTTTACGAGCTTAACCGGCCCCGAAGCCAGGCCCGCCTTGCGGAGTCCCTCGGCATCGACCGTTGCACCCGCCTCAAAGCGGTTCAACGATTCCAGGTTCACCCCAACATAGCGTGTCGCGTGACGCTTGTTGTTGAAACCACGTTTTGGTATGCGGCGAATGAGCGGCATTTGACCGCCTTCGAAGCCAACACGAATGGAAGAACCCGAACGAGCCGACTGGCCCTTTCCGCCACGACCGGCAGTTTTGCCACGCCCACTGGACTCGCCCTGACCCAGACGCTTGCGCCGATGTCGCGAACCCGCACGCGGTTTAAGTGTATGTAAACGCATGGTAAGTCTTCAAATGATCAGGCGACTGCCTGAGGTTCAGGTTTACGCATCGGAATCCCGCGATCGGTGTAAATGTCCTCCCGCAACCGGAGTTGTCGCAACGCAGCAATGGTCGCCTTGACAACATTGGCCGGGTTCTTGGAACCAAGCGATTTTGAAAGCACATTTCGGACGCCCGCCGCATCCAATACCGCGCGCACCGTCTTCCCGGCGATGACGCCGGTTCCCGGCGACGCCGGGCGCAAAAGAATCTTGGCGCCACAGAACGTCGAATAAATCTCGTGAGGAATCGTGGTGTCCATGAGGGACACACGTTCCATGCTGCGCCGGGCGACGTCGCCGCCCTTGCGGATGGCTTCGGAAACTTCTGCGCCTTTGCCCAAGCCAACGCCGACGCGGCCTTTGCGGTCACCCGCCACCACGAGGGCACTGAAACTGAAGCGGCGACCACCCTTGACGACTTTGGCGGAGCGATTGATGAAAACCACCTTCTCGCTCAACTCTTCCGCCGGTTTGTCGAAAAACCCGGTGTCATCTCCGCCCGAACGAGGTCCCCGGCGTTGTCCACGTCCGGCACCACGCCCCGGCCCCCGGCCATCGCCAGGGCCGCCTGGGCCACGATTACGATCATTCTTTTCTGCCACGATGTGTTCTCCAGATTTTAAAATTTGAGGCCGGCCTCACGCGCTGCATCCGCCAACGCCTTGACCTTGCCGTGAAAACGCGCCCCACTGCGATCGAAAACGACCTGCGTGATACCCTGGCTCTTGGCCTGCTCCGCCGCGATGGCACCGATGCGCTGGGCGCCGGCGATGTTTGCCGCAACGGGACCGCCCTCGTGCACGGACTTGTTGCGGGTGGAAGCCGCCGCCAGAGTCTTGCCGGCACCGTCGTCGATGAATTGCACGTAGATATGTTGACCGGTGAAGCGGACGCTCATGCGAGGACGCTCCGCCGTTCCCGTCACCTGCTTGCGAATTCGCCAGCGACGCTTCTGCAACAGTTCCTTCTTCTTTTCCGATTTCATGTTCTTTCTGACTTAGTGCCTGGCAATTACCGACATTACTGAACCGTCTTGCCTTCCTTGCGGCGAATAACTTCGTCCGCGTATTTGACGCCTTTACCCTTGTACGGTTCCGGCGGATAATACGAACGAATTTCCGATGCCACCTTGCCGACCAACATTTTGTCGGGGCCTTCAATCGTCAACTTCGTGTTATCTTCCACCGTCACCTTCACCTGATCCGGAATGGCATAATTGATCGGGTGGGAATAACCGAGATTGAGATTCACGTTCTTGCCCTGAACAGCGGCTTTGAAACCGACCCCATTGATCTCGAGGCGCTTCACAAAACCAGCGCTGACACCCACCACCATGTTGTTGACCAACGAACGGGCCAGCCCGTGCATGGCGCGAGACTCCGGAGCATCACCGGCGCGGCTGACGAGAATCTGCTCGCCCTCAACCTTCGCACTGGTGCGCGGCGGCAGCGTGAGTTTCAACTTGCCCTTGGGTCCTTCAACCGAGCATTCGCGGCCCTTGATTTCCACCTTCACTTTGGCGGGAATCTTGACCGGTTGTTTACCAATTCGGGACATAAATTCTTCTTCTCAGAGTTTTACCAGACGAAGCACAACACTTCGCCGCCGACATTCTGTTTGCGCGCTTCCCGCGCGGACATCACACCGCGTGATGTCGTCATGATCGCCACACCCAGACCACCGCGAACCCGCGGCAATTCCGTGCTGTTGGCGTAACGGCGAAGGCCAGGACGGCTAATCCGTTTCGAGCCTTCGATGACGCCGCGACGACCGGCATACTTCAAAACGACGGTCAGTGTCTTGATCTTATCGCCCGACGTGCTGACATCGTTGACGTAGCCTTCCGCCTTCAAAATAGTGGCAATGTTTTCCTTCAACTTCGAATGCGGCATCTCGACACGCGGCAGGTGCGCCTGCTGGGCGTTGCGGATGCGGGTGAGCATGTCGGCAATGGGATCCATATCTTTCTTCAGTTCAAACTTTACCAGCTGGCCTTGGTGACGCCCGGAATCAGTCCGTTCAGCGCCGCTTCACGAAACGTCAAACGCGAGCATCCAAACTTGCGCATGTAGGCGCGGCGACGACCCGTAATACGGCACCGATTAACGATCCGCACCGGGCTCGAATTGCGCGGCAGTTTCGCTAGCCCAAGGTAGTCGCCCTTGGCCTTCAGTTCCGCCCGCTTCTCAGCGTACTTCTTCGCGAGTTCGGTGCGCTTCTTGTTCCGTTCCATCCAGGATTTCTTGGCCATAACTAAAATCTATTTTTCGGCAAACGGCATGCCCATCAATTTCAACAAGTCGAAGGCTTCCTCGTCCGATCCGGCTGACGTGACGATCGTGATATCCATGCCTTGTTGCCGCTTTACTTTATCAAGTTCGATTTCCGGAAAGATGCTCTGATCAGAAACACCCAGGGAATAATTCCCGCGTCCGTCAAAGGCGCGCCGCGAGATGCCACGAAAATCACGAATGCGCGGCAAGGCAGCACTGACCAAGCGGTCAAAGAATTCATACATGTGATCACGGCGCAACGTCACCCGGCAACCCACCGGCTGGCCTTTGCGCAATTTGAACGTCGCGATGCTTTTCCGGGAATTGCAGATCACTGGCTTCTGGCCTGTGATGATGCCAAGGTCCTTCGCGGCATCTTCTACCGCCGTCTTCTCCAGCAAGGAGCTAACGCCCATGTTGACGACGATCTTCTCCATCCGCGGCACTTGGTGCACGTTCTTATAGCCACGCTTTTCGACAAGCGCGGGCTTCACCTGCTGTTGATACTTTTCAAAAAGTCTCGCTTTCATATCCGCTGAGTCACTTTCTCGTTCAAGCTTGTGCACCCTTCTTTCGAGCCGTCCGGGCTTCGAAACGGTCTGCCCGCATCACGTTCGAAATGTGAATGCTGCCCTCGCGCTCAATGATGGCGCCTTCCGGGTGATCCTGACTTTTGCGAAGGTGCTTCTTGATCATGTTGAAACCCTCAACAATCACACGATCCTTCTTCGTCAGGACTTCAATGATCTTGCCCTTCTTTTCCCGGCTCTTGTGAGCACCGGAGATGACGTAGACCTCGTCACCCTTTTTTACGTGTCGATTTGCAAACTTTGCCATGGCGTCAGAGGACCTCAGGGGCCAGTGAAATGATTTTCATGAACCGCTTTTCGCGGAGTTCGCGCGCCACCGGACCAAAGATACGCGTGCCGCGCGGGTTGTTTTCCTTGTCGATAATGACAATGGCGTTGGAATCAAAGCGAAGATAGGAACCGTCGGACCGCCGGATCGCTTTGCGGGTGCGCACCACCACAGCGTTCACAACTTCGCCCTTTTTTACCGACCCGTCCGGAGTGGCTTCCTTGATGTGTGCCTTGATGACATCGCCAACATGCGCATACATCTGATTCCGACCCAGCACGCCAATCGCGGCTGCGCGCTTTGCGCCTGTGTTGTCGGCAACATCCAAAATTGATCTGATTTGCAACATGGCTATTCAGTCCTTTCAACCGACGGCCGCAGCCGCTTCTTCATTGCGTTCCACCACCGACACCAACCGCCAGCGCTTGGTCTTTGAAAGCGGACGGGTTTCCATGATCCGGACGCGATCGCCGATTCGTGCCTCATTCTTCTCGTCGTGAGCGTAAAAGCGCGAGTAGGCCGTGACGACCTTGCCCCATCGCGGATGAGGAAAACGACGCTCCACCCGCACCACGATGGTCTTGTTCATCTTGCTGGAGATGACTTCACCGACGCGCTCTTTGCGGATGCCCCGTTTGGCTGCCGGGGTGGCTTCTTGCTGCTGGTTATCGGACATATTTGTAAATCTTAGTTGGTTGCCGGCTGACGACGCAGCGCGGAAATTCGTGTTTCAACCCGCGCGATATCGCGGCGCAACAGGCGCATACGCGCCGGATTTTCCAACTGGCTGGTCGCCTTCTGGAGCCGCAAGTTAAACAGCTCCTGGCGCAATTCCCGGCCTTTGGCAACCAGCTCGGGCATCGTCTTCTCTTTAAGTTCTTCCATCTTCATACGGTTGCTCTCGGTCAACTGTGCTGGTGTCGGGTAACAAATCGTGTGCGCATCGGCAACTTGGTGGCGGCCAGACGCATCCCTTCGCGGGCAATCGCTTCCGGTACACCGTCCACTTCAAAAAGGACGGTCGCCGGCTTGATCACGGCAACCCAGGATTCCAAGGGGCCCTTACCGGTGCCCATTCGGACTTCCAAGGGTTTCTTCGTGAACGACTTGTCAGGAAACACGCGAATCCAGACCTTACCCCGGCGCTTCATGTGGCGGTTAATCGCAACACGGGCGGCTTCAATCTGCTTCGTATCGAGCCAGCAACGCTCCAACGCTTGCAGTCCGTACTCCCCAAACGCGACGGAATTCCCGCGCGTGGCAACGCCGGAGCGGTTCCCGCGCTGCATCTTCCGATATTTGACTCTTGCTGGTTGCAATGGCATGGCGATCTAATCTTCGGTAATGGTTATTCTGTGGCTGCAGCCGCGGCGGGCTTCTTCTTGCTCGGCTTGTCTTCGCCTTTGCAGATCCAGCATTTGACACCGAGTTTGCCAGCCATCGTGTTGGCTTCGGCGAAACCGTAGTCAATGTTGGCGCGCAGCGTGTGCAAGGGAACGCGTCCTTCGTGATACGACTCAACGCGAGAAAGCTCAGCACCACCGAGTCGACCGGCGCAACGGATCTTAATCCCTTCCGCGCCGAAATCGATTGCGGTTTGCAGCGCTTTTTTCATGGCCCGGCGGAAACTGACCCGCCGTTCCAACTGCAGGGCGACATTCTCTGCCACCAATTGTGCGTCGGTCTCCGGCTGCTTGATTTCAAATATGTCGACGTAGATTTCTTTCCCGGTCAACCGGCTGAGCTCTTCCTTCAGCTTGTCGATTTCCGTACCTTTGCGGCCAATAACCACACCAGGGCGAGCCGTATAAATCGTGATCCGGCACCGCGTCGCAGCGCGTTCGATCACGACTTTCGGCACCGACGCCGCTTCAAGCTTCTTCTTCAGGATTGCGCGAATCTTTTGGTCCTCGGCAAGCAGAGTGCCGAATTCCTTCTTGGCGGCGTACCACTTGGAACGCCAGTCCTTGTTGACGGCGATTCGCAATCCGATCGGGTTGGTCTTCTGGCCCATAATTCTATTCGTCTGAAAGAACGATCTTGATGTGGCTGGAACGTTTCAAAATCGGACCAGCAGAACCCCGCGCCTTGGGCGTGAACCGTTTCATCGTCGGAGCGGTCAACGCCACCGCTTCGCTCACGCGCAGGCTGGCTGGATTCAAATTGTTGTTGTTCTCGGCATTGGCGAGCGCCGACTTCAAAGTCTTGGCGACAAAATGCGCCGACTTGCGCGGAACCACGGCCAACACGGCCTGGGCTTGCAACGCGGGCAAACCCTGAATTTGCCGGGTAACTTCCCGCACCTTTTGCGCGGACATCCGGACGTTGCGAGTGATGGCTTTGATTTCCATGGACTATTTCTTTTCGGCTTTGGCGGTATGCGATCCGTGTTTCTTGAACGTCCGGGTCAGCGCGAATTCGCCGAGTTTATGGCCCACCATGTTTTCGGTTATGTAAACCGGCTGAAAGATTTTGCCGTTATGGATGTTGACGGTGTGCCCGACAAAATCAGGCGTCACCATCGAGCGGCGCGACCAAGTCTTGATCGGCTTCTTGGACTTCGTCTCGTTCAACTTATCGATCTTCTTTTGCAGGGAAGGATCGACAAACGGACCTTTCTTAATGGATCTGCCCATAAAATCTCAGATTACTTGCGTTTCATTACCCGTCCGTCGCGGCGGACAACGATGTACTTGTTGGAATCTTTGTAACGTGGCCGGGTCTTGTGACCTTTTGTCGGCACACCCCAAGGAGTCACCAAGTGTTGGCGACCGCCACCGCCCTTCGATTTGCCGTTACCACCACCGTTGGGATGATCCACCGGGTTGCGGACCATGCCGCGCGTGAGTGGACGGCGACCGAGATAGCGATTCCGACCGGCCTTACCGAGAACCACATTTTCGTGCTCGGCATTTCCAACCTGTCCGATCGTCGCCGAACAATCTTCGTGAACCTTGCGAATTTCGCCGGAGGGCAGCTTTAATTGTGCGTAGCCCTCGTCGCGCGCCATCAACGTGGCACCGGATCCGGCCGAACGTACCATCTGTCCGCCTTTGCCAGGAATCAGTTCCACATTGTGCACCACGATGCCCATCGGAATGAGCTTGAGCGGAAGGTGATTTCCCGGCTCCGCCGAGGCTTGCGGCCCGCTCATCAATTTGGCGCCAACCGTAACACCGACCGGTGCCAGGATGTAACGCTTTTCGCCGTCCTTGTATTCCAACAAGGCGAGCCGTGCCGAACGAATCGGATCGTATTCGATCGCGATCACCGAAGCTTCGACTCCGTGCTTGTTGCGACGGAAATCCACATTGCGAATCTTTTGCTTGTGACCGCCACCAATTGCCCGCGCGGTAATGCGACCATAGCTGTTGCGTCCGCCAGTGCGACGCCGGGTGGTGACCAATCGCTTTTCCGGACGGCTCTTCGTGATGTCCGCAAAAGACGAAACCGTCTTGTAGCGCAGCGAGGGGGTCAGGGGTCTGAATGTCTTGACTGCCATAACTTATGCCAGGTTGATTGCGTCGCCTTCCTTCAAGGTCACAATGGCTTTTTTCCAGTCCGACGTGAACCCGGGCGCCTTGGTATTCTTGCGCCGCGCCTTACCCGAAACGTTCATCGTATTCACCCGCACAACCTTGACCTTAAACAGTTCTTCCACTGCCCGCCGGATCTGAGGCTTGCTGGCACGACGATCCGCGACAACGGTGTAGGCGTTGTAGGATTCCGACTGCCGTGCGCCCTTTTCGGTCACGCGTACTGTCTTGATGATATCAAAAGCGTTCATTACTTCGTTCCGTTGATGCGTTGGCCAATCTTTTCCAGGGCCGCCCGTGAAACCACGAGTTTATCCGGGCGCAACACCTGGTAGGTGTTCAACAAATCCGCCGACGTGACCTCCACGTACGGAATGTTGCGAGCCGCCAAATATAGCGAGCGGTCCACATCTCCGGAAACGAAAAGTGTCGTGCAGTTCAATTCGAGCGAATCCAGAATACCGATCACTTCCTTCGTCTTGGCTGCACTGACCTTCAAGTCGTCGACCACAACCACGTCACCCATGCGAATTCGTTCACCGAGAGCCTTTCGCAAGGCCAGCTTACGAACCTTCGTGTTGACCTTTTTCGCGTAACTACGAGGACGCGGGCCGAATACGACGCCACCACCACGCCAGATCGGCGAGCGGTTCGAACCAGCCCGAGCGCGACCAGTTCCCTTTTGGCGAAACGGCTTCTTGTTGCTCCCGGCCACCTCGCCAGCGGTCTTAGTGCAAGCGGTTCCACTTCGTTGCGCGGCGCGAAAAGCAACAACCGTATCAAGCACCGCCTGGGTGCCCTTGGCGTTTTCAATTACGACAAACGGGACTTCCACTTCGCCCTGAGGTTTGCCGCTCAAATCTATCACTTGAATCTTCATGTCGCGATTCCCTCGTTATTTCTTGGCTGCAGCGGCAGCCGGCTTCTGTTTCTTCTTGGCGGCACGAATGATCACGTAATCGCCTTCAGCGCCGGGAATGCTCCCCTTGATCAACAGCACGTTGTCCTGCTCCAACACGCGAACCACCTCGAGGTTTTGAACGGTGCGGCGAACCTGCCCCATGTGACCCGGCATCTTCATACCGCGCATGACGGTGCCCGGAAAGAGACGTTGACCAATGGCACCCGGACGGCGCTTCCAGCCCTTGGCGCCGTGGGAGGCATCACCACCGCGAAAATTATGGCGCTTCATGACGCCTTCAAAACCGCGGCCCTTTGTGACCCCGATCGCATCGACGAAATCACCCTGTGTAAAGACGGTCGGCCCAACCACGTCCCCCGGCTTCACGTCCAACGGGAAATCCCGAAATTCGCGCAAGCGCTTTGTGACCTGTGCTCCGTGTTTTTTGAAATGGCCGGCCAACGGCTTGGTGACACGCTGTTCCTTCTGATCGTCAAAGCCGAGTTGCACGGAATTGTAACCGTCCTTCTCCTCGGTCTTGCGCTGCACAACACGATTCGGACCGGCAAGCACGACAGTCACCGGCACGGCCTCGCCTTGATCATTGTAGACCCGCGAGTGCCCCAATTTTTTTCCAATCAAACCGAGCATAATTCGTTAGATCTTGATGGTGATGTCGACGCCGGCCGGCAGGTTGAGTTTCTTCAACTCATCAACCGTCTTGGCGGTGGGTTCCAAAATGTCCAACAAACGCTTATGGGTTCGTTGCTCGAATGTTTCTTGCGACTTCTTATCCACGTGCGGCGAGCGTGTCATCGTAAAACGCTCAATGCGTGTGGGGAGCGGAATCGGCCCCGCCACCCGTGCACCCGTGCGCTTGACGGTTTCCACGATGTCCTGGGCCGACTGGTCGATCACCCGGTGATCGTAGGCCTTGAGCCGGATGCGAATGCGTTGTTGTGCCATACAAAGAACAGGTAATAAAACTTAGGTTCGCGCTGCCGGACGTTTGGCAGCCGTATCGAGAATGTTTGCCGCAATATTTGACGGAACTTGCTCAAAGGTCAGTGGCTCCATCGAATAGGAAGCGCGCCCTTTGGAAAGCGAGCGGATAGCCGTCGCATAACCAAACATTTCCGCCAGCGGAACGTTGGCATTGACGATGACCTGACCCGATTTATTTTCGATATTCTGGATGTTTCCGCGACGCCGGCTGATGTCACCCACCAGATCACCTTGGTATTCACCGGGTGTCGTGACTTCCACTTTCATCACCGGCTCCAAAAGAATCGGATTGGCGTTTTTAAATGCTTCTTTCAGCGCGAAAATACCCGCCATCTTGAACGCGAGTTCGTTGGAATCCACTTCGTGGAACGAACCATCAACGACCTGAACCTTGATATCGATGACCTGATACCCGGCGTAAACACCGCCGGCGATCGCTTCCTGAATACCAGCAATTACAGCAGGGATGTATTCCTTGGGGATGGCACCGCCGACGATCTTGTTCTCAACTTCGATACCCTTGCCGCGTTCGTTGGGTTCCACCTTGATGCAGGCGTGGCCATATTGACCGCGACCACCCGACTGTCGGATAAACTTGCCTTCACCGTCTGCCGGACTGGTAATCGTTTCACGATAAGCGATCTGCGGGGCTCCCACATTGGCTTCCACCTTAAATTCGCGCTTCAGGCGGTCGATGATGATTTCCAAGTGGAGCTCACCCATCCCGGCAATAATCAACTGGCCGGTTTCCTCGTTGGTAAAGCAACGAAAAGTAGGATCTTCCTCAGCGAGGCGCTGCAAACCTTCCGACATCTTGTCGCGATCCGCCTTCGTCTTCGGCTCAACTGCCATGCTGATGACCGGCTCCGGGAAGGTCGGCGGCTCAAGCGAGATATCGAAGGACTCATCGCAAAGCGTGTCGCCCGTCGTAATGTTTCGCAGACCAACCAAGGCCGCGATATCACCCGAAAAAGCGAAATCAACGTCTTTACGTTCGCCACCTTGGATGATCATCAGACGGCTGACGCGTTCACGTTTGCGCGTGCGAGGATTGTAGATTGTGTCACCCTTCTTCAAGCGGCCGGAATAGACCCGGAAGAAGACGAGCTTGCCCGCATACGGATCCGTCCAAAGCTTGAACGCCAGCGAGCAGAATTTGTTTTCGTCACTGGCTTCAACGATTGCTTCATCTTCGGTACCAGGCACGTGCCCCTTAGCCGGCGGAATATCCAGCGGACACGGAAGGTAGTCGATGACCGCGTCAACGAGCGGTTGAACGCCTTTCTTCTTGAAGGCGGACCCGCACATCACCGGAACGAGCTGAAGGTTGCAAGTTAACCGACGGATGGCAGCTTTCAGATCCAACGCCGGCACCGGCTTGTCTTCCAAAACGAGCTCCGCAATCGCGTCATCTTTATTGGCGACCGCATTGACGAGTTCCTTCAGCGCCGCTTCGGCCTCTTCCTTCATCTCGGCGGGAACGTCCGTGATGTCATATTTCAGACCTTCGTTCTGCACGTCGCCCGGCCCCCAGATCAACGCCTTCTGATTAACGACGTCAATCAAGCCAGCGAGATTGTCTTCCGCACCGATCGGCAAATATATTGGAAAAGCGTAGGCCCCCAACTTCTTGCGCATGTCCTCCAGCGCATTCTGAAAATTCGCTCCCGTGCGATCCATCTTGTTGACGAACGCGATGCGGGGCACCTTATATTTTGTCGCCTGCCGCCAAACTGTCTCCGATTGCGGCTGCACACCAGCGACTCCGCAAAAAACCGCGACCGCGCCGTCCAAAACACGCATGGAACGTTCGACCTCCGCCGTAAAATCAACATGGCCTGGAGTGTCAATGATGTTGATGCGCTGGTCGATATCACCGAACAACTTGACGACCCCCTCCTCCTGCTTCTGTTTCCAGAAGCATGTCACCGCCGCCGAGGTAATCGTGATGCCGCGCTCCTTTTCCTGCGACATCCAGTCGGTCACCGTATTGCCATCATCCACATCACCAATCTTGTGGATCAGGCCGGTGTAAAAAAGGATCCGCTCTGTCGTCGTCGTCTTGCCCGCATCGATGTGCGCGGCGATACCAATGTTCCGCGTCCGCTCCATGGGGAACTGGCGCTCCGACGAATTCAAAGATGTGTTAACTTCGTGCATCTACATTAAAAGAGACTAAAACGCCCCGAAAAACTCGGCTCTCGGGGCGCCAAACCTGTTTGCTGTGTCCTACCAACGGAAATGAGCGAAGGCCTTGTTGGCTTGCGCCATCTTGTGCACTTCGTCCCGTTTCCGAATCGCGTTACCCTGCCCTTGAAAGGCTTCCAAAATCTCAGTCGCCAAGGCGTCCTGCATCGGCACACCCTTGCGGGAATCCGCAAAGTTGACCATCCAGCGCAAGGCCAGCGCCAACTGGCGGCGTGCCGGTACTTCCATCGGCACCTGGTAAGTGGCGCCACCTACCCGGCGCGCCTTCACTTCGAGGCGAGGTTTCGCGTTGTCCACAGCTCGTTGGAATACTTCGAGCGGGTCTGTCCCCGGATTTTTTTCGGCAATCCGATCGAATGCGCCATAAACAAGCCGCTGGGCGACGCTTTTCTTTCCATCTTTCATCACGGTGTTCACGAGGGTGGTCACCGTGGAGCTATGGAATTTAGCGTCTTCAGCAACTGGACGTAATACTGCTCTGCGACGTCGGGACATATTCTACAAAATTCTTATTGGCCTATTACTTTGCGGCTGCCGCCTTGGGCCGCTTGACACCATACTTGGACCGACTCACGCGGCGCTTTTCGACACCGGCCGCGTCGAGACTCCCGCGCACGATATGATAGCGCACGCCGGGCAAATCCTTCACACGACCACCACGAACCAACACAATGGAGTGTTCCTGCAGGTTGTGACCTTCATCGGGTATGTAAGCAATGACTTCATACCCGTTGGTGAGTCGCACCTTCGCCACCTTCCGCATCGCGGAGTTTGGCTTCTTCGGCGTGCGGGTCATCACTTGCACGCAAACACCCCGACGAAAAGGATTGCCCGCGAGCGCCGGTGATTTTGATTTCAACCGGACCTTGCTGCGCCCTTTTCGAACTAACTGGTTGATTGTCGGCATTGGCTTTTTCTTTTACTGACACGCCATTGCCCCTGTTTCAGGGGAAATGGAGCGCGGATGTTATCAAAGGTCTTTAAGCTGGCAACTGGTAATTGAAAAAATTTTTCGTCAATCGCTCACTCAGCCTAAAAGAGGCTGAGGAGCGGCTGTTTCTTCGATCTCTTCTTCCACCAATGGCTCGGGTTCGAGCTCGACCAGCGGATGAATGTGCAGTTTGCGATGGAGATCAAAACCAGTTCCGGCAGGAATGATGTGACCCATGATCACGTTTTCCTTGAACCCGCGCAGTTGATCCTGCTTCGCCATGGTTGCGGCTTCGGTGAGAACACGCGTCGTATCCTGGAAGGACGCGGCGCTGAGGAAGCTCTCGGTTTCGAGCGAGGCCTTGGTAATGCCGAGCAATACAGGCTGCGCTTCGGCCGGCTTGCCACCCATCTTCTCAACGCGTTCGTTCTCGCGTTCGAATTCGATCTTGTCGATCTGCTCGCCCCACAGGAAGACCGTGTCACCAGGCTCGGTGATCCGCACTTTGCGGAGCATCTGGCGCACGATGATCTCGATGTGCTTGTCGTTAATCGTCACACCTTGGAGGCGATAAACTTCCTGCACCTCGTTGACGAGATGTTCCTGGAGTTCCTGCGGTCCACAGATCTCAAGAATCTCATGCGGATCAATTGGACCTTCAGTGAGCTGCTGTCCTTTGCGCACAAAGTCGCCCTTGAAGACGATGACATGCTTACCGATCGCCACGAGGTGTTCCTCTTCCAGTCCGCTCTGCGGATCGCGAATGACAATGCAACGCTTGCCACGAACGCTCGCGCCGAAGTCCACGATGCCGTCGATCTTCGAGATTTCCGCAGCATCCTTCGGCCGGCGGGCTTCGAACAATTCAGCGACACGCGGCAAACCGCCGGTGATGTCCTTGGTCTTGGACGTCTTCCGCGGCGTCTTGGCCATCAACGTGCCGGCAACAATCTTGTCACCTTCGTCGACGACAACGTGCGCACCCGAGGGGATCGGATAGTTCGCCAGCGGCGTACCGTCCTTGTCCTCAATGATGATTTGCGGATGCAGGTCTTCTTTGTGTTCGATGATGACCAGAGCTTCCTGACCGGTGGCCTGGTCCGCCTCGTATTTCATCGTCACACCTTCAATGATGTCGTGGAACTTCACCTTACCCGCTTTCTCCGAAAGAATCGGCACGTTGTAAGGATCCCACTGGACGAACGACTGACCCTTCTTCACCTCGCCACCGTCGGCGACCGAGATCACCGAGCCGATCACGAGGTTGTGCGTTTCCAATTCGCGGCCGTCATCGCCGACGATTTGAATCGAACCGTTTTTGTTCAGCACGATGCAATTCTGCTCGTCGAGCTGAACCAGGCGCAAATCCATGTAATTCACGACACCGTCGTGCTTCGACTTGATTTGCGGCTGCTTGAACATGCCCTGCGCGGTTCCACCGATATGGAACGTACGCATGGTGAGCTGAGTGCCGGGCTCGCCGATGGACTGCGCGGCAATGATACCAATCGCTTCGCCGAGCTTCACCGAACCGCCCGTCGCCAAATTGCGACCGTAGCACTTCGCACAAATACCTTGTTTGGTTTCGCACGTCAGCACTGATCGAATCTTGACGCGTTCAACACCGGAGGCGTCGACGCGCTTCGAAATGACTTCGTCAATTTCCTGATTCGCCTGAACCAAGGTCGTCTGCAGGTCACTCGGATCCTGAATGTCATCGCAGGAGACACGACCGACGAGTCGTTCACTCAATTTTACGACTTCATCTTCGCCCTCAGAAATGGCGCTCACCCAGATGCCGTTCGTGGTGCCGCAATCGATTTCACGAATGATCACATCCTGCGAAACATCGACGAGTTTGCGGGTCATGTAACCTGAGTCCGCCGTCTTCAGCGCCGTGTCGGCCAGACCCTTTCGAGCACCGTGCGTCGAAATGAAGTATTCCAACACTGTCAATCCTTCGCGGAAATTCGACAGAATCGGCTTTTCGATAATGTCGCCCGACGGCTTGGCCATCAGACCACGCACACCGGCGAGCTGGCGGACCTGCGCCTTGTTACCACGAGCACCGGAATCAACCATGAGGAAGACTGGATTGAATTCCTTCTTGCCCTGGTTCGCGCGCAGTGTGCTGATCATCACGTTCGAAATCTGGTCGGTGCAATGCGTCCAGATATCGATGACCTTGTTGTAGCGTTCGCCCGGAGTGATGACACCCTTGCGGTACTGTTTCTCGACCTCGTTGATCTGGTCTTGAGCCGACTTGATTTCCTGATTTTTCTCCTTCGGAATGATCATGTCGTCGATACCGATCGACACGCCCGCACGTGTGGCTTCGCGGAAGCCCATTTCCTTGAGGCGATCCAACGTGATCACGGTTCGTTCGTGACCGCAAACCTTGTAGCAGTTCCAGATCAGATCACCGATCTGAGACTTGCCGACAACCTTGTTCGGGAAGCCCAGTTCCGGCGGCCAGATTTCGCTGAACAAAACGCGACCAACGGTCGTTTCAATAACTCGACGAGTTGCATCGCCATAGACCGTGGGGTTACCGAAGTCCGGGTTAGCCATGCGAATGCGCTCGTGCAGGTGCGCGGAACCGTCGTCCAACGCAAAAATGACTTCCTGCTTCGAAGCAAACAGCTTCTGCCGGCTGTCCTTCTTTTCATTCACGGCGCGCGGCTCAGCCGTCAGGTAATAACAACCCAAGGTGATGTCCTGCGTCGGCGTCATGATCGGCTTTCCGCTGGACGGGCTGAAAATGTTCAGCGGCGCCATCATCAGCAAACGCGCTTCGAGCTGCGCCTCGACCGACAGCGGGACGTGGACGGCCATTTGATCGCCGTCGAAGTCCGCGTTGTAAGCGGTACAAACCAGCGGATGAATCCGGATGGCTTCACCTTCAATGAGCATCGGTTCAAACGCCTGAACGGACAGACGGTGAAGCGTTGGCGCGCGGTTGAGCAACACCGGGTGCCCCTTCGTCACCTCTTCGAGAATATCCCAAACTTCCGGCGACTGACGCTCGATCATCTTCTTGGCCGAACGCACCGTGTGCACATAGCCCAGTTCCTTCAACCGGCGGATGATGAATGGCTCAAACAGCACGAGCGCCATCTTCTTCGGCAAACCGCATTGATTGAGTTTTAATTCCGGACCGATGACTATCACCGAACGACCGGAGTAATCAACACGTTTGCCGAGCAGATTCTGGCGGAAGCGTCCGCTCTTGCCCTTCAACATGTCGGACAGCGACTTGAGTGCGCGATTGCCGGCACCGGTCACGGCACGACCGTGGCGACCGTTGTCGAACAATGCGTCGACAGCTTCCTGCAACATGCGCTTTTCGTTCCGGATAATGACTTCCGGCGTTTTGAGCTGCAGCAGGTTCTTCAACCGGTTGTTCCGGTTGATCACACGACGGTAGAGATCATTCAGATCTGACGTCGCAAAGCGGCCACCTTCCAAAGGCACCAGCGGACGCAGATCCGGCGGGATCACTGGCAGCACCGTGAGGATCATCCATTCCGGCCGGGTCTTGGATTCGTGAAACGCCTTGAGCAGCTTGATGCGCTTGGCGATCTTTTTGCGAATCTGTTTCGAACGGGTTTCGGTCATCGCCACTTCCAGGCCTTCGACTTCCTTTTGGAGGTCGACCATGGCGAGCGCATCACGAACGGCTTCGGCTCCCATCTTCGCGACGAATGCATCCGGGCCGTAAGTTTCCCGCGCTTCACGGCATTCCACTTCGCTGAGCAATTGGTTTTGCTTCAACGGCGTGGAGCCGGGATCGATCACGAGATAATCCTCATAATAAATCACGCGCTCGAGATTCCGTGCGGTCACGTCCAGAACGAGACCGATGCGACTCGGCATGCACTTGAAAAACCAAATGTGCGAGACGGGCACGGCGAGATCAATGTGACCCATGCGTTCGCGCCGAACCCGCGCGAGCGTGACTTCCACACCACAACGATCGCAAACCACGCCACGGTGCTTGATGCGCTTGTACTTGCCGCAAGAGCATTCCCAGTCCTTCACAGGACCGAAAATTCGTTCGCAAAACAGACCACCCTTTTCGGGCTTGAACGTACGGTAGTTGATGGTCTCGGGATTCTTGACTTCACCCTTGGACCACGCCCGGATGGTATCCGGCGAAGCCACCGAAATGGCGACGTAATCCACCTGGTTGACCTTGTCCAGGCCCAGCAACTCACGTGCGGTTTCTTTTGAGCTAATCATAGGAACAGGTATTCGACTTCAGGCCGATGGTTGATGGTTTCAGGGTTTAGCCGAGGTTGGCCAGCGTGGTGTCCGGAGTAGCGGGCGCGTCGGACGGACCGGCGTAGCCGACTTTGACGTCCATGCCCAGCGACTGCATTTCCTTCACGAGGACGTTGAACGATTCCGGCACACCGGCTTCGAGCGTGTTGTCACCCTTGACGATGCTTTCGTAAATGCGCGTGCGGCCCTGCACATCGTCGGATTTGACGGTGAGCAATTCCTGCAACATGTAGGCGGCGCCATAAGCTTCCATGGCCCACACTTCCATTTCGCCGAAACGTTGTCCGCCATACTGCGCCTTGCCACCCAGCGGCTGCTGCGTAACGAGTGAGTAAGGTCCAACGGCGCGGGCGTGAATCTTGTCCGCCACGAGATGGCCGAGCTTCAACATGTAGATGTAACCGACGACGATCTCCTGATCGAAGCGTTCACCGGTGCGGCCGTCGTAGAGGTGACACTTGCCGTGATTCGGTAATTTCGCTTCGTCGAGGTAGCCGCGGATGTCCTTCTCTTTGATGCCGTCAAAGACCGGCGTCGCAAAGCGGAGGCCCAGGTGCTTGGCCGCCCAGCCCAAGTGAGTTTCCAAAACCTGACCGACGTTCATACGCGAAGGAACGCCTAGCGGATTCAACACGATGTCCACCGGAGTGCCGTCCTCGAGGAACGGCATGTCTTCTTCGGAAACGATACGGGCAACGACACCCTTGTTTCCGTGACGACCGGCCATCTTGTCACCGACCGACAGCTTGCGCTTCGAAGCGATGAACACCTTGACCGACTTGATCACACCGGCGTCCACTTCGTCGCCGGCTTCGACGCGTTCGAGTTCTTCGTCGTACTGCGAACGCAGATCATCGAACTTCTTCTTAAACATGCCGATGATCTCGTTGATCTTGTTCCGAATCGGAGACGGATCGATTTCTATGCGATCGTAAACTTGCGCGAGCTTGCGCAGCAGCGTCTTGGTGATCTTGCGATTCGCCGGGATGATGATTTCACCCGTCTCGCTGTTCACCACGTCGAGCGGAATCTTCTCGCCCAACAGAATGTTCGACAGCGCCTCAGTCAATTGCTCGCGCAACTCCTCGGTCTTGGAACGATGCTCGTCCTGCACCTGCTTGGCCTGGCGCTTTGAATCACCGGAAACCACTTTCGAGGGTTCCTTCGCCATTTCGCGCTCTTTCTTCGATGACACTTTGACATCCATGACGATGCCGTAGGTGCCGGACGGAACGCGCAGCGACGTGTCCTTAACATCCGCCGCTTTTTCACCGAAGATCGCCCGGAGCAAGCGCTCTTCCGGAGCGAGCTCGGTTTCGCTCTTCGGCGTGATCTTGCCGACGAGAATGTCGCCGGGTTTGACCTCAGCGCCGATCCGGATCACACCGTCCGTGCCGAGGTTCTTCAGCGCTTCATCGCCAAGGTTCGGGATGTCCCGCGTAATTTCTTCAGGTCCGAGTTTCGTGTCGCGCGCGGCAACCTCGAATTCGTCAATATGAATGGAGGTGAACACATCTTCCTTTACGATCCGCCGGCTGATCAGAATGGCGTCTTCGAAGTTGTAACCGTTCCACGGCATAAACGCGCAAAGCACGTTCCGACCAAGCGCCAGTTCGCCGCCCTCGGTGCACGGACCATCCGCAATTACCTGACCCTTCTTGATGTGGTCACCTTTCTTCACCAACACCTTTTGGTTGATGCACGTTGCCGCATTTGAACGCATGAACTTGCGAACGCGATAAACGTAAATTCCCGCCGCCGGATCGTTTTTAATCTTGCGCTTGCCTTCGGGCATTTTGCCATCGGCTGTTATGATCACCTGATCACCGGTGACCGATGCCACCCGACCGGATTCTTCCGCGATCAAGACCGCGCACGAATCCTGCGCCACCCGTTGCTCAAGACCCGTCGCCACAAACGGCGCTTCGGTGACGAGCAACGGCACGGCCTGCCGCTGCATGTTGGATCCCATGAGCGCGCGATTCGCATCGTCGTGCTCGAGGAATGGAATCAACGACGCGGCAACGGACACCAACTGCTTCGGCGAAACGTCCATGTAATCGATGGCCGTCGGGTCCGTGTCGATAAAGTCACCCTTGCGGCGGCAGGAAACCTTCGACGCGAGGAAGTGGCCTTTATCATCGATCGGGGCGTTGGCCTGCGCGATGACGTAGTTTTCCTCGCGATCGGCGGTCAAATAATCCAACGCACCGGTCACACGACCTTTCTCCACCTTGCGATAGGGTGTCTCGAGGAAGCCGAAATCATTAACGCGGGCAAACGTCGCCAGCGAGGCGATCAGACCAATGTTCGGACCTTCCGGCGTTTCAATGGGGCAAATTCGGCCGTAGTGCGACGGATGAACGTCACGCACTTCGAAACCGGCTCGATCACGGGACAGACCACCCGGCCCAAGAGCCGACAAACGACGCTTGTGCGTCAATTCAGCGAGCGGGTTAATTTGATCCATGAACTGGCTCAATTGCGAGCGGCCAAAGAAGTCACGGATCACTGCGGAAAGCGCCTTCGGGTTGATCAACTTTTGCGGCGTCATGGTGTCGACGCCCTGATCAAACAACGTCATGCGCTCCTTGACCAAACGCTCGGTACGCGCCAAACCAACCCGGCACTGATTGGCGAGCAATTCACCAACCGTACGAACGCGGCGGCTGCCCAGGTGATCAATGTCGTCCAAACTGCCTTCGCCCTTCTTCAAGCGCAGCAGATACTTGGTCGCCGCGGCGAGATCTTCCTTCGTCAGGATTCGGGAATCGTTGCTGTCATCGAGACCGAGTTTCTGGTTGATCTTATAGCGACCAACGCGACCCAAATCGTAGCGCTTAGGATCGAAGAACAAACGCTTGATCAACGCCCGCGCATTGGCCGCAGTCGGCGGATCACCAGGACGGAGACGGCGATAAATGTCCTTCAACGCCTCTTCTTCGTTCTTCGTCGGATCTTTCTTGATACATTTGATGATGATGCCGTCGTCGATCGACGTATCCACCACCTTGATCTTGTTCACGCCCAACTCGGCAATCTGCTTGATGACGGCCTTGGAAAGCGGCTCAAACGCGCGGGCCACAATGATGCCCTTGTCTTCATCCACCGCATCGGCGATGAGCACTTTGTTTTGGATGTCCTCGATTTTCTCGGCTTCCTTGAGCGTGTATTCCTCGATGTCGTAGAACAGCTTGATGATCTCGTCATCCGTCCCATAACCGAGCGCGCGGAAAAAAGTGGTCGTCAAAAACTTCCGCCGGCGCTTTTTTCGATCGAGATAGACATAAAGCATGTCGCTCGTATCAAACTGGGCCTCATACCACGAGCCGCGGTCCGGGATGATTCGGAACGAGTGCAGCATCTTGCCGTTCGGGTGCTGGGTTGCCTCAAAGGCCAGACCCGGCGAGCGATGCAACTGGCTGACGATGACCCGCTCCGCACCATTGATCACGAACGTGCCCTGCGGGGTCATCAGCGGCAATTCGCCCATGAAGACTTTCTCTTCTTTCGTTCCCTGTTCGTCCTTCAGCAGGAATGTCACGTACAACGGAGCTCCAAACGTGAGGCCTTCACGCAGGCATTCCAGCCAGTCGAGCTTGGGTTCACCAATCTCGTAACAGTCGAAGTCCAGGACGCACTTGCCGTCGTAGCTTTCAATCGGGAACACTTCGGTGAATACGGCTTGGAGACCGGTGTTGACTCGCTTCTTCGGGGTGACCTCCAGCTGGACAAATTCCTTGAAGGAATTGGTCTGCAGCTCGATCAGGTTGGGCGGCGCCAGGATTTCCTTGATCTTGCCGAAGTTGATACGTTCTTTCGCTTTCGATGCCATGATTGCCTTTGCGGAGTGCCGGTCCGGCGGCGGTGCCGGTCAGCAGGTTTACGAGACAAAACTAGACGGCCGCGTTCCCGTTCGGAACCCGGTCGTCACCAAAAATTCTAAATTTGTCGGACAGTCGTTCTTCAATGCGTTGGACCGTCTCACCGGCTCGCCGTTCATTGAACGACCGCCGGTTTTCAATGGCCGCTCGTCAAGAGCGGCGGGGAAGCGGCGGCATTTGGCCACCGCTTCCCAACCGGAAATCACTACTTGATTTCCACCTTGGCGCCGGCGTCTTCGAGCTTCTTCTTAGCCGCGTCGGCGTCTGCCTTGTTGGCACCTTCGAGCACGGGCTTCGGAGCGCCTTCAACGAGGGCTTTGGCCTCGGCGAGACCCAAGCCGGCCTTGATCTCACGAACCACTTTGATGGTCGCGATCTTCTTGTCAGCTGGAGCCGAAACCAGAATCACGTCGAACTCGGTTTTCGCTTCGGCGGCCGGAGCAGCGGCTCCACCAGCAGGCGCAGCGGCCACAGCCACCGGTGCCGCGGCGGTTACGCCCCAGGCTTCTTCGAGTTGTTTCACGAGCTCGGCGGCCTCAACCACGGTGAGCTTACCAAGCGTATCTACCAATGTTGCAATGTCTGCCATGTTTCCTTTCAGTGTCGTCGTCAGCCGCGGCCGCGGCCGGTTTCAATTCACCGCCGGTGAATCGACGAGTTACTATTTGTTACTCCCAATCTCACCATAAACGAGACCGGGAAATTATTCATTCGCCTTTGTCCACCCGAGCTTTGATGACTCGCGCAAGCTGGCTGCCCGGCGTGTTCAAAACCGCGGCGAGCTTCTGAGCCGGCGCCATCAACACACCCAGGATTTTTGACCGCAGCACGTCCAAAGACGGCAGATCGGCCAACATGTTCAGGTCCGTGCCGGACAACGGTTCATTGTTCAAAAAGCCAAACCGGATGACCGGCTTTTCAAATTCGGCATGGAAATTCTTAACCACCTTCGCCGCCGCGCTCACATCCTTCTGGCCGGTCACCACCGCAAGCTGCCCCGCCAGTGGTTGACCCAGATCCGCGATACCGGCTTCCTTGGCCGCGATTCGGAAAAGTGAATTCTTAACGACATGCACTTCCGCTCCGGCCTGATTGAGGCGTTTACGCAGTTCAGTGAACGGACCGACTTTCAGCCCGGTGTAATCAACGACAAAAAAATACGGCGAAGCACTCAGGCGGCTCAGATACTCGCCACTGATGGATTTCTTTTCAGCTCTCATTTCCAGTTCTTCCGTTAGTGGTTAGGCAGCCAGTGATTGCGCGTCTTTCAAATCAATGCGGATGCCCGGGCTCATGGTGGCGGACAAGGTGCAGCTCAACATATACTGACCTTTAGCGCTCGTCGGCTTGGCCCGAAGGATAGCTTCGATGACGGCCTTGGCATTCTCAAGAATCTGCTCAGCCTTAAAATTCACCTTGCCCACGGGCACATGGACATTCGCAGCCTTGTCGATCTTGAACTCGACCCGACCCGCCTTTACTTCTTTCACCGCTTTCGCGGTGTCTTCGGTGACCGTACCGGTCTTGGGATTCGGCATCAGACCGCGCGGTCCAAGCACTTTACCCAATTTGCGAACTTCAACCATCGCCTCCGGCGTCGCGACGGCGACGTCAAAATCGGTCCAACCTTCGGTGCACTTCTTAATCAGTTCTTCAAAGCCAACGTGTTCGGCGCCGGCTTCTTTGGCCGCGTCTGCCGCCGCACCAGGGCGGGCGAAAACCACGACTCGAACGGTCTTGCCGCTGCCGTGGGGCAACGGAACCGTGCCACGAACCATCTGGTCCGACTGGCGGGGATCGACACCTAGGCGAACGGCGAGATCCACGGTTTCCACAAACTTCGCTCGTGGCAGTTTGCCGAGCACCTCCACCGCTTCTGCGAGCGGGTAGGTCTTGGCCTGATCAACCGACTTCAGACTGTTTTTGTATCGTTTGCTGGGCATGTGCTTGATGCGGTGCATGCGGACTTCTATCGAAGCCCTCCCGCGCTTGATTTTTACTGCTCTACTTCGATCCCCATGCTGCGGGCAGTCCCCGCCACCATGCGGAAGCCGGCTTCCTCGTCAATTGCGTTAAGATCGTTGATCTTCATCTTGACGATGTCCAATACCTGTTTGCGGCTGACCTTGCCCACCTTTTCCTTGTTGGGCGTTTTGCTGCCGGAGGCGATCCCTGCTGCCTTTTTCAGCAACACGGCCGCCGGCGGCGATTTGGTAATGAACGTAAATGATTTGTCCTGAAAAACAGAAATAACGACCGGAATCACCAAGCCCGCCTGATCCTTGGTCGCCGCGTTAAATTCTTTGCAAAACGCCATGATATTGACGCCATGCTGACCCAACGCCGGGCCCACCGGGGGGGCCGGATTGGCCTGACCTGCCGGGATCTGCAGCTTAATTTCGCCTGTTTTCTTCTTAGCCATATGTCACCTTTAACTTTTTTCCACCTGCCAGTACTCAAGCTCGACAGGGGTATTGCGGCCGAAGATGTTCACCGTCACCTTCAATTTGCCGCGCTCAAAATCAATCTCTTCAATTACACCGCTGAAGTTAAGAAACGGACCGTCATTGATCTTGATGGTCTCGCCGACTTCAAAATTGACCTTCGGCTTTTCGCGATCTTCAGCCTCGTTAATTTGGTCTTTGATCGCCTCTATCTCTTCTTGCGGCGTCGGTGTCGGATGATCACCACCAACAAAACCAATCACGCCCGGCGTATCCTTGATAAAATACCAAGGCTTTTCCACGCGCCGGTGGTTTTCATCGAGCAAGCACATGTCAACGAAAACGTAGCCGGGATAAAGTTTCCGCGAAGTGACCGTTTTCTTGCCATTACGGACTTCGACCACTTTCTCAATGGGGACGAGCACCTCATTAAGGTACTCTTCCATTTCTTCACTTTTCAGTCGTTTGCCAATGCTATCCTTGACCTTCTGCTCCTGGCCGGAAAGCGTGTGAATGACAAACCATTGGCTTTTCATATCCGCTGGCTCCTACTTCAAGGTGTTGATCAGATTCACAACGGCAGAGATGCCGAAGTCCGCCACGGCCGTAAAAACGCCAAGGAGAGCAACTGAAATCATGACGACTATCGTCGATTCGCGAAGCTCCTGACGGTCCGGCCAATTACAGCGCTTTAATTCTTCTCGTGTGGCACGGACATAGGCCGTCAGGCGCAGCAGGTAGCCCTTATACCATAAAAAGGCAAAGGCGCCGGCGAGGACGGCGAGCCAGATGATCAATGTCAGATTTTTCACGTTTAAACTATTCTGCCTATGGCGGAGAGGGGGGGATTCGAACCCCCGAAGGTGGGTTACACCTTAACGGTTTTCAAGACCGCCGCATTCAACCGCTCTGCCACCTCTCCATCTAATCGAACAGGTTTTGGCAGGGCGGGAGGGACTCGAACCCCCAACAGGCGGTTTTGGAGACCGCTACTCTACCAATTGAGTTACCGCCCTAACTGCCAGAAACTCGTTGCGGCCGTCTGCGAGAGTGGCGGGCGCCTGTTCGCGGTCAATTCGAACAGGCGCCCCGCTAATTTTCTTCCGCTTAGGTCAAGACTTCGCTGACCCGGCCCGCTCCGATGGTGCGGCCACCTTCGCGGATGGCGAAGCGCTGACCTTTTTCCATGGCGACAGCAGCGATCAACTCGATCTCAACTGACACATTGTCACCAGGCATCACCATTTCAACTCCATCAGCGAGTTTAACCGTTCCGGTCACGTCGCTGGTGCGGAAATAGAACTGCGGACGATAGTTGGTGAAGAATGGCGTATGGCGGCCACCTTCTTCCTTCGAAAGCACGTAAACTTCGGCCTTGAACTTGGTGTGCGGCGTAATGCTACCCGGCTTGGCGAGCACCATACCGCGCTCCACTTCGTCCTTCTTGGTGCCACGCAACAGCACACCGACGTTGTCGCCCGCCTCGGCTTTATCGAGCAGCTTGCGGAACATTTCGATGTCGGTCGCCGTGGTTTTGCGCGTATCACGCAAACCGACGATTTCAACTTCGTCCATGCGATTGAGAACCCCACGCTCAACCCGGCCAGTCACGACCGTGCCACGACCTTCAATGTTGAACACGTCCTCGATGCACATCAGGAACGGCTTGTCGACATCACGCGTCGGCAGCGGGACAAAGTCGTCGATCGCTTTGAGCAGATTGGCAATCGCCTCTTCACCCTCCGGCGTGCCCGCCAAAGCAGCGGTAGCGCTGCCGCGAACAATCGGGGTGTCATCGCCCGGAAATTGGTATTTGGAGAGCAGGTCACGGATTTCCATTTCGACCAGATCCAGCAATTCAGCGTCGTCCACCAAGTCAACCTTGTTCAGGAACACAACGATCGCCGGCACACCGACCTGGCGCGCCAGAAGAATGTGCTCACGGGTCTGGGGCATTGGACCGTCGGCCGCGCTGACAACCAGGATCGCGCCGTCCATTTGCGCCGCGCCGGTAATCATGTTTTTCACGTAATCAGCGTGACCCGGGCAATCGACGTGCGCATAATGGCGGGTTTCGCTCTCGTACTCCACGTGGGAGACGGCAATGGTGACCGTTTTGGTCTCGTCACGCACAGTACCGCCCTTGGTGATTTCAGCGTAGCTGATCTTGGGGGCCAGACCCTTGCGGTTTTGCACCTCGACAATAGCCGCAGTCAGCGTCGATTTACCATGGTCAACGTGACCGATGGTCCCCACGTTCACATGGGGTTTGGTGCGTTGAAAGTTCTCTTTTGCCATGTTGTCTCCTGCTTCGAGTAGTAGTTGTTTCTAGTTGCCTGTTATTTGTTTCGACTTCGTTAATGGAGCCCATGACCGGGCTTGAACCGGTGACCTCATCCTTACCAAGGATGTGCTCTACCGACTGAGCTACATGGGCGCAGCCGATTTCTTCGCATTTCCGCCTCACCTAAAGACAAAAAAAACCATCAGCTCCCTACCCTTCTGGTGACCTGGAGCCGACAGCGCTAATCAGGTTTGGCACAATGCGGCCGGGACGTTAGGAGACAATTTAGGACCCTGTCAATGGTTTTGTAATTAATATTTCGAGCAATTTCTCAAGTTGTTCCACGACCGCGTTCACAGCGCAATTTCGCCCAAAAACAGAGGCTTGCCGAGACCCCTGGGAATTCCCTAAAAGCCCGCATGCCCGCGCACCAATCCGGCCGTTCCGTCTTTGATCTCGGCACTTACCTTGACGCTGCCAGCCAGGCGGTCGATCGAACTTTGGATCGCGCTCTACCGCGCGCCACGCGCAAACCCGCGACGATCCACAAAGCCATGCGCTATTCGCTGTTTGCCGGTGGTAAGCGCATGCGGCCGGCGCTTTGCCTCGCCGCGAGCGAAGCGTGTGGCGGGGAGTGGGCCGGTGCCTTGGCAAGCGCCGCTGCGGTGGAATGCATCCATACCTACTCACTCATTCACGACGATTTGCCGGCGATGGATAATGATGATTTTCGCCGAGGCAAACCGACCAATCACAAGGTTTTTGGCGAAGGAGTCGCAATTCTCGCAGGTGACGCCCTCCTCACCATCGCGTTTGAAATCCTCGCCGAAACGCCGATTTCAAAACGCTATCCGCTCAAGACACAACTAACCGAATTGACGCAAACCGCCGGTTCGCTCCAACTGATCGCCGGTCAGGTGGCTGACTTGGAAGGCGAAGGTAAGCGGCTTTCGCAGACGGATCTGCGGTTCATTCATGAGCGCAAGACATCGGCCTTGCTTTGCACTTCGGTCCGGCTGGGCGGAATGAGCGCCAATTGCTCGCCCACGCAACTCGAGTCGTTGACGACCTTCGGCTACAACGTCGGACTCGCGTTCCAAGTGATCGATGACATTCTGGACGTGACGCAATCGACCGAGAAGTTAGGCAAGACAGCCGGAAAGGACACGGCGGCTCAGAAAGCAACTTACCCCGCCATCGTTGGTCTGGAAAAGTCTCGAAAGATTGCTCAACAACTGACGGACAAGGCCTTTTCGGCACTCGGCGCATTCAAAGGCAAAGCAACCGCGCTTGAAGCGATTGCGGATTACCTGCTCAAACGAGACCACTGAGGCATTCTGCCAGTAAATGACTATTGACCGGGTGGCTTGAGCATCTCAATGCCTTTGGGTGATCGAAACGACGAAAACCCACCGCGTTTGACGCCAATCACGAGCAACGCGCCAATCAGCAAGATCGCGAACAGTATTCCGATTGCCATCGCCGTTGCATGATCACTGGAATTCCGCAAAGCGTGCATCCGACGCTTGCGCCAATACCGTTGCCATCGAGTTTCTTTCCGGCGCCCGCTATTGCGCAAGATTCCTGGTAAATCATCTTTCCCCACAGCCGTCTCCTATTGTGTGTCTCCGGCGTAGAATGCGTCGACTTTGGCCGCAACATCCTTGAAACCGATATCCTGCTCGTAGATTTGCTTGAATTGCTCAATCGCATCATTCGGTCGCCCCATGGCTTCCAGTGCGAGCCCCAACTGGTAGATCAATTCCTTCTTCTCTTCATCAAAAGCCTGCTTCTCGTCGACCGCTTTTTGCAGTGTCCGCACGGCCACGTCATGCAATCCACGTTTGGAAAAGCACTGGCCGAGGAAGCCGAGCGACGCAATTTTGCGATGCGGGTTGGCCTGAGCCTTTTGAAATTCACCGATCGCCTCATTAATCTTGCCGAGCCGAAAGTAGACTTTCCCCAGTTCAAATCGATGCTGCAAATCGGAGGGATAGCGATCAACCAATTCTTTGGCGGACTGAATTTCCACTCCTTCCCGTTCGCTGCGAAGAGCCTGTCGTTGTTGCTCGTAATTCTCATCGTCGGGATCCAAGCCAGCCAACTCATTGTCAATTTTTTTCAGCGATACAGAAATGATTTCGCGATCGATTGACGGATCGCTCCCGCCGGATGCTTCGCGCAACAATCGCAGATAGTGGAGCGTTTGCTCCAGTTCACCCAATTGTGAGTAAGCATCCGCGAGCGAGCGGAGTAATTTGCGATTGGCCGGCTCTTTCTCCAGTTCAACGGTATATCGCTCGATCAGGTCGCGAGTGCCTTCCTCACTGTTCACAATCCGGCTCTCCTGTTCGAGTTCCGCCGCCCGCGCCTTGTCACGCAAGATATCCCGGTAGGACCCCTTCCCGCCGGCGATTGAGTCGTAGCCTCCTTCGGCCATGGTGCGGCGCGCAGCCAGGTCTTTGAGTGCTTGCTGCAATTCCTGATCGTTCGGGTTCGCTTTGATCGCTTCGCCGTAGATCGCCTCCGCCCGGCCAATTTGACCGGCATTTGCGTAGGCGTCAGCCAGCGTCAATGCGAGTTTGCGATCAGCGGGCGCGTGCTTGAAGGCAATCTCTAGGGACAACAGAGCGGTCCGAGGTAACTCGGCCGCCGTCGCCGCGTCGGCCAATGCCTTGTGCGCGGCCACGTTCGCGGGATCCACGTTCAACACCTGCTCGGCCGCGATCAGTGCTTCCAAAGGTTTGCGTTTGGCCATCATTTGCGCCTTGGCCAGGGTCGGCGACACGCTCGCGCGACCGAGCACTTTGCTGAAAAAACCTTTGCCGACCTTGGCTCGTTTGAACTGCGTGGCCCGCAACATCTCCCGCGCTTCGTAAAATGCCGGTTCCAGCTGCAATACGCCGCCGAGCAACTCGATCGCGTAATCGAAGTTTTGCCGATTGTAGGCCGCCTTGCCCTTGTCGAATTGTTCCCGACAAAAAGGCGCAACTTCACTTAATTCCTTTTCAGCCATAGAATATTGAACACTGCTTTACCCGGGCCAACCTCGCCAACGTTTCACCCGTCTGGAGCTCATTGCACCAGATTGTCGCCGCCAGCGGAAGCCGTTAACATCCCGCACCGCCGGTGATTTTGCATCCGAAAACCGCGTTCGGGACCGATCTCGATCATTTCAACCGCACAACAATCATAATGTTTAATTTTGATTTGCATCACGACTAATTCTGGTTCAAAACAATCAACGTCTCCGAAGGCCATGTAAAACACCAAACGCCGCGGGATTTCTTGGGAGGTTCTGCGGTGATCGGGATGAACCGAATGACCAGTGCTCGGACAAAGGAATTAACGACCGTTCCCACCGAGGAACATACCGAGTGGCAGATCGCGATCGCATATGACATCCCGGCGGCTCGGGACCGAGCCATGAGACTTTCCCAGTCGCTGCAAAAGAAATTCTCCGACGAAATTATCATTTCCTGCACGTGGTGGCGGTTTCGTTATTTGGAAGACCCGGACATCGCCCTCGTCGCCCGCCACTATGCTACCGCTGCGGACATCATCATTTTTTCCACCAACGCCGCGGGACTGTTTCCCCTGCAGGTGATGAACTGGATTGAATCGTGGGCTTCAGCACGGCGCAAACCGCACGGTTTGCTCGTGCCACTCATCGGATCACCCAACATTCCCGCACAAGTATATTCGACCAAGCTCTTCTATCTTCGTCACGTGGCCGACCGCGCAAAAATGGAATTCCTCACACAGAGTGCGATCGAAGCCAACCTCGACCAATTGCCGACCAACCACCGTGTCGGCAAAGGAGCCGATCCGGGCCAGACGTTAAATCGCTGATTACAGAGCAGCGCCAAGAACCGCTTCCAAAACCTGCTGCGAAAGCGGCACCGGATTCCCCTTCATACTGCTCGCGGCCAATCCTTGACGTGCGATGTCCGCGAAGTGTTCCGGCTGCAGGCCGTACGCCGCCAAGCCCGGAATCGCCAACGCGGCAGTCAATTTGGCCAACCACTCAATCGCTGCCGTCGGTTCCGGAACTTCCGCGCCGATGAGGATACCGGCGAGTTCCCGAAAGCGATCGACCGTCCGCTGGTTGGTCACTGAAGCCTGCGTCGCCGCGAGATTGACTCTGAGCACCGGCACCAGCAAAGCCGCACAAACCGCTCCGTGTGGCGCAGCGAATGCCCCGCCCAACGGCGCCGCCAATCCATGCACGGCACCCAAACCGGAGTTCGCGAGCGCCAGTCCGCTGCACAAGCTCGCAAAGGCAACATCCGTGCGTGCGACCAGATCGGTCCCGTCGCGAAATGATCGCTCCAGCGAACCCGCAATCTTTGGGATCGCTTCTCGACAAATTGCGTCGGTGAGAGCCGTTGCCCGGCAGGAAAGAAACGATTCGATCAACTGCGTCAACGCGTCCATCCCGGTCGCCGCCGTTACTTCGGGCGGAAGTGTCATCGTCGTTTCGGGATCGACCAAAGCGACGCGAGGCAGGAGCAACGGACTTCGCAGGCTGACCTTCAATCGTGTCTTGGGATCGTGAAGCACCGCGTTGCGCGTCACTTCCGTGCCCGTCCCGGCGGTCGTCGGAATCGCAATCACAGGAAGCGGTCGTTCGGCCAACGGCTTGCCGTCGCCAATTACTTCCAGGTAACGAAGCACTGGACCTTCGTTCGTCGCCATCGCGGCGGCGGCTTTGGCGGCGTCAATCACACTGCCTCCGCCGAAACCCACGACCAGTTCAGCTTTGGATTTGCCGGCTTCCTGGCCCAATGCTTCGGCCAACTCCAGCGTCGGTTCCTTTTCAACCGTTGCAATATTTACCTGACAACCGGATGCCGCCAGATACTTGCGCACGCCGTCCGCGCGTTCGGGTCGTGATCCGACGACAAGCAAAACGCGTCGACCAATCTCACATGCGATGGATCCCAAATCCTTCAACCGACCGGCGCCAAAAACAATCCGACCGGCAGTGGCAAATTCGAAATGGCTGATCATTGCTCCCAACCCGGGTCTTTGGAATAGACGCCACTGAACTTCACGCTGCGCCGCGGTTCGGCCATCATGTCCGCCACCGTGTCGCGCCACGTTTGGTAATGCGCCGTTTCCTTGTGCCGGGCCGGCGCGTCGGCATCGCGATAGACTTCCACCAAAACAAAGCGCGTGGGATCGTCCGGCTGTTGCACCACATCGAATCGCGCGACACCCGGTTCCTGTACGCTCTGGCGGGCGTTTTCCACGGTGGCTTTTTTGAAGGCATCCACGGATTCCGGTTTCACGTGCACGTGAACATGAACAATGAGCATGGACTGAGCCTGCCGGGTTTGCACGGAAAGCCAAGTCACAATCCCGCTAACCGCTTCTCCAGCACGGAATACCAACTTGTGAACAACCAATTCTTGCACCGCGGCGGGTCTGTTTCTTTAATCGCTCCACGCTAGGCAAAAGACTGGCGCAGTTGAAAAGATGGGGAACTCTCGATGACACGATTCCAAAGTTTACTGATCGCACTCAGCATTTTCGCAATCAATACCGTACGTGCCGACATCGTTTTCAGTGACGGCTTCACTTACCCGGACGGCAATCTCGTCGGTGTCACCGGATCGCCGTGGAGTGCCCATAGCGGCGCCGGCAGTGGCCCGGTTCAAGTCGTCAACGGTGAAATCGAAATCTCGCGATCACAGGCGGAAGATGTGGATGCCGTCCTTCCGAGCGGACCGTATTCAACGTCTGGTCCGGCAACCGCACTGTACTGCAGTTTCAAAGTGATGTTCACTGACCTACCGAGCGCCGGTGGTGGTTACTTTGCGCATCTCAACAACAGCAGCTCGCACTGTCGCATCTGGTCAACCACAACCGGTGCGGCCGATGGGAGTTTTCGACTTGGAATCGGCAACGGTTCCAACGACAGCGCAACATCTGGGCAACTCCCAACCGATCTCTCGCTGAACACCGAATACACGATCGTCGTTCGCTATGATCTCGCAACGGCGGCGAGCACGTTGTGGGTCAATCCATCGGCAGAAACGGACGCGGGTGTCACCGGCTCCGACTCCACCACACCGGCAAGCATTTCGACGTTTGCGTTTCGCCAGGCGAGCGGCATCGGAATCATGCTCATTGATGATTTGATCGTCGGCACCGCGTTCGCGGATGTCGTGGGCGGCGATCTTCCGCCGACGATTTCAGCCATTGCTGGCCAAAGCATTCCGGCGAACACAAATACCGGGGCACTTTCGTTCGCCGTGGGCGACGACAAGACGTTACCGGCCGACCTCGTGGTCACGGGTTCCTCGGACAACCAAACGCTGGTGCCGGACGCGAACATCGTCTTCGGCGGTAGTGGCGCGACTCGCACCGTCACGGTCACTCCGGCCGCCGATCAACAGGGGCAGGCCAACATCTCCGTCGATGTGAATGATGGCTCATCCAGTTCGACCATAACCTTCCTGCTCAAGGTCGGAGCACCGTCGGTCGAAGCGATTGCCAATCAGATCACGCCCGAGGACACCGTGCTTGGACCGGTGCCGTTCACGACCACCGATGCGGAAGGCGATGCACTGACCTTGTCTGCGACATCGTCCAACCAATTATTGATTCCCGACGGCAACATCAGCTTCGCCGGCTCGGGCAATAGCCGTTCACTGACCGCCGTGCCGGCGACCGGACAAACCGGTGTGACCACGATCACCATCACCACCGATGACGGCCATCAAACGACCGCCACTTCATTTTCGGTCACCGTCCATCCAGTGCTCGGTTTGCTCGTGAGCGATGATTTCAACCGCCCGGATGGTTACCTGGTGGATGAAGTGATGTGGCATTCGCACAGCGGGTTCTATGGCGAGACCCAAATCGTTGGCAACCGAATGGCGCTCTCCCAGGATCAATCGGAAGACGTGAACCACTGGCTCGATTCGGCGGGCACAATCTTTCCGGCGGAGGGCGGCTACCTTTTCTACGCAAGCTTCGTGGCGAACTTCAGCGAACTGCCCGCCGGCACGGGAACCTATTTCGCGCACTTCAAAGACGACACGATTTCCTACGCCGCGCGTGTATTTGCAACGACCAATAACGCGGCAGCCGATTCATTCCGCCTTGGCATCACGAGCAACGACGGCGACGTGACGCATGCCGTTTTGATTCCGCAGGACCTGACACTAAACACCGGTTATCTAGTGGTCGTCCGCTTGAATGCCGGTACCGGCGAAAGCCGGTTGTGGGTCAACCCGACCGCGGAAGATTCCGGCTATGTCGACGCGAACGGCCCATTTGTCGGAACGGCCGTGCAATCCTTTGCGTTCCGCCAGAATGGCCCGAGCAATGGGATGGGCGTTCTGGCGATCGACGACTTGAAAGTCGGCACGGCGTTCACTGACGTCGCCACAAATCTGCCCACGCCGATTCACTTCACGGTCTCCAACCAAAACATCCGCCTAACCTGGCCGTCGGGTCAGGGATTCACTTTGCAGCGGACCAGCGAACTCACTCCCGGCACCCCGGCGACCTGGAGCACGGTGCCCTTTGTCACCGAAGGCGCCGACGACGTTTCCAACTTCGACGTCTCGTCCGGCAACGGGTTTTTCCGGCTCGTTAAATAGTTCGACTCTCAATCGAGTAGAATCCCGTTCTGGCCCCGTCACCGGAAATAATTCTCGTCGTTCAAAACCATTTCGCCGTTTGATGAATTGCCATCGTCCGGCGCTTCTGCCTGACTACGCCGCGTGCCGACGTTGTTGGATAAGATTGAGTTGGACGCGGAGAAACGGCTGAAACTGCCGGCGGGCCGGCGTCCCGCGGAGGAACTCTCCCGCTACAAGAGGTTCCTGAAGCTGGAAAGCCATCGGCTGCGCATGCTGCACCGCAGCGGCGTATCGGGCCGCGAAGTCTGCAAGGCGAGGGCCGCCGTGTATGACCTCCTGATCCGCCATATTTTGGAGGGCGTGCTCGCCAGCCAGCCGGAACTTCAGACCGTTCCGCCCGCGCCGTGGGCGTTGGTGGCCACCGGTGGTTACGGCCGGGCCGAGCTGAATCCGCTGAGCGACATCGATATCATGTTTCTTTTCCACGGCGAATTGGTCAGCCGCGGCAAACCGAACCCGTATCTCTCCGCCCTAAACGAGGGTCTGCTGCTCACGTTGTGGGACATCGGCCTCAAAGTAGGCCACTCGGTCCGTGGCATCTTTGATTGCGTCCAGCTCGCCAACCGGGACATGCAGTCCAAAACGTCACTGATCGAGGCACGATTGATCACTGGCAACTCGGAGTTGTTTCGCATCTTCCAACAGAACATTCTGGAAAAATGCGTCACGGGTCACACCGATGAATATCTTCAGGCCCGCATGGAGGACCAGACAAGTCGCCGGACCAAATACGGTGATTCCGCACTCATGCAGGAGCCCAACATCAAGAACGGCTGCGGTGGTTTGCGCGATTATCAAAATCTCTTGTGGATGGCGTTCTTCAAGCATGGCACACGCTCACTCACCGATCTTGTGCGCCAGGAATTATTAAGCGCGTCAGAACGCCGGCAGCTTCGGCGCGCGTATGATTTTCTCCTGCGAGTGCGCAACGAAATGCACACGCACTTCGCCAAGGCGACGCCCGCCATGGATGTGCTCCCGAAGAATTTGCAGCCGACGGTGGCAAGCGCGCTCGGCTACGGTGATCGTTCACCCAGTCGCCGCATTGAAAAGTTCATGCACGACCTGTACGTGCACATGCGGCACATTTATCTGATCACCGCGACGCTGGAACAGCGCATGGCGTTGAACAAAAAGCCCGGCCGCCTGGAAGGCTTACGCAACGCGCTTCGCCTGCCCGGTCGCAAATCGCCAGGACAGACACTCGATGGCTTCCGCATTGTCGACGGCGAACTCCGGCAGTTGAACAACCGCATCTTTCGCGAACAGCCGCGCCGGTTGATGCGCGCTTTTCTTCACGCCCAGCAACGCGGTTTGCGATTGCACCCGGACCTGAATCAATTGATCCGCCAGTCGCTCTCCCTCGTGAACCGTGAGTTTCTCAAGGACCCTCACGTGCGCGAGACTTTCCTAGAAATCCTCAATCACCGTGGCAGCGTGGCGCCGGTTCTTCGGGCGATGCACGACGTCGATTTTCTCGGGAAATACATTCCCGAATTCGGCCGGCTCACGTGCCTGGTGCAACACGAGTTCTTTCACGTCTACGCAGCGGATGAACATGTCCTTGTTTGCCTCGAACAACTCGACGACGTGTGGGAAGCCACCAAACCGCCGCACAGCCATTACACCGAGATGTTCCAGGAATTGGACCGGCCGTACATCCTGTATCTTGCGTTGCTGTTGCATGACGCCGGGAAAGGTCTCGGAAAAAAGGGCAAGCACGCGGAAGTCGGCGGCGTGATCGCCGATCGCGTGTCCCGTCGATTGGCGTTGGACGCCACCACGTCTCATCTTCTGCGATTGCTCATTGAACATCATCTATTGATGGCGATGACTTCGCAGCGACGTGATCTCGAGGATGCCAATGTGATCAACAACTTCGCCAAAGCCGTGCAAACACCACCAGCCTTGAGCATGTTGACGCTGCACACATTTGCCGACGCAATGGGCACGAGCGAAAAGCTCTGGAACGGTTTCAAGGACACGCTGCTGCGCACGCTTTATGACAAAACTTTGAGGATCGTGACGGGCGGAACGACGTTCATCCGCGCCCGGGTGGAGCAACGCGATCGCTTGCAAAAATTTGTGCGCCGGCATGTTCCCGGTTCGGTCACCGACGAGGAGATCGAAGCCCATTTTGACGCCCTGCCTCCGCGGTATTTCCGACTTCATTCGCCGGAGGAAGTCGCAGCCGATGTCGCCCTGGTAAATCGTTTTCTCCGCTGGCAAATGAACGAGGAAAAGAGCGGACTCGATCCCGTCGTTCGCTGGCACGCGGAGCCGGACCGCGGCTACACGGCGTTGCAAGTCGGTACGTGGGACCGACCGGGTTTGTTCAGCCGTATTGTCGGCTCGCTGAGTGCGATTGGTTTGAACATTCTCAGCGCGCAGGCGTTCAGTCGCACGGACGGTCTGGCGTTGGATACGTTTTTTGTCACCCGCGCAACCGGCGAGGCGCTGATCTCGCGCGAGGACCGCGAACGACTCGAAGCATTGCTGACCAAAGTGCTGAACGGCACCGATGTGGATTTCTCAAAACGCATCGCCAAGGGAGTCCGGGCGCAAAGCGCACACAAGATTCTCGGCGACGAAGCCGTTCCGACGCGGGTCTATTTCGACAACGATGTTTCCGAGGAATACACGGTGATCGACGTTGAAGCCGTCGACCGACTGGGGCTCTTGTTCGTGATCACCAACGCCTTTGCCGAGTTGGACTTAAACCTCGCCCTCGCAAAGATCGTGACTGAAAAAGGCGCGGCCGTGGACAGTTTCTACGTCAACGAAATCGTGGGCGGCAAAATCACGGCCTCCGAGCGGCAGCGGGAAATTGCCAGCCGGCTTCTGCAGGCCATCAATTCGCAGGACTAAGCAACCCGTCACCGGGTCATTGTACCGCTGCCGTGCCCGGTGCTTCCACTTTCTGCGCGGTATCCTTGGGGGTGTTCACCGCGAGTGTGGCGCCGTGCATGAGTTGCACGTAATCGCTCAGAATGTGCAGCGTCTCAGCCAGATGAGGATCGGGCGCGTTGACATCATCATCGGGATCGGTGTCTTCGTCGGCTTTATCACCGGGTTCTTTGGCCGCCTTTTCTTCGGCCGCGCGCTTGGCGGCTTCCTTCTTTTTGACGGCCGCCAACGAAATCAACGGTTTGCCGGAATCGACATCGTTCAACTCAAAATCAAACACGTTCTTGTCGTCCGGCGGATGCGCCGCACGTTCTTCCTTGCGCTCATCCTTGCGCTTTTCCTGTTCGCTCTTTTCGGTGAGCCGCTTCTCCAGGTTGAGCGACACGCGACGGTCCTCGAGTTGCTTCTTCAGCAAGCCGATATCCTGGGCGATGTATTTGAATTCCTGGTCCTTCGCAATGCGCGCTTCCGATGCGGCGGCCAGTTGTTCCACGTAGGGCTTCACCAAATTCATGGGACGATAAAACGCCGGCTCGATCGGTTTTACCTCAAGAGCATTCGGCAGGTAAGCCTCGCCCATTTCGAGGTAATCGAAGGTGGACGGCAGTTTGACGTCCGGAATAACGCCGTGCTTTTGCGTTGTGCCGCCGTTGATCCGGTAAAACGTCTGCACGGTAAATTTGAGCGAGCCCGGCTCTTCGACTTCGTCGCGACGGATAAAGGGATCCAAATGGACGAGCGTCTGGACCGTGCCTTTGCCGTGCGTGTGTTGATCGCCAATGATCAACGCCCGGCCGTGATCCTGCAAAGCCGCCGCGACAATTTCGGACGCAGAGGCGCTGAGATGACTGACGAGCACGATCAATGGCCCGTCATAAACCACACCGCGATCCGGATCGGGCAACACCAGCTTGCGACCGTCATAAGCCTTCACCTGCACCACCGGTCCCTGGTCGATAAACAGCCCCGCCAGGCGCGTTGCTTGTTCCAGAATGCCACCGCCATTGCGGCGTAGATCCAGAATCAAACCGTCGATCTTTTCTTCCTTGAGCCGGCCGATCAACTTGGCGACGTCATCCGCGGCGCGCTCGTGGAATTGCGGCAGATTGATCACGCCCAGCCGCTGGGTTTCGGTATTGGAAATCGGCACGATGTGCAGTTCTGCCTTGGGTAATTGATCTTTGATCTGAATCACATCCCGCACCAGCGTCACCGTCTTGCGGCTCGAGCCGTCACCTTTCGCAGGAAGAATCTGCAAACGGACGGTGGTACCCAAATCGCCCCGAATGATCTCCACAACGTTGTTCAGCTTTTCCTCGATGACGTCGACCCATTCGCCTTTTTCACCTTGGGCCACGGCCACGATGCGATCGTTGGGATGAAGTTGGTTGCTCTTTTCCGCCGGACCGCCCGGGGTGAGGCTGACGATCTTGCAATATCCATCGTCGGATTGCAGCAATGCCCCGATGCCGGTCAGCTCGCTCTTGATGCTGTGAATCTCGAAATTCCGGCGCTCGGAGGGCGTCATGTAATCCGTGTGCGGATCAAAAGAATTACCCAGCGCGTCCAGATAGATGCCCAAGACTTCCTCGTGATCAAACTCGGATAACGTTTTAGTCAGCCGCTTGTAGCGTTTCTCAATCTTCTCCAGCGATTCCGCGGGCTTTTCCTTGTTCAATTTGCCGTTCAGCAAATCGTATTTAAGCCGCCGATCCCAAACGGCGTTGGCCTCGGCGATGTCCGCCGGCCAGGGCTTCTTGTTGCGCTGCAAGTCGAAGTATTCGTCCGTGTCGTATGAGAAGTCCTTTTTCAACCGCGCGTCGATGTATGCCTTGCGCTCGGCAACACGTTGTTTGAATCGTTCGTAAATCACGTATGCGGGGCTCGCGTCGGAGTTCAACGTCGCTTCGTCCAGTTTGGTGGAATACTTCTCGGCAAATTCATCCACGTCCGGCTGGAGAAAGAACACGCGGTTGTAGTCCAGCAGGTTCAGGTAATTCGTGAAATGCGTCCGCGAAATGGTATCGCTCAAGGGGACCTGCCGGTAATGGGAAGACTGCAACATCATGCCCACGGCGTAGGCTATCTTACCGGCCTGAAACTCAGTCAGGTCGACCTTGTTAAGCTTGGCGTAGTGAGTGGGGTCATCAGCGGCCGCCAACGTCGCGGTTAGCCCCAGCCACAGTCCGAGAGTATACAACGTCTGCTTCATAGAAATGGTGCTTCACTGTGGCCGAAATCGCGCCGGACGCAACTTTTATGACCGCCCTTACCCTGATTTTCGGGCTCGCCCGCGACTTTCCCTCAATTGGTGCCCGCAACACGAAAGAACATTGAACGTTCAAACCATCCGGAGTTCCCGCTTTACGGACAGCCGGCATTTTCATCAAATTCCAATGCTTTCCAAGCAAACCCAACATGCGTCTTCGCTGGCCAGCTTTGATCGGGATCTTGACCGCCGGGTTGTTTTTGGTCGCGTTCGGCGATCGGCTGCGCCTCTCCTCGCCTTCGCCCCACACGCTGCGCTTCGCCCATACCTTTACCACGGAATCCGAGCGCGCCATTCTCGACACCGCAGTCGGCGAGTTTGAAGCCAGCCATCCGGGCATCCACATTCAGCAAACGATCCTGAACAGCGAAGTGTATCAAACCGTCGGCTGGCGGCTGCAATTTCGCGGACGCCAACCGCCGGACATCTTTTTCCTTTGGGATGGCTACAAAACCGATTACGCAATCGCTCAAAAATGGGCACTCAATCTGAAACCTTATTTGTCCGCCGGTTTTGCCGATCAATTTGTCGCCGGCACCACGCACGAACAGAACGGCGGAACGTGGTTTCTCCCGCAATCGGTCGATATCTGCAGCCTCGTCTGGTACAACCGCGACCTGTTTCAAGAACACGACCTCAAGCCGCCAAAGACTTTTGAGGAGTGGATCGACCTCTGCGCGAAACTTCACGCTTTGAACATTCTTCCGCTCGCACAGGGCAATCGCGATCTCTGGCCAATGGGCAACTTCGGCGCCGAACTCGCCGGCCAGGCAATCGGGCCTGATCGGCTCAATCATCTATTCGCGCGAGGCGTTGCTCCAGCTGCGGCGGACCTTGCCGGATTGCAGGGACTGGCCACACTGCGCGATGAGGGCGCGCTTGATCTGCCAGGCGTTTTGGATCCGGGCGGCATCGGCACGCTGGGCGACATCGATGCCAAGGTCATGTTTCTTTCCGGCAAATCCGCGATGCACATCCTCGGTAGCTGGTTCGCCGCCGATATCGAAGACGCCCGCGCCAAGGGCGAACTCAAATTCGAAGTCGGCGTCTTCCCGGTTCCGTCAGCTGTCGGCGAACAGGATGTCATGGGCGCCGTCACCACCGGTTACATGGTGAGCCGGCAATCGGCGAATCCGCGAGCCGCCGTCGAGTTTCTCGAATTGCTCTTGTCGCCGAAGTATCAGGCGGAATTTGCAAAGCTCGGCGGCATATCCGCGCGCAAGGATGCGGACAACTTTACAACCAATCCCATTACGCGCGAGATGCACGAGTTTCTACTCGCCGCGCCGCTCAAGGTGCCGCCGCCCGATACAGCCTATCGTCCCGAACAGGCGCAGCTTTTCTATGAAATCTGCGCGGATCTCTTGACGGGCAAACTCAAAATCAAAGACGCCGCCACCCGATGGGACAACGGCAAACTGGCCCTGGCCGCCAAAGGATTGTGATGAGGAACTGCCACAAGACAAACGTGCTGCCAGCGTCTCGCTGGCAGTTCCTTCGAATCCCGACATCGCCCCCGCCGGCGAGACGCCGGCAGCACGTTCACCAAGGTAGGACAGGCACTCTGCCTGTCTCAAACGCGCCCCGGCCGCAACGGAACCGACAACTTCCACCACCCAACACAAATCAATCGCCTAACCAATCCGCGAGCTTCTGTTTCACCCAAGACAGGCGAGACGCCTGTCCCACCTTCTGCGCGCGTCGTGTCGGCTTTCCTTCCCGATCTCCAATCTCCGAACTCCCATCTCCCAATAGATGACCCGCCGCGGCCAAATCCTGTTCTTCGTTCCCGCGTTCGCGCTGTTCCTGGTGTTTGTCCTGTTGCCGTCGACGCTTACCCTCGTCGAATCCGTTTATCCGGTGCGGGACGGCGTTCGCGAATGGGTCGGCGGCCTGTTCTATTCTTACGCGCTACACGATCCGCAATTTCACCAGTCGTTGTTCAACAATCTCGTTTATCTATTTCTCACGCTGATCTTCGAAGTCGCCGTCGGACTGGCCCTGGCCGTCGGACTTCAACGCGAAGGGCGGCTCAACAGCTTCCTGCGCGTCGCCTTCTTTTCACCGAACGTTTTGTCGCTCGTGATCGTCGGGCTCGTGTTCGGCTTTCTGTTCAAGGACGGCGTCGGCGTCTGGCAGGGTCAACTTCGTGAAGGTCGCGCTTTACTCACAATCTCTGTCGTCAGCGGCTGGGCGTATTGCGGCTTTTACATGATCATCTTTCTCGGCGGTCTCGCCGGTATTCCGAAGGAAGTGCTCGAAGCAGCGCGCATCGACGGCGCCGATCCGTGGCAAGCTTTCTGGCGAATCAAACTACCGCTACTGCGCGAAGTGATCTGGGTGGCGCTGCTGATTTGTTTCACCGGCGCGTTCAAAGCCTTCGACCTGTTCTGGGTGATGCTGCCGAACCAGGAACACACGAGCATCGTCTCGACCCTGTTGGTGAAGGAATTCATCCGGTTCGACAATCCCGGCTACGGCGCGACGCTCGCGGTATTGCTCACGCTGCTTGTCTTTGCGACTGCGGGAATCGTGCTTGCCGCCAAACAACTCAACGTCGTGAGGCAACGACGGTGAGCGGTGTCGAACAAATTTCAATGAAACGCAAAGCGCGTCCATTGTTCGCACCGCGGATCTTCCACCTGTTGATTCTGGCAGCTCTCCTGCCTTTCGTGTGGTTGATCATCGCGCCTGGCGCGGCGGGCCTCCGACGACCATTTGCCAATGTATCGCTGGGACGAATGATCTCCAAAGTTCAAAAGAAACGATCATTTTCGCGCGAAGCTCTGGCGGCCATTTATTACAGATGTCCCAAATTCTTCTTGAACGGTGAGTGGTATCCGAAAGAGCCAGAATCGTGGGAGACAGTTCGAGTTGAGGCCATGCGCGAGCTTGGCTATCGAACAAACGATTCACAACGAGTCGTGGACTTCACGGCGCAATTTCTCAAATCAAACGTAACGGTGCAGTCAGCATTAGCTGACGCGGGGTTTTACAGTCTGGTTGCCATGCGCCAGCAGCAACCAGACAAAGTCGCCGAAGTGCTCCTGACGTGGCTGCGACATCCCAAGAACTATCCCCTTCCGCTGATCATTGATTATCTGGTCGACACCGATTCAACGAATCCGAAAGTAATCAGCACCATCACGAATGAACTTGTTCAGTCTTACTGGGATTTACCGAGATCGAACACAAACTGGACCACGAAAATCTGGCCGGGAAAAGGGATTCGCCACGAACTATTGTTACAGTTCACGCGGCTTCCGTTGCCTGTCCAGAGTCGATCAAACATCCTCAACACGATTGCGTCCACGCCCGCCCAGTTTCCGGCTAACGAACTGGTAGAAGAAGTTTCAAAACTGCCGCTCGCCGACCGCGAACGATTTTTCGTCTTAGAAAGAATTGGGCAAACGGCACCGGATGATGTCGCAGCCAAGGCATTTGGGTCGTTGGCCAGATTCGCCGATAAATTGAGATCGAATGAGCAGTTCACGACCACGCTTCGCCGCGAACTGAGGAATCCGAACAGAAAAGCCATAGTCGGTGGCGCCATTGCAAGATCACTTCTTGAGCGACGATCTGATTTCGACCTGTTTGTTCCGGACATCCATTACTGGCTCACAAATCATCAAGAATTCGTCAGTGTACCGTTGTCAGCGATTATAAGTAGCCTGGTCGCCAGAGGGGCGGACTTGTCGGCAACTCGGGAAACGCTCCGCCGGCTTTCCATGCAGCCCAATTGTCAGTCCCGCAGCGAAATCTGCTATTCGTACTGGCTGCTCTCCTACGATTCCGAATTGGCGGTGGATACGCTGCTCAAAATGCTCTCCGCCCCCGAAGCTGAATCTCGATCAAATGCCGCCGAACGACTCGACAACATGATATTTGGTGGAGTCATCATTCCGTTAAACGGAAATGATTACGCTGATCTCAACGCATCGAATAGACTGGCTTCCAAGGCATTTTTCGATCAGCCGACCAAACGGAAGAAAGTAGTGGATACACTCAAACGCCAACTAGCCGATGAAACCGATCCATTGATGACCGAAAGGTTCAGGCGAATGCTGACCGAACTTACGAGTTATTACGGCAGCGACGGAAACCACCTTCCGGAGCTGCCTCACGAATCCATATCACGAAACGACGAGTGACAAGCGACGCCGCAAAATCCGTAACGAAACACGCCAAACCAGCGCGCAGGTTTCGTGTGATAGCGATTTTGATCACGGTTTTCTGCGGATTGATTCTCGGCGCCCTTTTGTCGCGTTGGTACTCCGATTATACGGCAAACCACATACAAACCGCATCGACGAGGTCGTTGCTCAACGTCGTCCGGCGGCAGGACAATTTGTTTCGGCGCACGTATCGCGATTGGGTGGTCAAGTTGCCAGCGGCGCTGCAGAAATTCCTGCCTACCCAGCAGTCCATGTATCCCGATGCGCAAAAAACGGAAGCCATCAAACAACTGGCGCTGCGGACGAACGAGTCATCCACGATCGTGCCGGTGCTGGTCGAGCAATTGAACCGGCTGCAACCCCAGGACTGGTTGGCCGGGGCTTATGTGTCCGCGCTGGCCAAGCACGGCCGCGCAGCCAGCAATGCGATTCCGTGGCTGGAGGCGATTGTCAGCAATCCCACCAACCATTACTACCTCAGTGGCGCCTACGGAATGGGAACGGGCCCGTTCACGTTGGTGGACGCATATCAGTCTCTGGCCACCATCAGCGGCGACCCGCACAGCGTCTTCACGCTGGTCACCAATCAACTCGAGGCGCTTTGCTTCCCTCCCGGTGGAATAACGAATCTTCTCGCCATCTACACGACACCGGCAAGTCAACGCGATTTTCGGTCTCGAGTAACGACGTTGACGGAGATATCGGGTGCGCTTGATGTGCCGAAGCCGGAGAAAGTGCAGTTCTTTTTGCACCTTTTCGACGGCGTGTCGCAAACCGCCCGCGATGCGTCGTGGTTGCAGCTTTGCGCGACGGCACCAAAACTTCCCTTGGTTCGAACGTATGCCATCGAGCAGTTGAACGATCCCAGCAACCGTAACACCGCCTACCTCGACAAGCTGCTGGTCTGGGCTCGGTTCGACCCCCAGCTGATCGACCAGATCGAAGAACCCATCCGGTCCTGGGTCCCGCGGACCACCGGATTGGATTACTGGGAACTGACGGAAAGACTCATGGGACTGGGAACGAACAGTTACCGCTTCGCCGATGCGATGGTCGGAGGCTTTTTCACCAACCGGTTAACCTCGTTCTACGGTCGCAAGGTGGCGGGATGGAGTGAAGGCTATCATTTTCCTTCTTCCTTGGAAAAATTCATTCACGACTCGCATGCCGATGTCTCCGGTCTGCTCGATCAGCTGAAAGCCGCTTCGCTCGACAAGTCCAACCGCTATCGCTTCGACGACGCAAGAGTTTACAGTCTGCTGGGCGGCAAGGATGGACTCGAACTGGAGATGGTGAAAGATCGCGTGGGCGACGCGTCAGCATCCGATCTGAAAATGATGATCGGCCGGTACGCCAGACTCGAAACCAATCAAACCACGGTTGCTAAATTCCTCGCCGGCTACTTTGGGCACGACGACCCTCAGGTCCGACGGCATGCACTCTTGGAAATGTCCCAGCTGGGCGATGCCGCCAAACCCTACCTCTCCGAGATCGATCAGATGATTCAATCCGACAAATCACAGGTCGTCCGCTGGCAGGCCCATCGAACCGCCAATCGCCTGCGCGGAATCGATCCCGACACCGGCATTCGAAATGTGGGTCCAATTGCAGAACCGCAAGGTCAATGAACAACGTGACGCCGAAATTTCATCGGAAAACAGAAAGTTCAAAAGAGGACGATCATTCCGGCACCGGGATTCCGCCATCGCCGAGTAAACCGAGCTTCGTCCGTGGCGGTGCATCAACCTTCGTTTGGCTACTTCTCGCCGCCGTGTGGCTCTTTCCACTCGGATGGACGATTCTGAGCAGTTTCAAAACGTCGAACGTCGCGATCTTTGACCGGCCGTTTTCCCTGCCCCGCGGAATTACATTTGCCAACTACCAACAGGCAATCCGCGCGGGCAATCTCGACGACTATTTCATCAACTCGATTCTGGTCACCGGCCTGAGCGTCGCGTTGACCGTTGGTTGTGGGATGTGGGCCGGTCACGCGCTCGCGCGACATGGTTTTCCCGGCCGACGCTTTTGGCTGGCGCTTTTTTTCGTCGGCATGATTCTGCCGGTGCAATCGTTCATCATCCCGCTCGGTGATTTGCTGCAATCGCTCGGCATCAACGATAGTTTGTGGGCGCTGATTCTCCCTTACACCGCGCAAAGTCTGCCGGTCGCCATTTTGTTGTTTGCCGCCTATTTCCAGGGCATACCCGCCGAACTGACCGAGGCCGCTCGCATGGATGGCGTCTCGACAGCGCGCTTCTATTTGCAAATCCTATTGCCCGCCGCCCGCCCTGCCGTCGCCACCGTGGCGGTGCTGACGGTCCTGAACACATGGAACGAATTTCTCATGGCGCTGTTATTCATTGTCGATCCGACGATGCGCACGCTGCCGGTCGGCATGATCGCGTTCGAGCAGGCACACAACACCAATTACCCGGCCTTGTTGGCGGGCCTTTCGCTAATGGCGGTGCCGGCATTGATCGCCTACGCGATCTTCAACCGACAGGTCATCGCCGGCGTCACCAGCGGCGCGGTGAAGTGAAAAAGTGTTGGACGGGCATCCTGCCTGTCTCTGCCGAACCCGAAGTGGTCAAAAGTAAACGCACATGCCCGACGTGAAGCATTCGAACTATTGTACTTCGATTTGGTTTGTTTACAGGAAAGACAGGCAGGATGCCTGTCCTACCTTGGGGAGCCGCACCGTATGAACCCGACTTTTCCCTGCGGTATCGTCGAAGGATTTTACGGCCAGCCGTGGACCTTTCCCCAGCGTCACAAAGTCTTGCGTTGGTTGAGCCAATTTGGGCTCAACACCTACGTTTACGGTCCGAAGGATGATCTCAAACACCGCGTGATCTGGCGCGATCTGCTCGATGACACGGAAGCGGACGAATTCAAGAAATTGATCCACGCCTGTCGCGAACACGGGATCCGATTTGTTTACGCGATCGCTCCGGGCTGGGATGACCTGTTCGGCGGAAACGATTGGAGCGCGTCTGACAAAAGGCCACTGCTCGATGGATTGAAGAATCGGTTCCAGCAGCTGCTCGATCTGGGCTGCCACGACTTCGCGGTCATGTTCGACGACATTCCCAACCTTCCCCCCGACGAACTGGCCGAGATCGGCAAAAGACACGCAGAAACAGGAAACGAAATATGGCAATGGCTTCAAACATCGCCGGGAAGCAGCCGACGTAAAGAGGCTCCATCCCAAACTGAAACACCGCAAAAGATTGGAGCCTCCTCACGTCGGCTGCTACCAGAATGCGAAGCTCCCTGCGGCTCACTCGCGATCTGCCCCTCGGTTTATTGTACGCGCATGGCCGGCAACGCTCCTTCCGACTCGTCATACCTGCGTGCGCTTGGCGAAACACTTGACCAAAGGATCGATATTTACTGGACCGGCCCCGAAATCATTTCACCGAAGATCACCGCCGAACACCTGCGAGCGGTCACGGAAGTTCTCCGCCGGCCGCCTTTGATCTGGGACAATCTGCACGCGAACGATTACGACTGCGCGCGCATCTACCTCGGACCGTTTTCTGATCGCACCTCCGCACTGCCACAACTCACCCGCGGGCTCGTGATCAATCCCAACCGGCAGTGCGAACTCAACTTTCTGCCGCTCGCCACGCTTGGCGATTTCGTCCGATCTGGCGCCGATTATTCGCCGAATTCAGCCAGGCAAAAAGCCATTAAAATGTGGCTGCCCGAATGGAATCGCGTGACCGGTCCCGCGTTCGCGGCTCAGACGATCGCCCTCATCGTCGATTGTTTTCACCTCCCGTTCGCCAACGGGCCGAAGGCGAACGAACTGATGCATCAGGTCCACGCGGCTCTTCAAGGCTCGCCCAATGAAATTAGCCAGGCGCTTAAAAGCGTCAAAACAACGGGAGACGTTCTTGGTAAATTCTTCTTTGAACTGAGCGCGCTCAAGAACCGCGATTTGTTTGAGGCGCTCTGGCCCCACGTGTGGCGGCTCAAGGACGAGCTGAGTTTGGTCATCGCAATTGGCGAGCAAAGACTGAACGGAGTTGAACCGCCTTTTATTGCGCCCGACTACGCGGCCGGCGTGTTTCGTGGCGGGCTGCTCGGCGAACTACGAGAACTCATTCAACCGGCATCCGGCGGTTTTCGAGTATGAGCATGAATCGATTTTCCAATGAATGTTCGAAAAGCGATCGTCTCGGATACGCCTGTCCGAAAACGGCGCTTGATGACTCAACGAAAAGCTACGGCGGACCGGCAGATCCGCCCTACCAAGTCCCGGTAGGGCGGCGTTGCCGCGCCGCCAATTCTTTCATTGGGCAATCGCAAAATGTTTCACAGCCGTTTGAGAACATGCACTCCAGGAAATTCATCCGCGCATGAACTCAAGCATTCGCATTCGTCCCGCCCGGCCCGACGATCGCGGGGAATTTTATGAGGTTTGCCTCAAGACCAGCGACAACGGCGCGGACGGCTCACACTTGCACGACGATCCGGACGCATTGGGTCATCTTTACGTCGGACCGTACCTCGCGCTGGAGTCGACTTTTTCATTCGCACTGGAAGATGAAATGGGCGTGTGTGGGTATTGTTTTGGCACACCGGATTCCGAAAGTTTTTACCAACGTTTCAAAAGCAAATGGCTTCCGCCAATTCAGCAAACGTTACAGACACCGATCGGTGAACCTTCGAATTGGACGCTCTCCGAGCAATTGCACGATCTGCTTTTGCACCCGGACAAATTCATCTATTTCCCGGAATCGTTTGCCGCTTATCCGGCACACATGCACATCGATTTACTACCGCGCGCGCAGGGCCAGGGTTGGGGTCGCAAACTTCTGGAACAAGAAATGAACTTGCTGCGATCGGCCGGCGCCCACGGAGTTCACCTCGCGGTCGCCCCGGGCAACACCCGCGCGCTGGCATTTTATCGCAAGCTCGGATTTCAAAATCTCCCGGCTGGACCCGACGCGCCCGAAGACACAGTTTTCCAGGGTCGAGTCTTTTGACAGTGGTGCCACACACGGAATAAAGCGCCTTTTCAAATACGTTCCGACCGATATTCTTTCCGTCGTGAAAATTACCTTGGAAATGGACCGGCAAGGAAACCTGCAACTTCCGTCGCGCGTGCGGAAAGCCGCCGGTCTGCATTCAGGAACACCAATCGAGTGCATCGTCGATTCGGAAGGCATACGCCTAAAGTCCGAAAAAGTTCCGATGAACCGCATTAAGCGCCGTCGTGACGGTGGAAAAGTCCTGACCGGTCCCGCACCCAAGATTGATGTTGTGGCAGCGTTATCAACGATCCGTTCAAAGCGCATTGGGCAGCACGGATGAAGACGTTGTTCGATTCGTCCGCGCTCATTGCATCCTGTGTGGAAGCTCACGCGAATCATCAGTGGGTTCTTGAACAAATTGCCGAAGCGACCGGTGACGCTTGTTTTTGTGCCCATGCACTTGCCGAAACGTTCGCGGTCCTGACCGCCGCCTACCGACTGCCATCGCCCACGGCCATGGAACTTGTGGACAGCTTCACTGCCTGGGCAAGGATCGTGGAGCTGGGAACGGAAGACTATGTGTTGGCCATGAAACGCGTCGGCAAAGCCCGCCGAGCCGGCGGCTCCATCTATGATGCCCTGCATTGCGTGGCGGCCATAAAGTCGCGCGCAGGTCGGATAGTGACATTGAATCCGCGAGACTTTCGCGCTTTGGCAGCCGGGATTCCGATTGCTCATCCATGAACGCACCTCGACCCATCATCGACCGTTACTTCGAAGAATCCGAACGCCAACTCCGCGCCGTTTATGAGACCCAACGGGCGAAGCTCGATCTGGCCGCGCAATGGCTCGGCGAAGCGCTGGCCGCTGATCACTGGCTCTACGCGTTCGGCACCGGGCATTCACACATGCTCGCGGAAGAGATTTTTTATCGTGCGGGCAATCTCGGTCGCGCGAATCCGATCCTCGACGATCGCCTGATGATGCACAAAGAAGCGATCGAAGCGACTTACCTGGAGCGCAAGCAGGGACTGGCTTCCGAGATTCTCGCGCAATATCCGGTTGAGGCTGGCGATGTTTTAATCGTGGCGTCCAATTCCGGTCGCAACGCCGTGCCGATCGAACTCGCGATGGTGGGCCGGGAAAAAGGAATGAAAGTAATCGCCATCACCAACATGGCCCAAAGTCTTGCGTGGCCTTCGCGTCATTCGAGCGGAATACGTTTGTGCGATGCGGCCGAACTCGCGATCGACAACTGCGGCATCAACGGCGACGCGGCGGTTTACCTGAACGGACTCGAAGGCAAGGTCGGGCCGACCTCCACCATCACGGGCGCGTTCATCGTCAACGCCATCATCGTCGGCGGAATCGAGCACGCGCTGAAATTGGGCCACACGCCGGAAGTGTTCATCAGCAGCAACACGAATGGTGACGATCACAACGACCGGATTCTGCAGAAATACAAATCGCGCGTGCGGCATTTGTGAAGAGAGAACGACCGCGAGGACGAGGACGATAGCAATCGCGACTTCGCGATTGAGACAGGCAGCACGCCTGTCCTACCCTTTGGCATGACCAAGCCCACCGATGTTCGCTCGATTGCCAGCGAGCTTTACTTTCTGCCGGTGCAGACGCGTGTGCCGCTCAAGTTCGGCGCGGAAACGACGACGCATGTCACCGTTGCACGCAGTCGATTGACCGTGAAAAGTCGCGATGGCCGGACGGCCACCGGCTGGGGAGAAACGCCGCTCAGCGTTCAGTGGGTTTGGCCGTCGAAGGTGCCCTACGAGGAACGCCACCAGGCGCTGAAGGATTTTTGTGTGAAGCTCGCCGAAGCGTGGTCGGAATTTCGCGAGCTGGGTCATCCGATCGAAGTCGGCCACGCGTTCCAGGAATCCTCCTTGACCGATCTCTTGAACTGGTTCAACGCGGAGCATCGTTCCGGCAAGGAACCGATGCCGTGGCTGGCCGCGTTGGTTTGCTGTTCCGTGTTCGACATCGCGTTGCACGATGCGTTTGGCCGATTGGTCGAAAGACCCGTTTACGATACCTACAGTGCCGACTTTATGAATCGCGACCTCGCCGCGTTTCTTGAGCCCGCCGCATCACAAACCGCGCATTTTGCATCCCGGATCAATCCGTTCGCCGGCAAATTTCCGAATGATTTTCTCATCGCCAATCCGCCCAGACAACTTCGCGCCTGGCACCTCGTCGGCGGCCTTGATCCGGTTGACGAATTTGAATTGAAGGGCAACGAACCCGATGACGGTTATCCGGTGCTGCTCACGGACTGGATTCAGCGCGATGGTTTGAAATGTCTAAAAATCAAGCTGCGTGGCAACGATGCCGAATGGGATTTTGCACGCCTGATCAAGGTCGGTCACGTAGCGCTCGAACACGACGTCGAATGGTTGACGGCGGATTTCAATTGCACCGTCACGGAACCCGCCTACGTAAACGAAATCCTCGATCGCTTGCGCGATGAACAGCCGCGCATTTACGGGATGATTCTCTACGTCGAGCAACCGTTCCCTTACGACCTGGGGGCCAACCCAATCGATGCCCACGGCGTGGCGGCCCGTAAGCCGTTGTTCCTCGATGAGAGCGCCCACGATTGGAAACACGTCCGCCTGGGGCGCGAACTTGGCTGGACGGGTGTGGCCTTGAAAACTTGCAAGACGCAAACGGGCGCGATCCTGTCCGCCTGCTGGGCCAAGGCGCACGGCATGACGTTGATGGTACAGGACCTCACGAATCCGATGCTGGCGCAGATTCCGCACTGCCTGCTGGCCGTGCACGTCGGCACAATCATGGGCGTCGAGACGAATGGCATGCAATTCTACCCCGAGGCTTCGACTGCGGAAGCCGCCATCCACCCCGGACTTTATCAACGCCATAACGGATGCGTGGATCTGGCGTCGATTCACGGGCCCGGGTTTGGCTATCGGCTGGAGGAAATTCAACGGCAGCTGCCACCGGCGGTTGCTTCGTTTGGCGGATGATCGGCGGTTGTCTCTGGCAAAATATCGGACGTCTCAGCTGTGTTCTCGCCGTGCGTTGAAAAATTTTCGATTGCTTCCTGTCGGCAGCGCTCTAGTTAATGCCCGCCAGAACGTTCCGCCCGGCGGAACCAACCAACGACTAGAGCACCAAAGTGAAACCAACCGATCTGCGCGGCATTCTTCAGTACATCCCGCGCTTCCGCGACCGCACGTTCATCATCGCGATCGATGGCGCCATTGCGGCGGACGACAATTTTGCTAACCTGCTGCTGGACGTCGCGGTTTTGCGTTCGCTGAACATTCGCGTGGTTCTCGTCCACGGTGCCGCCCGACAGATCACCGCGTTGGCCGCCCGCGAAGGTATTACCCCAACCAGTTTTGACGGCACGGGAATCACCGACGCGGACACGTTGCGCATTGCGATCGCGGCCGCGCATCACGTCACGCACGAATTGCTCCAGGGCCTGGCGACCAGCGACCTGCGCGCCGTCAACACCAACGGCATCGTCGCCTCACCGGTTGGCATCATTCAAGGCGTGGATCATTTGTTCACCGGCAAGGTCGAAAAGGTCGACGTCGAATTGTTTCAGGCGCTGCTTTCGCAAGGCATCGTGCCGATCGTTCCGCCGCTGGGATTCGACGGTGAAGGCCGGACGTATCGGGTGAATTCCGATGCGATCGCATGCACGCTCGGCGTGGCCCTCAAGGCAACGAAGGTGATTTATGTGACGCCGTTCGAAGGCATTTCCATCGCGGGCCAAATCGTGCGGCAAATCCTTGCGGCTGACCTGGATGAGATCCTCAAAATCCGGAAGGCCGACATTCCCGCTGAGTTGCAATCCAAGGCACTCTACGCCGTTCGCGCCTGTCACGAGGGCGTTCCCCGGGTCCACGTGATCAACGGTACGGTCGACGAAGGGCTGCTCACGGAAGTCTTTTCAAACGAAGGTATCGGCACGTTGATCTACGCAAACGAATATTCGCAGGTCCGGCCGGCCCGCAAAAAAGATATTCGGCAGATCATGCAGCTGACCAAGAAGTCGATGCAAACCGAGGAACTGGTGAAACGCAATCGCACCAGCCTGGAGAAGCAACTCGGCGACTACTACGTTTACGAGATCGACAAAAACCTCGTCGGTTGTATCGCGTTGCACACCTATCCGGAAACAAGCCAGGGTGAACTCGCGTTTCTTTATGTCAGCCCGTCCCATGAAAACCAGGGGATCGGCCGCAAGCTGATCCAGTTCGTCGAAAACCGGGCGCGCGAGCAGAATCTCAATGAACTCCTCGTGCTGAGCACGCAGTCATTCACCTATTTCCAATCGAAGGTCGGGTTCACAGAAGGTTCGCCCGATGACCTGCCGCCGAAGCGCCGGGAAAAGTACGATCAAAGCGGCCGTAAATCCAAAGTGCTGCTGAAGAAGTTGAAGTAAGCTCATGCCCGTGCCCCGTCGACTTCCGGTTGAACTTCAAGCCACCCTCAAGCGTTTGAAGCGAAAGCCCACCCGGCACGTGTTGTGGGTTCGCGTGCAGCAGCAGGACTTGATTCATTTCGAATTGGATGAATCGGGAATGGTGCGCACCCGTCGGCGCTTGAAGGCGTCCACGTCGCGTTTTGGAATCGGGCAGAAGGAACATTCCAACTGTACACCCCTCGGATTGCATCGAATCGCCAAAAAGTTTGGTGCTGGGTTGCCGGCCGGCGCCGTCTTCAAGGCGCGTGTCTACCAGGGCTACGAATGGAACGGCAAACCGGCCGACACGATTACGAGTCGAATTCTGTGGCTGGACGGACTGGAGCCGGGATTCAACCGCGGCGGCAACGTCGATTCCTTCAAACGCTACATCTATATCCACGGCACCAGCGATCAACGCACACTCGGCAAACCGATGACCTGTGGCTGCACCCATCTCGCCGACAAGGATCTGTTGCCACTGTTCCAGACCGTGCGCGTGGGAACGTTGGTCTGGATTTCCGAGAAGTAAGCCATCGAGCGTCGCCGCAACACGAAATCGCTTGGCCACAACATTTTCTTCTCAAGAGTGATCGCTTCGACTAAATCCACCGCCGGCATGGAAGAAGAATTGATCGTCGGCAAAGTGATCTTTCGCCGTTCAAACATTCACGGCATGGGCGGGTTTGCCCTCAAGACGATTCGCAAAGGCTCGCGGATCATCGAATACGTCGGCGAAAAGATGGACAAAAAGGAATCCCTGCGCCGCTGCGAAGACGGAAATGTTTACGTCTTCGAAATCAACGACGAATGGGACATCGACGGAAGTGTCGATTGGAATCCCGCCCGCTGGATCAATCAAAGTTGCAGCGCAAATGCCGAGACCGACGTGATCAAAAACCGCGTCTGGATCATGGCGACGCGAACGATCCGCGCCGGCGAAGAGATCACCTACAATTATAACTTCGACCTGAGCGAGTACGAAGATTATCCGTGCAACTGCGGTGCGCCGCATTGTCCGGGATTCATGGTTGCCGAGGAACACTGGGACGAAGTACGCCGACGCCATCCCGACAAAGCGAAGCCTAAAGCGAAAAAAGCCGCCTAAAAATCCGTGCGACCAATCAGTGATGGGCCGCCATACCGGGCAGCTTGTGGCGGTACTCGGTTGGCGATTGGCCCACCAATTTGCGGAAGACGCGGTTAAAGTGCGTCAGCGATTGAAAACCGACTTCGAACGCAATTTCGCTGATTCGCAAATTCGGATTCAGCAACAGGTTCTTCGCTTTCTCAATTCGGATGCGCGAGAGGTAATCGGTGAAGTTCAGCCCGGTCGCCTTCTTGAACATCTTGCAGAAATAGAAGGTGGATGTGTTCACCGACTTGGCCACGTCGCCCAACGAAATGTCCTCACCCTGGTTGGCTTTGATGTACTCCTTCGCACGAGTGATCATCGGCGGCTCGGCGTTCTCTTCCTGCACCACGATCTGGTTGGCCACCATGGCGAGGTGCCTCGCAAAAATGGTCAGCAAACGAATCATCGCGTCGTATTGTTTGGGCTTGAGTACGCGCGTGTGAAAATAGGCCTCCTCCAACTTGGTCAAGTCCACTTTCAGCCCCCAGTCGATGAGCTGCTGGGTGGTCCGGTCAAACTGCCGTTTGTTTGGCGCCTTGGTCGTGACCTGACCTGTCTGCAAAAAGCCAAACAATTTGTCGCCCATCCGGACAGGCACGGCGGTGTCGCACAACCCGGCAAAACACGAAACGGTGGCGGGCGCGTCCTGGGCATTCTCGTTGAGCTTTTGCTGCACTTCCAGGCAGGCGGCGCACGCGCGGCTGCTCTCCGCCATCAGCATGCAGAATGGGTTCTGGTGCTTGCTGCGATGATGGGCGAGCTGCCAGGTTTCCACCGGACGGAATGAAACCGGCATGCCCGTCGCCGTGGAAAACGCGTCCTCATAATCCTGGAAAATCTGCGAGGCATTCAGCTTCTCGATCAATTGTTTGGCGGCCGAATCAGGCATGCCTCAGTTATAGAACGAACTAAACATAACGCAAGCGGACTTCGACAAGATACGGTGATGGATGGCCAACGCGAGTGAGGAGGCCCAGGCAAAGTCAGTATTAGCTGTTGCGCAGTTGATATGAGTTCGATTTGCCGTTCGTCCGTATGCCAAAAGCAACCAAACAGTCCGCCCGCCGAAGAAAGCCCGGCACGCCCGTCCCGGCGATGCGCCGACTGCTGGTTCCGACGGATTTCTCGGCTGGTTCCCGGCGGGCGGTGGCTCATGCACGGACGCTGCTGCGGGGCGCGGACGCGGCCTTGATGCTCGTCCACGTAGTCATGCCGGTGACCTCACCGGACATGATCTATGGCTCCCAATTGTGGGACCAGACTCAGATCAACCGTGCGGCCGAAACAGCCATGAAAAACTGGCAAACAGAAGTCGGCTTGGCCCGTGAACGGCGCGTCCAGACGCGCGTCAGCGTGGGAATTCCTTGGCGCGAAATCAACGCCGCGGCCGCGAAATTCAAGGCGGACCTGATCGTCATTTCGACTCACGGCCGGACCGGATTGAGCCACTATCTGCTCGGCAGTACCGCGGAACAGGTGGTACGGCATGCGATTTGTCCCGTCCTGGTGGTCAGAGCGCCAAAATCGGAATAGGTTGGATGGAAACCTCAACGAAAGGAACCATCATGAAAGTCAAGCCAACCAAAAAAAAAGACCGCGTCATGGTTGAACTCGGACGCACCGACACCGGTTTGCTTGCCGAGGCCACCGGCACAGACAAATTTGCGCTCAAGCAGATACTTGTGCCCATCGATTTTTCCCAGTGTTCGCTCAAGGCGTTGCGCTACGCTGTCGCCTTTGCACGACAATTCAAGGCTTCCATCACCCTGCTTTACGTCGTGCAGCAGTACTACCTGCCGGGCGACTTTACCGGTGGATTGGACTACGCGTCGCTGGAGAAGGAAATCGAGGAGAACTCCGCACGCGAACTGGAAACCATCGCGCAGAAGGAAATCGGCAAAGCCGCCAAATGGGTTGTCGAATTGCGGATGGGCCGACCGGTGGATCAAATCACCAAACTTGCCGATGAACTCAATGCGGACCTGATCGTCATCTCAACTCATGGCCACACCGGACTGAAACACGTCGTGCTGGGTAGCACGGCGGAAAACGTCGTCCGCCACGCGCCCTGCCCGGTGCTGACCGTAAGGGCCAACGAACATGATTTCCTGCGTGCCTGACTCCCATCCAATCACGCCGGCGTCAGGCGCCAAAACGACGACTCGCCGACAGATCCCGGCCAAGAGCAGCGCCGGCGGCGGCGCGGATACGGCACAGGGCTGCGCCCGCACTTTTCTCAACAATCGCTACGTTTACCTGGTCATTTCGCCGCGCGCCCGCGGGCTTTCGGTCGGCGTGAATTTGAACCCGGACAAGGTTTGCAATTTCGATTGTGTGTACTGCGAGGTCGATCGCGCGAAGCCGCCACTGGCCGACTCGTTGGATTTGACGGCCGTGGCGCAGGAACTGGAAGAAACGTTGCGGCAGGTCGCCAACGACGAGCTGCGTGCGCTCGCCCAATTCAGAAACCTCCCGCAGGCGTTGCTCTCGCTGAAACACGTCACCTTGAGCGGCGACGGCGAACCGACGCAATGCCCGGCCTTTCGTGAAGCGGTCGAGACGGTGACCCACTTGCGCGCCAGCTCCCGTGTGCCGTTTTTCCGCCTGGTGTTGATCACCAATGCGTCCGGTCTTGATCTTCCCCACGTGCAGGAAGGATTGCGGTTGTTCACACCGTTCGACGAGATTTGGGCGAAACTGGATGTCGGTACCCAGGAGGCGATGAACTTGATCAACCGCACGGCCGTACCGCTGCAGAAGGTCCTCGATAACATTCTGCTCGTCGCCCGAAAACGCCCGGTGGTCATTCAAAGTCTATTCACCGCCATTGACGGCCGAAGATTGCCCGAACCCGAAATCCTGGCCTACGCGGAACGATTGAAGGAATTGAAGGACGCCGGTGCCGAGATTCCGTTGGTGCAGATTTATTCCGCAAACCGACCGTCCCCGAAGGGACATTGCCGCCACCTGGATCTCCGCGAGCTCTCCACCATCGCACGACAGGTCCGCGCAATCTCCGGCTTGAATGCGGAAGTGTTTTAGCGAACTCCAAAATCCGCGAATCGCGAGGAGTCGTCCGTGAGTTTCCTCCTCGATCGAATTGCCCAAAACGCGGGCGCAACCGTTTACCTCATTTTTCCGATCGCGGTTCAGTTGGCTCAAAATCGCAGTGTCCGCCATGTTCTGCGCCTACCGGCACCTGCGCTCCAAAATGCCCTCCCAATTCTGACCGTCGTTGGTTGGGCCACAAGCAAGTGCGAACCGGGTTTGGACTATTGGCCCGCAAATCCGGTGCGAACGAGGAAGTAAAAAAAGCACGCCATCGCCCCAACCCAGACCGGCAACAGGAGCAGCGGCGCCGCACCAGTCCATCGGTTCGTGAGTATCTCGGTCTTCGTCGTATCTTTCATGGCTGAGACCATGAACTAGCAAGCCTTGGCCGGCTCACCAATGGTTGGCGTCCCCTGCACAAAATATGTCCCGCTTCAGACTCGGCGATGTTTGGGGATCGCGAGCACCGGGCACGGCGCATCGTGGAGGACACGCTCGGTGGAATTGCCGCGGACGGCATCCAGAAATCCCGCGTGTCCCTGGGTCACCATCACAATCAAGTCAGCGCGATGCGACCGGGCTGCTTTGACAATCTGTTCTTCGACCACTCCCGCGGCGCAAACGCGGTCCACTTTCCAATTGTGCTCGGAAGCGATGTGGACGCGCGGCATCGCGTATTTTGAACCGATGTGCAGCAGCGTGAAGCGGACATCGTGGCAGTCCAACAACCTCACGATCCGGACGGCTTCGTCGACCGCAAATTGCGGCGCCAACCCCAACTTCAGCGGCACGAGGACCCGGCGCAACGTGATTTCCCCGGTCGCCGTTCGAACAAAGCCATCCACGCCTTGCGGAACAAACAACGTCCGCGCGTGGGTTCGCCGAGCAACTTTTTCGGAGATCGACGCATGGAGCAGTCGATCGATCCCGCGCCTCTGGTGGGTCGCGATTACGACCAGACTCGGTCCGTTTTCAACGATGTAACCGGCCACCAGATTCGCCGTGCTTTCCGCGCCCAATTCCACTTTTTTTACGCCGATCCCCAGTTCATGCATTTCCTTCAGAGTCGCCCGCGCTGGTAGAAATCCCCAGCGCGTCAACATCGGCCGCACATGGGGAAACGCCTCCCAGCTCACGCCCTTCTTGAAATCCCCCACATGGATCACGTTGAGCAATCCGTGCGACGCCACCGCTATTCTCAACGCATGAGCAAAAGCGTTTTGGGCTTCCGGTCGAAAGTCCGTCGGATGAAGAACTGTGTCATAGATGGCCATGGTTTTCCGTAGCACATGCGCGCAGCGCAGACCGCACTTTCCCTGACCACTTTGCCACTTTCATTGCCCGTCGAATTCGATAGTTCGCTCGAAGCGTGAACGTCGCCACCGATCACAACCCGGGGAAATGCGATGCCAAAATCGGTGGAGATAAATCCGTCGCTCGTCCTAGTTTTCAAACAGGGCAAAAGGGAATTGGTCGAAACGATCAACCACGAAGAAAGGAACGTTATGAATGCGTTGTCAAAGTGGAATCCCTTCCGGGAGCTGGATGAGCTCCAGAACCGGATTACCGGCATGTTCGGCCGGTCCCTTCTCAAACCGGAAACCGCGTTTCGGGAGCCGGTTGTCATGTCTGAATGGTCACCGTTGGTGGACATCACCGAAGACGAAAAAGAGTTTCTCGTCAAAGTCGAACTGCCGGAGGTGAAACGTGAAGACATCAAGGTAACGGTCGAGAACGGCGTGCTCACGATTACCGGTGAGCGCAAGTTTGAGAAAGAAGAGAAGAACAAGAAGTATCACCGGGTGGAGCGTTCATACGGGTCATTCGTCCGCAGCTTCTCGCTGCCGGAGGAGACAACCAGTGAAAAGGTGAACGCCGAGTTCAAAGACGGCATTCTCCTGGTCCACCTGGCGAAGGTCAAAACCGCCAAACCGGGAGCGCACGCGGTCAAGGTTGAGTAATGGTTGATCGCACGCTTCGCAACTGCAGCCAGACGGTTGGGTGGTTTGGATAGCGGGCACAAGATATTGATACGTGACGCGGTTTATGAAGCTGAACTCACGAGTCAAGATGGCGCCGTCGGCGTTGCGTCAACGCCGAGGCCAAAGACGGACCGCCGCCGATAAATGGCGGCCTGCCACCATCCTTGTGCCCACCGATTTCTCCTACGCAGCGGACCACGCGTTGAATCTCGCGAAGCAAATTGCGAAGACCCTGCGCGCGCGCCTCGTGCTGCTCCATGTCGTCGCGCCCATGAGTGGCCCGGACCTGTTGTTCACCTCGATCCGGACGGATCTGCCAGAAATGGCCCAACTCTCAGAACAACGTCTCGGGCGCGTGGCGCAACGGATGAAGCTCCCTCCCCATCAACACGCAGTACGGATGGGGTCCGCTGCGGAGGAGATCCTTCGCTTTGCTGCGGAGATCAAGGCCGATCTCCTGGTCATCGGCTGGCATGGTCACGGCGCCGTGGAACGGATGCTGATTGGCGGCACCACATTGCGCATTGTCCGCAGTGCACCATGCCCGGTGCTGGTGGTTCCACCAGTCACGCCGAGAAAACCAGCTTCCAAAACTTCAATAGCCCCGTCCGCTCGGCGATAACGCCCCACGAGAAGCAAAGCCGACCGCAACCAGCAACACCGGGAGTGACGAAACCAACGGTACGACAGCGTGCGTTCGACACTTTTCGCAACCGTTTGACTGAACACCCACGGACTGAAACGGGTTGGATTTTGGTCGAACCATATTTCGTTCAATCACGTGAAGCATGCCGGCCATCGTTTTCTCGGACCTTATGAGGCTCTCTCCAATCGAGACCCGATCACTCGATCGCGAAGCGATCTGTAAATGAGATTGTGCGTCCGCAAAAAAACTGCGAGACAACACGCATGTCACTGCCAGCCTTTCCTACGCGAACTTTCATTTCCTTCATCGTCGGCGGCGCCATTGTTATCGGCGGACTGACGAATCGAGCGGTCGCGGCTTCGTCGGCCCAGACTGAGAAAATAGTTCAAGCCGCGGACGCCTTTCTGGGCACGCTGAATGACGCCGAGAAATCTAAAGTGATGTTTGCCTTCGACGACGATGCCCAGCGAGCGCGCTGGTCCAACCTGCCCGTCACCATGGCGGAACGCCGAGGATTGCGAATGGGTGACCTGAACGAAACTCAGCGTGATGCCGTGATGAAAATGGTGGCGTCCGCACTCAGCAAAATGGGATATGAGAAGGTCGAGGGCATTGTCGAGGGTGACGAAGTTCTCCGCAAACAAAGCGGTGGCAACCGTTCTTCGATGTTCGGCCGTGATCAGTTCTACGTATCGCTCATGGGCAAGCCGTCGACGACCGAGCCGTGGATGATCCAATTTGGCGGGCACCATCTCGCGCTGAACATCACAATTATCGGCAAGGAAAACATCCTGACGCCCAGCCTCATCGCTGTGCAGCCCGCGCGCTACACCCACGAAGGCAAAACAGTCCGCCCGCTCGGCCGTGAAACCGATGAAGCGCTCGAGCTCGTCAAGTTACTCGATGAATCGCAAAGCAAGAAGGCGATCCTTGGATTTGAGATGCGCGACCTCGTGCTTGGGCCGGGACACGACGGCGAAACCATTCAGCCAGAAGGCATCAAGGCAACCGAGCTGACTGCATCTCAACGTGACTTGTTGCTCAAACTCATTTCCGAATGGTCGGGCATCATTCAGGAAACGGCCGCCGCCGAAAAGATGGCGGAAGTCAAATCTCATCTCGACGACACCTGGTTCGCGTGGAGCGGACCGTTGGAAGCCGGCAAGGCCTACTTCCGGATTCAGGGTCCGACGATCGTCATCGAATACGCACCGCAACGGCTTGGTGGCGATGTGACAATGCACCTGCACACGATGTATCGCGACCCGACCGACGATTACGGCAGGAAGTTCACCGGCAAATGAAGCGGCAGGTGTTGAGCTTGCTTCTGATCGCATTCGCCTTCCAGACACGCGCGCATCGGCTCGACGAATATTTGCAGGCGACTCGTGTTGCCGTCGCGACCAACACGATCACGCTGTCAATCGATCTGACGCCCGGCGTCGCCGTTTATGATCAATTGATCGTGGTGATTGACCGCGATCACGACGGACGCATTTCCAGGCAGGAAGCGAATGACTACGCCCGCAAAGTCCTGATTGATCTCCACGTCAAACTGGACGACAAGCCCGTGAAGTTGCTGCTGGTGGACATCCACTTTCCTACGCTCAACGATGCTCGTGAGGGAATTGGCGTCATTCAAATGAAAGCGGCCGTCAGATTTTCGGCATTAGCGGCTGGCCAACATGAGCTAGCCATCGACAACCAACACCTACGTGCCATCAGTGTCTACTTGGTCAACGCCCTCGTTCCCAAGGATCGCGCGATCAAAATCATCCGGCAGGAGCGCAATGAGAACCAATCGAACTACCGATTGGTTTTTCGCCGGGAGCCAGCCGCCTGACGTGGCTTTTTACGCGGGCCGGACCACTTCAAAGCGGTCGCCTGTCCGGCAGTACCAATGAGGACTCGCCATACGGCCGATCACGCGGAAGTTCTCGCTGCGGACACGCATGGTTTCCGAATCGAACAAATCGTCGCGCAGGTGAACGCGCTTCACGACGCCGATGACCAATCGGTTGCCACCGATCTGCAGCGTGCCCCATTCCGTACACTCAAGACTGGCGGGCGCTTCGGCGATTCGCGGTGGTTTGACCACGGACGATGATGCCGCGGTCAAGCCAGCGGCCGACAGTTCGCTTTCACCGTAAGGCAAAGCTGATGCAGTCTTGTTCATCGCTTCGGCAACGCCTTCGTCGACCAGATTGACAACAAATTCGTGATTCAACCGGACATTGCGCGCCGTGTCCTTGGGCGTGTCATCATCGCGATCGCCAGGAGCAAAGGCAACGATCGGCGGGTTCGCGCCCATCACGTTGAAGAAGCTGAACGGTGCGGCATTGACCACACCATCGGGACCTATCGTCGTTACCCACGCAATCGGACGCGGGGTCACCAATGAAGCAAGAACGGGGTAAGCGCGATCGGCGTGCTGGCCTTCAAAATCAAGTTCCATGACCGGAAAGCATCAAGGCAATCGCGCGCCAACTCAAGTTCGTCGTCGACCAAATGACTAACAAATGAAGGTGACAGAATTCGCGCACAGTTCATCGCGAGATTGAATCCGGAATCGGAGAGTCGGCATTCCTGCCGCCTTCGACGTACGCGACACGAGTGTAGCCCTTCCGTGTCGAAACTCGACCAATACCAGACGCGTCTTACGTCGCTTAAGCCCTCATCGATTTCCAAGTATCGAGGCACCGTTTCGCCGTTTCAAATTCTGAGAATCGACTGCCTTCCTGTTCCATTAGGTAGAATTCCACCCCACCAACTGACTCCAACGCCGCGATCAATTCCTTCCACGGCGTCACGCCTTCGCCGAACAAGACCTTGTAGCCTTTGTCGTGGGCGGCGTCATCCGGCGCCCAGTCCTTGAGGTGCACGACTTTGATCCGACCCGGGTTGGCTTTGACCCATTCCGCCGGGTGCGAATGAGTTTCCACACAGGTGCCTACATCGAGCTGCAAAACGAATTCCTTCGGCGTGTTAGTGGCGATGAATTCCATGATTCGCTGATCGCCATCCAGCTTTGCCCACTCGGCCTGATGATTGTGATAACCCGCCGACAAACCGTGTGGCAGCAGTTGTTCGGTTGCCTGCGAGAGCTGGCCACACAGTCGTTTCCAACCTTCCACGCCCTTGGCCCAGCCGGGCGAACTCGCCATCACGATGTAATGCGTGCCGAGGATCTGATTCAACTCGATCGCCTTGTTCATCGTTTCGCCCGGCGTAAACGATTCGATGTGGTTATGCGTCGAAAGGCAGCGCAGACCAAGATCATCCATGCGGGCGCGCACTTCTTTTGCATAGGGCAGACTCCACTCGAAATAAGGCGCGTAAAACTCGACAACTTCGTAACCGATCTTGGCCACCGTCTCCAATGTCTTCGGCAGGTCCCGCGCCAGTTCGGTCCGCACGGAATACAGCTCCAGACCGATCGGCCGTTTCGTTAAGCCACGATGGGCCGGACCGTCAGCCGCGAGCACCGGATTCCGACCGGACTGCGCCAGGAACAAGGCAGACGCCGCACCAGAAACCGATAGAAAATTACGCCGTGAAATGGATGAAGGAGAGGAATGGCTTTTGGACATAAGCCAGAGATTAACGGCCACAAAAGCAAACGAACAAGCAACATTTCGAGGGTCAGCCCGTCGCTGGCAGATTGACGGGAATGGAACTCAATGCCGAAGATACCGATCGTTGAAACCGCCTTCCACAAGTCGCAAGTTTGCCTTTTGGTTACTGGTCGGGATGATCTCCGTCGTATTCGTCGAAGTCCCGGCCGGGTCGACGATGTTTCCCTTTTGGTCCGTCTGGGGGATGTTGGTTGTGCTGCCGCTTTACCTCCTGCACAGCGTGTTTTTGGCAACGATTGTCTTTCGCTTGGGGCGCCCGAATTTCTGGACGCTCTACGCTGGCGGAACACTTTAGGGGATGTACGAAGCATACATCACCAAAGTCCTCTGGGTTTCGTTCCGCCCGGAAGGCCCCTTCCTCCAATTCGGAGGCATCGCGCTTTTCGAGACCATTTTGCTGGTGTTGTTCTTGCACCCGTTGCTGGCGTTTGTGGTGCCGATGCTTTTCACCGAGCTGCTTTGCACGAATTCATCGGAGATCGTCGACGGCTTGCCCCACCGCGTGAAGGAAATGGTCCGCAAGCATCCGAAGCGCTGGATCGGATTGTTGATGGGAATGCTAGGTTTCATGCAATTCGTGAACTCACCATCCGTCGCCCTTTCGTTTTTGTCCGCTGCGGGAAACAGTCTGATCCTCGGCCTCGTTTTGCTTTGGTGGCGTCGATCCGGCGGTAATCAGTATGCGCTGCGCGAGTTGCTGCCCGGTCCGGGGGGCACTCGGAGCTTTGGCATCGTGTTGCTCGTTTGGTACGTGTTTTGGGGATTCGCGATCCGTCCCGAAGCCGTTCCGCCCATCATACCGGGTCAACTCACCATTTGGTTGTTTTATGCGGGATTGCTGTACGTGTTCGTTCGTTGTCTCCGAATCGGCCGCAGATTTCACAGCTCCTTTTCACAAGCTCAATCATCGCCGACGCCCGTCCTGCAATTCACTTGGAGTGGCTTCATCCAGGCCTGTGCGCTCGCGACGATTGTGACGACGATCGCCCGCGCATTCCTGTTTCCGCTCGCCGGCTTCCAAGTGCTCTTTATGTTCACCTTCTATGTGGTGAGCGGCCTTCTGCTACTCGCCGGATTGCTGACGCACATCAATCCATCGAGCCGCTAATTGGCCGAAGCGTTCGGGTCGATTGAGACATCCGGCGGGGCGAAGTGAATCGCGGGATGATGAGGATCAATCCACTTAATCAACAACGGCGTGGGCACGAGCGGGATGAACAAAATCGGAATGATCACCGCCAGCGGAAAAAGCCACCACCGCGGCCGCCGCGCGTTGCGATTTTCGGGCGCGCAATACGCCGGCAGCCAGACCATCAAACCATACACGAAGATCCACATGCCGAATTCGCGCACGTGTTCGAAACCGAAACTGCATTCCGCGAGCGTGCCGGTCATCCCGAATAGTAGGAACACCTGAAACGGCGTGAACCGCCATCGCCCCAGCATCCATTGCCAAGCCACAAACATCGGAACAAACATGACAACGCTGTGCATCGCGACCACGTCGAAGTAATTGGTGGAGGCCGTGATGTAGGCCTTGCCAACGGGCACGCCAAACCACGGCGCCAGATTGGTCATCGTGGTTGTGATCGCTTCTTCGAGAAGAGCGAGGAACGTGGCAAACAGAATGAACGGCACTCGCCAGCCTATCGGGATGTGCGTCATCCATTCACGGACTTTGTTTCGGAGGAAATACATCGTAGTCCCGCACACGCCGATCCAAAGAATAATCAAACCCCAGCCCATACCAATGATCGCGCGGGCAACCGGATTGTTCCAAACCGCGATCGTCACCAGCGATGTGATGATCACCAGCCACGCGGCAAGCACGAGAACGAACCAGCGGGCAGCGCGACCTGAATGCATGGCCGCATTTTATGCGAGCCACTTAAAACACGGGAGTTGAATTTATCACGTAATCTGGGACGCTGCCTTTACTGCCCTTGTTATGAAAACCACGACCCAACTTCTGTCCGTACTTTCTCTCGCTCTCATGTTGACCTCGTTTGCCTCCGGCGCATTTGCTGCGGAAACCGGTTCCTTGAACGAACACCTCGAAGCCTTTCGCCCGCTGCTCAGCAAAACCTGGCGTGGTGAATTCAAGGAACAAAACAATGGCCAGCCTGTGATCGACATCTCCCGTTGGGAACGCGCCCTGAACGGCAAAGCGGTGCGCGTGATTCACTCGATCAATGATGGCGTTTACGGTGGCGAGATCATCATCCAATGGAATTCCGAGAAACAGGCGATCCAATATTTCTACTTCACGACGGCCGGATTTCGCACGGAAGGAACCATGACGATCAACGACGGAAAATTCGTCGGCGTGGAAAACATCATTGGCAACCTGAACGGCACGAAAAAGGTCCGATCCACCAGCACTCTCCAGCCCGACGGCTCGTTGGTTGTGAAGGCGGAATATCTGGACGACGATGGCAAGGCAACCGGTGGTCGTGAGGTCACTTACCACGAAGCACCTGACGCCGTCGTCAAGTTCCGGTGAAGTTTTGCGACAACGAATTCGGCCAGGTCCGGCGTCAATTTCGATTTGGCCTTGAGCCATTCCCGACCGCATGGGAGTCACTGAAGAAAGCACTCCACACTGCCGTTGGCACCCGGGATTCACACCGGCACCCGAAGCGTATCTCGACAAATTCCTGCTCGGCAAAAAGGACGTGGATACGGACGTCCTCCGCTCCAAATTTACGAACGTGGATCGCGCCAAATGGATCCTGTGGACCGCGCCGGTATTAAACTGAATTCGAATCCCACGACGACAACGACCACGTTCCACTCGCGGCTTTTGTTTCCGCCGCCTCGTGCCGCGATCGGCAGTTGCTCACGGTTGACGCTGAGACGGACGGACCTATCAACTACTACCAAGTGCCGGCATTCAATCACCGGTGCGTATTCAATATGAGGTCCGTCGGAATCTTGATCAAAAATCCATTGAACACAATATCGTCAACCACCGTCGCTTGACTGTGAATCCACAACAATCGGTCACGCCCGAACGTATCATGCAGATGGCTTGGGGCTACGCACCGCCCTTGATCATTGAAACGGCCATCGAACACGGCGTCTTTGATGCCCTGAATTCAGCACCCAAAACCGCCGCGCAACTCGCCAAGAAAGCCCGCGTTTCCGAACGGGGCCTGACCAAGATCTTGAACGCGCTGGTGGGTCTGCATTTGCTCACGCGCAAAGGTAATCGGTACGCGCTCACACCGGAAAGCGCCGCCTTTCTCGTTTCCACCAACGCGCCTTACTACGGCAGGTTCTTCCACCACACAACGGCCCAACTGATTCCGAAATGGCTTGAGCTCAAGAAGGTGGTTCGCACTGGCAAACCCGCCACAGCGGTGAACGCGGAGACCGACGGCGCCAAGTTTTTCGCCGAGTTTGTCGAATCACTTTTCCCGCTGAGCTTCCCCGCCGCCAGCGCCTTGGGTGAGCATCTGGAAATCCCCAAAGCCAACGCGCCGGTCCACGTGTTGGACATCGCCGCGGGTTCCGGCGTCTGGGGAATCGCACTTGCGAAGCAATCCAAACACGTACGCATGACCGCCGTGGACTGGCCCATGGTACTCGACACCACACAACGCGTGGCCAATCGCCACGGGGTCGGAAAGCGACTCACCAAACTGCCCGGCGACCTGCAAAAGGTGAAATACGGCAACGGTCATCACATCGCCACGCTGGGACACATTTTGCACAGCGAAGGGGCCGACCGCAGTCGCCGGCTTTTGAAGAAGGTTTTCAAGGCACTTTCGCCCGGCGGCACGATCGCGATCATGGAATTCATCGTGGACGACGATCGTTCCGGTCCGCCGATGGGCTTGCTATTCGCCGTCAACATGCTCGTCAACACGAAAGCTGGCGACACGTTCAGCTTCAAGGAAATCAGCAGCTGGCTGCGCGAAGCCGGCTTCAAGAATCCGCGCTTGTTGGATGTGCCCGCCGTCTCCCCGCTGATTTTGGCGACAAAGCCCTAACCTTGCCTGGCAACTACAGCGCAAGGCAGTCCGGCGGTGCTTCGCCTTCCTCCTTATTCGTCGCACCTTGAGGATCTTCGCCGCGGAAGCAGAAGCTCGTTGCGTCAATATCCCAGCTATAGAATCAATCACCGCCGCGTTCACGCCGAGCCGTCTGTGGTTTCATTGTTTTCCGCCCGCAACCAGAGCGAATCTTTCCAGCTTCCCGAGAGCAACGGGCAGGAAGCGAGTTCCATTGCCGCCGCGATATCGTTTTTGCGGCGGTGCATTATTTGGTTGGCGTAAGCGACGGCGAACCTGGGAAATGATCGATCCACCAATTCGATCGTGTCCCCCGCTTCAACCCAGCCGTGCTGGAGCACGCGAAAGTAAAATCCGGTTCGGCCATTTTGTTCCACCTGCGCACTCAAGTCCTTGATGCGCCACCGCCGCGCGAGCTTCCAACACGGCTGACGCGGTTGCGAAACCTGCACCCGCGCGGCGCCGACTTGAAACACGTCGCCAATACAAATCTCCGATTCCATCAAACCCTGCACGGTGAAGTTCTCGCCGAACGCACCGTGCGCCATCTCCGGAAGTTTCAGCACATCGCGCCAACTGGGATAATGTTCGGCTGCGTAAACGCACACCGCCTTGTCCACGCCGCCGTGATTCTCGCGATCGGCCTGCTGGTCGCCGCGCAATCCTTCATAACCAAGCCAAATCCGTCCGGCTACGGCTTGCTTGTGGAACCCACTCGTCCACGGCTTGTCCCACCACGCAGCGATGCCCGTGGCCGGGATTTCCGCCGCGGAAGCAATTTGGATCGAGAGCAGTTTTGCGGCTTTCATTACGCAACCAATTTTCGCAATGGCTCATCATTCAAGCTGTGGAAGCAAGCCCGATTGTTCGGTGGTATCAGGGCATCCGCCAACGGCTTTTCAACGAGTTTCGCGTTCGGTTTCGCACGCCGCCTCGGTCGCTCCGAGACATTCAATGGACAATGCCCTGCCTAGAACTTTGCCGGAGCCACGCCGTCAAAGGTAATTCTTACCGGTTTGATCAGGCCTTGCTCATCGAACTCCATTTTATCAATGCACGTCACGCGATGGTTGCCGTCGTGTTCCTCAAGTGGGCGGCGATGATAGACGATGTAATACGTTTCCGTGCCGGGCAGGTGGATCACGGAATGATGCCCCGCGCCGGTGGCCACCTTCGGGTCTTGTTGTAAAACCCTTCCAATGCGCGTGAACGGTCCCGTCGGGGAATCGGCCATCGCATACGCCACGGAATAATCGGGCCCCGTCCAGCCGCCTTCCGACCACATGAAATAGTATTTTCCACCGCGCTTGAACATCACCGAGCCTTCCACGTAGCCCTTGGGAGTGATCTCCTTGAACGTCGTGCCGTCGGCGAAGGGTTCCACGCCGGTGAAATCATTTTTCAACCGGCAGATGTTGCAGTGTCGCCAGCCACCATAGATGAGATAGAACTGTCCGTCGTCGTCGCGGAACACGAACGGGTCGATCGGCTGGGCGCCGTTGTGGAATTTATCAATGAGCGGCTTGCCGAGATAATCCTTGAACGGGCCGCCCGGATTGTCCGCCACCGCCACGCCAAGGCCGCCGATTTGCTCGTCGTTCTGGATGTCGTTCGCGGCGAAGAAGAAATAGTAGCGTCCGTCCTTTTCCGTCACGGCCGGCGCCCACATGGCGCGCTTGGCCCACGCGATTTCGTTGGTGCCGAACACATGGTGGTGAAAACGCCAATGGACGAGGTCGGGCGACGAAAAGGCATCAAAGAAAACCTGCTTCTCGTAACGATCGGAGTACGTCGGATAAATCCAGAATTGCTTGCCAAAAACTTTTGCCTCCGGGTCCGCATACCAGCCGGGAAAAATCGGATTTCCGGAAGTCTCGGCAGGCGCGACGGGTTGTGCCTCAAGAGGAATGGCCAAGGTCGCTGCCGTCAGAACGCCGGCCACAAAATAAAGTTGAACAATGTGTGCCTTCATCAGCACGGATTTCTTACGCCTTCGGCTCTCTAATGTCCGCCACAATTTTTCCGCTCGCATCCATGCAGATCTTTGCCGTGGTGGCGAACGCTCCGTTCATTCGTAAATGAATGTTGCGGTCGCGCGGGTGTCCCGAGACGCCGTTACGCGCAGCCAACAAGCTCCAAAAGCGTCGGGAAAGTCGTACTCGCTTTTTTCGCCGGGCTTTACTTCCAGCGAAGTCACTTCACACCATCTGCCCGCGCCGGCGATGTCCGCTTCGATTTTGAACGTGACCTTTTGTTTGCTCGAATGTGAGAGCGTCAGACGTTTGTGGTCGTAGCCGGTGCACAAGTACGGATCGCTCGGCACATGGGCCGCCACCTGCGTGTCCCGCCAGGGCCCGCCGTGGCCGCGCGGCTTTCCCAATTGCCACAAATCATCCAGCGCGCCGACCCAGAGCGCCAACTTGCCGTCATCGCTGCGAATGATGTGTTCACCGTGCGCACCATCGGCGATGCCGCTGATGACGAGCATTCCTCGATAACTTGCGTAGTCCTTGATGCGACGATTGTGCGTGGCAATGGGGCGAATCTTTCCGAAGCCGCCGGCGCTGTCGCCGGGCAATTCGTAAAATGTGCCGCCGCAGTTGAACAAATCGCGCTCGGTTACAACCTCCCGGTCCACGCGCTCGGCCCCCAGCGCGCCGGGGGCATCGAATGCCGCGTCGCCCTTCGGCAGGCGCCAACGACGGCCGCTTTCATCCACATACAAGACCGACGCCGCATCCACGCTCAAAACGTTCTTCGGAATCGGCACGTTGGTGCGCAGATATTCCGCAGCCCTCGCGTCGTCCACGCGGCGCAATTTCAGTTCGCCGTTGAGTTCGTAATAGCCGTCGGCGGTCGCGCAACCGAGCGTGCGCAAATTTCCGCCCAAAGCGCGGAGCAGTGCGCCGGATGCTTTGAGGTCAGTTGGCTTGGCCAGTCCGTCAAAAACGGCCGAGGCTGTTTCCGTGCGCCGGTCGTCACCGCGATACTGAAAATACGCGGTGACTTTTGCGCAATCGCGGTTGGCGACGATCCGTATCCACGCGCCCTCGTCTTGTGGCAGAAACGCAACGAATTTGGCTTCGTTCGCCGCGACTTCGACCGATCGCAATGCCTTCCACTCGCCGTTCCCTTTCGCGTCAACCTCAAGGGCAAATGTCACCGGCCGCGATTCGCCGTGCATCAACCACAAAGCGCGATGAGTGAAACCGTTGAAGAGAAACGGTTCGCTGGCGACGTTGGCTTTGACATCGTCGTCCAACCAGACCGCACCGCGGCCCAGGGCGGGGCCGAAATGGTCGAGTTGCTCCGGCTGCACGAATTGCAGATTCGACTGCGACTGGCCGGGGGTAAGAATCTTTCCTTTCGCTTTGCGGCCATTGAAGAATTCGCTCTTCGCGGTCATGTCGCAGCCCAGAACGACGCGCTCGTTCCAACGGCAAAAATCGCCAAGGACGCAAAGATATGTCGAACGGAGGGCGAGACCAGCGGTGTGGTGCGGGGAAAAATTTCTTGGGAAACGCCAGAAGCCGCCGTGCATCGTCATCAGCAAATCATCCTCGCCGATTTCGCGAATGCGCGGCCATTCCGTGTGCCAGCCATGAGCGCCATCGTAGGTGTGTGAAGGTTTGGGAAGCCGGAACGACGACCAATGTCCGTCGTCGAGGCACATCAAAATAAGGGAGCGTTTGTCGAATCCGATGCTCCAAACCGGATCAGTGTTGGGATGCGCATTACCGTAGATGCCACCCGGCCCCGTGACTTCGGTGAACTGCGCGCGGCGGACGAGAGTATAGTCGCCCGAGCCGAACCATTCGCCCAGCGCGCCACTCACGGTATCGGGATTTGTCTCGGCTTCCCGGCCGTGTTCACCGTTGTTGGCGAAGACCAGGCGGCCTTGGCCGGAGTAAAGTCCCTTGGCGTGCCAGCCGGGAAGTTTCGTTTCGATGGTCGCGGGATGTTCCTCCTGCAGCGCACCCGGCTTCGGCCGGTTGTAACGATCTTTCAACAAGCCAGTGATTTCAAGCGTGTGCACGTCGACTTCGTAGAGCCCGCCTTCCATCGTGGCGAAATAGACCTTGTTTGTCGGGTCGGTAAGATGACGCGCAACGGCGGTGAGACGTCCCGGCATGTTCCGCCAAGAAATCACGCGGACACTACGGTTGGTGTCGATGAAATACGGGCCAATGATGAGTTGTTGCGACTCGCGGTGGATCATTCGATCGGCGGGCGTGCCGCCGACGCTCTCAGGACGGATGATTTGCCGCAGGTCAGGCGTGATCTCGTAAAGCTTGTCGCTGGAACCGTAGGGAAAATGCGGACCGTAGCTGATGACCCAAAGCCGGTCCGCCCATGGCACAACCGCGCCGGTGCCGCACTCGCCTTCGTCGTTGAACATGGCCAGCGAAGGATAGATGCCGGAGATTTGAACGGGTTCCGCGGTGGCCGCACCAACCAAGCCCGGCACCAGAAGAGCCCAAGCCAGACCCAAAAACACTTTTATTTGCCAGGAAAATGAGCGCATTAGCGGCGAGCAAATTACGCCCTTCGCACTTTGATGTCCGCCAAAATCCCCACTACGGCTCCGTCATTCTTCTTCGCGCCCTGCGGGCCTTTGCCGTGGAGACGGACGCTGACGTTGCCGACTTCAAGGTCGCGTCTCCCGGAGCGCAGAGCATTGCTCTGCAACTGTCGACTTGCATCAATCAACCACTCGAAGCGACGCTCTGTGCTCCAGTGGAAAAACCGTCGCGATCCAAGCAAGAGCATCTCCGCCGCCTCGTAATCGGCAAACAGCAATGGAGCAAGCCGTTGCCAGACGGCGCCAAACGCCAAGGCTTCCAAGGCTGGCACGAGCGCGGTTATCTACCGCATTGCGACAAGCCGGGACTCGTTCAATTCATCACGTTTCGATTGTGCGACTCCATGCCCGTTTCGAGACGTGGGGAGTGGGAGCACCTCCTGGCGACCAGCTTGCGGCGCAATGCTCCGCGCTCCAGCGCTCTTCGCGAGCAACGAATCAAACTGGAGGAGTATCTGGATCGCAGCCTCGGCAAATGCTTCCTCCGCGATCCACGAATTGCCGCGCTCACCGAAAGCGCTTTGCGCCACCATCACGGCCAAAGCTTCCAATTGCTCGCCTGGGTCATCATGCCGAACCACGTCCATGCGCTCATCGAAGTCGGGCAAACTCCCTTGTCCAAAATCGTGCAGAACTGGAAGTCCATCGTGGCCGTCGCTGCGAACAAATTGCTAGGTCGGACCGGACGCTTCTGGCAGCCCGAGTATTGGGATCGCTTCATGCGCGACGAGGAACAGAGGCGCAAAGCGATTCGTTATATTGAAAGCAATCCGGTGAAGGCGAAGCTTTGCCGAATACCGGAAGACTGGCCATTCAGCAGCGCCCGCTATCGCGATCCTCAAACGCGTGAACTGAGGCTGCCGCAATAGCCGAACGGAGCGCAGAGCATCGCTCTGCTCGGTGATAACCCGGACGAAAACTTGCGGAGCGATGCTCCGCGCTCCGTCATGCGCGCCGCTCCTTGATTGCTGTCATAATATCCGCCACAACTTCCTCCTTCTTCTTCGCGCCTTGCGGGCCTTTGCCGTGGAGACGGACGCTGACGTTGCCGGCTTCGAGATCGCGGCCGCCGATGACGAGCATGGTGTGGACGCGCGCCTGTTCGGCGTTCGCGATCTTTGCCTTGATCGGATCGTTGGCGAAATCGCCTTCGCAACGTACCTGCGCCGCGCGCAGTTCGGACACGATGCCTTTCGCGTAGTTCAAGAGCGCTTCATCCTCGCCGATAGTCAGGACGCGGACCTGTTCGGGCGCGAGCCAGAGAGGGAAGTTGCCGGCGTAGTGCTCGATCAAAAAGCCGATGAACCGCTCGTGGGTGCCCAGCGGCGCGCGATGGATGCACAACGGTGTTTTCATCGTGTTGTCGCGATCCTTGTATTGCAGACCGAACTTGGCGGGCACGGCGAAATCCACCTGGTTGGTCGCGAGCGTGAATTCGCGGCCGATGACGCTCCACACCTGCACGTCGATCTTCGGACCGTAAAACGCCGCCTCGTTCGGCACCTCGACGTAGTTGATCTTCGAGTCGATCAACACCTGCCGGACCATGTCCTCGGTCTTGAGCCACAACTCGGGATCATCGACGTATTTCTTGCCGAGCCCTTCCTTGCCGTGCGTGCTGAAGCGCATCACGTATTTCTCGATGCCGAAGATCTTGAAATACTTGAGATACATCTCGTTCACCGCGTTGAACTCGGCGGCGAACTGCTCGGCGGTGCAATAGATGTGGGCGTCGTTCATGTTGAGCGAACGCACGCGCATGAGACCGAACAACTCGCCCGACTGCTCGTAGCGATAACAGCAGCCGTATTCCGCGAGACGCAGGGGAAGGTCGCGATAACTCTTCGGCTCCGCCGCAAAAATGCGATGATGATGCGGGCAGTTCATCGCTTTGAGGTAGTAGCGTTCCCGTCCTTCAACTTCCCCAATCTCTCCCCCAAGGCTCCTAATTGTGTTCAATGACTCATATGCTTCTGTGAGGTCTGCGGTCTTTCCGCTCTTCTTCCAATCGGCTACCAGGCGCTCAATTTCCATTTCGGCGTCCTCTCGTCTTTTGTCCAAGTCACACAACTTGGATTCCATGTTTTCATCCGTAAGAAGCATCGGCGGAAACATGCTGTCCGCGTAGTACGGAAGGTGCCCGGAGGTTTTGTACATCTTCTCCTTCGCCAGATGCGGGGTCCGCACGCGGACGTAGCCGGCGGCGAATTCGGTTTCCTTCGCCAGCTTTTCCAATTCTTCAACCAGCACCGTGCCCTTCGGCAGCCACAACGGCATGCCGGGTCCGACGTATTCGGTGTCGATCGCGAACAGGCCCATCTCCGCGCCGATCTTCCGGTGATCGCGCTTCTTCGCCTCTTCGAGCATGGTGAAGTATTCCTCCAGCTCGGTCTTGTTCTTGAACGCGGTGCCGTAAATGCGCTGGAGCTGCGGGTTCTTCTCGTCGCCCTTGTAATACGCGCTCGCCACGCTGGTGAGCTTGAAGGCCTTGATGTTGCCGGTGCGCATCACGTGCGGCCCGGCGCACAGGTCGAGGAAGTCGCCGTTCTTGAAATACGAAATCGGTTCGCCCACGGGAATGGCCTCGAGGTTGCCAAGCTTGAACTTGCTGACGTTGCCCGGTCGCTCGCTCAGGCCGCCCAGTCGTCCGCTTTCCGAATCGGCGATCGCCTGTTCGCGCGTGACGATGATCTTCTCGAACGGATGGTTGGCCTTGACCTCCTTTTTCATCTCCTCCTCGATCTTCGGGAAGTCCTCGGGTGAGATGCGGTGCGGGAGATCGACGTCGTAATAGAAGCCGTTCTCGACGGGCGGCCCGGCGGCGAACTGGGCCTCGGGCCACAGTCGCAGAATGGCGGTGGCCATCACATGGGCGCACGAATGCCGGATGCGCTCCAGCTCGGACATCTTCTCGCGCTCGTCGAGCGTTTTGCGTTCTTTCGGTTCCTGATTTTCGTCGGACATAATTTTCACTTTCACCGCGGAGACGCCGAGGCGCAGAGTTTTCAGATCACTTGATTTGTCTGACTTATCCGCGCCTTCGCGTCTCAGCGGCTAATCGACCAAACAAAAACGCCTCGAACCGGCGGGTTGAGGCGTTGGCGTCGCGGAGAATTTCCGGACGCTTACAGAGTCGTTGTTGTGCCAATGTTCACGATTAAACGGGACGCGAAGCTAGTGGCCGCACGAGCGTTTGGCAAACCGCTTTTTCACTTGGATTCGGCGCCTTCACGGTAGCTGTTCCAGGGAGGCCCTGACAAACCGAACGTCCTCCCCCGCCGGCAGGCGGTATTCCACATGTTCCAAACCGCTTCCAATATCCTGAACGGCAGGCAACAGACCGTCGAAGGAGAACCACGCGGAGAGATCGGTCGAGTGACTCAATTCGAGCTGGTAGCCGTCGGGATTTTTCTGGCGATCGAATATCACGGCCACCTCGCCGGAGCCTTCATCCCGCATCAGCTGGATCGGGTGCGCGTCCACTTCGTCCGGGCGCAGATTGAAATAAAACTCCACCGCGATCGGAAAGTCGTCGCCATCCACATTGCTGTCGGGCAACCGCTCGGGCCGATCGAAAATGTCCGCGCCCCACGAAGCCAGCAGCCAGGAATCCAAACCGGACGGCTCCAGCGCGGCGGTCGTTGTTCCGGTGGTCGTGACGTTGGATGTTCCGTCGAAGCTCGCCGTGCCCAAAATGGTCGCGGTTTGCGAATCGGTGGAAATGATCTGGTAGTTCAACGTCCGCGCCTGGTCGTCCAGAAACGGACCCCACTTCACCTTCCCTCGATTCGCGTCAAACGCGCCGCCGGAGGATATCGCCCGCGCAGCCGCATTCGGCGGCAGTTGTTCCTCGACGCAAAACGCCTTCGCGCCTGCATCGGGTTGGATGGCCAGTTCCACGGTCACCAGTCCCGCGGTCGTGGTGACGGTTCGCGTCGCTGTGGCGGATCGCGCGACCGACGTGGCAATCAGAAGAATTGCCGCGCACAAAACGATGGTCCGCGCACCGCCGGACAATTTGGAAAATTTATCAATCATTTGGAACGTGGTTGATGATGATGCCATGCACGCCCTCACCGGAGGGTGCCCCGGAAAGGCTGATCTGCGGAAGCGTCGCCGGTTTCACGCCTTCAATGACGAGTTCACCGCCGCAGCTTCCGTCCGGGTTGAAATCCGCGAGGCAAGAGGTGATTCCGTTGTCCAAATAGTCGCCTGAAAAATTCGCCGCCACTTTCACGCAGCGGTAAACCTTGGTCCGCGTCGCGATTCCGCCGCGGGATCCGGTCACTTTGAGCGTCACGAAAAAGTCGTACTGCGGCCCGACCTTGAACACGTGGGACACATGCTGCCCCTGCGCGATCGAACCATCACCGAAATCCCACTCCCAGTTCACAAGCTCCAGTTCATCCAGCAATCCCGGGCTGAGGGACGAACGCGATGCGTCAAAATAAACGCGAATCTCGTTCTCGCTGACCCGCTCGAAGTAATTGTCACTGTCGCCAACGCTTTCCACATCCAGAATCGCATTCACGGAGTAACGGTACGGCCCGTAGGACGGATGATAAAACTCGTAGCTCTGCGAGGCGCCATCTTCATAAGTGAACGGGTCGTCGTAATATTCCGGGACTTCGCGCTCGGTCACACCGAGTCCGGCGTAGGTTCCGGAAACCGTGCCGTCGGACAATTTCGTGATGTTCATCGCGACATCCAGCAAATACGCGTCGGAAGAACCAATCCCGCCTTCGCCGGTGTGGTCACTGGAATTCATCAAACCCGTCACGTGAGATTGCGTGCCCAGCACTTCGTTGAACGTCAGCGTCGTCGTCGCCTCCACGCACTCGTCCACCATGAATGTCACCGAGAGTTCCCTGGGTTCCTCCTCGACGGTTGTGGCGGTCACGGTGACGCCGGTTGTTTTCACGGATGGCGCGTGATACGTCGCGGTGTCGCCGTCGGGATTCAGCGTGCCGCCGCCGGACAGGTTCCATTGTATTTGTGGCAGCTCGCCGAAATTCAAATCCTGAACCTTGAAGACCACTTCCGCACCTTTCTGCACACACTTCACTGCCGGGCCCAGAACCAGGTCCTGCGCCTTGCCCGTAAAGTAGGCGACGCGTTCCCGCACCACGCCGGAACGCAGGCATTCCTGCGTAAGACTTCGAGCGGCAATGGTGATTGGACCGGTCGGGAATTCTTCGTCCGGTGGCGCTTTCCAAACCATCTGGTGAACGCCGGTGGTGTCGTTGTAGGTCGTCGACAAAATGCTGCCGTGCGATGCGGCGAATCCCAATTCCTTGTGCTCGGCATCGTAAACCGTGGCGACGAATGTGATTGTCTGATTGGGCTCAATCTCGCCGCCGTTCGGCGTGAGGGAAACCTTGTTCTCCTCCACCTTGACCACGGCGGAACCGCCCTGCTGCGCTTCACATCCGAGGAGTCCCGGATTAAGAGTTACCTTCAACGCTCCGGTTCCCGCTTCGTTCGGCTCGTAGAATCGTTGTCCCAGAGACGAAATCTTGATGGCCGATCCCACGGTCTCAACGGTGACCTTGTCCAGGTCTCCGTCCGTAATCGGAATGTTCTCCCAATACGACGGATTGATCGTGATCACAGACGTGTCGTTCGGAAAATAGCGGTCCAACGTCGTTCCCGCGACGGCGTCCACGTAGTCCTGCTTGGAGTCCGCGATCTTGGCGAAGGTTTCACCGGAGGCAATCGTGCTCTTCAATCCACTGACTGCGCGGCCGGCTCCGTACGCTTGAAACGCCCCGCTCACCAGCGTCTTGTCGAGCGACCAGCCCTTGCTTGTGGCGTGCAGAAACGCGTCCCACCGTCCGGTCTCGCATTTGTCCTCGATGAACACCGGTTTCGAAACCACCAGTTCCATGTTGGCGCTGGACGGAAGCAGATTGGCCATCGCCTGATTGTAGGTATCGAGCGCAAACATCGTCGTCCCCGCGCCCAAAGAAAATGCGCCACCGACCGGCCCCATCAGGCCGATCACCGTGTTCACCGTGCCGGCTTTCTGGAGGAATTGCGCCCGCTCGGTTCCCGAAGCGGTGTTCACTTCGGCGTCGCACTGCTGATTCATCCAATAGGAGAGGCTGTCGAGATCGTTGATCGGGAGTGTGCTGTCGCTGATCACAAATCGGGTCTCCTGCAATTGTGGAATCGCGGGATATGCCTGCGCAGAAGAAATCGCCGTCCGGAGGCCGTCGAGATAACCGCTCACGCTGAGCTTGCCCCAGATGCGGTCCATCAATTCCGGATCGTAATCCAGTTCCTGAAGAATGGGTGCGGTGCCCTGGAGCAGGTTCACCAGATTGTTGTCATTGGCGTTGCTCCGCAACAGTTCATCCACCAGCGCCAACGCCCGTGTTTCATTCGGCAGATACTCCAGACTTTCCGCCGGGTAGTTCTGGAAAAAGCTGAGATCGTAACCGAACAGATCACCATAAAGCTCCTGCATCTCGATCAGATCCTGCGCCACGCCCGCCGCCGCACCCGGAGCGGGTGGGAGTGGTGCAATGTCAACGACACCCAACGGGAAAAACTGATGCTGGTTCCGAAGGGTGATGTTCACCTCACCGCCGCCATCCGATGAATCCCGACGCAACGGAACGATCATTTCCCAACTGCCCGTCTCATTCGTGCTGACGAGGGTATAGTAAATCTCCGTTTCACCCGGGATTTGAACTTCGGCGACGAGTTCGGAAACGGTTTCTGGAAGCCCGAAAACCTCCACGAAATCCAGAGGCTCGGGAGAGGTCTGAGCGAGCGCGAGAAACGTCCTTCCACCGGCGGGCGACGGAACCCACGCCTGCGGCAACGGGGCCGCATCCAATTGATGATACGTCTCGCCGTTCCGCCAGATGTGGGTCGCCTGTCGGAGGTATGTTTCGGGAATGACGGTCGGTGGCGTGGACCAGTTTTCGCCAGCGGCGAATGCGGCGGCGTATACGGTCAGTTCTGCCTGTTCAATCCGGCTGTCCTGATTGACGTCTGCGGGATGAAACTGCTGGGCAGACGCGCTGAGCGCGACAAGACATGCCGCCAGAGCAAAACATCGAATGGCTGGTTGAATCAACATGACTGGTTACTGTGATGAGGAGCCTAACAAAGCGCGCGCGACATTCAGTAGCCACAATACACAAGTCTCTCTCCAACAAACGGTCGGCAGGTCTCCGACGTAACGGACACGCGCCCCATCTTCGACCAAATTCGAAGCTCCAGACCACGCACGTAGCCGCGCAGCCTTTGCTCATCTTCGTTTGCCGTCGCCGTGACAGACCATATCGATGACCACCACGCTGGCGAGAATCAAGACCGGGTCCTCGGTGTGATTGACTTCAACACCATAGGTATCCGTCCAGCTGAACCAGCGTTTGGAGACTTCCGCGACCCGCCGACCGCCACGGGTCAGCACATATTCCATATCCATGAAACTACCCTGGGCTTCCAGGTCATCCGGTCCTGGCACGTCCACGGTGAACTTGCAACGGAACAACGTGAACAGGTGTTTCTTCACCACGGCCGCCAGCTTGCCGCCGCGCGTGATCTCGTAGGTCGGTCCCCACGACAGCAGCTTCTGCCGAATGTAGGCGAGTTCTTTGCCGCTCATGTCCTGGAACGACAGCTTGTTGCCGATGGTGAAGACTTTGCCATCGACGAAGAAGGCGTCGTTGCCGGCCTCGTCCTTGATGGTGAAGTCGTCACCGAAGGACCAGAATTTTTGTTTCAACAAATAGCGCATGGTTTGCTCTTTCAAAACCTGACCGTCTGCCACTTCCATCAACGAAGCCCGTGTGCGGCCCAGCCCATGACCGCCATCAGGATGAACATTGTGATCGTCAACGCCGCCACGATCACAAACCACAACAAAGTGGCCAGGCAGTAGTTGCGCCGGTTGGGATTGCCCCCACTGCTAAACGCCCACACCAGGATCATGATGAGGTTCACGAGGGGAAGTGATAGGATGAGCAACGTCACCATCCAGTCGCCCACCGTCATGATTTGCGCGTCGCGGTTGTTTTCCATGCACCCATTCAAACATCGGGGCCGGGCCGAGGCGATTACAAGTTGACGGATCGATTGGACGACAGAGGTGCCACCAAGCGGAGCCTTTGTTCCGCCCGATCGGAATGGTGCTCGCGCAACCGCTCCCGTGAAAGGAGCCATTGAGGTCAACGGCGCTTGCGGCGATCTCACCGCTCGGCGGTCGTCGGATCAATCACGGTTCGCACTTCGGAAACCTTGCTGATCGGAAAGCCGCCCTGCTCTGCGTGTTCGCGCAGGATGTCCTCGTTTGGCGCGATGTAGACGCAGTAAACCTTGTCGTCGGTCACGTAACTGTGGACCCACTGAATCGTGGGCCCGAGGTTCTTGATGACCGCACAAGATTTGATGGAGATGGCCCGTAGATCGCGAGGTCCAAGTTTGCGAGCGTCGGGCACCTCTCGTTCAATGACAAAGCGTGGCATAAGCGAATCCTTTGTTGAGTTTCCCAAAACAAACAGCGATTGCGCGATCATGCCAGCGCGAAATACAGCAGGCTGATTTCCGATTTTCGACCAGTTAAGTCACCGCGCCAATTTGCCGATACCTAACCGGCTAAAGAACCGACGGGCCCGTGCGTTGACTGCCCGTTCGACCGGCCTGGATTCGGCCAGCCTGACTGGGAATGAACGCGCACACGATTTTGAGGCGCCAGGCGCTGCTGGGGACAGCGTTTCTGGCGCTGATGTTTTTGGCCCCGACTGCGGGACGGGCGGTGGTCTTCGCGTCCACCGGTGATCCTGAATTCAACACCGCCGCGCCGACGGGCGAACTGGCGGACAGCGGCTGGCAGTTTCAAGGTGAATGGTACAGCTTCACCGGAACGCCCGTGTCGCCGCACCATTTCATCACCGCCAAACACGTCGGCGGGACCGTTGGTGCCATCTTCAAATTTCAAGGAATCGACTATGTCACGGTGGGCGTCACCAACAACGGCACCGATCTCAATGTCTGGGAAATCTCCGGAACTTTCCCGAGCTACGCCCCGCTCTTTCAAGGCAGCAACACCAACGGTCAGCCGGTTGTGATCTTCGGTCGCGGCACGCAGCGCGGCGATGAAGTGATAGTCAATGGCCAGGTCAAAGGATGGCTTTGGGGCGCGAGCGACGGCCGATTGCGCTGGGGCGAAAACGTGGTGGCCGGCAAGTATGGTTCGCTGCTCAAATTCCTGTTCGACCGGGACGCGGGCCCGAACGAAGCGCACCTCACAACCGGCGATTCCGGCGGGGCGATTTTTGTAAACGACAACGGCGTGTGGAAACTCGCCGCCATCAATTACGCGATCGAAGGTCCGTGGCGCTACACCAGTTCAGGCACGACTTTCAACGCCGCTCTGGTGGACAAAGGGGGGCTTTATCGCGGCAACACATTGTACCCCGACACGGACCAGGATAATCCGGCGGCGTTTTATGCCACGCCCATCGCGCCAAACATCGCCTGGCTGCGCAGCGTTTTGAAGCTCGCGCCATCAGCACCCAAAGGGTTTCGCATCATGATGACCGATTCGATGGCGGCCGCACCGGGCGTTTCAATCCAGGATTTCCGTTCGCACCGAGTCGATTCGCTTCGCCTGAAAAGCGCCGTCACTAAAAACGGCCCGTGAACATCACGCCGTAGGTGATCGGATCACCCGGCACACCCAGCATTCGCCCGCCCGTGTCCACGCCGAAATCCAGCGCGTTGTTGAAATAACGTTCGTCGGTCAGATTGCGACCGAACACATGAATTCCGAACCAATCCTTTTCGTAGCCGATCTGGGCGTTCACCAACGCGTAAGCCGGCTGCTTGATCGTGTTGGCTTCGTCAAGAAACGTGTCGCCGACAATTTGCGTTTCGATCCGCGTCAACAGACCGAACGAGCACTTGTATTGCACACCAATCGTCGCGGTCAGCTCGGGAGCGAGATTGACGCGGTTGCCGCCAAAATCCGCGCCGCTGAACGGATCGACAAACTCGTCGAACTCCGCGTGGGCGTATCCAAACACGGCGTCAAACTTCAAGCGATCAATTGGCGAATACGCGGCCCCCAACTCGCCACCCATCGAATGCGCACGGGCGGCGTTCATCATCTGATAATTGAAGGCGGTCAAAGTCGGCGTGGGCCGGAACACCTGATAATTATCCACGTCGATGTAGAAGACGGCCGCGTGCATCACGAGTCGATCATCCAACGCACTGACCCGGCCGCCGAGTTCGTACGTCCACGATTCTGATGAGTCATATCGCAATTCCGCCGGATTGTCGGACGCCGGATTGAAGCCACCGCTTTGAAAGCCGCGAACGACGCTCGCATACACGTCGGCCGACGGCGAAAAGCGCCAACGCAAATTTGCATTTGGATTGATGGAATTCCATTGGTCGCTGAGATCAAAGTCCGGCGCGAGTTGCGTCGAACCCAACGCGGTTTCAAACACGTGACTGCGCGTCATGCGACGATCGTCCAACTCGAAGCGAACTCCGCCGGTCAATTCGAGCTGATCCAACAATTGATACGTGCCCTGCCCGAACAACGCGTAATCCTGTCCGTTGAGTTGGTAAGTCGTGCGATTTCGCCCGCCTGCCTGCAATTCCTCGGAACCCGACTCGCCATCCAGCGAATGATCGGCAAAGAACGCGCCGCCGTTCCACTTGAATCGCGCTTCCGTGTCGCCGGAATGAAACCGCAATTCCTCGGCAATCTGACGCAAGTGCGGTTGCGTGAACCCCAGGCGGATCGGCGCGGGAGAAAAATCGTAATCCTGCAAAATGTCCTGCCGCCAATTGCGATAACTGGTGACGGACACACCACGAAACGCCGGTTGCTCGTACAGCGCCTTGAACGCGAGATTGATGCTGTCGGTGTTGGCCTTGCCATCGTAGTCCCGTTGAATACTGAACGGATCAGACGACGCGATATCCACTGCCGGAATGTAACCGTCGCGATCCCGTTCGCCGGACGCCGTGAGGGAAAAAGTCCACGGCTCGCCGGGTCGGTAAAGCAATTGCATGCGTCCGGCCAGTGTTTGGCGATCATCTGGATGCGTGCCGAGAAAGGTGTTTTCAAAATAACCGGCCCGCTCGGAATAAAGCGCCGAAACGCCGAAAAATAATTGATTGGTCACGACCGGTCCACTCGCGTGGCCATCGAGCGAAACGGCCTCGTGATTGCCGTAGGAAAGCCGGCCAGCCCCATGCCATTCATTGCCCGGTTGTTGCGTGGTAATTCGGATCATTCCGCCGGGCCGCGCGCTACCGAGAGCCAGCCCGCGTGCATCCGGCAGGAACTCCACCTCCGCCGCGTCGTAAAGCAATGCCGCCCGCGAGTGCATGCCGATCAGCGGAACATCGTCGAGATACACACCGACCAACGACTCACCGGCGGCGAAATTGTTTTCGCGCAATCCCCGGTAGGCGAAACGCGGTGACCGATCCCCATTGCCGTCGGTCACGGCTAAATTCGGAACGCAGGCGGTCAGATCTCGCAGTGATTCCAGGTGGGAATTCACGAGTTGGTCGGGTTCCAGCACAGCCCCGGGCTCCGTCAAAATCATCGGTACCGGCTCCGGTTCAGCCATCTCCAGAAGCGACGAAAGGTCTGCCAGATCATTCGTCGCCCCGGCGTTAGTTGGGTCTGTCGCCATAACGGGGTCCGTCACCCAGAACGTGACGACCAGCAGGATAGCGAAACGGTGCGACATGGATTTCAGAACAAATCGGCGCGCGACACGGACTTATACGAAAAGAACGACCTGGAATTGGGCACGGGCAAAGACGATCCCAACCGTCGGATTGTTTCAAGAACCGTTACGGCGAATCTGCTGCAAAATTGCTGGCGTCGGCAAGGCCCGTTCCCCCAACATGCCGCCCACGTTGACCACGGGCCCGGCCCGTTTGAAGCATGAAAGCAAAGATCATCATCACTCCGAAAAAGGCCGTACTCGATCCCCAGGGCAAGACGGTTGAAAGCGCGCTAGCTCACATGGGTTATCAAGGCGTGCAAGGTGTACACGTCGGCAAATACATCGAGATCGACCTGGCCGACGGCGACCGAGATGCGACGCGCAAACAGATCGACGACGCGTGCCACAAGTTTCTTAGCAACCCGGTCATTGAGGATTACCATCTGGAACTCGAATGAAATTCGCCGTCCTCCAGTTTCCCGGCTCGAACAGCGACCAGGATTGCGTTTACACGGTTCGGCTTTGCGGCCATCAGGCGGAACTCCGTTGGCACAAGGATACGTCTATTGGCGACGTCGATGCCGTGCTGGTGCCGGGCGGATTCAGTTACGGTGATTATTTGCGCACCGGCGCGATCGCACGCTTCAGCCCGATCATGCAATCCGTTCAGGCGTTCGCTGCGGAAGGCGGCCTCGTCTTGGGCATCTGCAATGGTTTTCAAATCCTCTGCGAAGCTGGTCTGTTGCCGGGCGCGTTGATCCGGAATCGCTCGCTGCAATTTCGTTGCGAGCCGGTCCACTTGAAAACGGCGACGCACGACTCGGCGTTCACTGGCGAAATTCCCGAAGGCAAACTTTTGCAGGTGCCGATCGCGCACGGTGAAGGTTGCTATTTTGCGGATGCGGAAACGCTGGCTTCGTTGAAAGCGAACAACCAGATCCTCTGGCAATACGCCAACGCTCAGGGCGAACTGACGGAAGATGCGAACCCAAATGGTTCGCTGGAAAACATCGCCGGCATCTGCAACGAGAGGCGCAACGTGGCCGGGTTGATGCCGCATCCCGAGCGCGCCAGCGAAGTGCTCATGGGTGGCCTCGCCGACGGCAAACTCATCTTCGACAGCATGATCGCCGCGCTGGAAAAACGAACGCAACCGGCGGCGGCGTGAACCAGTGTGCTGCCGGCTGCCAGCCGGCAGATTGGAGTTTTGAATCGCGGGAGCACGCTGGCCGGCTTCAGGGATCAACACGCAGTCGGAAAAATCTCGATCGAAATCCCAGGTCGATTCCCAACGCCGTCAGTTGAGTGTCGCCGGTTGCGGTGCCTGTCGTGACTTCCACCCATTGTTGCAAATCCGATGATGCTTCGATGGCGAAGTGACGTCCGAAACCTGTGGCGAACGATGCAAGCATTTCATTTCCGTTACGCATCAACAGAAGTTTGCCGGCTCGGTCAGGCACAAAATCGAAGTTCAGCGTAAATTCGCGACTGGGGTAAACCGGCGCATCACATTCACCGCTTGGCACCCACGAAGAATTTCCGATCATCGAGCGGACCGCGATGGCATAGACGGCCCCATTCGTCACCGCAAATTGCAGGTGGTTGAGCATTCGTCCCGGCACAACCGGATCGGGACCGTTCGCGGCAATTTGCACAATGTTCGAAACCCAGGGACCCCAGCCGGTGCAAGCCGCGATACTCAAGTCACCGTTGCCATCGGGCAAATCGACAGTGGCCACACCATCCGCCGGTGCCGTCCATCGCCACCAGACGGAATTGGTGTTCGCGCCGGCCGGCGGAGGCGGTTCACCAAGTTCGCTGGACGCAAAATAGTTGCCGGCGCGGATGCTGACCGGCGTTGATTGAATGAAAGAGGAATCGAAGAAACCGTCATTTCCCGGCCGCAGTTGAATCGTTACCGGAGGAGACTTGCGCACCGTTCCGTCAGGAGACGTCCAAACCGCTCTCAACGAGTGAACGCCAGGCACGGGGTTGAACCAGGTCGCGCTCATTTCGTTTGGCTGAGCGATCGCGACCTGCGTTTCATCCGCTTCAAACGTCAGACTCTGGCGTGGACCATCCCAACCTTTGGTCGATGCCTCCAAATAGAGCCCCCACGGTAACACGGGCAGCGTTTCATTGGTTGGGAACACCATTCGTAATGTGCTGAACGTGCCTTGAAGGTGAACTTCCCCACGCGGTGCTGCCATTCCGTCGGTCACCTGACTATCGACCTTGATGTAGTAAGTCGTTCCCGCATCAACCGCGAACTGAATATCATGCGAGATCCTGAGCGCGCCTCCGGAACATTTCCACTCGCTGGAAGCAATCGCGGAAAGCTGACCTACGTCGTTGCCTGTGAATGCGCTCAACACCGTCTCAAAAAGTCCATCCACGCTGGCAAGTGACAAATCGCCGTCCGCGGGTGCCGTCCATTTCCACCACAGGCTCGCGCCAGCACCCAAGCCGTCGGGATTGGGCTCATTTGGTTCGGCCGTTGCGAAGGTGTTGTCAGACCACAGAAAGAAACTTGTTCCGGGAAGTTCGGCGGCTGAAGAAAGCGAATCATTCGGAATTGCCGGCGGCGTAATCACGACCGGTGTGTCGGGCTGCGTCTCGTAGGCCCACTCGATGATGGCCGGTCCGCCCGGATACGATCCGATGGGGCCAACCTTGAATCCGAAGCGAATCCATCCGTAATGAGTTCCGTCTTCTGCCGTAAAGCGAACGCCCAAGTACGGCTTGGCCGGGTCTGCCAGAACACCGTCCCATGGTCGGGTCAGGCCAGTCCTGTAGTTTTGATACTGAACTGAGACGGCGATCGGATACGCGTTTGTTAGCCACGCAAGTCCAAGACTTAATTGCGATCCGATGACCTCACCCACGCCGACGGCAGCCGAATAGTACGATTGCCCCGTGACAGACGAATCCGACGAAAGCCCGACCCGCAGGCCCTTTGATATTCCGCTTGTCGGATAATCGGTTGGAATCAGGGCCTGTAAATCAAACGAAAAATCTTCCGTTCCGTCGCCATTGACGTCCACGTAGTTTGGAGAATCGTATCCCGGACCGACAGCCGGCATCGGCACGACCCGGACCACTTCGCCCGCCGCTCGAAAATTCATCGCGAGGAGAAATCCAAGCCACCCACTCACAAGCCACCTCTGGTTCATGTCAGCCTTCATAAACGTTTGCGAGGGTGGCGTCCAGATGGGCACTGAAACGCACAGTGCGATTCTTTATCGCCGCAAACGTTGATTCTGGCTCGGCGGGAGCCTCGCCCTACCAAGCTGGTCAATGCATCTCCACATCGCAGGTGCCGAGGCCGCTGCGATAGAAATTGAACTGCACGTTCGGATGATCCGCGAGGATTGACATCGGCACCGCGCTGTCGGCAATGCCTTTGGCGATCATGAGCGTGGTCAAGCGCTGGCCAAACGGATTGTCGTGATTGCCGGCGTGCCAGATCGAAACCTTTTCCGCCTGCCACGTTTCCGCCGAGCCAACGGTCACGGCTCGCGTCGGCACCAGGGAAATGTTTCCACCGCCGCTCGTGCGGGCATTTTGCGCGATCGTCAGCGGATGCAGATCGACCACTCGCGTGGTGAGCTTGCGATATTCCTCCGGCGTGGGCGGTGCGTCCTTGTATTTGCCCTTGCGCCGGAACGGATCGTTGAAGGCCCAATGTTTCACGTCGCCCTGCCCGCCCTGCATCACCGCGCAACGCACGCCGGTGTTCCACGAGGCACGATATTCCCGCGTGTCCGCCTTCGGAAAATGCAGGTTGGCGTCCGGCATGCGGAGCTTCTTTTCAATCCGATTAAAGCAGAGTTCACGATCCGCTTTTTCAAAACTCAACGGGTGGGTGGGCGACGCCTCGGTGTCACCGATCACCCATTCGTCCATGCCCCAGAAATGCCCCGCGCGCACGTCGAGGCCGAGCGCATTCACGATTCGCGCGACCAGCGGGAGTTGCTCCGTGGGACCAATCGGACCACAGATCCCAACCGGATTGTCGGGCGTGCTTTGTCGCCACGCATCGATGTATTCCAGCGCCTCGGCGAGGTAGAAATCCTCGAGTGTGTCGTAGAACACAACTTTGAAGCCGGGCCGGGAAAGCTTTGCAATTTTTTGAGGCGTCAACGCGGCGGCATCACGCACGAGTTCATCATCGATTGTGGTGTAGTCCCACCAGTCCGGGGCGATGGAGGAAAGTTTGCGAGGCATAGGATTGCGGTATTTAGCCACGGATAAAACACAGATGAAACACAGATTTCCAAACGGAAAGTCTAGTGGGGCGAGACTCCGTCAAGCCCTGAATTCAACCAGTCCGGATCAGGTCGTGAATACGCCCTTTGAACGTCCAGCTTCCGGATTCATTACCAGCCCTTTCCGAACGGGTTCATTCGAATGTAATGCCACTTCTCCGTGTACGATTCCCCGTCACGAAGCCGATGATGCCGTCCGCGAGATTGAAATCGCCAATCTGAATGTGTGTGCGTACGCCGAAACTCACGCTTCCAATAAGTGATCCAATGTTCGATCGAAACTGATGGATCAGACGGTGCGCAAGTCAGATGCAAGTGATCGGGCATCAAGAGGTAATCACCGGCCAACCAGGTGGAGGCGTTTTGCCAAACCGTTCGCAAACATCCTTGGGCTTCTTCGTTGGCCAACCAAGGCAACCGCTTTGCGGTGGTCACAGTAAGTAGCACAAGATTGGGTGAGCCATGTTTAATGTGGACTCCGGGCGAGGGATTCTTGCGGCCGGGATCGGACATCACGCTCTTGCGTTTGGGCTCGACGGAGTCTCGCCCCACCAGTGCTCAACGACAATATCTGTCGAGTACTTCGCGTAACGGATCAGCGTCCGGATGACAAAAGCCGGCGTGCAGGTGTTTGCGCCAGCCTTCCGCAAATTCGAATTTGCCGCTCATCTTTGCGACTTCGCGGCCGAGGTCCTCCATCGTCTTGACGTAGGAACCCATGCCTTGAGTTTGATCGAGCCACGCACTCTGGCTTTCGTGAGCCGACAACGCGGCACGTTTGGCATCCATGACCGAACCGATGTCGACAAACAAACCTGGGCGCACAATTTCACCCAGCGGATCGCGATTCATGTGGGGTTGCGCGTGGTAAAGTGCCGTTTCGCCTTCAACATGTTTCACGTGCGGATCGGTGACAAAATTCGGCATACCGCGCGCAAAGGTTGCCGTCACAGCCAGTCGCGCCGTGGCCGTGTGATCCTCCATGTAATCGATCGGCGAATGCGTCAGCACAATCTGCGGATTCACTTCGCGGACGACGGCGGAAAGCTGTCGCAGGACATCGATGTCATAAGTGATTTCCAAATCGTCAGCCAACGGCGGATGCCATTCGGCGCCGATCAATTGCGCGGCATTTTGCGCCTCCTGCTCCCGCACTGCCCGCGTCTCGGACGCCGTGAGTGTCGCGCTGCCCAAGTTGCCAGTGGAAAGGTTGAGATAATGAATTTTCCACCCAACTTGCTTGAGTAGGAGCAGCGTGCCGGCGGCAACGAATTCGATGTCGTCCGGGTGGGCAAAGATTGCTAGAGCGGTGGACATGAGGGGATTAAGAAGGACAAATGTCCAAGACAAAAGGACAAAGGAACCTCCAATTCCCAACCATCGAACTGACCAATCACCCACGGTATCATCGTCAACCAATACTGCCGGGCATTCACCCGTTTGGTTTTGGATCGTCCCTGGTCAACTTTTCTTTGCCGTTGGTTCTTCAGTCGCCACCACGGCCGCCCGGATCTCATCCATAAATTCCTTGACGCCTTCGTCGAACGCCGCGGCAAGTTTCAGGACTTTTGTCCGCGGAATCCGGCGTTTGAATTTCTTCAAGTTTTCCACCGCCGCCAGTTCATCCATCTTGTTGGCGACCACCAGTCGGGGCTTTTGGACCAACGCCGGATCGTACAGCTCCAACTCCGTCAGTAACTGCTTGTAGTCGTCCCAAGGATGACGCCCGTCCGTGCCGGCCATGTCGAGCAGCAGAACCAAAACCTTGCACCGTTGGATGTGCCTCAGAAACGCGTGACCAAGCCCGACGTTGTTGTGTGCACCATCGATCAGGCCGGGCACATCACACACTGTCAGGCGATGGAAGTCCGGGTATTCAACGATGCCGATCTGCGGATGCAAGGTCGTGAATGGATACGGCGCAACTTTGGGGCGCGCGCGCGAAATGGCGGTCAGCAAAGTCGATTTGCCGGCGTTCGGATAGCCGACCAAGCCGACCTCCGCCATGATCTTGAGTTCGAGTCGGAATTCGCCTTCGTCACCGCCCTCGCCGGGCTGCGCGAACCGGGGAGTCTGCCGACGGGCCGTGGCGAAGTTTCGATTCCCGAGTCCGCCGCGGCCTCCTTTGCAGAGGACAAACCGTTGGCCGTGCTCCGTCATGTCGACCACGAGTTCGCCGCCGTGCTCGTCCAAAATGGGTTCGTCGCCGTCCTCTTCGAGGTTTACTTCCAGTGCCTGCGAACCGTCGGCGGCCACCCGGATGATCGGACGATGGCGCGTGCTGGAAATGAGCGGTGGCCGTTCCCGGGAATCCCCCTCTAATTCTTCGCCAGCGGCCTCGTCGTCGTCCTCGGTTTCTGCCTCCGTACCAAACTCAACGCCCGGCAGGTTCGCTTGACGCGATTGCAGACGCCATACTTGCGTTCCACACGGTACCTTGATCACGAGGTCCTTGCCCGCGTGGCCGTCCATCCCCTTGCCCATGCCTGCCTCGCCGCTCTCCGCAATCAGTCGCGGCGTGTAATACTGGGCGATCAAGTTGTTGATGTCGTGGTCAGCCTCGAGAATCACATCGCCACCGCGACCGCCGTTGCCGCCAGCCGGGCCGCCCTTCGGCCGATACGCCTCGCGCAAGAAGGCTACACATCCTTTGCCGCCGTGACCGGCGCGTGCGTAGACTTTGATTTCATCGATGAACATGGCGAAACGTTATCAGACCAACAAAAAACGGCGAGACCCTCGGGCCTCGCCGCTGTGTCAAAATCGTATCGTTAGTTGTTCGCGGGTTCGGCCTTCGGAACAATGTTCACGCGGCGACCGTTCTGGTCAAACTTCACATGACCTTCCTTGAGAGCGAACAAAGTCCAATCGCGGCCGGTGCCGACGTTGTTGCCCGCCACAAACTTCGCACCTCGCTGGCGGACAATGATCGTGCCCGCATTGATGAGCTGACCGCCAAACCGCTTCACGCCGAGCCGCTTGCTCTGGCTGTCGCGTCCGTTGCGGGAACTGCCTTGACCTTTTTTATGAGCCATAAAATTCCTTAAGCGTTGATCGACTTGATCTGCACGACGGTCAATTCCTGCCGGTGACCTTGTTTCTTGTGGTAGCCCTTGCGGCGCTTCATCTTGTATACCGTCACCTTTTCACCGCGCTTGTGCTCCAGCACGTCAGCAACGACGCTGGCGTTGGCCACCGTGGGGGCACCCACCGAGACCTTGCCGTCATTGTTGACCAGCAGGACGCGATCAAAAGTCACCGGTTGCCCGGCCTCGACACTGAGACGCTCGATTTCGAGCTTGTCGCCCGCGGTGACGCGGTACTGTTTGCTTCCGGTTTCAAGAATGGCGTACATAAGCATGCCCCCTGCAAAGGGGAGGGAGAGGGAATCAAAAGACAATCCCCGTGTCAACGGGTGATTTGAGGTAATTTTGCCACAAACCCGAGCGAACAATGAAAAGGGGCGTTCGACAGGCCTCTTATTCCGTTCGGTGGAAATCCCGCGTTGAGCTCAAGCGGCCTTCTGTGTTTTCGTTCCGCCACTGAAAACTGTCTACTGAACACTGATTACTTAAAAATGATTCTCACCGGCATTGGCGATGAAGCGGGCAACACGATCGACACGCAGATCGACGCGTTGCGGCAACTGGGTTGGAAACACGTCGAGATGCGCGGCGTCGAAGTGCCCGGTTTCAAGAAAGGCAATTTCCACGACATCCCGGAAGAGGCGTTTGAAATCGCCGCCGGGAAACTCAAGGACGCCGGCATTAACATCTACTGCTTCGGCACCACGATTCTCAACTGGGCCAAGGACCTTAACACGCCCTGGGAAGTCACCGTTGCCGAAGTCGACCGTTGCATTCCGCGCATGCAAAAAGTCGGGTGCAAATTCGCCCGCATCATGAGCTTCAAACCGGCCGACGACATCAACGCCATTCCGCAACGGGTGATCGATCGCGTGAAGGAAGTGGCCGATCGTTTTCTGGAGGCCGGCATCACGCCGGTGCATGAGAACTGCATGAACCACGGCGGCATGAGCCCCAAGCACGGACTTGAATTGCTGCAAAAAGTTCCCGGCTTGAAACACGTCTTTGATACAGCCAACCCGGTTTTCAACAAGGACCGCTCGAAGCCGAAGCCCTGGCCGCAACAGGACCCGTGGGAATACTGGCAGGCAGTGAAGGACTACGTCGCGCACATCCACATCAAGGACGCGACCTGGAACCCGGCGAAGAATGACGCCGACTATAACTGGCCTGGCGAAGGTCAGGGCAAGGTCCGCGAGATTTTGAAGGACGCGTTCGCCGGCGGATACGACGCCGGCATTTCGATTGAGCCGCACATGGTGGTGGTCTTTCATGATGCGAACTCGAAAGCCGACGACTCAGCGATCAAGGCCAATTTCATCGAATATGGCCGGCGCTTGGAGAAGTTGATTACGGAAATCAAAGCAGGTTAACGAGCGCTGCCGCGAACAGACTACCAGAATACGAGGCGCACTCTCGCACGGCCCGAATTTTCGACTGCGTTTTGCCGTCCATTGCGGCAATGTCCCGGCCCATGTCGTCCCTCCATTTGAAGCGGCGTGAGTTCGTCCAATTTCTGGGAGCCTCCGCGGTCGTGGCCGCCGGCCATCGCTTGATGCCCAACTGGCTCGTCACCCGCGCCGATGCGTCCGAACCGACCGCCACGCCACTGCTCGACAATCTGGATTTCAAACCCGCCCCCATCTCCCACAGCGGCGATCTGACGCTTTGCGAAGGCTTCGAATATGAAGTCCTGCTCAAGCGCGGCGACGTCATCAATCCGCAGGGCGAGACGTACGGCGATCACAATGATTATCTCGCGATCGTCCAGCGTGACGCCACCACGGGCTGGCTCTGGAGCAATCACGAAAACGTATCGATGAAGTTTCTCCTGCCCGGCGAAATGCTCGACACGTTCAAATACGCCGAGACCCGGTTGCGCAACATGGGCGGCACCTGCGTCCGCATCGAGCGCAAACCGGGCGGGCCGTGGCGTCCCGTTTTGCCGCACGCCGAAAACTTCCGTGTGGACGGCCTGAGCAGCCGGCTGAAATTGACCGGACCGGCCGCTGGCACGAGCTGGGTGTTCGGCGCGCACGAAGCGATTGGCAGCGTGGGCAATTGCAGCGGTGGCATTACGCCGTGGGGAACGTTTTGTTCCGGTGAGGAAAACTTCAAGGACACCTGGGGCGATCCCGAAATGAAGGACAACCCGCCACGTTCGATCCGGCATTTTCGTCGGCCGTCCGAGCATTACGGTTACATTTGCGAGATCGATCCCGACACACAGGAGCTGTTCAAGCACACTTCGCTTGGCCGGATGGCGCACGAAAACGTTGCGTTTAATCTGACCCGCGACGGTCGGCTGGTCGCATACACCGGCGACGATCGCGTCGAGCAGTGCATGTATAAATTCATCTCGCACGACCGCTACGATCCAGCGGCCGGCAAGGCGAACCGGCGTCTGCTCGAACACGGCACGCTTTACGTCGCCAACACGAAGAAGGGAAAATGGATTCCGCTTGATCCGGAAAAGAACCGCCGGCTGCGTCGCCACGGTTTCGATGCCGCCCGCGTTTGCGTCAACACGCGCACCGCGGCGAAGCTCGTTGGCGGAACCCCGTTGGCCCGGCCGGAGGACATCGAAGTTCATCCCGTGACGGGTGAAGTTTACGTCGCGCTCACCTCGTGGCAGGCATCGGGCATTGACAAAACGAAACCGGACTATTTCCCCGACATCGCCGGCGCGCTCGGTCGTTTGCGCGAACGCGATGGCGACGCCGGTTCACTCGAGTTCGAATTCGACATCCTCGTTCGCGGCGCCAAGGAGACCGGTCTCGCCTGGCCGGACAACATAGGTTTCACCGACCAGAATAATCTCCTCGTGGCCACCGACTACACGATCAAGTCCAAGCCCGACAAAAACAGTTCGCAGGAATACTTCGGAAACAACTATCTGGTCGTGGTGCCGACCTCCGGCCCGAAACAAAATCAAGTGATCCGATTTGCGGTGACTCCCAAGGGCGCGGAATTTTGTTCGCCAACGTTATCGCTCGATCGCCAGGAACTCTGGATCAACGTGCAACATCCCGGCGACGACAGCCCAAGCTTGAAGGAATTGTCGTCTCATTTCCCCGAAGGCGGCGACGCCATCCCGAAGAGCGCGATGGTCGCGATCAAGAGGAAGCGAACAACGAACTAAAGCGCTTCAGGAAAATCGGGAGCCGGATTTGCGGGCGGGAAGTTTTCCCTCCCCAATGAACCTGGTAGCAGCGGACGTGAGTCCGCTCTATTTGAACTCCAGATAAAGTTAGAGCCGACTCACGTCGGCTGCTACGGTAACGCAATTACACTCGCGAACTTTGGTCGGAGTGAGGGAGGAAATGCGACCAACCTATTCCGGCAATAGTTTCAATTGAACCTCTCTGACCCGAAAGGTCACTTGTTGGCGTCGAGCTGCACTGACGCCGTTGGTGCGTTTGCGGCAATGGTTTCCAGATTCATGAGTTGGCCATCGTCGTTCATTTTCAGCACACATAACTCCACTGGCTGACCGACCTTGATCTCGCTCGTCCAGCCCATGAATTCAGCGGGGCGTAACGAAGACGCGAGCCACGTTTCCTGCCAGGGTTTCCCGGTCATTTTCGCGGCACGCAGAACACCTTCGATCGGCGAAAGCGATGAGCCGGCGAAGTTTGTTTTCCCGGGCTGGCGGACAATCCCATCGGCCCCGACCTCGAGCTTCATTTCACCCAGTGTCACCGCTCGAGGCAAGTTGGACGGCAAACCGGCCGCCGCCATCGCATCCGTGGTGTGCACGATCTGAAACGGCTTCAATACACGGTGGATCAACCGAAACAGCGATGGTGAAACGTGGTGCGTGTCGGGAATCAAGCTGACGCTCAAACCGGGCGTGTCCAACGCTCGCCATAGGATATTGTCGTGGCGATCGAGCGTTTGCGGACAGGCATTGCCCAGGTGCGTGAAACCCGTGGCCCCGGCTTCCACCGCTCGTTTGATTTGGTCCGCGGTCGCGTTCGTGTGGCCGAGGCAAACCTTCATGCCCAATTCGCAAGCTCGACGAATGGCTTCGATCGCTCCCGCTCGTTCCGGCGCCAGAGTGAGCAATATGGGATCATCACCGGCTGCTTCGCGAAGTTGGTCCACGTGGGCCGGCGTCGGGTCTAACATCTTTGCCGGATCGTGCGCTCCGCAGTATCCCGGCTCCGGCGAAAGAAACGGTCCTTCGATATGCCAACCAACGATGGCGCTTCGCAGTTCACGGTCAGCACTGACCAATGACCGGACATGTTTCAAACGGGCCAGCATCGCCGGCCAACGATCGGTCACGAGCGTGTACAGACAACGCGTGCAACCGTCGCGGCGCAAAGCCCGAACCGCGGCGTGAAGTTGCTCCGTCGTCAGGTCATCTTGTTGAAAATCCACGCCGGCGTAACCATTGATCTGGAGGTCAACGAGCGGCGGCGCCAGCCAGATATCTTCTGTTGCTGCGGGTTCGTCAGCCGGCTCAACGTTGGTGATGACGCCGTGCTTCCAGGACACCGTGATCGGCACGCCCGTCCGGATGAACTTCCCGGTGACACTCCCCGCGCTCATGCTGAAACGGTCGATTCCTGCGGATCAGGATTTTGCTTTTCAGGAAGATCGTTTCGGCCGACTGGCTGTCGGGCTTCGGTCGATCCTCGTTTGCGAAAGAGCGAATCAACGACGTTGCGGACGTATTGTTCGTCGGTAATACCGTCCGTGGCTTCCGGCGGAAACGTCACGTGTTCGCGAAAGTTGTCAGCAAGTTCGGCAAATAGTTTGATCCGTTCCGCCGGATCAAAGTGATCGCGTCGCATCAGCGCGCGTAACGCGAGGTCGGCTTCTGCGGGCGACACTCGCTGCCGGAGACGCGCTTCGAGATGTGGATACTGCCGCAGCGAATTGAATTTCCCGGCGAGCAATTGCTCGACATCCGGTGTTTCCAATTTAGGCATTCTCACCACCACCGTATTGGCCGCGATGTCACCCAGCCTTTGCGCGTGCCGGCTGAAGAGACAAGCCAAGCCACCCACCACGTAAAGCGCCGGCAAAAAGTCCACCGCTCGCAGTAGATTGCGAACCACCACCTGGCTTAGTCGCAGCCGCATACCTTCCACGTCAACGACGCGCAGTCGCATGATTCGTTTGCCAATCGTCTGGCCGCGCCAACGCCATTCCAATACGATGCTGTAGGAAATGGTGATCGCGAAGTAGAGGAAGATCGTAACGCCGCGTGCGATGTCAGCGCTGATGAAATTGAGAACCGCCGCCAGCAGCCCAATCAAATTACTCGCGATGCTGATGCACAACACATCGATTCCCCACGCGAGAAAGCGCAAGACCGGACCCGCCAGCCGCGTGGCGAACACCACGCCTTCGGGCGTTCGAACAGTCAATGTCTGGGTGCGGGTGGCCATGTAGCTAATTTCGATAGCAGATGAATGTATGCGAGTCGCTTAATCCTCGGATTTCACGGGGAGATGTTCTGTGAGCACGCGATCGGCGGTATCGCGAACCAAGCCATGGTTCCCCCACCTTCCGGAGCGAATCTGCGCTTCGATAGTTTTTCTGGATAGCCGTAGTCCTTCGTCAATTCTTCCGAGCGTTACCAGCGCATTTGAACGCACCCACGGATCGTAGGCCCGACTCGGTTGGCCGTTATAGCAAATAACTGTATTGGTGAGAGACGCCAGTACCGAAGGGATCGCATTGCTGGCGGCATTTCCCATCGCGGCCAAAGTCTGAAGCATTGAGCGTTGTCGGTTAAAGAAAGGAACGGGAGTCCATTCCGGAAGCTTGGCAGCCACGCGATCCGGCAATGCCCGCTGGCTATTCACGTACCACAAGCGACCTTCAGGCTGATTCGTTAATGCAAATGCGATAGACCGCACAATTTTCGATCGAGCATCAGAGAAATCCTCCAAACCGTTTCCGTCGAATCCATTCGTTTCGCGAATTCCGACGGAACTACGCTCCCATTCCTTCTCCCGGGACTTAAGGTTTGCCGAAACGACTAGCCAAATCCCGAAAACCAGCAAGACGGCTCCAGCAAGCAATCTCATAACGGTACGCAGTTGAGTCTTTCGCAAATTTTTCATTTTTGGCGCCTGCTCATTCTCAGCAAGACTAAGATCTGGATCCAATGACTCTGTTCGACGCGCGTTCGCTCGATGCACTCTGTGGACCCGCCAGTCGCGTGGCAAACACCACGCCCTCGGGTGTGCGAACGGTCAATGTCTGGGTGCGCGGGGCCACGATACTTGAGTTGCTGAACGGAATGTGACCGGAGTTCCGCGACGCGGACAAGCTTCAACCGCGATCTCCCAATTGAGTCTTGAGCCTCGTTTGTTGGCGTCGCACCTTTCCCTATCCATGAAAATCTCGTCGTCGATCATTGGCCTGACGTTCCTCTTCGTGTCGGTGGTTACTTGCCCCGGCGCGGAAAAAAGTTCCGCGGTCGATCAACTTTGGAAGAATTACTTTGCCGAGGAAACGAAACAACTTTCCAACCGGTGCCTGGCGGACATTCAATCCAAATCCGATTGGGAAAAGCGCGCCCCCGAGTACCGCCGGGAGCTTCGCGAGATGCTCGGCCTTGATCCTTGGCCGGAACGAACGCCGCTGAATCCCGTGGTCACCGGCACCATCGATCACGGTGATTTCAAGGTCGAGAAGCTCTACTTTCAATCCATGCCCGGGCTCTACGTGACGGCCAACCTGTATTTGCCGGAAACGATCACCAACCGGCTGCCGGCGATCCTTTACGTTTGCGGTCACGGCCCTTCCAAAAAGAACGGCGTAAGCTACGGCAACAAGGTGACGTACCAACATCACGGCGCGTGGTTCGCGCGACAAGGTTACGTGTGCCTGCTTATCGACACGATTCAATTAGGTGAGATCGAGGGCATCCATCACGGCACGTATCGCGAAGGGATGTGGTGGTGGAATTCGCGTGGCTACACACCGGCCGGCGTCGAAGCCTGGAACTCGATTCGCGCGATCGATTATTTGCAAACCCGGCCTGAAGTGGACCCCGAACGCATCGGCATGACCGGGCGCTCCGGTGGTGGCGCTTACACCTGGTGGACGGCGGCGATCGACGAACGCGTGAAGGTCGCCGCGCCGGTCGCCGGCATCACCGATCTGCACAACCACGTCGTCGACGGCACCGTCGAAGGCCATTGCGACTGCATGTTCATGGTCAACACCTACCGCTGGGATTACCCGCAGGTAGCCGCGCTCGTCGCGCCGCGACCATTGATGATCGGCAACACCGATCGCGACACCATCTTTCCGCTCGACGGCGTGGAGCGGGTTCACCGGCAGGTCGCGCGCATCTACAAATTGCTCAACGCTGAAACCAATCTGACGGTGTTGATCACGGAAGGTCCGCACCATGATTCCCAGGAACTGCGCGTGCCGGTGATGCACTGGTTCAACCGTTTTCTCAAAAGCGAAGATCCGCTCATCCGCATCGCCGCCGACAAGTTCTTCGAACCGGAACAACTCAAGGTTTTTGACAAATTGCCCGCCGATCAAATTGTCACTACCATCCACGAGTCGTTCGTGCCGAAAGCCCCGCCGCCCCGTCTCCCAACCGATCGCGCAGAGTGGAATCGCATGACGAAAAACTGGCGCAAACAAATGATGAAAAAAGTTTTCGCCGGCTGGCCGGCAGTTTCGACTTCCCCTGTCGTCACCAAAATCACGGATAAAGAAACCCAGTCCGCGCACGTGCGCGTTCTTCAACTGGAAACCCAGCCGGGCATGTCAATGCCGCTCGTCATTCTAGAACCGCGGGGCAACGCAAAGAAAGATGTCGAACTGCGCGTACTCGATCACGCCGACTGGCAGGCTGCGGCCACCGCAATCACCCATCGATTTGGAATCGACAGTTTGGTGTCACCTGTGAATCAAACGAACGAATCCACAGAACCAACCGCCGACGCCGCAATCCCCAACGAACTCGATCACACGTTGGTGCTCTTTGCGCCGCGCGGCGCCGGACTGACTGCGCCTGATCTCGACGCCCGGAGCTTCATTCAATTCCGACGGCGGTTCATGCTGCTCGGGCAAACGCTCGACGGCATGCGCGTTTGGGACATTCGTCAAGCGGCGCGCGTCCTCGATCGCGAATTCGACTTCGATCGACATCCGCTCACGATTCTAGCTTCCGGAAAGATGGCCGTGAACACGGTTCTTGCCGAAGCGGTTGAGCCGCGAGCCCGCAAGCTTTCACTTCACCATCTCCCGGCGGAAATTCGCGACGGTCCCGATTATCTGAACATTTTAAAAGTGGCGAACTTGCCAGCGCTCTTGGCTATGACGACGGATGAAACCGGAATCGATCTCGAACTGACCCGATCTGACAGTTCGCTGCTCGAATACGGGAATTCGGTGAAACGCCAACTGTCGAAAAGCGAAGCCCGTTAAACCGGGAGGATCGCCACGCATTGGCAACGCGGTGATTTGCCGAAAAATCCGCGTGACACGAGGGAGCGCTTCCCTATATTTGCCCGCCCTTGGGCCGACCCTATCGTCCAGCGGCCTAGGACACCGCCCTTTCACGGCGGTAACACGGGTTCGAATCCCGTTAGGGTCGCCAATTTCTACAACCAGTTCTCCTTCAACGCGTTACCCGGACAAGCCACAGTCACGCTGACTCCGAGTAAGAATGAAAGTCAGAATAGTGACGCCGATAACGGAGGCGAATTGCGCTTTTGAAAATTCATTTCTTGATCTCAACCGATTGGTTGTTTGACCGCTCGCCACGTTCTCTTCACGGCTCTTCGTTTGCGTCTCTGGCTCTAACATTCTGAGCTCGTTTCAGTAGTCTAAAATCTCTTTCTTTAAGGGGGGCAATTTCACTCCTGCGAGTCCCTCCATCTGCGAACAAACCGAATTGCTTCGAGCCGGCGTTCATCACTTGAGGATCGATCAAAATCAGTCCATCCGCCCCTCCGCCCGATCTCAGACTCTCGCCATCTGTCCGTCCGCGCCATCCGCTTAGGTATTCGAACGGATGGACGGTTTCTAATCTTCGTCGGCAGGTGTTTCGTCATCGGCGTCCGTTTCTCCGCCGTTGATTGAATCAGAAGCATGGGACGACATGAGCGTTATCAACTGAGGCCTGGACTCGGGAACCGCTTTCAATAGATGCGAATACCGGCCGCCCTCCAGCTTCAAGGCTTCGTAGGCGGCGCTTCGCCCCACATTGGCGATCGTTTGTAACTCCTCGGCCGCATTCTTTAGCGTTCTGGATTGCCGACCATTCTCGAACAATTCCCGCAAGTGTTCTTCCTTTACCTTTGGTTCGTGCTTGGGCGTGCCGTTGTCGAACGCTTCCCAATCAAACTCCTGAACGCGCTCGAACATTCCCGCACCCCGGCGCCAGGCGGTTCGCGGACCGAGTTCGCCGTCGTTGTTCTTGGCGCAAGTCACCACCACGCGGTCGTCCTCCGGGTCATCGGCTGCTGGCTGCATCACCGTCACGCTCCGGGCAACTGAAACCAGCACGTAGGAACCCGCCAACAAATTGGCCAGGCCGCGCCCTCGATGGCGGTCCTCACTTCGCGGCTTTCGCAAATGATGCAGTATCAGACAAGCCGGTTCATCCCGGGATTCGGCGAGCACTTCCCGCAGGCGCGTGAATCCCTCCTGAAAATCCTTTTCCATTGCATCTCGTACACAGGCGTTCCACGGATCGACAATGAGCAGGTTGGGCTTGAAGTCGCGCATCATGGCTTTGAGTTCAGTCCGGAACTGAGCGCTTTGGAGTGCCAAGCCACAAGCGGGCGGGGCGCTGACTCGTAACCAGTCGTCCAAGCCGTCCAGTTCTTGCAAGGCGGCAAAATCGCGATGCAACCGCGCGAGCCCGTTTTCATTTTGCAGGATCAACGTTCGGAATTGTCCATGGATCTGCATGCCAAACCAGTTGCCAGCGCCATGAGCGCCGAGGATTCCCAGCCACAGAGCAGCCCGGCTTTTGCCACAACCGGGCGGGCCAGCCAGCACGGAAGGGGCACCGCGTTGCAGGTGATAATCACCCAGCATGTTTTGATTTGCGGGAGGCTCGTACTCTGCCAACTGAGTGGGCGAAAAGAATCGAATCAATCCGCTCTTCGCCGGCTCGTTTGGCGCAGCCGTCGGCAGGGCCGATGATTCATCCGCCAACGGATCAAACTCGCCTTCGCGCGGCAGGTATTCAGCGGTGGCTTCGCTCATGGCATCACCTCCCGCCATTTGGCGTTCCCTTCAAAACAATCGGGATCAATCCGGCAAACATCGGCGAGGTCTTTGCCCGTCGTGCCGTCGACCAGGTTGAGTCCCGAAAGGTCGAACGCCGTCACGCGTTCGGCGCCGGCTTGCTTCAGTTGGCGCGCCCATTCGCGCGCGGCCTTGCGACCGGCCTCGTCAACATGAGGATACAGGCAGACGGACTTCCCCGCGAAATGAGCAAGCGCTTCGGGATCAAGCCGGTGATTGCTGGCACCAAGGACGGCAACCGGCGCGACCGAATCCAACTTGCATTCGACCAATAAGAAGTGAAACGCCGCGAGCAGGTCGGGCGCACCTTCCACCATTGCAACTTTGGAGAACGGCTCGCTCTCGATCGCGCCGATGGGCCAGCGTTTTCCGCTGCCCGTGCAGTGTGATTTGCGCTCGTGCAGTCGACCGAACGCCGGCCATTTCTGACCATCCAAGCGGCGGAACTCGTGCAATTGGGCGCGACCATCTGTAATGCACCAAGCGGGGAATCTCCACAATTCGCAGAATTGGAGAAAGCCGTGATCGTCTGCCAGGCGCAATGCCTCCACGCCGAAGCCTCGGCGTTCTGACAACTCACGCAATTCAGAGTCGGACCCATTCCGCAGCTGGGGGAGCTTCGATTCTCTTTTTGTAGCCGGAGTTCGTGTCGGAGCCGGCGGTGATACGCCAAGTCGCTCTTCGATCCAGCGGATGGACTTGGGCGTGTCACAGCCGAGCGCCGTCATCACGAAGTCGACCACACTGCCACCTTCGCCGGTCGCGAAGTCGTGAAACTTGCGACCATCGGAATGAACGGAAAAGGATGGATTGCCATCGTCTCGAAATGGGGACCGGCACGACTTGGCCGGCTCACCTTGCAGGCCCAAGTCCCGCCAGGCGCGGGGGATTGGATATCCTGATTTCAGTTGCTCCAAGTTCATTGGTCGCCCTCCCTGGATCGACGGTCACGAATCTCCTGAACCGCTGACAGAAAAGCACGCGCCTCTTCTTCACTGTCAAAAATCGCCAACGGCACATATTCGACCACGCGATTGAGTGCAAAGGCGCGCAGATTGGTCTCAAGCGCTTCGTGCTCGCGTTCGAGATGGACACAATGTTGCAGCGGAGACCATGAAGCCCACCATCGTTCACCCGTTGCGTTCGCCGACCGGATTTGCGAATGGCGACGTGACGGATCATCGGAGGGGGCCGATACAATGGTGATCATTGCGCACCTCCGTCTTGTGGCGCGGCGGTCTGTTCAGACTCCAGCCGCGCTAGCCAATCTCGAAGGGATTGCCGATTGATCAACTTGATGCCCCGAGTTGCTCCGGGTTGGCGGACCGTGATGGCTCGAATATCACCACGTGCGATAGCCTCGTTGATTGTTGTCCTGCTCAACCCCGTAATCCGGCATCTTGATCGAGGGGCCGGAAGCCTAACCCATTCCGCCGATCCAAGGTCGGCGGCTTCGAAGGCTTGTTGAAGTTTCTTTGAGATTACGGCGCCACCATTTGCAGCGACCGTTGGGCGACCTACAGTTAGCTGACCCCGGTCGCCCGACTCGGGATCAGATTTACGAATATTTTCTGAATCTGAATACATACGTGGATGTCGTATACCATCCACGTCCCGGCTGGTCTGCGTACGCTAAAGCCTTTGCCTTTTTTACCAAACGCCCATCTTGTCGCCGGCACCTAAGTAATACCATTTCTCGAACTGTTGTCGGGCTTCTGCGAGCTTGTGACGGTAATTCCCTTCTTCAATGATCCCGTGTTCTGAGCCATTGATGCGTTGACGTTGAAATTCTGCAATAGCATCGACGACTGATCTTTCCCTTTTGCGGCACCTCCACGCCAGCAATGCGTCAGCCGAGGACGCAATCTGATCCCTTTTTCTCAATCTTCCGGTAAGCTTGATTCCCCTTCTCCGCTGTTCGATGAGTCGGTCGACTGCCTTTCGCAGTGAAGTTAACTGATTTGGATCAATTAGGGGCCAATTGACCCTTACAAGCACCCTGTAGCCCCCGCCATCAGAGTCAATATGCTCAGTGCCGTTTGGTAAAGGTTGCAACAATAACGGAGCCGTACGCCGAAAAGGCGGACACCGATAGCTTGGATGCGTCTTTGGATAAAATCGAACGAGCTCTTTAATCACCGCTTCTCTAATCTCCACAACCGTGAATCCCGTTAATTGCAGGCTAAACATTATCAATTCACTGCCGTCGTCTGAGATCTCACGTTCCGGAATCTCTGCGTCGAATTCCTGCCTCCAAACGTCGGGCTTCTCTTCTATATTCTCCGCTGAGCGATTCCGCGCTTCCGTGAGTCGCTTCCACTTGTTTAATATCTTTCGACCAGAGATTCGGACATCCGGAATTGGTGCGATTTCGCTGAGGCGCGCTGCTTTGGCATTTGGCTTTGTTGTCAGCCACCCTGAGCAAAATCGCATTTCGTTAATCGCCGCCTGAATCGTGTGCGATTCGATTTGCTGAAACGGCTTGTTCTCCAGCAGACAAGGGCACATTACGCGCAGCGCCCAAACCCACTCGCGTTGTTTCCTCTCCAGCGAATTCAGAAGGCAGCGCTTTTTGATTGATCCGTCTGCGACGACCTGGTCGACAAGTAACCGTTTTGTCCTTTCGGAATGGCGCGCATATTCGTACCGCACTCCGAGCTCGGCTCGAAGTATAAAATCCGGGTCTTTCTCGCTTGGTCGCTGCTTAAGCCATCCGCGAAAATCCAAATCGCCCTCCCGCAAGAATAAATCTTCTTCGTTCGTCATTTCTTTAGCCTGAAGAACTGTGACCCTGTCCCAATTCCGATCGCCACTTCGTTGTCGCCGTGACTGGTGTCCGGCGACGTGGAAACATCCTGCCAGTCCGCCGTGGGTTGCGGCGAATCGGCAACCTGAAGTTTGAACCCCGTCGCCACCAGCGGCCACGCGATCGTCAGAGTGTCCACCGATCGTGTGACCGAGAGCACGTTGGCCGGCGTGTAGGCGGCGTCTGACAGGTCAGGCACGCCATCAAAATCTTCGTCGTTCAAGTCCGTGATCTCAACGACGTGATACACGTAGTCCCGCCAATAGGTGTCCGTCACTCCGTCGTAGAGTTCCATGTTCCCAACGTAGCGATTGCCCTGCCGGTGAAAGTTCAACGGCCCGATGATGTTGAGCTTCCGGCCGCCGGGTTCAGTCAAAGCAAAGGAGGGCACCGAAATTTCATCCTCGCTCAACACGGTGAATTCAGATGTTCCAGTATAGTAATCCTGCTGGCCGAATGACGGATTATCGAGTTTGAAGGAAAGCTGAAGTGAATTGGTGGTGCCTCGCTGGTAATGGACATCCCCGGAGATATGCAGCACTTCGAAGTTTCCCTGAATCGTGCTGCCGTCTGAAGAATTGGTTACTGACCAAATACCGACGAATTCTCCCGCAGGCCGAAGCAGCGAACCACTGGAAGTGTTCACCTTTACAGTCGGATAATCCTGATATTGAGTACCTGTAAAAGTCACGTTGGCCTCCTTGTTCAACTGGCACCAATCGGCGAGCCCGTTGCCGTCAGTATCGTCTGTCGGGAGCGTGATGACATCACTTCCGTAGGCCAAAAGTGAGGGATTGCCGACATCAGGCGCGAGATAGTTCAACCAGTCCGTTTCGTAAACGGCACCCCCCGAGGCGCCGCCGCGAGGTCTGACTTCAGCACTGAAGGCGATATAGTTTCCGGGCAGCGTTTGATTCAGCGGAAAAGTCGATGCGCTGCCATCGTAGGTCGTAAAGTAAAGCAACACCGTTCCGAAGCCGGGAATGTAGCGAGATCCTTCCAACAACCGAACCGAGCGCGAATTGCCCTCAAACGCCGCCACATTCATTCCGGCAGTAGCCATGTTGCAAGTGGCGAGACTGATCGCCAGTGCGACGAACGAAAGCGTGTCTGCCCTGTGATGGTTCATCTGTCCGGCGCGGGAAACGGATGGACGGGAACCGAAGGACCGCAAAAGAGAAAAGCCGCTCTCGGGCTCCGCTTCCAGTTTCCACCGCTTTCAGCGTTATCGGCGTAATAACAAATTCGCGGACGGTTGTCCATGCGCCATGCACGGATTCCTCAATATCTGGCGACGCGGGGACAGTCAGTGATCAATCTGTAGCACAGAAGGAGCGCACTGCGTCTTCCCCGCGCGCCAGGGGCAAGTCTGCCGCATTCAACGATTCCCGCAAGACGCGAGCTTCAGAAAGGGTCTTTAGGCCAAATTATGAAAGCCGTTTCCCATTCGTCGTTTGAGCCGCCCCGCGCGTCGCTACCCCCCCCGCCACTTTTTTTGATCCGTCCGTCCGTCCGAATTTCTTAAGGAGTAGCTATTGGATGGATGGAAGGGGAAGCGTGCGTCCGGGAAAAACCACCCGGAGAAAGAGGGGGAATCTCTCCTTTCTTCTTACAGCTGCACCATCCTAGGCCGCCGCGAGGTCGGGCAGTTTGCTCAATGCCTTCCGTTTGGCGCTGTCTTCGATGTGAGTGTAGCGCCGGCTGATCTCGACACTGTCATGGCCGACAATATCCCGCGCCACGGCTTCACCGACGCCGGCCGATTTGAGCAGGGAAACGTTCGTGTGCCGCAAAGCGTGGAAGCTGATTTCCGAAACCTGCCGTCTCGCGGCGCGGCCTTTGCCCTTCTCTTTGGCTTGATGCGACCGCTCCGATAACAACCCGGCTTCGGCAAGGAGTTCACCAAACTGGCGCGACAACGTGCCGGTCCGCTTTTCGCGCATGACCGTTTCAAAGGCGCGGGGATGAATCGGCTGCCTTGAATTGAAGCCGGCCGGCATCTTTTCCAGCAGATCGCACAAAGGCTCCGTTAGTGGAATGCTGACGCGCCGGTTCGTCTTCCGAGTCACAAACGTCAACTGCATAGTAGGCAGATCGATGTTCTGCCAGGTGAGCGATGCCAGGTCACCGAGACGTGCTCCGGTGTAGAACCCAAAAAGCACCAGCGACCGCCATTCCGAGTCGCACACCGCGAGGATCTTCTTCAATTCCGGCAGCGTGAAGGCCCGCCGCGCGCTCTGTCCCGTCGTTTTCAAGAGCTTGACCGGTCGCGCTTCGTTCCGCGTGACGGCGCCGTCCGTCTCTGCTTTCGCGAAGATGATGCGCACAATTTTCAAAGCGATATTTGCCGTCGTGGCAGCGACCCGACTCGCTTCCGCGTCCCGAAACGCAACAATGTGTTCGCGACGCACCAGCGAAATGTCTTGATCGGCAAGCCCGCCGATTGATTCCAGAAACCGTTCGCCGGTCTTTTCGTATTTGTCCATCGTGGACTTGCTCACCGTGCCTTTGTTTGCAGCGAGCCAGCTTTCGACGAAACCGCGCGTTGTCCTGCTTACCAGTCCGCGTCCAACCGTCTTTCGCAAAACTTGATCGAAAGCCGCGCGAACGGTCCTCTGCACGTTCAGGTCCGTGACCTTGTCTTCGAGAAAGGTCTGAATCTGCTCCGCTTTGAGTCGACCCTGGGCGGCATCCTCCAATTCGTCGGCGATCCGACTCGCGAGCTTGCGGTCACTGGTGCCGGTGGACTTCTTCAACTGAACGAGACTCTGCCCCACGACCGCAGTAAAGCAGGCAGTCCAACAAGGGCTCTTCGGGTGTTTCCAGATACTAGCCATAGCTACACAGTGTGTTTAATGCTAAAACCAGTAAGAATGAAAGTAAGAATGACGTCAAGATTCTTGCAGGTCGTATATGTCGAATTCCTTAGCAAAAACGCAAGGACGACATCAGCGATATGGGCGTTTTGGTAACACGGGTTCGAATCCCGTTAGGGTCGCCAGCTTTTCCTCAGGAATTTGAATATTCTGGAAAATTCCTGACAGTTTCCTGACATCCGCCTATTACTGAGTTTCGCCACCAGCTTTTCGGAATCGTTGGCTTTAATCCTCCCCGTTGATCAGCCTTCCTCCTGCGATTTTTTGCGACGATAGCTCGGGTGGGAAACGAGATTCTTGGACAGGTAAACGTGTTTCATCGCATCGCCAAATCCCAGCTTGCGAAACAGGTTGATCGCGTCGTGATTTTCGTCGTCCGTGTCCACGAGCATCATGCGCGCACCGGCATCGATAAAGCGGTCCGTGAGCTGGTTCAACAGCCGCGTGCCGATGCCGCGTTGCTTCATCCGAGGCGCCACGCCCAGCCAGAGCAGCCAGCCATAACGCCAAGAACTGCGCGGCTTCTTCATCATCGTACCGAGCGCAAAACCGACGACACGAGCATCAATTTCCGCCACCAGACAGAATTCTCCATCCGATCCAAAAAGTTGGACGATTTCATATTCGTCCCACGCCCGGTAAAGCGTCGGCCACTTCTCCGGCGTGAACAGGCGCGTGCCCAAATCAAAGACCGCGCGCATGTCGTTGAACGTCATTTCGCGAATCTCAATCGTTTGTTCGACGGCGGACGGTCCGAGTTGTCTGGCTTTGCGATTCATGGTTTCAACGATCCAAAAGATGGAACGGTTCGGCCCGATTGTCGAACCGGAAGCCGGCGAGCTCTTTGCACAAAATAATCTGTCGGAAAAACGCTCCCGCGGTCATTAACTCGTGAAAACCAGCATGACCGACCGTGAATTACTCGACCAAATTGCGCGCCAGCAATCCGAAGCGGCTTTCACCGAAATCGTCCGGCGGCATCTCGGTCTGGTCTATTCGGCCGCAGTCCGGCAACTCGGCAGCCCCGATGAAGCACGGGACGTCGCGCAAAGCGTTTTCATCCGGCTGGCCCGACAATGCGCACAGCTTAAGTCCGACGTCGTGCTTACCGGATGGCTTTATCGCACCACGCGCAACTTGTGCTTGGAAACGAATCGGAAACAACGCCGGCAACGCGAACGCGAACAGGCAGCCGCCGCAAATTTAATGACCAGCGAAACCGCCAATCCGTGGGACCAGATTGCGCCAGTGCTCGAACCCGCAATGGATGAACTGACCGAAGCCGAACGCCAGGCCGTGCTGCTGCGCTTTTTTCAGAACAAAAGCCTGCGCGAAGTCGGCGCCGCGCTCGGTGTTGGCGAAGACGCCGCGCAAAAACGCGTCGGCCGCGCACTCGACCGATTACGCGACATTTTTGGCAAGCGCAGCATCACGCTTCCGGCCGCTGTGCTGGCAACGGCGATCTCCGGCGGCGCGATCCAAACTGCACCCGCCGCCGTGCTTTCATTCGTCACGACTTCGGCACTCGCTTCGGGCATGGTCGCCACCACTTCACTACTCACTCAATCCACGTCGACAACCATGAACCTTTTGAACCTCAAAACGGCGGCCGTTGTGTTGGCTGCAGCTGCCGTGACCGGCACTTCAACCTATTTCGTCAAGGAGCATCAAGCCACACGCCTGCGCGCCGATTATCAATCGCTGAAGGAATTGCAGACTAGATTTGCCACCGCACAACAACAGGCCACAGCCACGATCCAACTTCGAGACGAGCAGATCGAACAGCTCAGGAAAGAGGTCGCGGAACTGCCGCGTCTGCGCGGTGAAGTGGACAAATTGAATCGGGAATTGGACTCGCTGAACAAGCTCCGGGCCCAAAACGAACAACTCATTGCCGAAGCAGGCAAATTGAGAGCTCAGCTACAAGCCGCGACTGCAACTACGGTGACCGAAAGGCAGGCGGAAAAAATGGAATTCGAAAAGCGGAGGAGGGAAAGCATCGAGGATCTCAAGGCACTCGGACTGGCTTTGCGCATCTACGCCAACGATCACAACGACTTGTTTCCCAAGGGACTTGATTCTCCCGAATTTCAACCGGCGTTGTTGGAGGCTGGAAGGAAGCTGTCAGATCGTCAAAACTACGAGCAGGTCTATTTTGGAAGAGCCGACCCGATTGTGGATGGAGTGAATGGAGGGATTCCACACGTTCAATCATCCAACACGGTGGTGGTCCGGCAGCGTGAACCGATGGTCGATCCAGACGGCAACCGTATTAAGTGCTACACGACCGCTGATGGTGCGGTACAAACCGTGACCGAATCGATGGTCGGCGGTTCTTTCGAGCAATTCGAGCGGAACTGGACCGTCAATCACAAACCAATCCTCTTCGTCCTGCCGCAGCCGAACTGAAAGCGACCGAACCACGCCGGGTCTTACACTCGATAGAAGCAACGCGGACCGGAAGCCGTCAGGGTAGGACAGGCATCCTGCCTGTCCTACTCTTTGTAAGCATCCATCCCCACACAGGTGCAGACGAGATTGCGATCGCCGAAGACATTGTCGATGCGGGCGACGGCGGGCCAGAACTTGAACTCGCGCAAGCCCGCCACTGGAAACGCCGCCGCCTCGCGGCCGTACGGGCGATCCCATTTGTCGTTCGCAATCGCTGTCGCGGTGTGTGGGGCGTTCTTCAGCAGATTATTCTTCGCGTCGGCAGTGCCATTTTCCACGGCCGTCATCTCGGCGTGGATGGCGATCATCGCGTCGCAGAAACGATCGAGTTCGACCTTCGGTTCGCTCTCGGTCGGCTCGACCATTAACGTGCCGGCGACCGGCCAGCTCAACGTCGGCGCGTGAAATCCGTAATCCATCAAACGCTTGGCGACGTCCTCGGCGGTCGTGGCCTTGAACGCACGCAGATCGAGAATGCACTCGTGCGCGACGAGGCCGGTCTCGCCGCGATAGAGCACGGGAAAATAATCCTTCAATCGGCCTGCGATGTAATTCGCGTTGAGGATCGCGACCTTGGTCGCTTCGGTCAGGCCGTCGGGTCCCATCATCGCGATGTACATCCACGAGATCGGCAGGATGCTCGCGCTGCCCCAGGGCGCCGCCGACACCGCACCTTGTTGATCGAGTCCGACAAGCGGCACGACCGAGTGTCCAGGCAGAAACGGCGAGAGATGTTGCTTCACTCCGATCGGTCCCATGCCGGGTCCGCCGCCGCCGTGCGGGATACAAAACGTCTTGTGCAAATTGAGATGGCAGACGTCGGCGCCGATGTCGCCGGGGCTGCACAAGCCGACCTGCGCGTTCATGTTCGCGCCGTCCATATAGACCTGTCCGCCGTGATCGTGAATGATCCGGCAGACTTCGCGAATCGTCGCTTCGAACACGCCGTGCGTGGACGGATACGTCACCATCAGCGCACCGAGCGTGTCCTTGTGCTGTTCGGCTTTCGCGCGCAAATCGGCGACGTCGATGTTGCCGACCGTGTCACAGGCAACGGCGACGACTTGGAAGCCGGCCATGACCGCGCTGGCTGGATTTGTGCCGTGCGCGGAGGTCGGGATCAGGCAGATCTTGCGACCGGAGCCACCATTGGCGTCCAGGTAATCACGAATGGCGAGCAGGCCGGCGTATTCGCCCTGCGAACCGGCGTTGGGCTGGAGCGAAATCGCGTCGAAACCAGTGATCTCCGCGAGCCAGGTTTCGAGGTCCTTGAACAACCGGGCATATCCCTTCGCCTGTTCGACCGGCGCGAACGGATGCAGCGCGCCAAACTCGGGCCATGAAACGGGAAACATTTCGGACGAGGCGTTGAGTTTCATCGTGCAGGACCCGAGTGGGATCATCGAATGACAAAGCGATAGATCGCGCGATTCGAGCTTGCGCAGGTAACGCAGCATCTCCGTCTCAGAATGATGCCGGTTAAAAACCGGATGGGTGAGGAACGCCGAAGTGCGCGCAAATGGCGCTTGGTAGGGCGACGCTCCCGCGGAGCCATTTGTAGCAGCCGACGTGAGTCGGCTCTGATCTTCCGTTCCCGAAGTAGATTGGAGCGGACTGACGTCCGCTGCTACAGAATCGACACTGAACTCGGCTCGTTTGTCATCGTTGAAAACCTGCCAGAGCATTTCCACTTCTTCCGAAGTGCTTCGTTCGTCCAGTGAGATACCGATCGTCTTTTGGTCGATCAAACGGAGATTGATTTGATGCTTCGCCGCCGTCGCGATGATTTCGGAAGCGCTACGTTTCTCCGACAAAACGGTGATCGTGTCGAAGAAGCATCGTGCTGTCGGCGTCTCGCCGGCAGTCTGAGTGCTCGGCTCCTGGCCGTAAGGTTCTGCCGGCTGGCAGCCGGCAGCACACTGGGTGTACCCCACCCGCCTCAAACCTTCCGCCAGCACGGCCGTGAGTTCGTGGACGCGTTGGGCGATTTGTCTCAGGCCGGCGGGGCCGTGGTACACGGCATACATCGCGGCCATGTTCGCGAGAAGCGCCTGGGCCGTGCAGATGTTGCTGGTCGCCTTGTCGCGGCGGATATGTTGCTCGCGTGTCTGAAGCGACAAGCGAAAGCCGGGACGCCCTTCGGCATCTTTGCTGACGCCAACGAGCCGGCCGGGGATCAGCCGCTTGTAGGCGTCCTTCACCGCGAAGAAGGCGGCATGCGGGCCACCATATCCGAGCGGCACGCCGAAGCGTTGCGCACTCCCAACGGCAACGTCCGCGTCAAATTCGCCCGGCGGTCGCAAAAGCGTGAGCGCCAGTAAATCGGTGGCAACGACCACCAACGCGCCGGCGTCGTGCGCCCGCTTCACAAAGGGTTCCCAATCGTGGATCGCACCGAACGTGTTCGGATATTGAACAAGCGCGCCAAATACCGGTTGCGCGGCGAAGTCGAAGGTCTTCGGATCGCCCACGACGATCTTCAAGCCGAGCGGTTTGGCGCGCGTCTGGAGTAGTTCAATGTTCTGCGGATGGCAACTGGCAGCGATGAAGAAGACGTCGCTCGAAACTTTCTTGTTGGCCGCGTGACAGAGCGTCATCGCCTCGGCGCAGGCGGTTGCTTCGTCGAGCAGAGACGCGTTCGCCACGGGCAGGCCGGTCAGGTCGGCGACCATCGTTTGGAAGTTGAGCAGACTTTCGAGCCGACCCTGCGAGATTTCGGCCTGATAAGGTGTGTATTGCGTATACCAACCAGGGTTTTCCAGAACGTTGCGTTGGATCACGGGCGGCACGATGCAGTCGTGGTAACCGGTGCCGATCAATGAGCGAAAGACCTGGTTTTGCTTGGCGAGTTTGCCCAAGGCCCCGAGTGCTTCGGTTTCTGATTTCGCGGCAGGCAGTTGCAGGGATTTCTTCAGGCGGATGTCTTTCGGAACGACGGCGTCGATCATCGCGTCGAGCGAATCGTAGCCGCAGAGTTTCGCCATTTCGGCGACTTCATCCGGCGAAGGTCCGATGTGCCGGTTGACGAACCGGTCGGGGTGGGCGGTGATGGGAGCGGGGTGCGGCGTCGCGACGTCGGACATAGGCGCGCAACGCTAAGGCCGATGGCGGCGGTTTCAAGTTGGATTTGAATACATCACTGTTGCTTTGAGTAGTGATAAGGAAAGCTCAACGTTGCTTCAATGGTTGCACGTCGTTGGTGCCAACTGCCCCATCGTAGCAGGTCGGTCAGTTCATTGAGTTTCCGTTGACGTAACTCACCAGTAGATCATCGGAAACGGTGGTTTCCTCATTTGTCGTTTTAGATATAACTTAACCTGACAACGCAAATGTGAGATGTGGGCGCAAGCCTTGTTTTGAAGGAAGTGAGCCAAGAGAAGCAGGCCGGAATGGCGTGACGAATAATCGATCTCTCGGTCTGATATTCGTACAGGCCAGCCAATCGCTTCTAAAGTAGATCCGACAACTGAATACAGACCGCTATGAATTGGAATCAAAACAAGCCGGACCTCAAAACCGCCGTGCGAGTTTTTTGCGCGGCGCTGGTTATTTCTTTCGCTGGTTACTCGCTCCACCTACACAGAGTTGAGATCACGAGAATCAATGGTGCTTTGGCAGGCATGGAACTCATCCGGACGGAACTCCAACGCAGCCAGCGCAGGCCCACAAACATTGTGGCGACGACAAGCATTGTCGCAAATGACAACGCTGGTACTCTTGAAATAGCAAGGCTTCGTAGTTACGTGACGACTCTGCTGGCACGGAATGAAATTTTGACCGAAGAAAACAAAAAGCTTCAGGCAAAACTTGAGGCGGCAAATCCCGCCGCTACCGCCGAGGATCGATTCCCAAAAGAAGATTGGGAACTCGTCAAGAAGATCGGCCACACCGGCGAGCCGGGTACCGAGGAACAAATACTCGCCAGGCGAAAGCTCCGCGCAAAAGAAATAGGTTTAATCGATATTGGTGAAAAGATGTCAGAAGAATCGAAAAAGCAGTTGTTTGACTACGTGATGGCTCGGGAAATTTCGGAGAATCCGGGACATTTTGAAGATCTAGCCGAGAAAACCGACGGTTGGAAAGGATACGATGGACCATTTTTTTACTATAACCCGTCACAGAACACGGTCCTTGTTCAATACGTTCGAGATCATCAGCCAGACTGGCACATGAACGTGTTTTCCGTGAATTTGGCCAATGGCAAACTTGGCTATGGTGAGTCGGCTCCAGATCATGTGGAGCTTCCTGGACCCGAGGGTGAGCTGCGCAGGCAATTTGAAGCTGCCCGCAATTCGTCCCTTGGAATTAGTCAGTGAACTGAAATTCAGCGTACAAGTCGCTCACGAAGCCGGTCACTTCACAATCACTCCACTTTGATATCCGGGCGCCGTTCCTTCCAGGTGCGGTATTTCATGTTGCCGAGCCAAGGCTGGATGATTGTCTTGTCCAGATGCACTTCCGCGATGGCGACTGGATCTTTGTCGGTGGCTTCGGCGAGCACTTCACCGGTCGGATCTACGACAAACGACCGCATGTCATAAGTCGATGAAACCAAGTAGACATGATTCTCGATCGCGCGCGCACGAGTGAGGACATCGCTGCCGCCCCAAATTGGCAGCAACAAAAGTTCGGCACCCTTGAGGGCCATCGCCCGGGCCGGTTCGGGAAATTGCACGTCCCAACAAATAAACAAACCAACCTTGCCAAAGTCCGTGTCGAACACCGGATACTCATCGCCCGGCGTCAGGCCGGCTTCCCATTCCTCGCGCGGCAGATGCGTTTTGCAATACTTGCCGGCGACGTTGCCCTGGCGATCAATCAGGACAGCGGTGTTGTAAACGATCTTGCCGGATGATTCGTAAATGCCGGCCACAATGTACGTGTGGTATTTCGCCGCGAGTTCGCCCAGGCGGATTGTGGTGGGACCGGGAATGGATTCACTGACCTCAACATAGCTCAGGCCGGTGCCGACTTCCGTCATCCCTTCCGGCAGACAGATGATGTCCGGGTGCTGCTCGCCGGCCTGCCCAATGTATTTGGCGAACTCCTCGACATTTTCAGCGGCCGAGCTGTTGCCATGCGGCCGATGGTGAATGGTCGCCACGCGCACGACGCGATCCGGCGGTTTGCTTTCCTGGACAAACTTGACGTCGTCAAACCAGACAAATCCGCGTGCATCAAATCCGAACCCCAGCTCAACTTTCACCTGGCGGGCATCGTCCGGTGCGGTCGTCACATAAGCCACTTTGCTCCATCCATCGGCTTGCGGTTTGCCGATCGCAAAATCCGGGGGCCGCACCGCGCGGCCTTGGGAATCTTGCCATTCCAGTCGCGGAATCACGGACCGCACCGGATTCCTGGTGAACACCGTGCGATACCAGACTTCGAACCGGTAGGTTTTCCCGGGAACAAAATTGGTCACGACACAGGTCCAGGCACCGAACGCCGCCGGATTGCCTTTTGGCTCAATGTAAAACGAACCCGGTCCACTATGGCCAACCTCGGAATCAAATTTGAAGACCGGCGCAATGTCATCGCGTGGCGACCACGAATGCCACGCCGAGTCGGGAATGGTGATCTCCGCGGCCTGAGTCGCGGCCAGCGACAACACGAAAACCACCGCTGCGGCATGGAAGAGCTTTCTAAGGAACATGGTGGAAGCATAAACTTCCTGTTTCGAATGCAAAGCCCGGGAAATCCGCCAAACGAGTTATCCTGCCAGCCTGGAAACGGAAAGATTTCTGTTCCGGTGTAAGGAATCCATCAAGGCTGAACACAAGTTGGGTGGAAAGTGATTCAATTGATGGAACGGAACGAACAACAACGAATCTTCGACGGATGGCTCGACGAGCATAGGGGGCTGTTCTTCAAAGTGGTTCGTGCTTACGCATTCAATCAGCACGACCAGGAGGATTTGTTCCAGGAAATCACCACCCAGGTCTGGAATTCGATTCCAAAGTTCCGCGGTGATTCGAAGGCGACGACCTGGATCTATCGGGTGGCGCTCTATTCAGCCATGGCCTGGTCAAAAAGGGAAAAGCGACATCGCGACGGCCACCAGACGATTAACGGCCAGGAGCACGCGTTGCTGCAAACCTCCAAAAACAAGAATCCACGGCTGGACTGGCTGTACGATCAGATTGGCCAAATGGATGAGATCGATCGCTCCCTGACCCTGATGATGCTTGATGGCCATAGCTACAAGGAAATTTCCGCCACGCTCGGCATCACGGAGAGCAACGTGGGCGTGAAGTTGAATCGCATCAAAAAACGTTTAACTGAAAAATCCAACGAGGAGACAAACCATGGACTTTGAAGCCATAAAAGTAATCTGGGATTCCCAGAACGAAAAACCTCTCTATGCCTTGAATGAGACCGGCCTGCACGCGGTTTTGCGGGAGAAGAGTCGCCGATTTGGGCGGCTGATGTTCCGCCAGGAACTGGAAACCTATGGCGCCAGCCTGTTCGTGATCACCGTGATCCTTTTCATTTTGGTGGCGGACTATTTGGGATTGGTCGCGAAGGTCAGTCCGGCGGTTGCCTTGACGAAGTGGGACGTGGTTGCCCTGTTGGTGGCGATTGTCTGTTGGGCTCAGTATGCCATTCTCATTTATTCCGGGCGCAAACGACAGCACCAAAGAGAACGCAAATTCACCTCCTCGCTACGCGACGATCTGGAACGTGATATCGAGCAAACGCGGTATCAGATCGCCGCCCGAAAGAATATCGTTCGTGGCTTCATCCCACCACACATCGGTTCCGGCCTCGTTTCGCTGGTGATCTTCCGGGCGATGAGCCAGGAATGGATGATCATTCCGTTGATGACTGCAATGGTTGTGGCCTTGGCAATCGAGACCCGGAGCCAGAGACGGCTGGTTAAACGCGAAATGCTTCCCCGACTACAGGCACTGGAATCGCTCCGCGACAAGTTGGCGAAATCCGAATCGTAGCCAGTAAAATGAGCGAATCACGATCCCAGGTCGTCAATTCGGCCTGGCTTTTTTGCGCGTGATCGCTTTCGCAGTCGGCTCGGGTAATCAAAAGCGTTCCTACCAAACCATGATGGCGGCCATTCCGGTGGTGCCCAGCCCGGATTGACTGTTCACGACTTCTTCCGAAGAACCGTCTGAGATGAGCCTGACTGCATGGACTGCCGGAACCGCGCGCGGGCTCCATTTTCCTCCTATGCTTTGGTCTGCCGAGACTTCACCATTCCGTCCGAACCGCCTTCCGGCGGCTGCGCCATGCAACATATCGAAGAGCATTTTTCGGGAAGCGACACCGTTCGGGATGTGGTTATCGGCATGGCCGATGGCTTGACCGTCCCGTTCGCGCTGGCGGCGGGCATTTCCGGCGCGTTGACTTCGACACACATCGTGGTGACGGCTGGAATCGCGGAGATTGCCGCCGGCTCGATCGCCATGGGTTTGGGTGGCTATCTCGCGGCCAAAAGCGATGCCGAACACTATCAAAGCGAACTGCGGCGTGAAGAAACGGAAATCCGCGAAAAGACCGATATCGAGCGACAGGAAATCTTGGACATCTTCAAGGAATACGGAGTCGCGGCCGAGGAGTGCGCGCCCATCCTGGCGGCACTTGAGCGAAAGCCCGAGGCGTGGCGTGATTTCATGATGCGCTTCGAACTCGGGCTGGAAGAGCCTGATCCACGCCGGGCCGTTCGGAGTGCGATGACGATTGCGGGATCCTACATCGTCGGTGGATTCGTGCCTTTGGCGCCTTACATGTTGCTGCAAGACTCACGGGAAGGCCTGGTCGTGAGCGCGATAATAACTCTTCTGGCGTTGGCGGTGTTTGGCTTCGTGAAAGGCCATTTCACGGGCGTGCCCAAAATCAAAAGCGCTTTGCAGACGGCCCTGGTTGGAAGTCTGGCCGCGGGGGTGGCGTATGGTCTCGCCCGGCTAATTGCCTAATCCACGTGACTCCCGACCAACAATTCATCCGGACAGAACGCCCGTTTGAGTGGACGGATCTGGCGGTCTTCGCGTTGTTGCTCACCGTCATCTACGCGGTGGTCACCGTGGCGCGCGAATGGACCGGACCATTGCAGGCGGTTGCGGAGATTCACACCGAGCCTCGTTATCTTCCGTTGTACGCATTGTACAGCCTAACTCGCGGCCTTTGCGCGTATGCAATTTCGTTTCTCTTCACGATGTTTTACGGATACGCGATGGCCCGAGTCGCCGGTGCCGAACGCATCATGCTGCCCGTGCTGGACATTCTGCAGAGCATTCCGGTGCTCGGGTTTTTGCCGGGCTTTGTGATCAGCATGGTCCATCTTTTTCCGCACCGGAACCTCGGTCTGGAAATCGCATCCGTGTTGATGATCTTCACCGGCCAGGCGTGGAACATGACGTTTTCGTTCTACTCATCGCTCAAGACCGTACCCGGCGATCTCGTCGCCGTCACGCGGTTGGCGAAGATGTCGTGGTGGGAACGTTTCTTTCGGCTCGATTTGTCTTTCGCCGCCACCGGCCTGGTGTGGAACAGCATGATGTCGATGGCCGGCGGCTGGTTCTTCCTCACCGTGAGCGAGGCGTTCGTTCTGGGCGAACACGACTTCCGGCTGCCCGGTTTGGGCTCCTACATGAGTCTCGCAATCGAACGCGGCGACAAACACGGACAGTTACTCGGCGTGCTGGCGATGCTCGCGATGATCGTCTTCTTCGATCAAATCGTGTGGCGGCCGATCGTCGCGTGGTCGCAAAAATTCACCGACGAAGAAACCGGCAGCGCCGGTCGTTCGTGGCTCTGGGAAAAGATTCGACGCTCGCGAATCTGGCGACTCGGCTCCAGCTCGGTTGGATTTGTCTGGCGTCGATCCGCGCCGAAGCTGAACGGCAACGCCACGCCTCAAGAACGTCCCCGTCATCAGCGGGAGTTTCTCTGGCGTTGGTTGAAGCGCGCATTGATCGGGGCCGGCGCGGTTGGTGTCTTGTTTGGCTTTGCCCGATACGTTCATTTGCTGACGACGCTGTCGATGACTGAGTGGCTGCATCTGCTGTCCAGCACGGCCATGACCTTTTTACGCGTCGCCTCCGCCGTCGCTCTCGCCTCCCTTTGGACCATCCCCGCGGGTGTCATGATTGGTCGCAACCCGCGTTGGTCGCGCCTGCTGCAACCGATCATCCAGATGGCCGCCAGCTTCCCGGCACCGATGGTCTTTCCCCTCGTCGTCGGCGGAATGATGGCGCTGGGTTTCGGGCTCGGGACCAGTTCGATCGCACTCCTGCTGCTCGGCACCCAATGGTACGTTTTATTCAACGTCATCGCGGGGGCCAGTGCCATTCCCCGTGAATTATGGGAAGTCACCCGACTCGGGCAGTTTTCACGTTGGATGCGCTGGCGGACCTTGATCCTGCCGGCGCTCTTCCCCAGCCTGCTGACCGGTTGGATCACCGCGATGGGCGGTGCGTGGAATGCGAGTATCGTCGCCGAATACATGAAGTATCGTGGCGACACGCTGACAACGGTCGGTCTCGGCGCGACCATCAGCCAGGCGACGGAACGCGGTGATTTCCATGTGCTCGCCGCCGCGGTCGGCATCATGGCCGTCACGGTGGTGGGCTTCAACCGGCTCGTCTGGCGACCGCTGGGCCGACGCGCTCAAACACGTTATTCAATCACCAACTAACCATGGCCACACCGCTCCTCGCTGTTCGCAACGTGTTCCAGCACTTCTCGCTCGCCGGCGGCAAGAGCGTGGAGATTTTGCACGACATCAGTCTGGAGGTTCGCGAGTTTGAAGTGGTCGCCTTGCTCGGCCCTTCCGGCTGCGGCAAGTCCACGCTACTGCGCACGATCATCGGTCTTGAAAAGCCCACTTCCGGAGAAATCTCGTATCGCGGAAAAATTCAAACCGGCCTCAATCCCGGCGCGGCGCTCGTCTTCCAAAACTTCGCGTTGTTCCCGTGGTTGACCGTGCAGCAGAACATCATGGTCGGGTTGACGAATCTCAAATTGACCGACACGGAACGGGAGCAACGCGTTCGCAAAGTAATCGATACGGTCGGCCTCGAAGGATTTGAAGAAGCCTACCCCAAAGAGCTGTCGGGCGGAATGAAGCAACGCGTGGGGCTTGCGCGCGCGCTCGCCGTCGAGCCGGAGATTTTGTGCATGGACGAACCGTTCAGCGCGCTCGACGTGCTGACCGGTGAAACGCTCCGCAACGAAATCATCGATCTTTATGCGAACAAATCGTCACCGGTCAACTCGGTGCTGATTGTTACGCACAGCATCAGTGAAGCGATCTTCATGGCCACGCGCATTGTGGTGATGGGTGCCCACCCCGGCACCGTGCTGGCCGTGTTGGACAATCCGCTCCCCTATCCGCGATCCGAACATCATCCGGAATTTCTCAAGCTCGCCCAGCGGGTCCACGCGTTGGTCACGCAAAACGTCATGCCTGAGGAACCGGCCGTGGCCACCGCCGACCAGACGCGCCGCGTCATCCGTTCCATTCCTTACGTCTCACTCGTCACGACGATCGGTTTGCTTGAGTTGCTCGAGAACGAAGGTTCGATGGAGTTGTTTGAGCTGACCCAGCACGCCGATCTTGAACTCACTCAACTCTTGCTCGTCGTTAAAGCGGCCGAGCTCCTGGGCTGGGTGGCGACGCCGGGTCAACGAGTGGAGATGACCCCGGCTGGCCGCGAATTTCTCGGTGCGGACATCAACCGGCGCAAGCAACTGCTCAACGCCCGGCTGCGCGACATCTTCGTTTTCGACCTGGCCATCCAGGTATTGCAGCATTCCGAGAGCGGCGAGGTACACGAAGAATTGATTCTCAGCCAACTCGCTCTCCATTTTCCTCACGAACGACCGCAGCGTGTGTTCCGAACACTGGTCGCCTGGGCCCGCTACGCCGAGCTATTTAAATACAGCAGCACCCGAAAAATGCTCTACGGGCTGGCACCCGATTTGACGGAGTAAAGCGGTTCTAAAACTTTGCTACCGATTTCACTGCCCGATTCAGTTTGCGATAGCGTAGACGGTGGTAAAGCTTCCCTTCGAGTATTTCTGTAATCCAGCCTTGACGCATCTGAAATGTAAGCTAACGATAGCTTACATGAAAGCTGATCTAACCACCACGATGGGGCAGCGACTCCGCGAAATGCGCGAACGCGCTGGGCTTTCGCTTCGCGAGGTCGCAAAAGCCGCCAAGATTTCGGCACCTTTCCTTTCCGACGTGGAGCTAGGCCGCCGCTTTCCAACCAATGAAACCCTAGTCCTAATCGCGCAAAAACTAGGTGCTTCTGCCGTCGAATTAAAGAAGCATGACCACCGGTCCGCTTTGGCCGACCTCAAACGTATCGCTGAAAGTAGCCCCAGCCTTGGCGCTGCCGTGCGCGCGCTCGTTGACAAGGTTCAGTCCGGCAACCTAACCCCTGACGAACTCGCCGCGAAGCTTCGCCGCGTCAGCAACACGAAGTGACCGGATTCGCCATAACCGTAATCTTAAACGATGAGCAAGCCCGACAAAAAGAAGAAAGCCTCCCTGCAGGAGATTGAACTGGGCGAGCTCGCGCACGTCAGCAACAAGAAGTTTCCCTATAAAATCGTCCACGGCTGGGACCTGAAGTCTTCCCACGAGTGCGACAACCTTTGGAAGCAGGCTTGGCTCGCGCTCTTTGACCAGATTCAACACACAGAAGCCGACGAGACTAAACAGAAGGAAATTCTCGACTCGATTTCCACCGAGGACATCCACTGGGACTGGTTTGGGAAGGCGGTCGCATACAGCACTGAAGAATACGAGTGGTTCCACCTCTACGCCGACGACAAGCCGCAAGCCGCTTGCCTGATCTACCACCCGGAAGCGAGCGCCTTGGAGCCCGGCGATATTTTCTACGTCAAGTTCGTCGCGGTAGCACCTTGGAACCGCACTTGCGCCCTCCGCCTCCGTGAATTTCACGGGTTGGGCGAAATCATCCTTCGCGCCGCACAGCGTTTCGCCGTGAAGGAACTCAAACTCCGCCCGGGTTTTTGCCTGCATTCGCTTCCAAAGGCGGAGAAATTCTACACGAAACTCAAGATGGTAAAGGTGGCCGGCAAGGAGGACGCAGAGTCGCTCGCATATTTCGAGCTCCCGCAGGCCCTCGCCACACAGCTGATGGAGGCCAACTGAAATGAGCACCCACAATGAAGACTGGATAGATTTCACGCACACGACGCTGACTTCTAAAGTCAGTACATACGAATTGTTTGAGCGCTACCGCGAATTCCAGAGTTTGATAGCCGGGCTTTCCCGCAAAGAGCTGGTCGCCCGGCGTTGGCTGAAGACCGTGGACGACGACTCGGCGCTGGCAACTATTTTCTTCGATCTCCCGCTCTCGAAACAGCCTACACTCTTTCGCAAATCCGCTAAGGCAGACGAAAACCTCTTGGCGATCTGGCAAGCCCGCGCCCGCACCCAAGCCGAATACTTGTTGCTCGCCGAGGAGAGTCCGACATTTGCGGGCCTCACCAAAGAGCACCTGCGGAAACTGGCCCGGATGAGTGTCGATCCGCAGGTCGTCCGCGAGCTCCCATCGACTCTCGCACAGTTTGGTATCATCTTGGTCTATGTTTACGCGCTACCCGGGATGAATTCCGACGGCGCCGTGTTCCACCTGAGAACCAACCATCCGGTTGTTGCGATGAGCCTCCGGTTCCCGCGTCTCGACTACTTCTGGTTCACGCTGCTCCATGAGCTCGCGCATCTCGTTCTGCACAACGACCAACTCAAAGAGCCTGTGTTCTTCGACGTCGAGGAGGAAAAGAAGGATCGTGTCGAGAAAGGCGCTAATCGCCTCGCGAAAGACTGCATCGTTGATCGCGAGTCCTGGCGCAACTGTGAGCCGAAATACGACACTGGTGACAAGGCGCTGCGCGCTTACGCTGCCGAACAAGGGGTGCACCCGGCGCTCGTCGCTGGCCTTCTCCGGAAAGAGTCAGGCAATTACACGCGCTACAGCTCAATCATTAACGAATACGACGTACGCGAAATCATCTTTAAGCAATGATCAGCTACATTCCATTCCTCAAAGCTAAGCAAGGCGAACTCACAGCCATAGGTGCGCTGGCGCCAAATGTGAAAATGCGAATCTGTCCCTTCTTCGATTTTCCGCGCAAGAAGAATTACGATGCAGCGCTTTTCGCCGAAACCACTGGCCGGATCGCGAGGGGATTAAATCGCCATTGGGACGCCGAGAGAGAATTCTACTTCGACGATTTAGACGTGAAGGAGAAGCTCACGGTGGAAGGCCGGTCCCAGTATGCATACGTGCTGGTTGCGCTCAGGCGCCTGAGTGTAATTCCGGTCGTGGGGCTCGACCGTTTGACGCATAACGCGTCAGTTGCCGACCTGAAACGAAACGGAAAGATCGCTTCGTCCGTTGTTGCATTCCGGGCGCAGCCGCAGGACTTCGAAGATTTCGACGAGAGACAAGAGGAAATCGAATCAGACTTGGAAGAAGTCTTCCAGGAATTCGAACAGATCGACCTCATTCTTGATTGCCAGCTCTGCACCGGCTTGGACGTAGCTACAACGGCCCGTCAGATTGCTGCGTTCGCACAAAAGTTCTCTGCTGCATACAAGAAGGTTCGCCGCGTGATTGTCGCCGGCTCCTCGATTCCCGCTTCCAGCCGCGACGTGCTGGCAACAAACTCCGATTGCAGCGTGCCCCGGCGGGAACTCGCAATCATCAGCAAAGCACGCGCCCTTTGTAACGTAGATTTGGTTACAGGCGACTACGCTGTCATAAGCCCGTTCTATTCGGACGCAGATTTAGATCCGAGAATCATGCAGAAAGTGATGACCGCCCGGCTCGCGTACAGTTACAAAAGCTCCCACTATTTCATCCGAGGATCATCAGTTGGGGTCGATGGCTACGAGCAATATTTTGACCTCGCCGAAACTCTTTGCGGTCAAAGCTTTTTTCGTGGCTCCAACTATTCGCTGGGAGACGAATATTTCTACGACAAAAGTCGGCGTTCTGGCAGCAACTGCACGCCTAGTGCAGTGATCAAGCCCTCGGTGGTGGCTCACATCACTTACATGGTCATCGACGCGAAGGTCTGAGGCCGCGATTGTCGAGCGAAAAGCTGATCGCAAATACTCATGCTGAGCTCAAGCTCACGTTGTGTCTCGGCAATCAACTGCGCCAGCAGCCTCCGTGACTTGCGCTCTGCGCCCGGCTCCGACACTAGCTCAAGCATCTCGCTTTTCCAGAGGGTCAGTGCCGCCGACTGCTTCTCAAAATTGGGATTGAGCCTCGCCGCGCGGATATGGCGGAATCGCACAACTATCCCGTCGGTGATCGCCACAATGATGCCCCAGAATCGCGGCACTAACTTCCGTGCCCGTTTCAAATTGCATTCGGTCGTTACCAGTGTGATCCGCCGAAACACCGCGTTGTAATACACGCCCTGAGCCGTGACTCTTTCAATGCGGTCGGTTTCTCCCTTAATCTCGTAGCAATGTGCCTCCGAATGCAAAGCGACAACGTCAGCAATCGCTTTTCCGTTATGGACGTGCAACTCCTGAAGCACTGCCCGCGGACGACTCTTCTGTCGTTCAAGTTTGCGGAGTAGTGCCTCGCGAATAGTGGCGTCATTCAGGTCCATAATTTGCAGACTCGTTATCGATATGATCAGAGCGAGACAGTCATTTGTTACGATAGGTAGATCGGTGTGCGGAAGTTATAGGCCTATAATATTTTGGCAATCTCATCTGGCACTTTGAACCTTCGCGTCTCCGCGGTAAAATCAGTTCAGCGCTGATGATTCGCAGTTACTTAAACGCCTCCGCCCACACCTCGTAGAGTTCCCGTATTTCATCCCGGTTGGTAAAGGGGCGGATCAACAGGCGCGCGCGATAGCGGTACTGTTTGCCGATCTCGGGATGGTGGATCACGAACTGCCAATCCCACGCCGGCCGGTGCGGATCGGCTTTGCCGTCGGCTTCCTTCACAAAATTCCACATCGCAAACCGGATCGGCGCGGCCTGATCGAACATCATGATATAGGCCAGGGTGTCGTTGGTGGTAGACAGGTCGTGGTCGCCGTCCATGAGTCCGTAGTAGAACGGCTTTAGAAAGTGTTTGGTGGGATGTTCGATGATGTTCAGCGTCTGACTGCCTTTCTCGTATGGCAACGGTGCGACTGAGGTGAGTGAGAATGCTGGACCACCAAGGAAGAGACAAAGAGACTATGAATGTGGCCACCAAACGTAACTTCTCCCGGCACTTCAAGGAACAGGCGGTTCAACTGGTGCGCAGTGGAAAACCGGTCTGCCAGGTGG
>WGOC01000003.1 GCA_016124235.1 bacterium | reverse complement strand
TGACTCAAGCGAACGCCTTGCTGCACAACGGCGGATTCGAGCCCCCGCTATTCCCCGCTGCGGGGAAGGGTGCGGGGAAGCCCTATTCGGCCCCCGCGGTCTCAAAACAGGTTCGAACTTCGTCCAATACCCACCACCAGTTTTCACTTAACCGAGTAAATCAGGAACTGTTGCCGGCGCAGCAGGAACTGATTCAGCGCCGGTTGCCAGAGTTTCCGGATTTCCAGCAACGGTTCTCCTTTGCCGATCGCTTCGACGGTCGGCGGGTGTTTGAGGAGTCCGTTGAATTTCTCGAGGCCAAATTCATCCGGATAATGGCGTTGTAAAACCAACGCACCACCCACACCGATGTTGATCACGTCGCAGCCGGTACGATCGGCCAATGTGATCCGCACTCCCCCGCATTTCTGCCCCTTGAACTTGCTCGCCGTCGGCGTGAATTCGATCGGATCAAAGCGCACGCCGTGAATTCCCAACTTGTTCATTTCAGCGGCAAGCATTTTGCCGTCGATGTAAGGCGCACCGAATAGTTCAAACGGTGTGTCGGTTCCACGGCCAACCGAAAGGTTCGTTGTCTCCAGCAAACCAACGCCTGGATAAAGCGCAGCCTGGGTAAGGCTCCGCATGTTGGGCGACGTGTTGATCCAGGGAAAGCCGCACTCATCCATCCACAAGTCGCGTGACCAGCCGTCGAGCGGGATGACCGTCAACTTTGCGTTCAGCTGCCGCTCGGCGTTGAACATGCGGGCGAGTTCGCCGACGGTCATGCCGTGGCGCACGGCGATATTGTGCCACCCAACAAAATCAGTTGGTCCTTCCAACACCGGTCCGGCAACGGTGACACCGTTGATCAGATTCACGCGGTCGAGAACGATGAACCGAATGCCCGCTTTGCCGGCTGCTTCGATGCAATTGCCCATCGTCGAAATATACGTATAAAAGCGGCAACCGATGTCCTGAATGTCAAAGACGAGCGCGTCGAGGCCGGCAAGTTGTTCGGGCGTCGGTGTTCGACGAACGCCATACAAACTGTAGATTGGCAAACCGGTCTTCGCGTCTTTGCCGTCGCCAATTTTCTCATCGAGTTCGCCACGGATGCCGTGCTCCGGACTGAACAGCGCAACCAAATTTACTCCGGGCGCCTGATGCAGCAGGTCGATCGTCGGCCGGCCATTGCGGTCGCGACCGGTGTGATTCGTGATCAATCCGATCTTCAGCCCTCGCAAGCCGGCGTAACCGGTTTTCTCCAGCACGTCGATTCCGTTCAGGACTTCGGCTTTTGCCTTCGCCGGCTGCGAATCGCCTTCGTCTTTGGCGGGTTGGGGAAGCAATGCACCCGGCACGACGGTGAAATCAAAACCACGCACCGCGCGCGCGGCGAGATCGGCCAGTTCGGCCTGCAGCGGCAACACGTTTCCGCGTCCATTCGGATGAACGCGGTTGCTCAGGAACAGCCAGAACGTTTTTGAAAACGGATCGATCCAGATACAAGTGCCGGTGAACCCAGTGTGGCCGTAAGATCCCAACGGAAAGAAATGGCCGCGTGGCCGACTGAAGCCCGAGTCGATATCCCAACCCAAACCCCGGCGCGCTTCCACCTCGGGCGGCGTCTGCACACTCGTCATCAAGCGGACCGTTTCCGGTTTCAAAATGCGCACTCCGTCGAGTTCTCCCAGGTTGAGCATCATCCGCGCGTAGCGAGCCAGATCGGCGGCCGTGGAAAACAAGCCCGCGTGGCCTGCAACTCCGCCCATGTAGCGCGCCGTGGGATCATGCACCGTGCCTCGCAACGCCACGCCATTGATCACTTCCGTGGGCGCGATCCGTGGAACCAATGATTTGTCCGGAAGGAATCCCGTATCATTCATTTTGAGCGGTTTGAAAATCTCCTTTTGCGTGAATTGCTCAAACGGCATACCGCTAACGCGCCGCACCACGTCTGCCAGCAAAAAGAAATTGATATCGCTGTAACGAAAGTCCGTTCCCGGTTTGTAAATCAGTTTCGAACCGCAGGCCATTTTGATCGCGGTTTCGTAACCCGTCCACGCTGGACGCGTGCTCACGTCCGGCGGCAGCCCCGATGTGTGAGTCATCAGCTCGCGAATGGTAATCGCTTCTTTGCCGTCGCCTTTGAATTCCGGAATGTATTTATGAACCGGGGAACTCAAATCCACCTTCCCCTGCTCCACCAGCTTCATCACCGCGGGCGTGGTGGCGATCACTTTCGTCAGCGATGCGAGATCGAAGATCGTATCCTCCGTCATCGCTTCCGGTCCGGGCACAATCGCACGCTGACCGAACGCGGCTTGATACGATTCGCCATTTCGTTCCAACCAAAGTACGCCACCGGGGATTTGACCGGCCTGGATCGTCCCGTTGATCGCCTGCTTCATCTGATCAATTACTCGACCATCGAAGGCAGCTTCGCCGGGCGTCACCAGCGATACCCCCGGCTCCACGGTCGTGACGGAACGCGGCAATACGCGCTCCTTTCGTCCACCGGTTTGACACGCGGTAAACACCACCGCTAACGTCCCGGCCGCGAGCACGGTAAACACAAACAATCGCCACGAACCACTGCGCTTGGAAAACATGCGGCGCATCATGCAAAGCCGTCCGACGGAATGCAATGCGCGACACCGCAACTCAAAATGATACGCCGCCTCAAACCATTTTCCGCCGTTATCTTCGATATGGACGGCGTGATCGTCGACAGCGAACCGCGTCACGAGCGCGCCTTTCTCGAAGTGTGGGATGAAATGGGTTATCGCGACCGCCACGGCATCGATTTCGCCGATTACTACGGTCGTTCCGATCGCGCCTTGTGGCTCGATTTCATCGACAAGCACAAACCGTCGCAGCCACTCGAGGAATTGACCGAATGGAAACAGAACCGGTTGATCAAGATTCTGCGAAATGATCAACCGATTTTCGATGGCCTGCCGGAAGTGGTTCAACAATGTGCCGCCCGGTGGCCGATTGCGGTCGCCTCTGGTTCGTTGCACGTGGTAATCGACGAAGTGCTGGCGATGAAGAATTTGCGGCAGCATTTCTCGGCGATCGTCAGCGTCCAGGACGTGGCGCACGGCAAGCCGGCACCGGATGTCTTCCTGCGAGCAGCCGAACTGCTCGGAAAAAGACCAGAAGACTGCGTCGTGCTGGAGGATTCGGCAGCCGGAGTGACGGCCGCAAATGCCGCCGGCATGCAGGTCATCGCGATCACCAACACGTTCCCGCGCGAACGTTTGGGTCACGCCACGGCTGTCGTGGAAACCTACGATGAGATCGAGCGACTACTGTTCGAGAAGTAACGCCGCACGGTCAGCAAACACCTCAATTCAGCCTCCACTCCTCGTCGAAGAATCCAGCGACCTCCACCCCACCCGGAGCGATTCCAGTCGCGGGCTTCGTCACGTCGATAATCGCGTAGTCTGGCAGCTTCGGTGTCTGATCCGCATTGCTGCCCATCGCGCGAAACGTGAAGCCGCTGTTTAGCACAACATACTTCGTCGGGTTCAGCGGATTCGGAAAAATCATGACCGGCAAGTGGTCTGCCGCCGAAAAAGATTGGTCGCCGAACGAAACGGTTTGGGCGTCCCATTTCAGCGGCAGCTTTTCGAGAACACGCTTTATGAGCGGATTGCTTTGTGGGTCACCCCAGAGGATCAATGAATGCGACGCGATGTCTTCATCCGTGATGTCAGCCGCCGCCTTTTCCGGAGCGTCGCCACGGAAGAGCCCTCGCCAGTTCGTACGCATCCAGTTGAGTTCGCGATCAACCCACTTGTCCGTCTCGTCGTGATAGCCCTTACCGGTTGGCGGCACCATCAGGAACGAATCGAGAAACACATCGTCGATCGGACCCGCCAGGCCCGGCCTTTTGCGAAGCTGAGCGCTATTGAAATCGCCAGCCAGCCATTTCCCGCCGTCGCGATGGAACGCCACGTTCAGCGAAAAATCTGAATCCGGCCCGGCGATCCTAATCGACTGACCGTCCAGGCGAACTTCGGCCGATTCGCCGGGCGGAACCGGCGATTCACCCGGGCCAAACTGCAAGCGAATCGCCGAAACATTGGTTGTGGTCAGGTCGATTGCGTTTGGAGAAACGATCACCGCTTCCACCCGGGCGGGTTGCCATTGATGTTCCAAACCTTCCACCACCACCCAATGAGATTGAGCGTAACGAAGTGTCCGCGTCGCGAATCGCACTTCGTGCGGTATCATCGCTTTGCCGGCTCGCACAATTGGGTCGATCTTGTCAGCGAGCTGTTCCTTGGCCAGCGGAGTGTACTTGTGCGCGACATTGTTGCCGATCACGCGGGACAAGTGCATGCCTTCGCGCAGCATCGCCGCCTCCATCATGTCGGCCGCCTGCTTTTGTTTGTCGAGGTTGCCGTTGTAGGCCACGACCGGGAGATTGAAAAAGTTCAGCGCGTAATCGGTGGCGTCGTAGAGTCCCCACAGCGTTTGCTCCCACTTTGGCGGATACGGTTCCTGTTTGAACTTGCCCAGATATTCGGCCGACTCCGAAAAGCCCGCGCCCGGCGCCGCTGCCACCCAGACGCCGGGATAATGTGCCGCAAGATGCCAGGTGCCGCCGCCGCCCATGGAAAAGCCGCGAATCGCAATCCGCGAGTCATCGATCGGATAGTGCTTCCGCATCGCCTCCATGCCCTCGAAGACATCCGTCTCGCCGGCGAACTTGAACGCGTTGCAATTGCGTCCGTAGGGATGAAGCACAAATGCATCGGCCGGCGCAAACTCGCCATACGAGCGCTGCCGTTGATTGATGAACTTCAATTCCGTCAGCCGGTCATCACGTCCATGCAACCACACGTCCAAACGAAACTTTTGCGCTGTTCCTTTGCGCCAGTCCTTCGGCACGACGACGCCATACGGCTGAACCGAATCATCCACTCGCGAACGATAACCGCGTACCGCCAACCCGGTAGCTTCCGTCCACGGCGCAATGCCCGCCTGCAATTGTTTGGCACGTTCAATTCCTTCGTCGATGAGCTTGCTTGCGACGCGAAATTCATTCGTGGAATAGAACTCGTTATAGCGCAACGCCCAGTCCGCAGCTTTTTGGAAGATGATGACGTCCGGCAGCAGTTCGTGCAGTTCCGGTTTGCTCGCCGTCGCTTGCTCCGCGTTTTCGATCTCGGTCGCCAGTTCGTGCAAGCCCGATTCGATTTGGGATCGGACCTCATCGGGAACGAGGATGTTGGACTGGGGAGGCGCGATGCGTTCGGTTTGATCGGCGGCAAAAGCGCTAATTGCGCACAAAACGAAGAAAGGTAAAAATAGCAGATGCCTGACAGTGGAGTTCACCCGTGCAGGTTAGGCGGCAAATCGAAGGATCGTCGAGGGCAATGAATCGAACCGATTCCAAAAACTCAAACCGACGCTGTTTCCTTTTCCAATCCAGCCGGGTCTGGCGCATTCGTTTCGTCCAAAACCTTGATCGGCTCGTAAAAAGTATTTCTCTGAACGGGCACACGACCGGTCTCGCGGATGGCTTTGATCAAATCCTTTTCAGCCTGAATTTGTGGCGCCTTGCCGCCGGCCATGCGGAAGATGTGTTCCTCGACGATCGTGCCGTGGATGTCGTCGGCACCGTAGTTGAGCGCGACCTGCGCGAGCTTCAGACCGAGGCCAACCCAGTACGCGGTGATATGATCAAAGTTGTCGAGGTAGATGCGGCTGATGGCGATCGTGCGTAGCGCGTCGAAACCCGTTGGCGGCGTCGTGACGGGAATCTCGTTGTTCTCCGGTTGATAAGCGAGCGGCACAAAGCCGACAAAACCGTGGGTCTCGTCCTGAAGGTCGCGCAAATGTCGGAGGTGATCCACTCGATCCGCCAGCGATTCCACATGGCCGAAAAGCATCGTGCAGGTACTGCGGCCGCCAAGCTTGTGCCAGGTGCGGTGGACGTCGAGGTATTCGGCGGCGGATTCCTTGCCCTTCGCGATTTGCGACCGGACTTCCTTGCGAAAGATTTCCGCGCCACCGCCGGTCAGCGATTCGAGGCCGGCTTCCTTGAGTTCGATTAACGTCTGTTCAACAGATTTCTTCGCGAGCCACGCCAGGTGCAGAATTTCAATCGCGGTGAAACACTTGAGCTGAACGCGCGGATCCACCGCTTTCAACGCCTTCAGCATGTCCGTGTAATAGCTGAACGGCAATGATGGATGCAGGCCACCGACGATGTGAAGTTCGGTAATCCCAATCGTAAGCGCTTCCTTCGCCTTTTGAGCTATCTCCTCCACCGTCAACTGGAAGCCGTCGGCATCGCGTTTCTTGCGGGCGAAAGAACAGAACTGGCAGCTCAGGATGCAGTAGTTTGAATAGTTGACGTAGCGATTGAGGATGTAGCTGGCGTGATTGCCGACTTTGCGCTGACGAACGAGATCGGCAATGGCACCGACGGCGTTGAGATCCTTGGATTCGAACAGACGCAAGGCATCCGCTTCGTCGATACGCTCGCCGGCCGAGGCTTTCTCCCAGAGATCGCGCAGTTCGCTTCGTTGGATCAGGAAATTCATCGTTTAATCCGGAAGAAATCAAAGAACACGACTTCCGCAAGGGTCACAATCAAAAATACGGCGCTGATTACAGCGTTGAGTCGGAAGAAGGCTACGTTGATCCAGCCGAAGCTGCGTTTGCGCGCGATGAAATGTTCCATCAGGAGACAGACCAGAATCACCAGCATGCCGACCAAATAAGCTACCCCGCGGAAGCGGGCCGTGATCCCGAAGGCCAGCAACACGCCCCACATCAGCAGGTGCGAAAGAAACGCCGCGCGCAGTGCATTCTTCGGGCCCCACGCGACGACGAGCGAATGCAAACCGTTTGAGCGATCGAATTCATAATCCTGCAGCGCATAAATCAGATCGAACCCAACGAGCCAGAACACGACGCCAACGGCCAGGAGGACCGGCAGCAACACACTTTCGCGCAACGGCAGCAGAGTAAGATCAGAACCCTTCACCGCCAGCCAGGCACCGATCGGTGCCAGCGCCAGGGCGATGCCGAGAAACACGTGCGTGTAATCCGTGAATCGTTTGGTCACGGAATAGAAGCAGGTGAAGAAAAGCGCGACGGGCGAGAAGTAGAAGCACACCGGATTCAGATACCAGGCACAGACAATGAAACCGATGGCGCTCACCACGTTCAAAGTCACCGCGCTGGGCAGGGAGATTTCGCCGGTGGGCAAATGCCGTCCCGACGTTCGCGGATTCATCGCGTCGAACTTCCGGTCAACGATCCGGTTGAACGCCATTGCGCAGGTACGGGCGCAGAACATCGCTCCCAAAACCAGCAGGAACACGCGCCAACCCGGCCAGCCACGAGTGTCACGCGCCGCCACCGCCATTGACGCCAACGCAAACGGCAACGCGAATACGGTGTGGGAAATCTTAACAAAGGAACCCCACTTGCGAATCGTGGAAAACATCTTGGCTATTCCGGTTCCTCCCGCCAGCGCTTTACCAACTGGTGTTCGATGCCCATGTGATCCAACACGCGAGCAACGACGGTATCGACGACTTGCTCCACTGTTGCTGGTCGTTGATAAAAAGATGGGTTCGCGGGAACAATCGTGGCGCCCGCCTGAATCAGAAGTTCAAAATTCTTGACGTGAATGAGATTCAACGGCGTCTCGCGCGGCACGAGGATCAACTTCTTTTTTTCCTTCAAGGCCACGTCTGCCGAGCGCAGCAGCGCATCGTCCGCAAAACCGTGAGCGATGCGACCGAGGGTACCCATCGTGCATGGAACAACGACCATCACGTCCGCCGGATTGGAACCGCTGGCGAAAGGGATGTTCATGCTCTTCAATCCGTGCTGAGTAGTGCCAGCCGGAATCCGGAGCCCGCCAGGAAGTTCTTCCTTGATCACCGTTTGCGCGTAGCCGCTCTGGATGAGATGCAGTTCGTGCGCCTGCGGATCCAAATTATCAAGAAGCCGCTGGGCGTAAAGCGATCCGCTCGCTCCCGTGATGGCGATCAAAATACGCACAACGAATGCGGGTGTCGGATGCGGGAAGACTGCAAATTCACGGCGAATGGCTCAATTGGTTTTGCGCAGCGATTTCACAAAGCCAATCAAAGCGCCAATCTCGTCTTTGGATAATTTATCACCGAATTCCGGCATTTTTTGAACTCCATGATCGTCTTTCTTACCCTCGACGATTTGCTTTTCAATTTCTGCGTCGGTGGTCTTGCTTTCAGTAAGATCCTTAACTTTCAGCTTTCGCGCCGCAGGCGTTCGAGCACGGCCGTCAACACCATGACAAGGAGCACAATTCTTTTTGAAAACCGCCTTTCCGTCGACCGTGTCGGCTTCGGCGAGTGACGACCAACCGGCGAACAATAGGCCGGAAAAGAAGAGGAGTTGGCCGCGATTGCGCCAACTCCTGACAGGTGAACTCATCATATTGGAATGCATTCGCCGACGATCAGTTTCCCAGAATCTCGCGCGGATCGGTCACTTTGCCGGTCAATGCGGTCGCGGCAACGGTGGCTGGACTGGCCAGGTAAACTTCGCTTTCCTTGCTGCCCATGCGACCCGGGAAATTGCGATTGGTCGCGCTGATGCAGCGCAGACCGCCTTGATTCATGCGACCAAAGGTGTCGACCGGCCCACCAAGGCACGCCGCACAACCCGCGTTTTCGGTCATGCGCACACCAGCACTTTCCAGGATCTGCCAGATTGTTTGATCGCCCCACCGAGTGCCCTGCAAGTCGCGAACAATGTCCGGCGTTGCGGGCACGCCGAAGGTATCGATCACAACTTTCTTACCGCGGAGAACGCGCGCAAATTCCACGAAGTCACTCGTCTTGCCGCCGGTGCAGGAGCCGACATAGGCGCGATCGATTTTGAAGTCCTTCATCTCCTTCGCCTTTTTGCGCTGCCCGGGATCCGGGTGACAGGCGACGGTCGGCTCAAGCTTATCGAGATTCACCACGAGTTCGTAGACGAATTGTTGGTCAGAGTCCGGCTCAACCGGCTCGTAATTTCCCCGAGTGCCATTAAGGCGCGTCCGTGCATCGACATACTCGGCGGTGCGCGAATCAAACGGGAAAATCGCATTTTTGCCACCGGCTTCGATCGCCATGTTCGCGATCGTCATCCGATCGTCCATGGACAAGCTGGCCACGCCCGGCCCATCAAACTGCATCGCCCGGTAGGTCGCACCGTCAAAACCGATTTCGCCGATGCAATGGAGAATCACGTCCTTGGCCATGACACCGGGTTGGAGTTTGCCTTCGAGCCGAAAATGCATCGTCTCGGGAACCTTGAGCAATAGTTTGCCGGTCCCCATCACAAAGCCGGCATCGGTGTTGCCGATCCCGGTCGCAAACTGGTTGAACGCGCCGGCCATACAAGTGTGGGAATCGGTACCGAACAGTACTTCCCCGGGACGCGTGTGCCCTTTGGCCGGCAATGCGGTATGGCAAACGCCCGCGTAGTTCGAACCGTATTGTCTCTTTAGATTGCCTTTCTCGACATCGAACTTCCATTGGCCGTTGGGGTCGTCGATGACGTCGTAAAAATAAGGCAGCTGCTGTTCCCGAGCGAATTCGCGGAGAATATCCACGTTGCGGTTCGACTTGGAATCCGCCGTAAAAATATAGTGATCCGGGATGATCACCACCCGTTCGCGATCCCAAACCTTGGCTTCAGCGCCGAATTCGCGCTTGAAGACTCCGATTGTTCCGGGCCCGCAAACGTCGTGCGTCATCAGCACATCGGCATTCACCCAGATATTGTCGCCCGCCTCCACAGAAGCCTTGCCGGCGGCGCGGGCGAGCAGTTTTTCAGTCAGCGTCATAGGGCGGAGAAGCTAAATGAGGCTCCGAACGACGGCAATAGAGGAATCAACGGCAAAAGCCCTTTGACACCCCACGCTGAAACGCTAGTTTGCGGTTGGACATGCCGAAAAAATATTACCCCGAAAAAGTAACGATTATCGCGTTCGTCGCGGTGGTAACGGTCGGTTCGGCCATGGCCGGCGAGAAGGTTCGCTTTGGGCCATCACGGAACATCAATTTGCCCACTCAACCGATTCGCTCGGCCCGGGAAACGATCGAAATGCCAGCCCCGGCGTCACTCGGTCAGGTCTCCGGCGGTAGCGGCCCACTACCGGCCATGGCGGTCGGCAGCAGCGGCGGCGGCAGCACGGTCGTCCGCAAGGAGGACGAGGATGAAAAGAACTGGATCTTTCGCGACACGAGCACCGCGAACGGAATAAAGAAAGCGCTCGGCGTGGAAACTTACAGCGATGAAAAACCAACTATGGCCGATCGAGATTCGGTAGCTGTCATCCAGGAGTACTTCTCACGTCAAAAGAGTAAAAACGCCGGGATTGCGCCAAATTCCAAGAACAGCTCCGACCTTGGTGGCAACTCGGCACTTGACGGCACCTTGGGAAATTCAAGTTCGTTCGCCACCGGTACCGCCAAATCCAGCGGGGCTGACATTGGGATTTCAGCCAACATCTTTGGTGGCTCAAGTTTCGAAAACACGCTCAACTCCGACAACGCAGCGGTCCGTCGTTACTATCGCGATTTGTACACGCCGAGTTCGGGAAACCCCACTTTGCAGTCTCCTGCCGGCCGGGCATCGCTTGCAACTGGACCGGGCTCATCCATTGCGTCGGGTGATTCTTCGCTGAGTTTCAGCTCCCTGGCTGATAAGGCGGCAGTCGTCAACTCGTTGTCGGCCGCAGGTGCGGATGGCGGGTCACGCGATCCAAGGCTGACACCGAATACGGTACCGCAAGGCGCGGCGGCCGCCGCGGCCTCCGGGAATTTGCCGACTGTCAATGAGGGTAACCTTTTTGAAAAACGTAACGGCCTGATCGAGATCCCCAGCCGCAAGTTCTGATCAAGGAAACAGAACGATTTCGGCCTGACGCCCAGATTCCCAATCGGCTCCGGGCGGAACGTCAATGATTCCCGCCGCCTGGCCAAGTCCGGAAAGCACGTGTGAGCCTTGCATCCCAACTGGGTCAATACAGCCATCGGAATCAACCGCCGCCCGCACAAAGTGTCGCCGGTTTCCCGGATTACGGATCGCTTTTGCCAGTCGTCCTTGGATCCTGCGCAGCCCAGTTTCAGCGCCACCTTGAAACCGGATCAGCGCCGGTCTCACGAGCAAAAGAAATGTCACCGCGGCGGAAACCGGGTTGCCGGGCAGGCCGAAGAAATATGCCTTGCCCAGTCGACCATAGACGAACGGCTTCCCCGGCCTGATTGCGATCTTCCAAAACTCCAACCGCCCCCCCAAAGATTCGAAAGCCGCTTTGACGTGATCGTGGGCACCGACCGAGACGCCGCCACTTGAAATCACGACGTCCGATTTCGCAAACGCGGTCGCCAGTGCGTTGCGCGTCACGTCCAAATCGTCACGCACAATGGGGAAAACCTTAGTCTGGCAACCGACTTCATCGGACATCGCTTTCAACATGGTTCGATTGCTCTCGTATATCTGGCCCACATTGAGATTTGCCCCTGGTTCCACCAGCTCATCACCGGTCGCAAGCAAAGCCAAGCGTGGCTGCCGTCCGACCACCAATGAATTGAGCCCGACGGCAGCGAACGACGCAAGCAGGCCAAAATGAATTTTCGTGCCAGCTTCGGCCAGACGATGACCCGATTTGATGTCCTCGCCGCGGAATCGCACATTGTCCCACGGTCGCGCTGAATCCAGGACTTGAACTCGCCCAAGTTTGGCGGAATCAATTCGAACGTCTTCCTGCATCACCACGGCATCGGCATTGGCGGGAATCGGCGAACCAGTAAATACGCGCCAACATTCGCCGCTTTGAAGAGGTGGACCGGGCGGTTGTCCAGCCGGAGTTTCGCCGACACACCGCAATTCGACCGGCGCTTCAAGTGAAGCTGTCGAGACATCCGCAGCGAGCACCGCGTAGCCATCCATCGCGGAATTGTCGAACGCGGGAAGATTTTGTGATGAGACAATCGGTTCCGATAAATAGCGATTGGCAGCTTGAATCAGCGAGACCTCTTCCGTGCCGAGCGGCGCAATGTCAGAAAGGATACGTTCAACCGCCGCTTCGAGTTCCAACATGGGACAGGAACAGATTAATGCGCCGCCGTGGTGACGAGCACCTGCTCGAGTGTGGTGATTCCTTCGCGAGCTTTCATCAACGCCACATCGCGCAGCGTTTTCATGCCTTGATTAATTGCCATCTTGCCGATCTCCATCGCGCTGGATCGCTGAATGATCAATTTGCGGATTTCGTCGCTCGCCGGCATCACTTCGATGATGGCGCATCGTCCAGCATATCCGGAGTTCTTGCACCGTTCGCAACCGCGGCCGGAGTACAGGGTCGTTCCTTCAAATGCGCGCGGATCAATTTGCAGATCTTCAAACATCTTCACCGGATATTCCATCGGTTCCTTGCAGACGGTGCAAACGCGCCGCATCAGACGCTGGGCGCAGGACAAGATGACCGACGACGAAATAAGAAACGGCGCAATGCCCATGTCATCGAGCCGCGCAATGGCGCCCGGCGCGTCATTACAGTGCATCGTGCTCAGTACCTGGTGACCAGTCAGGGCTGCTTCCACCGCAATCTCGGCCGTTTCCGTGTCGCGAATCTCACCGATCATGATGATATCCGGATCCTGGCGAAGGATCGAACGGAGAGCATTGGCAAACGATAAACCAATCTCCTTTTTCACGGGTACTTGATTGATGCCCATGATTTGAAATTCCACCGGATCTTCCACCGTAATGATGTTGAAGACCGGATTGTTGAGTTCGTTCAACGCGGAATAAAGAGTTGTAGTCTTTCCTGAACCCGTCGGACCGGTCACAAGAATCAAACCATGCGGCGCATCCACAGCCGTTTTGAACGCCCGAAATGTGTCCGGGTCCATCCCCAGCTGATCGATGTTTGCGGACAAGTTCGATTTGTCGAGCACGCGCAAAACCGCCTTCTCGCCATGCACGGTCGGCAACATCGAAACACGAAGATCCACGTCCCGCCCGCCCATCTTGACCCGCATGCGACCGTCCTGCGGCAACCGTCGCTCAGCGATGTCCAGGTTGCTCATGATTTTCAAGCGACTGATCAACGGGACGTGCATGTTCCGCGGCGGCGGCGTGGCGTCAACCAAGGCCCCGTCAATGCGGTAGCGCAAACGAACCTGCCGTTCAAACGGCTCGATGTGAATATCACTCGCACGGTCCTTGATCGCCTGTACCAGGATCAAGTTGGCCAACTTGATGACGGGGGCTTCTTCGGAAGACGCGGCGAGCGTATCCAAATTGACCTCATCGCTGGATTCCTTGGCTACTTCAAGATTGTCGACATCGTCAGCATTCTCAGCATTTTGAGCATCCTGAATGATGTCCTCCATGCTGCCGGCGCCCGCGGCACCCAGATGGCTGAACTTGTCGGTTATCGCCTTTTCGGGCGCAATCAACGGCGAAACTTCGAGCTTGGTGGCACGGTGAACGTCATCGACCGCCAGCACATTGAGCGGGTCCGCCATCGCCAGGAACAACTTGTTCCCAAGCCGCGACACGGGCAGAACCTTGTGGTTCATCGCCATGTCTCGTGGAATCAATTCCATCAGCTCCGTTGGGATGCTGATCCGGCTCAGATTGATCGGCGGAGTATTGAGCACTCGTCCGATCGAGACCGCCATGTCCGCGTCACTGACAAGCGACTTTTCGTTGATCAGCTTAAGCAGGCGGGTGCCTTCCTTCTTTTGCTTTTCGATCAACTCCTCGACCTGTGCGCGACTGAGCAGACCGTCTTCAATCAGCACATCGGCAATCTTTTCTCCAAAAGTTTTTACGGCCATAGGTCAGGAGCGGAAGACTTTCTTGATTTGACGCGACAATTCCGCAGGCGCGGCGAGATACCATTGAATGCGACCGGGCTGTAGATCCTGCAATTCTTTCACCGCGCGTGCATTGAACGGATTGGTTGTCGCGACCAGCACCGCCTTGCCGACGCGGTCAAACGGGAGGATACACCAACGTCGACAAACGGCCGCCGAGTACGAACGCGCGAGTTCGATGTTGATATCGTAAAGCTCCAAAGGCAGGTAACCCAAACGCGCCTTATCCGCGAGTAGCTTCAGGGATTTCTCAACGTTCATCATGTTCTTCTCCTGAAGCTCCTGAATGAACGGCGCCATGATGTTCTTCCCGGTCACCGAATCCGGCGCCGGCCAGCATAGTTCGAATTCGCTCTGACTGATATGTTTGCCTTCGACGAACAACTTGCGCATTTGTGTGCTGCCATCATCCAAATGGGTCGTACCGCCGGACGCCGTTTTACGGGCAGCAGGCTGATCCACGTTCCGATCTTCCACTTCGGCATCGGCTGTCGACTGATCGACCGCCAGCGTATTGGCAGTGGATTCAATTTGAGCGAGCGCCTTCGCGACGTCCTGATCGTCCGGGCATCGCTGCAGAATCGTTTCGTATTCGAGAATCGCAGAAGAGAGCTGACCGAGATGGACGTAGGCCTCGGCAATTCGTTTGGATGTGTTGACGGCGTCGGGCTCCCGGCCCAGTTTCAGGTAGGCTTCTTTGAGGATTTCCAGCGACTGATAATCCTGCGGCTGCGATTGAGTGATGACTTCAAACATCTCAATCGTTTGCTGCAATTGCGCTTCCTCGCTGGGCGACAGGGCTACGGCCATACTTGGTTGTTCCCGGATCAAAATGCGGCTACGAGCACATTTTCGGCGGGAAGTTTTGTTCGAACTGACGGCACCATAGGAACTTTGCTCGCACTAGGCAACCTCAGCTTATTGCCAAGGCAAGGAGTGCGGCAATTCTTTCCAAAAACCGGCATCAGGGCCATGAAGCTCTGGCAAAGCAGATGAAAAGCCAGAGATTAATGCAAGTTTAGTTTCTCCTTAGAAAACCTGCTAAATGACTGCTCGCGCTCATTTTTGACGTCGAACATATCGGTCAAAAAGCGATCAATCCTTCACCAAAAAAAGAACCGATGCCCGAAGTGAGCACCGGCTCTGTCGCAAATTCACCTGGCGTCCTCAAAAAATGTCGCCAGCCGCGAAGAAGCGTTTCAACTCCGCCGCAGCTGTGTCCTCGGAATCCGAGGCATGGGCAATGTTGCGCATCTTGTCGGTGCCCAGGTCACCGCGAATCGAGCCTTTTGGAGCGGCTTGCGAATCCGTCGGGCCGAGCAAATCCCGGACGCGTCCGATCGCATTCTCACCTTCCAAAGCCATGGCGATCACCGGGGTTGATTGCATGAACGTCACGATCTCGGGGAAGAACGGTTTATCCGCCAGGTGCGAGTAGTGTTCTTTCAGCAAATTGTCCGTCAGCCGCATCATTCGGCAGGCCTTGATCTTCAAACCGGCTTTTTCGAACCGCCCAATCACCTCGCCGGCGAGGCTTTTTTCAATGCAATCCGGCTTCAATAAAATCACAGTTTTTTGCATGGGCGGCGACGATACGGGCAGATTTGGCGGACGCCAGCCAAATCTTACGCCGGACAAACCGCTCCAAAGTTTGATCTAACCGCGTGTGTTTGCGTGACTTTTGCGCCGGGGTTGGACACCTTGTCCGCCATGAACCCACGCATCGCAGCCGCCTCGACATTCCTGGTCGCAATTGCCGGAATTCTCCCAATTACGAACGCCGCCGAATCGCCCGTAATTGCTCCCGGAGCCACGTTGCAAACGTTGGCCGGCGATTACTCGTTTACCGAAGGTCCGGCCGTTGACAAAAACGGCGACGTCTATTTCACCGATCAGCCCAACGACCGCATCGTAAAGTGGGACGCAGACGATGGCTCCGTCAGCGACTGGCTCAAGCCGGCCGGCCGTTCCAACGGGACGTTTTTCGACAAGAATGGCAACCTGATCGCCTGCGCGGACGAAAAGAACGAGCTGTGGTCGATCGCTCCGGACAAAACCGCCACCGTTTTGATCGACGACGTTGGCGGTAAACTGTTGAACGGTCCGAACGACGTCTGGGCCCGGCCGGATGGCGGAATCTACTTCACCGACCCGCTTTATCCGCGCGATTACTGGAAGCGCGACAAGGCCATGCAGCAGGAAGGGCAGTATGTCTATTTTCTGGCGAAAGGTGCAAAGGCACCCGTCCGCGTGATCACCGATTACAAGCAGCCGAACGGCATCATCGGTACGCCGGACGGCAGAACACTTTACGTTGCCGATATTGGCGCCGGGAAGACCTACGCATTCGACATCCAGGACGACGGTTCACTCACGAACAAACGCCTGTTTTGCCAAATGGGTTCCGATGGCATGACGATCGATTCGGAGGGCAATGTCTACCTCACGGGCCGCGGTGTCACCGTCTTTGACAAGACCGGAACGCAGATCGAACACATCGCCGTCGCGGAGAGCTGGACCGCCAATGTCACGTTTGGCGGCAAGGATCGGAAGCTCCTCTTCATCACGGCGAGCAAACACATCTACGGGATGAAGATGAAAGTTGCCGGCGTTCACCAGTAACCGCCGGTCAGCAGGATGTCGTTACAACGAACTTTCGCCTGCTTCGCCGCGATGGTGATGCTCGCAACTTCCACCGTTTGCCTAACCGGGCAACCCGCCTCGACAACATTGAAAGCGAGACCGGCCGAAGCGCTTCTGCAGTTGAAACGCCCGTTGGTCATCGGGCATCGCGGCTTCTCGTCGATCGCTCCCGAGAACACGATTGCTTCGTTTCAGAAAGCGGTGATTGCTGGCGCGGACCTCACAGAACTCGACTACCATCTCACCAAAGACGGCCGTTTGATCGTCATTCATGATTCAACCGTCGACCGAACCACCGATGCCCGTCTGCGATGGAACGGAAATAATTTCAAAGTTGCCGACTACGATTTCGAAAAACTCGCCGAACTTGAAGCGGGCACTTGGTTTAAGCCGCCTCAACCTGGACTTCACTTGCCGGAACTTGGCGAAGCGTTGGACGTCATCCAAAAAGGCAGCGTGACATTGATCGAGCGCAAAGCCGGCGACGCTGCTTCGTGCATCAAATTGATCCGCGACAAAAGCCTGCTGAACCACGTCGTCGTTCAAGCCTTCGATTGGAATTACCTCCGGGAATATCACCAACAAGAACCAACCCAGATTCTCGCTGCCCTTGGCCCACCCGGATCCAAGAATGGACATCGCCTTGCGAAAGAAGAGAAACAGTTGAACGCGGCTTGGTGTGATGAAATTCGTGACTTGGGCGCACGGATTGTTGTTTGGAACAACCAGGTCGACCAAAGCGCCGTTCGCGCCGCTCACCGTCGCGACCTGAAAGTATTTGTTTATACGATCGACGATCCCGAGGCTGCCAACGACCTGCTCGGTATGGGTGTCGACGGGATCATCTCCAACAAACCGACGATGCTCTGGAAAGTCCTGGCGAGCCGCGGATCAGATTGAGTTCGAACCTGATTAATCAGCGACCGCACTGCGCCAAATATTTCTGGTGATACACCTCGGCTTCCCAAAACCGGCCGGCGTCACCGATCAACGTGGTTACATGCCTTCCATTCGCCACATGTGCGGAAAGTTCTGCGATGATCTTTTCCGCAGTCGCTCGCTGCGACGCGTCGTGCACGAAGATCTCCGAACGATATGGGCGCATTTGATATTTTGAATCCGGTTCGTTGCTTTCGTACCGGTGATGAGCGAAGAAATATCGCACCAGTTGTTCATACGAAATCTGGCCCGGATCGAACGTCACTTCCACCGCTTCAGCGTGACCGGTTTGACCCGTAACCACGTCTTCGTAATTCGGATTGCTGGAATGCCCACCCGTGTAACCCGCCCGTGTGCGAACCACTCCCGGCAACTCGTCGAATGCCGCCTGCAATCCCCAGAAACAACCGCCGGCAAAAATCGCGCGGTCATTCCTCGTCGAATCTGGTTTTGCGCGAGATGTATCGGCTTCTGGTTGTAGGAACGCCACGTAGCCCAAGAGCAACACAGCGGTAACCAGCACCACAAAAACGCTGATCACATTCCGGAATCTCATCATTTTAAGAGCATCACTCGTCGATGATTATTCCACCAGCATCACGCGATAAAAGCGTTGCCCGATCGATACCTGGGCATCGTCAACACCGGCAGTGCTCCCTTTGGCAACAACCGACGCACCCAAATTGGTCCAACCCGTTCCGGAGAACGAATCACGATACTGGACCTGATAGGACTTCCCAGGAACGGCGGACCACATGATGGTCGTGGTTGCCGAATTGATGCCGGTCACCGTGATGGCCCGCAAGATGGAGGTCGAATTGATCGGGCTCGTGCCGGCGCGAAATTCGTCACCGTCACTGACGCCGTCGCCGTCGGTATCCGCCGACCCGTCGTGGCTCAGATCGCCGAAGTACGTCAACTCCCAGTCGTCGGGCAACCCGTCGTGATCGCTATCAGTCGACTGAAGTTGCACGACAAAAATGTCGCGATCGAGATTGCGATCGTTCGCGACGATGTCTGAAGCATAACTCTCGAAGATAATCTTGGTGCCATCGTCCGTGAAAACGGCTTTCCCGGAAAAGTTGTCGGCCGATGCGTTGCCTGAAAAGTTACGCGACAGCAAAACGGTCACATCCGTGGCGGTGTCGCGGAGGAACAAATCCATCGATTGATTATCGTCTCCGGAAACCAGATTGGACGCGTGGCTGCGAATCAGCACGTAACGTCCGTCCGGACTCAACCCGATCAAACGTGACGCGCCGTTGCCGGTTTGCATCCCGGTATCATCGAGGCTGACAACCCGCAATGTTCCGAGATCGGTTCGGTAGTGAAAAACGTCCCAAGTGCCGTTGGTGTCCGTGTAGCCATCGGCGGGCAATGCACTCTCCCAGGCGATCGTCAAGCCGTCGTTTGACACCAGCGGGGAATATCCGTTGGTCCCAACCAGCCAAGCCGCGTTTGTGCCACCACGACCGAGATAGACCTCCGTTTGGTTATTAAAAGAAATATTACCAACGAACCATTGCCCATTTCCGCTGATCGACCATTTTCCAACGGCCCCATCCAAGAGCGGAGGCGAGTCCAAAGTATTTGTCACGCAATGAACTGGTTCATTACCGGTTAGGTCCCGATAAGCGATGTAGTTGAAGGCATGAAAGCAATTCTCTTGCGAAACATAATGATCCCAGGTTCGAAACAACATCCAGCGACCGTCAGGACTCAATGCTTGCTGATCAGAGGGCCCATTGGCGTGCATTTGATTGGCAGAGTTATACGTGAGCAGCGAGGTGATCCCGGACGCCACATCGTAGCCATACAGATCATAGTATCCGCCGCCGGTAAGCAAATCGGGCGCATGGCTGTTGAAAACGATTTTTGAGCCATCCCGAGCCATAACCGGATTCAACGCTTCACCGTTGGCCGAAGTCCCCGTCTGATCGCTTGTGCTGACCAATCGTGTCAATCCAGCCTGGAGATCCCGCAGATAGACGTCATCGAATCGGTTGCTGTCGTTGTCGACCAGACTGGTACTACGCGAAACGAAACAGATCCACCGGCCATCGGCACTCATCTGCACATTGCGAAATACGTCCGTTCCTGTGAGCGGCTGGCCGTCCTTGTCGACGCTGACGAGCATGTTGGTTCCGAGCTGCGTATCGCGCACCCAAAGTTGACCGGAGCGACTCGCGCCATCTCCGATATCGGTAGCAAAACTCGTGAATGCAATGTACCGACCAGTCGCGCTCACGGCCGCCAATTCGAGCGATGTTGGCCCGTTGGGGGTCGCAATCGGAACCCCGCCGTCGCGAACGGAAATCAGCTCGGTCGCACCGGTTTCAAGATCGCGGCAATAGACCTGCCGGTTCGGATTGGCAACATTCGGATCAATGGAATCGGGCGCATCGGTAAACATAACAAAACGACCATCGTCGGACATCGCGGCGGAGTCCGTTTCGACGTCCGCTGTAATGAGAGCATTCGTTCCAGCCACGCGATCGTAGCGATACAACCCTGAGCCAACTGCCTGATAAAGAACATAGCGTCCATTCGAGGTCAATTGAGGTGGGTATTCCGGATAAGGCGTGACCAACCCGTGCCAGGTGGAGTCGTTCGAGATTCGTATGGTTGCACTGCTCTGCCGATCGTAGAGATACACATCAATCACCGCGTCGGTGTCGTCAGCGACTAAGTTGGTGGCACGACTGAAATAGGCCGCCCAGTTTCCGTCCCGACTGATCGCCCCGTAGAACGAAGAAGTTGATCCGGGCGCACCGATCGAAGCGTTCGTACTCACCATCGTCTTAACTCCCGTGAGCATGTTGTACAACCAAATCTGAGCCGGAGCATAGCCCGCCTGGCCACTCACATAGCCACCCTGATCGCTGTCCCTGGTTTCGAAGAGCAACCATTCCCCGTCCGCACTGAATCCCCATGGCTCACTGCGTGGAGCATTGCCGCCCGTATATCGCGTATTTAACGCCGGCAAAGCATTGGTGATCGTTACTCGATCGTGGACCACCGACTCAAGCTCGTCGAGATTGAAGAAGTTGCGAGCGCTACCCGACAAGACATCGGCCATCGAACGCGCGAACGCCACATAGCGTCCATCGTCGCTCATCAACGGCGTTGTGGTGATGATTCTGGATCCGTATTCTGCGTCGGTCTCCGGCGGGTTCTTTTGAAATCGATGAGTCATCAACTCCGTTTCTCCCGTCGAATCGTTCCAGAGGAAAAGATCGTCCAGCTCAGGTTCAATTTTGCCCCCCAAATCAACGGCCGATTCAAAGTGCGCGCGCGCTTCAAAAAGAACTCGATGTCCGTCCGGGCTGATGACCGGAGCACGCAGACTCCAGGAGACATTCGTCATCGCCGGTTCGTGGTTGATGACGTCCCAATCCACGGCCGGCCGATTGACATTGATCAGAATCGTTTCACCGGTCTGTCGATCATATCGGTAAATCAGTGAGCGGTTCGGGCCGACCGAAGGTGGCAGAAAGCCGGAGGCAACCAGATCGGTCGCAGTGCTTTCAAAAACAATGTAACGACCGTCTGGCGTAATGGCCGCACCTGTTGACGCTCCGTTAGCAGCGGTCGACTCGTTCCAAGTGTGCGAAACGAGAGCTGTCGTTCCCGCCTGGCGGTCACGTAAAAATACGTCGCGGCTCTTGTTGTGATCGTTCGTTACAAGATCATCGGCTTCGCTCGTGAACACCACGTAACGCCCATCCGCACTGACATGGACATCTGAATTCATTCCGGATGATGTCGTAATCGATGACTCTTTAGGAGCCACCACAACGGAGGCACCATTTCCCGTCGCTGCCCACAACAAGATCGTCAACGCCACAAATTCCAAACACTTGGTCACAATAAATTTCCTCATCATAAGAATTCAAAACCTTGCACCCTTGCTTTTTAATCTGATCGGAAATATCCTTTCTCCACTTATTACGGGTGGACAGTGGAATGACAGGAGCACTAGTGCAAATTTTTTCTGTGCAGAATGTCATTTTGAATTCGCCACAAGGAAATCAGAGACAAATCAATGAACACCGCGAAATTGAATCAGCAATTTACTTCCACCTCGAAATCAAGCGGCAGACAGTCCGAGAGGGGTTTCACTCTGCACGAGGCTCTGGCATTGACCGCGGTCTTCTGTGTTCTCACCCTGTTACAGATTACTTCACTGGCGGGGGGCAGCCGATCTTCGCAAGCGGAGGTATGCCGAAGCAATCACCGCAAACTCATTCAAGCGTGGCTGATGTATGCGGACGACAACAGCGGCAACTTGGTTCCCAATGGAGGGAACGTCGGTGACGGAGGGCCAAGTCAGAACCAACAAAGTTGGGCAAGTGGCTGGTTGGATTTCACGTCGCACCCGGATAACGTCAACACGGACTATTTGGTCGCGAGCGATAAGACAGGTTATTACGGGCTGCTTGGACCTTACCTTCAACGCGACCCAAAGTATTTTCACTGCCCGTCGGATGCCAGTTCCGTTCAAATTTTCGGCACTTACCAGCGCCGGGTTCGCTCCGTATCGATGAATGGCTGGATGGGCGGCTATGAGTGGAACGGCGAAGCCCAATACGTTGTTTATAAGAAAACTTCAGACGTCAGTGACCCGTCTGGAAAGTTCGTCACCCTCGACGAGCGTGCTGACTCGATCAACGACAGCTGGTTCGTTGTCGATATGGGTAATCAGCAATTAATTGATTTCCCAGGAGTCTATCATTCCGGCGGAACATGGCTGTCTTTTGCCGATGGCCATGTGGGGTTTCGGCGGTGGGACGACGCCGCGACCACACCGCCCTATTCTCGGAACAAATTGCTCGCGTTGGGGGTTCTCCCATCCAATACCCCGGACGCCAACTGGCTGCTAGCGCGAACAAGCGAACTGCGGTAGCGACGAGACCCCTTTGTTTGAGCATTGAGCAACGCGGACATTCCACTATGATCCGCTCACCATGCACCCCGGATCATTGCCTGTGTTCCGCCGTCGCGGAGCGCGAACCACAATTCTCCTTTCCCTTTTAACGGCATTTCTGCTTCCGCTCGCCACCACGGCGGAAATGCTCACCTTGCCCGCCCGTTCGCGGGTCGAAACGTCTCCCGGCTCCGGCGAATGGACTGCGGTCGAAAAGGATCTGCATTGGGACTCTTCCAAAACTGCCATCGTCGTGTGCGACATGTGGGACAAACATTGGTGTCCGAGCGCAACCGTGCGCGTCGCGGAGATGGCACCGCGCATGAATGAAGTGCTAAAAGCCGCCCGAGCAAAAGGCGTGTTCATCATTCATTGCCCGAGCAGCACGATGGATTTTTACAAGGACTACCCGGCGCGCAAACGGGCATTGGCCGCGCCGAAAGTTGACACCGTCGTTCCGCTCCTTGGCTGGTGCAATCTCGATCCCAAGAAGGAGTCGCCGTTGCCGATAGATGATTCGGACGAAGGCTGCGACGGCAGTGCGAACTGCACACCGTACGAAGCCTGGCACCGGCAGATCGCGACGCTGGAAATCAAAGACGAGGACGGCATCACCGATTCTGTTGAAGCATATTACCTGATGCGGCAGCGAGGCATCACCAACGTCATCGTAATGGGGGTGCACGCGAATATGTGTGTGCTGGGACGACCTTTTTCCATCCGGCAGATGCGCAACCAGGGCCAGAACGTCGTCCTCATGCGCGACATGACCGACTCGATGTACAATTCCCTCGCCGCGCCCTATGTGAATCATTTCCGCGGTACCGGCCTGCTCATCGAGCACATTGAAAAATACTGGTGCTCATCGATTACCAGCGTGGCGTTTCTCGGCGGCGAGCCGTTCAAGTTCCGCGCGGATCATCCGGCGAAGGTGGTTTTCATGATTGGTGAGGACGAATATCATACGTGGGAAACGCTGCCCGAGTTCGCGAAGAAATACGTTCATTGGCGCGGATTGGAAACCCAGGTCGTTCAACAAAACCCAAATGACAAAAATGATTTTCCCGGATTGGCCGACGCGTTGAAAGATGCCGACCTGCTCGTGATCAGTGTGCGCCGTCGCGCGTTGTCGAATGAGAATCTGGACGCGATTCACGACTACTTGAACAAGGGCAAACCCGTCGTTGGCATCCGCACCGCGAGCCACGCGTTTTATCCGAAAGGCGACGACGCGAAGAATGGCGAGAGCTGGCAGGAGTTCGACGCGGAAGTGCTCGGCGGCAATTATCACAATCACCGCGCGAACGGAACAAAGACCGCGGTGAGCCTTCCCGGCGATGGTTATGTCAGCCCAATTTTGACCGACGTCGAACTCTCCAAGTTGATCGGTCATGGCTCGCTCTACATGAACAATCCGCTTCAGGATTCAGCACGATCGCTTCTGATCGGCACCATCCCCGATCAACCGTCCGAACCGATCGCGTGGACGCACACCTATGGGCCAAAACACGCTAAAGTTTTTTACACATCATTGGGCCATCCGGATGATTTCAAGGAACCCGCCTTCCGCCGCCTGTTATTAAACGGAATCCTCTGGGCACTCAACCAACCCATCCCGCCCGACGACCGTTTGCAACCTAGGTAGGACAGGCGTCCCACGTGTCTTTCGAAACGCGGTGACCGCCACCGAGACACAGTGTGATTTGACCAACAGCCAACCAATATGAGTTCATCCATAGAACAGCGGTTTTGGGATCACTTTGACAGTTGGGAAAACTGGCGGGACGGAGGCCCGAACACTCACTTATTGGACTCCATGAATTTGGAAGAGCGGACGCGCACAGAGTGTGAACTACTTCGGCGATTAAACGATGAACCTGCCCATTCTTGGGTCCCAATGGCACTCGGACATCTGAAATCTCAGAAAGCCGAATTTGCAATTCGCAAGCAACTTACCAAAGCCACCGGTTCGTTTAGGGTAGCGTTAGCGGAAGCCCTCTGGAGTATCTGCGGCGACGAGCACGCCGTAAAAGTAATCATCAAAACCTTGAAAAGGAAAAGACTACTCAACTGGTTGTTTTCTTGGCGAACCGATAAGACGCTTGACCTGCCGCGCATACACGCAGCCGTGGCGCTCGGGCACATAGACCATCCTGATTCTCACATCGCTTTGGAACAAGCGACCAAAGACAGCAATTATTACGTCAGCTACAATGCAAAGTCGGCACTTCATACACTGAGAACCGGGATGTTTGATCCAATCGCCCAAATGGCAGAAGAAGGCTGGCAAGTCACTCAAGACGCTGAAGGCAATACGACAATTCGACGTCCTCGAAACGATGCAACCGAGCCTGAAGCAACTACTTGATCTCAAAGAGGCGGCGCCTCTGCTTGGTTCTCGTAAGCCTCCAATCACATAACAGCAAAATCTGAATCTGATGAAATTAGTGCTCTTGCGCCAAAATCGTTCACGACTTCGCGGCGGTGCCGCAGCGCCGCCCTACCAATCGACGGTAGGGCGGACCTGCTGGTCCGCCCAAATATCTCGTTCGTTCACGAATGAGATTTCGCGCGCGTCGCGCTCATTATTTGCAACGGCACTACTCGCTTGCTTGATTGATCACGCCGCCAACGCCCAACAATATGATCGCGGCCAGGAACCACCGAAGCTTTCCCCTGCCGACTCAGCGAAAGACTTCATCGTTCCGGATGATTTGCAAATCGATCTCATCCTTTCCGAGCCGACCATCACCCAACCACTTCAGCTCAGCTTCGACGAACGAGGCCGCTTGTGGGTGGTCGAGTATCGACAATATCCCGAGCCCGCCGGATTGAAGCAGGTGAGCCACGACAAATTCTGGCGCTCAGTTTACGACAAGGTTCCGCTCCCACCGCCGGATGGAGTGAAGGGCAAGGACCGCATTTCCATCCACGAAGACACGAACGGCGACGGCACGTTCGATTCACACAAGGTGTTCGTCGACGGCTTGAACATCGCCACGTCGTGCGCGCGCGGCCGCGGCGGCGTATGGGTTTTGAATCCGCCCTACCTGCTCTTTTATCCAGACCGCAACAACGACGACATTCCCGACGGCGATCCGGAAGTGCATCTCTCGGGCTTCGGTTTGGAGGACACCCACTCGGTGGCGAACAGTCTGCGCTGGGGACCTGACGGCTGGCTTTACGGCTGCCAGGGTTCGACCACGAGCGGACACATCAAAGTCCTGCCGTTGCCGACCGACACGGCACCGGTCTCGACGAACATCGTCACCACGCTCGGCCAGAACATCTGGCGGTACCAACCGGAAACGCGGCGTTACGAAGTCTTCGCGGAGGGTGGCGGCAATGCGTTCGGCCTCGAAGTCGACGCGCAGGGTCGGGTGTTTTCCGGTCACAACGGTGGCGACACGCGCGGCTTTCACTACGTCCAAGGCGGCTATTTGCAGAAAGGCTTTCAAAAGCACGGTGAACTTTCGAATCCTTATGCTTACGGTTACTTCCCGCAGATGAAGAACAACCAAGTCGAGCGCTTCACCCACACGTTTCTGATTTACCAGGGCGACGCGTTGCCGGAGCGCTACCGCGGAAAATTATTTGGCATCGAACCGCTGCAGGGACGCGTGGTTCTGAGCGAGATCAAACCAACAGGTTCGACGTTTGAAACGCATGACATCGAGCACGTCGTCACGACCACCGATCGCTGGTTCCGACCGGTCGACATCAAGCTCGGACCCGACGGCGCGATCTACATCGCCGATTGGAACGACTTCTCGATCAATCACTGGCGCAATTACAACGGCAACATGGACAAGACCGGTGGCCGCGTCTGGCGCTTGAAGGCAAAGGGCGCGAAGCCGGCGCCGCGCTTCGATCTCGGGAAGAAGAGCGACAACGAACTTGTTGCCGAACTGAACAACCCGAATCGCTGGTGGCGCGAGACGGCGTCGCGGCTCCTGATTGATCGGGCCGACTCCGGCAACTATGGAACGTTCACCAAGCTTCAGAGCTTGATCGAAACTTCCACCGGACAACAGGCACTCGAAGCACTATGGACGTGGCAAGCCATCCGTGCCCGCTTGCCGGCAACCGAACTCCTGACACAACAGCCACCCGAGTGGTCGCTGCTCAAGCACAGCGATCCGCAGGTCCGGCTCTGGACGGTGCGCATCATCGGCGACTGGTTTTCCGGCCTCCTCGATTCGGGCGGCATTCAAGATCCGCACCGACAGGAAATTCAAACCAGCGGCGTGGAACTGCTCCCGAATTTGGCGGAGACAGAACCATCACTCGAAGTCCGGGTGCAACTCGCCGCGACAGCGAAGCGTCTCCCGCCAAGGAGAGCAATTCCGCTGATCAAGGCGCTGGCGCAACACGATGAAGACGCAACCGATCCCCGCCAGCCGCTGATGATCTGGTGGGCGCTCGAAGCGAAAGCCGGTGATCGCGATGCGGTTCTCAAGTTGTTCGATGATCCAGCATTCTGGGACCGCCCGCTGGTGAAGCAGGCCTTGCTCGAACGCATCATGCGCCGCTATGCCGATGCCGGTTCACAGGAGGATTTGCTCACCTGCGCGAAGTTGCTCGATCGATCGCCCTCGAAGGCGGATTCGGAAATCCTGATGCATGGGTTCGAAACAGCGTTCAAAGGGCGCAGCGTTGCTGGTCTGCCCGACGAATTGATTACCGCGATGGCGCGACACGGCGTCGGCTCCGTGGCTGTGGGTTTGCGGCGCGGCGATCCCAAAGCGTTGGACGAGGCGTTGAAGGTCATTGCGAGTCCCGAGGCGCCGGTCGAGCAACGCCGCCAATTCATAGAAGTGCTCGGTGAGATCAAATCCCAGGCAAGTAAACCGACGCTGCTTCAATTGGCGGCGAATGAAAAAAATAGCACCGTGCTCCAGGCCGTGTTCGTCGCGCTGCAACCGTTTGACGATCCGTCGATCGCGACCGCCACCATCGGTCGTTTGCCGGGTCTTCCGGCCGACGCACAAACGGCCGCACTCACTCTGTTGACCGGACGATCGGGATTTGCGTCCAGATTAATCAACGCCGTCGAAGATCAAAAGGTTCCCGCCGCGAGCGTCCCTCTGGAGTTCGCCCGAAAGATGAAAGGCACGGCGGACGAATCAGTGCGGGTGTCCATCGATCGCTTGTGGCCAAAGGCCGGGCGCCCCACTTCGGCCGATATGGATCGCGAAATGGATCGACTGGCGCAGGCGCTGCGCGAAGGCCAGGGCGATCCTTACGAGGGCAAAAAGATTTTCACCGCCACCTGCGCCGGCTGCCACACATTGTTCAATCAGGGAGCGGACATCGGTCCGGACCTGACGAGCCTGAACCGACGCGACGAGGCGGGCTTGTTGCTGGCGATTGTGAATCCCAGCGCCGAAATTCGCGAGGGCTACGAGAACTTCAGCGTCGACACCAAGGACGATCGTTCATTGACCGGCTTCATCGTGGAACAGGACGAACGGAAAGTGATCATGCGCGGATTCGACGGCCACAACGTGGTGCTCCAACGCGACAACATCGCGTCGCTCAGATCGGCCGGGATGTCCCTGATGCCGGAGGGTCTGACCACCGGCATGGATGATCAAAAGATTCGCGATCTCTTCGCCTACCTCCGCAGCAGCCAGCCGTTGAGTGAATGAACCATTTGCTTCGAGACAGAAAAGTTGGCATCGTGGCCGTCTTGCTGGTGACCGTAATTGGAATAGTTTGGTTCACACGGCCGACAAAGTTTGAAGGTCGAACGATTGAAGATTGGGTGCGCGACTTGAAGTGGGTCAACCGGGACGCGGCAGATGCTTCGGCAAGGAGGGTTCTTCTCGCTGCGAATACAAACGCAATTCCGTATCTTCTGTCTGCCCTGGTAAGGACGGATGCGTGGTGGGTCACAAAAGGAAATGAATTGCTCGAAAAGAAGACTTCTACAACATTCCGTTTCAAGTCGGTTAACAAACCAGTACCCCTCGCCAGTGCGGTAGGAGACGCGTTCAATGTTTTGACCAACCGCGCTGCGCCCGCAGTTCCCCAGTTGATTAAAATCTACACAAACCATACGGATGAGAATGTTCGCGCCCAGGCAGCAGTTTGCCTCGGTTGGATTGGACCATCCGCGAGCAACGCGGTTGAGGTGTTGATTCTCGGTTCGGCCAGCACCAACGACAACATCGCGAATAACTCGGTTTGGGCGTTGGGAAAGATCGGCGGTGACTCGGGAAAACTTATCCCGGTTTTCACAAACTTGCTCCGTCCGGGCGTCCACACCGTCATACGGGACAACGCGGCTTTTGGTTTGAGAACCTTTGGCACTAATGCTTCATCGGCCGTTCCGTTCCTCCTGAACATGGCCACCAATTCGTCGAATGATCACTTGTACTTTTCGGCGTTGAATGCTTTGGAAAAAATCGATCCGAAGATCGCAGAAAAATTGGATAAGGAGCATGGCGACCAACATGGATCTCATACCCGGAAGTAGCCGCATGTAACGAATTACAGGTGATTCAAATCGAGAGCACTACAATCTGGCAGATGATTGTCAAAAGACCGATTCGTCTAAACCCCAAGGAGCTGACGCGCCTATCCGTTTGCTTCTTTTCCATAGTTGCCGGGATCAACCTTCACGCCGCCGAGCGCCCCAAACCCTTGTTCCGCGATTTCATGGGCATCAACGGTCACACGGTTCAGTTCAGGCCGGAGCTGTATCGGCCAACGACATCACTCGTGCGCGATTATCATCCGGTGGAATGGGATCTGGGCAAGGACTCGGACTTCGCAACCACGTTTCCGCTGGCCCGCAATGGCGTGAACTGGAACACGGTTTATGACTCCTGGCGCAAGGCGGGTTATCGCATCGACGTCAGCCTGATGATCGCAACCATTCCGACCAATCACTGGAAGGACCTCGCCGCTGACACGCGCAGTTATGGCGGACGCTTCGCGCGCGCGTTCGGTCCCGACGGCACGAATCCATTGGTCGAATCGGCCGAGATCGGCAACGAGCCGGGCAAGTTTTCCGATGCCGACTACCGCACGGTCTTTGAAAACATGGCGAGAGGCCTTCGCGCCGGAGATGCCAAACTCAAGATCGTCACCTGCAATCTGACGACCGGGAAAAGCCACGCCTACGCCAAGTCGGTTGATTGCATTGCCGGGCTCACCAACCTTTACGACGTCCTCAACGTGCACAGTTATGCGCAGCTCGAGAATTGGCCGACGTGGCGACGCAGTTTTCCCGAAGATCCGGCGCTGAAGGAGTACCTTCCCGACATCCGGAAGCTCTGCGACTGGCGCGACGCGCACGCTCCGGACAAGGAGGTTTGGCTCACGGAATTTGGTTACGACTCGGCGACTGGCAAACCCGATCCGAACGGCGACTTCAAACAATGGGTGGGCGTCACGGACACGCAGCAGGCGCAATGGATTGTGCGCTCATGGCTCGTTTTTGCGACACTGCCAATCGAGCGTGCGTATCTTTATTTCTTCAACGACAACGATCTCGCCCAGCTGCACGCGGCGTCAGGTCTGACTCGCCACTTTGAACCGAAGCCTTCGTTTTATGCGGTCGCCCATTTGCGGCGGACACTCAGTGACTATCGATTCCACAAAGAACTGATCAACCGACCCGGTGATGCGATGCTCTTTGAATTCACACACGCCACCGATTCCCAAAGACGCGTCTGGGTGGCGTGGTCGCCGACCGGTGAAGGGCGTTCCGCCAAGCTGGAATTGCCGGCATACGCGGGGAAGATCGAACGGGCCGAACAAATGCCGTTGGGCGAAGGCACTGCACCCAGCGCCGCCGTCGACCAAAACGCCCGGCAGATCTCGATCAACGAATCGCCCCTGTACCTCTTCTTGAAATTCGACTAGCGGTCGGATCAATCGCCTTTTGCCAGCAGGTGCGATGGCAACAGTTCTTCGCGCAAAGAACGAATGGCGTTCTGGGCGTCGCTGATGACGAGGTTCAATTCCTGGTGCAGCGGTTGATCGATGTTCGTGGCCGCCTGCAGCAAATTACCGCCGCTCGTGAATCGCGATGTCTTTTCCAGCAACGCCACAGACACGGTGTCGTTTTGCGACGGCGCAATGCCGACGTTCGATCGGGAGGTTTCCAGGAACGGCATTAGCGCGACAAGGGCCACGACTGCGGTCGCCGCGATTCCGCCCCACATCCAACGCACATTCCCGCCAATTGCCGGTGCCGATTCCTCGCTCTTGGTCTGTTGCAGAATCCGCGTCCGCAGGAACGGGCTTGGTTCGATCTCCGAGGCGGTGCTTTTGGTTTCGTGCAGGCCGCGTATTACGTCGCGTTGCCGGACCCAGAATTCACGACACGGCTCACAATTCGCCAGGTGTTGTTCCAAGCGCGGCGACAACGGCCGGTCATCGTCGAGCGAGCGACTGATTAGAAATTGATACCAACGGCATTTCATTGGGCACCTCCGATCGTGAAATTCTTGTGTTGCAGCCATTCAGCCATCCGCTTGCGGGCACGATGGAGCAGGACGCGCACACGGATGGAATTCGTGTTCATGATGCGCGCCGTTTCATCGACCGAAAATCCTTCGCCATAACGCAACCAAATTACTTCGTATTGATCCGGTTTCAACCGCCGGGCGATTTCCCATACGGATTCCGCCTGCTCGCGATCTTCCGCGGTTTGATCGGGCGAATCACCATGGCTCGGCTCATGATGATCAGCCAACTCCTCGGTCGGACGACGCGCGCGGATGTGGTTCAACGCCGTGCGCCGCGCAATCGTGAACAACCAGGTCGAGAAGCTGTGCCGCGGCCGGAAACTCGCCAGATGCCGCCACGCCTTGACGAATGTATCCTGCGTCACATCTTCCGCATCGTGGGCGTTGCGCAACATGCGCAATACGAAGTGGAACACCCGGCGCTCGAATTGTCCGAGCAATTCCCCAAAGGCATCGACGTCGCCGCGCTGCGCGTCCAAAACCAAGGCGACGACGTCCGTTCCGACCTTTTCCGCGACATTGTCGGTTTTCGTCAGTTCACTTTCCACGGCGGGAAGAAACTGCATTTCACTTTGAGCCAGTACGTTGTTTGAATTGTTCGCCCGACCTGGCGCGAACCCGTTGGCGGATTCTATTTCTTCGACTCGTCCGGGTTGGATTGATCCTTTGCGGGTGCGGTCTGCTTTTTGCCGCCGTCGTGTTCATCGATCTGTTTCAACGCCGTTTCGACCGGCACTGACAGGTCCACGCTAACGCGTTGGCCTTCGACACTGACCTTGGTATCGCGAATCAAATTCTGGAGATCCGGATTATCGCCCTGCGTCATCGTGGCCACCGCGAGGATGCCCTGAACCACTTGTTGAATCTGTTGCGTGACCTCCTTCGATTGCGCCTTGAGCGAAAGCTGCAATCGCAGTTTGCCGTTCGTCTCACCCAGGGCAAGCCGGCCGCCGTCCGTGAGTTTTAAGACACTCGCCTGGGCCGGCACCTGAGCTTCCTTGGCAAAGCCATCCGCCAGCGCGAGGAAGAAAAACCCACCCGGCAGCGGCGAGTATTCTTTGAATGTGTCCTTCGTTTGCAAACTCGACGCCTTGCCCTCGAGCACTTTGGTCGCGAGATCGATCTGGTCAATCGAGCGCCCGAGAACCAGCCCACCGCCCGGGCGGACCATGATATTCATATCGTCGCCAAACGCGTAAACCGGCTCAGCCCCTTCGCGCACCAACTTTACATTGCCCGAGCCAGCCTTGGTGGCTTCCGCCTGCTGGACCAGGAAGCCGCTCGCGATCTGCTCGATCTCTTTTGAACCCTGCCAGATCAACACGCCCTTGCCATCCTTGCCCGATTTGAAATCCGTGCCGTAGGCCATCACCGAGCTGGTGTTTTTCAAAATGGCCGGCAGATCGATGTGCGCATCTTCCTTCAAGTCTTCGCCCGCTTCGTCGACCACGCGCTTCAAAAGATTGCTGCCGAGCTGGGTTTTGCGCAGGGCGTCCACGTCGAGATGCAGGAGCCATTTGGCATTGGCGGAAACCTGGGAACGCTGCAGCGGCGACGCGGTGACGGCCAGGGGCGTCAGCGCGAGACCGGCGGCAAGAACGAAATGCAAAGATGTCTTCATGAATTGAATTATTTCCCGGTTATTCACCCGGCGGCGGCGGAATGTTACAAGATTTTCGAAAAAGGTCGCGGGTCCGCTTTCCTGCTTCAAAAGGCCGGGCACGATCGTTAGCCTTTCTGCACCGTTTTCAAGCAATCGATTCCAAACATGAACTCTCCGATCAAATTCGGCACCTCCGGCTGGCGCGGCGTCATCGCCCGCGAATTCACCTTCGACAACGTCCGCCTCGCGACCCAAGCAATCGCAGATTACTGGAACACGGAACTCCAGAATCCGACGTCGCCCATCTTCGGTCGCAAGCCGATCGTGATTCTCGGCCACGATACCCGCTTCCTTGGTCACGAGTTTTGCCTCGCAGCCGCCGAGGTGCTGGCCGCCAACGGCCTGACTCCCCTGCTCTGTGAACGCGACGCGCCCACGCCCGTGATTGCCCACACGATTCGGGTGAAAAAGGCCATCGGCGGGATCAATATGACGGCCAGCCACAATCCGTTTGAGTACCAGGGATTGAAGTTTTCTCCATCCAACGGCGCGGCGGCTCCGCCCGAAGTGACCAAACAGGTGGAAGCCAACGTCGCCGCCCGGCTCGGCGACAACTGGAGTTTCAAATCGGCAGTCGTCGGCACTTTCAAATGCAAGACCATCGACCCGCGTCCGGCGTACATCAAGCAGCTCAAAAAGCTAATCGATTTCAACGCGATCAAAAAGGCGAAGCTCAAGCTCGGCGTCCAGCTCATGTACGGCACCGGTCGCGGTTATCTGGATACGTTGCTCGAGGAGGCCGGCGCGAAGGTCACGCGATTCAATGAAGTGCCGAACCCGCTGTTTGGCGGACATCATCCCGAGCCGAACGCCGAGGGCATGGCCGACGTTGCGAAGTTGATCAAGAGCGGCAAGGCACAACTCGGACTCGGTCTCGACGGCGATGCCGATCGTTTCGGAATTGTGGACAAGGACGGCACCTGGCTCACGCCCAACCAGATTCTCGCGCTCGCCTTGTATCATTTGAAGAAGAACCGCGGCTGGACCGGCGCCGTCGTGCGCACGGTGCCGACGAGCCATCAGGTCGACGCCGTGGCCGAGTTGCTGGGAGTGAAACTTCACGAAACGCCGGTCGGCTTCAAATACATCGGCGCGCTCATGGAAAGCGAACCGATCATCGTCGGCGGTGAGGAATCCGGCGGGCTCAGCGTGAAAGGTCACGTGCCGGAAAAGGACGGCATTCTGGCGTGCCTGCTCATGGCCGAACTCGTCGCCTACGAGCGCAAACCGCTCGGCAAGATTCTCAAGGAACTCGAAAAGAAGACCGGCGAGTTTCACACCACCCGCATCAACATCGCAATTCCGCCGGACAAAAAGGAGGCGCTGCTCACGAAGCTGGCCGGTGGCCTGGACAAGGTCGGCAAAGCGAAAGTCGAGCAGTTCATCACGACCGATGGGTTCAAGTTCCTGTTGCCGAACCGCGAATGGGTCGCCTTCCGCGCCAGCGGCACGGAACCCCTGATCCGGTGTTACATCGAAGCGAAATCGGCCAAGCAGATGAAAGCGCTCGAAAAGGCCTGTCGGGCAATTTTAGCGGGCTGAGCTTTCAATTCGATTCTGGAACTTAAAAATGGGCACCACTCGGTGCCCATTTTCTTTTTGGGTTTTGGAGGGATTGCAAATGAAGCAAAACTGAAACGATCGTCCGGTAGGGCTCGCACTCCGTTGCGAGCCGTGGTGGGCACTAAGCGCCCGCCCCACCTGACCAACAAAATGGTCGGAACTTCTGTCCACCAAATTACTGCCGGGTTACGGCGTAGTGATAGAAGTACAGCTCCACGTCGTTGAGTTCGTTGATGTTCATCACAGTCTGGCCCGCATCTTTGGTAGGGATCGTCAATTGCCAGCCGGTGGTCGCCACGCTGCGTTCCTTGAACACGTCCAGTTCCTGCACGGACGGCGGTACTCGTGGATCGCTGCTCAACTGCATCGTCACCGGCGAACTCAGCGCCTCGTTGAAACGCCACGTGGTGCTCGGTGCGTGATAAAACCAGTAACGCGTGGAGTACGAGGTGAATTCGTTTTGAAGTTGATCGGCCCGCTGAGGGTTATAGGTGCCCACATCAAAATTGCGGATGAAACTGGTGCCACCGTATTTCAATTCGCCGGTCAGTTGTGAACGATTCAGCGAGTGGCTGCCGGGGAGGCTGATCTTGAGCCAGCGAATTTTGTCAAGGAACAGACCCTTGCTGAGAACCTGTCCTTGGGCATTGAAACGAGGACCGCGGAAAAACGTTCCACCGGGAATCTCCGTCACCGTGCTGAAGTTCAAAACTATGTTACCCTGCGCGTCCTGCAATTGACGAAGCCGATCACGAAATGCGGTCAATCCATCCACGCTCGCGCCGGTAATCGGATCGGCATAATAAATCGCCTGCCCGACCGAATTCGTGAGTTTGTAGCCCATGAAATCATCGCGCACCGAGAACCAGTCGAAGTAGTCATCCTTCGGCAACTGAATCTGGCTCTCGTAATTATCCATAGCCTGGTAGAAGGCCACCAGTTCGTCGGCGTTGCGCAACTTGAACACCGAACTGGCCGACCAACTGCGGCCGGCATAGTTGAAGTTTTTGAACGGCGTATTCCATTTGTACTCAAGCGCGCGCGCCATGAAGTACAGCCACTTCTGCGCTTCCTCAAAGGTCAGGTTGGCGTTCACCATGTCGGATTGCTCAACCAGCCGGTGCACGGGATCGGCAAAATAACGCGCGGCGATGTTGGCGTTTTGCGCGGCGATCTTTTGCTCAAGCTGTTTCTTCTCTCGATACAGCGCGACGAGACGGTTCACCTCCTGGTGCAGGGTCAGCGTTGCCGTATCGGAATCGACAGCGAGAGTGGCGAGACTCAGCGTGAGCGTTTTCACCGTGGCGTCAGTTTCGAGACCGGTGATGGTGGCTTGCTCAAGCGCGGCCAGCTCCTCTTTTTTGGCTTCCTTGTGGGCGATTACTTCCTCGGCGGTTCCCTGTACCGCCGCATTGGCCAGAAAGCCGATGAACAAGCCGGTGGTCAGTTTCTCAACCGACAATGACTGGGCCACGGCGTTGGCACTCGCCTGGGCGGCCTTCCAGTGTCCGATGACTTTCGTCAGGTGCGCCTGCTTGTTGCCAAAATTAACCATGACATTGGAAATGCTGGTGGCCTTGTTAATCTCGATCTCGATTTGCTGATACAGATTGGTGATCTCCTGCTGGTTGCGTTGAATCTGCAACTTCGCCAGTTCGATGCTGTTATACTGTTGATCGAGTTCGCTGCCGGGATTGGCGGTTGGATCATCCGTGTAGTTCGGATCATCGGGATAAACGCCAACAATGTCCCGCAGCCGGTCGCGATAGGTAATCGAAGAATTATCGAACTGCGACGCAAGCTGGTCCTGGAAACCACGGTAATCCGCATAGGAAGTGACGGCCTGTTGCAGCGCATCTTCCGCTGTTCGGAGTGGGTTCGATCCAATCGTCGGATCAAGCCTCTCGCGCAGGGCGTCGTACGAATCGAAGTATTCAGTGGTACCGGTGAACTTCTGCACGTACATCATGAAGTCGTCGGCAAATCCCAGGGGATTGTCGGCGCTGGCGAGCAATTGCTGCACGGTTGCCAGCCCATTGACGGCGTCGCTCCAGCCGTTGATCGCCTGCACGATGCCCGACGGGTCATTCTCCGGCGGCAACGTATTGAACATACCCTTGAGCAAGGAACCTTCCAGCAAAAGGGATCGTTGTGAATCCGAGACCAACGCCACCGCTTCGTCGCGATCGCCGGAACCATTGCGATCGATCAACAGCCGGGCCAGCGTCTCGGCTTCCTGCCCATAATCACGGAGTTGCTCAAACAACAGCACGAGATCCTTGTAACCGTTGAACAGGGTGGCGTTTGCAGTGACCGGAACTTCCGCACCGCTGCTGTTCGTGTAGGTCGCGGCCATCAACGCGCGTCCCGGCACCAGCGTCTGGAACAAATGATGACCGAAATCGTTGTCGGTCGTGGTCGAACCAGCCGTCTGAACGTCGAGCGGCATGCGGAGGAGATCGAAATAATGCTTTGTCGCTTCGCGATTCGCGGCGAGATACTGCCGCCGAAGCGGAATTTCCTGGTCGATCAGGAAACCGCCGGTTGGAGGCGGGGCAACCAAGGGCGGGCCAATGCGGGTTTTCTCGGCACGCTCTTCGAGATCCTGCGCCACGATCGTGTCCGCAACAGTCCTATCATAATTAATGTCCAAAAGCAGGTTGCCCAGCGCCGGGTCGTCAGGATGAAACGAAAGGCCCTTAAGTAATTCGCTTTCCGCAGCCGCAGCGAGGTCACGCTCCGGCTGCCCATACAATTCAGCCATCTTCTCGACCTGCGGCCGGATGTCCCCGTTTTCATCACCGTAGAGCAGCGCTTTGTAACGGAACGCGGTCTGGTTCGGGTCAAATGGAATCGTCGCATTTCCAGCGTCCCCGAAGTAGAGGATTTTGCGGGCGTATTCGGCCACGCCGGCGGCATTGCTATAGTCGAGCCCAAAGACATAGGCGGCTCCTGATTCTGATTCCGTACCGGCAACCCCCACAACGAAACGTTGTCCATCAATAGCCACATCATGGAGCGCCGGATCCACGGTGTCCGGATAGACTTTGCTTTGCGCTTCCTTCCAGCCACTCCCAGTCGTCGTGAAGACCCAATGGGTGCCACCGTAATAGCCTCCCACAACCAGCGTATTGCCGGCCAATGCGACCGAGCTGCCGAAATCCTGTTCCCCCGAACCAAATGAATCGGGAAACACCTTCGCCGCCTGGGTCCAGGTGGATCCGCTGCGCTCAAAAACATAGACGGACCCGGCATACAGCAGAGCCCCGGTCCCGTGATCATCCCACTTTGCACCAACGACGGCACGGTCACCGTCGATCGCCACGCCAAAACCAAATGCATCTTGGTTTGCCCCATCATCCGCAGTGAGCAATTTCTGTTCGGTCCAACTCGTGCCGTTTCGCACAAATACAAATGCGCGGCCCACCGAGCTCGTTCGAGGAGCGCCCACGATCACCGAATCGCCACTAATCCCAACGTCCTGGCCATAGCTATCGCCGGGGGCAATGACGCTGGGCTCAAGCTGTTGTTGGAGCGGCCAGCTCTCGCCGTTCCGTACATAAACAGCGGCAGCACCACGATTCGCGCCGCCGATATAGGCGGTGGCCATTCCCACCACCAAGGTATCGCCTTCCAGAGCCAGGCTGGAAACGTCCGCAGTGGGAGTGATCATAGTTTGAACGGGCCACAAGGTGGTCACGTCCGCCACAACCGGCCCTGCCGACACATTCGAATCCGTCGCGTCAGGCACACGGGTCCACCCCTGGTGTTCGGGATCAAGGTCCACGTTGGTGTCGGCCGTTGTCCCGGCATCATAGAGGGCGAGCACCTGATTCGATTGCTGGGTCGTCACCTCGATTTTGTTGACGTTCATGCTCCCCATTCCACTCGAGGACCCGTTGCCGAAACGAACGCCATCGAGGCCGGTGCCAGCAATCTTGGGCCACGGCGCGGTGTTTACCTTCTGACCATCAAAATAATAATCCGCCGTACCGTTCGCGGGATCGTAGACAATTTCATGGGTATGATACTTTGACCATCCCAGTCCATCGGAAGTCAACGTCACCGTTCCCAGATTGTTCGGTTGCACCAAATACAAATCCCCCTGGAAGTCGACGCCGAGAAACACCAGAAAACGCTGTTCATTGGCATCGGTGATATCGACGAAACACGATGGTGTACTTCCGTAGTCGTTCACTCGCGCGCGGAATGTGAGTGTCCAGCCCTCCGCTTCCGCAAGCGTCTGTTGATTTGCGGTGAGCGGGTAGTTGTAACGATAGTAGGCACCGGCGCCAGTTGAATTGTCGGAGGTATTCCAGGCATTGAGCCCGGGATCTGGGCTGCGTTTGAAAACTAGAATCCGGGGCCCATAGGTAAGCTCGCCGTAGTCATAACCGCTCGCTGCCAGAGTGTCGCCATCCAACGCCACCTGGCCCGCAAATTCACTGAGGTATCCGGCGTGCAAGGTTAAGTCGCGCAACCAGGAACCATCCGCCTGACGGTTAAACAACGTTACCCCATCACCGGCAACGGCGACTCGATCGCCGCTGATATCCACCGACTGGCCAAAGCCGTCGTACGTGGAGGAAACGTTGTTCGTCAGTCGAGCCTCCTGAGCGAGAATTTCTGCCGGATAAGGTGCAGTTGACGCGAAGAGCGTTTGCGTCGCGAGAGCCGCCGACAACGTGCCGCAAGAGATGAGATTGCGTATGATCTTCATGGTTCGGGTCACTCCTTCGTTAAGGTTGCGTCACGAGGTCAACCTGGTCGGTTGATGGTGCGACCGGTGGGCGCATCAAAGTGAATGTTCCGGTCTTCGTGGTGTTGAGCGAAGTCTGGCTGGGAATCTCAGTGAGCAGACTCCCCGCACCGCTGACCAACGTCGGACTCACGCTCTGGTCCGTGACGCCGTTGGCAGCCTCCAATTGCAACGTCAGATTCATCGGTTCATTCAAGAGAGTGGAATCGGCTGGCAACGCAATGTTGGCGACCGTCGCCGTAAAATTGTCCGCCGTGAACGTGACGGTCGCCGGGACTTCCACCGTCGGAAAAAATCCGGTACCGTCGCCGATCAAGCTCGCCGTGTAGCTGCCTCCAGATTTCGTCAACTTGAGAACAAATCCCAGCGATGCTCCGTCCACCACCAAGCTGCCCTGCCATTTGGCGTCGTTTTCGTCGATGTTTACCGTCGTGCTGCTGCCAATCCCCGGCAACGCACCACCTCCACCAACCAGCGTCAGCGTCAACGTCTTCAATTGCCCGATCGTGTTGTTGTCCGTCAGCGAGATCGGGATCACCACCGACGTGGTCCCGTTGACCATCACCTCACCCGTCAGGCCCTGATAATCCCCCGCTCCCGCCGTTCCCCCGATCGTATACCGGATTGTCCCGTAATACGGCCGGCTGAAATTCACCGTCGCATTACTTGTCTCCCCTTCGCTCATTTCCAGCGTCGCGTTCGGAAAGTTCACCACGATCGGATCAGCCGTCCCACCCACGCATCGAACCCGGAAGAATCCCGGTGCACTCGTGCCGAAGGACACCCGCTTCTGGCCGTTGCCCAGATCGGTGAACACCGCTCCGGTGGCCGTCTGCCAGTTAGCCGCGGTCCCCACTGTCGGGGAGAACTCGGCGATGTAGCTGGTCGCTCCAGTGCCGTGGTCGGCAAAGGTAAACTGCGTCGGCCCGCCGGTCGTCGCCACGATCGTCTGCAGTTCCACCAACTCACTCGGTTGGGCCTGTACCGGCGTCACTTTCAGCATCACCGCCAACGGCAACGCCATCATCATCGTCCAAGGTTTTGTTTTCATAATCGGATTTAGTACGGATGTAATTTGAAATACTGGTTAGGGAACGGACGTCGTTTCAGGCGAAGGAACTTGCGATTTTTGAGTACGTTTCCCCGAGTACAGGATTGTCGGAACGCAACGTGAAAGCTTCGACATGAACACGAGAGTAACCTCCCGAAAATCGATCAAACAATCACGCGTTCGCGGGAGCGCCGCACGATAAACAAGTCTTTATGAAGCGGCCTTTGTCCTCGCTCGTTGCTCCGAAACCGAGCAGATCAACGCGACGCGCTGTAATGCCAGAAATGAATCTCGATATCGTTCAACTCATCGATGTCCAACACCAATGTACCGACGGAGATCGTCGGAATTTCCAGCACCCATCCGGTCGCGGCCACACTCCGTTCCTTGAACTCAACGATTTCACCAGCGGTGGGCACAGAGCCATTGTCCGGCACGACGTCCAGCGGAACGCCGTTGATCTTCAACGCTTCCTTGAAGTTCCAACGGTTCAGCCCGCCCGTCGTGTCGAAGAACCAGACCCGCGTGCTGTAGGGCGTCATCTCGTTGATGATCTGATCAGGACGCTCGGGATCAACGGTGCCAACCTGTGGATTGCGGATGAAACTCGTTCCGCCGTAGGTGAGGTTCCCCGAGATTTGCGATTGTCCCAACGTGTGCTGACCAGGCAACCGGATGCTGATCGAGTGAATCTTGTCGAGATACCGTCCGGTGTTCGGAATCGGGTTGCCGTTCACGTCGTAACTCGGTCCCTGGAAGAAAAACCCACCCGGCTTTTGCCGCACGGTGCTGAACGGTAATACGATCACTCCCTGCGCATCCTGAAGTTGATGCAGCCGGCTGCGGAACGCGGCGACCGCCGAGACTTGTTGTCCGGTGATCGGATCGGGATAAAGCAGCGCCTGACCAAAGCGATTCGTTTTCGCGTAACCGAAGAAATCCTCGCGCACGGAAAAAGCGTCGCGTCGTTCGGGATCGCCCAGGTTCTTCAATTGATCGAACTGGTCCATCGCCACGTAGAAGTCCTCGAGCTCCTGGGCGTTGCGGAGTTTGAAGATGGTGTTCGGCGTGTAGTGGCGCTGGTTGTAATCGAAGATGAACGGAATGTTGTGCTTGTACTGGAGGGCGCGAACCGTGAAGTACAACCACTTCTGCGCGGTCTCGAAGGAGATGTCCGCCCTCAACATGTTGGTCTGCGTAATCTCACGGTGAATCGGGTCGGCAAAGAAGCGGTTGGCCAGGTTTTGATCGCGATCCGCCAGCTTGCGCTCGAGATCTTTCTTCTCCCGGTAAAGTCCCGCAAGCCGGTTGGCCTCCTGGGTGAGCAACAAAGCCGACTCCATCGAATCGACCGCCAGCGTGTTCAATTGCAACATGAGATTTTTGATCGTTGCCTGTGACTCGACGCCGTCCAACTCCGCACTTTCCATCGCCGCAAGGTGTTCCTTCTGCACATTCAATTGTCCCTTCATGAGTTCGGTGCTCGTCTGCACACCGAAGTTCAAGGCAATCGCTATGGAGGCGCCGCTCAGCAGGTTTTCCGGGTTGAAATAGTCCGCCAGTTGATTGGCGCCCGCCTGCGCGGCGTTGATCTCCCCGAGTTGCTCTTCGATGCTGGCGCGTTCGTTGCCGTAGCGAACATAAATTTCCTCGGCCGCCGACGCCCGTTCGCGTTCGATCCGCACCTGACGGTAGACATTTTGAATTTCCGTCTGGTTCTTGAGAATCTTCAAACGCGCAGCCTGAATGCTGCGATACTGTTGCTCCAGTTCGCTGCCAGGATTGGCGGTGGGGTCGTCCGTGTATTTGGAATCATCCGGGAAGACTCCAACGATGTCCCGCAGACGATCTTCGTATGTGATCGAGGAAACACCGAAGTTGCTGGCGAGCTGGTCCTCATATCCTTGGAATGACAGGTATGAATCCTGAGCCGATTGTAAATCGTCAACCGCAAGTTTCAGTACGGAAGACGAACTCCCAGGATCGAGCCGCTCGCGGAAAATGTCGTACGAGTGAAACTCCGGTGTGCTCTGCGTTCCGAAGTTCTGAATGTACATCATGAAGTCGGGCGCAAAACCGAGGATGTTGGAATCGCCCGCCAGAATTTGCTGAAGCCCTTCGAGATCGGTGAGGCTGCCCTCCCAACCGGCAATCGCCTCGGCCAGGCCGGAAGCATCACCCGGAGGCGGTAAGGTTGCGAAAAGGTCCTTCACCAAATGACCGTGGATATAAAGATACTGCACGGTGCCAGCGATCAATTGCCGGACTTGATCGCGATCGCTTGACTGACCGCCATTTGCCGGATTGTCGCGAGCCAGCAACAGCCGACCCACGGTCGCAGCCGTCTGGCCGTAGTCGCGCAGCTGATCAAACGCCAGAACCGCGTCCTTGTAACCGTCGAACAAGACGGGATTGCTGGAGACCGGAACCAGTTCGCCAAGATCGTTGGTGTAGTTTGGGCTCATCAACGCGCGGAGCGGGACCCGATCGCGAAACATGACGTAACCCAACGGCGGGTCACCTGGAGCACCAAAATCGTTGCCCAGCAAACTGAGCAGGCCATCCAATACCGCGCGCTGTTTGTTGAGCGCCTGTTGGTAGGGGGCGATCTCCTGATCGATCTCAAAGCCATTCACCGGTGGATTGATTCCGATCAAGCCGCCGAAATGAGCCTTCACCGCCGTCGCCAACAAATCCTTGCTGAACACGGTTTCCGCCACGGCACGGTCGTAATAGATATCCAGCATCAGATCCTGCAGACCAGCGTCGTTTGGACTGAGAACTAATCCCTTGGCGAGTTCTGACTCTGCATAAGCGGCCCGCGCGCGTTCGGCGTCGCCGTACAATGTGTTCATCAACTCGACGCGGGATCGAATCTTCAGATTGTCGCTTCCGTACAGGAGGTCCTTGTAGCGGAAGGCGGCGAGATCCTTGTCAAACGTGCCCGAAGCCTTCGCCGCCGAATAGTCGATCAACTTGCTCACAAACTGGCCCACCGCGCCGGCATCCGAATAGTCGAGCTTCAAAATGTGGACCGGTGGCGGATCGCCGACGACGGCGGCATAAATGCCCATAATCAGGTTCGTCCCGTCAAAATCGAGGCCGTTCACCGATTCGTAAATGTTATCGACCTGGTAGTCATGGCGGTTCAGCGGTATCCATCCGCTGGCGCTGTCCTTGCTGAACGCCATGTAGGAGGCGTAGCTGCTACCGTTGTTCGCTGTCTGACTGAAACCAACGAAAACTGCGTTCCCGTCCGTTGCAAGCGAGGTCGCGTACTGATACACGCGTTCGTAATCGGTACCGGGAGTCAACGCCGTCTCTCGCGACCACGTGGTCCCCGATCGCCGGAAAACGACCGCCGCCCCGTTGGGATTGCTGGTGCTATATTGAGTTCCCACCACCGCCAGATCGCCACTCAACGCCACCTGATTGACCCCCGCGTATTGCGCCGGACTGGACACCGCCGCCGGAATCAACGTGCCTTGGGGTGTCCACGTCGAACCGCTGCGAACAAACACGACCGCGGCGCCCGACGTGGGATCGGCCAGGCTCTTGTAATACAACGATCCAACCACGACCGTATCACCGTCAATTGCGATCCTGCTGCCAAAGTTATTTCCCGAGTGCGGTGCTGGATCCATCAACTCCTGCTGCAGAGTCCACTCGTTGCCAGCTCGCGTGAAAACAAGTGCTTTGCCCGTGACATCGTCGGAGCTTGGTTCGCCCACGACCATCGTGTCGCCGCTCATCGCCACGGAAGCGCCAAATCCGGCGGCGAAATAACCGTCCGGTGACCGCACCACGGCAGTCAGCGGCCAGATCGAAGTGAGATCCGCGCTCACTGCATGGGTCGAAATCCCTGTGCCAGAAACGCCGGCCGTCCATCCTTGGGAGACAGGATCCGGATCAGTGGCCGGATTGCCCACCGTGCCGGCGTCGTACTCAGCCAGCACTTGATCACCGTCGTTCACCTTAAATTCGACTTTGTTGAAGGTCATGCTTCCCGTGCCGCCACTGGCACCGTTGCCGAATCGCAAACCATTCAAGCCGGTGATTGCCGTGGGCACCCACGGGGCCGAATTCATTTTTGTGCCGTCGAAATAGTAATCGGCGGTCTGCGTCGTTGGATCGAACACGATCTGATGCGTGTGATACGCCGCCCAACCGGCGCCGTTGGTGGTGACGGTCAGCGTTTCAAGACCGGTCAACTCGACTGTCAAATCTCCGTTGGCATCCAGATCAAAAAAAATCAGAAACCTCCGGTCGTTGCCATCCGCGAAGTCGAAATACCCGGACTTCGTTCCTCCGAAATCATCAATCATTCGGGAGACCACGGTGAGTGTCCAAACGTTGTTGGTCGCGAGCGCCTTTTGTTCCGGTGTGAAAGGAAACAAGTATCCAAAAGTAGAACCGCTGACCGTGCTGTTGTCAGTCATGTTCCAACCGTTCAACGCACTTTGTGAATCACCACCCGCCTGAAACATGTAAACCGCGCCATAATCCACATAATTCCCGACCGCCAAGGTTCCGTTCTGCAACGCCATATTATACGTCTGCCAACTGAAATCCGCCCCGCCTTGAAATTCCCATGACCCATTGACCGATTTATAGCCATCCATTCGTTTACGGCCGGCCACGGCCGCAAATTCACCGTCAATAGCAACTGCCCGTCCGGCATCGGTCGCGTAGGGCGCCGTGTTGTCCAATGCGGCTTGCTCCTTCATAAGCTCCGCCGGATAGGGTTGCGCGACCAACGACTGGGTGACCAGCATCACCATCGCAATGATCAGCGCAATCGTTCCGAACGATTTTCTCCCGAGACCTTGATTCGAAATTTGATGAAAGCTCTTCATGTCGTTCCTCCGATTGATCATTGCACGTTGACCAGTTGCACCTTGTTCGTGGACGGGTCCACCGGTGGTTTGAACAATACAAACGTCCCCACATTCGTGCGGTTGAGATATGATTTGCCCGGGTACTGAACGATCAACGAAGCGACGCCGTTGATCTGATTTGTCGAAACACTTTGATTCGACTGGCCATTGGCAGCAGCCAGATCAAGCGTCATTTGCGCGGGCAGATTCTGAAACGTGTTTGCCGTGTCCATACCGATCGCCGATGTCGTGCTGGTGAAGTTGTTCGCCGTGTAAGTAATCGAAGCAGCGTATTCTCCGACCGGAATCAACCCAACGCCATCACTCACCAATGAGGCAGTGTAATTGCCTCCGTTTTTATTGATCTTCAGAACAAATCCCAGCGATGCGTCAGCGTCAATGAAGGTGCCTTTCCATTCCGCGTCATTGTCCAGAATGGTAATCGTGCTCTCGTTGGCTGCATTGAGGACCGCACCAGAACCGGACTGAAGAGTGAGAACCAACTGCTTCAATTGCCCAATCGTGTTGTTGTCCGTCAGTGAGATCGGGATCACCACCGACGTGGTCCCGTTGACCGTCACTTCTCCGGTCAATCCTTGGTAGTCGCCCGCTCCGGCCGTCCCCCCGATCGCATACCGGATTGTCCCGTAATACGGCCGGCTGAAATTCACCGTCGCATTGCTTGTCTCCCCTTCGCTCATTTCCAACGTCGCGTTCGGAAAGTTCACCACGATCGGATCGGCCGTCCCACCCACGCATCGAACGCGGAAAAATCCCGGTGCACTCGTGCCGAAGGACACCCGCTTCTGGCCGTTGCCCAGATCGGTGAACACCGCTCCGGGGGCCGTCTGCCAGTTGGCGCTGGCTCCCACTGTCGGGGAGAACTCGGCGATATAGCTGGTCGCTCCAGTGCCGTGGTCGGCAAAGGTAAACTGCGTCGGCCCACCGGTCGTCGCCACGATCGTCTTCAGTTCCACCAACTCACTCGGTTGGGCCTGCATCGGCGTCACTTTCAGCATCACCGCCAACGGCAACGCCATCATCATCGTCCAAGGTTTTGTTTTCATGATTAATCCAAGATTTATGCCTGCTGATGCGCTGATCGATTTGAGTAAAAGCTCCTTTCACCACGACGCTCGCAGGAACATTTCAATTCCGCTGCGAGTGACCAGAATGATCGGCCGTTGAATAATCCTAACATCAAGCGACAGTATTGCCGGCTCATGATTTCCGACAATCACGCGTTCGCGGGAGAACCGCTGCAATTGCTCACGCTCCTACTTTTGATAGCTTAAGTAAGCTTTACGAAACTCCGCGACTGCTCACGCAGCAGGAGTCAGAGCAGCCGTTCCTTCAGCGCCTTGCCGACTGCCTCGCTACGATTGTGTACTTGCAGCTTGCCATAGATGTTTCGCAGGTGCGTATCCACCGTGTGATAGCTGAGTGACAATCGGTCAGCGATCTCCTTTTTGATCAGCCCGTTCACCATCAGTTCCAGAATCTCACGTTCACGAGTAGTCAATCCATATTCCCCGCGCGGCGTTTCCAACTGCGAAAACCGTTCCAGCACTTTTTGTGCGATGCTCGCCGTCATCGGAGCACCGCCGCTCAACACCTCGTGCAAGGCTTCGGTAATTTTCTCTTCTGGCGCCGTCTTCAATAGGTAACCGGATGCGCCGGCGCAGATGGCATTGAAGATCTTTTCCCGATCGTCAAACACGGTGAGGATGATGATGAGTGTTTGCGGCACCGCGACCTTGAAATGCCGGATGCCTTCGAGGCCGCTCATTCCGGGAAGGCCGACATCCAGCAGGATGATCCCGGGAATATTGGCGCCGTTGCGGAGCGCGGCCAACGCGTCTTCACAGCTGGCAAAGCTTTCTGGACAGCAAAACCCCGGCAGCTGGTTGATCAATCGCCCAACCGTGCGCGCGTAGGTCGCGTTATCTTCCACCAGCCAGATGGCCGTTTTAGTCGTGGTCTCCGTCATTTTTGTTGCCGACAAAGTATCCTGAAGTGAGGCCGGTCGTCATCCCGCAAACGCGGGACCGGGTTCTTCATTCAAGGACCGCCGAAAGGTGAATCCGCGTGCCTGACCCGGGCTTGCTGGCGATGTCCAACCGCCATTTCTGATCCGCAGCCCGGCGGCGCATGCTGGTCAATCCGTGCCCCAGTTTTGCTTCGGATTCTTGAAACCCGACTCCGTTATCCTGCACTTCGAGCTCCAGCAGGCCTGGTTTGACTTGCAGTCGAATGGTCACTTCGGAGGCCCGCGCGTGTTTGCTGATGTTGTGGAGGCTCTCCTTGAAGATCAAAAAGAACTGACGCTTGAATTGCGGGCTCAGCGAAACGCCTTCGGCCAACTCCGGTGACTCAAATTCAAAGTGGACGCCGCCAAGCAGGCCCGCCGCGGTGTCCTTCATCCGGAGTGACATTTTTTCCACGGTGTCCTCGTTCGGATTGATAAACCAAACAATGTCCCGCATGGAATCAGATGTCTCCTGCGCCAACCTGGCAATCTCCACGAGATCCTCTGCGACCGGCTCATTGGCGCGCCGTTGCGCTTCTCGACTGAGCAGGGAAATGCTTCCCAAATTGCTGCCGACGTCGTCGTGAAGATCACTCGAAATCCGTGTGCGTTCGCTTTCCAAGGCGTGCTTGCGCTCGAGTGCTTCCAACTGCAGGCGATGGCTCCGGGTCGACCATCCGTGCACCGCCAAAACAATCATGCCCAAACCCAGCAAGCCCGCCATCGCCTGGAACCATCCCATCTCCCAAAAAAACGGTTGAACGATGATTCCCAGCGACGTCCCGGTTTCGTTCCACACACCGTCTCCATTTGCAGCCGCAACTTGAAATCGGTAGGTGCCGGGCTTCAGGCGAGTGTACTGCGCCTCGTGCATCGCGGCGTTGGTTTGCCACGTCTTGTCAAAGCCTTCCAATCGGTATCTTGAACGCAACGCTCCCGGCGATATGTAACTCAACACCGCGTATTTAAAGGCGATGCGTTCAGTTCCGGGTGGCACGACCAAGCTTTCGCGATGTTGATGAACGAGTGTTTTGCCATCCAACTCCACGGTTTCGATGCTCACCGCCGGCGGCACTTTGTTCGTGAACAAATTTTCCGGTGAAACAATGACGGCTCCGGCCGTGGACGCGAACCAGAGGCGTCCGTCGCGACATTTCCATCCGACAGGTTGCACCGTGCCGTTGAATTCCGGCGTCGGCAGCCCATCCGCCTTCGTAAAGACACGACCGACCACGCGCTTACTTTTCCCAAGAGCCACATCCTCCAATTCCTGGCGGCTCACGCGAAACAGCCCGCGATTACTCGTGAGCCAAAAAAAACCTTCGTTATCCTCCAGGATCGTGAAAATCAAATTGTCGTACAGCCCGTCAGCGGTGGTGAGGCGCGTTAGGTGATTATCCTTAAAAAGAAAAAGGCCCTTGCCCTGCGTTCCGATCCAAATACCACCGTCGACATCCTCGTGCAGCGCGAGCACAACGTTCATCGATTGGTCCGACCCCGCGTCGAAGTAATTCACAAAATGAGCCCCTTCGAGCCGGTTCAATCCATAGGACGTCCCCACCCACAACCGGCCTTTGTGGTCTCGCAAAACGCACCGCACATCATCGTGTGACAGCCCCGAGTTTTGGTGATTCCAAGTGTGAAATTGGTCACCTTTGCGCGAAATGAGACCGGAAGGTGTGCCGAAATACAAAGTCCCATCCGGGTCGCGATACGAACACCAGGTCGTCCAACTCGGATAATCGAGGCTCTTCTTGAAGACGGTGATCTTTCCGTTTTCGAGACGATTTAATCCCCGCCAACTGCCAGTCCATATCGCACCGTCGTGATCTTCAACGACCGTGAAAATCATGTTCCAGGAAAGCCCTTGACCGGTGCGATAGATCGTGTTGGTGCCGTCGGCAAAATGGTTGAGCCCATCCTCGGTCGCCAACCACATGCCGCCGGCGGAATCCTCCATGATCGAAGTTACCGTCGGGTGACTCAGGCCCTGCGCGGTGCCCAGCGTTTCGAAGCGCGAAGGCTTCATTTGATCGATCCCGCTTCCATTTTCGATCATCCAAACACTTCCTTCGCGATCGACCATCAGTTCGTTGATCATGTTGCCCGCCAGACCGTCCGCCGATGTGTACAGTTTTCCCTCGTCTCCGTTCAGATGCACGAGTCCGTGGGAGGTACCAATCCAGAGGCTCCCATCGGGCACGCTCTTGATCATCATGACATCGCCCCAGGATTGTTCCCAGTGGTGCCGAGTAAAGCTGCCATTCATTTGCTCGGCCAACATCCCCACACCGCCCACCCAAACTTTGCCTCTGGTATCGCTGCACACGGTATAGATGGTCGCCGTCTTGAACACGTTGGTTCCGAAGAATTCATTCCCGTTGTGGCTAATTCGCCGTACGCCATTTTTGTAGGCGACCCAAATCGCCTCGTCCGGAGTGCTGGCAATTGACACGACGAACGGACTGTTGGCCGGTTCAGTAAACGTCACTGGTTGAAAAATCTCACCGACCAAGCGGTAAAGCCCACCGCCGTCCGTTCCAACCCACAACGTGCCTTCCGTGTCCTGTTGAATCGCGGAGATGGAACCGTTCTTCAATCCGGACTCGGGCCCAAATCGTTTGAAAACTCCATCCTTCAAACGCAGCAAGCCTTCCGAGCCGTTGCCGATCCAGATGTTCCCGTCGCGATCCTCGAAGAGCACAAAGATCTGGTTGCTCTTCAACTCCGGTGTGTTGAACGAATCGAAAACCGTGAAATCGGTGCCATTGAATCGCGCCAGTCCTTCCTCGGTTCCCAACCAAATGTGGCCGTCTCGGGACTGCAACAAAGCGCCACCCGGGCCCGGCGGCAAACCATCATCAATTCCCCAATGGCGCACCACGTACGGCTGGTTGACCGCACGCGCATTTGTCGCCGCCAACCCGATCTGCACAACAAACACGACGCCGGCGAACCATCGAGACAACCGCCGCGTCGTGGGAAACTCCGTCATTGCGTCACCCCCGAATGCCAAATCGAAACCGAATCGCAACCATAGCCAGACCAGGCCTGTACGAAGTTCGATTCTTCATTCTCGTCATTGATTTGTTTATTCTTCGAAGAGCACCACCGGAGGACCCGTTTCCGCCGTACTCGATCCACAACGTTGGCAAACGCCGACCGAACCAACCAGTCCCGCAATCGCGGGAGGGAGCAGCAACTCCGGAGACGCTCAACCAGCCACCCTCTCCTTGGTTTTCGAAACCAGTCGGATGTTCCCAATGCGCATTTTTTTGTCCACGGCCTTGCACATGTCGTAGATCGTCAACGCGGCCGCCGATACCGCTGTCAATGCTTCCATCTCGATCCCAGTCTGCGCGGCGATCTTGGCCGACGCGGTGATCACGATCCGATCGCGCGTCTTCGGAATTTCAAACGTCACTTCGGCATGAGTAATCGGCAGCGGATGACAAAGCGGGATCAATTCGCCACAGCGTTTGGCCGCTTGAATTCCGGCGATACGTGCCGTTGCCAATACATTGCCCTTGGCCACTTGGTTTGCCTCAATCAATCGAATCGTTTTGCGCGCAAGCCGGATTTCTCCGCGCGCGACCGCTTCACGGCGCATGATGGGCTTGGCGGAAACATCCACCATGCTGGCCTCTCCGCGAGCGTCGACGTGAGAAAGTTTCCGCGTCATTTCAATCCTTCCATCCATTGGCGAACGGCCTGCCGCATCGCTTCGCCGGTCTGCAGTCGCGGCGTCACGAACTTCGGCGTAAACCAGGGGAACGCGCCAATCAAATCGTGGGTCACCAGAATCTGGCCATCGCAATCCGGTCCGGAGCCAATTCCGATCGTTGGGATCGGAATGAGTTCCGAGATTTCTTTTGCAACCGGCGGTGTCACACACTCGAGCACCACAGCAAACGCACCGGCATCCACCAACGCGCGGGCGTCCGCAAGCAACGCCACGTGCTGCTCCTCGGTCCGCCCCTTGATCCGATACTTGCCACCCTCCTCGACAATGTGTTGCGGCAGCATTCCCAGATGACCCAGAAATGGGATACCCGCATCGGTGATGGCTTTGACTTGCGCGCCAATTTCTCGACCGCCTTCCGCCTTCACAGCTTCCGCTCCGGCGTCGACCAGTCGACGCGCATTGGTTAACGCGTCCTGTAGCGTTTCGTAACTCCGGTAAGGCAAATCGGCGACCAGTAACGAGCGAACCTTCGCCCGCGCCACGGCTTTTACGTGATGAATCATCTCATCCATCGTCACGTGCGTCGTGTCGGGGTAACCCAGCACGACCATTCCCACCGTATCACCCACGAGAATCAACGGCACCCCCGCTTCATCGAGGAGCTTCGCCCACGGATAATCATAGGCCGTGAGCGCAGCCACCTTGGTTCGCCCTTTCATTTGGCGAATGTCGGCGGCGGTCAATTTGTTGGGCGTGGCTGAAGACATCAACTTTCGGTGATTCAAATCAATCCGGCAGAGGTTTATCGCCGGTCTCGGGCGCCAGCCAGATCAAAAACAAACCGGCCAGGTAAACCAAGGTCACGACCGCGCCCATCCGGGCGTAGTCACCACCAAAATAATTGACCAGTTGCCCTCCGGCCACGGCCCCGATCGCCGCGATTACTCGACCGCTGTTGTAACAAACACCCTGACCAGTCGCCCGCATGCGCGTCGGAAATAATTCCGGCAGGTACAACGGAAACCAACCATAGAACGCGGCGGTAAACGCACCGACAAACAAGACATTGATTTGAAACGCCAAACCATAAACCAGGCCGCCACGAAACAAAAATCCACATGTCAGCAAAGAGCCCAGGCAAAGGAGAAAGAACGCGAACCGCCGCCCAACTCGCCCACCAACAACCGGCCCGAGCAGGCAGCCGATGATCGCACCCAGCGCGGAAAACATCTGCGCGTTGGCCTTCGCGTCCGGCAGTTTTCCACCAGTCAACTTGTCGACCCACAGCGGAATCCATTGAACGGAACCCCAGGTGCCGACCAACGCGATCGAGGCGAAGGCAATGGCCAGCAAAGTGTTGCGCCAGCGACCATCGACAAAAATGTCACGCAATGGCCGGCCGGGCTCGCGTCGCACCGCCTCCTGCCAGCGTTTGGATTCCGGCACCCAGAGGCGAATCAGAAAAACCAGCAACGCCGGCAACACACCAACCAGCCACATGTTGCGCCAGTTTTGAGAAGTGACCGTGATCACTTTTCCGATGTAGCCCACAAGAAAAAAACCGACATTCGCCGCCGCGCCAATCACGCCGGCCAGCACGGGCCGCCACTTCTCCGGCCAGCACTCCATCACCAGCGCCACGCCGAGCGACCATTCTCCACCCATTCCCAACGCGGCAACGAAGCGAAACACTCCGAGATGCCAGGGCTCTTTTGCGAAATAGCCGAGTCCCGTGAACAACGAGTAACAGAGAATGCTCGCGGTCATTGCGCGCACGCGCCCGATCCGATCGCCCAGCCAGCCAAAAATGAAACCACCAGCCGCCGCACCCAAAAGAAACGCGGCGGTGATATAACCCATCCATACGCCGACCGCCGAATCGCCGGCTGTACGCCCCAGCATGTCGAGTAAAGCAGGCCGTCCAACAATCGGAAACAAGCCCATCTCAAAGCCGTCAAACATCCAGCCGAGAAACGCCGCCAGCAATGCCAGTTGTGGCCCGTATCGGACAACTGGTTTGGCGGAGGCATCCATCGTTTCGGCAAAAGATCAGATCGCGGTCAATGATCGCGTTGGAAGCTGGCGAGAAGCTCCTTCGAAGTGCAGGTTGCCGTACCCACTTTGCCAACCACCACGCCAGCCGCGTGATTGGAAAAGATCGCGGCTTCAACTGGGGACGCCCCCGCCGCGATCGCCAAGGTGAACGACGCGATCACCGTGTCGCCCGCACCGGAGACATCAAAAACTTCCTGCGCGGTGGTTGGAACGTGAAACGGCTTTTCGCCAGGATGACACAACAACATTCCCTGGTCACCGAGGGTGATGAGCATCAACGCCGGCTTGAGCTTTCGTTGCAACGTGCGTGCAACCAACATCAAGCCTTTGTCTTCGAGCGGATGTACTCCTTTGCGCCCATCTTCGACACCGGCCAATTCGAAGGCTTCCTTGCGATTCGGCGTAATCAACGAGAGCCCGGAGATATCCACCTTGTGCACCGGTTTGGGATCCAGGCTGATCCAGACGCCATGCTGGTGACAAATCTTCTTGAGGCCATCAAGCAGCGGTTGAGTCACGCCGCCCTTGCCGTAGTCACCCAAAATGATGGCCGCCGTCCGCGTGATCTGCTTTTCAACAACTCCCAGAATTCGCTTCACCGTGGCGTCATCGATCGCTTCGCGTTCCTCGCGATCCACGCGTACTACCTGTTGTTGATGTGCAACGATTCGAGTCTTGATGCTGGTGGGACGTTTGGATTGGGCAAATAAACCACGACAGTTCACGCGTTCCGACTCCAGCAATGACTTCAGTTTTTGCCCATAACTATCGCGCCCAATCGGTGCCACCATGCTCACGGGATTTTTCAGCACGGCAAGGTTGCGCGCCACGTTGGCCGCACCACCCGGCATGAAGTTTTCATGTTGAAACTCCACGACGGGTACGGGCGCTTCGGGAGAAATGCGATCCACCCGACCCCAGATAAACCAGTCGAGCATGATGTCGCCCAGCACGAGAATCTGCTGGCGCGATCCTTCGGCAAGCAATTCGCGCACGCGCGCGATCGGAAGCGAATTTTGATTCATTTCAAATTTGGAAACTCTCCCGTTCAGGCATCCAGAAAAGCCGTTAACGGGCTGGTGGCGCTGGCTTCAATATGCTGTTCCGCCAGGCCGAGTTCAAACGCAGTGCGTCCCGCCTCGACGGCTTGTTTAAACGCGACGGCGATTCGATTGGGATCACTCGACACGGCGATCGCCGTGTTGACGAGCACGGCATCGGCACCCAGTTCCATCGCTTCGGCGGCATGACTCGGAACCCCGATTCCAGCATCAACCACTACCGGCACCATGGCCTGTTCGATGATGATTCGAATCTGGTCGCGAGTCTGAATCCCGCGATTGGAACCGATCGGCGAACCAAGCGGCATCACCGTGGCGGTACCGACTTCCTGCAACCGTTTGGCGAGCACGGGATCCGCATTGATGTACGGGAGCACGACGAATTCTTCCTTCACCAAAGTTTCGGCGGCTTTCAGCGTTTCGACCGGATCGGGCAGCAGATAACGCGGATCGGGATGGATTTCAAGCTTCACCCATTTGGGCAGACCAGCAGCCACGGCAAGGCGCGCGAGCCGGACGGCTTCCTCGGCGTTCATCGCGCCGCTGGTGTTGGGCAGCAGGAGATATTTGTCCGGATCGATGAATTCCAAAATGTTCGCGAACGGATCCTTCTTGCCGGACAAATCAGCTCGCCGCAGGGCGACTGTCACGATCTGCGTTCCGCTTGCTGCCAGCGCATCGCGCATGGCCTCGGGCGACGAAAATTTGCCGGTGCCCACGAGCAAACGGGAGCAAAACTCACGACCAGCAATGACGAGCGATTGACTCACCCGGGCAGCTTGGCCGGGAAAGGCCGGAGGGTCAACGGGGGAGATGGCGGAAACCACGTCGTTATGTTTGCGTTGCCAATTGACTGGGCTAGCGAATCGACCGACCTCAATTCAAAATCCATTTGAGTGGCGTCACCGGCCAACTCGGATGGATGACGACGTAAATACCAGTTCCCATCAAAACCATGAACAACAGCGCAATGACAGCGACATCGCGCCTCGTCCAGGCGGAACGCTTGGCCCACCTTACGATCAGACCTAAACCGCCGAGCGCCAGAACCAACATACATGCAATGACCGCGTACTTCTCCGTGCCCAAAAATGTCGTCATGTCCTCCGGCGGACGATACGGCGCTCGTAGCAGTTCAAAGAGAAGCCATTCCGCGACGGCAACAGCGCAAACCGTCCCAACAAATCGCCAAATTGGTAAGTCACTCCGTGTCATACGATGGCGCGCGCCAACAAACACTCGGTTTTGGCGGTTATCTTCATCACGATTCGCGCTCCGCTGACCACTGTTTCATGTGCTCGTCTGCTTCCCTCAAAACTGAAGTCATATCGTGGCCCGCCATCTCGGCGATCTGTTCGGGCGTCGGGTCCGGCTCGCCAAATCCGGGCACCTTCCGACGCAAAAATCGGAAATACTCGTCCGCGCACGCCTTGCACGTAAAGCTGAGCCCAACAGAACCATTCACGCCAAAAGAATGACTGTTACCGGTGTATGGTTTGCCGCCGCAATACCGGCACCCGATCTGTAGCGCTGTATGAAGATCGCAGGCCTTAGCGGGCGCAGAAGCTTCAAAACAAACGCCGCACAAGTTGATATGTGTCACAGCCTCGCCAACAATGTAAGTTTGGTGAACAGTCGCCTCCCGTTCGCGGCACGAGTCGCATTTCATATAATTCCGCCTTTGAAATCATGAGATGATGGAACGGTTGAGAGCGACGAAGAGCGAGTGAAATGATTATTCAGTCATTCGATTTTCTACGACGTTTCCAACTCACTGTTTGCGATCGCTGGCCCACGGTCCACCACCCCAAAGCCAGAGCACATAAACCAAAACCGGAGGAAGCAGGGCGCAGGAAACGACGGTGCCAATGGTGAATCCGCCAATATGCACAACCACTGCGGTGATGATGCAACCCGCCACGAGACAGCCAAATGCAAAATAATGAACCAGCCTCGGCACCCGGCAACCGCCTCGCACCCAATCGATCATGCACAAAACCCAGGCGATAAAGCACAGAATGCCTAACAGAGCTTCAATAATGCGCCAGAGAATGATCATTCTGACACCCCGAATTGTTCCGACGACATCGGTCTTTCAGTGGCATCCTCACGATGAGATTGTGGAAAGAGTTCGCCATTAAGTGTGGCACTCGACTCTGCAATTGGTAGCGAGCAACGATAGATCAACGAAATCATCGGTAGAGCGACCGCCCCTGCAGCCGCTCCGGCCAGCAACCAATTCAAAACGACATCCGTCGATTCACGCCACGGCACGATGATGCTGATTACCAAAACGCCACAGATGCCGCCGACCAAAATGGAAACACTCCCAACCATTACCAATGGTGATCGCCGGAATGCCGGAATTGTCGCGATCTTATTCATTGCGATTGGGGTCAACACAATGGCCGGAATATAGGTCGGCCAAAGCGGAATCGTGAGAACGCCAAAGATTGCCATCCCAAATACCGTGACCGGACTCAGCGACCCGCCCCATCGTTCTGGACTCCAACATACCAACGCCGTCGCGGCGGCTATCGGCGCGACAATTGTCATGACCAAAATCGTAAGAACAACACGCATGACTTTATTCCAACAGATGCAGATTCAACCAAATCAAGTCATCTGAATACATCAGTATTCTCTATTCCGTTGCGGCCGAAGACAAAACAAATAACGTGCATTCATGTCCAACGAAAACCCCAAGCGATCGAAGCATCAGACTCAAATGCCGCCACCAAGGCCTCCGTGTGGTCCCCGAACCGGCTTGTTGGCCGGGGATGATGGCGGAGACAACCGTCCGCAAAAGGAAACCATCCGAATTTCCTTACCTCCTAAACCGACGGTGAACTCAGCTATCCGCAAAGAGTTCTAAGCGCAACGAACCCACCCGTTCGCAGCTCAGCACCCCTTTGTAGCGGTCACCAACTCGCTTACAAACTTTTCCACTGTCGGCACAAGTTCAGGGCTTTTACCGTGCTCGGCGATCTGATTGACGATGGCGCTGCCTACGACCACCGCCTCCGCGTTTTGAGCAACCGCTCGAGCCTGCTCCGGATTGGAGATCCCAAAACCGACGGCAATCGGCAACTCCGAGTGCGCACGAATCTTTGCCGTCATTTCCGCGATCGTGTCCGAGACTTTCGACTGCATGCCGGTCACGCCTTCGCGCGACACGTAGTAAATGAAACCCCGCGCGCGCGGCGCGATGATTTCGATGCGCGTTTCTGGCGTGGTCGGTGCGATCAGGTAGATGTTGCACAAACTGGCGGCGGCCATGAGTTGTTCGTAGTTGTCTGATTCCTCGGGCGGCAGGTCGAGCACAAGCAATCCGTCGACACCGGCTGCCTTCGCGTCATTAATAAACTCCGCCACGCCGCGGCGATGCAGGAGATTGAAATAGACATATAGCACGATGGGAATCTGTGACTCCGAACGAACCTTTCGGACCATCTCAAAAACGCCTTGTGGCGTCGTGCCGGATTCCAATCCTCTCTGAGCGGCGAGCTGGTTGACGACACCGTCCGCCAATGGATCGCTGAAGGGAACGCCCAGCTCAAGTACGTCCACGCCGGCACGATCAAACGCCAAGGCCAGCTGCCGAGTTGCGTCGAGATTGGGATCACCGGCGCCGATGTACGCGACAAATCCCTTTTGCTTTTCGCGCTTCAGCTTTTCGAAACGTTCAACAATTCGATTCATGCAGAGAAACTAAAAAAACACTAATCCACACAAATGAACACCAATCACTGACCCGTCACTTTGGTTGTGGTCCAGTCGAGACCCAAATTGATTCGTGTTCATTCGTGGTGAACTAGAAAAACGGGTTGTTCGCCTTTTCCTCGGCGACGGTGGTGAACGGGCCGTGGCCGGGACAAATCAACGTGTCTTCCGGCAGCGTGAAAATCGCTTCGCGCACGCAACGTTTGGCGTCTTCCGCGGAGATGTTCCCCTTGCCCATCGATCCGGCAAAAATCGCGTCGCCGACGATCGCAACAAACGGCGCGTCCTCGGGCCAGTTGCCGACCACGTAAGTCACCCCGTCCTCGGCGTGGCCGGTCGTCACCCGATTGGTCACGCGCAGGCTGCCGATGTGCACACAATCGTTGCGCCGGTTGTGATGTTGAACGGGCGTGCTCTTGGCATCGGTGTGCAATCGGATCTTCGGAAACTTCTCGCGCAACGCCTGCATGCCGGCAATGTGATCGTGATGCGTGTGAGTGAGAAACAGGTGAGTCGGATTAAGATCTTCTTCTTCGATCAACTTGATGATTCCGTCTGCGTTCCAACCCGTGTCAAAGATCGCCGCCTCGCGAGTAACTTCATCCCACGCCACGTAGGCATTCACTGAAAATGCCTCGGTGCTGGTCACCCGGCGCAACTCGCGCCATTGCCCCAGATCAGGATCGGGCGGCATCCAACCTCCGGAAACGTTCTTCAACTTGGTGGCATTCAATCCCAGTAATTGCCCCAACGCATCGTAGTTGACGGCTTTGGTCGCCTTGCCCGAATCCTCAAATGCGGCCAGTTCGTCGACGGTGAGTCCGGCCGCCCGCGCCGCTGCGTCGGCCGCGATTTTCTGATGAAAGCGCTCTTTGGCGATGACGTCGCCGATATGATCTTCCGGTTGCATGAGGGGCGCAGCGTAGCGGCGGGGCGAACGCGGTTCAACTAAACACGACGTCATAAATTTGTGCCAATGTCGTTGTTTGGGAAAGGCTCGCGCGCTAGGCGCGACGAGGGAGCATACCCTCGGCGGTCTGTGACCGAGGAGCAACAACGCTCGCGAGTCTTTCCCAAACAACCCTCCGGGCGGCGGGTCTTTTGACGCAGGACTTTGTCGCGCGTCGGTCAAAGATCCCTGCGGATATTCTCGCTCCTCACTCCGCGTCCTACGCCAAAATCCCGCACCGCGACATGGACAGAAATTTATGACGTTGTGTTTAGTTCATTTGTTGAGCGACTTGCGCGCCTGGTCCCAGGTCATGCAACAGCTCCTGGAAAACCGCGTTCTCGCGCAACAGCACATGCCCCGCATCCCGCAGTTTGTCCACGTCCGGCGCGGGGAGAAAGAATGACGTGGGCAAATTCAGGAAGAAGTTCCGTTTGGCCGCCTCCTTGAAATTCGCAAAATTCAGCATTACGGGATACAACTTCACGTCGCCCGTGCCGCCCATCTCGCGTTGCCAACGACCAAATTCCGAGCGAACCAGTTCCAGTGTTTCGACCGAATAACGATCGAGCGTCAGAGAGGCGGCCGCGGCCGCCGAAATTAACGAGCCAGGTGCCGCAGGTGATTTGTCCCAATCCTTTGCCGGCGACGAATAGGCGTTCGCACTGATGACGACGAGTTTCTTCACCGAGGAGACACGCAGGTCATCGCGCAATTCCGGACTGCTTTCCAGCAAAGTGATCGTGTCGAGTATGGGACGCAGACCGAGGTTGTCCGAAACGCCACCGTCGACAAGATGCAGATACGGCCGGTTGGTGCTGTCGAGCATCGACGCCAACTCGCGCGCGCGCAGCCGAATCCGACCATCGCTTTCCTTGTAGCCACGTGTCACCCATTCGGGCGCATCGTAGCCGCAGTGGCCGGCGTAATTATTGATAGTCAACGGCGTCAGCAAGCCGGGCACCGCCGACGAAGCGGCGACGGCGCGCGACACCGGAAAACTGCTGAGATCCGAACACAACATGTCGAACGTGTATTGCGTGAATTCGAATCGGGCACCGTTTGAAATATCGGTGGCATTGATCACGATGTACGGCCCGCCGGCCTTTTGGATGTCGGCAAAGGTCGCCCCATGAAAAAGGATCTCGTCGTAAAAATCTTCCGCCAGCTCGGAACGCCCGTACGTGCTCGACCAAAGTGACGGCCAGCGAAAGGGATTGATCACCCGCAAGGCCAGATTGCGCTGCACGTTTCGCTTGAGAAACGCTTGTTCCAGGGTGTCGAAAACCTTGTCCCCGTAAAGACCGTAGGCTGCCGCCGTTATACTGCCGCCGGACACGGACGAGATGGCGTCGACTTCGTGCAACAGCGCTTTGGAATGGCCGTCGATCTTGATTTGGGTGTCGCGCAATTGCTCGAGCACGCCATAAGAAAATGCGGCTGCTCGCGTACCGCCACCGGAGAAGGCCAGCACCAGCAGGATCTCGCCGGAATTATCGACCCGCGGTTGCAGATGCAGATAGTAGCCCTTGTCGGGATCGCGTTTCGCGAGCGGCGCGTTGACCGGATAGCTCTTGCAACCGACCACCACGCAGGCAACCGCCAGAACCGGAAAAATTCGCCAGCAAAAAGTCCGCATGGCGCCAGCATGGCCAAGGGTCGCGAACGCCGCAAGGTACGAACAACGCCGGCGACTCGCCCCGACGAATTGGACGCCAATCGCGCCGTCTTTCAAACGGAGGTGCTGTGCGCCCTATTTCTTCTTCGGCGACAGCGTATGCGTGGCGTGACCGTAAAATGCCTCGGCGGCCTCCATCAATGTTTCCGACAACGTGGGATGCGGATGGACTGTCAACGCAAGGTCCTTCGCTGTGGCGCCCATTTCGACCGCGAGCACTCCTTCACTGATGAGTTCGCCGGCTCCGTGACCGACGATTCCGACGCCCAGAATGCGATCGGTTCCCGGCTCGATGATTAATTTGGTGGCACCATCAACCCGATCAAAAGTCATCGCCCGACCACTCGCGCCCCACGGGAATTTCGCGATTTCAACCGCTATGTCCTTTTGTTTGGCTTCAGTTTCAGTGAGCCCGCACCAAGCCACTTCCGGATCGGTGAAAACCACCGCCGGGATCACCGCCTGCGCTGCGCCGTGCGATTCACCGACGATCGCCTCGACGGCGATTCGAGCTTCCTTCGACGCCTTGTGCGCGAGCAAAACTCCTCCGGCGATGTCACCAATGGCAAAGATGTTCGGGTCTTCCGTTTGTTGCTGCGCGTTGACGGCGATGAAACCTTTGTCGTCGAGTTTTGCCTTGGTGTGCTCGAGTCCCAGGTCCTGGCTGTTCGGCGTACGACCCACTGAAACAAGCACGCGATCGTAAAGCTCTTCAAAGGTCTCGCCGTTGTATTCCGACGTCACTTTGATCTGCTTTCCGGCGGTTGCCATCTTGGTGACTTTGGCTTTGAAGCGCATCTCTTTGAACGCCTTCTTCGCGTAGAGCATGACCGGCCGCGCCAGATCGGGATCCGCACCCATGAGAATGGAATCGAGCGCTTCCACAACCGTCACCTTCGATCCCAGCGTGGCGTAAACTGTGCCCAATTCCATGCCGATATAGCCGCCGCCAACGACGAGCAAGTTCTCGGGGATGTCTTCCACTTCGAGCGCTTCGGTGGACGTCATGATGCGGGGATTGCCCAAATCAAACACCTTGGGCAATGCCGGCCGCGAACCGACCGCGACGATCGCTTTTTGAAATTTAAGGAACTGCTGGCCTTGATCCGTTTCGATTCGCAAGGTCTCGGAATCTTCGAAATAACCGCGCGCGTGAATCACTTTCACGCCGCGCTTTTCCGCGAGCATTTTCAGGCCGCCGGCGAGCTTGCCGAGAATTCCGTTTTTCCACTCACGGAGCTTCGCGACATCGATCTGCGGTTCGCCGAAAGTGATGCCGCGCTTGGCGGATTCGCGGGCGGTGGTGATGCCGTGAGTCGCGTGGAGCAGCGCCTTCGAAGGTATGCAACCGCGATTCATGCAAACGCCGCCGAGCCGATCGTCGCGCTCGATCAGCGTGACTTTCTTGCCGAGATCAGCGGCGTAAAACGCGGCCGCGTATCCGCCGGGGCCGCCGCCCACAACAACGATTTCTGTTTCAAGTTGATTCATAGATTAACAATTTCATTTACGGCCGCCGCACTCGATCGTCCTCGTCGTCGCCCTCGTTCTCTTCCTCGGAAGACGCCGTCAACCTCGCATGGTACTCAGGCGCATCTTCGCGCAACGCTTCGGACGACTCGAAACGAGCGACGAGCTTGGAAAGCATCGACACGATACGCACCAGATACTGCTTGCCCGCCACAATTCGCTCGGAAGTGCAAGCTCTCTTCGCCACCAAGCCATCGAGGCATGCGGCACATTCCGTTGCCGAACCTCGCGAGTCGTCGAAGAACCTGGCCCGAATCCGGCGCTGTCGTTTGCCGTTTCCTTCCGCGGTATTCAACAGGATTGAGAGGCTTGCCCGATCCAGTTGATCCAGAATTTCGCCAAGTCGTTTGCCTGTTCCGGTCAGCTCGTCCAGCAGAACCGTCGCCCAGCGCAAAAACTCCAATTCGAGTTGATAGACATCGAGCTTTTCGTGATCGAATTGTTCGGACATCGGATTGTATCGATTACGACGACGACAACGAGGAGGACGACGATTTCAAAGCCGCACCGTTTCTTCGCTGAAGGTTTCAAACGACTTGACCAGATCGACAATGAACCGCGCGGCGCTGCCGCCATCGATCACTCGATGATCGTAGCTCAGTGCGACGGGCATCATCGGGCGCGCAGTCACCTTGCCGTCGCGAACAATCGCCCGATCGGCACTGCGGCCCAAGCCAAGGATCGCGACTTCGGGCTTGTTGACGATCGGCGTGAAATGGCCGCCGCCAAACGCGCCCTGGTTGCTGATCGAAAACGTCCCGCCCTTCATTTCTTCCGCCGTCAATTTGCGATCGCGCGCCTTTGCCGCCAGCTCAGTGACTTCGTTCGCGAGCGTCAGCATGTCCTTCTTGTCGACATCACGAATGACCGGCACATACAGCCCGGCCTCGGTATCAACCGCGAGACCGAGGTGAAAATATTCCTTCAAAATGACTTCGCCGGCCGCCTCGTCGAGACTTGAGTTGAAGATCGTATGTTGCTTCAACGCCGCCACGACGGCCTTCAAAACGAACGGCGTCACCGTGAGTTTCACGCCTTTCGCTTCATAAGCCGCCAGATGTTTTTTCCGCAGCGCGAGGATGTTGGTCATGTCGACCGAATCGAATTGCGTGACGTGCGGAATGGTTTGCCAATGTTCGGTCATGCGCCGCGCGATAACTTTCCGCAATTGCGACAACGGCTTTTTCAAAATCGGCCCCCATTGGCTGAAATCAATCGACTCAGCCGTCGAAGGTCCTGCCGCTGATTTCACCGTCGGCGCCGCGGTCGATTTACTACCTTTCGCCGCGAGCTTTTGCAGGGTTTCGAGATAGTGCTTCAGGTCCTCGGCGGTGACCCGATTGCCGCCGGTCATGGCGGAAACCCGCCGGAGATCGAGGCCAAATTGCGCTGCCACAAACCGGACGGACGGCGAAGCGGCGGGCATCGGCACCGAATCGGAAATTGCGTCCAACGCAACACCGGAGACGTCGACGATTGCGGAAGCAACTGCAACGGTTTCGTGTGACTCGGCGGCAGGCTTGGCTTGTGGTTGTTGTTTCGGAGCGGGTTTGGATTCCTCCGCCGGAGCTGCGCTTTCTTTTTTGGGAGCGCCGCCTCCGCCGAGCGTCAGAATCAACTGACCGGCGCTGATCTTCTGGCCGGGCTCAACATGAACTTTTTCCACGGTGCCCGCCTCGGAGGCGGGGATCGTCGCCACGGCCTTCTCCGACTCAAGTTCGAGAATCGGTTGTTCCTTTTTGATCTGGTCGCCCTCCTTGACCAGCACATTGACGACTGTGCCGCTGTCGGCACCCTCACCCAGTTTTGGCAGTTTGATATCCATGAGAATTTAACCGCAGATTAAAGCTGATCGACGCCGTTGCTAAATGAGTTCGGGCTGCACTTTGTCAGGATCGACGGCGAGGTCCTTGATCGCTTGCGCAACCAATTGCCGCTCCACTTTGCCTTGCTTCGCCAGGGCCCAAAGCGTGGCGATGACTGTGCTTTCAGCATCGACTTCAAAGAAGCGCCGCAGCCGTTCGCGAGTGTCACTTCGACCGAAGCCATCCGTACCCAAAATAGTCATGCCGCCGGGCACCCACTCGGCAATTTGTCCGGGCACCATCCGCATGTTGTCCGAAACGGCGACGAACGGGCCCTCTTCCTTGGCCAGCAGTTCGACCACGCCCGGAGTTTTCGCCTTTTCGGTCGGGTGCAGCATGTTCCAGCGTTCACACTGGATCGCTTCGTTTCGCAGCCGTTTGTAATTGGTTGCACTCCACACATCGGCCGAAACGCCGTAACGCTCCGCGAGAATGGTTTGCGCCTTCAACGCACTTTGAATGATGGGGCCGCTGCCGAAAATCTGCGCCTTGTGCTTCAACCCGTCCGCACCCGTTTTGAATTTATAAAGGCCCCGCAAAATGCCCTCTTCGGCGCCTTCGGGCATCGGCGGCATCAGGTGGTTTTCGTTGTAGAGCGTGAGGTAATAAAAGAGTTCTTCACCGTCCTGGTACATCCGCTTCATGCCATCCTGAATGATGACCGCAAGCTCGTACGCGAACGCGGCGTCGTAGGTCATCAAAGTCGGCACGGTGCTCGTCAGGAGCAAGCTATGGCCGTCCTGATGTTGCAAACCTTCACCGTTGAGAGTGGTGCGTCCGGCGGTGGCCGCCATGAGAAAGCCCTTGGCGCGAATGTCGCCGGCAAGCCACACCTGATCACCGACGCGCTGTGGACCAAACATCGAATAGTAAGTGTAAAACGGCACCATGTTCACGCCGTGCGTCGCGTACGCCGTACCGGCCGCAACGAATGACGAAATCGAACCCGCTTCGGTGATGCCTTCCTCCAGAATCTGACCGTCCTTGGCTTCGTGGTAATAGAGCAACGATTTCCGGTCGACCGGCTCATACTTTTGTCCCTCAAACGCGTAGATGCCGATCTCGCGAAACAGCGCATCCATGCCAAACGTACGGGCTTCGTCGGGAATAATCGGGACGATGTTTTGCCCAATGGATTTGTTACGCAGCAGGGAGCTCAACACGCGGACAAAAGCCATCGTGGTTGAAACCTGCGAATCGCCCGAACCGCCGAGCAAGGTTTTGAATTCGCTCAGCGCGGGAACTTCCAAGGGCGGCGCTTCAACGCGGCGCTCAGGCAAAAAGCCGCCCAACTTCTTGCGCCGTTCCAATAGATACTTTGTCTCAGCGCTGTCTGGTGCCGGCCGGTAAAATGGCGTTTCGGCGATGTTTTCGTCACTGACGGGAATGTTGAATCGCGCCCGGAATTCGCGCAGCTCTTTCTCGTTCAGTTTCTTTTGTTGGTGCGTAACGTTCCGGCCCTCGCCGGCTTCGCCGAGGCCGTATCCTTTGATTGTCTTTGCAAGGATCACCGTCGACTGGCCCTTGTGTTCCGATGCCGCTTTGTAGGCAGCATAAACTTTTCGCGTGTCGTGCCCGCCGCGGAGCAACTTGCGCAATTGATCGTCGGTCAGGTGATTCACCAACTCGAGAAGCTCGGGATATTTGCCGAAGAAATGGCGCCGCGCATAACTGCCGGGCTCGACGGAGTATTTTTGAAAATCACCGTCGCAACATTCCTCCATGCGCCGGAGCAGCAGACCCGTTTTGTCTTTTGCGAAAAGCTCATCCCAGTTTGATCCCCAGATCACTTTGATGACATTCCAGCCCGCACCACGAAAGGCCGCCTCCAGCTCCTGAATGATCTTGCCGTTGCCCCGGACTGGTCCGTCCAACCGCTGGAGGTTGCAGTTCACGACCCACGTCAGGTTGTCGAGTTTCTCACGCGCGGCCAGCGTTAAGGCACCCAACGATTCGGGCTCGTCGCTTTCACCGTCGCCGACAAAGCAATACACCCGCGGCTCGGGGCCGGATCGCAAGCCGCGCGCCCACAAGTAGCGGTTGAAGCGCGCCTGGTAGATCGAGAGAATGGGACCGAGCCCCATCGAAACAGTGGGAAACTGCCAGAAGTCCGGCATCAAATACGGATGCGGGTACGAGGACAACCCACCGCCTTCGCCCATCTCCTGCCGGAAATTGTAAAGATGCGTTTCATTCAAACGACCTTCCAGAAACGCGCGCGCATAGATGCCCGGCGACGCGTGGCCCTGGAAGTAAACGATGTCGCCCGTGAAATCGCCACTGCGTCCGCGAAAGATGTGGTTGAAACCCACCTCGTACAACGTCGCACTCGACGCATACGTGGAAATGTGACCGCCCAAAGTTGAATTGGCTTTGTTCGCATTGACGACCATCGCCATCGCGTTCCAGCGAATGAAACTTTTGATCCGCACTTCAGTCTGCCAATCGCCGGGATACGGCGGCTGTTCGTTCGTCTGGATCGTGTTGAGATAAGGTGTCTGCACCGTGCGTGGTGCTTCGATGCCGGACGCCTTGAGACGGTCGATCAATTCGTCGAGAAACAACGCCGCCTTGTCGCGGCTCTTATTTTCCAACGCCGCCTCGAGCACCTGACCGGCCGCCTGCAACCAGCGACCGGTTTCGCCGTCGTGGGCAAAACCTTGGGGCAAGCTGCTATCAAGTGTGGCGAGGCGTTCCTTGAGGCCGGGATCAAGTGTCATGGTGATGCACTATTCTGCCGGATTCCTTCCGATTCGTCGGTTTTGTCGACCGGCCGGAATGCGGCACTTGGGATTCAGGTTGTCCTGAAAGGGCGCAAACGATATGAGGAGCACCCCGTTTGGCAAGCCAATACCGGCCAAAGCCAAACATTCCGAACATAAGGCTGTTTCCGCAGGCCACAAATGAAATACTTGGCGCACACTTTTTCAACCCCCGCCGAAAATTTGGCCGCCGACGAAGCGTTGCTGGCCATCACGGAAGTTCAAGGCGTTGAATACTTGCGCATTTGGGAATCGGCGACGCCGTTCGTCGTCGTCGGGCTTGGCAATCATCTAAGCCAGGAAGTGAACCTTGCCGCCTGCGACGAAGAATCGATTCCGGTTCTGCGGAGATTCAGCGGCGGCGGCACGGTTGTCCAAGGTCCCGGCTGCCTGAGTTACGCCCTTTCGCTACGCGTCGCCGGCGGCGATGACTTCGCCAGCGTCACGGCCACCAATCGGACCGTCATGGAACGTAATCGAGCAGCGATCGAAAAAGTGATCGGTCAACCGGTTCACGTGCTGGGTCACACCGATCTTGAAACGGGTGGCCGCAAGTTTTCCGGCAATGCCCAGCGACGCGGGCGACATGCGTTCTTGTTTCACGGGACGTTCCTTTACGCGGCCGATTTGGATTTGATCGAACGAGTTTTGCTACACCCCTCTCGCGAGCCGGATTGGCGAGGCCGGCGAACGCACCAGGAATTCCTCGCGAACCTGGCGGCGACGCGGGAAGCGATCAACGAAGCGATGCGGGAAGCCTGGAATGCAAAAGAAGGAATCACCGCGAACGAACTCGGGCTACCGCTCGAAGAGCTTAGCGAGCGGCACAACGATCCCGCTTGGGTTCAACGGCTGCCGTAATTTCGCCCGTCGTTTCAGCGGACTTGAATTCGCCACCAAGATTTTGGCCACTTCTGATCGTCCGACAATCAAACGGTCATCGGTTGATGGAGCCGGATCGACATTTCTTCCGCTTCGCAAACTTCGATCGCCGACAAACCATCCGCGGCCGTGACCAGGGAAGGCGGTTTGCCTTCCTTGACGCAATCCACGAAGTAGCGGATTTCGCCGAGGTAGCCGTCCATCGCCGACGCCTTGTGAACGACGGGATCCTTGCCTTCCTCGTAAATCTTCAACACCGCTTCGGGTCCGCGGGCGACGTCGTAATCCATGGTGCCCTTCTCGAAGTTCACGGTGTAGCTCATGTTGAAATCAAATCCCGGGGTCATCGCCCAGCCACCTTCGGCGTGGACAATCGCGCCGTTACCGACCTCAAACTGGCTGACCACATGGTCGATCGATCCGCTGAACTTCGAGTAACCGGACGAAAAAACGCGCTTGGGTTTGCCAAAACACCAATTGATAAAGTCAACGTCGTGAATATGCAGGTCCAGCAATGCGCCGCCAGACTTGATACCGTCGTGAAAATGGCTTTTGCCCCAGGCCGGTGGCGGTCCGACTCGTCGAAACCGCGCCGCCAGGACCTTGCCGTACCGACCATCGTCCATTGCGTCTTTCAGCATCTTCCATTCGGGCCAAAACCGCAGACACATCGCCGGCATCAGATAGTGGCTCGCATGACCGGAGGCTTCAACGATGCGCTTGGCCTCCTTGGTGGTGCGCGCGACGGGTTTCTCCAACAGCACGTGCACTCCCGATGCGAGCGCCGAAGTGGCTTGATCATGGTGCGCCCACGTCGGTGAGCAGATGTCGATGATGTGAATGTCCGGGTCGGCCAGCATCGCGGCGTAATCGCTGTAGGCACGAACCTTTTTCATGTCCAGCTTGAGGTCTTCCTGAGACGCCAAATTGCCGAACACGGAAGAGAGATCGCCGTCCAGATTCCGCCCGCTGGGATTGCAAATGGCGAGGATCTCCGCCCCTTCCACCTGGCGCCATGCCTTGATGTGCATGGCCGCCATGTAACCAAGTCCTACGATTCCGACGTTGAGCATGCGCGAGAAGCTATACGGGCACTGAGGTGGCGAACAAGCAATTCCAGCAATGTTCCTCGCTGTCAGCCACCTGTAAAAGAATGTTAATCTTTCACCCGGCGCACAAAATCCACAAATCCCCGCGCCTGGGCCTCAAGTCGTTCGGCGATTTCGGGATCGGAGATCTCCCCAGCCTCATTCAGCAAATCGTAGATCGATGGGAGGAAAACGCGCTGCGGAAACAGGTAGGCATTTCGGTAACCAAAAATCGACTGCAGCTGTTCCACCGGCCGGAGGGCGCCCCAGCGGCCCGCAGCCAGGCCCACGAAACAAACCGGCCGGTCCTCGAAGCTTTCCGGAAACTTCAGCATGTCGATGAAGTATTTAAGAATTCCGGGCATGCCCCCGTTGTACTCGGGGGTCACAAGCACCAAGCCTTTTGCGGCGAGGATGCTGTCAGCGAACGGCTTGAATGCGGCCGGCTTTTCCGCGTAGGAGCCCGGATCAAAAATGGCCGGCGGCAGGTGCGCCAGATCGACCAATTGGGTCACCACATTGAGCTTCCGGTAAATTCCCTCAATATGGGTGACGACCTTGCGGGTATTGCTGCCGGGTCGGTTGGTTCCCGAAATGATGGCGATCATGCGGCGGAGTGTGCAGCGCGTCGGGCCGGTTGGCAAATCCGGAACCTATCATTCTGCAAAGAGTGCATTCAATTCACCTCCATCGAGCCAGACGCCGCGGCATTCCGTGCATTTGTCGACCGTCACCTGGCGATTCTGGGCGCTGATCACCCGCATCAACTCCGTACCACAGCGCGGGCATTTTCCCCGGTGGGTATTGTCGCCAGCCCGACCGCGACCGCGGCGCAACTCCCGCACATCGCCCGGCTTCAACTCGAGCAAACGTGGCAATTCATTTTGATCCAGCCAGACCCCACCGCAGGCGTGGCAGTGATCCACTTCAATGTCGCCCACCGTCTCACGCGTCAACGATTCGTCATCGCATTTGGGACACTTCATAGCACTCAGTCTAGACAATGGTTCGATTCCCGGGAAGTCAGATTCCGTTTGCGCCGCTCGTTTTGCTCCGTTAAATCGAAAGGCACATGCAGAAGCTCATCGCCGGCGTTCACAAATTTCACTCGGACGAATTTGGCCGCTACAAGGAACTGTTCCACCGTTTGTCACGCGACGGCCAGAAACCGCACACGCTGTTCATCACCTGCTCGGATTCGCGGGTGCTGGCGGAATTGATCACCCAGAGCAAGCCGGGCGATCTTTTCGTGGTAAAGAACGCCGGCAATATCGTGCCGCCGGCCCACGTGACCGGCGACACCAACTCCACAGCCGCCGCCATCGAGTTCGCTGTCGAAGCACTGGAAGTCACGGACATCGTCATCTGCGGACACAGCCAGTGCGGCGCGATGCAGGCGTTGGTGGAAGGTATTCCGAATGCCGACCAAGTGCCGCACCTGGCGCGCTGGATCGAAGTGGCCGCACCTGTCCGGGAAACAGTCCGGCAGCGTTATTCGCACATCACCGAGCGGGAGGCACAAATCACCGCCACCGCCGAAGAGAATGTGTTGTTCGGACTCGAAAACCTGCGTTCGTATCCTTGCGTCCAAAGCCGGTTGGAAAGCAACAGCCTCCGCCTTCACGCGTGGTTCTTCAAAATCGCGACCGCGGAATTGTTTGCCTTTGATCCGAATGAACAGCAATTCGCGCCACTGGTGACAAATCAGTAGCCAGCCCGCAGTAAACAGTAACAAGTGTCCAGCAATCAGGAATCAGTAATCGGTGACCAGAGTGCCAGTTGTCAGTCGTAGACTTCTCGCTTCCCAATTTGAGGTCATGTTTTCGAGATCACCGACAAAATTCCGATGAACCCATTCCTTCGTGCGCCGACGACAAAAGACTTCCGCCGCCGGGTTGATTCGGTAACTTCGCCGGCACCAGCATGAGCGAAACGGCAACCCCTCGTACCTGGTTCGGTCACCCCGCCGGACTGGCTCCTCTCTTTTTCGCGGAACTGTGGGAGCGCTTCAGCTACTACGGCATGCGTGCCCTGTTGACGCTCTACATGGTGGCGCCACTGGCGGGCGGCGGATTAAACCTGCCCACTGACAAGGCGGCCCTCATTTACGGCACCTACACCATGTCGGTGTATATGCTCTCGATTCCCGGCGGCACGATCGCTGACAATTTGATCGGCTCACGAATGGCGGTTTTGCTGGGAGGCATCATCATCGCGGCGGGGCATTTTTCGCTCGCCATTCCGAGTTCGACACCGTTTTACCTCGGCTTGTTTTTGATCGTCATCGGCACCGGTCTGCTCAAGCCCAACATCAGCGCCATGGTTGGTCAGCTCTACGAGTCGGGGGACAACCGGCGGGACGCGGGGTTTTCGATTTTTTACATGGGCATCAATCTGGGCTCATTCATCGCACCGATCGTGACCGGGTTTCTCGCGCAACACAGCGCCTTCAAAGCGATTCTGGAAGGCTGGGGTCTGGATCCGACGCATTCCTGGCACTGGGGTTTTGGCGCCGCCGGTGTCGGCATGGTGCTGGGTTTGATTGTATTCGTGGTGTTCGGCGGGCAGCTCAAGGAAGTCGGACCAGTTCCAACGCGATCGTCCGCCGGCTGGGTGAAGTCGATCATCATGCTGGTAGGCACCGTTGGATTGTGGGGAATCGTCTGGCTCTCAGATCAACAGAACTTGACCCAGCTCGCCGGGGTGCATTTGGTCGCCGACGGAAACAACGGCTTCGACCTGACCTGGTTGCGCTATTTGTTCATCCTGGCACCGATCGCAGTCATGGTCTGGTTCGGATGTTCCAAGAAGGCGGAAACCCGTCGGCTCGGGGCGATCTTTTACTTCTTCATCGGGGCACTGGTCTTCTGGGCGCTGTTCGAGCAGGCCGGAAGTTCGCTGAATCTTTTCGCCGACGAACACACACGCACACATGTTGGCTCGGTCGAGGTTCCGGCATCTTGGTATCAGGCGGCGAATCCATTTTTTGTCATCTGCCTCGCTCCGGTTTTTGCGATCATTTGGACGAAGCTTGGCAACCGGCAACCGTCAACGCCGATGAAGTTTACGCTCGGTCTGGGTTTTCTCGCGCTGGCATTCGGATTGATGGTTCCGGCGGCTAAACTGGCCGTGCATGGCCGCGTCAGTCCACTCTGGTTGCTCGGCCTTTATCTCTTCCAAACCATCGGCGAACTTTGCCTCAGCCCGGTCGGACTGAGCATCTTCACCAAGCTTTCGCCAAAACATCTCGTCGGGGCGATGCTCGGCATCTGGTTCCTGGGTGCCGCGTTTGGCAACAAGTTTGCCGGCGTGCTCGCGAGTGCGTTTGGAGAAGGTGGCACGTCTAATCTCGATCGGTTCTTTGGGCAACAGGCGTTGGGCGTCCTTATCATCGCCGGCTTGTTTCTCGGCCTCGTCCCGATCGTCCGGCGCTGGATGGGCGGCGTGAAATAAAACGTCAAAGGACAAAGGTCAAACGTTCAATGACGAAGGAAAGACCAACGGCCGGAGGGGCAAATAGCTGGTTGGCGATTTATTTGATTTTTGTCATTGGTCCTTTGTCATTGCTGCTCCTTTCCGCCTGCGCGAGCGATCCTCGTCCACAGCCGATTGACGCGCTCCCGCCCGAGCATCTCACCGCGGCGCAGACGTCCACGAACGCGCTCGTCCAGTCGTGTCTGATTTGCCACAGCACGCGGGAGATGCAGCGCGGGCCGATCATCGACGGTATGCCGCAGTGGTATCTCGCGCAGGAGCTTCACAAATTCTTCACCGGCGTGCGCGGCAGGAATCCAACGAATCGATCGGAATACCTCATGGGCTCTGGCATCAGTTTGATCAAATCGAAGGCCGATATCGAGGAGGCGGCCCGGGTGTTCAGCCAGCGACCGGTGCAAAAGCCGCTGAAAGCCATTCGCGGCGACGACGTACGAGGTCAGGCAATATTCACCTATTGTGCCACCTGTCATGGCGTCAACGGACACGGCCGCGAGGAGATCAAAGCGCCGCCCCTGGTGATCCAGGAGGACTGGTACCTTTACGATCAACTGGTCCGGTTCAAAACCGGTTTACGCGGGGCCGAACCGACCGATCCGGAAGGCTGGCTGATGCACCAGGTCACCCAGAGCTTGAACACTCAAGACTTCCGCGACGTCGTATCGTACGTTAATGATGAACTCCGCGGACGGCCCCCTGCCCCGCCGGATGCCCAAGTTCCGCTCTACGAATAAGTTTTATGAAATTGATCCGTTCACTCGCCCTCGTGGCCCTTTCTCTTTCCCTGATCGCAGGGTCGGCGTTCGCCGCCGAAACCAAACCGTTGGAAATCTGGATCAGCTCCTTCCAAGACAAGGTCTACTACGAGGCAATGGTCAAATTGTACCAGAAAAAAGTGGACCCTGATTTCAAAGCCAACGTCAGCGCCTACGGTTTCCGAGAGATGCCCGACAAACTGGCCGTCGCCATCAAGACCGGCGTCAACCCGCCGGACATCGTGCAGCTCGACGAAACCATGTTCGGCATTTACCTGAACGGCGAAGTGCCGTTTCTCGATTTGACCGATCGCTTCAAGGAAGCCGACCTCGACAAGGGCATCGTGCCGTCCCGCCAAAAGCTGTTCGCGTGGAAGGGCCACACCTACGGCATCCCGCAATCCTTGAGCGCAATGGTGCTTTATTACCGAACGGACCTCTTCGACAAATATCACATCATGCCGGAAGACATCGCGACCTGGGATGATTTTGTGAAGGTGGGCGAAGAACTCGCGGACAAGCACCAGACGATGGTGGCCCTCGATCCGACCTATTACGGTGCCCTGATGCGGCAACGTGGCACCGATTGGTTTGGCAAGGATGGCAAACCGTTCCCGAACGAAGTAATGGCGATCGACACCCTCAAATGGATGGTCGACCTGAAGAACAAAGGCATCGGCATGGTGCCGGAACGCGCGACAGTGTTTGATCCGGTTTTCTTCAGCAGCACCGTCAGTCCCGGCGACGTGATCTGTCTCATTGGCGCGGATTGGTATGGGCTCGACATGCTTCAGCAGTTCACCCCCGAATTGAGCGGCAAATGGGGCGTCATGCCGTTGCCGGCCTGGAAGGATGCCAAAGGCGTTCCAGGTCGCCGTACCTCAACGTTCGCCGGCCAGGGATTGCTGATTTACAAGCAAACGAAGCAACCGGATGCATCGTGGAAGTTCATCGATTTTGTGATGAAGGACCCGGATGCGAACGTGAAGCGATTCGTCGACGGTAACAGCTTCCCGGCCTATGAACCGGCTTGGAAGGACGATCGTTTGCATCAGCCGTTCGCGTTTTTCAACAACCAGAAATTCGGCGAAGAACTGATGAGCCTCGCGCCCGAAGTTCCCGAAGTTGTCGAAACACCCGGCCGCCCTCAGGCGATCTTCATGTTCCAGGAGAATTACTTCTCGCAGGTCATCAACGGCCAGATGACGCCGGAAAAGGTGATCGAGGAAATCAAAGGGGCTTTGAGCAAGTAATTCTCAAACTCATTAGACTATGTCAGGTGAGCCGATAAATGCGCCGCCTGGAAGAACCGACTTAACCCCCGCAGGCAGCGCGCTACAGTTCTCCGGACTTCAGCAGGTAATTGTCATAGCGCTAACGGGATTGTTGTTGGATGGTGGCGTGATAGGAACGGTATGTTTCTACGCGTTCGTCGCCTACTGGTTCGGAGTGCTCCTCATCTGGCTACGGCGTCGTACAAAGGGTTTTACGAAAGTTGATTTATTCCTATTGCGCTGGGGTTTTCTCATCCTCTGCCTGATCTCCTACAACATTGCGCGCGTAGTCTGGCGGCAGCATGGTTTCGTCTCGTGACTTACCCGCCGCTGGCGATTCAAGGGTGGGACAGGCTTCCAGCCTGTCTCGGTGGCAGTTCCGCATTAATTCTGGGACCATGCTCGTTCGGCTGCCGTCGTTTCGCGAGACAGGCAAGATGCCTGTCCTACACTTGCGAACTCCGAAGCGCGGCGTGGAACCTTTGAACCCACGTCTCAAATCTTTGATTTCAACAAACGTTTTGCGACATTGAACCGCAGTCACACAACACATCGAACGTGAAGTGAAGCGCCGCATTCTGAATTCACCACTTTGGCTGCTTGCGCCGTTTCTTGCGCTGTTCGCTGTGTTCTGGCTGGCGCCATTGATCGGGGGGATTGATCTGAGTCTCCATTCAGACACGCTCTTCGGCACGCCCAAGTATGTCGGCTTCGCGAATTACCGCGCGGTGCTGGATGATCCCAAGTTTTACAAGGCACTGCGCAACACACTAACCTACACGTTGGCCTGCATCGTGGTGATCGTGCCGCTGGCCACGTTGTTCGCCGAAGCGCTGCACCGGTGCTGGCCGCGATTCAAAGGCCCGTTGTCGTTCATTCTCCTGCTGCCCGGCCTCACGCCACCCGCAGTCCTGGCGCTCTTGTTTCTCCTCGTCTTTCACGGGCGCAACGGTTTTCTGAATCAGTGGTTTGTCACACCGTTTGGTTTCGCGCCTATCGACTGGTTGAAGAATCCAACCTGGATCATGCCGGCGCTCGTAATCCAAGCGACCTGGCGTTGGCTGGGCATGATGACGTTCTTCCTCCTCGCCGGACGCGAGAGCCTGCCGCGTCCGCTATTTGAGGTCGCCGCGCTCGAGACGGACCGCCGTTGGCCGGTCTTCTTGAGCGTGACGATCCCCCTGCTTCGGCACGTCATCCTGTTCGTTGGCATTTATTTGATCGTCGACGCGTTCGCAATGTTTTCCGGCGCCTACATTCTCCTCGGCGGATCGGGTGGCACCGCGAACGCCGGCCTGTTAATGATCAACTACACCTATCAACAGGCGTTCACATTTGGAAAGTTCAGCACCGCCGCGGCCATGAGTTTGTCCATCGCGCCACTACTGTTGCTGGCATTGGGGCTTGGCTTGATCGGCGGAAGGAGGCTCAAGCTGTGAGAGCCCCTTCTCTTCGTCGTGGATCGCTGCTGGCCACCGGCCTACTCGTGCTGGCGTCAGTCGTGTTCGCGTATCCGTTCGTATGGATGCTCCTTTCGATCGGCAAATCCAACCCGGAGATCTTTAATCCGTTTCACCTCTGGCCGAGAAGTTGGAGCCTCGAACCGGCCCACCGGCTCCTTTCCGGGGAATGGTTTCCTTTCTGGCGAGTGCTCGGAAATTCACTCGTTGTGGCCGGAGGACAAGCTGTGCTGGGGACACTGCTGACTTCACTCGCGGGTTTTGCGTTCGCCAGTTCCCGTTCCCGGCTCGCGATACTTTTGTTTCCCGTGGCACTCGTGTTGATCGTTTTGCCCGTGCAATCGCTCGCGGTGCCATTGTTTTCCTGGATCAATCAATTGAAACTCATCAATCACCTTGCAGGCGTGATCCTGCCCGGCGCGATCAGCGGACTGGGCGTGATCTGGTTCACGCAGATTTTCCGCCAGCTGCCCCCGAGTCTTCGCGAGGCTGCCCGCCTAGATGGCGCTGGTGAATGGCGTGTGTGGTGGACGTTGTTGCCGGTGATTAAGCCGGCCATGCTCAGTTTCGCGCTGATTCAATTCATTCTCGCGTGGCACCAACACCTGCTCCCGATGCTGGTCCTGAATGATCAACCGACGCAAACGCTCCCCATCGCGATTTCCAGCCTTTACGGGAGCAGTCTGCGTTATCCGTACGCGGCGCTGATGGCGGCCTCAATCATCAGTGTGGTGCCGACCGCATTGTTATTTGCACTCGGCTACCGGCGATTCAAGACCGCCCTCGCCGATGTCTTGATGCACTGAACGACAAGCCAACGAGAACCCGACACGCGGTGGAATATGTGCTTTGCGGTTTCAATCGCGGCTTGCAGTTATCTGGCAAGTTGCCTACAAAACCGTCCCATGAACCTGAGCAAACTGAAGATTGCGGTGGTTGTCGCGGGCCTCGCCCTGACATTTCGTGTGTCCGCCCAAACCGTTTTGAGCGACTTCAGCGACTTGCAGAATGATGGGACGGTAACATTTCTCGACACGTGGTATCAGTCGCCGGATGACCAATATACTCAAAATCCGGGTTACATCACCATCGAGCCCAAAGGTTCCAACGGTGGCAATCCGACGAGCGTGGGAAGCTTTCAAGTTGGCGGTGTATCACTTGACTTGACCGCCTATAGTTCGATCCAGGTCTCTGCGCGGGAAGGCGCCGGAAATTTCACGGGCACGTTCAATGTGGTGTTTTACAACACGAGCGGCATCAATCTCGGTCCGTCCAGCTATTACACTTTTAACGCGAGTGATTTTTCCGGAGGGTCGTTTCAGAGTCAGTCGATATCCATTGGTTCTGGAAATTCCGAGAACGGATTTGATCCCACCGCAGTGACAATCTGGTCTATCGAGGGTGATTACACTACCGATCCTGGTCCAACTTTTCGCTTCGACTTTAACAACCTCCAGCTGACGCCAGTGCCCGAACCGACCACGCTTGCGCTGCTGGGCTTGGGTGTTGGCGCCTTCGCGTTCCAACGGTTGCGCCGTCGTGGTTGATTCGGTTTCGCACCGATTCAATCGCTCCTCGGAACCAAAGTTTTTCAATCGGCCGCGGCAAATCAGCCGCGGCTTTTTTCTCGTCTATTCCGCTTGGAGAAAACGGGCTGTCGCGCTTAGCCTAACGCGCGTTCGCCATGACGGTTCTCCCGATAGTCGCTCGTGAGTTGCGCGTGTCGTCGCGCCGGTGGGGCACTTACGTGCTTCGTCTTGGCGCCGCCACTTCGGCGATCGCACTCGCCGCACTCATCTACATGTTTGTCGCGCGCGGCGGCAGCACACCGCCGGCGGAATGGGGCAAAGTGATTTTCGGTGTCCTGAGTGGATTTGCGTTTCTTTATGCTTTGCTGATCGGTGTGCGCGTCACCAGTGATTGTATCAGCAGCGAAAAACGCGAAGGCACGCTCGGCCTGCTTTTCCTCACCGACCTGAAGGGCTTGGACATCGTTCTCGGAAAGCTGGCGGCGTCGGCTCTTGATTCATTTTACGCCCTGGTTGCCACCCTTCCCGTATTGGCGATTCCCATTCTGCTGGGCAGCGTCACCATCGGCACGATCTGGAGGACGATGGCCAGTCTGCTCGTTACGGCGCTTTTTTCGGTCTGCACCGGAATGTTTGTCTCGGCCATCTCGGTCAATGAACGCAAAGCCACGGCCGGTACGTTCCTGCTGATTTGCTTCATCTCCGTGGGCATTCCCATCGGCATTTTGATTCTCGGTGCCTATCTCGGCACGGACGAAATCTTTCGCTGGCTTTACACGCTCAGCCCTGGCACGAGCATTACGGCGGCAATCGTGAACGATCCGAAGGAAATCCCCTGGGCGATGTACTGGATCAGCCTCGTTCTCGCAGTGTCCTACGCGATTATTTTCACTGGGATCGCCGCACACATAGTCCCGCGCATCTGGCAGCAGCGAGTGGAGAGCAACCGAAAACTGGCGGGACCGGCATTGGAAACGGATGCGTTCCGAGCCACCCGCCGACAGCGCCAGCAATTGCTGGACTTCAGCCCAACTTGCTGGCTCGCCGGTCGCGGTCATCTAAGAGGCCTCTGGCTCTGGGTTTTCCTGTGTTGCGTGTTGCTGGCCTGGCTCTGGGCCTTCGCTGAAAACCCTTCGGACATGCGTTCGCCGTGGATGAACCTGGGATGGATGTTCTTTGTTCAAGGAGTGTTCAAGGTGTTTGTCGCTTCTGAATCAGTCCGGACATACGCCGAGGAATCCCGCCAGGACTCATTGGAATTGATCTTGTGCACGCCTTTGCGCGTTCCCGAAATCATTCGCGGACAGCTGCTGAATCTCGTGCGCTATTTCCGATGGCCAATGATCACTTTGCTGGCGGCGGATGTGTTGTTTCTGCTGATTGGACGGGTGTACGGAACGAACTACGACGGGACTTCTACGGTCACCAAGCTGTTCGTGGCCCTCATGGTATTCTTTGTCCTCGATTGCGCGGCGATCGGCGTGGTCGGTCTTTGGCACGGCTTGATCGCCCGAAACAGTCGTCAGGCGTTGACCAGCACGCTTGTGCGCATTCTGGTTCTGCCTTGGATCATTTACGGACTGGTCAATCTACTCGCGTCACAAGTCTTCAAGGTCGACATTTCCGAAAACTCACAGTTACCGCTCGCCATCGCCATATCGTTGATGATCAACGGGATGTTCGCCTACCAGGCTTGGGAACGCTTGCACCAAAACCTCCGCACGATCGCCGCCTCCCGGTTTGGGGGACGGAAGACCGGCAAACGTTGGCGCCCCTTCCGCGTGTTCGGCAGGCGCCCACCGGCACAACAGTCCGTTGCGTAAGGCAAAACCATTGGTCGGCCATGTTTTGGACACCTTGATTCCAAAACGGCCGCTTTTCATGCAATTGTCCCGCGCCCGGATCAAGGCACAGATGTTGCAAACCAGGGACTCTTCGGACAGCCTTGAGCAATAATCAATTGGTGCGAAATTCCCTGGCTGAACGGTAAATCTGATATGAAATCGATCTTCACAACCATCGCCCTTGCGGCGCTTTTCTGCCTGAACCAATCGGCACAACTCATCGCGCAAGAACAATCGGAATCCAACGAAAAAGGAGCCGACAAGCTGGAAAGCGTTGATCAGGTTCGCGTCGAGGACGGCAAGCTGATCGCGACAGCGAAAGGTAAGGCATTCTCCCCCACAAACTCCGTGGTCATGCCGTTCAAAATCAAGGTGATGACGAATCTGACTTTTACCGTCGCTGATGGCAGCCCAAGGAAACTCAAGGACGGCCAGATCCTCGGCAAAGACGGCAATCTCCAGAGTCCCGACGGCTCGCTCGTGCCGGTGATGGATCACATCACTCAAAATGGCGGCAAGGTGCTCATTTGCAAGGATGGCGTCGCGAAGCCGGTCTCAGGCGAAACCACACTGGGTGACGGTTCCAAGGTCTTTGCCGATGGCACCTACATCGATCAATCCGGACATCCCACCAAATTATTGGATGGCCAACTCATCATGCTCAGTGGCTCAAAAATCCCGGCAACCGATACGGCCACAATGAAAGACGGAAAAGTCGTTGTTCAAAAAGACGGGTCGCTAATTACCCTCCGTCCTGCGCAAACGATGATGATGTCAGATGGAACCAGAGTGACGGGCGACGGCACGGTCATTGGCAAGGACGGCAAAACAACCCATTTGGGCGAGGGCGAATTGGTCAAGATTGAAGGGGTCCGCCGTCGCTGATTGAAAGTTTGCCTTCGTTGCAGACAAAAATAGGGCGGCCGAACGGCCGCCCTTTTCAATTTGAGCCGGTGAATTCGCGTTTACTTCTTCGTCGCTGTTTCAACTTCCTTTGCGTCTGCCTCCGGCGCTTTTTCAGGCTTTTTGGCTTCACTCTCATCAAGCTTTTCGCCCTTCTTCTTCAATTCCTCGTCGAGCTGGGCGAGCTGCTTCTTCGCCCGGCTGTGCCCGTTTTTGGCGGCCAGTTGAAGCCAATGCCTTGCTTCTTTGAGATCCTGCTCCAATCCGTCGCCTTTCAAGTAGCGCATGCCGAGATCGTATTGCGCGGATCGGTTGCCTGAAATGGCGTTTTGCCGCTGGAAATTGATGATTCGATCTTCCAACCCGGGATCTGCCTTGCGCGGTGGTTCCACAGTGAGGGGTACCGCCGCCGGAACGCCATTGGGAGTGGCCACGGCCCCCGGCGCTGTAGCCTGGGTGGCCGGTGCAGTGCGTGGCCCCCGACTGACATTCCCATACCGTGCTTGAAAGCGTGCGTCTTGCGCGGGAGCCGGCGTTGCAACGGGAGCAAGAGCCGCCGGCGGAACGATCACCCCGGGCCTGGCAGGTACCACGGCGGGCGTCGCGGGAGCGACTTGCTGGGGAGCACGCTGAGCTTTGCCGTAACGGGATTGGAAACGGGCATCACGTTGGTTTGCCGCTTCTGCCGCTTGTATTTGCGCCTGGTTCTTCGCCTCAGCATTGACGGCCGGCGCCGCCAGCTGTGTGGGCGAGTATTGGGAGGTCGCGGCGGTTGAACTCAGCAACGAAAGTGCAAACGTGAGCGTACTAACAAAAAAGACAGCTTTCATAATCGGAACTTTTCACAGGCACAACGGCTCTGCAAGGGAAATGATGGTCCATCGAAGCCACTGGTTACGGGAATTTCGCCTATCGTGGACCTCCCCGGCGCAGCGGCCCAATCAGCGCAACAGTTGCTTTTCGAGGTAGGTCACCACGTGGCGCACGTTTGCGTCGACTTCCATGCGGTCCTTTACCAAACGACACGCGTGCAGAACAGTGCCGTGGTCGCGGCCGCCAAAGGCATCTCCAATGGTGCTGAGCGAACTTTCCGTGAGCTTTCGCGACAGAAACATCGCAATTTGTCGCGGAAACGCGATGTGCTCGGGCCTGCGTTTGCTCGTCATATCCGCGTGCCGGATGTCGAAATGCTCGGCCACGCGGCGCTGGATGACCTCAATATTGATACTGTGGCGTCCCTCTTCGTGCAGAACTTCACGCAGAAGTTCCTCCACCATGTCGACGCTGACTTCGCGTCCGGTTAGCGACGCGTACGACGCCACCCGGATCATCGCACCCTCGAGCCGACGAATATTCGTTCTCACCCGTTCGGCGATGAAATTGATGATGTCGTCGTTCAGTCGAATGTTCAGGGTCCGTTCCTTTTTTCGGAGAATGGCCACACGGGTTTCAACGTCCGGCGGCTGCAGGTCTGTCACCAGGCCCCATTCGAATCGCGATACGAGCCGCTGTTCGAGATTTTGGATTTCCGCCGCTGTGCGGTCGCACGTCAGCACGATTTGCTTTCTTGCTTCGTGAAGCGCGTTGAATGTGTGGAAGAATTCTTCCTGGATCCGCTCTTTGCCGGCGAGAAATTGGATGTCGTCGATTAGCAAAACGTCCGTCTGCCGATAACGGCGCCGAAACTTGGCCAGTTGATTGTTCTGAATCGCGTCAATGAACTCGTTGGTGAATCGCTCCGACGACACGTAGGCAACTTTCGCCGCTTTCTTGTGGGATTGAACGTGTTGGCCGATGGCGTGCAACAGATGCGTTTTGCCCAAGCCCACGCCACCATAAAGAAAAAGCGGATTGTAGGATCGGCCCGGCGATTGGGCAACGGCCATCGCCGCTCCATGAGCAAAAGTGTTGCTGTTGCCCACGACAAACGATTCGAAGGTGTTGGCGGGATTAAAAACAGAATCGGCCGACTGGGCAGAAGCCCGCGAGGAGCCGTTCTGGTGAACCGGCTTGGCGGGCGGAGGCGGAGCCGGTAATGGCATCGGGGCGGGCTCCGGCGCTTTGGCCACTGTCTTCGCAACTTCAAACTCCACCTTCCAAAGTTGACCGGAAACGCGGGCCAACACATCGCAGATCAGACCGAGGTAGTTTTCTTTCAGCCAAACGCCGTTGAATTCGTCAATGACTTCGAGGTGAATGGTGGTGCCATTGATCGCTTTTGCCCGGATCCGCGAAAACCACAGCTTATACGTTTCCGCGTTCAGCATCTGGCGCAGGATATCCAGTGCCTCTTCCCAAATTTTTTCCGCCGCCTTTTGCATCAATTAAAAAACGTAGATTTCACAAAAAAACTTGTTTTTATTCACTGGCGTCTGTAACCGGCCCGTAACGCCCTGAAACAGGGCCTTTATTCACCACCTGAAGTTTCCACTGAATAATGCCGCGCCTGCGGCCAACCGGCAGATTTGAAACGAAAAGCCCAGCTGTCGACGTAACTCGTTGATTTCCAACGCCTCGTTTTTCCGTCGAGGGAATGCGCTGCCGGACGTGACGATTTGAATTTCATCAGAGAGTAAGCTGTTCAGGTTTCGGAGGCGTTTTCTACGCAATGAAGAACACGGTGACGAGGACAACATATTATCTATTATTCACGAGTTATTCACAGGCCATCTGAGCCCGTCTTTTGAGGCGAAAATCGTCCCTCTCAACCGCAACTCAGTTCCGCGTTCGAACGGAAGCTTGAGGGCAGAATATTCGAGCTTTCCGTATCGCAAATCTTTTGGATTTGACGGGCCACATCGGAACTCCCCATTACACCCCATTAGAACGTGACCTCCTCCTGGAATTCTCGTCGTTCGTTGAACCCTAGTGTGTGAGTAATCATTTTTGACAACGTAATCGCGTTTCAAAAGGCCGAACCGCCCTGTAAGCGGTGCGCCGACAAATTGAATTGAATGGGAAATTTCGCACCTCGCAGAAACGAGGCGCGCCAACCGACGCTTAAACCGCTTGCTCGCCTTTTTCTTCGGTGCGAATCCGAACCGCTTCGTCAACGGGCACGATGAAAATTTTTCCATCGCCGATTTTACCAGTCTTGGCCGCCTTCAAAATGGCTGCCGAAGCGTTTTGCACTTGGTCGTCCGGCAGAACGATCTCAAGTTTGATCTTGGGAAGAAAATCAACCGTGTATTCACTGCCGCGATAAATTTCCGTGTGTCCTTTCTGCCGGCCAAAGCCCTTCACTTCCGTCACGGTCATGCCTTCCACGCCGACCTCGGAGAGTGCCTGTTTTACTTCCTCCAATTTGAACGGTTTAATGATTGCCTCGAGCTTTTTCATGGGAAATCGCGGTTAAGTCCGATGAGTCTAACAACCGACTCTTGAGTGTAAACAGGAAACTCGTTCACTCGCGCAAACGGCAACAACCACGCGCCCTTGGTCGCGAAAATTTCTTTAAACGGCCTCGTCAATTCACCGCCCCCGCAATTCCACGAATTTCCTAATATAATTTGGTGCGACCGCGATGCGTTGTTGTACTTGCCGATTCGCGATTCGCCGACTAAACCACGCCCGCAATGGCGAATTCTCACTCCAAAATTGCCGTGCTCGGTTCCGGCAAAGGATCCAATTTTGCGGCCTTGGCTGAGGCGATGACAAACCATTTACTTGAGGTTGAAATCGCACTCGTCATCAGCGACGTCGAATCAGCCGGCATTCTCGAACTCGCACGACGACGAAGCATCCGGGCGGAGTATTTGGCTCCTGGAAAATTTCGCTCCAAGCTCGATGAAGAAGCCGAGCAAAAGCTGATCTCGATGGTCACGTCCGCCAATGTTGAATGGGTGGTGCTGGCCGGCTACATGCGCATCTTGAAAGGCGAGCTGTTGCGCCAATTCCAAAATCGCGTCGTCAACATTCATCCGTCATTGCTGCCGGCGTTTCCCGGATTGGGAGCGTGGAAGCAAGCGCTGGATTACGGCGTCAAGCAGACGGGTTGTACGGTCCATCTCGTGGATCAAGGAATCGACACCGGGCCGATCGTCGCGCAGGAGGCTGTTCCGGTGTTGAGCAATGATACGCCGGCCACGCTTCACGAGCGGATTCAACAAGTCGAACGACGCCTCTACCCGGCCGCTTTGCAACAATTGGTCACCGGCCGAATCCGCGTCGAAGGACGCCGCACGTTCACGATTTGAACAACGTTCGCGCCCGCCCGTCCGAAAGAAAAAGATTCCCTTGCCCCGCACAGACTGGCAAACCAACGCGGTCCCGCGCTCGATGGGGTTTCCCGGAAGACTTGAGCCAGCATTTTTGAGCGGGATTTTTTCGAAGCCATGAAGAAACAACCGCCGAAATTGAAACTCGGTTTGCCGAAAGGCAGCCTGCAGGACGCTACGCTGGAAAAGCTGGCCAAAGCCGGGTTCAACGTCCAGGTCAGCAGTCGGTCCTACATTCCGTACGTGGATGATCCGGAGTTGGAAATCCGCCTGATTCGCGCTCAGGAAATCAGCCGCTACGTGGATCACGGTTACCTCGACTGCGGAATCACGGGATTTGACTGGATCCAGGAAAATGGCTCGGACGTCCATGAAGTCGGCGAGTTCATTTTCAGCAAGATTTCCCGCCAGCCGACCCGTTGGGTGCTGGCGGTGCCCGAAAACTCCCCAATTAAATCCGTAAAAGACCTTGCCGGGAAACGCATCGCGACCGAAGTCGTGAAGCTCACCGAGAAGTGGCTGCGCAAGAACAAGGTGAAGGCGGAAGTCGAGTTCTCCTGGGGCGCCACGGAAGTGAAAGCCCACGAATTGGTCGACGCCATCGTTGAAGTAACCGAGACGGGCTCCAGCCTGCGGGCCAACAAATTGCGGATCGTCGAGACCCTGCTTGTGTCGACGCCACGGTTGATTTCCAACCACAAGGCGTGGTCGGACAAATGGAAGCGGCGCAAGATCGAAAACATCGCTTTATTGCTGCGGGCGGCGATGGAGGCGGAGGCGAAGGTCGGGTTAAAAATGAATATACCCGAGAAGAACCTGCCAAAATTGTTGCAAAGTCTGCCCGCGTTGCGTAATCCAACCGTTTCCAGCCTGACGCTCACTGGCTGGGTGGCGGTTGAAACCATCATTGACGAACACGTCGTCCGGGAATTGATCCCGCAGTTGAAGGCCGCTGGTGCCGAGGGCATCATTGAGTATCCACTAAACAAAGTGGTTTATTGAGCGAATACAAAGCATATGGGTTCCCTTAAGAAACGCCGTAAGACGAAGATCAATAAGCACAAGCGCCGCAAGGCTCTCCGCGCAAACCGCCATAAGAAGCGCACGTGGCAGAAGTAAGGGTTCGCCCGCACTCGCTCCATTTTCGTTGCTACCTGCCGCCGTCCTGTACCATGGACGGCGGCAGGCTTCGCTTGTAAGGTCCCGCCATGAACAGAACACGGTCGAGCCTCGCCTATTCGTCGCTCGTCGTGGCTTTTGCGCTCATGGTCGGCTGCGCCACCCGCTCTTCCCGGTCGGACTTTTCGACTCCGGCCTTGGACCAGCAATCGGAGGATCGCGTCGATGCGCAGGCCCACTACGCCACGGGGCTCATCTACGAACTGCGCAACGATACCGACAAAGCGCTCGACGAATACGTCGCGTCGATCAAGGCCGATCCTTCCAATGAAGATCTGGCTTTGGAAGTCAGTCGGCGGTTGTTGATCAAGAAGGATCTGGCGCGCGCGATTGAAATTACCGAACTGGTCGCGAAACAGCCCGATGCCTCGGCGGCGGCCTTTGCTCAACTCGGCATGTTGTACGCCGAAGATGGACGTCAGAAGGACGCGGAAAAGGCCAATCGCAAAGCCATCGAACTCGCCCCCGATTCGATCGCCAGTTACTACAATCTCTACGCACTTCGTCTGAGTCAGGGCCAGGAAAAGCAAGCCCGGGAGGTACTCGAGGAAGCCGCGAAACGCGACGTCAAATCGGCCGACTACTGGCTCGATCTTGCTGAGCTTTACGCCAATTTTTTGCGCAGCAAACCGACCGAGCGAGATGCCGTCGTCGCATCGCTGAAGACCTGTCTTGAGCGCGCCAACAAACTTGGCGTCAATAGCTCGTTGCGCCGATTGAAACTGGCCGACGGATATGCCCTTGCCGGCGACAATTCGCACGCCGTGGACATCCTATTGGATGTGTTGGAAAAGAATTCGGAAGACATTCGTATCCGCGATCTTGTCCGGCAGAAACTGCTGGCAATTTACATTTCGAACCAGGATGCAGACGGCGCACTGAAGCAACTCGAAGCGATGGTCAAGGATCATCCGACGAATCCTCAGGCAAACTATCTCCTGGCCAGCGTCGCGGCTGATAAGGCGGAGGAATTCCGCAAGAAAGCAACCGATCATCCGGACCAGCGCGAGGAGTTCTTGGCAAAAGCCAAACCCTTCGCGGAGAAAGCCGCCGACTACTTTCGCAAGAGCATTCAGTTGAAGCCGGATTTTGAGCAGGCGTACTATTCCCTGACGCCCGTATTGATGGATCAGGACAAGGATGACGAAGCATTGGAAGTGCTGGCCAAGGCGCGGGAAAAATTTCCCAAGAGTTTTGTCGCGCACTACTACTCCGCAGCCGTTTATGGGCGCAAGGAAGAGCACGCCAAGGCCGTGGCTGAATTCACGCAGGCCGAGATCATTGCCAAGGCCACCAATTCCAACCGGCTGGATCACGTGTTCTATTTCCAGATGGGTGCGCAACTTGAGCGTAATAAACAATACGACGAAGCGGCCGCGACCTTCAAAAAGGCGCTCGATTTGAAACCCGATTTCGCACCCGCGTTGAACTACCTGGGCTTCATGTGGGCCGACCTCGGAGAACACCTCGAAGAAGCCCGAAAACTAATCCAAAAGGCGGTCGACCTCGAACCCAAAAACGCAGCCTATCTCGACAGCCTGGCGTGGGTGCTTTATCGGCTCGATCAGCCCAACCTCGCGCTCACTTACATGGAAGACGCCTTGAAATATCAGGAAGAGCCGGACGCGACTTTGTTTGACCATCTGGGCGATATTCAAAAAGCAGCCGGCCAACTCGAGGCCGCTCGTGAATCCTGGCGGAAATCGCTCGCCGTCACCGCCGATCCCGCCGTGCAAAAGAAGCTGGACGCAGCGGAAGAAAAGCCGCACTCGCAGGAAAAATGAACTTCCAGTTCTCTCGCCATTACACCCGGGAAGAAGCGAAAGCAATGCTGCCGGAAATTCGCAGGCACATGGAGGAGATCCAGCGGCTGCGTCGCGAACTGGTTCAGGTGGAGCACCAGCTTGGCTCGATCATGGCGCCGGGCGCGGACACTGGCGGGCCGTCGGTCAATCGTCACGCGCGGGCAACGGCTCGCATCCACGAGCTGTTGAAGGATTTCAATCGTCGCCAGATTTTCGTCAAGGATCCGGATCGCGGTCTCGTGGACTTTCCCGCGATCATCGGCGGTCGGGAAGTCTTCCTGTGTTGGGAACTGGACGAGGACGACATCGAGTTTTGGCACGATGTCGACACCGGTTTCGCGGGTCGCGAGCGGCTGGGTTCGTAATTCCTCCGCGAAGTCCATCAGCTTCGGACATGTCTGTCTCGATCCACCACTGTCCAATAAGTTTCCCGGAAACGTCGGATCAAAGTGTCATCTTCTGACACTGCATTTCTTTCCCGGCGACACATCGGCAAGACGCCTCATCGCCCCGTCATTGGCGAGTTTCTCAGCGTTGCAATGCTCGTTCGCAACCACGCGACCGGCAAGGACTTCCGTCTCCGATTCGTCATTTCGTTTGGCATCACGGTGGCTAAACAAAGCGGCATGATTTTGAAACACCCTTTGAAGTCCTTTTTCGCAACCTCGCTTGTCGTCGCGAGCATCCTGGCGGCAGGCACCCCCGTGCTCGTGGCGGAAAACGCCTCCTCCCCGGCCCCGGCTGTCTCCGCCAGGATCTCGACGCTCAGCGGCAAACTGTTCGATCAAACCGGCAAGCCCCTCAAAGTCGGCAGTGAACTCAAAGCCGGTGACATTGTGAAGACCCAGCCTGGGGAAACCGCGCGCCTCATGATTGCAAGCAACGGTACCTCCAGCAGCATGATCTGCATCGAGTCCGACAGCGAAGTCGTCATCCTCAAACTGACGCCCTCTGCCGACTCGGATTATCCACTGCTCGACACGGTCATTTCGTTGCGAAACGACCGCGTGCGCGACGGCGCCAAGCGAATTTGGTGACCGCTGCACGCGCGGTGTTCAATCGGTGTGCTCGAGCTGACTGCCACACGCGCGACAAAAGTGGGCATCCTGTTCGTGCTGCGCCAAGCCGCATTGCGGGCAACGTCGTTTTGCGAATCGCCGCGCCGCCTGTTGCAACTCCACGGAAACAATCCCCGTCGGCACCGCAATCACTCCGTAACCGAGAATCATCACCAGACAGGCCAGGAACTGCCCCAACGGCGTTTGCGGCGCGATGTCGCCGTAGCCAACCGTGGTCAACGTGACGATCGCCCAGTAAACACTGCGCGGGATGCTCGTAAATCCATTCGACTCGCCTTCCACAATGTACATTGTGGCTCCGATTACGAACACGGTCGTCACGACGGCGCATAGGAAAACAAAGATCTTTGCCCGACTTGCCTGCAGAGCGCGTATCAACACATCCGCCTCGATAAGGTAGCGTGCAAGTTTGAAGACTCGGAACACACGCAACAGCCGCATTACCCGTACAATCATCAGGTAGTGCGTACCGATAAAAAGCAGATTGATGTACGTCGGCAGCACCGCCAGCAGATCGACCACGCCGAAAAAGCTGCGTGCGTAACGAGCCGGACGCGGAACACAAGCGAGTCGTAAAATATACTCGACGGTGAACAGCGCCGTGAACACCCATTCCGCCAATTGCAATTGTTCATGATAGCGCGCCCGGATGGTCGCAACGCTCTCCAACATGACGACGGCGACACTCAGAAAAATCGTGATAAACAACGCCACGTCAAACGCCTTGCCGGCTGGTGTGTGCGAACCGAAAATGATCACGAACCACTTGCGCCGCCATCCAGTCAGCTGACGGGCTTCTGCTTCGATTTCTCGCGCGGTGGTCATGAATTCTGATTTCTGGTGGGATCAACTGACACGTGGCACTGGTCTTCCGCTCGCCAACGATTGTTGATGTGAACACCCAAAACGACCATTCACGTCTGGATGGAAACTTGATGATGCGCGTTTGCTAGCGACATAGAAATCTCGCAACCACTTTTGTTTCACAAACACCGATCGATTCAACGTCATTCGAGCATCCGGCGCGCATCTTCGACCTGTGCCGGTCCACCCAGCAAAAGCAATTCGTCGCCGGCTTTGAGTTCGATGTTCGGCAGCGGATTGACGAGCGAGTTTCCGTCCCGTTTCAACGCAACGATGCTCGCGCCCGTTTTCGACCGCAAGCCGGTCTCTTGAATTGTTTTGCCCACGCAGGGAGCGCGCTCATTCAACAAAAGCGTTAACAACTCGGCGTCATCCGGTAGATTCAACCGTTTCTTTGCGGGTTCGGCGGGTTGCTCGACCATTTCCCGCGTGAGCGTCTCGCGAATCGTAACCTGTGCGCGTGCGTAGATTCGAATGAAAAACGTCTTCAGCAGCAGACCGATCACCAGCGCAATCAACGCAAGCACAGCGAGCAATTCAACCGGTGGCAGCAAGGCCGAACTCAAAAGCAGAATCAACAACCCCAAACCCACCACGCCGGTGAACAGGATTGTGTTGGCAACGACCGCGCGCACGGCGGCCTTCTGTTTCGGCGCCAATGAACTCTTCACGGTCCATTCCGAGATCACCATGCTCATGGCTTGCAACTTTCGCAGTGACGCAATGCTCACCGGCAGACTGCAAACCATTGCGGCCATCCACAACACGGTCCGCTTTCCGCCCGACCAAACCGGTAGCGAATCCAGCCAGGGAATCGACTGTCGTTCCACAAAAACGGCGACCAGAAACATTCCCGCCATCAGCGCCAGATTGATCGCCATTTGCAGCACCATCGGTCGCAGGAGTTGCACGGGAAGACTCCGTTTGCGGTTTTGTCGAGATTGTTGCAGCCACGTCGTGTAGTCGTCCTGGTAACTCCTCAAGGAAGCTGGAGCCAATCGCTCATACCATTGCAGCACCGGTCCGGCATGCCGGATGAGGTAGGGCGTCAACATGGATGTCAGCGCAGAGACCGCAACAGCAATTGGGTAGAGGAAATGACTCGTCACACCAAGCGATACGCCCAACGCCGCGATGATAAACGAAAATTCGCCAATCTGGGAAAGTCCCAACCCGGCACGCAGGGCGACGCGACGATCGTAACCGGCAACAAAACAACCGAATGAACACGCGACAATCTTACCGACGATCACCGCCAGAGTGATCACGACGATCGGCAGGAGATATTCGCGCAATAGCTTTGGTTCGATCAAAAGACCAATCGCCACGAAGAACACCGCACTAAACATGTCGCGCAGCGGCGCCATCAACCGTTCGATCTTATGAATTTCGTCCGATTCCGCGATTACCGCGCCGATGATGAATGCGCCCAGAGCAACACTAAATTTCAATTCCAAGGCCAGCAAAGCCATTGCAAAGAGCAGGCCCAATGTCGTTACCAGCAACGTTTCGTCGTTTCGAAAACGGGCCACGAATCGAAGCAACCGGGGCACGGTCAAAATCCCGACAACAACGGACGCGACGAGGAAGATGGTCAGTCGCAAAATGATTTCAATCACCGATCCCAAACGAAACGACTCACCGAGGCCAATTCCCGACAGCGAGGCGATGAGCAGGATCGCGATGATATCTTCCGCGATCAAAATGCCGAAGATTACACCGGCGAATTCTTCACCCGTTTTCTTCAATTCCGCCAACGTCTTGGCGATGATTGTCGTTGAGGAAATCATCATGATCCCACCGAGATAAACCCGATCCATGGCCGTCCAGCCAAACCACTGGCCGATCTGGTAACCGAGGAAAAACATCAACGCCGTTTCCAGCGGAGCGACGACGAAGGCGGTGATTCCAATCCGGCGGATCTTCCGAAAGTTGAATTCCAGACCGAGCGCAAACAGGAGAAAAACAATGCCCAGTTCCGCAAGTGTCTGAATGCTCTCCTCGCTGGAAATCAACGGCCGCGGCATGAGGTGTGGCCCGATGATCAGCCCGGCAAAAATGTAGCCGAGAACCACCGGCTGCCGCAGCCAGCGAAACAAAATCGTAACGCAACCAGCCACCAGCATTACGACCGCGAGATCTTGCAGGAAGGCCGCGCTGTGCATCGCTAACACTATTTGACTTTGGCCAAAACCGCCCGACACACGTCCAAGGCAGCCGCCGGTCGACCTAATTTGGCTGCCGCTTTCCCCAATTCCGACAAACGATTGCCAGCCAATAATCCCTCCACTTTTGCGGCCACATCGTCCACCCGGTTGACCTTCACCGCCGCCCCTCGCTCGAGAAGGTAATCACTGTTCGCGGCTTCCTGACCGGGAATGGGATTGAGAATGAACAACGGTTTGCCGAGCGCCAACGCCTCAGAGGTTGTCAATCCGCCCGGCTTGGAAATGATCAATGACGCCACGCTCATCAATTCGTGCATGTTCGTCACAAAGCCGAGAACATCGGTCGGATGGCGGCGATCAACCGCACTCAGTTTTTCCCGCAGTTCCGCGTTTCGGCCCGCCACCACGACGGTTTGAAAGTCACCGGACACTTGATCGAGTCCGTTCAAAACCTCGGCGACCGGGCCCATTCCAAAGCCGCCCCCCAGCACCAACAAAACCGGCAAGTCATCCCGCCAACCGTATTTGCGACGCACGGCTTTGCTGTCAATCGGTTGCGAAAAACGCTGGGCGATGGGAATGCCGGTCGCCACGACGCGGTCGGCTTCCATCCCGCGCGCCACCAGGCTGCGGCGGGTCTCTTCCGCCGCCACACAATACAGGTTCACTCGATGTTCGAGCCACAGGGCGTGCGCTTCGAAATCAGTGACCACGCAGGCGTGAAACGGTTTGAAATCGTGATGCCGACTTTGAATGCCAGCGAGGATTTCAACCGGCATGAAATGCGTGCTGATCACCACATCCGGTCGGTGTTCGCGAAGCAATTTGGCAAACGTCCGGTAGGTGTGACGCGCCATCTCACCGCGCCATTTTCCAACCTTGGCGAGCAGCCGGTGATTATCGGTTTTTTTGAACAGGTATCCCCACAATTCGGGTGCCTTCTCGATCAACTTCACGTAACCGTCCACATAAACCTTGCGATAAAGTTTGGGGACGTGATCCAGCACGTCGACCTGGGTTACCTCGTCGCCCGGCGAGACAATCGGCCAGGCTTCCTTGATCGCGGCCGCAGCCTGCAAGTGGCCAGCCCCGGCGGTTACCGTCGTAATGAGAATTCGCATAGCAAGCGACTATCAGAAGCGCCATGACGGGAAACAAAGTCAAGCTTCGGACCGCCGCTTCGTTACTCATAAATCAAGCCCCACTCCGGCTGGCCCGCCCGACCTCGGACGGCCTCATCGCCATTACTCGGCGCGAGAACGATCGCTAATCGCAGAACTAACCAGCACTCATGGCGGAACGGTCAATTGCATTGCGATGGCACCAAAACATACGTCCCAATGTCGGCCCACTTTTCTTCGACAAAAGAAATAACAGGTGGCTGGCAAAGCAACATTTCACAGGAAAAGTTTGAAACCAAATAGCCTATGGCGGTGTCATAACTCCGTTCCGGCGACAGCTCGCCTGTCCTGCTGCAAACACCGAACTCCGACAGCCCATTTGAAGATCTCGAAACGCGCCCACTTTTTCGCCTGCCTGCCGACTCGGATCGGATTGTGCCTCCTGCTCATGGCTGGCGGCTGCAATTACGGCGCCAAGGACGCCAAAAAGGATGACGACAAGAAGGAGCAGGCCATCCCGGTCGAAGTCGCCGCGCTCAGTCGCGGCCCCATTGAGTCGACGCTCAAGTCGTCCTGGTATCTCGAAGCCGAACAGGAGGTCAAAGTCCTCGCCCGGGCGTCCAATCGCGTGAAGGAGTTGCTCGTCGAGGAAGGCAGCGAAGTGAAAAAGGACGAGGTAATCGCCCGGCTCGAAGACAACGAACAACGCACCGCACTCGAGAAAGCCCAGAACCAGTTTGAAAAGAGCCAGGCCGAGTTCAACCGCGTGGAGAATCTCTACCAGCAAAAGCTGGTTAGCGAACAGGCTTACACCGACGCGAAATTTGAGTTGCGCCAACTGCAATTGAGCGTGGAGGAGGCCCGCCGACAGCTCGACTACACAGAAATTCGCGCGCCGATCGACGGCACGATCAGCCAACGATTGATCAAGATTGGCGACCTCGTCTCCAACAATCAGCAGCTGTTTGACATCGTCGATTTCGATTCCATCGTCGCTTATCTCTCGGTCAGCGCGATGTACCTGCCCCAATTGCGTGTCGATCAACCGGCTCGCATTTCTTCGACGGTCTATCCCGATCGCAAGTTTGAGGGTTATATCAAACGCATTTCCCCCGTGGTTGAACCCAAAACCGGCAACGTGAAAGTCACGATCGGATTGCGGCACAACAAAATCCTGCTCCCCGGGATGTACGTGGAAATCGAAATCGTGCTGGCGACCAAACCCGACGCCCTGCTGATTTCCCGGCGAGCGGTCGTGCTCGATGGCGAACAGTTCTTCGTTTATCGGCTCAAGAATGACCGACGCGTGGAGCGGTTGCTGGTGGAACCCGCGATGGCCGATAAGTTCAACATCGAGCCGGCCAAGGGATTTGCCGAAGGCGATCAGATTGTCGTCGCGGGCCAGACCGGTCTCAAGGACGGTGCCTTGGTCCGCCTGCCCGGCGATCCCGATCCGGAAAAAGACAAGGACAAGCCGGCCGCGGGCGCCGCGGCGGAACAGGCCAAGACCAAGCCCGCCAATTCGTCGGCAAGTTGATGAGCGCGCCCTTCAAACGGTCCTCCTTCACCACGGACCGGCCGGTGGCCGTGTTGATGGTTTTCCTCGCCGCGGTCGTATTTGGCTATTTCTCGTTCAACCGGTTGCCGGTGACGTTGATGCCGGAACTGACTTACCCGACGATCACCGTCCGCACCGAGTATCCCGGCGCAGCACCGGAGGAAGTGGAAAACGATGTCAGCCGCCCAATTGAGGAAGCGCTCGGCGTCATCGGCGGTTTGAATCGCATCAGCAGCATCAGCCGGGCGGGCATCAGCGACGTCGTACTGGAGTTCGTTTGGGGCACTCACATGTCGGACGCCACGCAGGACACGCTCGAAAAACTCGATCTGGTCTTCCTGCCGCGCGAAGCCGAAAAGCCGCTCATTCTGCACTTCGATCCGTCGCTCGATCCGATCATGGAATTGAGCTTTGCCGGTGAAGGCCAGCGCTACGCGGGCGAAGCCGGATTGCGTCGATTGCGCCGGATTTCCGAGTTGCAAATCAAACGCGCGCTCGAACCGATTAAAGGTGTGGCCGCCGTTCGCATCCGGGGCGGACTCGAGGAAGAAATCCACGTCATGCTCGACGAGGACAAATTGATGCGCAGCGGGCTTTCGATCCAGAATGTCATCGACCGACTGCGACAGGAAAACATCAACGTCGCCGGTGGCACCATTCGCGAAGGCAAGGCCGAATACATGGTCCGCACGCTCAATGAATTTGAAGACCTGACACAAATTGAAGACACCGTCGTCGCCAGAATTGCCGACCACGATGTCCGCGTCCGCGATTTGGGAACCGTTTTGAGATCGCAAAAGGATCGGCAGATCGACACCCACACGGACGGCGAAGAAAGCGTGCAGGTGGACATTTACAAGGAAGCCGATGCCAACATGGTCGCCGTGGCCAAAGCGGTGACCGACAAGATCGGTGAACTGCGAAAAAAAGAAGGCGAGGAAAAGCCGAAGTCGATGTTCCAGTTCGGTCCGCAAAAACAAGCTTCCGCCGGCCTCGCGCAACAACTTTGGCAGGAAGAAGGCGCCACCCTGAAGATTGTGGCCGATCGTTCAAAGTTCATCGAGAGCAGCATTAACGAGGTAAAAAGCACGGCGGTTATGGGCGGTCTGCTGGCGGTGCTCGTTCTCTATTTGTTCCTCTGCGATCTGAAAAGCACGGCGATTATCGCGGTCAGCATCCCGATGTCGTTGCTCGTCACGTTCGCGCCGCTCAATCTGCTCGGCGTCTCGCTGAACATCATGTCACTCGGCGGTCTGGCGCTCGGCGTCGGCATGCTGGTGGACAATTCGATCGTCGTGTTGGAATCCATCTTCCGCTGTCGCGATGAAGGTGACGACGTCCGGACGGCGGCGATTCGCGGTACGCATGAAGTGGGCGCTGCCGTTGTCGCGTCCACATTGACATCGGTCGCCGTGTTCTTCCCGCTCGTCTTCGTTCAAGGCATCGCGGGCCAGGCGTTCGGCGATCTCGGGCTGGCGGTCGTCATTTCTCTGATTGCGTCGTTGATCGTCGCGATCTGGTTCATCCCGATGCTCGCAAGCCGGCGCAAACTCGAACTGCAGGACGTGATGGGCGCGGGCGTGCTCTGGCGCGAATTCACCGCCTGGACGCGCTTCCGCAGTTCACTGGCGTGGCAGTCGCCGTGGAAATACCCGCTGATGATTTGGTTCGTGCTGCGACTGATCGTGGGCCTGGTTCTGGAGCTGGTCGGCAAATTGTTCGTGTCGTTGTTCATGTTGCTAGCGTGGTTGATCGTTCGTGTTATCGCGCCCGCCGTGATGGTCGTCATTCGCTGGGTCACCTGGCTGCCGCTCAAACTCGCCACCGCGTTCCTCAATTTTCTCAATTCATTTTACCCGCTCTGCATTCGTTGGGCCTTGCGCAATCCCGTCGTTATTCTCGGTCTCACCGCGGCGACTTTTTATTTCACGTGGACGTTGGGTTCCCGACTCGAAACCGAGTTGCTGCCGGAAGTTCATCAAGGCGAATTCACCTTTGAAGTCAGCCTGCCCGTCGGCACGCCAATCGAGGAAACGACGGCGATCCTGACGCCGGTCGAAAAGGAGATCCTCGCCAACAAGGAGGAAATTCAAACCCTGCTCGTCACTTTCGGTTACGACGTGACCAACATGAAGCGCTCGGACGAAGGCGAACATTCCGCGCGCTTCAAAGTGGTTCTGGCGCCTGGCCGCGACCCGATCGCGACTGAGGAACGCGTCATGACCCGTTTACGGCGGTTCTTCCGCGACATTCCGGATGCTGATGTGCGCGTCGTGCGACCGGTTTTGTTCAGTTCCAAAACACCGATTGTCGTTGAGATTGAAGGCGACGATTTGCCGCTGTTGAAACAGATTTCCAAACAAGCCGAATCGGCCCTCGCCGAACTGCCTGAGCTGGCGGATGTCGAAACCACTTTGCGCAGCGGTGCACCGGAAATCCAAGTACTCTATCATCGGGACAAACTCAGCCTGTATGGATTGAACATCAACACGGTGGCCCAGCAGGTGCGCGACCTCGTCAAAGGCTACGAAGCGACGCGCTTCAATCTCAAGGATCGGCGCATCCCGATCGTCGTCCGCCTGGCCGAAAGCGATCGCGAGTTCGCGCAGGATGTCGGACGGCTGACGATCAATCCCGGCGGCATTCAACCAATCCCGTTGGCCTCGATCGCCGACTTGAAAATCGGCGAAGGACCCAGCGAAGTTCGTCGCATTTCCGGTCGGCGCGTGGCATTGGTTCAAGCAAACATCGCCAAAGGTTCGCTCGGCGGCGCAGTGAAAAAGATCAACGAAACGCTGCGATCGCAGATCAAATGGCCGGCCGATATGAACTTCGCGATCACGGGTCAGAACGAGGAATTCGAGCACAGCAAAGGCAGCCTCTACCTGGCGCTGGGGCTCAGCATGTTTCTCGTTTACGTCATCATGGCGGCACAGTTTGAAAGTCTGCTGCAGCCGTTAATCATTATGCTGACGATTCCATTGGCGTTCTTCGGAAGCGCCGCGGGATTGGTCGCGCTACACATCAGCGTGTCGGTCGTGGTGTTCCTCGGATTGATTATGCTCGCCGGCATCGTGGTGAACAACGCGATCGTGCTTGTCGACTACATCAACACACTGCGGGGGCGCGGGCTGGATCTGGTCGAGGCCATCGTCACGGCAGGCCGCGTGCGATTGCGGCCGATCTTGATGACCACGGCGACGACCGTGCTGGGCTTGCTGCCGATGGCGCTCGGCCTGGGCGACGGCGCGGAAATCCGCACCCCCATGGCCATCACGGTGATCTGCGGTCTGACAACTTCCACCGTATTGACGCTGGTCGTGATCCCGACGATTTATTTTCTCGTCGACGGGCTGCGTGAACGCTTTATCAAATCGGACGATTCAGAAACAATTTCGCAAGAGGCGTTGCCGGTGAAATAGTCGAAACCGGTTTTGTAAAAGTGATATGCGGCTGGGTGGTAGAATCACGCAGTCCAGTTCACACAATGGCCACGACCTTTTCTAAACCGTTGTCAGAGTTTTCCAACATTGCTGGACAAATGCCGTGGTGAAACAACATACGCGTCTATTTCTGTGACGTGAATCCGCGCCGGACGAATGCGAGACCGGCCAGCCCAAATCCGAACAATGCGATTGTTGCGCCGCCGTCGGGTACGCCCGTTGGCCGGTCTGTTCGTTCGATGATTCCCCGCAGCGTTCTTCCGCTGTCGAGGTCGTTCCACAGGCCGGCACCGAACCAGTTCATGGCCGCATAATCTTCACCGCCTGCAGGTTGATAGTCGTTCGGCTCGCCGGGAGACCAGTTGGTATAGGTGACCGGCTCGCCACTCGTCCACACGCTCCAATTTCCTTCCTGCGCCTGGTCGGTCAGACCGATCCAAAGCCACTCAGTGCTGCCGAAAGCCCCAACCAAGAACGATTGCTCTGCGGCGCTGTTGATCGCGACGAGGTCCGTGATCGAACCGCTATATGCAGACAATGCGTGAGTTCGTGCATCCGTCCAGCTTTCCGCGGCGTCGGTAAGCCCATACCAATGATCATTGCCGCCGCCGGCGGACGACCATTGAGTCCAGGTCACTGCGCGCGCTGGCTGCGCAATTAAGACCGCCGCGGCGAAGGTCAGGCCGCAGAAGCCTGTGTTGAGATTCCGGGTTATTTTCATGGTTGTTTCTCTTGTCGATTGTTGGTCGTTTGGGGGCCCGCGCTTCACCGCACAGACGGCGACGCCGTTGGCCCGGCCGATTGACCCGAGTTTCTAGCAATTACGGTAGTATCCGTCTGTGGGGGAAGACCCTGATTTTGCGTTTGCCGCTTCGATTGCCAGGAGCACCCAGTGGTCGAGGCACATTTCACGACGGGAGCACCCGGGCAAAGTCCTCCGCCTGAACGTGCAGTGCGCGCATGGAAGTGCAGGCCAGCTTTTGCTTCAGCCGATCGTAGTAGGATTCAATGGTCTTGCCGCTTAGCGAAAGTCGAGTGGCGATCTCCGGTGTATTCAGTCGCTGCCCCAGCAGATGAAAGACATCCAGTTCACGTGCGGACAAGGAGTCGACCCCGGGGGGTGATGTGCCATCTCCCCGGGCACGCATCGTCTCCAGCAAAATCAACCGCAGTTCCGGCGACGTGTACGAATCGCCCGAAGCGACTCGTCTCAGTGCGGTAAGAATCTCCTCCACGGGCCGGTTCTTCATCACGTAACCAGCCGCGCCAGCCCGCAAACATGGGGCCGCATAAATCGATTCTTCATGCTCCGCGAGCACGAGCAGGCTCACCCCCGGAAAGCAGCAGGACAATTCCTCCACCAACCCGACACCACCGAAACCGTGCATGAACAGATCCAGCGCCACAACCTTCGGAGACAGCTTCTCAATCAGCACGAGAGTTTCGACGCAAGTGCCGGCCTGACCGACCACTGCGAACGCACCATCGCGGGCGAGCAAACATGCGAGGCCTTCACGGACAAGCGGGTGATCATCCGCAAGCACAACCGGAATGGGCCGGTCGATCTCAACGTTTGGATGTAATGAAATTTCATTCATGATCCAGCGGCTTGCGGCGATGAGGGCCGGCGGGCAGCTTTGGATCGCCATGAAGTGACGCCTGGTGCAGGAGAGTTCCTCATTCCGAAGAGTTAAACCCGCTGGGAAAGCGAAACTTTCAAACCAGCGAATCTTTTCTTCTCCAATCCAAAATGAATTGCCCCCTTGTTCGTTCTGGAAACGCGCGCTTGCCCAACATTCAACTGCGTTGCTGCCACGTGGGCGAAGGAGTCGGCCCGTGTTTTCCATCACTTGGTCCCGAGGGACGCGGAATGCTGAAAGAGGGCTTTTCTAAAAACCTGCCCCACGCTCTGCAGAAAGAACCCGCCGTTGGTTTTGCCAACGGCGGGTTGATTGTCTCCCTTCCACCTCCCACGAATGACTGCGGGATGGAAATATTTTCGGCGGGTTACTGCGGCGTGAGCAGGACGGATGTGCTGCCGCTCCACGCGATGATCTGGCCGGCGTTGTTGATGGCCCGGGGCTTGGTCACCGTCGGACCTGAAATCATGAGCGTGTTCAGGTCGACCATCACGCCGTCATTCCACACGAACGCGCGTTGCGGTCCGTCGTTCTTACCCTTGCCCTTGGTTAATGACCAACCGACAACCACGCCGCTGTCGTTGATCGCCTCAGCATACGACTGCGAACCTCCGAGCGTGCCCAGGTCCGACATGGTTCCGTCCGCATCCCACACCACCGCCTGATAGGCCGAGTTGCTTCGCCGGAAACCGGTCATGACTCCGCCGAGTATGACTCCCCAGGCGCCCGTGCTGCTGGCAAACGGCCTGAAGTAGCGCGAGCCATCGTCCTGCCGCAAACGCGTGAGCGTGAAGCGAAGGATGGAATCATCGAGATTCGCTCTCACGCGCAGGAACCGTTTGTCATCCTTGAAGCTGATATCGTACCGCGGCTAGAACTCCTTGATCAGCTTGCCTTCGAGTAACACCGCTTCGGTGTTGCTCTTGACCACGTGGACATCGAGATCGCGTCAACGATCGCGTGGCGTTTCAGATCCCAGCCCATTCGCCGGGACGGATGAAAATATTGGGAAACGCTTTTGCGCAGATCGCGGGCTTTGCCCACGTCAATAACCGTGCCGAACTGCTCCTTCGTCAGGTAAATCCCCGGCTTGTGCGGCAACTGACTGACTTTATTGCGCACGTGTTCCGTCGCGCGCATGCCCAATTGAAGCGGGAAACCTTAGGCTGCGCAACGCACCTCGGAACTAAAACCGAGCCAGCGTATCGCCCGTGGCGACCATGTGAACCGATCAAGGCGTAAGCCAGGTCGCTGCTAGGGTTTCCGCGCCCGATAGAAATAGGACCCCGTCGGTTCACTGGAGGGATCGACAATAGGCAAGGTTCCCTCCGGGTTGTCAACGTTCAGATGGGGACTCCAATCCGGCAGCAATGTAGCGCGGTCAATGACGTAGTGGCCACCCGTCTCCGAATGCAGCTCCATTTGTAAATGGCCGTCTCCATCCACGCCCGAGACCGTCAGGCGCGGCGGCCCATAAACAATGCCGGCCAGATCTTCAACAAAGTCAGGCAGGGCGAGAGCAAGGGCGCCGTTTGCTGTTGTGGCCGTAACCCGCGAGACGAAGACACCGTTCGACGGATGGTACCACTCGGCAAAGTAATCGCCGGAAGGCCAGTTGGTGAGTACGACGGTTTGCCCTTGAATGACCGGCACGACAGCGTTGGTGGCATACCCAGGAAACGCCTGCCCCGGAGCGACGATATACAGCAGGCTCTCGTGCGGCCCGCGCAAACCAATCGATTCGGCCGGGGGCATCCAGTTTCCGGCATAAGTTGACGGAAGTAATTTCTCGAACCGAACCCAGTCCATGGAGATCCAGTCGCTGCCCGGATTAAACAACTCGACCGTGTGCTTGCCGGCGGGAAGATTGACTGGGAAATCTTGGTTGTAGTCCCGGTTTTCCAAGTTGGTCCGGTATACCTCCAAACCATCGACCTTGACCGTCAGAATCGCACCAACGGCCACCGTATTGACCCGGATAACCACCTTGGCATTGTTGTCAAACCACGCACTGACGACGAACGGCAAACGATAGGTCGGATCATGCCAGTAGCCGTGCAGAAAGCCATTAAGCGCATCCACCGAACCCGCGCCGGCTTCAGGCGAAGGCAGGGCAAAGTGCCCGTCCACAAGGCCATCCCACGCCGTGTTAAAAGCCAGCTGCGAATCGAATGCCTGACCGCCGTCGATGAGATCTCCAACGATGACCGGCTTTTGATTATCGGCGTGCGTTTCAATCGGAGTCCAATTCCCGCTGCCCCACCCCGTGCGGTTGAGAATTTTTCCCAGCCCGTCGAAGTAAGGATAGTAATTCTCCGAATGCAGGTTCTCCCACCACCACGACATCGCCGTGCCCACCGATCCTCCCAATGCTCCGCCCCATAGTGCCTGCCGGAATCCCCGTGCATAGGGATCCTCCTCCTGCCGCCGCCAGCCGCCGCCGGAGACGCCGAACTCGGCGATCAATACAGGCTTTTGATAACGCCGCATGAAGTCCTGCGCCACGGCTGAGTATCTCCGCGCAAAGGAAGTTTCGCCGTACGAATGATAACAGGCGAAATCCAGGTTGGGCAGATTCCACAACTGCGGTTCGTCACTACCGCCTTTCAAGCTGGTGGTGATCAAATGTCGAAACGGATCGTGATCGTGCAGCCACTGGCTCATCACGCCGTGCCAGGCGAAAATGTCCGGTGGATTGAGCAGATAATAGGAGTTGTCGATCTCGTTGAAGAATTCCCAGGCCAGCAGGTGCTGACTGTAGCCATACCGGGCGATCAAGTAACGCAGACGCTTCTGAAAGAGAGTGCGCGCATCCGACTGCGTGAAATAGCCATTAGGATTGTTCGAAGGAACCGGACCGCCGTTCGCCGCATTGTATGGGTGTCGCGGCCAGACCACCGACTGAAACATCCCGTCAATCTCCAGGCAAAGCATCAGGTAGATGCCATGTTGTTCCGCAAGATTCATGACATAATCGAGTTGCCACGCGCGGGATAGATTGTAGTTCAGCAAGGTGCCCAGCTCGGTTTCAATTCCCAGGGACCAGTCGGACATCCAGATGCGAGCAAAGTTCTCTTGCGCACTTTCCATCGCAGGAAACCAATCGTCGTAATCGAGCGTGCCCCGGGCCCCTGGCCACGCCACATTTGCGCCGATCAAGCGAAGAGCCTTGCCATCGTCGGTCTGAAAGTGGCGGTTGCTCGCATCATTCCGCACGAATCCAAACCGGGTGGGTAATGCGACCGCGTCAACCTGTAGTTTGGTATCAATCGCCTTCCAAACCTGGCCATTGGTCCGAATGGTGATCGCCAGACCGAAGTTCCCTGCTTGGGTCGGCGTGTAGCGAAGCCGCCATTCACCCGGCCCGGCGGCCGTGATGGTCTCGTATCCTCCTGATAGGCCGCGCGTGAACGGCCGATACCAAAACGCCGGAACTGACTGCGCGCTGCCTGTGGGCGGCATAAACATCGCGTCCACGCTGATTTCGTCGGGATCAAACGGGTTACTGACCGTTGGCAAATGATCCAATCGAAACTCTACTTTCTGCCACGGGTGAGCGGCCGTCAGCAACACGGCCTCAGGTTCCTGAACGGGTGAAACCGTTAACAACGCCGAAGCGCTATAAACGGGACGGGACTGATAAACAGCTTTCAATCGATATCGGTAGCCCGACATCCCGATTGTCGCATTGGCGAGCGTCAACGTTCCCGTTCCCGAACCGCTGACCCCGCCTCCATCGGCAAGATCGTTCCAATCGACGCCGTCGTTGATCGATTGTTGCCATCGGACCGTCGGCGCTGGAACCGTGGCATTCGCTGAGGCCGTAAACACCGCGCTGTCGCCGGCGGTGACCGATTGATCCGTTGGATCCTGAGTGATCGATGGACCGCCCAGCAGCGTGACGTTGATATTGTCGATGGCCCAGCTTTCGTCCGGCCATTGAAAATCACCCCCGGTCCACCCGGCTCCGTTGGCAAACCAAGCGATGACCACGGACGCCGCCGAATGCGGTACCGTGATCGTAATCCGATAAGCGGTGTCCATAAAGTCGGCGTTGAACCCCAACGCCGCGGGTTGCGACATGAGCAGAGTTGTCCCGGGCGCTGAAGATACCGACCAGGTGGAGAACGTACTCGAAAACTCCGTGTTGCCGGCCACCTGCACGTTGAAGTAGTCCGGACCCCAGTTGGGATCCGTGCCGTCCCAGGAATCAATCAGTGCTAGATCAAACGTGATCTGCACTGACGTGTGTTCCGGCAGGTTGTGTAGAGTTAACGTAGGTGCCGGGGTGTTCGCGGCCACCGACCAAAGCAAGTAACTACCGAAGCCGTGATCGCTGTATCCCTGGCTGCTTATCACCGAGCCACCGTTACTGAATCCTTGTGGCAGGGAGCCCGATTCAAAGTTGGCGGCAAAATTGGGAGCGGCGAGGAGTGGACTGGGATTGACCGCGAACACGATCGCCGAAAGCAGCCAAACCACTTTCGAGTCAAATTGCCAGAAGACGGACTTTGTTTGCATGCGCTTTCGAGTTGAGAGGTGCGCCGCAGGTTTGGCGCGTGGGAGTTTACGAGGCGGGTTGCGACTGGGGCGGGCACGACAGCGGTGTCGCTGATCTGGGTATTCCGATATGGTGAGCAAAACGCCGCGAAGGGTGTCGACAAGCGGAAAACGGTGAAGTTGGCGGAGAACCCTTCCATTCTTCCGTGGAATGTCCCGCGTGTGCTGCGGCCCGACGACTCGCGATTCATTGGAATTTGTAGACCATTAGTAATGGCACCATTTGACCGCCGGTCAGCGGGAACCCCACAGGAAGAATTGAGCAAGTTTTGCATAATCGTGATTTGCCACCTACCATTTGATCATTGATTTTCTCCTACCAAATCACTGCGGCGTGAGCAGGACGGACGTGCTGCCGCTCCAGCATAGGATCTGGCCGGCGTTGTTAATGGCGCGGCCCTGGGTCAAGGTGGAGCTCGATCCGCTCAATCCGTTCAAGTCGACCATGCTGCCGCCATTCCAGACAAACGCGTGCTGCGGTCCGTCATTCCTGCCCTTGCCCTTGGTGTTCGCCCAACCAACGACCAAGCCGCTTTCATTGATCGACCGGGCCACGGCTTCGGAACCACCCAAGGTGCCGATGTCCTGCATCACTCCGGTAGCGCTCCAGACTACTGCACGATCAATTGATCCGTTGCGGACATATCCGGCGAGGACACCGCTGGTGTTGGCGCTCCAGGCTCCCGAGCCACTGTAGCTGGCATCGTAACGACTCAGAATCACTGGTGTGTTCGCGCCATCCTTGACCCACAGAAATGCTCCCGGTTGATCGACATCGGGTCCACCCAGCCCGGATGCCACGACCAGGCCTGCGCCATCGTGACGAACCGAGGTCACGCCGTAGATGTCACATACATCCCAGTAGGACTGCAAACTCAGGGGGATTTTACCCGTGGCATCGAGTTGCACCTTGACCACGATGTCACGTTCTCCCGCAGCGCCAAGATCCGCCATAAAAGAGACGTATTGGCCGTCACTCGAAAGGGCCGAGGCCACAAAGAGCGTCATGCCCCAACTGGAGGGCACCAGGTCGTTCCAGTCGTGAGGCTGAAATCCCGACCCGGTGTTCTGCCACCAGGTGGCGCGGCTGGTTTCGACGGGAGTGAAGATAGTGGCCCCACCGACCACCAGTCCGGAGTCCGACGCGGCCGTGCCCTCCGCTTCGGATTGGCCGGCCAGCGGCGGCAATACAGTCGAGGTACCTCCAGACCAGACAAAGCCAGGACCACGAACTGTGGTCGCTTTCTTGCCGGACCCGGTCGTGACGATGGTACGACCGACGACCACACCGGAATTATTCAGGCCGCTGGCGTAGGCCGCGGAGGTCCCCGATGGCGGAGTGATGGTTTGAGTGGTGTAGGTTTGGGCGCTCAGCGACGAGCCGGCAAGCAGCGCGAGACCGAGGCATGAGTTGCGAAGCAAGGAGAATGTTTTCATTAGGAAGTTAAACCCCGCCCGGAAGGGAATCTTTCAAGAATCTAAACAAACCTTAAACAGGAGCTAACGGAGAACCCAGTGAGCGCCGGCCTCCGGACCGGCATGATGTTCGTGCGCCCCGGATCCGGCCGGGTCGGAGACTAGCGCCTCCCATGCTGCCGTGCTGGAAACCGGCGTTCCGGGCACAACAGCGTTCGCGAGCTGCCACGATGGCTTCTGGTTTTCGACTGCCTCGTCAGGTCACTTTGCGTCAGTACTCGCAGCTTCAACATGCTCATGTTCCTTGATCATTGATTCAGCCTCGGTGCGCAGCAACTCCCAGTAAACACGGGCCTCCCAACCCAAAGGTTCGTTTCCATTTAGAACAGTATTCTCCCAGTGGGTTCCTAGGGATACGAGTTCGCGGGCTTTTTTCGCGTCACCTGACGCGGACAGAATGATGGCCGCTGTGAAGAGAAGGGGACCCTGAACAGATCGGATCTGCTTCGGTCCCAGCAGCGGCTTGATGACGGGGGATTCCAGAATCTGTTCAGCGTCCTTTAGCCGGGCCGCCCGGTAGTATTGCATCGCGAGGTTTTGGAGACATTGCACGTCGTTGGGCGATTCGTGAGCCAGCTCTTCCGCAATTCCGATTGTGGTTGAATAATCGTCAACCAATCCCGGAACGAGGGTTGATCTCAAAGCAGCAGCCCATCTCGCCTCCTTGTCACCGTTGGTCTTCTGGATCAGCCTTCGTACCACTTCACGGGCAGTCGCGAAGTCTCCGGCTTTCAAGGCTGAATACATCAGACATCGGAGGTTCCAGCTCCCCAGTTCTGCCTCTCGAACCAGGTCGCGATGAGCTTCTTTCCACCACCCCAGATTAGCCTCGGCATCCGCGCGTTGCTCAAGGAGCTTCGTGTTGTCCGGATCATCCTTCAGCAGCGCGGTAAGATGCCATTGCGCGTAGGCCCAGTGACCAGCCAGCTCGGATTCATCGGCCATTCTACGATGCCATGGCAGACGCCCTTCGGTTTTCAAAGCCACGAATTCGGGATGACGCTTCCGAAGCAGGTCAAAAGCGGCGGCAATTTGATCTCCATTGGCAGAAGTCGGGGTCAGAGTCTTATCGATTTCGAATGGGCAAAGAACCGTCAACAAGGCGAGCACGTCTCCGATGGGCCAGTCGATGGAATCGACTCCCCATGTTCTCGCGGCTCCATCCGCCGAGGCCGTCAAAATCTGATGCCCGTTTGGGTGAAACGAGGCCCGCATGACCACCCCGGCATGACGAAGCGGAACCGAAACGGCCTCACCGGTGGTCCCGTCCCAAACTCGCGCCGTTTTGTCTTCACTGGCGGTTACGATCAGACGGCCGTCACGAGAAAACTCAACAGACGTTATTGCTTCTTGGTGAGCGAGCTTCGGAAGCAAACGCGTACCGGTATCAATATCCCACACGCTTGCCCACTCGGCGGCGCCCCACGTTGCAAAGGTTCGCCCATTGGGATGAAAGCACACTCCACGCATATTTCCGCCGTTAAAAATTGGGGGAATAATAAGTTTTCCCGTCGCCGCGTTCCAAATATAGATTCGCTGGTCGGCACCAACGGTTATGATCCTGTTTCCGTCCGGGCTGAATATGGCGAACAATATTGGGCCTCTCTCCTGTCGGAGTGCAGGAACCAATTCGCGCCCTGCCGACCAATCCCAGACATGCACGGAACCCCGATTATCGTCTGTCCAGTCAATCGTCAGCAGTCGCCGGGAATCCGGAGCAAAACATGTGTGCCAAACCAGGGAATCGTGACGTAATTCCGGGCCCACCGCTCGCCCCGTTGTTGCGTCCCAAACACGGGCGGTTTTGTCATGACTCGCTGTTGCCAGATGCCGCCCATCGGGACTGAAAGTCGCGAACCAGATAGCATCTGAATGGTTCAGTTCGAAGCACATTTTACCAGTGGCCGCATCCCAGACGGAAACGTTGGTACCATAAATTCTGTATGGAGGAGCGAGGAGAAACTTCTTCCCATCCGGAGCAAACTCGATGAGCCCGACGCACCCGGAAGAGTATCGCATCTTCGGCAGAATCTGCTTTCCTGTGGCGGAATCCCAGAGCCGGGCGCTGCCATTGTGCGCCGCCCCCAGGTATCCTACAAGGATGTTGCGGCCATCCGGGCTGAACCGGGCATCCTTCAAAAGGTATTCATCCTGTTCCTTTTCTCCTACTTGTCCGCGAAGAACCTGGTTCGATCCGCCATCGTTTGCGAGGTCCCAGATTCGAACGATTGAGTCTTCACTGGCGGTTGCCAAGAGGCGGCCATCCGGACTGAACGCCACGTGCAGACCCCAGCCAGCTTGTGGCAAGGGCGGGCACACGGGAGACAGTGTTTCCGCATCCCAAACCCGGGGAGGGTTCCCTGCAAAGTCGGAACATGTGGCGAGGCGCGAGCCTTCCGGACTAAGAGCATTGTTTCCGAACCCCATCGCGGCCGCTCGATTCCCGCCTACTTGCTTTCCCGTCCGCGCGTCCCAAATATGGGTCGAATCTCCGTCTGGAAAGAAGACTTCAGAGGTGATGATTCGGTTGCCATCACGATTGAAACAAGTACGGGTTACGGCTGAATGGTGGGGCAATTCGCCCGTCACAGGCGTTCCGTCGGTTGACTTCCAGACACGGGCAAATCCCGCCGGCCGCAGCTGGGTGTAGGTCAGGTCGGCGGAGGGAATCCCCGATCCGGTGACGAAGCTACGGCCATCCGGGCTAAATGCCGCCGCATTGACGTAGCTCCCGGCGAATACCGAAACTTCCTGCACTCCATTTGTGGCTTTCGATATTGTTGCGGTACCGTCCTTCATTCCTGTAAGTATCCGGCTGCCATCCGGACTGAAGCAGGCGGACAGGACGTTCGACCCCATGTCCAAGCCCAACCGTTTACCTGTCGTGGCGTCCCATAGCCGGGCGGGTCCTCCGATTGACGTGGTTAAAAGCCAACTGCCGTCGCGACTGTAAGTTGCCCCGACAACCGGTTCGTCATGAACTAATGGGGCCAGCACCGATTCTCCTGTGGAGGCATCCCACACTCGCACAGTCTTGTCGCGTGAAGCGGTAGCGACGCGAGACCCGTCCGGACTGAAGACGATCGACCTCACCACGTCATCGTGTTTGAGCGGAGGCGTGACGGGTTGGCCGGTGGCCACGTCCCACACCCGCGCCGTATGGTCGTTGCTTGCCGTCGCAAGCCGGTGCCCATCCGGGCTGAATTCGCACCACCCGACACCTGCCGCGTGCTTGATAATCTGAACAGGGCGCGGAAACTGTTTGACCACCGAATCAATCCGGATGCGATGCATCTCCTCGCGTTCCTTGTCGCCTTGAACGCGCTTCAATGCCTCGGCAAACCAAGGAAGCGAGTTGGCAAAATCGCCACTTTCCACCAGACGATTCCCATTGGCCACCAGCAGGCGCACTAAATTGTCATTGCTCTCCTTTGCATTCTTCTGGCTCGCGTTCGCATTACGCTGACTCTCATCGGCCAGTTTGATGTTCTCGTCGGCCAGTCGCTTGGCCTCGGCGGTCTGTTGGCGCTGAAACAAATAGGCGCTGGTGGCGAGCAGGATGATCACCGTGGCGGCGATGCCCAGTTGCCTCACCTGCACGAGCCGTTGCTCCAGCTTTTGCATCCGGCGCACGGACTTGCCGCTTTGCATCAGCAGCAGGTCCTGCTTCATCGCCGTTGCCGTTTGATACCGGTCCTTCGGACTCTCGCGGCAGGCCTTGGCAATGATGGCGTTCAGTTCCAGCAAGCGTTCGCGGTCGGGCAGTTCGGCGATGGCCGTCGGCAGTTCCGGGTAGTCCTTGCGATCCCGGCCGGTGCAGAGTTCATACAACACCTTACCCAGGCTGTAGAGGTCGCCGGTCGGCGCTCCCGGCCCTTCGGGCGGCACAAAGCCTTCCGTTCCCACGAACGAGCGCGTCGCATCCACGCTGCTCACCAACCCGATGTCCGCCAGTTTCGGGATGCCGTTCACGAAGATCACGTTCGACGGTTTGATGTCCCGGTGCACAAGCCCGTGTTTGTGTAGATGTTCGAGTGCGGTGGTGAGGGCCAGGCCGATCTCCAACGTTTCGTCGGCAGTGTATTGGATGTGGCCTTCGTGCGAGCCTCGCAGGGTTTTGGGTCGGTAATTGTCCGGGTCGATCTCCGGGCCGGTGATCTCGTCATCGGCCAGTTCCATGACGTAGTAAAAGCTGTCCTCGGAACGGCCCATGTGCAGGATGTCCACCTGACTGTCGTGCGAGCGGGAGACCGGTTCAAAGCGTTTGAGTCCGGCGTATTCGCGCTCGAAGGGGTGATCGTCCCGGAAGCTCGCCCGATGGACCACCTTCACCGCGCGGTAGGTGCCCATGACATTGCGCGCCAGCCACACTTCCCCGTAGCTCCCCCGGCCCACGCACCGGATCAATTCGTGATCGGGCACCGACGGCGGCGGCAGCGGTTCCTCAAACCGGATGCCTGAAACTGGATTGGTTGAATCCGCTGGCTTCATGAGGTTCGATCGGGAGAAAAGGTGTCAGCGAGGTGATGCAATAATTCGTTGCGAACATTGCCGAGCCGATTCCGTGAAGTGGGCCGATAGCGGCGGACCGGCCGGGCCTGCCGTCGGCCGAAGCGCAGTTGCAGCCAGATTTCCAGGCAACAAAGTCGGATGAAGAATTGTTTCACCGCCATTCCTGTTCCTTTTCGATTTGCTTGAGTTCCAACTGGACTCGTTTGCCCACCCGGTGTTTGGCGAGATACACGCGCGCGGCGGAAACGCCCAGGGTCCTGGCCACCTTTTCCGCCGGCCATTCCCGGAGGACATAAAAATCAAACATCTGAAACTGCTCGGCCGGCACCTGCTTCTTCACCCGCTCGATCGCGGCGTCCATGAGGTTGCGGTCCCATTCCTCGTCCCAGAGATGGCTGAGTCCATTGTGCCGTTCGTCGGGGAGTTGTTCGAGAAGCGCCGTTCCGCTGGTGCCGTCGCCATTATCGAGCACCGGGGCATGTTTGCGACGGCGCCGAAACTGATTGGAAATGCGGGATCGGGTCACCGTCAGCAGCCAGCTCTTGAACGAACACCTAGCACGGTCGTATTCAAAGTTGCCGATGTTGCGCGAGACGGCGATGACGGTTTCCTGGACCACTTCCTGGGCTTCGACATCGCGCAAGCCCGCCTTCAGGGCCACGCCGTAAATGAGTTTCCAGTAGGTTTCGAAGAAATGGCGCCAGGTATGGTTGTCGTCCAGATCCTTGAGCCGACTCAACAGCGTGCTGCGCGTGGGGATGAGCCCACCTCCGGCGAAGTTGTCCGCGGCCGCTTTCATTTGGCATGTCTCTCCAGACATAAACCCGCGCGTTTCCGGTTTCTTTCAGTCAATTTGGGACTCTGAACAACGGCACGCTAGCAGAGCGCGATTGTCCAAGGCAATCGGGATTACGACAAACAACACCATCGGACAAGATCGGGGGCCAGAGGGCCAGCCTTTTGCATGGCTGGTTTTGGTCCGAATTTTCGATACCTCACTTTGTTGGAAGCCGGCTTTCCCGCTACTCTGAAACTTCCTCGACCAGTGGCTGGCCTTCGCGGACTTTTTGAAACGTTTTGATCTCCGGCAGCAGCATGGCCGTAGCGATCACAATCAACGCCGCGCTGAACCATCCCATCGATTCGAGCGAAAAATATCGCAGTGCTTGAAATCCCACAATGGGCGCCACCACACCACGCACGCCGGTGAGAAACGTGTGCACCGACATGTAATCCGCCACGCGATCCGGCGGCGCCAGCTTGGTCACCCAAAGGCTCCACGCCACGTCACCACCCGCCCGCGACATTCCGTAAACAATCGCGCCAATCACCAGACCGAGTCGCGATTCGCCCACAAAAAATGTCACGATGCCGATCGCAAACCCGAGATTCAAAATCGCGCGCAACGCAAAGAAGTTCATGTGATCGAACAACCAGCCCCACACCGCACTCATGCACAGGCGAGCCAGGTTGGGAATGACTTCCGCGAGCAAGGTCACGGTCGCCACGGTCAACACCAGACCGTGAGCGCGATTGGCAAGATACTCGACGCGCAACGGCAGCATCATCAGGTTCGCAAAGCCGAGAATCATCCAGCTGATCAAGGTGCGTCGGAAAAGCGCATCCTGATTCGCTACGCGCAATGCCCGCAATGGATGCGAACCGCGGTCGTTGGCGATGGGGCGCGACGGAATCCGCCACAGACACCAACCGGCCCCGGCAAATGCTGTGGCAAAGAACACCAGTAACCAGCGAAACCACGTCAGGTGATCGCCCAGAAAACCGCCGGCGAGATAGCTGAATCCGACCGATGTTGCGATGCGGATGACGAAGGTGCGCGAAAAGAGCCGGCCACGACGTTTTGCCGGGTAGTTGTCCTGATAAATCTGGGTCAACAGGGGCAACACCGCGGATGAGCACGCCATCGCGAGTGCGCCCAGCCCGACGAAAATTGGTAACACCGGGAAAGCAGCCGCCGCCACGAAGCCAACAGAGCCGATCGCAAACACCCAGGCCGCAGCCCGCGACGCCGGCCATTGACGATGGGACACCAATGACACCACCAACGGGGACGAGAGCATGCCAAAGCTCGTTCCGGCCGCGATCAACGACTTGGCGATCGCCCCCGCCTCGAACCAGCGAACGGCAATCAGCAACAGGAACGTCGTCCCGGCAGTTTCGATGATACCCGCGGTAACGGCCCGAAAGCGTTCGTAGTGAAATGTGAGTTCGGTGCGTCCAGTCTCGGACATGGAGCAGCGAGAATAGGGACGACATTGCCGCGCGCCAAAGCTTAACTGGAGACAAACAGGGCGATGAATCCCATGCGGAAAGGCAGAACCCGGCACACACTTTGCAATGCCGAGCGAATTGGCACTCCGACCACCGACAAAACATGTGGCCAATGGCACTTTTTGGTTAAGCCCTCGACAAATCTGCCGAAAGGGTCTGACTAGGAATCGAACCTCAACAACGGATACGATGATTTATTTGGTTTACGTTAGTTCCGCCACCGGACAACTCACCACTGCTGACCTCGATGATATTCTGGCCGCGAGCCGAAGAAATAATGCCAAGATCGGCATCACGGGCATGTTGCTCTATAAGGGCGGTAATTTCATGCAGGTTCTGGAAGGGCCCGAGGAATCCGTGCTCGCTCTGCAAAACAAAATAGAAGGCGATCCTCGCCACCGCGGCCTGCTCGTGCTGCGAAAGGCTCCGTTGAAAGAACGGCAGTTCAACGAATGGGCAATGGGTTATCAAAACCTTGATGAACCGGGATCGCCGCGGCCGGATGGTTTCAGCAACTTTCTGCACGATTCCCTGCTGGCTCCGGAATTCATCAAAAATCCGTCGGTGGCTCACAAGCTTCTCCTGTCGTTCCGCGACAGCATGCGGTGAGAAATTATTTCGGGGAGGCGCAGTGTCGCGTTGAAATTTGCCCACGAGTTTGGTGCCATCCACCGCGATGCAATCCCAGGGACTGGCCGCCCAAATCCTGAATCCAGCCATCTGGCGACGCGCTTCGATTCTTGCTCTGGTCGCGGCAAATGCGGTGCCGCTATTCTGCGTCGTTCTGTTTCACTGGGAAGTCCTGCCGTTGATGTTGTTGTTCTGGTCCGAGAACGTCGTAATCGGATTGTTCAACGTGTTGAAGATCCTCACCTGCTCTGTTCACGGTGCCGCCGACATCTTGGGGAAGTTCTTCTTCGCCGCCTTCTTCACGGTTCATTATGGAATGTTCACACTGGTTCACGGCGTGTTTGTTGTGGGCCTGTTTGGCCGCAATGCCGCGCACAGTGGAGCGGGCGCCGACCAGATCCTGCCAGCCATTTCTGAGAACCATCTGTTGCTGCCGATTCTGGGATTGGCGATCAGCCACGGGGTTTCGTATACCACCAATTACCTCCGGGGCGGCGAATATCGTCGGACCTCGCCACCGCAGCTCATGTATCAGCCGTATCTCCGCGTCATCATTCTCCACGTTACGATCCTCGGGGGCGGCATCCTGATCCTGACCTTTAAATCGCCGACCGCCGGGCTGGCTGCGCTCGTCGTGCTCAAGACGATCGTTGATCTCGCCGCGCATCTTCGCGAGCGCGCCAAATTTGGCACCATGGTCGCGTAAGCGACGAAAAGGCGTTTCGTCTTCCGGGGCGAATTCTCTCACACGCCGTGATTGAAATCTCCAAGCGGGCGCGTCATTACTCAGCTTTCCGCCGATGCTGGCGGAGCACTGAGCGAAGTCATGAACGAATCCAATTTGTCGGCGGCGGCGTCAGCGGCTCAATCGGGCGATTGGTTGAACACCGCGCTGGGCGAAGTCTGGATGCAACACGCCATCGCGTCGCTCGCTTTTGTCCTTGTCATCGTTCTGTTGCGCACGGCGTTGGTGCGATTGATCGTTTCGCGGCAATCGATCACTGTCGAGAATCGCCGACGTTGGCTGGTCAACATTCGAAACAGCATCATCTTCGCGTTGATCATTGGCTTGATCATTATTTGGGCCAGCGAATTGCGGCACGTGGCTCTTTCGCTGGCGGCAATTGCCGTCGCCATTGTGATTGCCACCAAGGAACTGTTACTGTGTTTCAGCGGGGCGTTCTTTCGCGCCAGCACGAATGCCTACACGGTGGGCGATTGCATCTCGGTCAATGATTTGCGCGGCGATGTGATCGATCAAAACCTCTTCGGTACAACCATCCTCGAACTCGGCCCCGGCCAGAACACCCGCCAATACACCGGCCGCACGGTGATCCTGCCCAACAGCCTGCTGCTGACGCATCCGGTGATCAGCGAGACCTACATGGGCGAATACATTGTGCATTTTATCACCATCCCTCTTTCTGTGCGCGACGATTGGCGCCAGGCCGAGGCGATTCTCCTGCGCGTTGCCGCCGAAGAATGCGCCCCCTTCCTCGAAGCGGCGCGGCAGCACATGATTTCGCTGGAAAAGAAGCATTGGATCGATACGCCGTCGGTCGACCCGCGCGTGACCTTTTACCTGCACGACCAGGGCATCGTCAAAGTGCTACTCCGCGTGCCCGCACCGGCGCGCAAAAAAGGACGCGTTGAACAGGCGATCATCCGTCGCTTCCTCGATGAATTCCGCTTTGCCGACGCGACGGATCATCCGTCTGTGCCCCTGGTCACCGGCGGCGGCACCGCCTCGAAATTTGAAGCGTGACTGCCAACGATTTGATAACTTCACCCCATGTTGACGAACGTTCTTGGTACCGCGTTGAAAGGTTGTTGTTCCAAACCCGCCACGGGATTTTATCGCGATGGCTATTGTCGAACCGGCCCGGATGACCGCGGACTCCACACCGTTTGCGCACGCATGACGCGAGAATTTTTGCGGTTCTCGCTGGAACGCGGAAACGACCTCGTAACGCCCCGGCCCGAATTCGAATTTCCCGGGCTGCAGGAAGGCGATCACTGGTGCATCTGCGTCGAACGCTGGAGCGAAGCCCTGGATGCCGGATGCCCGCCACCGGTGGTGCTCGAAGCCTGTCACATCTCCGCGCTGGAGTTTGTCGATCTTGACGATCTCAAAACTCACGCGATTCCCGCAGCGTGAGGTTCGGCGAACGGTCGAGCCTGATTATCGGAGTCGCTGCATCGCCAACGCGGCGATCCAACGTGATTTGGATTTTTTGGCCCAGCTCAGTGGATATCGTTTTCCAATACGATCCGATACCGCGCCTTGCCACCGCGCAAATGCTCCAGCGCATCGTTCACCTTGGACATCGGAAACTTCTCAATGATTGGCGCAATCTCGTGGCGCGCACAAAAGTCGAGCATCTTGGCCGTCGTAGCCGGACTGCCCAACGGCGAACCGGAAACTGACTTTTGCCCCATGATGAGTGAAAAGGCCGCCACGGGAACCGGCTCCAAAACAGCGCCCACGAAGTGCAAACGACCGCGCGGTCCCAGGGCACCGAGGATCGTCGGCCAATCCAACGGCGCGTTGGCGGTCACGAGAATGAAATCCAGGGAGCCAGCCAGTTTCGCCATTTCGTCGGAGTCCTTGGAATTAACCGTCTGATGCGCGCCCAATTTGAGGGCCTCATCGCGTTTCGCCGCGCTCGAAGTGAACGCCACGACTTCACAACCCCATTTGCTGAGAAACTGCAGCGCCATGTGGCCCAGTCCGCCAATACCGATCACGCCCACCCGATCCGTCGGCTGCACGTGACATTGAATGATCGGATTGAATACCGTGATTCCGCCACAAAACAGCGGACCGACCTTCACCGGATCCAGCGCCGCCGGAATCGGCGTGGCCCATTCCCAGTTTGCGCGGACATAATCGGCGAATCCACCGTGCCGGCCGATCATCGTTTGCTCGGCGGTGGTGCACAGGTTGTGATCACCCGCCAGACATTGCGGGCAGGCCATGCAACTGCCCGAATACCAACCGACGCCGACGCGGTCGCCCACCTTGACCCGCTTCACCTGATCCCCGGCAGCCACCACGGTACCGACGATTTCGTGACCCGGCACAAACGGATACGCGGAGAATCCCCAATCGTTGTCAATCATCGACAAGTCCGAATGACAGATGCCGCAATGGCTGACCTTGACCTCAACCTGCTCCGGCCGGAGTTCACCGGGATCAAATTCAAACGGGCTGAGTGGTTCTCCCTTGGCGGTCGCGGCGTAGGCTTTGAATTGTTTGCTCATGTTCCGAGAAGAATAAGTCAAATTTTGAGTTAAACGAACAAGCCAACAGCATTGCGCAACTTTCCATCGAAGCAAGGCCGATTAGGTAACAATTCGATCACGCCTGGCTTCCGTCGGTACTCCAGTCGGCTTTCAAGGGCAGCAGTTTTTCCAAATCACGAGGTGCGCGCTGTCCCAGCCAGGTCTTCGCTTCCGCAAGACTGGTCACCACCTTCAGTTCGTCCCCCGAATTGACGCAAACGATCTCATACATTCGCGCCACGCCGTAGGCGACGGTCGAGCTGGTCACGACAGCCCGTCGAGCGCCGTCGCCAAACGGATTGCTTTCCGCCAGCAAAAGAATTCCGCGGCTCGTTACGCTGACTTTCGTCACGCCGCTGAAATCGGCCAATTGTGCAAACGAAGAGTGAAAGCGCGCATCCCCTGCCAGCGCGGCAGCATGAGCGAGAATGTCTGCATCCGTGAGGTCGCCCCACCCGCGACTGGCGACAAACTGTTTGTCGGCCAAGATCGTAAAACTCGTGGGCATGATTGGTTTCCTTTTCGCAAATTGAAGGAAACCTGGATGGCAGAAGCGAGAACAAATGCCGATACGATGTGCGCACTAATCTCAGTTGCCCGGCGGATTTTTTCCGGAAACGCCAAACAGCCGATCGGGCTTCAAGTGCTCCAGCTCATCCCAATTGGATGGCGCTCGCTCGCCCAACCACGCTTTGGCTTCCGCGAGATCTCTTACCACTTTGATTTCGTCCGCGGAATTGTGGCTCACTAACTCAAACATTCGCGCCATGCCAAATGCCAGCGGTGAGCGAGCCACAAGCGCCCGCTTGGCGCCCTTGCCAAACGGATTGCGCAATGCCAGGTCGCGAACACCCGGCGGCGAAACGGCGAGATCCGTCATCTCCCGGGAATCGGCCAACTGGGCAAAAGAAGGTTCGAACCGAGGATCTCGCCGGAGTGCCTCAGCATGCTCCAACAGTTCCTCGTCCGTGAGGACACCCCAAGCCCTGCTGTATACAAATCGGGCGTCCGCTAGAATGGTATACGAACCCGGCATCGTAACAGTTCGATCGCCATTTTTAATCATCACGCACGGCTTCCAGGCGAACTCTTCGATCATACTCCCGTTTGCGGTAAACGCGAGCGATTACAAAACGTGCGCCCCAAGGGACGGCCCCTCCCCAGCGTACTTGACGCGCCCGGCCCGCTTCATAGAGTCGCCGCAATCAGCAGGAACAAGCCAACTCCATTCAAAAATGACATCCCGTCGGTCCGATCCCATTCCCGCCCCGGTCCAGCACTTGGCCCGCGCGCGGCAGTTGTTGGTGCGCCTTGGGTGTTTCGCCTTCATTGCTCTCAACTTGTTTGGCCAGCCGGCGCTGCTCCAGGCGGTGGCCGATTCGAACGCCGCCGCCGATAAGAAGGCCAAGCTCGCGGCCATTGATGCCGAGATGCAAGCCGCGATGGAAAAAGTCAAAACGATCGTCAACCAACCGGTAACGGCCGTGCGCGCCACACCGCAGATGCGGATCGGCGTCTTCTCGCCCGGCTGGTTTCACGACGGCGCCATCCGGCCGGACTTCAATCACGTGGACGTGCGAACGACGCAGGAGTTGAAGAACTACACCAAATACCCCTACGTCACCTCCGATTTGAATCCGGGCCTCGCGTTCATCAGCAGTCAGCTCGAATTCAACTCCATGACCAAGTTCTTTTATGTCAATCGTTCCGTGCCCAAGAAGCGATTGACCGAAGCCGAGATGCTGGAGATCAACCGGCTCTATCGGATCATCGGCGAATGCGAACACAAGAAAGCAGCGCTGGCGGAGGCCGAGATTCCCGATCGTCCAACTGAACCCGATGGCCAATGGACGCTCAAACCCATCCCGCGCAGCCGCTACATCCTCGCCGGCGTCGGGATCGCCGTGGTGGTGGGTTTGTATCTGCTTGGGAAGAGACGGCGGTAGCCACCTGTAGGCTAGCAATTGATTCCAGCAAGGCCACACCAAGACCTGTCGCCGGACGTTGTCACCCAAATAACTCCTGCACTTCCTCCCACGTCAACGCTTCGGTCAGGGCAGTTTCGTCGCCGAAGACGGCTTTGATGGCGTCGCGTTTCTTCTGCTGAAGCTTGAGGATCTTCTCCTCGACCGTGTCTCGTGTAATGAGTTTGTAACTGGTCACGACGCGGCGCTGGCCAATCCGGTGGGCGCGATCGGTTGCCTGGTCCTCCACCGCCGGGTTCCACCACGGATCGAAATGCACAACGGTGTCCGCCGCGGTCAGGTTGAGACCCACGCCGCCGGCCTTGAGGCTGATCAAAAACACCGGCGCCCGGCCCGATTGAAACGTGCGCACCACGTCACCGCGATTCTTCGTCGAGCCATCCAGCCGGCAGTGTTCGATTGATTCAGCGGCGAGGCGATCCGCGAGCAGATCAAGCATCGAGGTGAACTGGCTGAACACGAGCGCGCGATGGCCGCCATCAATGATTTCCTCAAGCAGTTCGCCGAACAAATCCAGTTTGCCGGACGGCTCCTTGATCTTTTCCGCGTCAAGTTGCAGCAGGCGCAGGTCGCAACAGATTTGCCGGAGTCGCAACAACGCGGTGAAGATGACCATCCGGCTCTTCGCAAAGCCCTGTTTGCCGACGGCGTCCAACACTTCATTGCGCCCGGCTTCGAGCACCTGTTGATAAACCGCGCGCTGATCGGAGGTGAGTTCGCAGAAGCTGATCTGTTCGAGTTTGTCGGGCAGATCCTTCGCAACATCGCGCTTGAGCCGGCGCTGGAGGAACGGTCGCACGCGACGGCTGAGCCGGTCCTGCAACACGGGATCGCGGCCTTTGCTGAGCGGCAGCTCGTAGCGCTCGCGAAAGTCGTTCGCCGAACCAAGATAACCGGGCATGAGAAAGTCGAAGATCGACCAAAGATCGAGCACCGAGTTTTCCATCGGCGTGCCCGTGAGCACGAGCCGGTGACGACTGCGAATGGATTTCACGGCCTGCGCGTTTTGCGACTGCCGATTTTTTATGTGCTGTGCTTCGTCAAGAATGACGGTGTCGAATTCGATCGCGCGATAAGCCTCGGCATCGCGTCGGATCAACGCATAGCTCGTGATGATCAGATCGTGTTCGGCAATCTTCGGAAATTGCGCATGGCGGTTGGGTCCTTGAAGAACGAGCACGCGGAGTTTCGGTGCAAACTTCGCGGCCTCGGCCTGCCAGTTGAAGACAAGGCTTGTGGGACACACGACAAGACAAGGTAGGACAGGCATCCTGCCTGTCTTTGCGCTGTTTGAATTACCGGATTCCGCCGGCAAGCTGCCGTCGGCACCAGTTTGGCGGTCCTCTGAGACTTTTGAATTTCTGGCTTCTGCCGGCGGGACGCCGGCAGCACACTTGGCTGAAGACAGACTGGAAGCCGGTCCTACACTTACGCAGATATGTGCCAGCGCCTGGAGCGTTTTGCCGAGACCCATTTCGTCGGCGAGAATGCCGCCGAAACCGTTTGTGCGAAGTTTGTGCAGCCAGCGAACGCCGTCCTTTTGGTAGGGTCGAAGCACGTCAGCGAAGGCACCAAAATCCAATTGGACATTCGTCGTGTCGGGGCGAACGCGATCACGCCAAGCGGATGGTGCTTCGACTTTCCAACCAAGTTTCTGGACGACCGACTCGTTCAAATACGCCGCCTGTTCAGCGCGAAATCGGTAACCGCCCGCTTCCTGTTTTGGGGCCGTGTCGATCAGGATTTCCTGCAATTCCTCGACCGCGCCAGTGTCGAGCAAGGCGAATTTGCCGTTGCGCAATTTCGTGTGCGAACGGCCACCGCGAACCAGCGTTTGAATGTCCGCATTGGAGAATCGTTCGCCGCCAGCCGTTTCAAATTGAACCCCAAAATCGAACCATTGCTCACCGCTTCCCGTCGGATGCACTTCGCATTTCGGTTCGATGCGCTCCACGTTATTGTTGAGGCTCCAGTCAAGACGCTCTTCCAACGTGACCTGCCATTCGCTTTGGAGTCGCGGATATTCGCGCGCAAAAAACGTCAGCACGGCATCCTGACCATTCAGGCGAAGCTGACCTTCCGCGTCGGGACCTTCGAAACCCGCGCGAACCAACCGGGCCAACGCGTCCTGCTCGGCGGCAAAATCGCGCAGGCGGTAACGCTGGGCATTATTTGGGTCCGCCATCCACGGATGGAGTTCACTTTTCCCCTCACCCCGGCCCTCTCCCCTAGTGAGAGGGAGGACTTTGTCGTCGGCGCTTGTTGAAATCCTTTCCTCGCGGTAGGGCGAGGCTCCTGCCGAGCCCAAACTTTCCCTTCGATCAAGGCTCCGCGGGAGCGTCGCCCTACCATCAGACTCGAAGCGATAGATGGCGGAAAGCTTAGCCCGCAATTTGGCAAGACCGCCTTCGATCTCCAACCGTATCGTCGGCGGCTCGACCACGATTTCAAAATCGTCCGCGGCGAAATTCGCCTCGAGCAAACCGGTCGCGGACAGCACCGGCAGTTCGTTTTGCAGAAAGCCGGGGACTTGTTCGCGTTTCAAAACCTGCGGCGCCTGCAGCAATGCGAGCGAACCGCCCGGAATTTGCAGTCGCGAAAATTCATTGCCGTGCAACATCCAAGTCGTGCGACCGGGAATGATCACCGGCAATGGTTTCGGCACTTCGACCGACAACCGAATCTCGCCGGACGCCAGCAATTCGGCGCTCGCTTTGAGCGTCATCGGTTCATCGCAGATGATAACGTCTTCCTTCCGGCCGAACGACGCGGTATCTGGCGGCAGCATCGCGAGCAATGCGGTAAACTGTTCGCAACTCAACTTCAGCGTCGCGGGCAGTTCACCGTTCGACCACACGACCAGTTGATCGAGCAGACCGCGTTTTCCCATGTCGATCGAATATTCGACTCCGCGATCAATCGCGCCCAATGGCAGCCGACGTTTCGCCAAAACAGCTTCGACAAAAACCGAAATCCCGCCACCCGCCAGAGCTTGGGCGAGATTCGGGGGAAAGATCAACGCGAGATCCAACGGCTCGCCATCCGGCCCGAGATTCAACGGCGGCTGTTCTGATATTGGACTTGGATCGGATTTCAATTTCCGCGTATCCGACCCGGAAGTTTGTTTCTCCTCATGTCGGCTGCTACCGGCGAGCGGAGGGTTCAAGACGGCCACTCCCAACGCGAGTGCGTGCGCACAAATCCTGCCCCATTGGCGGGACTCCTTGCACGGGCAGAGATTCTCGACGTTAATATGATCCTTGATGATGAGACCCGTCTTGATGACACCGGTGCCGCTCTGCACTTCCCCGGTGAGGCGCGGCGGATTCCATTCGACGGACAGCACCTTGCCGTCGGCGTGTATCGCGCGGGCCTCCTTCATGGCCTGCCAGCCGCCGGCTTTTTGCAGAAGTTGTTCGCTGAGTTGCACACCGCTCACGGGCGGCGATTGAAGGGGAAGGACCGGTTTGAGGGAAGTTTGATTAGTCCCTACGCGTAGAAAGGCTTCGTCAGAAAACCACCGAAAGCGCAGGACTAAGACTCAGCGCAGAATGAAAATCGTTTGCGAGGACGACGACGAAAGCGAGGAGAAGGACGACCGACGCAGAATCAATACTCGCAATCGATTTCGTGAACGCGACCGCAATTGCACGTCACCGTGATGCGCGTGATTTTGTCGCCGTCCTTTTTGGTCTCGAGTTTGGGGTCAACCTGGCCCCCGGGATCGATCTCCTGCTCGCCACCCGCTGGCGCGCCCTTGAGCGAGGAAAGGACACTCGAAAGCGGCTTGAAGGGCGCGTTGCTCTCGGCGGCGGGAACAACCTTTAATTGAAAGGGACGAGTGGCGGCGGCACCCTTCTCGGGCTCGGCAATGAGTGGTTTAAAGCGTGGGTTCATGGTGAATTTCCAGTGGCAGCGTCCAGGGCCGACGGCAGCCGGATCAGTACGGCCACTCGCCGATTTTCATCGTCGGAAGGTTTGGTGCCGAGCAAAGGTTGTGAATCTCCGTAGCCGGTCACCCGCGAAATCTGCGAATCTTTGACGCCGTATTTCTCCAGAACACGACGGACCATTTTGGAGCGGTCGGCCGATAGTTCCCAACTCGTGTACTGCGGCCGGTTGCTGGCGTAGCCCGTCGGGGTATGGCCGGCGATTTCGATATGGGCGTCGCGATTTTCCGCGATCGGCCACGCGAGTGTGGAAAAAACCCAACGGCCGTAAATCGTGAGCTTCTCCGTGTTGCCGACAAACAAGGGCCGCTTCGCGCGGTCGAAAACTTCGATCTCCAAACCTTCGGGCGTGATGTTCAATTTCACCGGTTGGCTCTCGCCCTCCGTTGGCGTGTTCAACGCCTGCAATTGATCGATCATGCGGCTCATCACCGTTGCCTCAAACGGCGAATCCGAATTCTTGGATTGCCCGATCGAATCTATCGTCACCGTGTTGGTTTCGAGTTTGAGCGTGGAAGTTCCGGTTCCGGTGCTGACAAACTGCGAGCGAAAAGCACGCTCCACCGCTTCGCGCACGGACGTATCCTGCGACACGAGCCAGAGCACGAGAAACAGCGCCATCATCGCGGTCACAAAGTCCGCGTAGGCCACCTTCCATGCGCCACCACCGCCGGCCATCAGCCGTTCCTCCGGTTAAGGTGGTATGTCATTTGACCAATCATCGCAGTTTCAAAATCAAGGACACGCGACGGTTTGATTCGTCCATTGGGTTCTCCCGGTTCAACGGACGAGCCGCGCCAAAACCGGTCACGTTGCGAATCCGCTCGGGCGGCACCTTGTAGTCGACGAGCAGCCGACGAATGGCGCTGGCACGGTCGATGGAGAGATCCCAAGGCCCTTCTCCCGGTCGACCCGATTTTTCACTCGGAAGTGTGTGACCTTCGAGTTGCACGGTGAGCTTTTCCGGAAAGTGTGTCACCTGCCACGCAAGGGTGGTGAAAATGAATTTGCCGAACTTTGTGAGCTTCGATGAATCCGGTTCAAAGATGGGCTCGGTCGGCCGGTCGAAGACATTGATCCGGAGGTTTTGATCGTCGAAACGAATCTGCACCACCGTGGAAAGGTCCTCGCTGAAGTTTGAATTCAAGGCCTCAAAGATTTGCTGGCTCAACCGTTTCAGCACGGTCAACTCCACTGCGGCCGCCAAGCTGTACGAACCGTTGCGAGGATCCTGATCGCTACCGGCCTCGGGCGAATTGAGCAGTCCGGTCTTGGGCTCGTCTGGCGAAGAAAACGGGCTTGTGAACGAACGCGCCACTGCCTGTTTGATCTCCGGGCTTTGGGCCGTCAGCCAGAGCACGAGAAACAGCGCCATCATCGCGGTCACAAAATCCGCGTAGGCCACCTTCCATGCGCCGCCGCCGTGCTTGCCTGCCATGAGCTAGATTCTCCTGCCTGATTTGGTGAACATCACGTCACGGGATTCGAATCGAATTCCATGCGCGGTGCTCACTTGGTGTTCAATGCCTTGAGCATCGCCTCGAGATCGTCCGCGCTGGGCTTCACCTCGGAGGGCAACCCACGACGCGCCACTTCGACGGCCATGACCGGCGCCATGCCGTTGGCAAAGCCGACGACGGAGTTGGCGATGCAGCGATTGTATGCATGCTCCGCCTGGGCCACGAAGTGCATGTTCACAGCCAGCGGATTGAGAAAACCGTACGAGATCAAAATACCGAGGAAGGTTCCGACGAGAGCCGCGGCGACCTTGTGTCCGATCTCCTCGGGCGGACCGCTGATGGCGGCCATCGTCAGGATGATGCCGAGCACGGCCGCCACAATGCCGAAACCGGGCATGGCATCCGCCGTCTTGGTCAACACATCGATCGGCGAATGCGACTCCTCTTCAACCGTCCGGATTTCCGTGTCGAGCAGCATCTTTAATTGGTCCGGCTTGATCTTGCCGTCGATGATCGGGCGAAGGCCGCTGCACAAAAACTCGACCGCATGGTGGTTGTTGATGAACGTCGGATACTTCGCAAATATGGTGCTCTGGTCGGGATTCATCACGTGCTCTTCCAGCGCGATCATTCCGTTGCGCCGTCCCAGCAAGAACAATTCGTACAATGCCTTCAGCAGTTCCTCGTAGGCCGTCTTGCCAAACGGTGCGCCCTTCAAGCACATGATCGTCATCTTTATCATGTCCATCAGGACCTTCTTGGGGGCCATGATGATCAGGGCCCCGAGCGCCGCCCCGCAGATGACGACGTATTCGGACGGGTGAACAAACGCGATCGGTTTGCCACCGGCCATGCCGAACCCGCCGAGCACCGAGCCCAGTACGATGATTGCTCCAACGATGATTAACATGATGGCAGGGAGTGAATGGTTCAGGCGTTGTGCGCCACGTCAAAGCGTTGCAGGTACGACCGGATGGAAAGCACCGCCTGGGAGTGAATCTGGCAGATGCGGGATTCCGTAAGACCAAAGGCTTCCGCGATCTCGCGCAACCGCATGTCTTCAAAGTAGTAAAGCGCGAGAACCTTGCGTTGCATTTCCGGCAATTGTTCGAGGCGGTCGGCGATCAAACGGGTCATCTCGCGTCGCGAAGTTTGTTCCACCGGATCCACCCAGCCGGGATCGGCGACGCTTTCATAATGTGCGGGGCCGTCGTCACTATCGGGGTTCGACGCCGCATCCAGGCAAATGAACGTCGCCGGCCGTACGTCCTTCATCCACTGTTGATAATCGTCGATCGAGAGGTTCAGCGCCTTGGCCATTTCACTTTCCGTCGGTGCGCGCCCCTTGGCCTGTTCGAGCTGGGCCATCGCCGCCTGAATCTTCCGCGCCTTGTCGTGAATGGATCGCGGCACCCAGTCCATTTTGCGCAGTTCATCGAACACCGCGCCGCGGATGCGAAGCCGGGCGTAGGTTTCAAAGCTGGTGCCATTGCGCTGATCGAAGTTGCGCATGGCGTTGAGCAAGCCCACGAGGCCCGCGCTGTAAAGGTCTTCGATGTCGACGTGGGAAGGCAGCGTCATTGCGAGCCGGCCGACCACGGTTTTGACGAGGGGCAGGTATTGTTCGACCAACTCCTCCTCGACCGCGCTGCCAGGTCGGGCCTTGGCATAGCGCTTCCAGAGTTGTTCGCGGACGTTCCCGGATTCGGGCAGGGATTTTTTTGATGCGACGGTCGGTGCGGTGGCAGTGGCTTTCATGGTTCAGGCTAATGTTTGCGTCTCTTGCGCTCGTCTTCAGCCGCCTTGGCACGGGCGGCAGCGAGCCGTTCTTCTCCCACTTCCTTGAGCCCTCGCAGCCAGACGCGACCCCACCAGCGCATCAACCACCCGGCACCATAAGCGGCCGCGGCGGAGCGCCACAGGATCGATGACCAGTCACTGTGCTGCAGAAGCCCAAAGGAAACGCCGATTCCAAACCCAAAAAGTCCACCCAGTATCATCAGCGATTTCATGGTCAAAGAAACGTTCAGGACCGTTTAGCAACTGCGCTGCCACCGAAATCCCACTCCTTGAAATCTGCGAAAACCCCTTTATTTCAGGGCAAATTGACGGGCAAGAATTTCACCCACCGACGCGGCGACGAATGTGCCCGGTATATTTTGCCCGGCGCTCAACCAACCCACCCTGAAATTAGTTCCCAGCACGAGATTCCAGAGCTTGCCCCACCGCGGTTCCTCATCGAGGTGCGTCAACACAATGTCCTGCACCGGCAGTTGACGAAACGCCTGGGCCTGCGCGAGCAGGATCGAAGACTCGTACGCCGCATTCAAAACCAGGTGCACCTGGGCCGACGGCAGTTCCGTCAATCGACGTGCGAGATCGCGTAACGCCGAGCTGTCACGCCAATCCACTCCCGGCAAATCAATGAAGCCAATCTCCGGCGGTGGACCGTCCTCAAAGGTCAGTGACCGCGCAACCGGCACACCCAGAATTTCGCCGTAAACGCTCAATGATTCCGCCGTGTTGGCCGTGCCGCCGTCCAGCCGCCACACACGCGCGGAATGGCCGGCCAGCAGCGTGGCCTGCGTCAACCATTTGCATAGCGCGGTGGTTTTCCCCGAGCCGCACGGTCCCACAAACACGTGTAATGATGAACCCGTTGGCGCGATCGGTTTGCGATCCCAGAAGTCCGCCAGCAACGAACACGCAACGGAGATTTCTTCACGCAACGAGGCCGGCGCCACCTCGCCGTGGCGATGATGAAGCTGGTCAACAAATTGATGAACATTTAGCGGCGAAAAACCCATGTCCTGCAACATGGAGGGCAGGCGCCATTCGCCCTCCCCGTCGGCAAATTTCACGGGGTCGGGGGCTGCAAACGGACTGGTCGGCGCTGCGATATCGGCAGCGCTCAACAGCGATGGTTGCGCCGAGGGATTCGGTGCCGGCACCCGATCAAACGGCGCAGCGGCCGCCGAGTCGTCCAGCATGTCCAGCCGTCCGTCGAATTGCTTCTCGACGGGCTGCGGTGGTTCGGGCTTTTCCTCCTCGATCCCCGCCAGCACTTCGATCCGGGGCTTCGACCACAAGCGGGAAAAACCCTCCGCCGGCAGTTGTCGAATGTTCAACACAACCGCATTCGGCCCGAGCTGACGGCGAATTTGTTCAACCGCCTGGGCGGCGTTGTCGGCAATGAACTGGTAAATCTTCATGGCGGCTCGGTCTAGCTTTCAAACGCGGCGATCATCCCGGCATTTTGCACTTCCACTCGATTGGGAATTTCCGAATAGCTCAGCACCGTCAGGTCGGCAAAGGTCGATTCGAAGAAGCGCCGGAAGCCGAGCCGGATCTGCGGCGAGCAAAGCACTACCGGTTGAATTCCTGTGGAAATCATCTGCTGGATCAACGAAGACAGTTTATCAATCAAGTGGCGCGCGAGCCGTGGCTCCATCGTCAACGCCACTTCATTCGCGCTCTGGCGCACGCCCTGGGCGAGTGCCTGTTCGAGTTTTGGATCAAGCGTAATGGCCTTGATGGCGCCGTTGTCCTGTTGGTACGGACGGGTGATTTGCGCGCCCAAAGCCCGCCGCGCGTGCTCCGACAATTCATCGGGGTTTTTGGTAGCTGCGGCAAAATCACTGACCTTCTCGAGGATGCCGGCGAGGTTGCGAATGGAGACACCTTCCGCCAAAAGGTTTTGCAACACGCGCTGAATCTGACCGACGGATAGCAGACCGGGAACAAGTTCGTTGACGACGGTTGCATGCGTTTGCTTGAGATTATCGAGCAGCGATTGCACGTCTTGACGGGTCAGAATCTCGTGGGCGTTGCGCTTCACCGATTCGCTTAAGTGCGTGACCAACACCGACGGCGCGTCAACGACCGTGAAGCCGCTCGCCTCGGCGTTTTTGCGTTCGGCATCGGTCACCCACGTCGCGGGGAGCTGGAAGACCGGTTCGACGGTCGGCACGCCTTTGAGCACCGTTTTGCTGTTGGTGGCGTTCATCGCGAGCCAATAACCGGGCAGAATCTCGCCGTGCGCGACCTGATTGCCCTTGAGCAGGAAGCGATACTCATTGGCACCAAGCTGGAGATTGTCCCGCAGACGCACCGGCGGAATGATGATTCCCATTTCCTGTGCGAAATTACGCCGGATGCCGGTAATGCGTTCGAGTAAATCGCCGCCCTTGCGCTGATCAGCCAAACTGACGAGGCCGTACCCAAGCTCAATTTGCATCGTGTCGAGAGCCAGTAAACCATCGAGCTTGTCGGCGCCACCGGTCGCCGGAGCAGCCGCTCCGCCAGTGGTTGCTGCGGCACCGCCTTTCGCCTGCGCTGCGCCCGCCGCCTGCCCGTGAGCCAATTGCTGCTTGGGATTGTGTTTCTTGATTACGCGCGCCACAAACCACGTGATGCCCGCGAGGATCAGGAACGGAAACATCGGCAGTCCGGGCAACATGGCCATGACCACCAACATGAAAGTCAGCACCGCAAGCGCCCGCGGATAAAACAACAATTGCGCGCCCAGTTCCTGACCGAGATCGTTCTTTGCGGCGGCGCGCGTTACCAAAATACCGGCCGCGACCGACGTGATCAGCGACGGGATTTGGGAAACGAGACCATCGCCAATAGAGAGCAACGTGAACAGGCTCAATGACTCGGAAACACTTAGACCCTTTTGGGCGATTCCAATCGCAAAACCACCGATTACGTTGACCAATGTAATCAAAATCGCCGCGATGGCGTCACCACGGACGAACTTGCTGGCACCGTCCATTGCGCCGTAAAAGTCAGCTTCCTGTTCGACCTTTTTGCGACGCTCCCGCGCTTCCTTTTCGTTGATGACACCCGCGTTTAATTCCGCATCGATGGCCATCTGCTTGCCGGGCATGGCGTCCAACGTGAAACGGGCCGCGACTTCCGCGATACGGCCGGCGCCCTTGGTGATCACGACAAAATTGATCAACACCAAGATCAGGAACACCACCAAGCCCACCACATAATTGCCGCGAACGACGAAGTTGCCGAACGCGTCGATGATGTTGCCGGCGTATCCGTCGAGGAGAATCAAGCGCGTTGAAGCCACATTGAGCGCCAGTCGGAACAAAGTGATGACCAGCAGCAACGTGGGAAAGCCGCTGAAATCGGAGGGTTCCTTGAGATAGAGAATGACCAGCAACGTGAGCAACGAAATGGCGATGCTCGTCGCCAGCAAACCGTCCAGGAGATGCGGCGACACCGGGAAGATCAGCAGGAGAATGGTCCCAAACAAGCCGAAGATCAGCCAGAGATCACCCTGGCTGAACAGTCGTTTTAACCCGGAACCGGCGTTGGGTTGATTGGCCATAACTATGCGATTTTGATCGAAATACGGTTATCGCGAACAGTCGGGCAGAGGCACCCGCACACGACGCTCAGGAAACCGGCTATCGCGACGTCTGCGAAATGATTTGAACATGGGTGGCTAAAAGCTGCGCTCGGTTGCTGATTTAAAGAGCTCTTCCGCAGCCATCGTCTGCTCACGTTCATGTTTTGTTCTGTTCGCGCCAGTAGCGGTAGCGGTTCACGCGATAGACGTAAGCCAGCACTTCCGCCACGGCGGCATACACCTGAGCAGGGATCTCGCCACCGACTTTTCCATACTTGAACATCATTCGGGCGAGCGGCTTGTTTTCGATGATCGGCACCTGGTTCTGGCCGGCAATTTCACGAATTCGCAGCGCAAATTTGCGTGCGCCCTTGGCGACGATTTTCGGCGCCTTCATGGTGCGCCGGTCGTAACGCAAGGCCACCGCGAGGTGCGTCGGGTTCGTCACAACCACATCTGCAAGAGGCACTTCCGCAAGCATCTTGCGTTGCGTATTGGCATTTCGCCGACGGCGTTGGCGGGCTTTGACTTGTTGGTCGCCTTCCGTGCTCTTGTTTTCATCGCGCACTTCCTGGCGCGTCATCATCAGGTCGCGCCCATGCTTCCAGACCTGCCATGCGTAGTCGGCGCCGGCGATCAAAATCATTACGAGCACCAATCGCGTGGTGAGCTTCAACGCGGAGCTCGCGAGGAATTCGGCAACTCTTGCCGGATGAATGGGGGAAAAAAAGATCGGGTCATGCATGATCTCCTTCACCACGCCGTACGAAAGGCCGACGATCGCCGCGAGTTTGATAAACGCCAACGCCGCCGGCGCGGCATTCTGCATCGTGAACACGCGTTTCAAGCCCGCCATGGGATCGACTTTTTCCCACTGGGGCTCGAGCGCCTTCGGCGCCGTTTGAAAGCGGCTTTGCACACCGCCCGCAAGCAGTCCGGCTCCCATCACGGCCAGGGTAACCGGCGCCACCAGGCGCCCGGCAAACATCAACCCGCCGGCCACATAACCGCGCAGCGAATCATTGGTCAGGTGGATGTCGCTCAAATGACCGAGGATGGCGAACTGCGCATCAAGCAATCCCTGCCACAACTCACGACTGGTGAAGGCCAGCGCGGCGGTACCCGCCATCAGCACGAAGAGTGTTTGCACTTCCGCACTGCGGGGGATCTGCCCGCGCTGCTGCGCTTCCTCCAGTTTCTTCGGTGTCGCCTGCTCGGTCTTTTCGCCAAACTCACTCATTTCTCAATCTCCTTATGAGGCGAGCAACTGGGTAATGCGCATGACGTCGTCGGGCAGGCGACGCAGGTAAGCGGAGATGTGTTGCGACATTAGATTCAACGTGATCCCAAACACAAACAAACCGGCGAGCACGCGAAAGGCGAAGCTCTCAAAGAAGGAACTGATTTGCGAAACGGCGCGACCCAGCAACGAAAACACAAGCATGACAATGAACGAAACCGCCATCATCGGAGCGGCGATCTGCACGGCCACCGCAAATAACCGGCTGGTGTGACCGATCACGTCATTCAACACGGCACGACTCAGCATGCCACTTCCCACCGGCAGCACTTCATAGCCTTTCAACAGCGCCGCCAGCAGGTAATGGTGCATGTCGAGCACGAGGAACAACATCGCGGCCAAATAGAACAAGACCATGCCGGGTACTTCCGTGCGCACACCACTCAATGGATTGACGTCCGAGGCGAGATTGAGGCCCAGCTCGGTCGCGATGATGTTCCCCGCAATATCGAGGCACATAAACGCCATTCGTGAAACGAAACCAATGGCCAACCCATTGATCAATTCCATAACCATCGTGCCGACGACCTGCCAGAAAGTGTAACCATCCAGGGAAAACGGAGGCAGCGTCGGAGCGATCAGGAACGCCGTGAGCGCGCCCAAGGAAACGCGAATCCGCGCGGGCATTTGCTTGGCGGAAAAAACAGGAAAAACCATGACCACAGCGCTAACGCGGAGGAACACGAACAGCCAGTTGGCGATGTCGAGATTCAAGTCATTGGTCGCATCCTTGCACGTGCCGCATTCATCCGTGAACGCGATTCAGTTTTCAGTCCGTCGCAAAATATCCGCACGACCGGGGTCCACGATTTTCCGCATTCACCCACCGACCATCTGCGGGATGCGATCAAACAACGCCGAGCCAAACTCAATCAGCTTGCGCATGATCCACGGCATGAGCAGCACCAACAGCGCGCAGACACCGAGCGCCTTTGGAACGAAGGTCAGCGTTTGTTCGTGGATCGATGTCACGGCCTGAAACAGGCCCACCCCCAAACCGATCAACATGGCAGCCAGCAAAAATGGCGCAGCGATGGTGATCGCAAGAAAGATCATGCTTTTCAGCGTTTCCGAGGCAAATTCAGGTGTCATAAATTCTAAGATTATCAGTCGACATTGCGTCGTGGTGAGCCAATCAGGAACGCACTTCAGCTACATGCCAAAGCTGGTCACAAGGCTCTTCACGATCAGGCTCCAGCCGTCGACCAACACGAACAAAAGGATCTTCAACGGCAGCGAGATCACCATCGGCGGCATCATCATCATGCCCATACTCATCAACACGGTCGCCACCACGAGATCAATCAAGATGAACGGCACGAACAACAGGAAGCCCATCTGGAATGCCGTGCGAAGTTCGCTGATGATGAAGCCCGGAACCACCACCCGCAGCGGTAGTTGATCCGGCGTCATCGGGCCCATACGCGCCATCGCGACAAACAATTCCACATCCTTGGGTCGCGCCTGTTTGAGCATGAAATTTCGGATGTGCGTCGTGGCTTTTTCCATCGCCACTTCACCGGTGATCTGCTTGTTGGTATACGGATCGATGGCGTCGTGTTTGATGTTTTCCCAAGTGGGCGCCATGATGAAATAGGTCATGAACAACGCCAAGCCGATGATGATCTGGTTTGACGGCGAACCGGGGAGCGACAACGCCGTGCGCACAAACGCGAGCACGATCACGATCCGCGTAAAGCAGGTCATCAACAGCAGAATGGACGGCGCCAGCGAAAGCAGAGTGATCGTGAAGAGCACGCGGATCCCGAGATCGAGATCCTCCGGTTTGTTGGCGCCTTCCACCCCGAGATTGACCTTGAACGGCAGGATGGAATTACCGGATTGCGCGACCGTGTCCCCGGTGAACGCCAGCAACAAGAACAGGACCAGCACCGGCAACCACCAACGGCGCAAACGGCTCGAACCCTTCGAACGGATCCGCGGCATTTCCATTTCGCCACTGCGCAAAACGTGCTCCGGAGAATCGTGACGTAACCGATCCGCGGCAATTCGCATTGTCCGTCGGCGCAGGCGAAATATGGAGAAACGCTCGCTCATGACTGACGGGAAATGACGGATTGCAGGGCTTGAACAAAGGAGACCGGCGCACTGACACTGGCCGTTTCCTCCGCGGCGGTTTCGCTTTCCGGCAAGTGACTCAACAACGAAACACCCGTCGGCGACGAAGCCACGAGAAACCGCTGTTGTTCATACGCAATCACGTAAACGCCCTGGCGCCCACCGAGCGATTGGGCCTCCAGTAAGCGCAGCTTCGGCGCCCGACCTTTTCGCAGCGCGAGCCGTTGCCAGTTCTTCGCCAGCCACACGCCACCAAACAGCACGGCGAAGACGAGCAACAACGCACCCGTCACTCGAAACAGGGCCGCGCCCGTATCCGGAAGCGGGCTGGGATTCACCGCAGGTGCATCCGCGCCAAGCGCGGGCAGACCGGCCAACAAGGCGAAGACCAGCAGGCAGGCAGGACGAAGAGGCTTCATCAGGATTTTCCGATGATTTCGGTGATCTTGATGCCGAAGCGATCTTCCACCACGACGACTTCACCGCGGGCGATGAGCCGGGAATTGACGTACAACTCCACTGGCGCATCGGCTTCCTTGTCGAGAGTGATGACCGATCCTTCGCCCAACTCCAGTACGTCCTTCATCGGCAACTGGGTGGCCCCCAGCTCGACGGACAGGGAGACAGGCACATCCAGCACCATGTCCAGGTTGGCCGGCGCGGCAATGTTTGGAGTCGGCGGGTTTTCGGCAATCGTTTCACTCATGGCAGTTTAGGATTTCAGGATGGAAGTCAATTGTACGGCGAGCCGGTCCCCGGCATTCCCCAGGCGGCCCTTGAAACGGGTAATTCTGGCCAGCCGGACTTTCACGTCGTTGGATTGTTCCGGCGACAGCGGCAGGACATCGCCCGGCTTCAACGAGGCCAGTTGACGGGCGGTCATGCGCAGGTTTTGCCATTCCGCGACGACCGGCACCCGCACGTGGGCCAGCATCGGATTCCACGATGGCAGGCACGGCGTGGCCTTGCCGCTGGGTGTATCGTCCGCCCGTTCGCTGATGGCGTTCAGCGCACTGACCAGCGGCTCCAACGTGCGGCACGGAAACGCGAATTGCATTTGCTCCATGCAATCGCCGACCCGCACTTCAATGCAGACCGCGAGCATGACCGTGTCGTGCGGGGAACTCTGGAGAAAGCGGCCGTTGTTTTCGTGACCCAGCACATGCGGGCGAATGTCCTTGATCTTTGCCCACTGGCTGCACCATTCCGCGAGGATGATGCTGACGGCCTGGTTGAGCAGCGCGAGTTCGATCTCGCTCATCTCGCGATCAAGGCTCACCGAATGCGCCGGCCCTCCGAGCAATCGATCCACAATCGTCAAACCGAGGCGCGGTGGAATATCGAGCAGGCAGATTCCGCGCAGCGGCTCGCCCTTGAACAAGGTTAGATGCGTTGGACTGGCCAGTTCATCGACGAATTTCTGGTAAGGCAGCGTGTGCAGCTTGGTCATCTGCGCGGAAAACTCGAGGCGCAGATAGAGTGACATCCGGGCGGCCAACGATCGCAGAAAGCTTTCGTGAAGGATGCGCAGGCGACGCATCTGGTTTTGCGAGAGAAAGCTTGGTTGGCGAAAATCGTAGGGTTGCGTTTCAACTGAAACCACCCGCCGCGGCGAGGCGGGCGACCCTTCCTTTTCCGCACCGGCGGCGGACTCGGCCATGGCGTTATCCGCCTCGACCTGGGCCAGCAAACGCTCGACTTCCGACTGCGAAAGTACCTCGTTTGTTTCGGGATTGGTTGGCTCGTCCATGCCGGTGAATGCTCCTATTGAATCACGAATTCAGGGATATAAACGCGCTCGACCAACGGTTGATCAAAGGCCTCGTTGATGGCGGCTTTCATCTCACCTTTGAGCGCTTCTTTCGATAGCATGCCGGGTTTACGAAGCCCTTCGTAACCTTTCCGCTGAATCAGGCCTGACACCAAATCGCGCACACGTTCGCCGTTCGCCACCAATTCACATTGAGCGTCCTCGGTCCGAGCCACCAAACTGTATTTCGCCATTACGTAACCCACATAACGACCGGGATTCTCCAGCTGAACGACGGTCATCCAGGACGGAACGACGAACCCGCCATTCGCAGTCACTCGCCCCTCGTGCACGGGCTCATTCGCAGGTGTCGGAGCGATGTTGCTGACGTTTCTAATCGAACTGTTCCGGTCCTTCACAAAACGAGCACTCACCACATGCTCTGTGGAGTGCGCCGGAGTGATCTTACCCAGTAGTTGCGTTCCAAACCCCAATCCGGCACCGACGACCAACACCGCAAGGCCCCACTGAAATAGTGGCGCTCGATGCGTGCCGCCGGCGGCTGTATGGAGTTTTCGGATCATGAACGGTTACTGGATCGCGAACTCGGTGATGTAAATTTCCTGCACCAGCGGCTTGCCGAGTGCCGTGTTGATGGCCGACATCAGTTCGGCCTTGATGATCGCCCGGGAATCGGGCTTCTCCAGATCCTGGATGGTCTTGCCACTGAGCACGCTGGATGTCACATCACGAATCTGATCCGTGTTGGCTTCCAGTGTTGAACTAAAGTCGGCGCCTTTGCCGATCAACGTGTAAGCCGACATGAGATACCGCGTGGCTTGCGTACCGGCGACATTCACGATGACCTTGGTCAACTGCCACGACGCTTTTTCGCCATTGCTGGGCTTTGGCGTCTCACCATGCCCTTCTTTGCTACTGGAAGATCCGTGTTCGCCTTTTTCAGACTCCTTGCTCGGAGTTTCGGTTCCGGAATCTGCCTCATGACCGGTTGTCGTAGCGCTGGCTGTGATAACGGCCTGCAGTTTGGGCATCATCACAAACTTGGTCATGACGAACGCCAACGCTGGCATGAGCACCACCGTGATGATGAGCGGCAGCATCGCCTTGATCCCGCCACCGGACGCGGCGGCTTCCTGTTTCTTGTCGTCCTTGGGTTTTTCGTCAGCCATGGCGGAATGAATTCAGTCGAGGATTATCGTTTGAGGTTGACCAGTTCCTGGAGGATTTCGTCGCTGGTCGTGATTACCCGGGCGCTCGCCTGAAAGGCGCGTTGCGTGGTGATCATCGAGGAAAACTCGGAAGCAAGATCGACGTTCGAAAGTTCGAGCGCGCCGGACTGAATGCTGCCCAGACCACCGGTGCCGGGAGGTTCCGGGACCGTGTTGTTGGGACCGGCATTTGCGATGCCCGAGTAGAGGTTGCCACCTTCCTTCATCAACATCTGGGGATCGTTGAATTTTTGCAGCAACACTTGACCTCGCAAATACTGCACGCCATCACCCGTGGTGACCGAAATGACACCCTGGTTGTCGATGGAATAGGAGGAAATCCCAGACGTGGCATCCACCGTAACGCCCGTCGGCGGCGTGCCTTGGTTGATCTGGATATCGCCTACCGTCGAAAAATCCGAAGTCGTCGTACCAGTGTTGTTGTAGCCTTGGAGGCGAAACCCCTGATTGGTGATCAAGTAGCCGTTCGAATCGATCCGGAAATCACCGGCGCGAGTGGCAAACTCGGATCCGGATATTGGATCGCGAACGATGAAGAATCCTTCACCCGAAATGCCGAGGTCAGTCTGCACACCCGTGCGCGACAATGCCCCCTGGGTAAACTGATTGCGAATGGCGCTTGTGGAAACGCCGGAGCCGACCTGCATGCCGGCGACGCCGCTGCTGTTGCCGGTGCCGGGCGCGGCTGCCTGCATCGTCTGGCTGAAGGAATCCTCGAAATCCACACGCGCGGATTTGAACCCGGTCGTGTTCACGTTCGAGATGTTGTTACCAATGACGTCAAGTTCCTGCTGGAACTGCTGCATTCCGCTGATGCCTGAGGTTAGAGAACGTATCATGTGTTGTTCAGTTGAGTTGTCTGTATTTTCGTTTACGGGTCAGCAGTCCGTGCTGTTCAAAGGGTCGGGACGTTTCCGAGGATGGCCGAATTATCGAGCGTCGGCACCGAGCCGGTTATCGGTTCGCCCAACGTGGGCGGCGCACCCAGTTGCGGCGTCGTCGGCGTGCTGCCGGAATCACCCGGCACTGACGAACTGGTTGGCGGGTTGTTGGCCAATTCGTACGGCGAAATTGAAACGGCGGTCACCTGGTCGATGTTGTACCGCTGGCCGCCAATGATCAGCGTGGGTTTGCTATCGATCATTTGCACCTGCGAAACCTGACCAACGGTCGTGTTGCCCTGCTGGTCAGTCACCGTCACGTATTCACCGATCATCGAATTGGCCTGGAGCATCGCCATGCTCGACTGCGTGGCCTTGTTCTGCTCCAGCGCGCTGAAGCTCGCCAACTGCGAGAACGAGCTCAGGTCATCCATCGGTTTCATCGGGTCCTGCGTGGTCATCTGGGTGACCAGCAATTTCAGGAAGTCGTTTTGATCCAACGTCGTGACCGGCATGCGACTCTGTTGGTTAAGATTGGACAAATCTTTGGCGTTTGTGGTGGCGGAAATGGAATCAGTAGCCATGCGGAAAGGTGTTAAGTGTTCAGGCCCAGGCTTCGAGTGCCGAGCGTGTGGAAGAAGGACGACGGGAGAGGCCCATGCGCTTGACCGTTTCCCGGGCCGGCCCCGCCAACAACAAATCGTCAAACGCCGCCGGTGTGGGTTCGCCGTTGCCGCCGGGCTGTTCGCGGTGTTGCTGTTGCTGGTTCATTTGTCCATGGCCCCACCCCGACCCCCCGGCGGTTTGTTGACCGGGGGCTTGATTGAATCCGTCCTGCAATCCGCTCAGACGGACGCCCTGCTGTGAAAGTGTGTGTTGGAGCTGTGCCCATTGACCGTTCAGAGAATTGAAATCGCCCCGGTCAAAACGCGCCTGAATCTCGATCTGCCCGTTGCGCGAAACCATGTGCAGGAAGATTTCCGTGTTCGCATCCGGCTTGAGCACTACCGCCATCGACTCGGCATTGAAATGTTTGAACTGCACGACCTCGCGCGTGATGTTCTGCAACAGCTGCTCGGCCGTTCGGGCCGGCGCGATCGCATTTAGACCGTCGGCGGAGTTCACGGTAATCGTCCGTGTCGTTCCCAGGGCAGTCGCCGGCATGGTTTCGCCCGCTGCGCCAAATAGCTTGGCAGTGCGATCGCCAGCGCCTTCCGCGGACTCGCGAGCGGCATCTTCGCCGACGCGCGCAATTCCGGCCTCGAGGTCACGACCGGTGACTTCACGGTTGCCGGCCGGCATTTTCTGCTCGGTTGAACCGGCAAATTGATTCTGTTCGAGGCCTTTATCCATTCTGGAATCCATTTTAGCAGCGCCAATGCCAGTGAAGGGTTGTGGCTGCGCACGCCGCAAGAGCGCGGGGGAAACGGACGCCGCCGCGTCCTCCGCCAGATTCTGGAACCGCGCGAAATCAATGCCCCGCAAAACGTCCCCTTCCGCTCCGCGCCGGCCTTGCCGGTCGGCCTGCTGCGCGTTCGCCCCGGCGGTGGATTGATCGATTTGCTGCGATTTCGGCGCCGTTTCATGACGAACCGGCCGTGTTTCGTGCGTGGGAGCCTGAATCGTTTTGCGATCAGGCGGATGAGTCGGCGCGTCAGTTGCGGAGGATTTTGCGTCGGGTGCGGCCGGCTGGGTGGAATTGGTTTCCGCCGTCTGGGTCAAGGGCTGCCCACCGGCTTGAGCTGGGTCAATATGTTCGACCGGGATCTGAACCGGCGGAATAATCTGCCGAACGAGCGACGGATCCACCATCCGGGCGGCTTGTATGGGTACCTGGCTCGCGCGCGCCAAATTTGTCCCATCGGCCGCCACGCGAGTCGGCGGCACTGGATTCGCATCCGGGGCAATCTTTCCGGGATTGGTTTCCTGGCTCGGCACGTCTCCCCCACCCCGAACGGGAGCCGCCGGCTGCGGTTCGACATTGATGACGGCACCCAGCACGGCGAGTCCGGCCGCCACCGCCTTTTGCACGGTATCTGTTGGTTGGCCTTTGTCGTTGGCTTCAGCCGATGGGTCCGCGTCGGTCGCCTGATCGACGGCCGCCGGAATCTCGGCGCCCGTGCCGATCAGCTCGCTCGCCAAGACGGAGCCGGTTGCGCCATTTCCCGGAAGATTCGCGTTCGCTGACTGCTCGTCGGCATTGTTTCCGCCGCCGGTTGCGTTCGGCAGATTTCGCGCGCGCGTTTCCGATGCTGATCGGCCGGCATTGCCATCGCCTGCCACGTCGCTCTCTGCGTTCGCCGGATTGGACTGGGTCGAGGCGCGGCTTGCGGAAGCCTGGTTGGGGGATCGTTGCGGTTGGCCGCCGGCTGATTGCTGCATGATCTGCTCAAAATCAGCGGTGGAGTTCTGGCCCGTTTGGGCGGTGGAAGCCGGGGTGGAATCATCCGCACCTGCCGCACCCGGAAAGGCGGCGGTGGACACTCTCGTTGTCTGCATGGTTACGAAATCAGGAATGTCCTGAGTTGAGCTTTTGCAGCAGCAGCTCGTGCACGCGAGCCGCCCGCTGCGGCCCTCCCGGGTTGGTCTTCGCCAACTCGACCAGGAAGGGCGCGGTTTGCTCCTCCGTGAATTCCGCCAAAATGGCGGCCATTTGTTCGTCCTGAAGCGTCTTGAGAATGCTGACTGCCTGCGCGGGTGGCAAGGCGGCGTAGCCGCGGGCCAGCTTCTTGAAATCGGCGGGTTGCCCCGGGGCGGCCGAGCGATTGAGCTGGGCCAATTGTTCCATCGGTGAGACCGCGGTCGCCGCGGCCTTGGCCGTCGGCTTGGCGGCGGCTTGATTTTTACCCGCCGGGGGCGCTTCGACAGACAACCGCAAACGCTCGGACAACTCGGCCGCGCGTCGCGCGTTTTCCGGTCCCGGCTTGGCGAGCACAGCAAGAATGTTGGCCATCTCCTCTTCGCTCATGAACATCAACAACCGCACGATTTGATCGTCCGTCATTTCGGACAATACACGGGCGGCATCCGAAGGCGTCATCGTCGCAAAGACTTTCGCCTGACGTTTCAACGTCTCCGCCTCCTTTTGGCTCACGTAGGTCACCACGCGGTTGAAATCCGTCTGCAATTGATAAACCTGCTGCGTAACCGTGTTGAGTTCTGCCCGCTCGGCGGCAAGGCGTGCCGCGTATTCGTTCAATTCCGTTTCACGCGCCGCCAGCTTTTCGCTTTTCTCTTTGACTTCACGGATCATCCGATCGAGTTCGGGGGACGTAAAATCCCAGGGCGTCCCAGTCAGGGAGTTTTCAATCGCTGCTTCATCCTCCGTCGTCGCGGCTCGGGCCGGGATCTTCAGTGAAGTCGGGTCCAGCAGGAAATAGGTTGTGCCGAGGTACAGCAATGTTCCCAAAAGTGGGATCAACCATCCGGACTGGAGTAGCTTCTTCATCAATTCATTCAGTAACGATTTGCATTGAACCGCTTAACGGTTCATCGGCGGCAACGCCGGTTCAGTTAAATTCATCTAGTTCCACGCCAGCGCCGTGGGTTGGGTCATGCCCACCGCTCCGATCCAGCGGCGACTGGACATTTCATCCAGCTGCTTCTGTTCTTCCTGCCGCAGTTCACGCTCATATTCCTCGCTGCGACGCTGATACAATTTGTCGACGAGTTCCAATTGTTGTCGCGCCTCCTGCAACGTTTCCCAGGCGGCGTTCGCGGCTTCCTGCGCCTTCACACATTGCTTTCGCGCGACCGCGAGTTTTTGCTCCAAACCACGGCAATGGTCCCGCAGTTGGTTCAAGCGATAAATCGGCGCCCCGTCGGTTTGCGTGCGGGCCAGTTGATCGAGCCCGACGCTCAGCTCGCGTTCGGCGAGTTTTTGTCGATCGATCGCCGCCTGCCGGGCCTGCACCGTCCGCGCGAACGCCTCCAGCGCCTGTTGTTCCTGGCGTTGTCGCAAGGTCCGCACGGCTTGCAGTGAAAAATGGAAAGGCTTCATGAATTCGGTTTCGGCTGGGCTTCAACAATCTTCTTGGGCGGCGTTGTGGCCTTGTCCTGCAGCGCCTCGCTCATCGCGGACCAGCTTTGATCGAGCAACAATCCTTCGTGGACGGGCTGACGCAAAAATCGGTTTAACGGCTCGCGCAGGCGAATCGCTTCGTCGATCGCGGCGTTGCTGCCGGCCGGGTAGGCACCGATGCTGATGAGGTCCTGGTTTCGCCGATACAGCGCCATCGCCTCCCGCGCCCGCGCGACCAATTCCTGTTGCTTGTCATCCAGCAAATCGCGGTTCAAACGGCTCACACTTCCCAGCACATCGATTGCGGGATAATGATTCTGTGTGGCGAGATCACGGCTCAATACGATGTGCCCGTCGAGGATCGACCTTACGGCATCCGCGATGGGGTCGTTCATGTCGTCCGCTTCAACCAACACCGTGAACAACCCCGTAATCGCGCCTTTCTCGCCGGTGCCGGCGCGTTCCAGCAATTGCGGTAAGAGCGAAAAGACAGACGGAGTGTAACCACGTGTCGCCGGCGGTTCGCCAACCGCGAGACCAATCTCTCGTTGAGCCATCGCAAACCGCGTGACGGAATCCATCATCAATAAAACATTCTGCCCTTCGTCCCGAAAATACTCGGCGATGGACATGGCCAGAAACGCGCCTTTCAAACGCGACAACGCTGGCTCGTTGGACGTGGCCACGACGACAACCGATTTTTGACGGCCGCGTTCGTCCAGGTCCTTTTCGAGGAACTCACGCACTTCGCGACCGCGTTCGCCAATGAGCGCAATCACGTTCACATCGGCCTCCGACTGACTGGCCATCATGCCCAACAAAGTGGATTTGCCCACGCCGCTGCCCGCGAAAATGCCGAGCCGCTGTCCACGTCCACAAGGCACAAACGTGTCGATCGCCTTGATGCCGGTGCGAAAGTTATGGCGGATGCGTTGCCGTTTGAGCGGATGCGGCGGCATGAGATTCAGGCCGACCTGATTCGCGCAGATGATGGGTCCGCCGCTGTCGAGCGGTTGGCCCAGGCCGTTGATGATCCGCCCCTTCAATTCGTCGCCGACCGGCACGCGCAAACTCTTGCCCGTGGCAATCACTTCACTGCCGGGATGGATGCCGTGAACTTCGCCCAGCGGCATCAGCAAAAGATGATGATTCCGAAACCCCACCACCTCGGCCAACGTACTTTCGTCGTGCCGGGCTGATTCGATCCGACAGACTTCACCCATCGCAGCGAGCGGCCCCTCGGACTCGATGACCAGGCCGATCAATTGGACGACGCGCCCCTTGTTTTGGAGCACACGCGCTTCCTTCGCCCGTCCCAGCAAATGCTGCAGACGATTGGCCGGAGTGTCGGTGGTTGGTTGCTTCAGCGTCATTCGGTCAGGGCTTTGCGCATTTGTTCCAACTTGGTTTCGCGTTGGGCATCGATGTCGCCAAAGTGCGTGCGCACGATGCAACCTCCACGGGTTACGTCCGGGGAGGAAACGAGGTGCAGCCGGCCGGTGCCCGATTCACTGGCGAGGTCGGATCCACCCGCACGCAGCAACGCCAGATCATCCGCATGCAGCAACACGTGAACGCTGGCCGTTTCCTCGACCTGGCCAAGTGCTTCGCGCACCGCTGCTTCGATCATCTCCCGGTCGATTGGCATTTCCGAAACCAGCCGGGCGGCAGTCGTCAACGCGATTTCGATGACCGTGCTCTCGGTGTCGCGAATAACCTGTGAAACGGAATCGTTGATCGCCTTCAAAACCCCGTCCTGCAGCTGCAGCATTTCGTTGCGCTGCGAAACGATTTGTCCCGTCAGACTCTCCTCGGCCTCGGCGCGACCTCGTTCAAAGCTTTCATCCTCGCGTTCCTTGAACATGCGGCGATACGCCGCATGCAACGGCGGCAAGGGCCGATGCCGTAACTTGGCCGGCGTTCGCGAGAATTTCAATTGATGGCGAATCGGCGTCATGATCATGAACTCTCCCCGCCAGTTTCGATTTCGCCTTCGCTTTCGAGGCGGCGCACGACCTCGATGATGCGTTGTTGGGCGGCCTCGATGTCCTTCAACTTGAGCGGCCCCATGAAGGCGATTTCTTCCTTCACGGTTTCCGCCGCGCGTTTGGAAATGCTGCCCAGCAGCGCCACTTTGACGACCTCGTTGGCCGTCTTGAGCGACACCGCAAGATCGCGCATGTCGACTTCGCGCAGGACCTTTTGGAGGGCGGTCGGTTCGAGGGCGGCCAGGTCCTCGAAGGTGAACATCTTCTGGCGAATCGCCTGGCCAAGCTCGGGATTCCGCTCCTCCAACGAAATGAGCATCGACTTGCTCAAGTTCTTGTCCATCGAGTTGAGAACGTCCGCGGCGTTCTTGATGCCGCCGGTCTGGTTGAGTGCACGTGGTTGCTTGCCGCCGAGTTTGAGGTTCAGCACTTCGACGACTTTTTCCACGACTTCAACCGGAATCGGCGCCATTGATGCCAGCCGCTCCACGACGGTCTCACGAACTTCCGATCGCAACATCGCCAGCACCTGCGAAGCTTTTTCCGCGGTGAGGTAACTGATGATCAACGCGATCGTCTGCGGTTGCTCGGCTTTGACAAGGTTCACGATATTGCGCGCGTCCATGTCGATGACCTGCTGCATCGCGGCCACCGGTGTGCGCATGGGCGAAACGCGTCCCACGATATCCGACGCTTTGAATAATCCCAGCGCCTGCTCCAGCGTGTGCCGCGTGTAATCAACCCCTCCGCGCAAGGCGGTGCTGGCCTGCACGGCGACTTCCGAAAACTCCTGCAAAATACCCTGCTGAACCTCCTGGCTGATGAGTCCCAGCTTGGTCATTTCCGCCGAGACCACTTCTACTTCGCCCGGTTCCATGACCTTGAGCAACTCCGCGGCGTTTTGGGGTCCCATCATCACGAGCAGAGCCGCCAGCTTTTGCTGTTTGGTCATCTTCTCGAGATTCAACTCGGGTGGGGTTTCGACCGCGTTGGCCATGGTTTTCCGTGATTAATTGTTCTTTGTCTGGCTGCCACCGAGCCACGACCGGATGGCCTGGGTCACGTTGCGTGGGTTCTCCTTCACCAACTGATTCAACACATCAACCGTCACGACTCGGGGTTTGCCGTTGCCGTTCCAATCGTTGACTGATACCTGGCCATTCTCGTCCAACTCGCCGACCGGCACGCCGAGCGGGATCGATTCGACCGACGTATTGCGGAAGGCCCGCATGAAGACGAACAGGATAATGACGGCCAGCGCGGGATACGCCAGCTTCTGCGCGAGCCGCATCCAGAAGTCCCACTTCTGCTGTTTGTCCAGCTGTTGGTTCACGACGAGCAAGGGCTCTTCGTTGAACGGAATTTCCTCCAACGTAATTTCGTCTTTGCGCAATCCATTCGGATCGTCCTGCAAGCCCAGCGCCGTGCGCACGATGCCCTTCAATTTGTCGAGTTCCTCGGGCGTGCGCGGCACCACTTTGCGATCCACACCGACGCCTTCGGAGCGCGCATTGATCACCACCGACGCGGACATGCGACGAATGCTGCCCGCCTGCTGGACGATCTCCTTCACCGTCACGTCGAAGTCATTTTGGGTTTCGGTCGTCTTGCGCGTGGTGTTGTTCAAACTGCTGGTTCCGCCGGCCGCCACGGTGTTGGTGGAACCGGCCGAGTTGCTTGCGATCCCGGGCGCAGTGCCGCCTCCACCGGACGTGGAAGAGGTGGTTTCATCCTTCTCGGTGATCGACTTGGGCACCTTCGTCGCGGCGTCCACCTTGCGCTCCGTGCTGTTGATGGAATTCATGTCCAACTCGACCGCGATGGCCACGCGGGAATCGCCGGGACCCAGCACCGGATCCAACAAATTGCGGACTTGCTTGGCGTAATAGGCTTCGACCTGTTGCTGGATGGCAAACCGACTGCCCGCCCGCCCCATCGGGCTGTTCTCGTCGTAATCCTCGGTCAGCAAACGACCGTGACTGTCGGACACTGAAACGTTGGAACGTTGCAGTCCCGAAACCGAATTGGCCACCAACGCCTGGATGGAACGCACCGTTTCCTGAGAAATCGTCTGACCGCCCTTGCCCTTTACGACCACGGATGCCGTCGCGTGATCACCCGGCCCGCGCAGTAATCCTGTGGATGCTTCCACCACGTGAACCGTTGCCGATTCAATTTGGTCCATTGTCATGACTGCGCGCGCAAGCAGACCGTCTTTCACATGTCGGAGATTGGCTCGTTGAATGAGGTCCGGCTGCATCGTGGAACTCTGGCCGAGCAAGGTCTCCCATCCCGGGATATCACCGCTGCCGATCGACGTGGCAAGCGTCACGCGCAGACGATCCACCTTGTCGCTGGGGACCATTACCGTCGCCCCCCCGGCGCTCAATTGGTAGGGAATCTTCTGCTTGTCGAGTTCTGCCACCACCTTCGCCGAATCCGCCGGATCCAACGCATTGAACAACGGCACATAACTGACGCGTGTGCTGAAAAACGCCAGCACGCCGAGACCAATCATGACCGCCGCTCCGGCGAGCACGACGCTGATCCGCTGGTTCAGGCCCAGCTGCTTCCAGATGTCGATGAGCTGCCGGCCCAGTTGCTTCAGGTTTTGATTCATTGACCTCGGATAACCTTCCTATTCCTTCGACCCCACAATTGAACAACCGCCCCGTTCCGGGAGGTGGTTCGCATGATTTGCGTTGATCGGTTCAAAATCATCTTTTGGAAAAACCGCTTAGAGCTGCATGCGCATGATCTCCTGATACGACTCGAGCAGCTTGTTGCGCACTTCCACCATGAGTTGGAAGGACACATTGGCCTCTTCCATCGAAATCATCGCCTGGTGCAGTGAAACTTTGCCACCCGCCATCATGTCCTTCACCGTGTTGGCGGCGGCCACCTGCTTCGAATTGACGTCGCGAACCAGGTTGCCCAGGACATTGTCGAACGAGCCACCTTCGACCGGGCGGCCATTCTGGATGGACGCCGCCTTTTCCAGATCGATCTCCGGCACCACCTTCTGGGCATTCAACCGATCCGCCAACGGCATCGCTTGCACGTTTTGCGGCATCAATCGGCCAACCAGGGAGAGTGGGTTCATGGATTAACGATCTGCGGGTTTGTCAAATTAGCGTTTGCCGATGGATAACGTTTGCATGGCCATCGCGCGGGCGGTCTTCACGACCGACAAATTCGCTTCGTACGCGCGGGAGGCGATCATGTAGTCGGCCATCTCCTCGTAGATGTTGATGTTCGGCACCGCGCGCATGCCGGTCTTGGGATCGGCAAACGGGCTGTCCGGATCATGAATCATCAGCGGTGGTCGATTGTCCGTGGCGATGCGGGCCACACTCAGACTCGGAATCGCCTGGCCGCCGTTTTCCGCCTGTTTCAAAACCGATTCAAAAACCACTTCCTTGCGCTTAAAAGGCTGGCCATCGGGACCGTGGGACACATTTGCGTTCGCGATGTTGTTGCCCACCACCTCCATGCGGGTCTGTTCCGCCTGCAACGCGGCGGACGTGCTGTCAATGCCGTTGAGGAGTGAAATCATAAGCGTCAGGGTTTGCCGGTGATGGCCATGCGGATCTTTTGCAAGACACCCGTCACCAACTGCGTTTCCAGGGTGTGCTCCATCTGGTTCTTGCTCATCGAGAGCAACTCATCCTCGATGCGGACGGTGTTACCGTCGGGCTTGCTGGGCAGCGCCGACTCATCGATCGCCAAGGTGGGTTGGAGCGTTTGCAGCGCATTGACGTCCTGCGCGGCAATGGCGGAGTCGAACTGTTGTTCGAACGATTTGGACACCTCCAACCGCTTGTAACCCGGCGTCTCCACGTTCGCGATGTTCGCGGCGATCGCCTGCTGCCGCATCTCCGTGACGTCCAGCATGGACTTCGCGGCGATGTAGTTGGTTTGGTTGAACAGGGCGCCAATCATGGTCGTGACAATTCGTTCCCTGCTGAGCAACGGAGGTGCCACGGCCATGAAACCCAATAAACACAAGGGTTTTACAACGACAGCTCAATAACAGGAGGCAACATCTGCCGGGGAACACCCGCGACGCCCGGAAAACTTCTCCGCCAAAACGCCCAACTCCCAACTCCCAACTCCCAACTCCCAACTCCCAACTCCCAACTCCCAACTCCCAACTCCCAACTCCCATCGCCGACCACTAACCACTAACCACTAACCATTGACCTTCTCATCCATCCAACGGGCTCTGGACGCCGAGCCCGGGTTTCCGCATCACGTGCGTATAAATCTGCGTCGTGTTCACATTTTTGTGGCCCAGAAGATCCTGCACCGTGCGAATGTCCGTTCCATTCTCGAGCAACTGCGTGGCGAAGGAATGCCGCAGCACATGAGGCGTGACTTTTTTGTCCAGCTTCGCCCGGCGGGCCGCCTGCCGAACGAAATGTTGAAACGTCGCATCCAGCACGTGATGCCGTCGACGCAACCCGGAACGCGGATCCTTCATCGTCTCCCGCGAAGGCCAGAACCATTGCCACTCCCATTGCTGGCCCGCCTTGGGCCATTTGCGCTCCAGCCCTTCCGGCAGCCACACGCCCGGCAAACGCTTGGCGCGGTCTTCGGAGTGCAATCGCCGCAGGCGCTCCCGGTGCGCGCGCAACTTTTCCTGCAATCGTGCCGGCAATATCGTCACCCGGTCCTTGTCCCCCTTGCCGGCCCGCACCACCAGTTGTCCCCGCTCCAGGTCGACATCCTTTACGCGAAGACGCAATAATTCAGTCAGCCTCAAGCCGCTGCCAAACATCAACTCCGCCATCAACCGGGGCGTCCCTTCCAGCGCTTCGAAGAGCCGTTCACATTCCGTCCGGTTCAGCACCACGGGCACCCGCACACGACGCCGCGCGCGGACAAAGTCGCCGAAGTGGCCCGGGTCCCGTCCCTCGATTTCCCGAAAATAAAAGGCCACGGCATTGAGCGCCTGCTTGTGGGCGGCGGCACCGAGACGCTCCCGGACGGCCAGTTGGGAGAGAAACGCCTTCACCTCCGGGGCGCCGGCATCGGCAATCTTTCGCTTTCCCAGGAACCGGACAAACCGCCACATCCAGCCGCGATAACTCTGCTCGGTGCGCCAGGCCAGATGCCGTTCCCGCATGCCGGCGATCAATGCCTGCTCCCAAGGGGTACGACCCAAATCGGTCCGGCCCAGCGTAGGAAGCCCCGAGATCGCCGGCCGCCGCACCGCTCGCGCCTCGCGGAAATACCAGTTGAGCGCCTCCTTCCATTCCTGCAAACGTCCCGGCCCGGGTGGGTGCTCCAAGCGCTTCAACTCCACGAATTCCCGGGCCGCTCTCACCGTGGCCGGACGCGCACGCTCGCGGCAAAACGAAAGAAATCGGGAGATGGTGTCCCGAAACGCCTCGCGCCGGCCCCGCGGCAAGGCCTCCGCAGCTCGCAGTCTTGTCGGCCAATCCGGGAAGAAAACCGTCCGGTCGGGCGCCGATGAAGAACGGATAGGCATTGTTTCTAAAGACAAACCCAGTTTGTCTTTGGCAATTGTCGTTGCAAGCCACAAATGACGTGGCCGCGGGGACTCCCCGGGCACTTGCCGAATTCTGCAAGTAATTGGGAATGTGGTCTTGCCAGATCCCAAGTAGAAGTGTAGACCTTCCACCATGAGCCGGGGCTTCCAGTTGATGAATGGTCAGCGAGTTTCGGACAATATATTCTGTTAGGCCGATTGAGCAGCCGGTGTTTTTTGCAGTGAGCGGCGCAGCAGTATCCGCCGTTGTGCTCGGTTATATTTTGGCAGTCAGTCAGCAAGCATTTTCGTTTCGATTTTGGCGAAGTATCGAAATACGACTCTGGAAAGTTATCAGCGAAGCCCGCCGGATTTATTGCGGCAGCAGCCAGTAGCATTGACATCATGTTATGAGATTTCATTTTGATTTTACGACGCATCGGCCTAACCCAGCGCTGGAGGCAACCCCTCATTCACGCTGCGGATTGGCGATTAAGGTTTCTGGCGGTTTAATACGCTGGGTTCGGGGTGCCTCAGCTTTGGTCGTTAGACCACTTCGGACGCGTTATGCCATTCACCACCAATGAGAGGACACGGTTCGTCGAGTTGCTCCAGACTCGTGGTTGGCAGTTTGAGGACGGCACGATTTGGTCACCGAGTCGAGGGCTATGGTTTAGTGAGCCACATTTTCAGCACGACACTCCAGCCGAGTTGCACGAGACTTTCACTCGGAGAGCCGAGCGGATTGCGAAGGCACAGCTTGAAGATTGGCAGACATCCAGCCGCGAGAATCAGGACGCTTCGTGGGCGGCAGAAGAAGTGAGGAGTTCGATATGATGTGGTCTAACCAGCCGGCTGCACCGAACGCCGGGATCTCGTCTCAGTTGACAATCGGACACCATTGGCCCGGCGTCGGTGAGCCGGAACGTTCGCCATAACACTCCTATGCCTTTCCCCATCGCAGTAGCAGAGATCGCCAAGACGGAAGCAAAGACAGGTTTCACGTTTCCTCTTGGCCTGAAGGCGCGGCTTGCAAAAGACAATGGCGGTGAGATTGAGGTTGCGGGCGATTGTTGGCAGTTGATTCCCTTTCTCGACACCACCGATCGCAAGCGACTCGCCCGGACATGCAATGATGTTGTTCGGGAGACGGCGAGGATGCGTGATTGGCGCGGATTTCCGACGGACGCGTTCGTCGTAGCCCAGAACGGTGGTGGTGATTATCTCATCATTCGTCCCGATGCCGAGGGATTGACCCAGCTAGGTGAGACGATCTATTTCTGGGATCACGAGACCGGCGAGCACGAGCCGGTCGCGGATTCACTGGATTCAGTATGACTCATACAGGCGCACGAATGGCGAACCAGTCAGTGGAGCGAATGGCGGCGGGCGGAGGCCATTCGCGAGTTCGAGCGTCGTGGGCCGCCGCCATCGCTCACTTTTTTCGTTAGACGGCTTCAGTTGGAAGCGCGGCAGACGTTCGGCGACTTTGGCGCAGATGTCCGCGACATTGATGCCATCGCCGTAGTTTTCCACCGCATGGCGCACTTGAGTTTCGGACAGCATTCCGAGTTGCCAGCCACGCAGCACGGCCAGCATTTGCGCCAAGTCTTGTTCGCACACGTCCTTGAATAACATCCAGATTTTCGAGCCGTAGATGTTGAGCGTATCGAGCGAGAGGATTGGCCCAAGTCCGCCCATTGCGCCATCCGGGTCTATCTGTTCTCCATTTTTCAGGATGTTCATGCAGACGGTGAGAGCGCCTGGATTGCCTTCGGACATTTTGGTCATCACGTCCATCATTGAGTCGTTCAGGTCTAGTTTCGTTTTCATTTTTTGGTTGCCGCCGAGCGCCGTCTAACAACCGCATGGAGCACAACGCGGCGGGCTTTTGGGTTTTCGATTGTTGGTTTGCAAATTCACGGTTGTTGGTAGTTCGCGCCGCGGGGCTCATGCGGAGCGTTAGGCCACAAGAGAGACTTGAGATTTTCAGAGGCGTCATTCGTTGCGGAGATTTGAGTAATTCGGATTGTTGCACTTTGAGAGCGTTTGGATTTGAGATCGCTGAGTTTGTGATTTTGAGATTTTCAGAGAGAAGACTTTTGCGGAAGATTTGCGGAGTTGATTTGAGTTATGACGACTATGTGGCCTAACACAGCGCGAGCCCGTGTGAAAACTCCCGGTGGATTTGAAGTCGGCGAAGTGCCGGAGTGATGGATTTTTAGTCGTCGGTTTTTTCCTCCCCAAGTCCAATTCAACCGTCCCACCGGATTCCCAGCCGCTCCGGCAGTTCTCCT
>WGOC01000026.1 GCA_016124235.1 bacterium | reverse complement strand
GTTGGTGATGATCGTCGCCGGTGTGCTCCCCCCAATCAACGACCCCGCCACGTGGTTCACCGTCCCCTGGTTGTCGATCACCAGCGAATACACGTTCTTGTTCGCACTCGTCAGAAAGTTCAACACACCCCCGCTCTGCACTGTCACCTTTCCGGTGAGTGTTCCGGCGGACATATTGAAAATTCCGTTGGGACCAATCACGACCGAAGTCGCATTCAGAGACTTAGCGACCGCCAACCCAAGCGTCTGCTTGCCACTCGCGGCGCCTAAATTCAACGCCGCCACACTCGCATCAACACTCAAGTTCACAGTGTAGGTGCCGGCCGTGGTGATGTTTGCGGTATCGCCCGCTCCCGGGACCGTATTGGGTGACCAGTTCGCAGCAGTATTCCATTCACCACCCAAAGTGTTGGTCCAAGTCAGGGTCGCCGCAGGAACGTGGAAAACATCGAGTTGAAGCCAAAGGAAAGTGCCGGTGATCCAGCAGCCCGCACGAAGAATCGCGTTGGTTCTCATAGTTTGGGCCGACTTGTTTACGTCCCAAACAAGCGACCGAACATCAGCCCGGATGCGACGAAGTATGACCGGAGTTGGTTCCCCGTAAAGTCCGTCTTTTCAAGTCCCAGAGGTACGCCAACTTGCCGCCCAGACCGACGGATCCGGACGACAAGAAAACCAGATTGCGGCGTCGCTTATTCCGTCGGCAGAGGGGCCTGATTGGGCAGGCGAAGGTAATAAATCAGGTCACGGATTTCCTGTTCCTGAAGATTATCGAGCAAGCCTTCCGGCATCATCGACAGCTCGCTTTGCTGTACTTCGGCGATGTCCTTGCGCGGCAGCACGAGCATCTCATTCGCCGTGGCAACGGTCAGCGCGTTATTGTCCTGACTCTTCACGATGCCGGTGATGACACGATCGTCTTTCATCTCGATGGTCGAAGTCCGGTATTCGTTCGGAATGACGGCGTTGGGATCGACCACGTTTTGCAGAATATAATCGAGATCACCGCGGTTGGAGCCGGTCAAATCCGGGCCGACCTTGCCGCCGACGCCGTACAGCGTGTGACATTGGAAGCACGTCCGGTTGAAGATTGCCCGGCCGCGTGAGGCATTGCCCGGCGAAGAACCACCGGCGTAATAGATGCCCTTGTATTTCTCGATCTGCTTTTTCTTGTCCGCCGAACTTTCGCGGAAGGCACCCCAGACTTTTTCAATGCTCGCATTCACCTGGTCGTCGTGCAGGTTGCGCAACTGACGAAGCAGATCAGCCGTGAGCGCCTGCTTGGGAACCGTGCCCTGCTCGACCGCCGCCATCAGTTGTCGCGCGTAGGATTTCCGGGACGCCAGAGTATTCACCGCATCCCGCTTGGCCGTGTCATCGAGCGAATTGTAGGCCGTAAGAATGGCGCCCGGCGTTTCGTCATCGTTGAAACCGGCGAGACCGCGAATGACCTCACCGCTGATGGCCGGATCCTTCACCAGCGACTGGAGAATGGACGGCAGTTCGGGATCCTTGATCGACGCCAGCGCTTTCAAGGCTTCCCGTCGGTCACCCACCGGCGCGCTCGTATTCTTCAACGTGGCCTTCAATGACGCCAGCGCGGTGGCGCTGCCGAACTTCAAACCCAGCGTTTGTGCGAGCGAGCGGATTTCATCGTTTGAACTCCTTGTCAGCACCGGTTCCGCCTGATCCCAACCGGCGGGCATGGGGACGCGGGCGCGCCCTTCCATCGCCTCGCTCATGCCGCGCAACACGTCGAGCTGAAGCTGGGTATCGTTGCTGGCGTTGAGCACCTGCACCAACGCCGCAAGTGAATCAGCCGCTTGGGCGTGAACCTGCACCACCAACAACAATGACAAGGTGACAACGGGAAGAATAAACAACTTTTTCATGTTCGATCGAATTACCAATGGCGAAGTTCTGTTAGTTGCTGACGGCCAGACTTTCCGTCGTCATGCGACGGGTAATGTATTGGCGCAGCAAGGGAATCTTGCACTCGGTCAATAGTTTGATACCGGCGGCAGCGTCCGCGCCCACGACCGGTTCCATCCCGTACCAATACATGAGCGGCAGATTGTGATCGCCGGCGTCTTCGCCGTGGGCCACCAAGCCGGTGATGATCGGCAGGCGCTCATCGAGCGGCAAACGCTGCAACGCGGAGGCGAGATACATGCGAACCATCGGCGACGGATCGCTGACCGCCATCTTGGTGAACATCCCGAGTTGTTCGGGCGACGCCTGATGATCCTCCATCGCCAGTTGAATGGCCCACGAACGAATGTATTCGTCGGGGCTTTGCAATGCCTGATCCTCAAGGAATCCCAGGCCACCGGTCACGTGCAACGTCCACATCGCGCGCAGTTTGATTGGTGTTTCCTTCGCATCGTTAAAAGTATCGACGAGGATTTGGCGCGCCGTATCGGTGATGCGGCCTTTGGCGGCCCGCTCCTGTAAAACCTGGCGGGCATGACGGGCTCGAAATTCGTAAGGGCTGGTTTGCAGCTTGGCGAGATCGTCATCGCTCAGCGCCTGCAGGTCGATGCGGGTGGTGGGCTGGTCATTATAGACGACCTTGAAAATGCGGCCGTTGCTGCGGTCGTGTCCATCGATGCGGGTGTGATGACACTGGTTCGCATCATACCAATCGATCATGTAGACCGAACCATCCTGGTCGTAGAGGAGATTCAAAATCTGCGACCACTTGTCCTGGAAGTTGATGAAGTCGTGACCGTGATGGCCGACGTAACCCGAGCCAACGCGCTCCGGAATGTCCATATTGATGCGCTGACCGTGGATGTTGTTCATGAACGCCTTGCCGACGTATTTCTCCGGCCAGCTGCCGCCGAGGTAAATCATCATCCCGGCATGGGCGTGGCCGCCGCCCAGTGACGCACTGCTTGAGCGATCGTTGTCGTTCCATTGGTTGCCGACGAAGTGAACGTGGTCGCCGTGCGTTTTGATGTCGTCGTAAATGAACGGGTTCAGATACTGCGGCGCGTTGGCGGGCAGAAACTTTTGCACCCGGCTCTTCTCTTCCTGCGAAATCGCGTAGTGCTGGCCGCCCTGCCGCTGGTACCGCGCGCCTTCGATGATGTTCCAAAAATGCGGAATCACGCAGGCTTCGAGAAAGAACTGGCCGTATTGGTTGAAATCAATGCCCCACGGATTGCTCGTGCCTTCGGCGAAGACCTCGAACTTGTGCTTGATGGGATGGTAACGCCAAACGGCTGCGTCGACACGTTGTCGCTCGTCCCGCGGCGTGCCCGGCTTGCCGACGAACGATGGACAAAACACGCCGTGACAACCGTAGAGCCAACCGTCCGGCCCCCAGGTAAAGGTGTTGAGCAACTCGTGCGTGTCGCGCGTGAAATCCCATCCGTCGAGCAATACCTGCGGTTCACCGGCGGGCTTCGGGTTATCCCAATCCGTCACTGGGACAAACATGAAGTCGGGCGCGGCACCGATCCACACGCCGCCGTAACCCACCGCCAGACCGCTGACCAGGTTCAGGTGGTCCATGAAGACCGTGCGCTTGTCGAAATGGCCGTCGCCGTCGACATCTTCAAAAACGAGGATGCGATCCTTGCCTTCGCCCTTCGGCCGCTTGACCGGATACGAGTAACCTTCCGCCACCCACACGCGGCCGCGGTCATCGAGCCCAAACGCGATCGGCTGACGAATGTCCGGCTCGGCGGCGAAAACCTTCATCTTGAAACCGGGTTGCATCTCGGCCACCTCGGCGGCCTTCTCCGCCGGGATGCCCGCATACTTTACGACGTCCGGCGGCAACGCTTCCTGCCGGTTGTATTCGATCGGTTTCATCTCGTTGTCGTACTTCGGGCGTTCTGCAAACAAACGGAAATCGTCGAAGTTGATGTGCCCCCAACCGCCTTTTTGTTGATCGATCACGCGGATGTAAATGTCCTTGCCGAGTTCCTTGTTCAAATCCACGACCACGGGCCGCATGTCTTCGGTGTCCGTGCCGTGGGCGACGAAGAACGGCTCCTTGGTCGAGGCATCCACGAGTTCCACCCGCGTGTTGGCCGACGAACCGCCGCCGATCAGAAAGCTGGCCCACGGTTTGGACGCAGGAAATGCAACCGACGTCAACGTGCCCGTAAGGTCATCCCCACCCACCTCAAATGTGCCCAACCAGTATTGGCCTTCGTGGCGGCTCTGCATGTCGGTGCGCCGAGCTTTGACGGTGTCACCCCGGACGGGCTGCCCTTCAAACGCATCGCCCTCAATTTCCCAATCCCGGAGATCGCCGTTTTCAAAACCGAGGTTCAACTCGCGCCCGCCATTGCCGGTGGGCAATTCACCGCGCGCCGAGGCGTTCTTCGGCTTCACGTAAGGCTTTGGTTGCGCCGCTTCCCAGGCCGCCTCCGAAACGTTTTTGACCGTGTGCGCGTGGAAGAAGGTTCCCTTCTTGTTGCCAACCACGATTTCGGGAAGCCCGTCTCCATTGATGTCCTTGGCGATGACCTGCGTGCCGACGCCGGAATCGTCGTCGATCAAGTGCGGCACCCAATCGACGCTGCCGTCCTTGCCGCGGACCAATTTGAACCAATAGATCACCGCCTTGCCGTTCGGGTCGACGTCGCCGTGATTGCCGTGCGCCCAGAAGCGCTTGCCTGTGACGATGTCCTTCAATCCATCACCATCCATGTCCACCAGATCCACCGCGTGCAACTGCGAGAACACGACGCCGTACTTGTTGTCGCCAGGCTCCTCGTTCATGAAGACGTGCGGTTTGAATCCGATTTTGCCGTTGTCGCTGATCTGCTCATACCAGCACAAACCGTAGCCGTGCGCGGCCAGCGCGGTGATCACATCGTTCTTGCCATCGCCGTTCACGTCATACGCAAACATTTGTGAACCGCCACCCGGGCTGAATTTGAACGCGTGAAATTCCCACACCGGATCGCCCGCAAGCGAGGCCGGCTGTTCCCACCAACCGTCCTTTTCCAGCAAGTCCATCCGGCCATCGCCATTCACATCACCGACCCCCATGCCGTGAGTGAATTTTTGGTAACCGTTGTTGGGCGAAATCGCATGCCAAGTGAAGGGCGCGTTGGGATCGCCCGCGTTCGGCACCGCATAGCCGTAGGCACCTTTGGAAGAACAAACGATCTCCGGTTTTCCGTCGCCGGTGATGTCCGTGAACGTCGGCGATTCATTGTCCGTGACGTCGAGCGCGCGGTGTTTTTTCCAATGGCCCTCCTGCCCGCGGGGATTCTCATACCAATCGGTCGACTCGCCCGGAAAACCAATGATTAAAATGTCGTCCCAGCCGTCGCCGTTGAAGTCGTACGAGTAGGCAAAGAAGTTATCCGAGTAGGTGTTGTTGTGGCCAAGGGCGCCTTCAAAACCGGGAATCTGCTTTACGCTGCCATCGGGTTCCTTCAGCTCAAACGTGCGCGTGGCCGGGTAGTATTCGTGGCGTCTGCTGAAATCCGGACCTTCGTACCAATAGGGGCCCGACACGATATCCATTTTCCCGTCCTTGTTGAAGTCGCCGAAGTTGGCGCCCTCACTCCAGAAATGGATGTCCAGTTTGGTCTTCTTAAACTGGTGAACCTGAAAATCTTTGGCCGACGACAGGCCAAAGGCAGATAGCAAGGTGACAGACGCGAGCAGGGCTTTCATGTTGGGGAGTGTTGTAGGACGGGCAACGCTGGTCAAGAATTTGGGTTGCCGGATTGGATGCCATCGAAGGCTGGGGAATTCAAAATCACCGTCCCAATGGACCTCTGCGAGACGACCTCGGCTGGCCGCTGCTCGTCCTCCTTTAATGTGCCGCGCTGGTCACTTCCATGACGTCAACCGGTCGCCGAACGGGAGTGAGCTTCAGTCCCAGGCGATTACGGACAGCTTCCACGACCGTTTCAGGATCCGGACGAAAACGCTCATAATCCGGCTTTGCCAATTCGGTTTTAAGGCGAGTCACCTTTTCAAGTGTCTCGCCTTCGCGCAATTCCGCGGGCAGGTCAGCAATCCAGTCGCCTTCCGGATTGGCTTCGATCGCACGCCAGACTCTCCGGTCGGTGCCCACTTGCAATTGCTCCGCGGCAGAAAGTTTCCACTTCAAATCCACCGAGTAAATGCCGTCCAATCCGGACTCGTCAAAAACCGGTCGCCCAAGCAGCGTCTCAAGGTTGTTCACGACCTCTTTGAAACGGGTCCCACTGGAATAGTAACGACCGGCCGGTCGGCCTCCACCACCCAGTTTCTCAACTTCAACGAGCCCCGGGGCGTTCAGATTCACTTGTGTGAGGACGTAGGAATCCATCTCCTTCGTCGTGAACCGGACATCCAGATTAAACGTGCTGCGAAGAGCAGCGGCGAAGGAATTTTGAAGATCGCTCGATGAGCCCGAAGGAGTTCGCAATTCGAAGTTGTAATAGCCGTCGGGCAATTTGCAGTCGATCAACATCCGGCTGGAGGTCACCCCAAAGACAGCATCCAATGCGGATTTGACCGTAGCAATCTTACCCGTGAATTGGGAATGATCGGTATTCGACGACCAAATACCGACCGAGCCCTGGAATCTTTCCGGCATGGGATGCTCGCGAATTGAAATTTCAAAGAGAGGCGGTGATTGGTTGGGCACCACTTCTGAAGAAAACTTGTCGGTGGTCGAAATAACCGGCGCGGGCAGGGAGCATTTCTTCCCGGCCAGTACTTCTTCCAAATGCTTGGCCTCAATTTCCTCAGGATGCGCAATCGCCGCAACTCGACCTTTCATATCGATAATTAAGGCGTGAGGTATTGTTTGCACTCGAAACGCCTTGTTCAGAACTTGGTAGTCATCCAGGCCGATCCAGGATTTCATGGGATGATCCCGCAAAAAGGGACGCACGACATCTTGGTTCTCAGCGGTGACCGAAATGAAAGCCACCGGCCTATCTTTGAATTGTTCCGCCAGATCATTCATGTGTGGAATCGCTTGAATACAAGGTGCACACCAAGTTGCCCAAAACTCGAGGACAACGACTCTTCCCTTTAACTTGTTCCAACTTATTTCCGGCATCGGCGGCCCTTGGAGCGTCTCGCTCAGGGTAAGCGCGGGCGGCACATCGCCGATCTTGGGACTATCGCTACTGGCAACGCCGTATGAACGGCTCTCACAAAGTGTGAACAGGCAAATGGCAACCAGCATCGTTCCAGCGAATTTCATCTCATCAATTGACTGCACAAAAAGCGAATCGTCACGGTATGAAGTTCAATCCCACAACAGTCGTTACATCATTTAGTCCGTAATTCGATGAATCGATTATGTTAACGCGCGGTCCATTCTTTGCGTGAGGATTCGGACTGCCAGAGCGTGGGTAATCGCCGCCATTGCTGCACTTGGCGTCGGCCTGACTCTGCTATCGATCCGCACGTCGCCCACAAGCTTTCCCTTGCCGAATGGCGGCGAATTGCGAGTGGCTGCCGTGGTCGTCGGGACCAACCACCTTTTTTCCGCCGAACCACGTTGGAAACGTTTGCTCCGCTTTGCCTTGCCGGATCGTTGGGAAAAGCCGTTGGGCAAATTTGTGGGCCGCGAGGACAAGGCTACCAACGCGACACTCTGGGTCTGGCTGTTTGAAACGGATGCAGCTGGTCGGGGGACGAATGATTTCACACGGCATTCAGGGCAGATCATTTTCAACCATTCGTACCGCGAATTTGCTTACCCGTTCTGGTCAACTGCGGGCTATTCGTTGCGCCGTTTCGACATCTTTCCGCGTGATCAAAAGACACTGCAGATTGCGTTCGATGATCATCGCGAATCCATGAAGTTTACGGTGGCAAACCCGCACCCAATTCAGCCGGAATCCTGGCTTGGCAAACCTTTACCGCAGGTAGTCGAGACCAACGGCCTTCGGCTCTTGCTCCAGCCGTATGTGCCCCGGAGGCGTACCGACAACGCCGGTCTTCCCGCCAATTTGCGCATCGTCCCGACCGGCAGCAGCAAACCGGGTTGGTTTTATTGCCGGTGCTCAACGGTTGATAATTTGGGCAATCGCCGCCGCAGGGGCTGGACCCATTTTTATTCGAACCCGCTTCTGGCACAAACGGCGTCCGCCCTGAAGTTGAACGTGGAAATACAGGAATACCTCTCGGCCGGATTCATGAACGTCACTTCGCAACTTGCGTTTCAAGAGTTGATGATCATCGATCGCGCCCGGGAACTTGGCGCCCGGAAGATCTCATTCTTCCGCCCGGGCCGTTTTCATGTGGACCTAAATGCACCGATCCAGCAACTCAGTAACGAGAGCGACGATACCAAGATCACCTGGTCAGCTTCCGAATCAAACGATGGGGCACTTGATCTCGAGGTCAGTCGGCCAGGAATCCTGCTGGTGGCGGAAGCGGCCCAATACGGAATCCAAATCGGCGCGCGTCTGCGCGAGAGGATTGGCCCGCATCCCAAAAAGGTGTTCGCCCACGCGCCGATTGCGACGGCGACGAATCGATCGGGCGCGAACCAGCTCATCGCAATTTTTTTTACGCCGGCCACGCTTCGTTCCCGGAGGCCACCCGTTGATCCGCCAATCGCAGGGATCGACACACAACTGCCCACCCTCGAAGCCGAACTTGTGGTGAATTATCCGCCAGTCGAATTCGCGGTTGATCTGGGAGAGAATCCCGCGGAGTGACGCGAATAACTTGCGGTGCGTCAGCCCAGCGATTCTAGCGACCGCCACCGAAACAATAGAGTTTCGTTTCCGTCCGCAGAAAGAACCGATTGCCATCGATCGCCGGTGTGGCGTCGATTCGTTGTCGGAAATCGTGCGAGGACAGGATCTGCCAGTCGCCCTTCGCCGCCAAAATGCTAACCACACCTCGTTCGCTGCAGAAGTACACCTTCCCGTCCCCGGCCACCGGTGATGCGTAATAACTGCCCGGCCCGGCGAGTCGTTCCTCGGCCAATCGTTTGCCGGTCGCGGCTTCAATCTTGGTCACGATGCCGCCGTCCTTGACCATCCAGATGGCTTCACCGTCAAACAGCGGTGATGATACGTACGGCGCGCCACGCGGATATTTCCACACCACGTCTTCTTCCGGAAGTTGTCCGCGATCCCTGGAAGGCTCAATCGCCAGCAACGCATTTTGTGCCCGGCGAAAAACCTCCGCGTGGCGATTCCATTCGGTCTCGCTCAGGCGACCGTTTTGATTGAGATCCATCCGGAAAAATCGATCGAGAACGTTGCGGTCCTTGATCTCGGTTCGGGAAAGTTCGCCGTCCTTGTCGGCATCCCACTTGCCCACCGCTTCGTTCCACGGTTCCAGGGAAATGCGCGAACTCGCGTCACCGCCCGGCGCCCACGAAGCCATGTAAATGCGTTTTCCATCGGCCATTGGCATCGGAATCACGATCCGCGCGAGGCCATAAATCCACCAAAGTTTCTGACCGTCGGCCGGATCATAAGCCGCCAACTCCAGCGCGCCCGCGACGAGTACCTCATTCCGGCCATTGTGGTTCCAGATCACCGGCGTCGAGTAGCTGCGGACGGCGTCCGGACGCGCCGTGCGCCAAAGTTCTTTTCCGCTCGCACGATCGAACGCCGCGACAAAACTGTTCACGTCGTGGTCCTGGTTGAGGATGATTTTGTCGTCGAGCAGAATGGGTGAACTGCCGGCGCCGTACTCGTCACGGAACGGCCCCAAGCGGTGCTCCCAAACCACATTGCCGTCGAGATCGTAACAAATCAGGCCGTAGCTTCCGAAGAACACATAAACGTGTTTCCCGTCGCACGCGGAGGTCGCCGGCGCGCCGGTGCCGGTTTGCGGATGATATTCCTCGATGCGCTCGACCTGGATCGCCTTTCGCCAAAGCTCTTTCCCCGACATCTCGTCAAACGCGATCGTCACCAGTTTCTTCTGATCACCATCGAACCCGGTGACGAACACTTTGCCCTGACTGATCAACGGCGACGATTGGCCGACGGGCAACGCCGCGCTCCACTTCAACGCCTCGGGCTTGTTTAAATCAGCGGGCAACGCGTGCGCATCGGCGGACACACCCCCGTCGGCACGGAAGTAGTTTAACTTTTCTCCGGCAGACGAAGTGGCGATGGAGGCGACAGCGATCGCGCCGATCGCAAGGCAGTTTGCGGCAAATGTTTTGGCGGACATGGCTCGGGTGACTTCCGGGAGTGAACCACAACCGTCGACCGGCAAACAACGGGAAAGCGCGGCGGTGACTCGCACCGTATCAGCGACGAGTGAATGGCAAAATCCGGCGAGCGAGAGGAATGCTATCGGGAACTGTAGGGACGCGAAACTGCCGCCAGCGCGCGCGATGAAAACGATAAATCCAGCGATCGCGAATCCAGAATTCCGTTCCGAACACGATTTCTGGAGCGGCTTTTGGCGGCTCGCCGATCCGAAAATTTCCCTCGCTTCCATGGCTTCCATGTTTTTGGGCGCGTGCGCGGCGGCAGGCGTCGGACCCATGGATTACAGTTGGCTCGCGCTCACCGTGATCGGGATCTTTGCGATCGAAGTCGCCAAAAATGCATCGGGCGAGATCTTTGATTACGATTCCGGAACTGACCTAGCGATCGACGCCAAAGATCGCAGCCCGTTTTCCGGCGGCAAACGCGTGTTGGTGGATGGCCTGCTCACCCGCGGTGAGACCATCGGCATTTCGGCGGTCAGCTATGCCATCGGCCTTAGTGCCGGTTTTGCAATCGTCTTTTTGCGGGAGCCGGAAATCCTGTGGATCGGACTCGTGGGTGTCGCGCTCGCTTACCTTTATCACGCACCGCCGGCCAAGCTCTCGTATCGCGGCCTCGGTGAATTGGCGGTAGCGCTCTGCTATGGTCCCTTGATCGCAATTGGTACGTTCATGGTTCAGCGCGGCGCCGTTGGGAAACTCACGATCTTGGCAGCGATACCGTTGGGGCTGTTGATCGCGGCGTTTCTCTGGATCAACGAATTCCCCGATTACCTGGCTGACAAAGACTCCGGCAAGCGAACCCTCGTCGTGCGGTTGGGACGTGAACGCGCCAGTCGGGTGTTCGGCTTGATCATTTTCGTGGCATTCGTGGGCCTGGCGACGTTGCCGGTATTTGGCGCGCCAGTCGGCGTCCTACTGGGTGCCCTCGCAGTTATTCCGGCCTACAAAGCCGCGCGGACATTGTTGCAGAAGCCGACCAACACTCCGGCGATCGTGCCCGCCCAAGGATTGACGTTGCTCACCTTCATTCTTTACGCGCTGGGCGTCGGCATCGGGTTTCTGATTTCGTAGATATCGGAGCAATCAGTGGCTCCCCCGTGAAAAGGAGCGAATCAAATCCGCAATCGTTCCCGCGTCCTCCGGCGCCAGCGAATCATAGATCGGCAGGCAGACAATTCGATCGGCGACGCGACGCCCAACCACCAATGGGTCCTTGGTTTCGAGCTCCCGATAGCAGGCGTAATCAGGCACCAGCGGATAAAAATAGCGACGGGCGAAAACGTTGTATTCTTGCAAGCGTTCAACCAATTCATCGCGGGACATCCCAAATTCCCCGGCAACGATTTCCAACGGAAAATACGCGTGATTGTATTGGACGTTCCGCGACGGCAAATCTGGAATCCGCAAACCCGGAACGTCCGCCAGCTGCTCGCGATAGATCGCGTCAAATCTTCGCCGGTGTTCGATGATTGCCGGCACGTGGTCCAGTTGCAGCAGCCCCATCAACGCCTCGAATTCATTCATCTTCGCATTGAGCCCCGGCAGCACGACTTCGGTTTCGCTGGCGATGCCAAAGTCCTTCAGTAGATCCAGGCATTCTCTGAGCCGGAAGTCATGAAACATAAGCAGCCCGCCCTCAATGGCGTGAAACACCTTGGTTGCGTGCAGGCTGAACATGCTCACGTCGCCGAAAGCTCCGATTGCTTGGCCGTCCACCGTGACACCGAATGCGTGGGCCGCATCATAAATCAGCCGTAGTTTGTAACGTCCGGCGATGGCAGCGAGTTCATCCAATCGACAGGGAAAACCAAATACATGGACCGCCAGAATTGCCTCGGTTTGCGGAGTGATGGCCGCCTCAACGGCCGCCGGATCCAACGTGTAGAAATCCGGCTCGATGTCGGCGAACACCGGCCGGTTTCCATTCCAGACGAGTGCGTGCGTGGTCGCCGCGAATGTGAACGGCGTGGTGATCACGTCGCCTTTTATGTCCAGGGCGCGAAGAGCGATTTGCAACGCAAGCGTGCCGTTGGCGAACAACGCGACGTTCTCCGTGCGCAGATATTCCCTTAGAGCCGCTTCAAACTGTCGCAGCACCGGTCCGTGATTGGTCAGATGCGCGCTCGCCCAAACGCGTTCCAGACCTTTGGTATAATCCGCGATGGGCGGCAGGAATGGCCGGGTGACGTAGATCGGTTGCGGGAAGCGTTTGAACATGTTGGCCATGATGCGGAACACCTGAATCATTGACAATGGGGATACGAAGTAAATACCGCGTTAACGCGGTCAGTTACCACGGACAATGGTTCGGGTGCGCGTTGCGTTGTAATTGATCCGGCGTCGATCGCAAAATTGCGGGTCGACGAAATTCCTCCAGTTCGCACAATCGCCGCCGTGTCCACCGGCCACCCACACCTTGTCGCGAATCGGGCGCCAACATGGGCCGTCGCAGACGTCCGGCTCGAGCCCGCCGCCGGCAGTCTTTTGGAATCGGCGTTCTGTGAACATTTGCGACAACTCGGCTATTCGACTTCGCTCGTCGCGGATGGTGATCCCGCAGGAATGGAAACGGACATCCTGCTCTTCATGAACAATCTCGCTGATTTTGGCATTTACCGGAAATGGCTGGCCAGCGGTGCGAGACGGCGGCCGGTCACGGCCGTTTGGATGCGCGAAACGTTGCCGCCGGAAGCGACGCCTTCGGAAGCGGAATGCGTCGGTCTGGCAGCTGCGAGATGGCATTATCGGCTGGGCCTCCTGCATCCAAAGGACCGCCTCACTCCGGTGCAAAAACTCCTCACCCTGCGCAACCTGCGCCATTGGCTCTACAAGCAATTGTCGGGAGTGGGTTATCGCCGGGCGCGCCGTTTGATCGCGAATGCGGATCCGCGCCTCGCGGAAACGCAATGGCCGCTGATTCGCGGTGCCATGCAGAATTGGGAATGTCTTTACCGGACCCGCCAGGAAGGCTGGCTGGACCATTGCATCGTAAGCACCCGGCAACGGCAACGGTTTCTCAATGAACGCGGCTGGCAGGCTCACTTTGTTCCGGTGGGAAGTCACCCCGGAAACGGCCGGTCACTTGGGTTGCCCCGGGATATTGACGTCGTCTTTCTCGGCTATCTGCGGAAAGACCGGCGAGTACGGTTGCTGGGGCAACTCAAGCGGGACCTTTCCGCCCGCGGAATCAGCATCAAAATAATTACCGCCAATTGCTTTGGTGACGATCGAACCCGGCTCCTGAACCGCGCCAAAATCCTCTTGATGTTGCACCAGTATCCCTGGAGTCCCGCATGGGATCGCTTCGTGCTGGCTGCGCAGTGTGGAGCGTGTGTCGTCAGCGAACCGATGTGCGACGACGCGCCCTTTAAAGCTGGCGTTCATTACGCCGCCGCCAACTGCGACGATCTGCCGGCATTGATCGAACATCTGGTTCGCAACGATGAGGAGAGAAATCGATTGGTAGAAACTGCCGCAAAGCTTTGCACCGAGGTTCTGACTCTGCATAATTCGGTCGGAAGAATTGCTGACATCATTACTGGATCATCAACCGTATGAACGCGTCCGCACAACCGATCCCGCTGCTCATACTTGGCGCCCGCCCGTACTCGCTGGCCTTCGCGGATGCGTTTGCCGATGTCACGTCATACCAGATCGCGGGCTACGTCGAAAACATGGAACGCGAACGCGCGGGCAGCGAACACGGCGGCCTGCCGGTTCATTGGTTTGAAGACCTGCCGCAATTCAAGGACACCCATCACGTGATCTGCAGTCTGGGCACAACTTTTCGCAACCGATTTGTCGAGGCGGTCAAGGCGATGGGAATGATCTTTGCGACGCTTGTCCATCCGACCGCCACGATTTCGCGAAACTCAACATTTGGCGAGGGAACCAGTTTCAACATCGGTGATATTGTCGCGGGATTCACAACCATCGGCCAACACGTGCAAATCAATCGCGGGGCGACGATCGGCCACCACACGATCATCGAAGATTACGTCACGGTCGGCCCCGGGGTGAACATCGCGGGCAACTGTCGCGTCGGGGCCCACACCTACATCGGCATCGGTGCGAATGTGGTGGACGGCATCACCATCGGTCGCCATTGCGTGATTGGCGCGGGTGCCGTGGTCACCAAGGATTTGCCCGATCGCGTGCTGGCGGTAGGAGTGCCCGCGAAGATTGTCAAGGAAGGCATCGACGGAAAGTAAGCCAACCACCCCAACCCGGACCACATCATGGAGCCACTCATCATCAACGCTGCCATCACCGGCATGGTGCCGATGCGGAATGACAATCCCGCGGTGCCCGTGACGGTTTGGGAAATCATCGCCGACGCCCGCCGGTGCGCCGACGCCGGTGCCGCGATCATCCACGTGCATGCCCGCGACCCTGACGGCCAACCCACCTGGCGCCCGGAAATCTACCGCGAGATCATTGATGGGATCCGGTCGAATTGTCCCGGGCTGATGATTTCAGCCACGACAAGCGGCCGGCTCTGGTCGGAGTTTGAAAAACGGGCTGCCGTGCTCGAGTGCCAGCCCGACTTCGGTTCGCTCACTCCCGGTTCGTTGAACTTTCCCAACAGTGCGTCCGTTAATGCCCCCGACGTCGTGCAACGTCTGGCTCAACGGATGGGTGAACTCGGTGTCGTGCCCGAACTTGAATTCTTCGAAGTGGGGATGATCGATTACGTGCGCCACTATCTCATACCCAAAGGGTTCATCAACCCACCCTGCTTCGCCAATATCCTGCTTGGGTCGTGCGGCACGGCGGCGGCCTCGGCGCGCAATCTTGTACACATGATTGAGTCTCTGCCCGGCGGATTCACCTGGGCGGCGACGGGGATCGGCCGTTTTCAATTCTCGGTACAATGCCAGGCAATCGCCATGGGCGGCCATGTGCGCGCCGGCCTGGAGGACAATCTCTGGATGGACACCGCAAAGTCCGATGCCGCAACCAACCCTCGCCTCATCGAACGGGTCGTCAAAGTCGCGGAAGCGATGGGACGCAGCATCGCCAGTCCCACCGAAGCACGATCTTTGATCGGTCTGCCAAACGAGTCGGAGCACATCGAGCGCAATGATCGAAATATGCCGGCTGCCGCACGGCGGAGAGGAGGAAGCACTTGCCGGCCATCCACCACAGCGTCCTGACTTGCTTCGACGAACGATTCATCCCTACGTTATCAACCATGCCGCCGAGGAAAACCTCACGCGCCGCTTGCAATGTCCACTGCCTGGGCACCGGCGACGGTTGGCCGTGCGCTGACCGCAATCATTCCAGCTATCTTTACGAACTGGCCGGAACGCTTTTGTTGATCGATTGCGGTGAATCCGTCACTCGCTCGCTGACGGCGCGGAAGTTCGACTGGAATGCCCTCGACGGAATCGTGCTTTCGCACACCCACGCCGATCACCTTGGCGGACTGGCGATGCTGCTGCAGGGCATGTGGCTCGAAGGCCGTTCGCGCGATTTGACCATCCATCTACCGGGTCACGTCATCAAACCATTGCGCAACCTCCTGCATCACGGATACCTCTTCGATGAATTGTTTGGGTTCCAGTTGAAATTCCAACCGCTGCCAGTCGGCAAATCGTTTACCGTCGGCAAAGTCCGATTGACGCCGCATCCGACATCACATCTCGATGGCTTCCGGCGCGCATTTCAGAAAAAGTATCGCGTCGGATTTGACGCGTATTGTTTCGTGATTGAGGGCGCCGGCAAGCGCGTGGTGCACAGCGCGGATCTGGGCGCTCCGCAGGATCTCTTGCCGGTGCTCACCAAGCCAGTGGATCTGCTCGTTTGTGAACTGGCGCACTTCACGCCCGCCGATCTTTTCGCCACCCTCGGGGGACACGCCATCAAGCAGGCGGCGTTTATCCATCTCGCTCGCAACGTGCGCGCTCGCCTGACGTCGGTAAAACGAATGGCCGCTCGCCGATTGCCTGATATCCCGTGTCGTTTCCCCAACGACGGAGACGTGTTGAAGTTTTGATCGTCGGGCCGTGAACGACACGCCGTTTGTGGGCGCATTTCGTCAATCAGTTTCAGTCGTCGGAAAGCCATGCCAATAGAGCGGGTCGCACCGCCGCGAGGTTTTTATACGCGGCCACGGCGTCGGGCATCGTGGCGAGCGCCCGCCGCAAGCCGGCACGAAGAGCCCGGCTCTCGCCGATCTCAACGAGCGGAATGTTCTGCAGGCGAATCGCGAACAAAACGGCATCCGAACCTGGCAGCCGTGCCAACAATTGATGTTCCAAGCGCAACCAAATCGATCCCGGCGAGGTATCGGCCCGCAACACGTTCACGCCCCGCGCCGGATGTTGGTTGAGTTCCGCCGTTGAGCTGATTCCCCAGTTGGACCGCGCCCACGCCGATCTCGGTTTGAGGCGCGCCAGAAAATTGCTGATTCGCGTTCCGATCGCGGCATTCAATCCGGGGACCACACCATGAATCTCATGCACTGGCAGCCCGATCTTTTCTTCCAAAGACCAACCGGACGGAAAGCACACGCAACCTGCTAACAGGATGAAATCACCTTCCGCGTTGGGAGCGACAATCAGAACGTCGGGCTCCCAAGTCCGTCCGACCTCCGCGAGCAAATCAATCATGGTCTGCGCGTCGCTTCGGGACTCCTGGTTGCCTATTCCGGCGAAGAAATCCCGGGCACCGTCAATGAAACGATCGACGTCGGGCGCGGCTTGGAGATGGCGTTCGCCGTCGGAGCGGAGCCAGCGAACGCGCTCAGCAAGTATCCGCTCCGCCTGCGGCGACGGCTGAAAAAATTCCTTTGGATCCGCCGGCGTGACGTGCATCGAGAATCCAAAATCGCGATCGCCAAACAAGGATTGCAGCGCTGCGTGGTCCATTCGTTTCTGACGCTAAACCGACGTTAGGAATGGCTTCAAGGCAGACGAATCGTGAACGAGTCGATTTCAGGCGACGTTCCACTTTCCGCTTGGCCAGCCGTGGAACCGGTACCTACTCTCCCGCGCATGGCTCGTAAGGTCTCTGGCGCAACCGCTCCGTCTCGTGGCATGGGCGACATCATGGGTGTCGTCCTGATTGCACTGGCGTTGATGCTGGCGGTGGCGCAGTGGTCGTTTGAACCGCGTGATCTGAGATTTCTCCACGATCCGCCGAACAGCCCGGCCCACAATTTGATCGGCCCGGTCGGCGCCTACATGGCTTACGGCGTCTTTTTCCTCTTTGGAATCGCGGGCATCACGTTGCCGGTGTTGCTGCTGCTTTTCGGCTTTGGTTGCCTGTTCCAGTTCATGTCGTACCTGCAACGACGTTGGGCGTGGGGCGTGATCATCCTGTGCTGCACGATGGGGCTCGTGGAGTTGAACGCGCCGCTGTTCCAAACCTTGACCGACCATCTAAACGCGACCGCGGGCGGCGTTGTGGGAACGGTGTTGACGCGCGTCTTTTCCGTCTTTGGCAAAATGGGCGCCACCATCGTTTTTGTGACGCTCTACTTGATCAGCCTGCTTTACCTGACCAACGTTCAACTGGGGGAATGGTTGCGCGGAATCGTCGCCTGGTATCGCGAACGGCAGGAAGCTTCAATGACCGATGAAAAGCGACTCGAGAAGCGCGCAAAGCAATTGAAGAAGGAAGCGGCCGTATTGCGTGAGGAAGTTGAAAAAGCGGGGCTGTCTGAAACGCTGGGCGCGGATCTCCAACCGGTGCCGGAACCGACGGTTCGTGACTTGAGCGTACCGACCGCTAAATCAGGACGAAAAGGCAAGAACGCGCCACCGGCGGACGAACCAGAGGCAGAGGTCTTGGAGGAAGGCGAGGTCATCCCCGCGGAAGAAATCGCTGCCGCCACGACCGCTGACATCCTCGGTGACGAAGCCGCCGAAAAGATTTCCCGCGAAAAAGCCGCTGCCAAGGAAAACAAGGAAGAAGACGACAAGGCGGAACCTGCCGCCCCGGCCGCGACCGCAAAACCAAAGGTGCCCGCGCCCAAACGGCCCAAACCGATCGCCGTCGCCGCGACGCCAAAAATCGGCGACTACCGGTTGCCTTCGATGAATTTCCTGCAGCACCCCGACCCAACGGTCAAGCCCACGGAGTCGAAGGAAGAGTTAATGGCTAGCGCGCGCTTGATGCAGCAGACACTCGCGCAATTTGGCATCGAGGTTTCGCTCGGTGACATCACCAAGGGCCCGACGATCACGCGCTACGAATTGCATCCGGCGCCCGGCGTGAAGCTGGAAAAGATCACCGGCCTGACCAACAACATCGCTGCTGCGTTGAAAGCGGAGCGCATCCATATTCTGGCACCCGTTCCCGGCAAAAGCTCCGTCGGTATCGAAGTGCCGAATCGCGTCAAAACCAAGGTGATCATGCGCGACCTGATGGAGTCCGACGAGTGGCGCAGCACTCGCGCCCGCCTGCCGATCGCATTGGGCAAGGACGTCTATGGCCATCCAATCATCGCCGACCTCGCCGACATGCCGCACTTGCTCGTGGCCGGTTCAACGGGTTCCGGCAAGTCCGTTTGCATTAACTCGATCATCGCGTCGTTGCTCTATCGATTTCCGCCCGATCGACTGCGGTTTGTCATGATCGATCCGAAGGTCGTCGAGTTGCAGCAATACAACCGGTTGCCGCACCTCGTCGTTCCCGTCGTCACGGATCCAAAGAAGGTGGTGCTCGCGTTGCGGTGGGTCGTGAATGAAATGGAAAAGCGTTACCAAATCTTCGCGAAGGTCGGCGTGCGCAACATCAAGTCATTCAACGAGCGGCCAATCAAGGAACCGCCGCAGACGGACCAACAGGAATTGCCGCTCACCGCCACGAAGGAAAAGGTCGAAGCGGGCGAGGAAGGGTTCGCCGTCGAAGTCGACGAACAAATCGTCGTGCCCCGCGATGATGATGTCGTGATCCCGGATCACTTGAGCTACATCGTCGTCGTCATCGACGAATTGGCGGATTTGATGTTGGTCGCTCCGGCGGACGTGGAAATGGCGATAGCGCGCATCACCCAGATGGCGCGCGCGGCGGGCATCCATTGTATCGTCGCGACGCAACGCCCATCGGTCGATGTCATCACCGGTGTGATCAAGGCGAATATTCCCGCGCGTATCGCATTTCAAGTGGCGTCGCGGGTGGACTCACGGACAATTCTGGATGCGATGGGCGCGGACAAATTGCTCGGCAAGGGCGACATGCTGTATCTGCCACCGGGGTCCGCACGTTTGATCCGCGCGCAAGGCGTTCTCATCACGGACGAAGAGATTGAAAGCGTCGTCACGCACATCGCGCAACAGGGCAAGCCGAGTTATGAAAAGGAAATCCACGAGCAATTGCAGAAGCCGGTTTCAATGCTCGAGGGTGGTTTTGGAGGTGGCGGCACGATTGGAGTCGCGGGCCCCAACGATGACGAGGCACTGATCCAGCAATGTATCGAAGTCATCCGTTCCGAACAAAAAGCCAGTGTGTCACTGCTGCAACGACGGCTGCGACTTGGCTATACGCGCGCCGCGCGTTTGATGGATGAACTCGAGCAACGCGGTGTGGTTGGTCCCAGCAAAGGCGCTGAACCGCGCGATATCCTGATCGACCTGGATGGGGGCGGCGCGGATGGCGCCGGTGAGGAGCTGGTTTGAAATCCAAATCCATCACGCAAACGTTGTGCTCTCAGTGCGGCCTGTGCTGCGATGGAGTTTTGTTCGCCGACGTAAAGCTTCAGTCGGATGAAGACGCTGATTTCCTCAAGCAAGCGGGACTGCCGATTCGTCGTCGCGGAACGCTTTGTGGATTCAGCCAACCGTGTCCGGCGCTTCGCAACGACGGTCGATGCGAAATTTATCAGCACCGCCCGTCCATGTGCCGACAGTTTGAATGCGGTGTGTTAAAGGAGTTCCTTGCGGGCACCGTCACGGAGACCGCAGCCCTTCGTGAAATCCGCAAGGCAAAGCGTCTTGCGCGCAAAGTTGTTGGGTTGCTCGAATGTGCCGGCGATCGCGATGGAAACCGGCCGTTGATGAAGCGATACCAAAAAGTCATGCGGCAGCCGATCGATTTGCACGACACCGGGTCGGGCGATCAACGAGGTGCGTTGATGCTGGCCGTTCAAGAATTGAGCGAAATCCTGCAACGACGGTTTCTCCGCGCTCGACCCGCGAAGAAAACGGACGCTTCTGAATTCTAAGTTGCCGATGTGCAGCCGGTGGTGTTGCCTTGGCGAAAAGTTGCCCAATCAATGAAGCTTTTCTCTCACCTGTCTCGTCGCGCGCCGATCGTGGCCACCGCGCTGGCGATGCTTTTCTTGCTGACCGGATGTTCCCCCAAGGCGACGACCGCATCGCAATCGACGGCCACCGCGGCGGAAAACCCCACCGCGGCCACGAACAACAATCGGACGGTATTTGGGGAAGAAATTCCGACCAAGCCGAACCCGCGATTACAAACTCTAAAACTGTATGTCGGTGCGAACGAACTGACCACAGAGCTCGCTTTGTCTGATTTGCAAATCCACACCGGAATGATGTTTCGCACTAATATTTTGGAAAACGAAGCCATGCTGTTTGTATTTACTGGGCCGCGGCAGGTTGGTTTCTGGATGAAGAACGTCGATATTCCGCTGAGCTGCGCGTACATCGATCCCGACGGAATCATTCTCGAAACGCACGACATGGTGGCACACGAAGAAAAGCCGATCGAGTCAGCCAGCGATCGTGTGCAGTTTGTTTTGGAAACGAAGAAGGGCTGGTTCGACCGGCATGATATCAAACCAGGTGTCTTGATCCGCACGGAACGAGGTTCGCTTCTGGAGACGTTCTTCCGACGCCGAACACCATGAGCGATCTTCCCGGCTATCTCCGACCGAACGCGACGGGAGTCAGCCTGCAGGTAAAGGTGGTGCCCCGCTCCTCCCGAAACGAAATCGCGGGTGTTCTCGGCGATCGCTTAAAGATCAAAATTGCGGCGCCGCCGGTCGATTCCGCAGCCAACCAAGAACTCGTTGAATTTCTGGCGCGTCAGCTCGGTATCGCCCGCGGCGCGATTCAAATCATCCACGGTTTGGCTTCCCGAAACAAAACCGTGCATCTGGGCATCGCGGACGTGTCCGCCGTTGCCGAGAGACTTGCGGTCAAGCATTGACCAACCTTGATTTGTCAGCGACCGCACTTCGCCCTTAACATCCCACTCATGCGACCTGTCGATCTGCAAACCATCGGTGACGAACTTGCCATCAAGTGGGACGATGGAGCGGAAAGTTTTGTCAAACTTGAGTTACTGCGCCGCGCGTGTCCGTGTGCAGGCTGCAAGGGCGAAATGGACATCTTCGGCAACGTCTACAAGAATCCGGACAAGCCGCTGAACCCGCGCGCGACGCAATTGACACGTATCGCTTTTGTCGGCGGCTACGCCGTACAACCGGTCTGGGCGGATGGTCACAATTCGGGCTTGTTCACATTCGATTATCTAAAACGCGTCGCGGACCTGCCGGCCGAAGGCGATCAGGTAGCCGGGGAATAAGGCAACCGACACACTCGAACGCGACCAATGCACCCGAAGTCAGCAGTCTCCAGAAATAGCATTGCTTCCGGCACCGTCCTGTTCCACAAATTTGGGACCTTTGCCGAACCCTCTTAACTCTGTGTCGACCAACGAAACTGAACCGCAGCCGCTTCCGGACACATCATCTCTGACCGGCCGGTTGTTGCTCGTTGATGACAGTGAGACGAGTCGCGAATTGCTGGGCGAACTCCTGGCGGCATTGGGACACGAAATCGCCACTGCAAGCAGCGGCACGGACGCATTGGCGCTCGTGGATGCGCAGCCGTTCGACTTGATCGTTCTGGACATCATGATGCCGGAAATGGACGGGTACGAAGTTCTCTCGCGGCTGAAGCAACGGACTGAAACCCGGCACATTCCCGTCCTGGTGGTGTCCGGCTACACGGAGGTCGACAGCGTGGTTCGCTGCGTGCAAATGGGCGCTGAAGATTACCTGACAAAGCCATTCAACGCCGTGCTTCTCCAGGCGCGCATCGGTGCCTGCCTGGAAAAGAAACGCCTCCGGGATCATGAAATGGAGATGTTCCAGCAATTAAGCCGGGAAAAGGAAAATTCCGATCGGCTGATGATGAACATTCTACCTCGGGCCATCGCCGACCGGCTTCGCGCAGGAGAACAAACCATCGTCGACAGTTTCGCGTCCGTTACCGTGTTGTTTGCCGACATCGTTGGCTTCAGCCAGCTTGCCGCCCGGCTTACCGCGAACGAGCTGGTTCGCAATTTGAACGAGATTTTTTCACGGTTTGATTCGCTGGCGGGTCGGTTTGGGCTCGAGAAGATTAAAACCATTGGCGACGCGTACATGGCCGTTGGTGGGCTGCCCGAACGATGTGAAGACCATACCGAACGTGCCGCCGACATGGCGCTCGCCATGCAGGATGAGATTATTCAATTCACCCAGGAAACGGGCTTTGATTTGAGCATCCGCATCGGGCTGCACACCGGGCCCGTCGTTGCGGGAGTGATCGGCAAACACAAGTTCACGTATGACCTTTGGGGCGACACGGTCAACATTGCCAGCCGGATGGAGTCGCATGGTCACCCCAGCGCGATTCAAGTGTCCAGCGAGACCGAGACGCATTTGCGAAACAAGTATCTGTTGGTCACACGCGGCCGCATTTCTGTCAAGGGACAGGGTGAGCTGATGACCTACTTACTCATGGGCAAAATGGGTTGAGCCGCTGAAAGGCGTGCCAATTGACACTTGTGCCGGGCCCTGTCTTCCAAAGAAGCAAATCGGCCAGCTTCTGGACACAATTGGTCCGGTCATTACCAACTTGGGTTCAATTGCGATCATCTACCGACCCAGCCTATCTCCAGGGGACTCGCCAGCTTCCAATTCACGGGAGGAGAGGACCTGATACATCACTCTTAACTGCGCCAGCATTCAAAACAGGTGGTTGTAAACCAGAATTTAGAACGGGTGTCGGAAAAATTTTCTAATATTTCTTTCATGATTCTGCTCGATGGAATCAGCAGTGCTAAACACTCCGATTGCGAACTGCAAAATCTTATGGCTTCCGCAACCAACCCATTCACGGATGCTCGCCCCCGGCGAACGGCGGTTCGCTGTCATTCACTGTTAAACTGGCCGCGCGAGCGCCTGCCGCAACTCTGGCAACGTTTTATCAATGACATCCGTGGCCCGGCCAAACCGATGTGCCCGGACTGCGGCAGACCGATGATCCTGCGCAAGGTCAAGTACGGTCGTGAGGCGGGTAAGGAATTTTGGGATTGCAGCAATTACCTTCGCTGCTCCCGCAAACTGGATTCGGATTCGGCGGCAGGAGCCCGTTTGCCGAAGTCCCCGTTCAGCGCATGACGCGAGAATTTGAAAAGGGAAAACACTGGATCACCACTCAACGAACTCATACTTGAAATAGCATTCAGTGCGTTGACCCTTTTCACGTGAAAACAGGACCGCCCGCCGGCGGTCCTGTTCGTTTTCAAGCATCACGATCGATCGTTGTTTCGATCGGCAGGTGGCCAACGGAATTCGCGAACGATGCGCCAATTCTGGTATGTGCATCTGGCACCTGCGGTGCTCCCGCGAAGTGCAAGAGCCTCGACTGTCAATCGGTGCCACGCGTGTCGAACCAATTTGTCCGCTCCAGGTTAGCGTTGGCCTGGAGCGCTCGATGGCGGCATTCTTGACACGAATGTAACATTTGCCGGACATTCCGTCTGATTCACCACGGGACGGGCACCTGGCACGACTTGCTGACGGCCCGGCAAAACTATGTCACAATCGCAAGCCCATGAACTGCAGCTCTCGCGGTTGGAGAATAAGTACATTATTCCCCAGGACACTGCGTTGGTCGTGCGCGACTTTGTGGCATCGTATCTGGAGATCGACGAGTTCGGCGCTACCCGGCCCGATCTATCGTACCCCGTCCACAGTCTTTACCTCGACTCGGATGATCTCAGCATTTACTGGAGCACCATCAACGGAAACAAGAACCGGTACAAACTGCGCCTTCGTTTTTACGAAAACCGGCCGAACGCTCCCGTCTATTTCGAAATCAAGCGCCGGATGAACAACGCCATTTTGAAACAGCGCGGCGCTGTGCGTCGGGAAGCCGTGCGTGAAGTGCTCGCGGGAATGCTACCGGGACCGGATCAAATGGCGTCGGCCGATCCACGCCAACTCGCGGCGGTGCAGCGCTTCGTCGAACTGGCAACCACCGTGCGGGCGGCTCCCAAAGCACACATCGCGTACCAACGCGAGGCTTGGGTTCAGCCGGACGACAATTCGGTGCGCGTCACCATGGATCGCAATGTTCTCTGTGCGGTGGACACCACGACCGATCTCAAAACCGAAATGCACAACCCGTTTTGCGTGTTTGGGAATCAGGTGATCCTGGAGTTAAAATTTACCGGCCGATTTCCCGATTGGTTCGCGGAGCTGGTGCGGACGTTTAATCTGCACCAGGGGGCGGCGGCCAAATATGCCGACGGAGTGGCTTTAATGGGCGAAAGCCTGTTTTCTTCGCACGGTGCCCTCGCGCCGCACATGGAATGCGCCAGAAATCGGCAAGGACGGATCAACGAATTGCGTCGTCGTTGCGACGCACCACTGATTTACCGGGAAAGCGCCAGCCATGTCTGACCTGTTTCTCAACGCAGATTACGCGTCGGCGCCGATAAACATGCAGGCGGTGCTGCTTGGTCTACTCCTGGCATTTCTATCGGGACAGACCGTGGCGTGGGTTTATATGGCCACCCACTCCGGCCTCTCCTATTCCCGCTCGTTTGTAAACTCGCTGGTGGTCATCCCCATTCTGGTTTCGCTGGTGATGATGATCCTTTCGAACAATCTCGTGACTGCCTTCGGCATGATGGCCGTGTTTGCAATCGTGCGCTTCCGTAATATTCTGCGCGACACGTTGGACACGACCTACGTCCTGACGGTGCTGGTCGTTGGTATGGCCTGCGGCACGCAACGCTTTCCAATCGCGGTGACCGGCACGCTGCTGGTCTGTGTGGTGATGCTCTATCTCTGGTACACCAATTTTGGAGCAAAGCATCGTTACGATGTCATCGTGAATCTTCACTGGTCACGGAACGGCGAGGAAATTCCCGATCTGGTGACGATGCTCCAACGCCACAGCCTTCGCACGCTTTGCGCGAGCCAACGATCCCACGAGGGCTACGAAGGCATTGATTTGTCGTATCGATTATTGTTGCGTGATCCGTCCCGCGTGAATGATCTGTTGAATGACCTGCGCAACATGAACGGCGTCTCGCGTGTGACGAGCCTGAAAGCCGAGGACGAATCGGAAGTCTGAAATGGAACCCTTGCCCAACATTCCCACGCCGGCGCGCCTCGTTTGGCGGGAAATTCGCCATCGCGCGTTTCCGGGCATGGTGTTCGTCGTCGCGCTCGTGACGGCGGCGATCCTCTGGCGGAACCAGGCAACCGTTCCGCATCTCGTCGGCGAAGTCGAAGCCCTCACCGGCACGGTCGCGACGATCGAGGACGGAATGATCACCGACCTGCACGTCGACCAGCTGCAGCCTGTTCAAAAAGGCCAGGCCATCGCGGAGTTTCGTGTCGCCGATCCCGAGAGTGTCCGCGTCAAGCTCGCCAACATCACCGCCGAGCTTCAAGTCATGCAGAGTCGCATGACCCAGGACCAACAACGATTGCTCCAAGGCTATGAACAATTGCGGCTGGACTGGCTCGAACAACGCGTCTATCTGGCCACTGCCCGCGTGGAACTCGAATACGCGGAAAGCGAGCTGGCCCGCGTGACCAAATTGTCGACGGACAAGCTGGTAAGCGAAGATGAACTCGATCGCGCGACAACACTGGCCTCATCAAGACGGGCCGAGGTTGCCGAGCGCGAAAAGCTCGTCGCCGAGTTGAAGGATAAACTCGACCACCTGGCACCGGATGATGCGACGCGATTCCAATCCTCGATCAGCGAACAATTGAACCAGGAAATCGCTGCCGCGGAAGCCCGCCTGCAACTGGCCGCCAAACCGGTCACGTTGACCGCGCCCATCGACGGCGTCGTCACCGAGATTCGCCACCAGTCCGGGGAACGGGTCGCGCGCGGCGAGACGATTGTCGTCATCACCGCGACCACGCCCCGCCAGATTATTGGCTACCTCCGGCCACCGCTCACGCTGCAACCGCAGCCCGGCGATAAGGTCGAAGTCCGGACCCGCAACAGCCACCGGGATGTTGGCATCGCAAAGATCCTCCGCGTGGGCGGGCATTTCGAAGCAATGGCACCGAACATCGCCGCCGCCAACCCCGGCACATCAAAACTGGGTTTGCCCGTCCTCGTCAGTTTACCGGACAACCTGAAGTTGCTGCCCGGTGAGATCGTTGATCTCGCGCTGAAGCAGTGACGACTGTGCCCGCAAACGCACACTGTCCACTTCCGGCTGTTTGTGGCATTTTCTCCGCCTCACCTGATGGCCAATGGCCGATCGGGCATTGCCGATGAACGCATCCAAATCGAATTGGGCATTCGGAATTCTCCTGGCCGTCGCCGCGATCGCCTGGGGAATTTACCGTTTCAAACCGAAACCCGAAGAGCCGGCGGAACGTCCCGACGCCACGTCGCACACCACCGCAATCGGCGAAGGCGTGCGTGGCGAACGCAAGCAATTCGTTCCGCCCGATGACCCGGTGTTGATGAACCAGGTCTTCGACCTCGAGGCGCACTTGAAGGAAGTCGATCAAACCGTTTGGAAAGGGGAAATGTTGTCTCATCGGTACGGCGACGTTTTTGTGAAGATGTGGGATCAGCTCCGCGCGAGTTCCAACTCGCTGCAAACGCTGGCGGAGTTTCCGTTTGGCAAGCTGACGCTCGCGGACCCACAGGCGCCAACCGAGCATGAATGGGGCATCACCACCGCGGACACCGGAGGCGCTTCCCGCGAACTGTCGCCGGAAGATTGGCGCCAGCAATTACAGGCTTGGAAAGCCGCCGGTTACGAGCTCGAAGATTCCGAATGGCGCCATCCCATTTTTGATCCGCCCACCACCAATTCGCCCGCCAAATCAAAGATCCTGGTCACGCTGTTCGTGAGGCGACCAGACACCCAGGAACGTTTGACGATTCAAGGCGACCTGGACGTGGTTTGGCAGGAGCCGAGCGATCCGGCGGCTGATCCGTTTCCCATCTCTATCGACGCAACCCATCTCACGATCACCAAACGCGCCGGACCGCCCATGTTTGAAAAGCTCATGTCGCAGTCGGTCCTTCCGTTTACCAATCCGGGCTTCATTGATCCATTGATGGCCTACGATCTCAATGGCGACGGCCTTTCCGAGTTGATTCTGGGCTGTCGAAACATCGTTCTCTGGAATCTTGGTGGCGGCAAGTTTGAACCCGGAACGCTGTGTCGGTATCGACCGGAACTGCCGTTTACGACGAGCCTCGGCGATTTCGATGGCGATGGCCACGTCGACTTGTTGGTCGCCGACCAAGCGGGTGTCGAACTATTCGTGGGCGACGCCAAAGGTCACTTTGACCAACCCAGCCGGCATGTCTGGACGGCGAAGGAACCATTGAACAACGCGTTTGTGATCGCCAGTGGGGATATCGATCACGACGGCGATCTGGACGTGTGGCTCGCCCAATACCAAATCCCCTATCAAGGCGGCCAGATGCCCACTCCGTACTACGACGCCAACGACGGCTTTCCCGCCTACCTGCTGTTGAACGACGGACACGGAAACTTCACTGATGCGACGGCGACGTCCGGCCTGACCGGCAAACGCAATCGGCGGGTTTACAGCGCGTCGTTTGTCGACCTCGACGAAGACGGCGATCTTGATCTCGTCCAAGTCAGCGATTTTGCGGGCCTGGATCTGTTTCTCAATGACGGCAACGGCCATTTCACCGACGTGACCAACACCAAGGTTGATGAACCGCACGCGCTCGGCATGGCGCATACTTTTGGCGATTATGATCTGGACGGGCACATGGATTTTTATGTGATCGGCATGACGGCTTATGCCGCACAACGCATGGATCATCTGCGCGAAGGTCCGCCGGAATTCCCCAAGCGAAATCAAATGCGACCGGTCTCCACCTACGCGAACCGGATGTATTTCGCCCGCGATGGAAAATGGGTCGGAACGCCGATGAGCGCTCAGGTGGCGCGCACCGGTTGGTCCTGGGGAGCGGCCACGGCGGACTTCGACAACGATGGCGATCCGGATCTCCAGGTGAACAACGGGCAGCTCAGCCGCAAGACGGCCAAGGATTACGAAACACAATTCTGGCGCCACGACATTTACATCGCGACCGCGAAACTGGATCCGGTTCTCGCCGTGTATTTCAACATGACGCAGGACAAACTTTTTGGTGAAGGCTGGTCCTACGGTGGCCACGAGTTCAACAAGTTCTACCTGAACGAAGGCGGCAAATCATTTCTGCAGGCCGCGTATCAAGTCGGCCTCGCGTTAAATCAGGACATGCGCGCCGTCGTGGCGGATGATTTCGACGGTGATGGCCGGATGGACCTCGCCTACGGTGGTTTCGAACCGTGGCCGGATTTGAAGAGCGGCTACTATCTTTACAAAAACAACTGGCAGAATTCCGGCAACTGGATCGGCTTTCGCCTGCGCGAGGAAGGTGGTGGATTTTCCCCCATCGGTGCACGCGTCAATCTGACGCTGAACAATGGCCGCGTCCTGAAACGGGTGATCGTCACCGGCGATTCTTACCGTTCGCAGTCAGCGCCCGTCGCGCACTTCGGAATTGGCAAGGACACCTCTGTCAAGCAAGTCGAGATCATCTGGAGCAACGGCACGGTGAAGAAAATCGAGGCGCCGGCCATCAACGAGTATCACGCCGTCCTCGGTCGGAAATGATCAATTCGCGGTAGCAATCAGTTTCCAAACCACATTGACCGTAAACAGGCCGGCCATCGCCATCGCGCAGGCGAGTTTTCCCACCGCTCCACCAAGCAATCCAAGCGTCGCACCCAGGCCCGCCTTGCCCGAGCCTTTCCAATCCTTCCCGCTTATGATTTCCCCGAGGAACGCGCCGACGAAGGGACCCAGCAACGCGCCGGGAATATTGAAAATAATCAGGCCGATCGTTCCTCCCACTACCGCGCCCACAATTCCATAAACGCTCGACCCCAACCGCTTTGCACCATACATACTGGCGAGGTAATCCAGCAGCAACGAGAACAGCATCAGCAGAAAGATCACGACAAGCATCCATGTGCTCGCGCTGGCGCTTTCGCCAAATATCAACCGATGAACCAACGCGGCGACGAATACCAACGGCGCACCCGGCACGGCGGGTAACACACAACCCAGCACGCCCACCAGCATCACCAACCAGGTGATGCTCAAGCCCAATATTTGTTGCCAGTCCATTTTTTGACTACTTCAACCAACGCGTTCGAATCGTTTCAAGTGGCGGCTCATTTGCCGGCACCCCGCACTTCAGGTTTAAGCAAAGTTCCCCAACGCGCGTTATACGGATGCACCGTTTTTGCCGGACCTTTTTCATCGACCAGCGGGCGGTCTTCGTTGGCCCACTGAAAAATGGACCCTTCCAGATTGAAAACGTTCGTGATGCCCGCCTTGATCAGTCGCCGAGCCAACTCGGAGGAACGATAGCCCACCGAACAATACACAATCACCGGACGATTAGTTGCAATCAACGTTGTGACGGCTCCCGGTTTCGCTTTGGGATCGACGCGCTTGGCGCCGCGCAGGTGGCTGACGCTGAACTCCGCGGGACGGCGCACGTCCAGAATGACCGGTTGCGGACGATTTGTGTCCACCAGCCACGCCGCCAGCTCGGCGGTCGGCAGCTGACGCACTTCCGGAAATCGCTTGCGGACGAGTTCCTTAATCCCGTCCAGCCCGTCCCGTTGCGGATCGAATCCCAAAACGGCCGTTCCGGAGACCAGAAAAATCCAAAACCCAAAATGCCGAGCAAACGAACTCACGTCACCCAGATTATCACGCCACGAAAACCACGCCACTCCGAAAGCACGAACGACTGATCCACCATCCGCGCCGCGTTGCTCTGGATCGCGACGGAGGTGGTGCTGATAGGCCACGCCTTGCCGTGGCAGACCGGCAGGGCATGGCGTTCAGCGGAGAGAATGACTGGCCCGTACCATTCGATTGCGCAAGTCACCAGCCCAATCACGTCGCGTTAGAATTCCGTAAAATCACCTGCCAACGGGAGTTCGCTTCGCCGGATCGTCGGTTGGGAAGACACTGGCTCCGCATTCCGCGTACGTCCGTTGCCGTTCTTGTGACTCGGGTTCGATTCGTGCGGGACGATCAAATGCTTCTTTGCATCCACGGCCTTCGGTGTCTTTTGCGGGACGTTCGAGTGGCGATTCGCGCGCCCGTCGACCAAATGCATCAGCTCACTCACGGAATGTTTCATGGTCTCGGCCTGGGCGCTCAATTCTTCCGCGGCGGCGGCGCTCTCCTCGGCGTTGGCCGCGTTGCTTTGGGTGACCTTGTCCATCTGTCCAACCGCCAGATTAATCTGGCCGATGCCCTGCGATTGTTCGCGGGACGCATTCACAACCGAAGCGGCCAGCTCATCAACCTGGCGCGCCTTGGACACAATATCGCCCAACGCCGTTGCGACGCGGTGGCTGATCTCCACCCCTTGCGCCGTCTTGCTGATGGCGCCTTCGATTTTGGCGGCCGTTTCCTTCGAAGCGCGCGCGCTCCGTTGCGCGAGGTTTCGCACCTCGTCGGCGACGACGGCAAAACCCATGCCGGCATCGCCCGCGCGGGCCGCTTCGACGGCGGCATTGAGAGCCAGGATGTTGGTTTGAAAAGCGATCTCGTCGATGTTCTTGATGATCTTCGCAATGTCGTCGCTGGAGATCTTGATTGCTTCCATCGCCGTGGACATGTCGCGCATGTCGGCGGCGCCCTTTTCAGCGGCGGTCCGCGTCTGATTGGCAAGATCATTTGCCTTGTCCGCCGTTTCTGAATTCCCGCGCGTCATCGAGGACATTTCCTCGAGGGAGGAACTGGTTTCTTCCAAGGACGCCGCCTGCTCACTGGCTCCTTCGGCCAGCGATTGGCTGGACGCCGAGACCTGCCCGGCGGCCGCAGCCACTTGATTCGCGCCGTCCGAGAGCATCTCCGCGACGCGACTCAACACCTTTCTGATGCCGCGCACGATCAGGACTGAGAAGCCGATTCCCGTGAAGACGCCGGTGACGACCATCACCGAATTGGCGACGCGCGACCGGTCAACGGTTTTGCTGATTTCCACAATGCTTCGATCACCCGCCTCGTGATTCCAGTCGCGGACCGCGGTCAATGCGCCTTCAAATTCGTTCCACGCATCCGCGCCCGCTCCGTTCATCAGCGCGATCGCTTCCGTGTTTTGCTTTTGCAGACTCAACGCGCGAATCTTCTTGGCCTCGTCGCGGTAGGCGTTGAGCAATCGTTCAAGCTTCGCGAAATTCTTGCGATCCTGTTCGTTGGTAACTTTCGCGTCGTATTGCTTGAGAAGCTCCAGCAGCTTTTGGGCTTCTGCGTCGGCAGCCTTGTCCAGCGCCTGCATCTTCTCCTCGCTCTCGGCCATCACATGCTTGAGGCCAATCACGCGGTACCGCATTGCGTGGTCCAAGATCTTGCCACTCATTTCGAGACCCGGAATCGCCTCGTCGCGGATAAATACCGAGTGATCTTGAATCTGGTGCAACTGATACCAAGTAACCCCGCCGGTGATCGCTGACAAAGTCAGGAGCAGGCTAAATCCAATGGTAATTCTTTTTCCGATCGTCCAGTTCTTCATAACGTCATGTTTGGGTTGAGCAACAGGCGATTCTTGCCGATCCAAATATGTCACCCGAAGCGCGCATCTATCACGGCGCCTCAGGTGAGCGGATTGAACTCGTGAGGTGGCAGTCGCCAATCCTGGCTTGTCTGCCTTCGAAGCACCGTTGCTTTTCGCTTCCATCTGATCGGATTCCCTCCTTCGGGTCGTTAGCCGTCCTTTGGACTAAACCGACCCTCCTTTGGCAAATAGAAGTGCGCGAAGATGTGCGATCACGCACCTGCGGAACCAACGGTTGCAACGACGTGTCCCGGCCGCGCCGGCCCTGCCCCCACTCGGCCCGCGCTACAACAAAATCAGCAACTTATATTGGCTCCGCGGTGTAGTTTTGGCAGATGATGAATGCCATGAATAACGACACGCACAGCAAGACCATCGGTTACATTCTCTGGATCTTTGGTTTCATGGGCGCCCATCGGTTCTATTACGGCCGGCAGATCACCGGCATTCTGTGGTTTTTCACGCTTGGATTGTTGGGCATCGGCTGGATCATCGATCTCTTTTTGATTCCTTCTCTTGATCGCTCCGCCGATCGACGTTACGCAGCCGGTCGTTATGATTATTCCGCCGCGTGGATACTCCTCGTGTTTCTCGGCCCGTTGGGAATCCATCGTTTTTATCAGGGAAAGATCCTCACCGGCATCCTCTATTTGTTGACGGGTGGCCTATTGGGCGTCGGCTGGCTCTATGATCTGCTGACCTTGAATGGCCAAGTCGACGAGTTGAACCGGCAGTTCAACTAATGACGGCCATCAACGAATCATCGTTTTGGGGCGAAATCAGAGCTTCGTTTTGACAAAATGTGGCTCAAGCGAAACAGTCGTCGCAGCGTCCATTAAGTCTAATTATCATGATCGCTCCATTCCGTTTGCATACCGGCAGCCTGCTCGTTGGGCTGGTTTCGTTCACTGCGCTCGCCGCATCTGGCGCTGACTTCAATACGGAGGTCAAACCGATTCTCGAAGCCAACTGCGTCGCCTGCCACAAGCCGGACAAGGCAGAGGGCAAACTGGACCTGACCACGCTCGCCGCCGTCTTGAAAGGCAGCAGCAGCGGTGAGGTTCTGAAGCCCGGCAGCCCCGATGACAGCTATCTGCTCAAGTCCATGACGCTGCCCGCGGACGACGATGATGTCATGCCGCCCGCCAAAAAGGGTGGCCCGCTGCCGGCCGAGCTCACCGCCGTGATCAAGGAGTGGATCGCCGAGGGCGCCAAATGGCCCGACGGCGTTACTTTGGCCCAGCAGGAACGAGTCGATTTTGCCACGGACATCCAGCCGATATTGGAACTGAATTGCGTGCGCTGTCACATGTCCGGCAAGGCCAAAGGCGGTCTGAGCCTCGATACAAAGAAGGACTCCTTCGAGAGTGGTGACAATGCTCCCAACATTGTTCCCTTCAACCCGGCGAAGAGTGAACTTTACGTTTCCACGACGCTCGCCAAGGACGACGAAGATCTCATGCCGCCGGAAGGCAAGGGCGATCCCTTGACCAAGAAACAAATGGAGCTGCTTCGCAAATGGATCGAGCAAGGCGCGCCGTGGCCCGATGGAATCAACCTGATCGCCCGGAAGGCGACGCTCGCCGATTCCGGCAACGAACTCGAGAAGGTCAAAGCCATTCGGGAGAAAATCGCCGCGACCCCCGGTCCAACCTCGCAAGCCGACATGCAGGGCTACTCGACGACGATCCCAGGCAGCGACGTGAGCTTCGATATGGTGCCCATCCCCGCTGGCGAATTCCTGATGGGAAGCCCCGATTCCGAAAAAGGTCATCAGCCTGATGAGTCGCCGCAACACGAGGTCAAGATTGAGCCCTTCTGGATGGCCAAGACCGAGACCACCTGGAACGCATTTGAGCTCTTCATGTATCCGCATCAGGAAAAGATGATTCGCGAAATGCACAAGATTGATCCGCAGCTCAATGCCTTGACCGATGCCCAGGCGCGCCCCACGCAACCTTACGTGGAGATGAGCTTCGGCATGGGCAAGGACGGTTACCCGGCGATCAGCATGACCCAGCACGCCGCCAATAAGTATTGCCAGTGGCTGAGTGCCAAGACCGGTCAATTCTATCGTTTGCCGACCGAAGCAGAGTGGGAATACGCCTGCCGCGCGGGCACGACCACCGCCTATTCGTTTGGCGATGATCCCAAACAACTGGGACAATACGCCTGGTATGGCGACAACAGCGATTGGAAGTACCAAAAAGTCGGAAAGAAAAAGCCCAATCCTTGGGGACTCTACGATATGCACGGCAATGTCGCCGAATGGACGCTCGACCAGTATCAGGCGGATTTCTATCAGCAGTTCGTGAATAAGACGGTTACCGAGCCTTGGAACCAGGCCAAGACGCTCTATCCGCGTGTGGTGCGCGGTGGTTCATGGGATGATGACGAACCAGCAAAACTCCGCAGCGCCGCCCGCCGGGCTTCGAGCAAAGACTGGAAGCGCCAGGATCCGCAATTGCCCAAGAGCATCTGGTATCTCACCGACGCACAAACCGTTGGTTTCCGCGTGATCCGCCCATTAAAAGTCCCGTCCGCCGAGGAAATGGAACTTTATTGGAACACGGGTCACATGCCCGAGAATTAGAACTCCACGAGGTTGCCTCCAATCTCGAGAAACGCGCCTCCCGCGTGAAGTGTTGGTGCTTGGTGAAGTACGGTGCACGTGCCGGGCACGACAGACGACCTCTGGTCGGTGTGACTGCCACTCTCCATCCGGTTGATCGATACTATTTCGCCAGTGCTCGGAGCCGATCGCGAAAAACGTCAACGATGCCCTCGAGCCACTCGTTTTGGAAACGTTTGCGTACAGCCAATGCGTAAAACTTTTCCCGTATTGCGGGTACCCGCTGCATGAATTTGATCTCACGCGAATTCAACTCCCGCTCAACAATGATTTTCGAAATCAAGGCAAGTCCCTCGCCGGACAAGGCAAGCAAACGCAGCAATGCCATGTCGTCAACCTCCGCGTGAACGACTGGCTCCACCCTTGCCCGCGCCAGCATCAAATCAAATTCGGCACGTACATCACTTTGGCGACTCGGAAGAAACAGCGGGACACCTCGCAGCGATTTGGGAAATCGACCTGGCGACATCTTCATCTTCTTTCCTCCGACCAAAAACACCGGCATTTCACCAAGCAGGTGATTGAACACCTCGGCGTTTTGATCCGCGCGCAACGGGATGTTCGATAGCACCAGATCCAACTGGTGCTCCAGCAACTGGCGCGACAATTCATCGAGCGCGCCCGCGACCACGACCACCTTGGTGCGCGCATCCGCGAGTAGCGGCTGGATGAAATCAAATTGCAGGTTCTTGGAAAGTGGTCCCACCGCCCCAATGCGCAATGTCCGGTGCTGTGTCTCACCCGATTGGCGAAAGCGCGTGATCAGTTCGTGGCCGCTCGTAAAAATCGCTTCCGCGTAATCCATCGCCATCCGGCCCGCGTCGGTCAATTGCAGTTGTTTGCCCCGCCGGTCAAAAAGCAACTGCCCCAACCAATCCTCCAGCTGCGACAACTGCTCGCTCAGGGTGGATTGCGAGATCTTCAATTTCTCTGCCGCGCGGGTCATGCTGCGATGCCTGGCAATCATCCAGAAATGGCGGAGATGGTGGTAGTTCAACCACTGGGGATTCTCGAATGCCGAATTCATTATATCGGAATAACCGATGATATTGATAGGAACAATCTATTTGTACGAATCCCATACCATCGCTAGCTTCCTCTCGCTGTTTACGTGAACTATGAATATTGAAACGCCACTTGCCTTGACTGCCGTATTCGCCGCCGCCGGTCCACTCGTGTTGTTGGGATACGGATTACTGCCCGCTTACCGCCTCAATCTCGATGGTCGGCGGGCCGCCCAGGCGGCGGCCAAAGTCGCCCTCGCCGCCCTGACCTTTGCGTTGACCGCCGCCGCGAGTCTCTTCTGGTCTGGGCGATGCAACCTGCAAATTGACGTGTTTGGGCCATTCCAACTCAGCGTCTATTTTGACAATCTCTCGGCGATCGTCCTGACACTGGTAGCGTTCCTGATCGCGATCGTTTCGCGGTTTTCAATCAACTATCTTGCGGGCGATCCGGCCCAAGGCCGGTTCGTCAAATGGCTCTGCCTGACCGGCGGCTCCGTGCTAACGCTCGTCATCTCCGGCAATCTTCTGCAGTTCGCCCTGGCCTGGTCGGCCACCAGCTGGTGCCTGCATCAGTTGCTGGTGTTTTATCGGGAACGACCCGGCGCCATTCTCGCCGCGCGCAAGAAATTCATCATCAGTCGACTCGGTGATGTGTGTCTGGTGGCGGTGTTAATCCTGGTATGGCAGCAATTTCACACCTGGAGTTTTTCGGACATTTTCGCCCGGACTCACCAGTTGCGGGAGTACGCCACCGCCGGCAGCTGGCAACTGACAGCCATTTGCTTCCTGCTCGTCACCGGAGCAATGATGAAGTCCGCACAGTTCCCCTTCCATAGCTGGCTGCCGGATACGATGGAGACGCCCACGCCCGTTTCTGCGTTGATGCATGCGGGCATTATCAACGCGGGCGGGTTTCTCGTCATCCGGTTGAGTCCGCTGATCACGCTTTCGCCCGGGGCGCTCTCCGTGCTGGCGCTGGCCGGGGCATTCACTGCGCTGTTCGCGTCGCTGGTAATGCTCACCCACGCGAGCGTCAAACGCTCCCTCGCTTTTTCGACCGTGGCGCAGATGGGCTTCATGATGCTCGAATGCGGCCTCGGCGCATTCAGCCTGGCAGTGCTGCATCTGGTCGCCCATTCACTCTACAAGGCCCACGCATTCCTTTCGTCCGGCAGCATGGTCAGTCTCGCCAAATCGGCATGGGTGCCGGCGGAAAAGCCCAACGCACATCCGGTCACGCTCGCTGTTTCCTTCGGGTCGGCCATCGTGCTGGCGCTAGGTTGTGCGTGGCTTTTCGGGATCAGTTACCGGAACGAGCCCGGGCAGGCGGCACTTGGATGTGCGTTTGCAATGGCCCTGGCCTACGTCCTGTGGAATCTCTGGGGCCGGTCGTTAAGTTTGCCGCTGGCGGCGTTTGGACTGGCCTTCGGCACCGGTCTCGTGACCACGTTCTTCTCGCTGCACGCCCTTTTCACCCGCCTACTTGATCACCACGAATGGGTCAACTCACAGCTTCAATCGCTGCCCGGTGCGATCGTGCTGGTGACGTTGCTGCTCCTCTTTCTGGTTGTTCTGGTGCTGCAAACGGAGCTGCCGCAATGGGCTGACCGACCATTCGTCCAGGCGCTCTACGTCCACGCGCGCAATGGATTTTACTTCAACACCCTGGCGAACCGCGCCGTCGCCGCAGTCTGGCCGGTGAAATCCCACACGCTCAAAAAGTAGTTTTATGAACGCCATTCTGGAACCCGAGATGAGCCAAATGTCTCCGTCGCTCGAAGAAAATGTCGGCGCTGCGTGCCGGCGTATTCCTCCGCTCTGGTCACTGAAGAATTTCGTCGCCGTCAATCCGTTCCTCGGCCTCACGGATCGCCATTTTGTCGACGCGACTACATTGATTCAGCGTGTGAGCGGTGGAGAGATGTTAATGCCAGCCCAGTTTTATCTGGATAAAATTGCGTCCGGCCATATTCGCCAAACCGACTTCCGAGCGGCGATTGTGTCGGCGGAAGATTCACTGCCCGCCGAGTGGGCGCAGCGAATTGACGTGGTCGATTTGACCGCGCTGGAAAGGTTGCTCAAACAGTCCGCGTCGAAATCCGTCAACCCACTGCCAACGTTCGCGGACGTGGTCGATGCTCACCGCGGAACCGACTGGGCCGCGTTTGTGGTCGATGAAATTTCCAAGTGGTGCTCGGCCTTTTACGATCAGGGGCAATCCTCGTGGCGGATGCCTTGGCGCCACCTCAATTTGTTCGCCGCATGGAAGGCCGCCGCACGTCTCGACGCCAATCCTGAGTTGACGGGCCTGAAACACTTCCGCGAGTTTGTCAACGCCCTTTCCGATAACCATTGGAAACTGATCGAACACGCGCTCGATCAACTGGGTGTGCCGGACGCACAAAAGGTGGACTTTCTGCATCGGCTGCTCATGAGCGTGCCTGGCTGGAGCAGCTATGTTCAGCACCTCGCGCGCGAACAAGACCTCGCCCGGAAGAACGATGATGCTCTTGCTCAATTGCTCGCCATTCGCCTGACTTTCGACCTGGCGTTGCGACAGCAATTTGGCAAGGACGAGACAATCCAAGATGGATGGCGGAAGCAGCTCGCCCACGCCGTGTCGGCACGCGGGGAAACGTCTGACAATGTGCTCGCACGCTTCATCGCGCAGCAGGCGTTGGAATGCGGGTACCAGCGCGATCTGATTACAAAGCTGAAAGATCATCGCTCACAGCCGACACCGCCCGCGCAAAAGTCATTGCAGGCAGTTTTTTGCATCGATGTCCGCTCTGAAGTGTTCCGCCGGGCTCTCGAATCGCAGTCGGACCGAATTGAAACCATCGGCTTCGCCGGCTTTTTTGGCATGCCCATTGAACATTTCAAATTCGGTCACGCGAATGGCCGTGCGCAATGCCCCGCGCTGCTGACCCCGAAGTTCCGGGTGCGCGAAACACATTGCGATCCGGTTGCCGCGGATGAGCCCGGATTGCTGCGCTGGATGGACTTCCGCAAGACCATCAACGGCGCGTGGAATGCGTTCAAGTCCTCCGCCATTTCATGCTTCTCGTTCGTCGAGACGGCGGGACTCTGGTTCGGCGTCAAGTTGACCCGGAATTCCCTCGCGCTGGTGTCACCGGATCAGGGATTTGCGGACGCCGGCGGACGTCAGTCGTTCCGACCGAAAATTGAGCGCGAAGTCTGTTCTTCGGAGCGCGACGGTCACCATGGGGAAACCGGCATCGAGGCGGTCGACCAGGTTGCCTTGGCCGCAGGTGCGTTGAAGAACATGGGGCTGATATCCGACTTTGCCAAAGTCGTTCTCCTCTGCGGGCACGGCAGCGCGACCACGAACAATCCCTACGGTTCCGCGCTGGATTGCGGCGCCTGTGGCGGGCACGCCGGCGACGCCAATGCGCGGGTTGCGGCGGCGATTCTGAATCAGCCCGCCGTGCGCGAAGCACTGAACGCGCAGGGCATCGACGTTCCCACCGAAACCATGTTCATCGCCGGTCTGCACAACACGACCACGGACGAAATTCTGATTTACGAGGATGCTTCCCTGACTGCGGACCAGTCCACGGAACTCAAACGAATCAAAGAATGGTTGTCCTCCGCTTCCAAACTGGCGCGGCGGGAACGGGCTCCCTCGCTTGGTCTGGGCACCGTGGCGGACCCGGATTTGGACCAGCAGGTTTTGCGGCGCAGTCGCGATTGGTCGCAAGTGCGGCCGGAGTGGGGGCTGGCCGGCAACGCCGCATTCATCGCCGCACCACGGGAGCGGACAAAAGGACTGAACCTCGGAGGCAGGGTTTTTCTGCACAACTACCACGCAGATCTCGATGCGGACAAATCGACGCTCGAGTTGATCCTGAGCGCGCCGATGGTGGTCGCCAGTTGGATCAACCTGCAATACTACGGCTCCACCGTGGACAACCGGCTGTTCGGCAGCGGCAACAAGGTGCTGCACAATATCCTCGGCACGTTTGGTGTGTGGCAGGGTAATGGCGGCGATTTGCGACCAGGCTTGCCACTCCAATCGCTGCACGACGGAACCCGGTGGGTTCATGAACCACTACGGCTGAGCGTTTTCATTGAAGCCCCGCGTGAAAACATCAAGGAAATCCTCGCCCGCCAGCCGGGTGTGCGTGAGCTGGTGACCAACGGGTGGGTTCACTTGTTCGCCATTGAGAATAGCGGCAGCGAAATCCATCGCTTCACGGGCAGCGACTTTCAAAACCAACCTCTCTGAATTCAAATATGCACGAAACTTACGATTCCGATTTCGAGACGGCGAGCGGGACCAAAAGCTATCCCGCGCGACTGGGCATCATTGGCGGCGGCCAACTCGCGCGCATGACGGCCATCGCCGCGTTGCCCCTCGGCGTGGAAGTGGTGGTCCTTGAGAAAAACCCTCATAGCCCGGCGGCCCGCCTCTCGCCGGACTGTGTTGTCGGTGACTGGGCGGACCGCGATACGCTGTTGAAATTCGCCGAACGCTGCGAAGTGATCACGTTGGAAAATGAATTCGTGGACGCCGCCGCGCTCAAGGTGTTGGAACAGGCGGGGCACAAAGTGTTTCCCAGCGCCGCGTGCGTGGCGATCACTCAGGATAAATTCAAACAAAAGCAGGCACTGCAGAGTGCCGGACTGGAAGTGGCCGGCTTTCGCGCGGTCAATACGCCCGACGAGATCATCGCCGCCGGAGTGAACTTCGGCTGGCCCCTCGTGTTGAAAACGCGCCGCAATGGTTACGATGGCAAAGGCAACTACACTTTGAAATCCGAGGCTGATGTTGCCGCTGGCTGGCGGGTTTTGAATGGAGACAAGAATGAACTGCTCGTTGAGACTTGGGTCCCCTTCGTGAAGGAACTGGCGGTCATTGTCACCCGCGGCACTGACGGCGGCACGGCGGTCTATCCAGTGGTCGAGACCGTCCAGCGCAATCACGTTTGCCATGTGGTCAAAGCTCCAGCACAAATACCCGAAGAGCTTGCGACGCGGGCGGCCAGCTTGGCAACACGGGCTGTTGAAACCGTGGGCGGCATTGGCAGTTTTGGTGTTGAAATGTTTTTGTCCGCCACGGGCGAGATTCGGATCAATGAACTCGCACCACGGGTGCATAATTCCGGCCACTACACCATTGAAGCCTGCGACTGCTCGCAGTTTGAAAATCACGTCCGCGCGGTGATGGGCTGGCCGCTGGGAAATCCGCTAATGGTTGCCCCGGCGGCGGTGATGGTGAACCTGCTGGGCAAAGAAAAGACTCCCGGTCGGCCGCAGGGCCTGGACGCCACGTTGCGAATCAACGGGGCGCGGTTGCATCTTTACGGAAAACGGATGAGTGGTCCCGGCCGAAAAATGGGACATATCACCGTGCTGGAAAAATCGGTCGAAGAAGCGCAAGAAGTTGCCCTGCGCGCGGCGAAGAAAATTCATTTTGGAGAGAACTCATGAACGAACAGAATCAACCACGGGTCGGCATCATCATGGGCAGCAACTCGGACTGGCCAACGATGGAGGCGGCTTACCAGGTCTGCTGCGAATTCGAAATCCCTTGCGAAGTTCGCGTCGTGTCGGCGCATCGCACGCCGGACGAGATGGCGCGTTATGCCAAGTCCGCTCGCAAACGCGGCCTCCAGCTCATCATTGCCGGCGCGGGTGGCGCGGCTCATTTGCCGGGCATGGTTGCCAGCCACACGCCACTCCCGGTCATCGGTGTACCCGTGGAAAGCAAAACGTTGAAAGGAATCGACTCGCTCCTTTCCATCGTGCAGATGCCCGCCGGGATTCCGGTCGCCACCGTTGCCATCGGCGGCGCGAAGAACGCCGGTTTGCTGGCGGTTTCAATCCTCGGGATTAGCCACGAAAAGGTACAAAAGCAGATTGTGGATTACCGCAATCAAATGGCGAAGAAATCGCAAACCGCAAATAGGCTGGTGCAAAAGGAGCTGGCCGTTAAGTCCCAATCGAGCAAATGAAGCGCGGCTTAACGGTTCACTTATCAACAAAAATGAAACCGGCCAAATCAATGAACGACGTCCATCGTTTTGTTGACTTGGTTGCACATGCCCGTCGATTTTGATCTCCGAGGCGGCCGGGCCAATCGCTGAACGTGCCACCGCCACTTGAGAAAAACCTGAATGAATGCCAATCCCTTTAGCCCAAGGCTGCAGATTGTGCTCGCAGCGCTTGCCGTTGCGGATTTGGCCTTTGCCGGGCCGCTTGAATATGCGGCAGCGCCACTCGACAACCCGATGAGAGGATTGGTCCCTTACACGTCGGCGTCGCGAAAAGCACGGTTCCCTCACAGCATGGAGTTTTGCTACTTTCCGTTGGCAAAACTGATGCATGGGTCGGACGAATTCGATTGGGCGACGATCGATAAAACGCTCGATGAGGTCAGCGGACGCGGCAATCAACTTGTCTTCCGAGTCTACTGTGAGTATCCGGGAAAAGGTCCAGCCGTCCCTGCTTTTCTGGACGATGCCGGGGTCCGGATTACGAAGTGGACCAACGAGTTTGATGGCAAGGTGAGCTACACGCCGGATTACGAGAACGACCAACTACGGAAGGCGTTGGCCGAATTCATCCTGGCCTTGGGCAAACGCTACGACGGCGATCCACGGATTGCGTTCATCACCGCGGGGTTGCTCGGCTCATGGGGCGAATGGCATACGTCCCCGAGAAATGATTTGTGGGCTTCAAAGGAAGTGCAACAGGAGATCATGAACTCGTACGCACAAGCATTCACGAAGATGAAAATCTTGCTTCGCTATCCTGCGGGAACCAGCTCATCCCGGCATGCGGACAACCACGAACGGCCGTTTGGCTACCACGATGATTCGTTTTGCTGGGCCACTCTCGACACTGGCCGCGAGACGGATTCCTGGTTCTTTGAACCATCCATGAAAGCCGCTGGCGCCACTGAAAAATGGAAACGGTTCCCCATCGGCGGTGAAATCCGGCCCGAGCTATGGCAGCAGGGCTTCACCGCACATCGACACCCACGGGATCAGGGTTTCGTCGAATGTGTGGAGCGCCTCCATGTGACCTGGCTCATGGACAGCGGACTCTTCGACGTGCGTTTCCCGATGGATCAACAGCGAAAGGAATCGGCACTCCAGGAGACGGCGCATTTGGGCTACGAACTTTACGTTTCAAATTTCTCCTGGGAGGACGGCGTTCTTACGTTAACTGTCGAAAATCGAGGCGTGGCGCCTTTTTATTACGATTGGCCGGTGGAAATTGAAGCGGGTGGTAAACGCAGAATAACCGACTGGAAGCTTTCCGGTATTGTACCCGGCGAACCGCGTAAGTGGAAGATCAAACTCGCCAAGTTCGACGAACTCAAGGTTCGTATTTCAAACGTGATGAAAGGCGGCAAACCGTTACGCTTCGCCAATCGGGACCAAGGCAAGGACTGGCTCGTGCTCAAACCGTGAAAAATTCCTAGTCGGTCTTATCGCCAGGAAAACGGTGGGTGAAAGATTTGAGCAGCGTGGCTAGTCAAATTGAAGCGCCTAACGGACTCGTAATTGGCAATCCATTTGCACCGAATATCATCGTGATCCGTTGAAGGCCGAAAGTGTGAAACCAACCAAAACCACTTCACCGCGTCTAGGCCTGTGCTGCCAGTTCGCACGCGAACCGATCAAGTTTCGCACAACCACAGCGACCGCCATGCTGCGCTTGAATAAGAAGCAGCGGCTGGAGCGGATTGCTGAGTTGTGTCGTCACAATGCCGAGGCGTTGCTCGCGTCGCTGCACTTTTGCGTTAACCACGAGATCGGCGCGTTTCGCATCAACAGCCAGATTCTCCCGGTGAAAACTCACCCAACGGCGGGATACGAAACGGATGAGCTGCCGAGTGGTGCCGATATCGTTGCTCGATTTCGCGAGTGTGGTACGTTCGCCCGCCAACACGATGTGCGGCTGTCGTTCCATCCGGATCAATTCGTCGTGCTCAATTCGCCAAACCCGAAGACTTTGGCGCATTCGCTCGCCGAATTGGATTACCAGGCCGAGGTCGCCGAATGGGTTGGCGCAGACACGCTCAACATCCACGGTGGCGGCGCATACGGCGACAAAATCACGGCGTTGGCCGCATTGCGCCAAAATATTAAACGCCTGCCGGAGCGAGTGCGTTCGCGGCTGACTTTGGAAAACGATGACAAAGTTTACACGCCGGCGGACCTGTTCCCTGTTTGCGAAGACACCGGGGTGCCGCTGGTTTATGACGTGCATCACCATCGTTGCCTGCCTGACGGACTAAGCATTAACGAGGCGACCGAGCGTGCGCGCAAAACCTGGAAGGCCGAACCACTGTTCCACATCTCCAGTCCGCTGGACGGCTGGGAAGGCCCAAAACCGGAACGGCATCACGACTTCATCAACCCCGCGGATTTCCCGAAGGCGTGGCTGGGCTGGCCGCTGACGGTGGAAGTCGAAGCAAAAGCCAAGGAACTGGCGGTGGCGCAATTGATGGCCGCTGTTCAGAAAATGTGAGGTCGAGTAGGCCTCCGTGGAGTTTTCCAAAACGATCACAAAGCACCTCCGGCTTGAAACGGATTCCAAGTCCCAGCAGCAAATGCATTCGGCGGACGACTTTCACGAACCAGGGCAAACTCAGGCTTCTCAAAGGCAGGGTCGGCTCCTACTTTCCCGCGGTCGTCACGAATGAAGTCCACCGTTCGCTCAACTCAATCCACGCTCGATCTGCTCGCCCGTTATGAATCGCGCAATGTCGTCTATCGAGACCCCGATGGCACTTGGCCGATCGTTTGGGAGCGCGCCTTCGGGGTGCATATTTGGGACGCTGAAGGAAAACGGTACCTCGATCTGACCGCCGCGTTTGGCGTCGCCGCTGCGGGTCACGCCAATCGGAAAGTAGTTCGTGCCGGCCAAAAGCAAATGGCCCGACTGCTCCACGCGATGGGTGACGTTCACCCCCACGCGCTGAAAGCTGAGCTGGCCCGCGAGTTGAGCCGCGTGACATTTGAGCGATGGACACGCAGGCGATTGAGCGCGAAGACGATCTTCTGCAACTCCGGTTTTGAAGCGGTGGAAGCGGCCCTTAAAACGGCGCGCCTCGCAACCGGTCGACGCGGCGTGATTGCCTTCCGCGGCGGTTATCACGGTTTGGGTTACGGCACATTGAACGCCACGCACCGCGAACATTTTCGGAAACCGTTTTGTGATCAGCTTGGTGAGTTCGGTTCGTTTGCCGACTTTCCCAAGAATGAACGTGAACTGCGCAAGTTGAAGCAAGAGCTTCCAAAAATGTTCCGCCGCACGAAACCCGGGGCGGTTTTGGTGGAACCGATTCAGGCGCGCGGCGGCATCAATATTCCGCCGGACGGATTCCTGCCGCTGCTTCGAACGTTGTGCGATCGACACAATGCGTTGTTGATCGTGGACGAAATCTACACCGGCTTCGGCCGCACCGGAAAATGGTTTGCCGTTGAACAGTCCGGCGTCGTGCCAGATTTGATTTGTCTCGGCAAAGCGCTGACCGGTGGATTTCCGCTTTCGGCATGTGTCGGACGTGCCGATTTGATGGATCGAGCCTGGCCGCCGTCCGAGGGAGAAGCGATTCACACGAGCACATTTCTTGGGCATCCCGTTGGTTGTGCGATGGCCCTGGCGCAAACGCGTGAAATCAAACGCCAACGACTCGTTCAACGATCGGCCGCTGCGGGAACCTGGTTGCGGCGTGAGTTGAATCGCCTGGTCGCATCGTTGCCGCGCAGGAATTGGGAGATGAACGTTTGTGGATCGGGATTGATGATCGGCCTCGAGATCGTCAACGAGAATAATGTGCCAGCGACTGACGCCAGCCTGGCAGTGATCAAATTGATGCTTCGCCGCGGATTCATTTTGTTGCCCGAGGGCGAGCACGGCAACGTGATCAGCTTCACGCCGCCGCTGACGGTCACCAAACCGCAATTGCAAACGATGCTCAAGGCGCTGCGCCAAACGCTCGAGGAAGTGCTGGATCGATGAAACTTTCCGACATGCGCCAATTGCTGGATCAGCGAAACATCCAGCTAACCAAATCGCTGGGGCAAAATTTTTTGCACGATGCGCATCAGCTTGAACGAATCGTCGGCGCCGGCGAACTGACGCCGACCGACAAGGTGTTGGAAATCGGCCCCGGGTTGGGACCATTGACTGAATTGCTAGTCCAACGAGCCGGACAGGTGCTGGCCGTGGAAAAGGACGCCCGGCTGATGGCCTGCTTGCTCGAACGATTTGCCAATGAGCCCAAACTCACCTTGATGCAGGCGGACGCGTTGGCGTGGCTGCAAAAAAATGAAGCGGATTGGAGTGATTGGAAACTGATCGCAAACCTGCCGTATTCGGTTGCTTCACCGATCTTGGTGGAGCTGGCGGAAATGCGGAATTGCCCCGAGCGATTGGTCGTGACGTTGCAACTGGAAGTCGCCCGCAGATTGATCGCCGAAACGGACGCGGATGATTACGGAATCCTAAGCCTACTAATTCAGCTGAGATATGAACCCGGTGAGTTGTTTCGAATTCCGCCAGGCAGTTTCTTCCCGGAGCCCGACGTTCATTCGGCCTGTGTCACGTTGATTCGACGCAAAAAGCCGTTGCTCGACGATGCTCAACGGGCCCTTTTCAAGCGGGTGGTGAAGCAAGGATTTTCGCAGCGCCGGAAAATGATGTTCAAACTCCTCAAACAACAATGGCCGGTTGAAAAATTGTCCGCAGCGTTCACCAAGCTGCGACTCGATGAGAAGATTCGCGCGGAAAAAGTCAGCCTCGAACAATTTGTGGCCCTGACGAAGGAGCTGGCTTAAGGAAGCGATCGTTGGCGACGAGCCAATCTAGCCGCTCATTTTCGATCGACCGAAATGAGCGGGACGTATTTCTACGTTTGCCACGCCTTGCCGTGAGGAAACTCGTGGTCGGCCAGTGAGTCCGGTTTCATTTGGATGCTGTAGCCGGACTTTTCGGGTGGAAGGTAGCAACCGTTCTTCATGCGCACGGGATCGAGGAAATGTTCGTGCAAATGATCGACATACTCGATGAGCCGATTCTCGAGTGAACCGCTGACGGCAATGTAATCGAACATCGAGAGGTGTTGCACATATTCGCAAAGCCCGACACCGCCGGCGTGCGGGCAAACCGGGACGCCAAATTTGGCCGCCATGAGCAGGACCACCAGGATTTCATTCACGCCGCCCAGCCGCGCAGAATCGATCTGACAAAACGAAATGGCGTTTGCCTGGAGCAGTTGCTTGAAGATCACCCGGTTCTGGCAGTGCTCACCGGTGGCGACCCCGATGCCCAACGGACGAAGCGCATCGGCGATGGCGGCGTGGCCAAGGACGTCATCCGGGCTGGTCGGTTCCTCGATCCACCACGGTTTGAACTCGGCGAGGCGTTTCATGTTGGCAATCGCCTCGCCGACGTCCCAACGTTGGTTGGCGTCCATCATCAATCGCCGATCCCAGCCGATTTCTTCACGAATGATGCGGGCGCGTCGGACATCTTCCTCGATATCGGCTCCCACTTTGATCTTGAAATGCGTCCAACCGGCGGCGAGTGCTTCGCGACAGAGTCGCCGGAGCTTTTCATCGGAGTAACCCAGCCAACCAGCGGAAGTGGTGTACGCGGGGTAACCAGACTGTTGCAGATGGGCGATTCGATCCGACTTGGTCGGCGCCTGATTCTGTAGGATTGCAAGTGCTTCGTCCGGCGTTAGCGCGTCGGTCACGTAACGAAAGTCCAAACAACGAACGAGCTCTTCCGGTGAAAGATCAGAGAGCAATTTCCAAACGGGTTTCCCTTCGGCTTTGGCCCAAAGATCCCACACGGCGTTTACGACGGCGGCGGTCGCGAGGTGGATGGCGCCCTTCTCGGGTCCAATCCAACGCAATTGGCTGTCGCCCGTGATGTGCCGCCAAAATGCGCCCATGTTTTCCGTGATGGAATCGAGCGTGCGGCCGATGACGAGTGGACGCAGGGCGTTCACGGCGGCGACAACAATTTCATTTCCACGACCGATCGTGAAAGTCAGCCCATGTCCTTCGTGTGAACCGTCCGTCTCCAGGACCACGTAAGCCGCCGAATAATCGGGGTCCGGATTCATGGCGTCAGAGCCATCGAGTTGGCGGGATGTGGGAAAGCGAATGTCGCGGACCGTAAATCCAACAATTTTTATCTGATGAGCAATCATCGGAAAACCTTATGTGACATGAGCGTGCTGGTTGGACAAGCAGGTTATCCAATATTCATTGGCATTTGGGGATCATAACGCGCGGACCAGACGTCTCAAAGGTCACCGTTTGAAAGCGCGAATTCTCCCTCTAAAATTAACGAATTTTTACCGGTGGTGGCGTGTTCAATCATCAGCAGAAATATTATTTTCACCATCGTAGAATTTACGATTGCCATTACGAATTCTTGCCATAGGTTCCTCGCGTTCCTGAAACGTTGCCTCGTTTGCCTGAATTGCGAGCTGTACATCGGTGACAAGTGTCGCCTGAAGTCTGCCCGGATTCGTTTACCGATTCGTAAGCCCGTTGTTTACTAAGCTGACCAGAAAGGATCGTCCCGGGTTGTTTTGTGCGGTGGTTTTTGTCTGCCTGGTTTGGGCGATAAAACTGCAAGCGGCTCCGTCCGTACGCATCGCCTGGGACGCCAATCCAGAGACCAACATCAAGGGATATCGCATCTACTACGGGGTGAACTTGGGCGGGTCAACCAACGTCATTGACGTGGGCCATCAGACCACCGGGACCGTGACCAATCTGGCTTACGCCACCGGTTACTTCTTCTACGTGACCGCGTACAATGTATTCGATCTCGAGAGCGACCCATCGCAAAAACTCCTCTACACCACACCGGCGTTTCAACCATTGTCGTTGACCACCGATGATTACCTGATCGCGCTGGTGCCGTCGGTGGTCACGCTGCAGGCAACACTGAAGGGCGATCATCAGCCCGGAACTACTCTTTCGATCAACTGGACACAAGGTGCAGGGCAAACAACCTTGCCCATTGCGAACGCGAGCACGTTGACGCCGGCAATTTCGATCGGGAGCCCGGGCTTTTACAGCTTCACAGTAAAAGTAGCCGAGGGCGCCACTACTCTCCAGAAAACGCTCTACATCGACGCCTACCAAGCGACCGCTGCCACGGGGGCGACGCCGCTCAAATTGGATCCACCGTTCTATCTCGCGGATGGATTGGTGTTCTCGTGGGACTCAATCGCCAATCACACCTATTCGATCGGATACAAGCGCGACTTGAACGACGCTTTCTGGGTTTTGATCGCACGCGACATCGCGTCGCAGGGTGACAAGACCTATTGGTTGAACAATGTCACCCTTCCGTCGACGGCCTTCTTCACGATCTTCGATCTGCCGTGAGCGATCGCGTCCGTTCTGTCCTACTTTCAAATTCCATTTGTCCTACGCACCGCTGCTCATCGAGCGGCACGATTAACGGAGGTTAATCCAACGCATAATCAGTTCTTTGATTTGCGAACCAAAGACACGAAGTCCGGCTTTCAGACACTCCCATCGTGATGAGGCAATTTGGTTCCGCCAAGGATGAGTTTGCCGCCTTGAACAAAGGCACTTGGCGTAAAATTTATGGTTCGCATTTGTGCGGGAAGCGAGTCGATCGGATGTCTAAAAATTAATTGCGAATTTATCCATCACTGGTTCTCACCAGCGCGATTTGATGATTCGCAAAGACGCTACGCGTCGATCGGAGATCATTCACATATTTGAGAAGTGTCTCGGACGGTGTCTACATCGCCGCGGACAGTCCGGGAGGTACTGCCGGTGCTAAAAGGACGACAAGGTCTGATACCATGAGAAGTAATGTCCAACACCTTGTCAGAGCGATCGCAGTCACCTCCGCGTGCCTGGGTCTCGCTGCGTCCGCATTCGCAACGCCCGATCGTGTCACCGTCGCTTGGGATCCGAACCCCGAGCCGGACATCGCGGGTTACAATGTTTATTACGGAGTCGTCGGTTCGGGTGTGACCAACAAAGTTTCTCCCGGGACGGCGACCCAGCAACAGGTCATCAGCCTCAAGCCGCAGACGCAATATTGGTTCTACGTGACCGCATTCAATACCGCCGGTTTGGAGAGTGACCCTTCCCAAGTGCTCAACTACACGACTCCCGTGAATCAAGCTCCAACCGTGACCCTGAGTGGGGATAAGATCGCCATCATCCCTGGAACCATCGCGGTCAAGGCGGAGGCGAGCGACGACTACTTGACCCCGGACCAGCTGACGGCCACGTGGTCACAAGTTTCTGGCCCCGCGACGGTGGGGATCGCGGGCGGCAGCAAGTTCGCTCCCGCATTTAATTTCTCGGTGCCCGGGACCTACGTATTCCGCGTCACTGTGAGCGATGGAGTTTCAAGCGCGCAGGATGAAGCGACCATCTATGCCTACCAGCAAGTGACCGATCCGCCGCCGGGAACGGTTGTACCAGATATCGCGGGCATCTATCCGAGCTTCGATGGCATGATCATTCAATGGGATTCGCAAGTCGGTGCAAATTACCGCCTGGCCCACAAGAGCGATCTCAACGAAAGCACCTGGACGATCATCGCGGACAACATTGCGTCCCAAGGACCAACCACCTACTGGGTGGACGGCAGCGGTCAATTTGATCAGCAAGGATTTTACGCCATTTTCCAGATCCCGTAGATCTGGTTGTCATGGTGGTCGGTCGACAAGCGGCTCCGGTGACGGAGCCGCTTGTGCTTTTGAGCGGGGCCGCCTAACCTTGCGTCGGTGCCCGAAAAACTCGTCAACGGCGATTCGCCAAAATCCCAATGCGAGCTAAACGACGCCGACGTTTCAGGGGAATACTGGCGTTGGTGCCCACGATGCGGCCACGAACTTCACAACGAGAAGTGCAAGCTGCGATGTCCGCGCTGCCATTATTTCATGAGTTGTTCGGACTTCGATTAATCGATCGAGCGGCTCCGGCACAATCGAGCTGGGAAACGAACGCGCAATCAATTCCGTTACACCGCGGGTGATTCGCTTTCCGGTTCATCCGGCTCGGCTTCGAGGTCAGCCGTATTCAAACCAGCCAGCGACGACAACTCATCCACTTCGGCCGCTTCAGCATCTTCAACCGCGTCACTTTGCTCAGAAACCTTTGCCGCGGGAGCGTTGCTGTTCTCCTGCAGCGAAACCAGCACCGGCCGGATGAGTTGGCCCTGAAAGCTGAAACCGGTCGCCAGCGTGCCGGCGATGGTCATACCGTCGGCCACCGCTTGATCTTCACCGGGAATACGATGCGTCCCTGGATTGAACGCCTCACCGGGATTTGCCTCGATCGCGACCAAACCAACCCGGCGCCCGAGATCCCGACAAGCCGCCTGAAAGCCCGTGAGTTGTTGAATGACATTTTGTTGCCCCGACCGCACACCCGCCTGGTAAAGCGCGTGGACATGATCGAGCATCCCCACAAGGATCTTCAACCACTCGCCCTCGCCGCGTTGGCGCTTTTCCACTTCCAGCCGGAGCGCGGCCTTTTCCGCATCGTTCGATTGCTTCATGGCTTCGGCAAAGTTCTGCGCGTCCGTCGTCAATTGTCCGGCCATCTCACGCATCGAAGTCGTGGCCTTCTCGGCGTTCTCCTGAAACGTCTGCCACTGGGCCGTGGCTCCCTGAATTTGTGATGCGATCGTCTTCATCTGACCAATCTGGTTGACCGTGTCGGCCAACCGATCCGCCTCCGCGAATCGCAAATCCGCATCATGATCGCGGAGAAACGGAATGACGCACACCCAAGCACCCACCGCCACGCAGGCAACAATTGCCAGCGTTTGCGTACCGCCGACCGGTGTTCGGCTCCAATAGATGATGCCCAACGCCGCCCCCAGGCAGACTAGGTCGGTCACGAGAAACGGAATCTTGTTGATACGCGGCGCTGGCTTTTGACTCATGGCCGGCGATTAGAAAACAAGTGCCCGTTGGAGGCGACGGAAAAGTTTTCACCGCCACAAAGCACGTCCGCGGTTGAATCCAGTCCCATCGGAGCTAAACTCCCGGCGTGGAATCCCGGAAACGCAAACGATGGTCGCTGGCCATTGGGCTGTTGGCCGTACTTGGAATCGCCGGTTTCCTCATACTCTCCCCAGAGCCGGAGCCGACTTACAACGGCAAGTCTCTCAGCGAATGGCTTGAGATACGTGCACGGGTCTACCTGGGAGTGACCGTCAAATTCACCTCTGAGGATCTGGGACAAGCGGATGCAGATCGGGCGATCCGATACATTGGCACGAACGCCTTGCCCGATTTGCTTGGTTGGATTGCCTACCAGCCGAGCGGGTGGCGACTCAACGTGATGACCAACTTGCATAGGCTTCCCGCATCGATCGGCCGTAGCCCGGGGCTCCTCAAATTTGTCTACAAACCGGTCTTAAGGGCTGAACTCGCAAAGGACGGATTCGCCGCGCTTGGCTCCACCGCAGCTCCGGCAATTCCCCACTTGCTCCAGTTGATGCGATCGCACAATTCCCCGGCGGTGCGACAACGCGCCTTGCAGGCGATGGTCCATATTGGGCAGGAGGCCGTCCCCGTGATGATCGGCGTCGTTTCGAACCTCAGTCAGCCATCTGACCTCTGGATTCTCGCACCGCTCGGGAGGCTGGACACCAACGTCGTTCCGCTGATACCGGCGCTTGTATCGCAAACTCAAAATACAAACCTGACCATAGCTTTGGGCATTATCGATTTCCTGCGCGACCTGTCGCAATATCCTGAACTTGCCGTCCCTGCTCTCAAGAAAAGTCTGGAGGATCCCCGTCCTCAAATCCGCTCGGAGGCCGCGCACGGGCTGGGTCAATTCAGTGGTCGCGCCAAGCCTGCGTTGCCGGCACTCGTCAAGGCACTGCGAGATCCGGACGATCAGGTACGGGCGGCAGCCACCGCGGCGATTAATTCCATTTATCCCCCGGCCATAAAGTGGCCGATCCAGGAATAACACCACCGGGAGGGACGGCGTACCGCCGTCCCCATCCTCTCTCACTCCCCGTCTCCGTGTCTCCGCGGTTGAATCCAGTCCCATCGGAGCTAAACTCCCTGCGTGGAATCCCGGAAACGCAAACGATGGTCGCTGGCCATTGGGCTGTTGGCCGTACTTGGAATCGCCGGTTTCCTGATTCTCTCCCCCAGGCCCGAACCCACCTACAACGGCAAACCCCTCAGCGAATGGGCTCAGCAACTGGGCCCGCCGGGATGGGACCCCGAGGAAGCACGGCCAGCCATTACGGCCATTGGCACAAAAGCACTTCCCTACCTCGTCAAATGGGTTCGATTTGAGCCGAGTTATTGGCGTTTCAAAGCGGACTCCTACGTCAAATCGCTTCCTCCCCGGTTGCGGGAGTCCAGATTGACCCAGCGGATTGTGTATGGTGACCGGTCCCGCGCAGTAGCAGCGGCGAGCGCGTTTGCCGTGTTTGGCCCAGACGCTGGGCCTGTTATCCCGGAACTTGAAGGTATCTTCCGTGCCTCGACCAACAATTTCGTCCGAGCAAACATTGTTTTCTCTCTTCGGGGTATCGGGCCTGAAGCCGTTCACGCCCTCGCCAACATCGCTGCGACTAAAGCTTTTGGTTCGATAATACTTACCACCGTCGATCGCGGCCGTTATGGCACCAACGTCGACGCATTTACTCCGACCCTCGTCAGCTATTTGCGAGGGGACGATATCAGACTCGCCAGGATTGGCGCACTTGGCTTCACCAGACTCCAGCCGGCTCCAGAGCGTTCGGTCCCGGCACTGATTGCTGCGCTGGAACGTCCCGACATCGTTCTTCGATGTTCTGTCTGTGAGGCCCTGGGAAACTACGGAACCCAGGCAAGAGCCGCTCTCCCCGCACTGGATCGTCTGTATTCCGAGGCAAAAAACGGAACGCAACTTTCCCGCGCCGCCAAGGTCGCGATTATGAGGATCACTGGCGAACCGCCCGAATAGCATCCCGCGTCTCCGCGGTTGAATCCCATCCCATCGGCGCTAACTTCTCCTTGTGGAACCCCGGAAACACAAACGCCTGCTGATCGCCCTGATAGCCGGCGTGTTTGCATTCGGAATTTGGTTCTTCCTTTTGCGCAATACCGAACCGAAGTACGAGGGCAGGAACCTCAGTGAATGGATCAAAATCTACGGCAGCTCTGGGCCACTGACAGATCGCCAGCAAGCCGCTTTCGCCATCCAAGCCATTGGCACCAACGCGTTGCCGTACCTTCTTGAATGGATCAATTACGAGCCCAGTAATTTGCGCCTCGGAATCTGGTCCCGCTTCGGAGGGAGACTTCAGGGTATCCCCTTCGTTCATCAAATACTCTACGGCAATATGGAACGCGCCTACGCTACACAAAACGCCTTTGAAGTGCTCGGCACACTCGCGGCGCCGGCGATTCCCATCCTGAGTGATCAAGCTCGCAAAACAGACCGTGTTTATTCCCGTGGTGGGGCGCTGGTTTCTCTCATTTATATCGGCCCGGATTCCATTCCGGCCCTGACCAATCTCGCCACGTCGGCTACTCTTGCCTGGGTCATCCTGAATTCTGGAACCCTTGGGCGATTCGGCACCAACGCCGTCCAATTCATTCCCGTTCTGATTGAAAAATTGAAGAACCCGGTTGGCGATGGCGCTAGGATAAGCGCCGAAACGCTCGGTCAATTGAAACTCGATCCTGAGCGAGTGGTCCCTGCCTTGATTGATGCAACGGCAAGTGCCGATCCCGGTCTCCGTCTGCTCGCCGTAAAGGCCTTGGGGAACTATGGTGCCAAAGCAACCAATGCGCTGCCCACGCTTCGTGCGCTGCGTGGCGATCCCGACCCTGGGATAACCTCTTTCATCATCCAAGCCATCGAAAAGATCGCCCACAATTCCCCAGAATAACTCGGTGCCCATTGGCGCAATTCGGGTCACCCGTCCGCGCCTCCGCGTCTCCGCAGTGATCAATTTCAAATCAGCGTTCATCAGGGTTGATCAGCGGTTGGAATTCCACTCCCGACGTCCCATCCCCCGAGTCTTTCACTGCATATTTACTCCGGCATCGGCCGATTCGATCTTCCGATGTGGTTTATCGATTACGAATTTTCCAACAGAGCGGATAGCCTCGGCCCCATGAAAAAACACTCCATCACACCTGCACTCATCGGTGGCATGGTGAGACTCACCGACGGTGTGGCCTGCTCATGCCATTCCTCGTGATCAGTATCGTCCCGCTACTTGCGTCGGCTGTCCTACAGGTCGCATCTGGCTGGATCGCGTTCGTTTCTGTTTTGAATACTCTCTGCGCCTGCGTCGACTTGCTCCTGGCAAGCTCAGTTCTCATTCAGATTCCATCCACCGCAATTGTCCGCTTCAAGAGTTGGAAGATCTTCTGGAAGGAGCACGATACTGGTGGCCAGAAAAGGCCACTTTGAATACGTCGCCAACCCACCATGTCGGCTACACGATCACCGGCGCCACTAGCCTGGTCATCGACGTCGAAGCTGCGGACGATTTGGCCAATCGCACTTGGACGGCAATCAGCACCGCCACGTCGACCGATGGCTCGTCTACTTTTGTGGATTCAAAATGGCCAACGCTTTGACTCCGGATCACGCCAGCCTGAGCTTGTGCAACCTGGTGGCATGTGCGATACAGCTGCCATTCAGCCTGACAGCCTCAGCGACTTAATGAGACGCTTGTTTCCAACCCGCATGAGTAACTCAAAACAACCGGCGATTCAGGACCATCCCCGCGTTGGGTGGCAGACTCGCAACCGTGCGCCTCTTGGCGTGTCTTCGGCAAGCTGCCCTGATGGCCGCATGAAGATCACGATTTGCGGCCCTTGATGATTGGAACGACGATGCATCCTGAAACGGCCAGTCTGCGTTTGGAACTTGAGGCATGCCTGGAATTTGAAACGCTTCTGGCCGACCTTTCGGCGAAGTTCATCAATCTGCCGGCAGAGCGCATCGACCAGGAAATTTGTGATGTCCTGCCGAAGGTGTGCGAGGCACTCGGGTTGGACGGCATCGCCTTGTGGGAATCGGAAGATCGCAGTTGGGAATCGCTGGTGTTGTGGCACATCTACCGCACGGTGGAAGGTCCACCCGTTCCCTCGCGCTTGAGCGCGGCGGAACATTTCCCATGGTCACTCGGTGAGGTCAAGGCGGGTAGGACCATCGTCCTGTCCTCGATGGCGCAACTCCAGGGTGACGCCACGACTGATCTGCCGGCTTATCGGCACTTCGAAATCAAATCAGTGGTGGACATTCCGCTGGTAGCAGACCGGGGCGCACCGTTTGGCGTGATCTCCTTCCTGCGCATTCGGGAGGAACGTATCTGGCCGGATCGCCTGGTGAAGCAGTTCCGCTTGCTCGCACAGATCTTTGCCCATGCCTTACTGCGAAAACGAGCGGACTTTGTCCTGCGCCAGAGCGAGGAGCGCGTGGTTTTGGCCATGGAAGCAGCCGATACGGGACTTTGGACGTTGAAGGCGGGAGACACCCGATTCTGGTGTACGCCCAACGTTCTTTCCATGGCGGGGCTGCCACCGGGAGATGGCATCGAGGTCGCACGCTTTCTCGGTCTCGTGCACCCAGAAGACCGGTCGCTTGTTCACGATACCATCAATCGAGCCCTGGAGAGCGGACAGATGCAATCGGTCGAATACCGCGTTGTGCATTCAAGTGGGCAGACACGGTGGCTGGCTTCGCGCGGTCGGCGGCGTGTTGACCGTGACGGTCACACGCACAGCATCGCTGGCACCACCATGGATATTACCAAACGCAAGTTGGTCGCCCTCGAGCTGGAGAAGGAGAAGGCCCTGACCGAGGCGGTCTTCGACAGCGTTCCCGGTCTAATCTATCTTTGGTCGCCGGAAGGCAAGTTGGTACGATGGAATCGGCAGCACGAAGAAATCACCGGTTACACGGCGGAGGAGTTGAAAGGTCTCCGGGTCGAGACCTACTTCCAGGGCGAGAACCTGGTTCGCATGCGCCGCGAGTGGGAGCGCGTATTCACTGAGGGCCGGGGCGGGGGAGAGTTTGACTGCACCATGAAGGACGGGCGTACGGTGCCCTTCGTTCTCACGGGGGTACGCGTGGAGGTCGATGGTAAGCCACACTTGGTCGGCATGGGGTTGGATATCTCGGACCGGCGCGCCGCAGAAGCCCACTTGACTGACATGGCACAGCAACTTCAGCGTGTGACTCGTGCCGCAGCCCTGGGCGAGCTGTCGGGTGCCATCGCGCACGAACTCCGGCAACCACTCGCCGGAATTCTCAGCACCGCGCAGGCCGGCGAGTTGATGATCAAGGGTGATTCCTGCAAATGTTCGGAGATCGCCGTACTGCTCGGCGAAATCGTGGCCGACACCAAACGCGCTGACTCCGTTATCCGGGGCCTGCAAGATCTGTATCGCAAGCAGGACGCGTCCTTCGAGACGCTTGAGGTGGGCGCACTGTTGCGAGACGCGTTGCGTGAGGCCGAGAAAGATGAGCTTCTCACCGGAGCTGCCGTCCACACACACGTTGATTCATTGGGCAACGTGGCTGTGCGTGGGAGCCGAATTCAACTGCTGCAAGTCATTGCGAATCTCCTGCGGAACGCGGCTCACGCAACGGCAGGCGTCGCCGATATTGCAAGACGGATTGAAATCGGCGCCGAGACCAACGACGGGACAGTGCGGATCTGGGTGAAGGATAGTGGTCCAGGCATCGACCCGACAAAGATCGACAGCATTTTCCAACCCCTCGTGACTTGGCGTTCGGGTGGCATGGGGCTGGGACTGGCGATCAGCCGGAAGATCGTCGAGGCACACGGGGGAACGGCATGGGCGCAGAACATCCCTGGTGGCGGTGCGTGTGTCGGTTTTTCGCTGCCCATGGTGCCGCAAGCGGAGGGTCTGAAACGTGCCTGAGAAACCACCCACCATCTTTGTCGTCGATGACGATCCCTCGGCGCGGCGGGGACTGAAGCGCCTGATCGGTGCGGCAGGTTGGGAAGTTGAGACCTTCGATTCGGCCACGAACTTTCTGGCCGCGGGCCGCACAGACAGGCCGGGCTGCCTGGTGTTGGACGTAAAGATGCCGGAGATGACCGGGCCAGAATTGCAGGAAGCGTTGGCCAAAATGTCCTGCGAAATGCCCATCGTGTTTTTATCAGCACACGGTGACGTGCGAACGACGGTACGCGCAATGAAGCACGGCGCGGTGGATTTTCTCACGAAGCCGGTGGATGCCAAGGACCTGGTCGCCGCCATCCGCGAATCGCTGGCGCGCGACGCGGCCGAGCGCGCGCGGCGGGCGGCATGCACGGCGTTCACCGAGCAACTGCGTCAACTCACGCAACGCGAGCACGAGGTGATGACCTTCGTGATCGCGGGCCTCTTGAACAAGCAGATCGCCACCGAGCTCGGGATATCCGAGGAAACCGGCAAAGTCCACCGCGGGCGCGTAATGCAAAAACTGCGCGTTGAATCGGTGGCCGAGCTGGTGCGCCAATGCGCTGTGGTCGGCATCAGGCCGGCCGGGATGCGCGAACGGCCAGCCTCTTCTGCTTAAACTCGCTGCCGCGCCAGACTCCCGAACTGATCGCGTCGCCGTCCTCCCAGACGAAGCGCCACCGCCGCGAACCGCGAGCCCTTTTCGTTAAGCGCTCCGGCCTGCCAGAGGTATTCATTCGTCCGCCCTCCGTTGCGTACCACGAAGGTGGTACGACCAAGGTGGAATAGTCGCGGAGTCAAGGAGGCCGCTATTCTCGCCCCCATGAATCACAGCACCCTGGTAGCCATCGTCGATGATGATCCAGCGCCGCGTCGTGGTCTGGTGCGTTTACTAAACGCGGCCGGTTACGAGACACGGGATCACGCATCAGCCGAAGAGCTCCTGCGGGACCTGGACGCCGGGGGCCTCGCATTCGGTTGCCTGATTCTTGACGCCCGCCTTCCCGGCAGACCGCTCCAGGCGTTCCGGGGCGACCTTAGCACACGTGGCATTGAGGTGCCCTGCATCGTGGTGACAGCCGATGACAGCAACGAAACGCGACAAATGGCACGCGAGATAAATGCTGTTGGCTTCTTCTCAAAACCTGTGGACGGCATGGCCCTGTTGGACGCCGTCCGATGGGCGGTCCCGGAAACGTCCTCAGCCGCCCGGCGAGAGCTGGGTTGTCCATCACAAGAAGGGAAATCGAACCAAGCCAATACCAAAAACCAAATTAGATAAGAACATGAAGAACACCACCCAACTCACGGCGCTCAGTCTTGTGCTGGCAGCCACCTTATCCACCGAGGCGGCCCAGCCGCCGAAGATGAAGATGACGACGCCGATCCCGGAAGGCATCGAGACGCCCAATCGACTCGAGACACATCTTGGGACCCTCACGTCCTTTGACGCCGTCCCCGACAAAAAAACCACGCAAAAAGTTTACGACGACCTGGACTTGCGACGGGCCACCGAGGCATTCCTCGACGCCCTGCCTATTGCTTCCATGTCTGCCATGGAGAAAGGCGTACGCTCGTTCGGCCCGGTCAACGTCACGGCCGCCCTCTTCGAAAACCAGATGGATTCCAAGTCCCTCTGGCTCACTCCCAACACCGTATCGATCTATCAGGTTTGCTGGGTAGAGCTTGGCAATGAGCCGATGGTCATTGAAACGCCGCCCAAGGTGCTCGGCATCGTCGACGACGCGTGGTTCCATTACGTTGTCGACTTCGGCAACGCCGGACCGGACCGGGGCCAGGGCGGCAAGTTCCTGCTCGTGCCGCCGGGATATAAGGGGGAACTGCCCGATGGCTATCACGTGGCCAGAACCGAGACCTACGGCAACTGGGTCGTCTGGCGTGGCTTTCCGGTGAATGGCTCAACCAAGCCTGCTGTTGATGCCACCAAGGTGATGTTCCGCGTCTATCCCCTCTCGCAGAAAGACAACCCGCCGAAGATGAACTTCATCAACGTTTCGGGAACCGAGCACAACACCATTCACCGGATGGACTACGAATATTGGAATGAAGTCAATGAGACCATCCAGGCGGAACCAGCCACCGGGATCAGCCCCGAACTCCGCGGCCGGCTGGCGTCGATCGGCATCGAAAAGGGCAAGCCGTTCAACCCCGATGCGCGCATGAAGAAAATCCTCACTGAGGCGGCCAAGGTGGGCTCCGTTACCGCCCAGGCCCTCGCCGCCCGCCCGCGGAGTGAGATTTTCTACGTCTACCCCAGCAAGCGCGTCTGGACCAACCCGCTGCCCGGCGGCCATTACGACTTCCTTGAAAACGGCGCCACGATGCTCGATGCCCGCATCGACATGCACTTCTACGCCACCGGCATCACACCGGCCATGGCCGCTCGGAATGTCGGCGTGGGGTACCAAAGTGAAGCCGTCGGGCGCTTTCGTTTCAGTACAATATCGGGGCCATTGGTTTTGGGTCGATGACGGCGACTGGCGAACCAAGCGGGCGCTGACCGCGGTGATGTTTTTCTTCACATTGGCTGATACCGGCGGAAATGAAAAACTGCCGCTCATCACCATTCCGGCGCAGTGATTTCTCGTTCCGAATCCGATGGCTAGTTTGAGAGACAATTTTAGAAGAATTCGACTTCACCTGCTCCTGGTCACGGCTGTGATGGTAACCGCCAGTATTCATGCTGCCGAACGTAAGATGTCCGGCAGGTGCTTTCCCCTCGCTCCCTTGACATCCTGTTCGTTGATGGGAAGAAAATCTCAGGGCCCGTCCGGATCACGCCACAGCACGTCGCGGTCGAAGGGACAGATCCACGGACTTACGATCGGGATCAACTTCAAAGTCTTACACCGGGCGGGTCAAAAGAGCGTAATTACTGGACCGGCAAAGTTTCCGCAGGCCTTACGCTCCGGGCGGGCAACACCAAGTCAATTGATTACAATGCTCAGGCCCACTTGCAGCGGCGAACCCCTGCCACACGTCTCAGTTTTGATTACATCGGCAATTTCAGCAGCATTGATTCGGTCGAGAGCGCCAACAACCACCGCGTCAACAGCGAATTCGACGTCTGGCTCTCGCGGCGGTTCTATCTGGCTTTGCCCTCCGCCGAATACTACCGAGATCCATTTCAAAACCTCGAGCACCGGCTCACTGTCGGCACGGGAGTTGGATACGACCTCATCGATCGCCGGACCTTGGAATGGAACATCAATGCTGGTCCCGCCTATCAACAAGCGTGGTTTATTTCCAGCCTGCCAGGTGAACCGGGCAGCAAGAGCACGGCGGCCCTGACGTTCGGTAGTCGCTTTGACTGGGACATCACCAGCCGTATCGAACTGATTTTGGAATACCGGGGTCAATATACCAGCCAACAAGCGGGCGAAACCACGCATCACGGCGTCAGCACGCTCTCGCTTGAACTGACCAAACGTTTTGACGTGGATATTTCCTTTATTTGGGACCGCATCTCCAACCCAAAAGTTGGCGCCGACGGTGGCGAGCCCAAGCCAGATGATTTCCGTCTGGTCGTCGGGTTGGGTGTCGACTTCTAAGCCGATGAATCTCCAGCCCTTCGACCACCGCGAAACTGGAACCTAAACTGGCAACAATCATCACGAGCCGCTGAACCAATCGTCACAGTAGCTCAGCTCGATCATATTCGTGACGAACCAAAACTGGCCCCCAACGAACTGGGCATCTTGTACGAGGAAGTGATCCCTTCATGGCCAGGCAGAGTTTACAAAGCGGCAGCCGGATTACAGTGGGCGGATGTATTCGATTGAGTGATTATTGTCCCGTGACCGGAACCCACGATAATTCGATCATCGGCGGATACCCGGTCATGAAAGGTACAAGTTTATGATCAGGACAGTGCGTGCAGTTAGGTTCTTGTATGCCGGCCCCACGGTGCTCGTGTTTCTTGCCGCGATCAACCTGTTGACCTCACCCGGTCATTGGTGGGTGCAATGGGCGGCACTCGGAATCGGCATTGCCTGGGTAATCAGTCTCTTCCGCGTTCTCCGAGCCGCAATATTGCTGGGTGGACTGGCCGCCTTGATTGGTTATTTGCGACGGAGATAGATCCAATCTTCAGCTCAGTGTCCACCTGCCACGAGCTGTCGGCGCAGTTCCCTTTTCAGCCAGCCGTAAAGTGTAACGATGATACACAGCCAGAAAGGAACAACGACCGAAGGACTGCGAAAAAACCGCTCACTGTTGTTGGCCGCAGAAAAAAACTCACTCCTGACTTCGTTGAATGCGATCGCGACTACCAACACACCGATCGCGATCGCAAACTCGCGCCATCGGATCGACCGATGCAGCCGCTGGCGACTAGCCAGGACAAGACTGGGCAGGCCGAAGCACACCACGGCTACGGGCATGGGATAATTTAGAAGCAGCGCCAGACACCCAACGGTGATCAACCCCGCTGCCACAAGAGCCCGAATGACAGGAATCACCTTCATGGATTCGGAGAACTGTTTATCAAACGATGCGTGGCTTCTTTGGTCATTTCAATCCGTCTCAATGGCCCAAACAACGTCGTTGGTGTCGAAGTAAACCCGAGCGTCACGGGACCACGAACGGGTGTAGTCCCATGCTGCGACTCCATTGTTCGTACTCTCGTGCTGCGGCGGACCGATCAGGACCTGAACCTGACTGCGCGTCATGCCGACACGGACGGGCGCAAGCAACCGCTCGCTCCATGTCCATGAATACACTCGCAGGGCGGCCACGCTCACAACGAGCAAAGCAACAAATCCCAATATGCTCTTTGAGTTCATATTCGATTCATCGACGGGTCAGCGGTTGTAACGTCCACGCGGCATACTGGACGCACGCGGCGATGGTCATGGCGAACCTGGCACACCGTCCAGACCTCGCCGTTGGCGGCAATGGGATCAAAATGCCGCTCACGATGCAACTCGGCCTCAGCAGGCAGCGGACGCCGAGGCGCTACACGGTGAAGATAGTTAGGGCTGCCCTCTTGGGCCCGATCATGTGCGAGCGCCGGACGCGGACGCCGACCAGCGGCAGCTGCGCAGCGCCCGGGGATGCTGGAGCTTCCGACGGACGTGCTGTTGGCTTTTACGTCGCTCAATTTTCCGGGCCAGGCACTTGACGACCTTCAGCCAGGCGGCTTGCACGGTGTGGTCGACGGCGACGGCGTGGATGTCCGGGCCGGGCACGGCCAGGTGCACGCGAGCGCGAATGCCTGGTGTGGACTCCGGCTGGTGTTCCAGCACCACCTCGGCGGTGCTTACCGGAATAAGCAGGTGCAGTTGTTCGAGTTCCTGGCCCAGCCGAGTGCGCAGTTGATGGTTCCCATTGAGGCCACGGAATTGGAATTGGAGGTTCATAATGGTGATGTCAGTTTTGGAGGTTAAGGGAGTTATTCGTTGATGCCCCAGCGGTGACCGGGAACGGCTGGGTTGAACCGTGGCACGTCGCGCCAGAGCGATCGCACCCGCAAGGTGGGATTCTCGCCCACCGACCGTTTCCTCGTGACCGGTCGAGGCTCCGTGGCCGTCGGAACTGCGGCCTGTAAGGCGCCGGTGGTGAAGCCGGTTTCGAAGGACAGGTCACTGAACGATTTGAGGGTCTTGTTGTTTCTCATGGCGCGATATTAGGAGTGGAAACACTCTTAGCCTATTACGATTTTTGGAATGCATACTTAGGTTTATCCTAATATAATCAATCCATGGAATTCTTGAACTATCATCACTTGCGTTACTTCTGGGTTGTTGCCCGGGAGGGCAGCCTGCGAAAGGCGGCGGAGAAGATGCACGTCTCCCAGCCGACCATCAGCGTCCAGATCGCGGCGCTGGAAGAAGCGCTTGGCGAAAAGTTGTTTCACCGGGATGGCCGTGCCTTGACGCTGACGGAAATGGGTCAGCAGGTTCGGGGCTATGCGGATGAAATTTTCTCTCTAGGCCAGGACCTACTGAGCCTGACCAAGCAGCGCGACACGGTCCGTCCCGTGCGGGTGCGGCTCGGCGTGGCGGATGCACTGCCCAAAATGGTCGCCTATCGAATCCTGGAGCCGGTCTTTCAACTAACTCAATCCGTGCAGGTTTCCTGCTGGGAAACGAAAGTCTCGGACATGCTCGTCGAACTGGCGGCGCATCGGTTGGATCTTGTGCTCGCGGATGAACCGGCATCGAGCGGTGTTGCCGCCAATGTCTTCAACCACTTCCTGGGCGAATGTGGTGTCACCTTCTGCGCGGAAGCACGACTGGGGACAAAGCTCCGGCGCGGCTTTCCCAAATCATTGAACGGTGCGCCCGCGCTGTTGCCGATGTCCAACAGTGGTTTGCGGCGCTCGCTGGAGAAATGGTTCCATAACACGGGCGTCCGCCCGCGGTTGGTCGGAGAAATTGAAGACCCGGCGCTGGTGAACATTCTCGCCGTGCATGGGCTGGGTTTCATTACCGTGCCAACTCCGGTAGCCGGGGAAACCGTTGCTCGATTCCACTTGAAGATCATCGGCCACGCCCCTGCGTGCCAGCAGCAGTTCTATGCCATCAGCGCGCAACGAAGGCTCACGCATCCGGCAGTGATTGCGATTACCAGCAAGCGTCGTTCGAACCTGTTTTGCTGAAGCACGCACAACGTATCCTCCGCGGCGCGGCGGCGGTCCGCCCGGGGCTTGCGCGGCAGAATGTCGCGGATCACTTCAAATTGTTCGGGCGCCAGTTCGCAATGTTTAGCCAACTTGCACACCGACCACGAACCGCGAGTTTGTACGATTTCTATTTGTCGATTGGCCTTATTGCCCAGCTTCGTTCTGAATCTTCGCGAGGATTTCCTGCATCGCCTGACGGGCACTTCCACTATTGTCAGGTTCCTCGTGTTCGTGGAGTTCACCCCGGTTGATCACCAGGGAAGGTTTGGCGATTACGCGCGTTGTCGCGGCGGCGGAAATGATGCGGATTCGTACCCGTCGCCACGCGGCTCGGCCGTCAGTGAAGGCTATTCGCAATGTCGAACCCAGGTCAGCCGCTCGATCGAACAGCAGCGTATCCGTCCCAGCCGGTGTGAGTGCGTAACCGCGATGCGACATCGTCTTGATTGCTGCCGAGCGAACCGTTTTGACCGGGAGCTGAATTGTTAGCTCTGCAGGACTTGCGGGGACGGCTTGTTCCCCAGTCGGTGATGTTTGACAACCCGCCAGAAAGGCCGCCGCCAAAACAGTGAGAAGGCTTTTCATTTTCATATCGAGTAATTGCAGTTGGGACACCGAATCGCGGCGCACCATTTGACCAAGCGTGTCGTGGCGCAGACAATGACCAATCACGATCTAGGGCCAGCACAGCCAATACCGAATAATGAGCCGTCTCAATCGGATGTGCTGCTTGGGACTCAAAAAAGTTGGCACAAGATTTTTTAACCTCTCAGTGCCGTTGCGAATGCCGAAAATTGGATAGATGGCCGTTACCTACCATCATCTGGCCTTAGTCATGTTTCACATCTTGCGCGACTTGCCCCTCGCAGATTTTCGCTCCTTCCACCGTAACCCGATCCAGGCACGGCCGCTGCTAAATCTCGGCCTGCCGCCCAGATAACGGATGCGCAATTGCAGACGCTGTTGGCGGAATTAATTCGAAATCAACAACACTCCATGAAGCTAACCAAAATCAGCCTCCTCCTCGCTCTTACCCTCGGTGCTACTGTCCCGGTCGTGGCCGACGACGCCTCTGATCTCGACAAGCAGGTCGAGCAAATTGACAGGACAGAGAAGGAGGCTCACGAGGCGAAACCCTCTCCGGAGGCGCTCAATGATCTCGCCAAACGGACCCATGTGCCCGTCCGCAAATTGGAGGAGCAACATGACAAAACCAAAATGGGCACGGGCAGTCTCTACATCGCCAACGTTCTCGCTGAGAAGAGCGGCAAATCATTTGATGAGATCGTTGCGGCCAAAAAGGCGGGTGCTGGCTGGGGCAAGATCGCCAAGGATAATGGCGTCAAACTCGGTCCGCTCGTCAGCGAGGCAAAGAAGCTCGAAAAACAGACCCGGGCACGCCATGAAAACACTCGGGGTCACAACACTGAACATGGATCCCAGAATCAGCACGGTGACGCCGACAAAAAATCGGACAGTCACGGTGGCAAAGGCGGCGGCAAAGGCCGTCGCTAAAATCGTCTTTAGCTGTATCTGGTCGAACGTCGTGCTTTTCGAAGCACGACTCCCCACGCCGGCAATCAGGGTTTGACGTGCTCATTGCCGGGAGTGGGTTCTAATTTTGAAAATCCGCCTCGCCACCGACCGCGTTCAAACGCTTCCACCGCAACGTGGAATTGCAGGAATTCTGACTTCTGGCGATTACGGCCAAAGTTAAGGGGTTGCAATGATCGACTCGCGTGTTAGGACTTCCCATTGAGGCGCCCGTCGTTAATCCCTCCAGCCGCAACTCCATGCCGCGCTTCCTCTGACACGACGACGGGTGTCTTTTTGCCGTGTGACTCCCCGTCCAGCGAGTGCTGGGCGGGGCTCGATTCATTCGTACGGCCTCCCCGATCGATACTTCGCAGTCCATTTCCCATCTTTCCAAATCGCCATCGCGGGCCAATCCCCAACCGGCAGGCCGTCGGTGTCGACGCACAGCCAGGCGTCGAGTGCTTCCGCCAGCGTTGCATGCTCGGAAATCTTCCCGCGGCGTTGGCTATTCGTTGCACCGAGCTGTTGCATCAGACCCTGAATATCCGGCATCCCCCACTGCTCGACAATCTTGCTGTCGACCACTCGAAAAATGGCAACCTCTTGGATGCTCACCTTTCTGCCGGTGGGTGCGATTCCCTGAAACTCTCCCAGCTGAGTGCCGGTGGAAGTGAACCGAATGACAACTCGGTCGCCCTCGGCAACGATGTCATCAACTCTCTCATGCCAGTCGGGGAACGAAATCCGGTGACTTCGAACCGCACCTTTG
>WGOC01000019.1 GCA_016124235.1 bacterium | reverse complement strand
CTGACGAGTGCGAACAAGAACGTGTATTCGCTGGTGATCGACAACCAGGGGACGGTGAACCACGTGGCGGGGTCGTTGATTGGGGGGAGCACACCGGCGACGATCATCACCAACAGCGGGCTGTGGGACATCCAGGGAGACCTGACGCTGAGCGATTACTACGGGGGACCGGGCTCGGAGTTTCACAACCTGGGGACGCTGCGCAAGAGCGCGGGTACGGGTGTGGCCTACGTTGATTCCTTTGATTTATTCAACACCGGAGCCGGCATCATTCAGGCGAACACGGGAACTCTTCGTTTGCCAAGTGGCTACATCAACACGGGCGGAATTCTGCGACTGGCCGGCGGCAAAATCGACGGCACCTCGCTGGGCTTTGCCGGCGGCGTCCTGGACGGCACCGGCACTTTTGGCGGCAACACCTTCGTCGGCGGGACAATCAGTCCGGGCGTCAGTGGGCCGGGTCAGATCACGTTTGTGTCGGGGTTGAATTTGGGAACAGCCGTGACGGTCGCCTTGGATGCTTTAAGCACCACGCCCGTGGCCGGCTACGATCAGCTCAGTGTCCTTGGCCCGATCAGCATTACAAACGCGGTGCTTCAGTTTAGCGCGAACAACTCAATCCCGATCGGGAGCAAATTGCTCGTCATCACCAACGACAGCACGGACGCCATCACCGGGAACTTCAGTGGCAAACCGCAGGACTCCCTGTTTAGCGCCGGCCAGCAACTCTATCGAGTTCGTTACAACGACGGCTCCGGCAACGACATGGCCATTGTGCGCGATGACGGCGGTGTGCGATTGACCGGGATCAAAATCAATCTCGATGGACACTTTGAATTCAACGGGCTCGGGACCAACGGGGTGACCTATTCCATTTACGCCGCGCCGGTGGTGCCGACCAACAAATGGGACCTTATCGGCACATCCAAGGCGGATGTGGCCGGCCATTTTTCGTTCACTGACACCAACGCGTGGAAATACCCGATGCGCTACTATCAATCATTGGGCAACCCGTGATGGCCGGCGCGTTCGCGTGGGAATCGATATTGAGTCTCGAAATTTATTTCCAAAAGGTGGGGCCGGCACTCCGTGCCGGCCGCGGGGTGCGCGGAACGCCACGCCCTACCCTGCGACGCTAATCGGAAATTACTTTTGAGAACCGCCACAAATGGCTCACCGCAGGTTTTGTCAGTCAAGGTTCTGCAAAATCTTCGGAGTTGGTGGAGTGGACGGACAAGGCGCGCTGGACATGAAGTCACGATGGATCGAACTGCATTACGGAGGCAGACAGAATCCACACATGGACATTGCCTCCGTCAATCTGACCGGAACCGCCTGATGCGGACCCGCATGTCAGGTGGTGTGCGGGGCCGTGGGGTCAATCCCCTCGGCTACCCGATTCGACTCAAAAACTGTCTCATTCTCAAGCAAGCACGCGGGCGTGAGTAACTGCAGTGGCCACCATTCGTGCAGTTTCCAAAACCACAGCCGCGATGAACCAACTCATGCCAGAAGCAATTCCAATCAAATCAAAAACAAACCAGAAACTGAATGCGCAAAAAAGCAGCCGAAAAGGAAACTGAGCATACGCGGCCATGGCCGCCCATGGTCTTAGCCTGATCAGGCCATAAGCCGAAATCACGAGCGACACCAAAAACACGGCGCGAACGACGTTGAGACCAATTGCCGCCAAACCCGATTGGCCGTGCTGAAAGAAATACGGAACGAGCAGCAACCTGCCAGCGAGTCCAATGTCCAATGCTGCAAAAATGAACAGCATCATTCGCAGTCCTCGTTTCATGTCGAACAGCATTAATAACAAACAAAGTGTGCATGACGCCATGCACGGTTCAATTTCCTAAGGTGTTCTTTTCCTAGTGGGTTACGGAAGCCCATTCGCCAGTTTTTCGCAAGATTCTTCCCCTATCAGTAGTTTCCCGGTTTGGAAAGGGAGCGCGGGCGTGTCCGTCGGACCATCCGCAGCAACGAATCCCAAAGACACTAAATCAACTCCCAGCAAGAGAGACGAACATGTATTAAACGACGGGTTTTCCGGGACAACAGCAAGCTGATCGTGGCGATCGAAATTCAGATCGCCACTGTGCGGGAAGTTACCTCACCAATTCCGAGTCCTTGATCACCTTGCCTTCCCACACGGCTTCCTTGGTCGCGGGATCGTAGGTAAGAATCCGGTGTTCGCTGCCGGGCGCCGGCGGCAGGTCCACCTTGGGCAGCCATTTGCGATGCTCGGCAATGACCGCTGCGTATTTCGCGTCGCTCGCCAGATTGGTCCATTCGAGCGGATCGTTCTGCATGTCGTACAATTCCTCCGAACCATCGGCGTAGTGGATGTAGCGCCAGCGCTCGGTGCGCACGGCGTGGTTGCCCTGATTGTGCGAAGTGATGGCCGGCCAGGGGCGTTCGGTTTTGGAATTCTTGAGCTGCGGCACCAGGCTGTGACCTTCCAATCCCTCGACCGGTGGCAGGCCGCAGAGTTCGTTGAGCGTCGGATACATGTCGAGCAGTTCGGCCGGGTGTTTGCAAATCGCCGCCTGGTCGATGCCCGGGCCGGCAAAGATCAACGGCACATGCGTTGAGCGTTCCCACAGCGTGTTCTTGCCGGTGATCTCCTTTTCACCGAGATGATAGCCGTGGTCCGACCAGAGGACGATGATGGTGTTGTCGCGATAGCCGTTGCGAGTGACGGCGTCGACCAATCGACCCACCTGGCTGTCGACGAAGCTCACACAGGCGAGATACGAGCGGACGAGATTTTTCCATTGGTGGTGTTCCTGGCACCAGCTCAGGCGCGGTTCCGGCAGATCCCAGTGCAAGTACCAGGAGAACATCGGCGTATCGTCGCGATCGTGTGGTTCGATGAACGGGAGCTGCACTTCGTCCTCAGGATAAAGATCGAACCACTTTTGCGTCGCGTAACACGGCACGTGCGGCAGCGAAATGCCGACCGATAAAAAGAATGGCCCTTCCGGCTTCGCGTCGAGTTGTTCGACCGCCCAGCTCGTCACTTTGTAATCTCCCTTGTCCTCGTCGTTGTGCGGGAATGTGCCCCAGTCCATGAGCGGGTTGTTGCCGCTGGGCGTGACGCCGATCAACTTATTCTCGGGTCGCGGGCCAATGGACGCTGCCGGCCCTAGCACATCAAACTCGTGATCGTTTTCGCCACGGCCGTAACCGCCGTGATAGACCTTTCCGGTACTGTAAGTTTTGTAGCCATTCGCCGCGAAATGCTGCGGCAATGTTTCGCGGTCCTTGAACGCTTCTACCGTGCGGAACCACGGCGCCAGCCCGTAGATGCCCGTCGTCGTGGGACGCAACCCGGTCATGACACTCGTGCGGGATGGATTGCACAATGGCGCCTGGCAATGGGCGTTCGAAAACAAGGTGCCGTAGCGGGCGAGCCGGTCGATGTTCGGCGTCTGCACTTGCGGATGTCCGCCGAGGCAGCCGACCCAGTCGTTGAGGTCGTCAATGGCGATGAACAGCACATTGGGCTTTTCGGCGGCTGGCGTGATGGATGGCAAACCCAGCACCGCCAGCAGAATGAACAATCCAAGGTTCTTCTTCATGGTGAACTGCGGCGGAGGTTGGCAAATCTCTCGCCGGTGTGCCAACCGATTTAGCCGGATAACTTTGAGCCGGAGATTGCCCGATGAACTTCCGCCTGCCATGGTCGTCTCACTCACTATGCAGTCGCAAAGCCGATCCATGAACGAATCGTCCGCGGGGCGGTCCGCCGCGTTTTACTCCACGTTGTTGGTTGCCACGTTTTCCATTTTGGCCCGGGCCGGCGACCAGCCGCAGTGGGGCCAGGCCTGGACGCGCAACCAAGTGTCGAGCGAGACGAATTTACCAGCGACGTTCGACATCGATTCGGGGAAGAACATCAAATGGCACGCCGAGTTGGGAACGGAATCCTACTCGACGCCGATCGTTGCGGGCGGGCGGGTTTACATCGGCACGAACAACAACAAACCGCGTGACCCGCGCGGCCGGGGCGATTGTGGTGTGATGATGTGTTTCGACGAGGCGACCGGCAAATTGCTCTGGCAACTGGTTGTGCCGAAACGCCACGAAGATCCCTACATGGACTGGCCGAACACCGGGATGCCTTCGCCGGCGACCGTCGAGGGCGACCGCGTTTACACCACGAGCAATCGTGGGGAAGTGGTCTGCCTGGATGCCAAAGGAATGGCCGACGGGAACGACGGCCCGTTCAAGGATGAAGGCTGGCACATGACGCCGCCTCCCGGTGCGGACAAGCCGCCAAAGGCAGTGGCCGGCGCCGACATCAAACCGCAACCGTTGCCGCCCAAGGACGGTCGCAAGATCATGGAACCCGGCCCGCTGGACGCGGACATCATCTGGCTTTTTGACATGGTGGCGGATGCCGGCATCTGGCCGCACGACGGCGCGCACAGCTCGATCATGATTTATGGCGACCAACTTTATTTGAATACCGCCACGGGCGTGGACAACACCCATCGCGGCATTCGTGCGCCGGATGCGCCGAGCATCATCGTGTTGGACAAACACACCGGCCGGATGCTGGCCCGCGATCGGGAAAACATTTCGCCGGACATCTTTCACAACACCTGGTCGTCGCCTTCGATGGCGAAGGTCAACGGGCGTGATCTCATTTTTTTCTGCGGCGGCAATGGCGTCATTTACGCGTTTGAACCGCTGCGCGAAATCCCGCCGGAAGGCAAGGTCGCGACTTTGAAAAAGGTCTGGCAATTCGACTTCGATCCGGACGCTCCGAAAACGGATATTCACCGATACATCCAAAACCGGCGCGACAGCCCGAGTGACATTTTTGGCATGCCGGTATTTGCGGATGGCAATTTGTACGTGGCCGGCGGCGGCGATATTTGGTGGGGCAAAAATCAATGTTGGCTGAAGTGCATCGATCCGCGAGGCGAGGGCGACATCACCGGCAAGAATCTCATCTGGAGCACGCCGTTGGATCATCACGTCATGTCCACGCCGGCGGTTTACGACGGGATGGTTTTCATCGCCGACAGCAGCCATTTCATCTACTGCATGGACGCCAAGACCGGCGAAGTTTTCTGGAAGCACGAAGCGAAAGGTGAGTTTTGGGCGTCGCCGTATGTCGCGGATGGCAAAATGTACATCGGCTCGCGCCGGGGCGATTTCTGGATCTTCGAAGCGAGCAAAGAGAAGAAGGTGCTTTGCGAGACGGACCTAGGTGGCCCGATCAGCGGCACGGCGGTGGCGGCCAACGGAACGCTCTTCGTGGCCACGATGACGGATCTGTACGCGATTGAAAACCCGTGATGAATTTCGGAAACGAAGTCTCTTCTGCTGAAGCCGGCATTCGGGGGACGACGCTGAGTAGCGCATGAAACGACTCTGGCTTTGGTTTCCGCGTTGGTTGCGTATCACTTTCCAGGTGGCGGTTTCCATCGTGGCGTTCGTCGCTTGTTTGGTCGGCGGAGTTTGGTGGTATCTGCATCCAGCGGTGCAGCGGACCGACGGCGTGGTGTACGGTCAGCGTCATGGCCGGGCGCTCACGTTGGACGTCATTCGACCGGCCAAGCCAAACGGCCTGGGCATCGCGCTCATGGTGAGTGGCGGTTGGAAATCCGGTAAGCCGGGCGAAACACCGGTGTGGTTGATGGCTCCACTGTTGCGCCGGGGCTACACCGTGTTCGCCATTTGTCATATTTCGCAACCGCAGGCCACGGTGATGGAAATAATCGAGGACGTGTATCGCGGCGTTCGTTTCGTCCGGTACCACGCAAAGGAATATGGCATCGATCCCGATCGATTGGGCGTCACCGGCGGCAGCGCGGGTGGCCATCTCAGCTTGATGCTCGCCACTCGCGGCGGGCCGGGTCCCGCCGATGCCCCGGATCCAGTCGATCGCGAAAGCAGTGTGGTTCAAGCCGTCGCCATCTTTTATCCGGTGACGGATTTGCTGAACCTCGGAACGTCGACGGAAAATCCCGGCGATGGTGGTCCGCCGAAGAGTTTCGTCAAAGCGTTCGGGTTCGCGGAAAAGTTTGGCGCCGACTCCACCAACATGCCGATTTGGAAAACCATCGGCCGTGATTGTTCTCCCATTTATTTTGTCTCATCGAATCTGCCACCGACGCTGATCTACCACGGCGACGCGGACACCCTCGTGCCGCTTGATCAGTCACAACGATTTTGTCAGCGCGCGGCCGAACTCGGTTGCGATGTGAAGTTGGTGGTGCATCACGGCGGCAAGCACGGCTGGCTTTCCATGATTTGGGACATCCGAACTTTCGCTGCCTGGTTTGACGATCATTTGAAGAAGGCGAAGAACTAAGCCGGAACGACGCAAATGAAGTTGGGATGGATCGGGCTGCCGGGTTGCCGTCGAGATCGGCGGAATTGTCCCCACACGATTCGCAGATTGACTTAGGTGCAGATGGCCATAGCGTCTCCGAGTTGTTGATGTCGCCAATCGCTCGCCATATCACCGCACTCATGCTGGCCCTGACCCTGGGTTTGCATTGGACGGTGCTGCAATCTGTCGCGTGGATGACGATGCTCGTCAACTATTCAACGGAGACTTCCTTTAGTGACGCGGTGGAAATGACATTTGACGGGCAGCACCCTTGCAAGCTGTGCATCGCCGTGGCCGAAGGCAAAAAGACCGAGCGCCGGGAGGCTTTGCTCAAATCCTTTGCCAAGGCTGACTGGGTGTTGTCGAGCGACGTCGTTTGCCTCACCCGTCCACCAGCCACTCGGCTGGCGATGACGCATGTTGCAACCCCGCTTCCATTGCGTTCTCCGCCTCCGCTGCCGCCTCCCCGACTGCTTCACGGCTGATTCCTTTTCAGTTCCTGATTCGGCGTTCTCCGACGTCGATTGTTCCCTTTCATTAATCAACTGGGCGGACCCACATCTGGGTTTTCCCTCAACCGTGAAGAATTTTTATGAATCGTTTTATCAGTTTATCCGTATTGGCGGGCCTGGCGGCATGGCCGGCCTCCGCTTGTGATCTGTGTGCCGTTTACAGCGCCTCGCTGGCGAGTGGCGAGATGGGCAGTGGCTTTCACTCCGGCGTCGCCGAGCAATACACGCGCTTTGGCAGCGTGCGCGAAGACGGGATGGAAATCCCGAACGACGCCAATCAATACGTCGACAGTTCCGTGACCCAGCTGTTTGCCGGTTACAACTTCAATCGCAAATTTGGCGTGCAGTTGAATGTGCCGGTGATCAGTCGTTCCTACAGCCGCCCGCGCGGCGCCATGATTGAGACCGGCAACGAGTCCGGGCTCGGCGATATCTCCGTGACGGGCAGCTATCTCGTGCTCCAAAAGCTGGCGGAGAACTATACCTTTAACTGGAGCGTCCTCGGAGGCGTCAAGTTGCCGACCGGTGATTCGAGCCGGCTCAACGAGCCTGAAGTGGAGAATGACCCGCCGCTGCCCGAGAGCGGTATTGGCGGACATGACCTGGCGCTTGGTTCCGGATCAGTGGACGGCATCGTCGGAACGACGATTTTCGGTCGGTGGAAACGCTTGTTTGCCGACGCGGATGTGCAATACGCCATTCGCACCGAGGGCGATTACGGTCACCAGTACGCCAACGATTTGATCTGGTCGACCGGTCCGGGTGTGTATGTTGCGCTTGAAGACAACTACACGATCACGTTGCAGGCGCTCGTCTCCGGCGAAACCAAGGAAAAGGACACCTACTACGGCGTCGAAGATCCGGACTCCGCGGCGACGCTCGTGTATGTCGGGCCACAGATTGGATTCACGTGGTCGGACAAACTGAGCGCCGAAATCGGGGCGGACTTTCCGGTGAGCATTGAAAACACCGGCGTGCAGGCGGTGCCCGACTTTAAGATTCGCGCGGCGGTGACTTGGCGGTTCTGAGCAAGCAAACATTTTTGCTGCGATGAAAATCAATCTGCTCACGGCTGATGGCGTCACGGCATCGGGTCGGCCGTATTCTTGGGAAATTCCCCGGCCCATCCACTGGGGAATCCCCGCTGTCCAGCCGTTGCCAAAAAGGCGCTTAATGCTGATTGCAAGTGCATTCATCGTTGCTTGCAGAGATTGAGACGAGTGAACCAATTTGCCCGCCATATCACGGCGCTGATGCTGGCCCTGACCCTGGGTCTGCACTGGACCGTTTTGCAGTCTGTCGCCTGGATGGGCATGCTGGTGAATTACTCCAGCACGGGCTCGTTTGAGGAGGCACTGGAGAAGACGTTCGACGGGAAACATCCGTGCAAACTCTGTCTCGCCGTGGCGGCGGGTGAGCGCTCCGAGCGCAACCAAAAGCAATTGCTGAACTCCTTTGGGAAGTCCGATTGGTTGTTCGCGGGCAGCTCAGAATTCACTTTCATTCGTCCTGAATCCGTTGCGGTTGTTCCTCCTTCCGACTTGCCGCCCCTCTTTTTTGGCGAGTCTCCGCCTGTGCCGCCACCGCGGCTGGCTTGACCCATCGTGACGCGTTGGCTTCGCGTATTCCGCGTGGAGCCAGTCCCGTGGCATCTCGATCAATCGGGTCGTGGTGTCGAGACATGTCGGTCAATCCAGAATGCGTTTGAATATGCGTACTCGTGACGAACGAGGCTTCACTTTGATTGAGCTGTTGGTGGTGATCGCGATCATCGCGGTACTCGCCAGTTTGCTGCTGCCTGCGTTGGGTCGGGCAAAACTGCGCGCACGCGCAACGAAATGCCTGAGCAACCTGCGGCAGGTGGGCATGGCCAGCCAGATGTACGCCGATGATTTCGGCGGCGTCCTGCCGATGTCCCAGCACAATCACGCATCCTGGGTTGGCACGCTTCAACCCTACCTCGCCGGTACGAACTTGCACCGCTGCCCGGACGACCGGAACCGGCAGCGCCTTTTCAGCTATGCCGTCAATGACTTTCTGACACCGCATCCCTACGGCGCGGAACAACTTGATTTCTCGCGCCTGCTGTCGATTCCCAAGCCGTTGCAGACTTTGTTCCTGGCAGAGACGCGGACCAATTTCCTTGGTTCGGATCATTTCCACTTCGCCGCGGCCGAAGAGGGTGGTTACTCAACCAACTCGTTCGCCGGACAGGTGGATGTGGAACGTCACGCCAGACAGTCGAACTATTTGTTTGCGGATGGACACGTGGAGCCGTTGCGGTGGTCGGAAGTCTCACTTCGTTTAACCGTCCCCGGATCGTGTTTTGTGCGACCCGACGGACATCTCTCAACTCCTTAGAAACCACTTGTAGTAAACCTTTGTTCACCTTCGCAAATCATGAAATCGAAATTGAATACAGTGCTCCTCTTGGGAGGAGCAATGCTCGCGGTACCGCTCGTTGGGCGGGCGCAACACAGTCATTTGAATGTCGGTGCCACGGGTCAAAACCAAGGCGATCCACTGATCTTCGCCAACGGTGGCGACTTTAATACGACGTCGGGCTTCACGCTCGCGTTGACCTACACGAACGCCGCCACGTACGCCGGTTATTATCAGGGCGGGCTTACTTTGACGGCGTTGCCGGACACCGCTGCTAACGCGGGACCCGATCCACAAGCCTCGGCCCTGGGTTCGTACGTTCAATTCAGCATTATCAAGGCGACTGGTCCGATCGGGGGCCGTTTCGGCTTTTGGGAAACGGGCGCGACCGCACCCTCGTTGTCCTTGTTGGCGGGCGATCACAGTGATCAACTCTTTCCGCTCAGCCAGGGTGACGGTTCGCCCGAATCGGATCCTTTCGGACACATCCATGGTCGCCGTTTCACAGCCACCAAGCCGGGAGTTTACACCGCTTGGTTCAAGGCGTTCGATACTTCATCCAACGGCGCAAACGGCGGTCCGATTCATTCACCGTCCGATCCGTTGACTCTCCGAATCGTCGCCGGTGAGCCGACACTGCTCACCGCGGTGGCGATGGGTGGTGGCATGGTCCACGCCAACATCCATTACACAGCGGCGCAGGGCGGCCAGCTTGATGTGCATGTGGATTCGGGAATGCCGATGCTGACGCCGCTGGCAATCAGTCAACCGGACACGCAGTTTGCGCCCACGCTGCCCTGGTTTGAAGAATTGGATCCCAGCCTGGCCGGTCGGGCGTTCAACCGGCAATATGGATTCCTTCCGGATCCGACCAGTGATCCTTTGCCAACGGGGTACGGCCTTCGCATCCGTCAGCTTTCGGCCACGCCGGGATTGAAGGCATACACGTATCGGGAAAACCCGGCGACGTGGGAACCGATGTTTGGCACGGACGGATCGTCGGATACGTTTGACTGGAGCCTGGTGATGTTTCATCCGGCCTATACGGTTCCCGCCGGCGCGACCGGTCCTTTTTCAGCGAGCTACGAGGCAATCCTGGTCGACGATCAAGGCCAGCCGACCGGAATCACGGCTCCGTTCACCTTGAATTGGAACGTCGCGACCGGTCTGGCCGCTGGCTCGCTCGCGGTTGAGCCGGGAATAATTCACGTCCCCGTGTCGGCCCCGTCAACCTGGAGCGGCTACACTTACCGCCTTGAGCGGACGGCCGATTTCAAGACCTGGACCGCGGTTGACGAATTGACGGCGCCGAATCCGGGCAACCTCGATCTGCACGACGAATCGCCGCCGGCCCATCACGCGATCTATCGCGTGCGCCCGTATCTGCCATGAGTTCGACAACCCGACTGAGATTCGCGTTTACCCTCATCGAACTGTTGGTGGTGATCGCGATCATTGGCATTCTCGCGGCATTGCTGTTGCCGGCACTGGCCCGGGCCAAGGAAGCGGCCCGGGCCACGGCTTGCGCGAGCAACCTGCGCCAGGTTGTTTTTGCGTCGATGCTTTATGCGGATGACCACAATGGTGAATTCGCCCGCTCGGCCCATTCCGCATTCGCCCATCGGCAAATGCCCTGGGGACGCGCCCTGGTACCGTACCTGGGCGCGCCCGACGATGCACGTTGGACCAACTTGCTTAATGGCGTTTATCGGTGCCCATCACAGTCGCGCGACAAACTGTGGAGCTATGGCCAAAGCGTCTATTTCGAATTGAATCCCGAATATGATGATTACCTGGGAAGTCCACGCACGTGGCGTAAGGTCGCAAGCATTCGCAAACCAGTGGCGACAATTCTCCAAGCCGAAGTGCCCGGCACGGTCGATCACGTCATGGCGCACTTCTGGACCGCGATTGATAAGCCATCCGATGTCGATCCTGAACGCCATGGCGGCAAAGCGAACTACACCTTCGTCGACGGACACGTCGAGAAGCGGTTGTTGAACCAGACGTATTCGCCGACCAGCGACTTGGATTGTTGGAACCCAGCGATCGCCCGGTAGGCGGCCGCACGAATACTTGATCCAGGATTCCTTTTATTACATTTCGGTGAACTGATGGAAAACACTCGTATCCGCGAGTGGGCTTGATGAACATTTCATCACCGTTGACCGTCTGCCATGTCGGTCCACGCAGTCATGAATTCACGACGTGATTTTCTGAAAAAAGCCGCTCTGCTTGCCGCCGGCGGTGGCATCGTTGGCGGATTTCCCGCGTCCATCCACAAGGCGCTCGCCATCGAGCCCGAGCCTGGTAGCACTTGGCTGGATGCCGAACACGTCGTGATCCTGATGCAGGAGAATCGTTCCTTTGATCACTGCTACGGCGCGCTTCGAGGGGTTCGTGGATTCAACGATCCGCGCGCGGTGACGTTGCCGGACGGAAATCCCGTCTGGTTGCAAACAAACAACAAAGGTGAAACCTACGCGCCGTTTCGGTTGAACATCAAAGATACGAAGGCGACGTGGATGAGTTCGCTGCCGCACTCGTGGGCTAGCCAGGTGGACGCTCGGAATGACGGCCGACACGACGGCTGGCTCGAGGCCAAGCGCTCGGGAACCAAGGAATACGCGGAAATGCCGTTGACGATGGGCCATTACGACCGCCGCGATCTGCCGTTCTATTATGCGCTGGCGGATGCCTTCACAATTTGCGACCAGAATTTCTGTTCATCGCTCACGCCCACCATACCGAACCGGCTGCATTTGTGGACGGGGACAGTGCGCGCGCGGCCGGCCCGCAACGTTCCGGCGATCGTGCGCAACGAGGACATCTACTACAACCGCGAAGCCAGTTGGACGACTTTCCCGGAACGACTCGAAGATGCCGGTGTTTCGTGGCGCATTTATCAAAACGAAATCTCGCTGAAATCCGGACTCACCGGCGAACATGACCACTGGCTGGCGAATTACGAAGACAGCCCGCTCGAATGGTTCAAGCAGTATCGCGTGCGCTTCGGGGCAGCGCATCGCCGTTACATTGCCGAGCGCGAAAAGGCGTTGCCGGATGAGATCGCAGCACTCGAATCTCAAGTCGGATCGGCCGAGCAGGCAAAGAAACTCCGCGCTGCCCGGGAAGAGTTGGCAGCGATCCGGCGCGAACGGGAAATCTACACGGATGCGGCGTTCGCGCGGCTGCCCAAACGGGAGCGTAATTTGCACGAGCGGGCGTTCACCATCAATGACGGCGACCCGCATTACCGGGAGCTGGATTCGCTGACTTATTCTGACAACGGAACTGAACGCACCATGCAGGTGCCCCGTGGGGATGTGTTGCATCAATTCCGCCAGGACGTGGATTCCGGCAATTTGCCGACGGTGTCGTGGATCATTTCGCCGGAGAATTTTTCCGATCACCCGAGCGCTCCGTGGTATGGCGCTTGGTACGTGTCCGAGTGCCTCGACATTCTTACGAAGAATCCGGACGTCTGGCGCAAGACCATCTTCGTCCTCTGTTACGATGAGAACGACGGGTACTTCGATCACGTGGCGCCGTTTGTGCCGCCTCATCCCGACAAGCCGGATACGGGCAAGGTCTCGAAGGGCATCGATCCTGCCGTGGAATGGGTCTACCTGGCGCAGGAGGAAGCGCGGGCGAAAGACCATCCGGACACCGAAAAGCGGGAGAGTCCCATCGGTCTTGGCTTTCGCGTGCCGTTGGTGATTGCGTCACCCTGGAGCCGCGGCGGCTACGTGAATTCCCAGGTGTATGATCACACGTCGATCATCCGGATGTTGGAATTGCTCGTGAGCCATCGTACCGGAAAAGCGATTTACGAACCCAACATCAGCGCGTGGCGGAGAACGGTCTGCGGCGATCTGAGTTCCGTGTTTCGTCCCGACAAAGGCGGCAATTCAGCCCTGCCTCAACCGGTCGAATACAAGCCGTTTCTCGAATCCATTCACCAGGCGCAGTTTCGAAAACTGCCGGATGACTACCGGCGTTTGACTGCCGAAGAAATCGAGAATGCCCGCAAGCATCCCGGAGCCGTTCCCGCGATGTCCCGCCAGGAAGACGGCACCCGGCTCTCCTGCGCACTGCCTTACGAGTTGTCGGCGGACGGCCAAATCGGCGCCGACGGAAAATCGTTGGAGGTGAACTTCGCGGTCGGCCGCGAATTGTTCGGCGAACGTTCGGCGGGAGCGCCATTTCATGTTTATGCGACGCGTCCGTTTCGCACTCGGTCAGGCGCGGCCAATGATTTCGCCACGGGGCGTAATTGGGCTTATGCCGTTAAGGCGGGCGACCGGTTGATCGATTCGTGGGCGCTCGCGGATTTCGCGGACAATCAGTATGAAATGCGGATTCACGGACCGAACGGTTTTTACCGCGAGCTTGCCGGTAGTGTGGATGATCCGCCGTTGGAAATGCAATTGAGCGCCCGCGGCGTGCTACATATCACAAACCGCGGTACTTCAAAAGTGGTCGAGGTGCATGATCGATCGTATGGCGAGCCAATGAGGCAGTTGAACGTCGATGATTCCGCCGGACCGCTGGAGTTGAAGCTCGATCTTGCCAAAAGCCACGGCTGGTACGATCTCGAAGTGCGCGTGCCGGGGCACTCCAAATTTGTTCGTCGATACGCGGGCCGCATTGAAACGGGCCGCGAGAGCATCAGCGATCCACTAATCGGCCGGGTGAAAATTTGAAATGGCTGCGCCCACGTTTCCGATAGATTTCAAGATGAAGAAAAGAACCAAGTTAGCCTTTGCTTTCCTTGCCGGTTTGGCGGCGCTGCAAATTCATGCAGCCATGCCAAAACTCGTCGTGACCATCATTGTCGATCAGATGCGCTATGATTATCTCGAGCGGTTTCACGATCAGTTTTCCCATGGCGGTTTCCGGTTCTTGATGGACCACGGAGCTTTCATGACGTCGGCCCACTACAATTATTGTCCGACGGTGACGGCTCCCGGGCACGCCAGTTATCTGAGCGGCACTCCGCCGGCGGTGCATGGCATCATCGGCAATGACTGGTTTGACCGACAGAAGAAGAAGACCATCGCCGCCGTTTATGATCCGGCGTGCGAAGGCGTCGGGACAACCTCGACGAACATTCACGTCTCCCCGCTCAATTTCATCGGCTCGAACTTCGCGGACCAACTGCGTCTCCAGTATCAATCGAAGGTCGTGAGCGTTTCAATGAAGGATCGGGCGGCGATTCTGCCAGGTGGCAAAAAGCCGAACGGAGCCTATTGGTTCGAATCCCGGACCGGCAATTTCATTACGAGCAGTTACTACATGTCCAAGCTGCCGGACTGGCTGAACGCGTTCAATGCGCGGGCTTTGGCTGAGCGGTATCGGGAGACCAATTGGAATCGATTGCTGCCGGCGAGTGCGTATCAATATCCCGATGACGGAGTCGGAGAAGATCATCTCATTGGCGAAACGAACGTCGTGTTTCCGCATGTGATTCACTACACCACAAACGATCATTACAGCGCCATCCAACCCACGCCGTTCAGCAATGAACTGCTCGCTGAGCTGGCCAAGGCGGCGATCGAAGGTGAACACCTGGGCGACGGCAGCGTCCCCGACTTGTTGTGCATTTCGTTTTCCGCGATCGATCTCGGGGGACACAAATTCGGTCCCTACTCGCAGGAGATGCAGGATCTCGTTTTGCGGCTCGATCGCACGCTCGAGGATTTCTTTCGCTTCCTCGACAAACGGATTGGTCTGAAGAACTGCGAAATTGTGCTGACGGCGGACCATGGCGTGGCGCCACTGCCGGAGTTCGCCCGGGAATACGGACTCGACGCGGAACGCGTCAATGAAACCACGCTGATGACGAGCCTGAGTAATCGCCTGACGCATGTCTACGGTACCAATGATCTTTTCCTTTCGCCCAACTTCCACTACGGCAATTTGTACTACGATTTTGACAAGTTGAAGCAACGCAAGATCAAGCCGGCCGCGCTTTCTTCCACCATTCGCAAGTGGGCATTTTCCACGGGTAAATTCGAAGAAGTCTATACCCGGACTCAGTTGCTGCGGGGTGATGCGCCCGGCTTGATTGGGAAAATGGTGCTGAATGGTTACAACGCTGAACGCAGTGGCGACATTGTGCTGACCATGAAGCCGTATTTCATTCCTTCGTCCGGGAAGACCGGCACCACGCACGGAACGCCGTACGCCTACGACGCCGACATTCCCATGCTGATGTTTGGTTCCGCCTTTAAGCCCGGTCGCTACGCCGGCGATTTTGCTATCACGGACATCGTTCCGACTTTGTGTCGCACATTGCACATGGACGTACCGCCGGGTTGCATTGGCAAGCCGTTTCTGGCTGCATTGAAGGAGAAATAACTCAGTCCAGGCGGACCGATTGAAAGAAGCCTTCCGCCGTCCAATTGCGGAACCAAAGCTGAAGATTCGCGGCGAGCGACTCGACATCGTTTCCGGGAATGGCGACGGCGCGTTCGATCGCGCCACCGAACGAGTCGCCTTCCTGGATTGACTTGAGCAACTCGTACTCGGTTGGCGAAAGATTGTACCGTCGCACGACATAATCGCGGCGCGTCAACGCAACGTAGGAGTCTTGTGCGGCCGGGATGTCGACACCTTCGTTTTCGGGCGCTGTGCGGATGGCCGTGAAATAATCGTTTACCGGAAAGCGTGTGGCCAGCAGGTGCAGGCAGGGGACGGTTTGCAGGCGCATCAAAGGCGTTTGTTCCTGCGGGATTCCGAGCAATTGGTCCGTCTGCAGTAATGGTTTTCCTTCGACACCTTCGCCGTCAAAAACCTCATAGATCGCCCATTCGAGTCGCGCGAGATCGATCATGAAGTCCGGCCAGTCGTCGCTGAGCTTAATCAATCCTTCGTCCTGTTTGGCAGCACTAGCGGGATCCAAATCGCTTCCTGGTTCGGGTTTGGTTTCTTCCAGGAAACGGCTGAAATGACGGCCCAGATCGTTCAACGTATAGCTTTGCGACGGATACTTTTGCAAATACCCGAACGCCAGACCGTCAAACGCTTCCTCGCCGAGCGTGCGTTTGAGCATGGGAAAAATCTCACCCAGACATTCCAGCAACCGGGTGTGATAGGCGTTGGCATAAATCGCCAGGCGCTCAGCAGCGGTCAATGCCTTGGATCGTGTGATGACTTTTTCCAGTTCGCCGGGACGGAGCGAAATGAGCTTTTGCGCCGCCTCGGAATCGGCGCCGGATTCAATCCCGTCGGGATGAGTCACCACCGATTGAAACCACTTTTGCAGTCGGCTCGATTCGGGCGCTGCGGCCGGATCATCAGGCGTACTCATTGCACGTCAGCGGCCATGTGATGCAATGGATTAGGCACCGCGCACGATGCTTCGGTCACCGCTTGGTCATCGGACGGTTCATTTTCGCCGAACGCTGGTACAGCGGTCATCGCATGATCCGCGAGATCATCACCGATGTGTTTTCGCGCTTTGAGAACTTCGGCATGCACCACCGGAAACGGCGGAATGCTGGAGTCCCATTCGAGGAGAGTCGAAACGCCACCGGTGAGCTGATGCGCCAGCCGGTAAAGCTTCCAGACGGGATCAATTACTTCGCTGTCATGGGTGTCGATCAAATGCGTTTGCCGGTTGGTGTGACCGGCGAGATGAAATTGGACGACACGTTCGTGCGGCACAGACCGGATGTATTCCTCCGGATCAAAGTCATGATTCACGCTCGACACGTAAACGTTGTTCACGTCGAGCAGCAGACCGCAGTTCGCATCCGCCGCCATGCGCGAAATGAATTCCCATTCCGACATCGTGGAACCGGTGAACCCGACGTAGGTACTCGGGTTTTCAAAAACAAATGGTCGCTCGAGAAAGTCCTGCAACACGCGAATCCGTTCGACGACGTGTTTGAGCGATTCCTCGGTCAACGGCATTGGCAGGAGGTCATGGGTGTTCCGCCCGGCCACGCCCGTCCAGCAGACGTGGTCTGAAATCCACAACGGTTTCACGTCGTGGGCCAGCGCCTTCAGCTTGCGGAGGTATTCGAAGTTCAACGGATCGGTGCTGCCGATCGAGAGCGACACTCCGTGCATGACGATCGGGTAACGCTCGGCGATCTGCTCCAGCACATAACGCGGCCTCCCGCGCGAATCCATGAAGTTCTCGGAAATGATCTCAAACCAATCGACCTGAGGCCGCTGCTCCAGGATGTGATTGAAGTGGACCGTGCGCAGTCCGACTCCCAATCCCAAATGCGGATGGCCCAGTCGTTGGTCGATCATCTTGCGGTGCAATCTGGTGAGCGCTCTGGAGGCGAAACCGGCGGGCGCACGCGGCACGCCCGCCGGCTGGTGTTCCAAAAATTTAACGACGGACTATTTTTTGCCCTTGGCCGCCGGCGCCTTGCCGAACGTCTTGCCCTTCTTCTTCATTTCCTTTTCAAAGGCGATGCGGGCCTTCTTCCAGTTCTTTTCGGTCAATGGCACTTCGCAGCTACCCTGGCCCTTGCAGGAATTCTCGCCCGGATGCCCGCCGCAACCGCCCTGTCCCTTGCACGAGTTTTCGCCGTGGCAGGAGTGTGCTTCGGCGATCGCGCAATCGCCCATGCCGGCACAGGAATTCTTCTCGCCTTTGCCCTTGCCCTTGCAGGTGTTGAGGCCGCGGCAAACATGCTTGTCCACGAGGATGTTCGCCGGATCGTTCTTGGTCTCCGCTGCCTGACTGGCCAGCGTGCTCCCGATCAGGACGCCGCCAAACGCGGCCATGGTCAACCGGCTGAAATCGCGACGGCTGAGCGACGACAGATGAGATTTGGATTCTTCGTTCATTTTGGTTTTGGTGAATTATTCAGTTGGACCCGGTCGGCTCGATTACGTTCGGACAGCCATCGCAAGGTCTTGGTTAGGAAACAACATGGTGGATTTTATTCCAACAGGATTCGCAGGTGAACCCGGGTCCAAAACCGTGCCCGAGCGCCCCTGCCTGGGCGCAACGAGATTGAGGCAGAATGGCTTTGCGCCTGGCTGGCAAATCGGCTCCCGCCAGGTTTGCCCGATCAAGCTGGGCAAACCCGATTGTGGTCCGTTTGCGTTCCGTTCACGCAGCGGCGGGTTTTGACAACGAAAGTCCACGAGGCTATATACCGAACATCGTTCGAGAAGCGCTCCCATGCGTATCCAGCCCGACAACCGTCATCGCCGTCTTTATCGAGGTCCTGCCCCGGCAACCGGGAGCACGACGGGTTTCTCGCTGGTCGAGTTGCTGGTGGTGCTCGCGATCGTTGGCATTCTTGCGTCGCTCTTGTTGCCGGCCATCGCAAAAGCACAGGCCAAGGGACGAGGCGCAGCCTGCTTGAATCATCTGCGACAGCTGGCCATGGCGATGCAGTTGTACGCGGACGATTTCCGCGGGGCGCTGCCATACAACTACGGCTATGCCGACACGGCGCGCACGATTTACTACGACAGCTATCGCAATTGGGCGAACAACGTCCTGAGTTGGGAGCTGGATGAGGGCAACACCAATCGACAGTGGCTCGCCCAGGGCGGCCTGGGCCCGTACGTCAACGGCGCGACGGAGGTGTTTCGGTGCCCGAGCGATCGCGTGGTCAGCCAGATTCAAAAGAATGCCGGCTGGACCAGCCGTATCCGCAGCTACTCGTTAAACGCGATGGTCGGCAATGCGGGCGAGTTCAGCCGCGATGGATTTAATCTAAACAATCCAGGCTACGTACAGTTTTTCAAGGAGTCCGACTTCCGTGTGCCTTCGCGCATTTTCACGTTCATTGAAGAGCATCCGGACAGCATCAATGACGGCTATTTCCTCAACAAACTCGCCCAGCACGAGTGGTTCGATCTGCCGGCGTCGTGGCATAACAACGCGGCAAATCTCACCTTTGCCGATGGGCACGCCGAAACGCATCGCTGGGTTTCGCCCATCACTTCGCCCGCCGCCAAACCGAACGAGGCGCGGCTACCGATCGAACTTCCTGCAGTGGGAGATGTGGATTTCGACTGGCTGATGGCGCGCACAACCGTTGCTCGTTGATGACGAGATTTGTGGATTCCCTTTGATCTACGGGTTGTTCAGGAGCGCCTTGAGGTCGCTCTCGCCCGCTTCGGATGTCAGTGTGTAAACTCGATTGCCATCACTCCAACTGGCGGTCGCACGCCGGGCGACTTCAGCGAACACCGGTCTGGATCCCGGCGGTGAATCAAATGCTGATCGGTCGATCACAAACAGATACATCAACACGTCCGGCTTTCGCTTGAAGCAGATCATGGAAACGGGATGCCCGGTCCAGGTCAGCTTGCCGGCACCAAAGAGCGGAACCGTCTTCAGCGACGGCGTCAGTTGAAAATCCGGATAGTCACTGTTGCGTGTCAGAAAACCACGAACTTCGCCTTCCACGTTGTTGGTGATGTCCATCCGGTATTCCCGAATCACCGTGCGCACCATCCGGTCCCGGAATTCGTCGAACCGCGACTCCTTCGGTGCCGGTCGCCAGATCAGCACCGAAATCAATCCAATCAGGCACGCCGCGATGGCGGCCGCTCGAAACCGCGTTGTCCGCCACCATTTGATTTCGATGGTTTTGTGAGCGGCCAGAATGTTCTCCTTCAGATTTGCCGGTGGGGAAATGGAGCGAAACCGGTCACGCAATTCGGCCCGTACCGTTTGTTGATCGCGCCACCACGCCGCCAAATCAGGTGAGCGTGCCGCTTCCGCCAATGCTGCGCGCACATCGGGATCGTTCGCATCGTCCGTCCCCGGACGATAGGCGAGCAAAATTCGTTTGGCTTCTTCGAGGTTCACGAGGGCTTTGGAGATTGTGGCCGGATCGGATCACTCAGACATTTCTGCAACTGGCCGATGCCGCGCGAAATGCGGGACTTCACCGTGCCGAGTGGAACGCCAAGAATTTCTGCAATCTCAAGGTATGGATAATCCTCAAGATAAAAAAGTGCGACCGGTGCCCGAAAGGTTTCATCAATCCCCGCCAACGCCTGCAACAGCGTTTCCGCATCAACTCTTCGTGCGCGTTCGGGACTGATGTTGGGGATTTCACTGCTCGTTTCATCCAATGGTTCGCCGGCAAATCGATCCGCTTTTCGCCGCGATTCGATGAACAACCGATGCAGGGTGGTGAAAAGCCATGTGCGCGCCTTGGATCGATCGCGCAGCTGATGGCCTTTGCGGGCCCAGACAAGAAAGGCTTGTTGGACCAGATCGGCGGCATCGGTTTCCTGGTGAGTGAGGCTCAAAGCAAAACGATACAACGCGCCGTAGTGGCGTTCCACCAACGTCTCAAACTCCGGGTCGGACGACATGCGGCGCTTTGCAGTTAAGATGGCGTGGTAAACAAAAGGTTCCGGATGATCGGAAGGTTGACCGTCGCGTTCGCGGCTGAAAAGGAAACATTCGGAGCCCGACAAGTCCAGCGATCACATTCATTGCAGTTTCTTGGGAACCTGTCGCCGGCTCCCCCTTCACATCCTTAAACAAAGCCTCCCGAAGGCCCAATCGAACGGGCGTTTGTGCCCCAACATCTCGCCGAAATCCTTGTTGAAATCATGAAATTGCAATCCCCGTGCTCTCTGCTACGGCTGGCGCTGTTGACGGTTGCCGTGGCCATTCCATTCGTGTCGTCGGCCGCGACCGTCTTTGTCACCGTCGGTCCAAACGCATCCCTCACCTTTAGTCCTGCCAATGTCACGATCCAGGCCGGAGATACGGTGACCTGGCAATGGGCTGCCGGTCTACATTCCACAACGAGTGGTAATCCCGGCGCGCCGGATGGTCTTTGGGATTCCGGGGTCATCGGTGCCGGCTCCACCTTCTCACACACCTTCAACACCACTGGCAATTTTCCTTACTACTGCACGCCGCATGCGGGCTTTGGTATGGTCGGCGTTGTGTCGGTGCAGGCGCCTCAGAACCAGCCGCCGACCGTTTCCCTGGGCAGTCCCGCGGACAATTCGGTTGTCGATGTTCCCGGCACGATCAAATTGCAGGCGACCGCCGCGGACACGGATGGCCAAATCACGCGGGTCGAATTTTATGACGGCTCGACGATTCTCGGGATGGCGGTGAGGACACCGTATGAAATCAACCTCACGCTTGGACGTGGGGCTCACACAATTACCGCCAAGGCCTATGATAATGCCGGCGGAGCGACGACCTCGGGCGCGGCGCACATCACGGTCAATGCTGCTGCCGGTGTTTCTGTCGGCGCCATTTCGCCGTCGGGAAATGACGTCTCGGTTGCGATCAACGACGGCAATGGGCCGTGGGTTTTGCAGCGCACCGACGACGTGTTTTGCAACGTCTGGGTCAACGACAAAGTCACCTCGGCGCGGACGGCTGCCGCCACGGGTGGTGATCCGGCGAAGTTTCTGCGCGTAGCCGACCTTGCCGAACGAGACACCATTTTATTTTCCGCCACGTTGTCCGGCGACGCGGAACGCCCTACCGCAGTGACCACAACCGGCACTGGTTCCGCCCTATTGCGCCTGAAAGGCGACCTGCTGGTTTTTAACATTACCTATTCCGGTTTGTCGGGTGCCGCGACGCTCGCGCACATTCATGGTCCGGCCGCCGCCAGCGAGAGCGCTGGTGTATTGGTCAATTTGCAACCATTCAACGGCGGTGCGTTCGGCACGCGGGGCTCACTTTCCGGCGAAGTGATTTTGACCCCGGCGCAGAAGGAAGACCTGCTGTCCGGCAGGACGTATATCAACATTCACACCGATGCCCACGGCACTGGAGAAATCCGTGGCCAGATACTGCCGGCGGCGTTTCAGGCGCGGATGGCGGGGACCTACCAACGACCCAACCGCGTGACGACATCCGCGCAGGGCTTTGGCGCGTTTCTTCTGGTCGGCAATGAATTGAGCTTCAACATTTTTTACGAAGGACTATCCGGCGCAGCGACGCTCGCACACATTCACGGTCCGGCCGGCGTCGACACGGCGGCCGGCGTTCTCATCAATCTGGATCCTTACAAAGGTACCGGATTCGGCACGTCGGGAACCTTTGTCGGAACGGTGACACTGAGCCCGGATCAATTGGCCGCGGTCGCGGATGGACTCACATACGTGAACGTCCACACGTCGGCGAATCCGACCGGAGAAATTCGCGGCCAGATTCTGCCGCAGGTTTCGGCCACACCATTCACGGCCGTCCTCTCCGGCGACGCCGAAAAGCCAAACGCCGTCACCACGTCGGCGACTGGTTCCGCGATCTTTTTGCTGGAAGGGCACATCTTGAATTTCAGTCTTCGCTACGATGGCCTTTCGGGCACGGCCACCCTGGCGCACATTCACGGACCAGCCGACAGCACCACCAGCGCGGGCGTCATGATCGATCTCTCGCCCTACGTCGACGGGGCTTTCGGCGCCGGCGGCAATCTCGCCGGTTCGATCGTTCTGACCGATCCACAACGCGCGAACATCCTGGCCGGAAAAACATACGTGAACATTCACACGGCCGCCAACACCGCGGGTGAAATCCGGGGACAGATTAGCCCGGTGACCTACAGCGGCGCGCTCAACGGTTTCAACGAACGCCCCACCCAGATAACGAGCGCCGGGTCGGGATTTGCGACGGCGGCGTTGGTGGGCCGCAACCTCCATTTCAATCTGCGTTACAGCAATCTCGCGACGACTGCCAACAACGCCCACATCCACGGCCCCGCTGATTCGGAGTCCTCCGCCGGCGTGTTGCTGGACCTCGCACCCTTTGCGCTGGGATCGTTCTCCACGCAAGGGAACTTCGCCGGCAAGTCGACGCTCAGCACCTCAACGGCCGGAGCGCTGGTTGACGGAAAGACCTATTTCAACATCCACACCACTGCGAACACCGATGGCGAACTCCGGGGACAGATTAATCATTAGGCGGAACATTTGCGGACCGAGTACGCAGTTTCGCCAGGTTGTGATGATTTCGGATCTTAAAGTATTTCCAGAGCACTCCAATCCGGCGTTGGTAATTCGGCGGCGACGAGGCTGTGACATCCTCGTAACCAAGGTTGCGTTCCTATTGTTGGAGCACGGACAAGAAACAGCTTTGCGGGTGAAACGTGTGATCATCGCTACGCAATCAGTCTTCGCTCGGACACGGCGCGGTCGTTGCGTCGCTCCGTCGACTCGTTCACTGCTCGTGGATCCCATGGCAAACCACGCACGCCGAAGCTGATTGGTCGTATTTCTCGCTGATGACGAACAAACGGTTTAACTGGACGATAGCTGCCGCTCTGGTTCTGACCGTCGCGCTGATTCCCGCCTGTCGGACCGGTCAGGTTGAAGCAGACAAGGCACCCAAAATTGAGGGCGCCAAATATGTCGGCAACCAGGTTTGCTTCGATTGCCACACCAACATCCACCGTACTTTCCCGGCGAGTACCCACGCACGAGTTCGTGTGGCGGACTTCGATGTGAAGGGAGGCACCAGCTGCGAATCCTGCCATGGTCCGGGAAGCGAACACGTTCGCGTGGGTGGCGGTCGGGGGCGGTTCATCGTGAATCCCGGTCGTGATCCGATGGCCTGTTTCAATTGTCATCAGGAAATTCACGCTCAGCTTCGCCTGCCGCATCACCATCCCATTGTGGAAGGTCAGATGAATTGCGTTCAGTGCCACGACCCTCACGGAACGGACATTTTCAAACCGGCGGGAGGTCTCGCGTTCAGCCGCCGGGATCAATCGTGCGCCGAGTGTCACCGCGAGCAATCCCGGCCGCGCGTGTTCGTACATCCCGCGTTGCGCGAAGGTTGTACCGCGTGCCATGAGCCGCACGGTTCGGTCAACGACAAGCTGCTCGTCGCGCGCGACAACAATCTTTGTCTCCGGTGCCACGCGCAAATCGCCAGCCCCACCGCCTCGGTCGGCAGCGTCAGCATCGGCGCGATGTCGCACACACAGTTTCTCACGCGCGGCACCTGTTGGTCGGCCGGTTGCCACACGGCGGTGCATGGTTCGAACGTGGACTCAAAACTTCGATTCTGATGCGGGCTTGCCGAACAGTTTGCCGGCCGGCGAAAAGCAGATTCGCGGCGTTAAGGAATTCGAAGTCACCAAGGTCGCCGGCGGCAATCGTGCGAACTTCACTCTTGTGCATCGCCTTGGTTGAAATGGCCACGTACCTCGCCGCCGCCGCCGAAGTGGACGTCAGCCAGCTACCGCCGCCGTTCCCCGGCGATGTCGATTTCCGGAAGGACATTCTGCCGATCTTTCAGGATCACTGCTTCCGGTGTCACGGGTCCGAAAAACCCAAGAGCGGTTTCCGGCTCGACAATCGACAGACCGCCCTCGCGGGTGGCGATGGGGGCGTCGACATCATCTCTGGCCACAGCGCTGACAGTGCGCTGATTCACTACGTCGCCCGGCTCGTTGACGACATGAAGATGCCGCCGCCGGGTAAGGGCGATCCACTCAGTCGGCACGATATCGCCCTTCTTCGCGCCTGGATCGATCGCGGTGTGGATTACGCCGGCGCCGATCAGCCGGAACGGGCGAAGTTGTCGGTTGCGATCACCACTGGAGCCGGTCACATCAGTGTCAGCGGCGACCGTGAAAAATTTCGCGAACTCGCCTGGTTGAACGACGGCTGGTACGGCGGCGCCACTCGTTTCGAAGCCAGCGGACCGATCGACGACCATACCCAGTTCACCACTTCGGGCCATGTGTTGTTTGGCCAGAATGACGCGGGTCTGCAATTTGAAATCCATCGCGACGACTGGGGCCGGGTTGCGGGAGGATTCGAAACCCGTCGCCGCTGGTTCGACGACAGCGGCGGATCGTTTGGCGGCGCCGTACCTTCACAATTCGCAACGGGCGGCGATCCACATCTCGATTTTGGCAAAGCCTGGTTTGACCTGTTCGTTGAGCGCGACAACTGGCCGACGATCCGGCTCGGTTATGAACTTCAGTCCCGCGACGGCACCGAGGCCACGACGACCTGGGGCAACGTTTCGCCGCCCGAACGAAACATTTACCCCTCGTTCCGCGACGTGAACGAACGCACACACATCTTCAAAGTCGACGTCGCCAAGGACCTCGCCGACTGGCATCTGGCGGACAACCTGCGCGTCGAATGGTATCGCCAGAACGATCACGACGTGATGGCCACTGCGTTCAACAACGCGAAGCCGGGTCCGGAGAAATTCACGGATGTGCGGCAGACTTACCAGCATACGCAAGGTGGCAACACGATCACGGTCGAAAAATCCATTCGCGACTGGCTGATGGTGAGCGCCGGCTATCTCTATTCGTGGCTCGACGGCGGAGCCACATTTGACCAGTCGAGCCGGTTGACCGATTACGCCGCGCTGCCGCCCGCGGTCGGGTTTTCCGGCTTCGGCGTGTTTGCGGATCGTTTCTTCAACAGCAACACCATTCTGCTTGATCAACAGGCGCACGTCGGAAGCGTGGGATTCCAGGTTGGTCCCTGGCAGGACACGGTCCTTTATGGTGGAGTCCAGGGCGATTGGTCATGGCAGCACGGCTTCTCCGACGTCATCCAGCGATACGGTTCGCCGACGGCAGCTCCGATCGGCGTCCTTTCGTCACTCGATCTCGAACGCCAGCTTTTTGAAGAACGAACGGGCCTGCGCTTCACCGGCCTACCGTTCACCTCGGTTTACGCGGAAGGTCGGTTGCAACAGGAAACGATCAATCATCGCAGCGATCAATTCTTCGCGGGCTCACCTGTTCTCAACCGGGACACGGAAGCGGGCGCCCGTCTTGATGAAATCCGAGCCGGGTTCAACACCTCGCCGTGGCGGAACATTCTCCTTGCCGCGCATTATCAGGTCGACACGAAGCGAAGTCATTATGCGCCGACGCCGTTCGATGCTTCGCCGGGTCCGCTGGGTGGTGGTTATCCCAACTTCATCGCCGCGCGAAAAACCCATAACGACGAAGTCGAAGTCAGCCTGACCACCCGGTTGGCGTCGCGATTGAAATCCACGCTCAAGTATCAATTCGAACAGATCGACTACCGTACGACCCATCGAAGTGTTACTAACTTTGACTTCAGCACGAATCCGCCTACTCCGATCGAAGCGCCGCCGGCGGGTACCGTCGATGCCGGCGACCAACGCGGTCACGTATTCAGCGCCGGGCTCAACTGGTCCGCGACGTCGCGACTGAACTTTGATGTGACCGGTTCCTTTGCGGACACCCGGCTTCAAACGTTTGCCAACGGCGACCCCAGCGTCGTCCCCTACGACGGCCAACTGTGGAGCGTCATCAGCACCGCAGCCTGGACGTTGGACGAGTTGACTCGGATGAACGTCTCGTACGGATGGTCCATGGCCGATTATCGACAGGATAATTCCGTGGCCGGACTTCCGCTGGGGATCGCATATCGTTGGCATCAGCTTCGTGCCGGAGTGGATCGGCAATTGAGCCCGAGGCTCTCCGTTGCGTTATTGTATTCGTTCCAACTTTATGAAGAGCCGACAGCGGCTGGGCTGAACGATTTCACCGCCCACGGCGCCTTTGTAACCCTCAACTGGCGATGGGATCAAACGGCTCAAACGTTGGCCCATGGCGACCCATGATTGCGAATGACATCCGGGCGATCCTGAACTTGGTTTGCGTTGTGGACCACGACAGGAGACCTCGCCGCTTTCGCTTTTGGTCAGAGCCGGGATCGCCGCAACCGCAAAGCGTTGGTGATGACGCTGACGGAACTGAAGCTCATGGCAGCGCCGGCGATCATCGGATTCAGCAGGAGCCCGACGAAGGGATAGAGGATGCCCGCGGCAACAGGTATACCGACGGCGTTGTAAACAAACGCGAAGAACAGGTTTTGTCGGATGTTCCGCATCACTGCGCGACTGAGTTGCACAGCCTTCGCGATGCCCGATAAATCGCCTTTCACCAGCGTGATACCGGCGCTTTCAATGGCAACGTCCGTGCCGGTGCCCATCGCGATGCCGACATCGGCCGCGGCGAGCGCCGGCGCATCGTTGATCCCATCCCCGGCCATCGCTACGATTCCGCCCTGATCCTGCAATTCCTTGACGATCCGGTGCTTGTCTTCGGGCGTCACTCCGGCATGCACTTCGTCGATCGCCAGTTCCTTCGCCACGGCCCGCGCGGTTTGCTCGTTGTCGCCGGTGCACATGATGATCTTGATTCCCAATTCATGCAGGCGGCGGATCGCTGCGGGGGTCGATTCCTTGATCGGGTCGGCGATCGCGATCAACCCAAGGACTTTCTGGCCGCGGGCAACCCAGACAATGGTTCGAGCCTGCTCTTGAAGTTCCTGCGCGCGCCGGTTCAGGGCATCATCCAGTGAGATTCCGTGTTCCTGTAGAAAGCCCGGTTTGCCCACGCGAATCGTGTCACCATCGACTTCCCCACGAACGCCCCCGCCGGTGGTTGACTCAAAATTCTCGGGTGCTGCCAGCTCGAGATTCTGCTCCTTCGCGGCGTCGACGATGGCGCGCGCCAACGGATGTTCGCTTTGTTGTTCCAGCGCTGCCGCAAACCGAAGGATCGCGTTCTCTTCTTCGTCGTCGGGCGAGACATTTGCCGAACCTGGCTTTTTCATTTGATCAGGGCTCAGCGGGAGCTTCGTCCTACCGGCCACGATTATTTCGACCACCTTGGGTCTACCGGCGGTGAGGGTGCCGGTCTTGTCGGTAATCAGATGCGTGACCTTCTCCGTGTGCTCGATCGCTTCGGCGTTCTTAACCAGAATCCCGGCCCGCGCGGCCCGACCCACACCCACCATGATGGACATAGGAGTTGCCAGACCCAGCGCGCACGGACAGGCAATGATCAGGACCGCAACCGCGTTGACCAACGCGTAGGCCAAGGCGGGTGTCGGTCCCCAGATGGTCCACACGACAAAGGTGATGATCGCCGAAACCACTACCGTGGGCACGAACCACGCCGAAACGTGATCAGCGAGCTTTTGAATGGGCGCACGACTGCGCTGCGCCTCGGACACCATGTGAATGATTTGCGCGAGGAGCGTTTCCTCACCGACTTTCTCCGCCCGCATGACAAAGGAACCGGTTTGATTGACCGTGGCGCCGATGACCCGGTCGCCCGATTGCTTCTCCACCGGAACCGGTTCGCCGGTGATCATGGATTCGTCGATGTTGCTTCGGCCGTCGACGATGACGCCGTCAAGCGGCACTTTCTCACCCGGGCGGACGCGTAGTTCGTCGCCGGGTTGAATTGCCTCGATGGACACATCCTCCTCCTGGCCATCGCGGATTCGGTGTGCCGTCTTGGCTCCGAGTTCAAGCAGCGCCTGAACCGCCTTGCCGGTGCGGCTGCGCGCCCGGGCCTCCAGCAATTGGCCCATCAACACGAGCGTCGTAATCACCGCGGCCGATTCGAAATAAAGTCCCACTTCACCGTGCTGGCGAAAGGACTCCGGGAAGATGCCTGGCGCCAATACCGCCACGACGCTGAATCCAAAGGCCGCCCCCACGCCGATGGCGATCAACGTGAACATGTTGGGGCTGCGATTGACGATGGAGTTCCAGCCGCGTTGAAAAACATTCCGCCGGCCCAGATCACCACCGGCGCGCTGAGCACAAATTCGAGCCATTTGCCCACGCGGTGAGGGATCCTTTCTTCGAAAGGTAGACCGGGAATCATTTTGCCCATTGCCAGAATCAGCACCGGCACCGTGAGAATGAGCGCGATCCAAAACTTGCGACTCAACGACCGGGTTGCTGCTTCCTCTTCGTCGCCACCACCGCCGACTGACTTGGGCTCCAGGTCCATGCCGCACTTCGGGCATTGGCCGGGATGATCCTGCTCGATCTCCGGATGCATCGGACACGTCCAGATCGTTCCCTTTCTTTGCTTCGCGGCGGGATTGAGTTCCAAAGCCATTCCGCATTTCGGGCAATCGCCCGGCTTGTCCGATTCCACGCCCGGACACATCGGGCAATAATACGCCTTGGCCGAGTTTCGGGCTCCTTCCTGGGAATCACCGTGGGCGTGGTGGTGATGGGCCGGACGGGCGGATGCCTGATGCTGACCGTGCTCATCCTGCTGGTGACCGGTTGCCCCGCAGCAGGACTTTGTCGTATCGCTTTTGTGAGGCGGGTGAGCGTGGTGGGCATCCGAGACCGAATCCCGGCTTCCGTTTTTAAGAAACGTTCCGCGACAGTGCTCGGAACAAAAATAGTGAGTGACACCGTCCCGCTCCGCCTTGAGCGCTTTGGTCTCATCAACCTCCATTCCGCATATCGGATCAATGGCCATGTTCAAAATCCCTTTTCCATGGTTGCCGGTTCGCAATCGCAGTCCAGGCAGCCGTGCGTCGCACAGACCCGGCAGGTATCTTCCAATCGTTGCTTGAGTTGTTGCCGGGCCCGGTGCAGCCGGACGTTGACGTTGTTTCGGCTGGTCGAAAACTCGTTGGCGATTTCGTCGGGTGTGGCGCCGTTCAGGTCGATGCTCTCGATCAAACGGGCGTAACCGGGATTCATGGTCGGCAGGAGATGTCGCAGGCACTCGCAAACCACGCGATCCGTTTCCGAATCGTTCGCTGATTCAAGCTCCACGGCAAGCTGTGCCGTCGTGTGGTGTTCGGTCTGCCGTCGATGCTGAAGATCAATGATGGTGTGGCGGAGAATGCGGTAAAACCAGGCGCGGCTGCTTCCCTCGTCCACAAGCTGGTTTTGGCTTCTCAGCGCTTTCAGCAGGCTTTCCTGCACGACGTCAGCGGCCAGTTCGGGGTTGCCCACCCGGTGTCGCGCAAAGGCGAGAAACTCGGTCAGATGTTTTAGTAGATGGGATTCAATATTGGTCATTTGCAAAGGCTGACGGGGCGGCAAACCGGATATTACACCTCAAAGGTGAAATGGGGTGATTCCCGTATATCGAGCCCTTAGCACCCTGTGGGAATCGTCACATGCCGCTGAATACTTGTTCACCGCCGAGGTGCCCTTGAATGACCAGGGCGATGACCAATACCGCCGCCATGACCAGATAGGGGATCGTGGCCCACTGCTTTTGGCGGTGCTGCTGGAATCGCCAGGCAAGCAAGCTGCCCAGTGCGACGGTCAGACCAATCCCGAGCCACTTGTGAATGGTCATGCCTGTTACACCGTTGTCGTCGCCCATCCAAAACAGCCAGCCGGTGATTGCCGTAAACGGCGTGATGACCGCCGCAAAAACCAGGGTCCACCACGCGGTATGCCGCAGCGATTCATTCTTCAGTGAGCGTGCGACCACGTCGCAGGCGAATGATACCGGCACCAACGCGGCGGTGAAATTGACGAGGATGGGATGCAGCTTCATTGATGAGACGAATTGACGAATCGCCGGCATGGCGCCCGTCGCGAGCGTAAGAGTGTTCATAGTCATTTCAGGATTTTCCAATACACTGTTGCTGTCATTTGCATGCGGTCATCCGTCTCGATCCATTGATCGGAATGGAAATCGACCACTACGAAATTAGGACACCTCAGTGAAATGTCACCCGGATACTGGAATCGCCTGGTCTGTATTGGGCAGGCAACATCACCTTCGTTACCCATATCTCCGTATAATAGCTCTCGATCAAAGGTGGGAAAACAAATCGGGAACCGGCTTGCGATACATGGTATTTACTCTCAAATATTGAGGTGTCACTTGGGATCATCGGCCACCGACAACATAGTCCCGGATAGCGAGCGGTTCCGCCATACGAAGTAAACCGCCGGGTAAACCATCAGCTCCAGGATCGTGCTGGTGACCACGCCGCCGATCATCGGCGTGGCGATCCGTTTCATCACATCGGCTCCGGCGCCGTGGCTCCAAAGAATGGGCATCAGGCCGGCGATGATGACGGCCGCCGTCATCGCTTTCGGACGTACGCGTTTTACGGCGCCGTGATAGATCGATTCGTGCAGGTCTTCGGCGTTTCGCATCAGACCTTTCTTTTTCCAATCTTCGTAGGCGAGATCGAGGTAGAGCAACATGACCACACCGGTTTCCGCGTCGAGTCCGGCCAGTGCAATGATGCCGACCCACACCGCGACGCTCAGATTGTATCCGCTCAGGTAAAGCATCCAAAAGGCACCGACCAATGAGAACGGAACAGCGAGCAAGACAATGGCGGTCTTAATGCCGGACTTTGTGTTCAGATAAATGATGAACGTAATGATCAGGAGTGTCAGCGGCACGACGATCATCAATCGTTGTTTGGCGCGCTGCATGTACTCGTACTGACCGCTCCAGAAGATGTTGTAGCCTTCCGGCTTTTGGATGGTGCCATTGGCAAGCGCTTCGTTGACCGCGCGTTGGGCCATCGAAACATAAGTGCCGACATCCACGCCCTTGATGTCCACGTAGATCCAGGCATTGGGGACGGCGGCCTCGCTTTTGATCGACATTGGTGCGCGAACGATTTTCAAATTCGCAAGCTGACCGAGCGGTACCTGGGCGCCCGTCGGCGTCGGGATGATGATGTCCTTCAACGCTTGCAGATCCGTGCGGAAATCCCGCTCGTAACGCAGATTGATCGTGTAACGTTCGAGTCCTTCGACGGTGGTCGTGATGGGCATGCCACCCAGGGCGACCGCCAGCACATCCTGCACGTCGCCGACCGTCAGGCCGTAACGGGCGATCGCCTCGCGGTTGATGGTGAACTCGATGTAATTACCACCCATCACGCGTTCGGCGTAGGCGCTGGCGGTTCCCGGCACGCGGCGAACCACGGCCTCGATCTGTTCGCCAATCTTTTCCAACGTGGGCAAATCGGGGCCGGCCACCTTGATGCCCACCGGTGTTTTGATGCCGGTGGAAAGCATGTCGATGCGGGTCTTGATCGGCATGGTCCACGCATTGTTCAAACCGGGGAATTGCACCGCCGCGTTCATCGCGTCGACCAGTTCATCCGGCGTGCGCGCCCGGTGTCCGATCACATTGCCCTCGTCATCCCGTATGTCGACCGCCGGCCAGTCCTTTTCGTCCTTGAGCGTGATCGTGGTTTCAATCATGTCGAACGGTGCGGGATCGGTGGCAGTCTCCGCGCGGCCGATTTTGCCGAACACGCTTTTGACCTCGGGAAACGTCTTGAGGAGCTTGTCGGTCTGTTGCAGAAGCTCACGCGCTTTGGTCGATGAGATGCCGGGAAACGTCGTGGGCATATAGAGCAGGTCGCCTTCGTAAAGCGGCGGCATGAACTCCGAACCGATGTTTTGAAACGGGAAAAGCGCACCGGCCCTTTGCGCCAGATCCCGCGTCGAGCCTTCCGGCAAGTGCGCCACGACCAGTCGGTTCCACGGGAAAAACACCCACGCGACAATGGCGCCGGCGCACAGAATAACCGGCCAGCGCCAGCGCACGACGAAGTTGAGGACGGGATGATAAAGCCAGATCAGAAACCGGTTGATCGGATTCTTTTCCTCGGCGAGCAATTTGCCGCGAATGAACCAGCCCATCAAAACCGGCGCGAGAGTGATCGACAATAACGCGGCGGCGGCCATCGAATACGTCTTCGTAAACGCCAGCGGTTTGAACAACCGGCCTTCCTGAGCTTGAAGCGTAAAGACCGGAATGAACGAAACGGTGATGACGAGCAACGAATAGAAGAGCGTCGGCCCAACCTCGATGGAAGCGTCGCGGATGATTTGCCAGTGCGGCTTTTTGCCGCCGTCGTGTTCGATATGTTTGTGGGCGTTTTCGATCATGATGATCACGGCGTCCACCATCGCGCCGATGGCGATCGCGATGCCGCCCAGCGACATGATGTTGGAGCTGATCCCCTGGCCGTGCATCACGACAAACGAAGTCAGCACGGCGACCGGCAGAATGACGATTGCGACCAAGGCGCTGCGGAAGTGCAAAAGAAACAGCAGGCAGACCAGCGCCACCACGATGCTTTCCTCGATCAACTTTTCCTCAAGTGTTTTGACGGCTCGATCAATCAACGTGGTGCGATCGTAAGCGACTTTGTAAGTCACATCGGCGGGCAGTCCCTTCATCGCCTCATCCAGCTTCGCCTTCACGTTGGCGATCACTTCCCGCGCGTTCGCGCCGTAACGCACGACCACAATGCCGCCGACCGTTTCGCCTTCGCCGTTCCACTCGGCGATGCCACGTCGCATCTCGGGACCGATCTGAACGGTGGCAACATCCTGGAGCCGGATCGGCACGCCGTCCGCACCGACCCCCACGGCGATTTCCCGGATTTGATCGAGGTTCTCGACGTAGCCCTTGACGCGCAGGATGAACTCCTTCTCCGACATCTCGATCGAGCGTCCTCCCACTTCGCCATTACTGCGCTGAATCGCCATGCTGACCTGCGACAAGGGCAATTTGTAGGCGCGCAGTTTCACGGGGTCGACCGTGACTTGGTACTGCTTTTCCGCCCCGCCGATTGACGCCACTTCCGAGACGCCATCGACCGCGGTGAGTTGGTATTTCAAATACCAATCCTGATACGCGCGCAGTTCATAGAGATCACGTTGTTTGGATTGCAACGTGTACATGAACGCCCAACCCACACCTGTCGCATCGGGTCCCAGCGTGGGTGTGACACCCTTGGGCAATTGGTTGCCCAGTCCGCTCAAATACTCGAGCACGCGACTTCGCGCCCAATACGGATCGGTGCCGTCCTCGAAGATCACGTAAACGAACGAGAAGCCGTAGAATGAATAACCGCGCACGACTTTTGCATAAGGCACCGAAAGCATTTTGGTCGTGATCGGATACGTGACCTGGTCCTGCACGATCTGCGGCGCCTGACCGGGCCATTGCGTGTAAACGATCACCTGCACGTCGGAGAGATCCGGGATCGCATCCAGCGGAATCTTCTTCAGCGAATAAAGGCCCGCCAAAGTCAGGACAATGGTCCCCACAACGACGAGGAATTTGTTCCGCAGCGAAAAATCAATGATGGCCTTGAGCATGGTTGCCTCTTTTCTCTGGCGCTCAATGTTGATGACCCGCTTCGTCGAGATGTGCGGCCAGCCAGTTTTTCACCGCGATCTTGCCGTGCGCGACAGTCGAAGCCTTGACCAGGTCCATGTCGCATTTCGGACACTTGCCTGGCTTATCGGAAACGACATCCGCATGCGCCGGCATCGGACAGGTGTAGAGTTGGTCGAGCAATTGCGCCGACTTGTCCGGCTCAGGAGCAGGTGCGGGATTCGCGGTTGCGGAATTGGTTCCCGGTTGTTCCATCACGGGAATCAATGTCATGCCGCACCGCGGGCATTTGCCGGGCGTTGCCGAATGCACATCCGAGTGCTCGGGCATCGGGCAGGTATAGTATTTGATCACGCCGCCGGGATGGATCTGCTTGAGCAAACTGGCGGAAACCGGAACGAGCTTCATGCCGCAGATTGGGCAGTTGCCGGGATGATCATACTCGATCGAGACGTGCTCGGGCATCGGGCAGATGTAGGTCACGTGTTCTTCGGATGCGGAAACTTGAGTCGCCTGATTGGTGTTAATGGTTGCCGACGCGACCGCCGGCGGCACGGCGGTGGATTCGATCCCCGATTTGGGCTCCTCCATTTTCTGGATCGCCTCGCGCAATTGGCTTTCCGAATCGAGCATGAATTGTCCTGAGGTCACCACCCGTTCGCCGGCCTGCAAACCTGAAAGCACGGCGTACTGATTGTTCTCCGCGCGAGGACCAAGGACCACCGTGCGCGGATCGAACCGCCCGCCGTCGAGTGCCACGAACACAGTGTTTTTCTCGCCGCTGCGGAGCACCGCCATTTCCGGCACGAGCAATGCGTCGGGTTCCAGTTGCGTGATCAACTCCACACTGGCGAACATGCCGGGTTTGAGAAAATAGCCGGGATTATGAAACTCCATTCGCACGCGGGCAGTGCGGGTTTGTTCATCGAGTGAAGGATAGATGTAGGTGACCCGGCCGCGGAATTTGCGATCGCTCAGATACGACAAGTTCATGACCGCTTCCTGCCCGAGTTTCACGAAAGGTAGATCCTGCTCATAGACCTGCGCATAGACCCACACGATCCCGAGATCGGCGATGCGATAGAGCTTCATGCCCGATTGCACCATCATCCCTTCAATCGCGGTCTTCTCCATGACAAACCCGTCGGCCGGTGCGGTGATCTGCAGGGCCTTTTTGGGTTCGTGAGTTTTTTCGAGATCCGCAGTTTGGGCGTCGCTGATGTCATAATACTTCAGCTTCAGTCGCGCGGTTTCGAGGAGACTTGAATCACTGCCGAGGCCCGGCTTGAGCGCCTGCAGATACTCTGTCTGCGCGCTGTAAAGCTCCGGCGAATAGATGTCGAACAACGGATCGCCGCGATGCACCTGCTGGCCAGTGGAGTCGACGTAGAGTTTCTCGATCCAGCCATTGAACTTGGTGGTGACGTCAACGAGGGTCGTTTCGTCGAAGTTGATCGTGGCGACCGTGCGAACCGTGCGCCGCAAGGGACCGCGAGTGACGACTTCCGTGCGGACGCCCATGTTTTGGATGGTCACCGGATCAATGGAAATCGCCGAAGCATCCGCGGCGGCGGCCTCGTCTTCGTACACGGGCACGAGGTCCATTCCCATCGGTGATTTACCCGGCTTGTCGGAAATGTAATTGGGATCCATCGGCGCCCGCCAATACTTGATCTTGCGTTCGCCGGACGCGGTTTTTGCGACCGCATTGTTGTTCCGAATCGGTGTCAATTTCATGCCACAGATCGGGCAATTTCCGGGATGATCCTGGATGACCTGCGGATGCATGCCGCAGGTGTACAGCGTCTTTTTTGCGGAAGTCGTCGCCGCTGGATGGAGGTGTTGGGCGACAAAGAACCCGCCGCCGGCGGCGACCGCGGCCACCACCAGGAGCAGGAGGAAGAATTTCGGTTTCATGATAACGGGTGGAAAAATGTTTAAGGATTCGCCGGCGCTTCTGGCCGGTCGTTCAGGAATGGAGCGTTCGCGGGGGCTTGCCCGAGCGTCAGCAGGGAGATTTCGGTCAGGACGAGTTCGCGTCGAGTTTCGGCGTCCACGTTTTCCAATTCAAAGCCGAGCAACGTGCGTTCGGCGTCGATCAGATTGAAGAAATCGATCTGGCCGGCCAGATAACCGCTGCGCGCAACGTCCAACGATTGTCGCGCCTTGGGCAGCAATTGATTACTTAGCAGCGCCAGATCACGACTGACCTCGCGATACGCAAACGTGCGCTCGGCGAAGTCCACCGCCACGGCAATTTGTTCGGCCGAATAACGGGACTCGGCGGCCTGTTTGAGAAACTGGGCGCGGGCGATTTCGGCGGAAATTTTGTCGCGCCAGATCGGCAGAGTCATCGCGGCCTGCGGACGCACCATCACGGGCGAAGCCTTGGCGTCGGCCATCACGCCGAGCGAGAAATCCGGCACACGCGCTTTGTAGGCGAGTTGCAGCGCGACCTCAGCCGTTCGTAGTTCGGATTCCATTTCGCGCAGACGCGGATTGCGGGTTAGCGCCACCTTGAGCAGATCCTCCGAGGTCAAATCCAGTTCCGTGGATTCGAATCTATTCGGGACCGGCGGATCGGCTTCACCGGGCGCGATCCCCAGCGCGCCTTTAAACTGTGCCATGAGCATCGATCGCGAGTCCTCGAGGTTTTCAATTTCCGTGGACACGCGGGCCTGTTCGATCTGCGCGCGGAGCACGTCCTGGAGCGTGACTTTGCCAGTTTCATTGCGCGCTCGGGCGTTGGCCTCGAGTTCCTTAAGAAGTTCAACGGTGGTCTGATTGACGCGGATTTTTGCCTCCAGGAAATGGAGTTGATAGTAGGCGCGTTTGACGTCGGCGGCCGTCTGGAGCACGGCGGTTTCAAACGCTCGATAACGAGTGTCGCTCGCGGCCGAAGCCACGGCGCCGGCGAGTCGCAATTTGCCCGGTCCGGGAAACTCCTGCATAAGACCGGGCATGACCGTCATGACCACGTCGGTGATGTCAGATTCAAACGTGAGTCGGGGGTCCGGGAGCGAACGTCCGACGGTGATGGATTCGACCGCCGCGGCCCATTCGAAATACGCGGCGCGCACCCGCGGTTGTCGCAACATCGCGTAATGCAGGTAATCCGCGAGCGGCGACTGGGCGGACAGCGGCGGGAGATCGATTGGGCTGGTGTCGATGCTCAGTTTTTGGCCGACGAGCCCGACATCTGAGCGCGATTCTTTTTCGCCCGGAACGGGGAGGCCACGACAGCCCGCCAGCAGGACGGTGGTGGCCACGATGGGTGCGATCCAGATCAGTTGTCTGTTCGCCGTCAACTCGCGGCGCTGATTGTCATGGAAATTTATTTTGTTCATCTTCGATCCGATTTGTTCCGACAATTTACCTGTTGGGGTTCACCGGTTCTCGGTTGCTCGGCAGCGGGTTATGACCGCATTCGGATTTCAGGATGCCGAGTCGGTGGAGCCATGAAGCGAACCGTTCATGGACTTCAGGGCGAGAGAGTCGAGGCCTGGCGGATGACGTGAAGTCAGGGCGCAGTACGACCCTGAAAAGGACTCAAATCAGGAACGAATGGGTCCGCACGTAGAGGGGAACGGCGGAGCAAGAGGGAGCGAAAGCGTTCGCCAACTGAACTGGAACCTGCGGTGCGCGGACATTTTGGAAAACAGCCACCAATTCGGGCAATAGGCCAAGTTGCAGCTGGTGCGTGAGATTCGATGCGGGAACGGCCGGCGGGTTCTCGGCGGGAGTTGACTGTCTGCGTTCCACGCAGCAACGCGTCGGGCAAGGTGTGGTGTCCTTGCAACACGCTTTCTTGTGCATCATTGGCTTGCGGGCCACCTGGCTAGAATCAACCACAGTCGCCGAGACCGATGCCGCCAAAAGCGACAGGGCGGCAACCAAGGCGAACAGGACTGTGGCGATTCGTTTCATCAAATTCGGTCTTACTATCCGCACACTTTCTGCCAAATCCGTCGGCAAGCAATGGAAAATCTTTAGTTTACCAAAACGCGCACGACGGCATACCGAAAGCAAATGCCAAGTTAACGAGAGGCGGGAAATGAGCCAACCGCATTTTGCACAGTCGATTGCAAGGATTGCTCGCCTCAGCCAGGTTCGCCGGCCAACCCGAAATCAAGCCGGTCGCGGGCGCAGCAAGATGACCTTCTTGTTCGTGCCTTCGACTTCGACGCTTTCGGTGGTGACGTGCGGGTGGTCTTTCAGCGCGTTGTGCACGATGCGGCGATCGAAAGAACTCATCGGTTCCAGTTCCACGACATTGCCCCAGCGATGCACTTTTTCGGCCGCGTCCTGTGCCTTCTTGATGAGCGCTTCCTGGGCCTTGGCCCGATAGCCATCGATGTCAATGGTGACCTTGGGTGCGTCGGGATTCTGTTGAAAGAGAAGCCGGTTTGTCAGGTATTGGAGATCGGCGAGAATCTGGCCGCCCCGCCCAATCAAGCGGTTAGAATCCTCGGTCTTGATATTGAGCAACACGCCATCTTCGGTCGCCTGTTCCTCTACGGAGGCGGCAAAGCCCAGGTGATGGAGCAGGAGTTCCAACGTTTCTTTCGGTTCTGCGGACATAAAATTCGTAGTAACCCGAGGTGGGCGTCAGTGCTTCTTTTTGCCGGACCCGGGCGGTGCATTGAGCGATTTGGCCGCACCGGCCTGAGCCGCCTTTTCGTCGTCGGTCCGGGTCAGTTTTGTTTGCAGGATGCTTAGCGCGTTCTGAACGGTCCAGTAAAGCGTCAATCCGGAGGACATACCGTAGAGGATGAACATGAACATCAGCGGCATGTATTTCATCATCGTCTGCTGCGTCGGATCCATGCCCGGGCTGGGCGGTGTCAGGCGTGCCTGGAACAACATCGTACACCCCATGATGATCGGCATCAGGTTGAACGGAATGCCGAGGCCCGGGATCATGAAAAGGGTATCCGGGCTGGAGAGATCACCGATCCAGAGGAAGTGGGCGCCGCGCAATTCGATCGCGCTCTGGAGCATGGTGTAGAAGCCGATGAAAATTGGCATCTGCAGCATCAACGGTAGACAGCTGCCCATCGGATTCACTTTGTTTTCCTTCATGAACTCCATGAGCTTGCGCTGCATCTTCTGGGGATCTTCCTTATACTTTTCCTGAATGGCCTTCATCTGCGGCTGCAGTTTGGACATTCGCTTCATCGACTTGGTGCTCGCGGTCGTGAGCGGCCAGAAAACCGTCTTAATGATGATGGTGATGAGGACGATGGTCAGGCCGTAGGGGATCGCGAGGTTATTGTGGAGGCCGTTCATCGAGAACAGCAGGCCCTTGGCGAAGTAGCCAAAGAAGCCGCTGAAGTTCATCACCAGATCCAACTTGTTCTGCTGATGAAATGCGATTTGCGAAAGTGTGTTGTACTCCTTCGGGCCCGCATAAATGGTGAACGTGCGATCAACCGACCCGCCGGCGGGAATGGTTTGCGGGCCGTAGACCAAAGCGGCTTGATGGCCTTTGGGTTCGCGACTCTGTTTCGGATTGGCTTCCAAGTCGGCGGCGGTCGGGGGCGGCAGGTCAAAGTGGCGTGCTATGATTTCGTTCGCCGGATGATCGGGGACCGTCAGCAGGGCGAAGAATTGGTTTTGGACGCCGGCCCAAACGACGTTGGTGTCGCCGGCTTCATACACCGATCGCGGTGTGCCCGGAAAGCAACCGAGAAACTTGTTTTGGAACCACGATTCCGTGACTGTGTTCTTGGATTTTCCATCATACCAAAGGACGCCGGTAAAGCGGCTGTCCATGCGGGTGCCGAGCGGTGTGGACGCGCCCAGGCTCCATTCCAACTGAGGCAGACCGATCGCGGCTTTCGTCGGGTTTTCAATGTGAACCCGCGCCTGCACGAGATAATTGCTCGAGAGGGTGAATTCCTTGGTGACGCGCAGCCCATTCCCCCAGTCGGCCGTCGCCTTCATGCTCTCGTTACCGTCGGGCGCCCAATGGTAGTTGTTTCCATCACTGGCAATCGCCAGCAGAGGAAGCCGGGCGTTTTCGTTCAGGGTCGCGAGGGAAGAGTCCCCTTTTGCCTGACGATTGACGTGGCGTGGATATTTTTTGAGTTCGATCAGGCGAACGCCGCCGCCCTCCGAAGTCAGCGTCAATTTGAACAAGTTGTTTTCGAGCCGCACCAATTGCTCCGGCGCGGTGCTGCTGTTCGTCGCCGTGAGCACAGTGCTGGGGGGAACGTTCAGGATGTTGGGGACGTCGGCCGCGGCGTTGGTTTCAGTGATTGAGCCGACCACGTTGGTGCTCGTGATGCCGGCAACCTGATTGGTGGACTCCGAGGTGTCCGCATTTTCCGGCACCTCGATGGGCGGCCAGATTTTGTTGACCATTGGTCCCCAAAGGAACAACAGCAACATGCAGGCTGCGATAACTCCGATCGTTTTCTTATCCATTGAAATTCATTCAGTTTGCCGGGTCACCAACGGCCATTGCGTCTCAATGCGAGCCATCGGCGAGGCAGCATTTCCGGTGGTTCGGTTCGGGCACCGGGTCCGGTCCAAAATCACCCCAGGGATGACACCGGAGCAACCGACGCAACGCGAGCCACGATCCGCGAAGCGCGCCGTGTTTGCGCAAGGCTTCCACAGCATAGGCAGAACAGCTGGGGCTGAACCGGCACCGGCCGGCTTCGCCAAACAGAGCGTTCTTCAGCGGTGAGAGAAACCACTGATAGAGCTTCACCGCGCCGATCAGGACAAAGCGGATCGGATTCACACGGCGCCTCCAATCAGCCCCGCCTTCGTCAGTCCCGTCAGGAAATCCTTTTCCACTGCGGAAAAGCTTCGGCCTTTGATCGAATTGCGGGCCACCAACACAAGGTCCACCGGCTGCAACAGTTCGCTCTGATGCCGGCGAAAACACTCGCGCATCAACCGGCGCGCCCGATTACGGATCACCGCGCCGCCGATTTTTCGACTCGTTACCACACCCAGACGCGGTTGGACATCGCCCGTGCCGGACCAGTTCATAATCAGGCAACCGTGGACAAGCCGCCGCCCTTGGGTCCGCACACGGGCGAACTCTCCGGGGAGCTGCAAACGCCGCCGACGCGGAAGCGTTTGCGGTCGGGATGGGGCGGCCATAAGCCGGGAAATTATACGGGAGTCAGGCGCTTGCGACCGACGCGGCGTCGGTTCTTGAGAATGGCGCGACCGCTCTTGGAGGTGCTCCGAGAGAGGTATCCGTGCTGGCGTTTGCGGCGCCGCTTCGATGGCTGGTACGTGCGTTTCATGTCAAAATTCTTTGCCGGTAATCGCGCAGGACAGCACTTGAAAGGCTGCCAAGGGGCTGTCTCAGCCCATCCGTCCGGAAACGGACCGCGGAGAATATCAATGAAGGTCGGGGTGTCAAGCAGGCCGCTGCCCCGCGAAATTTGGCTAATTCTCGTCAGTGCCGTTGCTTAAGGGCCTGTGGCGGACTCGATCGACTTCTGCCGTTGCATGGGAATCTGACAAAACCCGGGTCTCGACGAATAGCGTCCATCCTGAGTTCGCAGAAGTTATGGCGCGCTTCGACGGAGGGATAGTCGGCCGTCTCCGGGACGATTTCGAATGTCGCCACCGGGCCGTTTCCCTCACGACTTTGATTTGGTCGTTGGCTTGTCCGGATCGGTGATCCGCACCTTGAGTACGCGTTCTGTGGTCGAATCATTCAAAAACGATTTCGGAATCTGCACTTGCAGCACGACCAGATCATCCGGATCGGCGGATGCAAATGGCACGAACCTGACGCGGCGGTCCTTGAGAAAGCCCAGCTGGATTTCGTCGATGACGCCCTGATCGAATAATTCCTGTGGCGTTAGCCGTTTGGTGACGGCCCGGGTCTGATAATGCGCTTGCAGCGAATTCACCAGCAGCTCGATTTGGTGGTAGGCCTTGTTCGCCCAGTCGGCGTCGCGGGCTCGGGACATCGCCCGGCTGGCGGGGCCGAGCAGCAGACTGGCGAGGATGCCAATGATCGCGATCACGCAAAGTAATTCGATCAAGGTCAATCCACGTTGTCGCCGTGCGATGGGCATGTTGATTGGACGCATCGACGGTAAAGTCATCACGCGTTAACGAAAAATTAGGTGGCGATGCGAGGCGATTCCCGTGAACGACCGGGACAGCGGACTGCACCAATGCGGGACAGTCTGCCAGCAGCTTTTTTGATGATTGGCGCAGAACATTGACTAAATCCCTCATGGCAAGCCCGTTGCTAACCGACCCTCGGCCAACGTCCTGTGTCAGTGAGCACAGGCAGGCCGAGGCAATGACGTGGTGCGGATTTTCCCACCAGTATTTCCGCACCACGTTGTGCCTGTAAAAATAATTGCCCGGTTTACCTTTTCAACGCACGCACCTACCGTTTGCTGCCCAGGCGTTGGCCGGCCTTTCCTCTCCGCACATCGTGAAGGGAAGGGTTTTCTTTCGGCGTAAAATGATTTATCCACCGTGCCACCCGGTCCGGTCGATAAAACATGATGTCTTCGTCCAATCAAAATTTTACCCGTCCGCTGGCGTTGATCTGCGGCTTGGCCGCAATCGCGCAGATCGGGGTCCACGTTGGGCAAGCCGCGGAGATCGATTTCAATCGCGACATTCGCCCGATCCTTTCCGGCACCTGCTTCAAATGCCACGGTCCGGATGAAGGCAGCCGCAAATCCAACCTCCGCCTGGATGTGCGCGATGCTGCGCTCAAACCGGCCAAGTCCGGTGAGCGGGCCATCGTGCCCCAAAATGTCGAAGCGAGTGAACTTTTGCGGCGTGTTGCGTCCGAGGACGAAGACGAACGAATGCCGCCGCCGAAGGCGGGCAAGCATTTAACTTCGGATCAGATCGCCAACCTGCGGCAATGGATCGCCGAAGGTGCCAAATATGAGAAGCACTGGGCCTACAAGAAACCAGAACGACCGGCGCTTCCGCGGATTCGCAACACGAACTGGCCGCGCAACGAAATCGACTATTTCATCCTGGCCCGGCTCGAGCAGGCTGGACTGGCTCCCGCGAACGAGGCGCCGCGGACAACTTTGATTCGCCGGCTTTCGCTCGATCTCACCGGATTGCCACCCACGCCGGAGGAAGTGGATGAATTTGTGCGCGATCCCGATCCAAACGCCTACGGGAAGCTCGTCGATCGCTTGTTGGACTCGCCGCACTTTGGCGAACGTTGGGCCCGTCCGTGGCTCGACATGGCCCGGTATGCCGACACCAATGGCTATGAAGCCGACTACCGCCGCACGATCTGGCCCTATCGCGATTGGGTCATCAATGCGTTGAACGCCGACATGCCGTTCGATGAATTTACGATCGAACAGCTCGCCGGCGATTTGTTGCCCGACGCATCGCGCGACCAAAAAGTCGCGACCGGCTTTCATCGCAACACGATGGTCAACACCGAGGGCGGCACCGACGACGAAGAGTTTCGGGTCGCGGCATTGGTGGATCGCGTGAACACGACTTTCACCGTCTGGATGGGCACGACCATGGGCTGCGCGCAATGCCACACCCACAAGTACGATCCGTTCACCCAGAAGGAGTATTACCAACTGTTGGCCATCCTGAACCAAACTGCGGACAAGGGTAAAAGCAACGATCCGGAGTTGTCGCTGCCGTCGCCGGAACAGAAGGCCGAACTCGACAAAATCAATTCGCAGATCAAACCGCTGGAAGAGAAGTTGAATACTCAGACACCAGCACTCGATGCGGCTCAATCGACTTGGGAAACCGAACTGCGCCAGAAATGGACATCCGTTTCCAACGCGTGGCGAGTGTTGCGACCCGACGAATTATCGGCGACGAACGGCGTGACGTTGGAGCTGCAGGACGACGATTCGATTTTCTCCGGCGGCGAATTGCCCGACAACACGAGTTACACAATCTCCGCGACGGCGGACTGGACCAACGCGTTGGCATTTCGGCTGGAGGCGTTGACCGATGACCGTCTGCCGCACAAGAGTTCCGGCCGGCACGAGGAAGGCGATTTCACCGTCACCGACTTCAGCGTGCTCGTCGAAGCGGCGGATGGCAGCGCAGTCGAGCAGGTGCCGTTCAAGCTCGCTTGGGCCAGCTTCTCGATGGATCGCTACGAAGTGAAGAAAGCCATCGATGATGATGAAACCACCGGCTGGGCGATCGCCGCGTACGAGGAAAAAAATCGCACCAACCGCTTTGCCGTGCTGGTGGCGGAACGACCGTTTGGTTTTGGACACGGCAGCAAATACACGATTCGTATCGCCCAAAATTCGTCGCGGGCCAAACACCTGCTGGGCCGTTTTCGGTTGTCCGTTGCCGCCGGCAACGAAGCGGATCATCAGGCCTTGAGTGAACTCCCGGACAAACTCCGCGGTTTGGTCGTGGCCGGCCCGGCGGATCGAACCGACGATGATCGCAAGGAAGTGGCCAAATATTTTCGATCGGTTACGCCATTGCTGGCGGAGACGCGCAAGCAAATCGATGAATTGAAAAAGCAATTGCCGAAGGACATTCCGACGACTTTGGTGATGGAGAAAGTGAAAGAGCCACGCGAAACGCACGTGATGATTCGCGGCAGCTTTTTGAATCTCGGTGAAAAGGTGGAGCCCGGCGTGCCGGAGGCGCTTCACCCGTGGCCCGCGGGGCAACCGGTCAATCGGTTGACCTTCGCCCGCTGGCTGGTTTCGCCGGAGAATCCGTTGGTCGGCCGCGTCACGATGAACCGGCTGTGGGCGGCGATTTTTGGCACCGGCATCGTGACGACGAGCGAAGATTTCGGGTCGCAAGGTGAATTGCCGACACACCCGCTTTTGCTCGACTGGCTGGCGGCGGAATTTGTCCGGCAAGGTTGGTCATGGAAGGAGATGTGTCGGATCATCGTGACGTCGGCGACGTATCGTCAGGCGTCGGTTACGACACAGGAAAAACTGGAGAAGGATCCGTTCAACCGGCTGCTTTCGCGCGGACCGCGTTTTCGCATGGAGGCTGAAATGTTGCGCGACAACGCGCTCGCCGTCGCCGGATTGCTCGATCAGCAAATCGGTGGGCCGAGCGTGTTTCCGTTCCAGCCGGAAGGTGTGTGGAACAATCCCTATTCGAGCGACAAATGGGAGGAGAGCAAACGCGGGGAGCAATTCCGTCGCGGTATCTTCACGTTCTGGCGACGTACCGCGCCGTATGCCTCGTTGATGGCGTTTGATGCGCCGAGCCGCGAAGTGGTTTGTGAACGGCGGGTTCGTTCCAACACGCCGGTGCAATCCTTGGTCACGCTCAACGATCCGGCGTTCATGGTCGCGGCCAACGGGCTCGCGCGACAGATTCTGGCGCATGGCGGCGACACGTTCGTGTCCCGGTTGAATTACGCCATGATGCGTGCCTTATCCCGGTGGTCCTCAGCCGACGAACGCGAACAGCTGAGTAGACTTTTTGAAGTGACGCGAAACAAGTTTGCCCATGATCCAGCGGCCGCGGAAAAGCTCGTTACGATCGGCCTGCCCAAACCGGAAAATCAGGACATCGCGGAGCTCGCGGCATGGGAGGTGATAGCCAACGTGATCCTGAATTTGGATGAAGCACTGACGAAAGGCTGAGCCGAATGCCGGAGCAGTTTCGCTTGATGAAATAGGCCACTGCCGGGGCTCGAAAATAACGGGAAGAAGCTTGAGAAAAACTGGCGGACGGGTTTTGTATATGCTCCGAGAATAAACACGTTGGAAAATTGAACCGTCCATTCCTCTTGGTCTTTAGGCAGTAGTGAGCCCATGGGCACTATTATACTCATCATTGTGCTTCTGATAGCCGGCATAAACATCGGCTTCATAATTGGCTTCTCGCGAGCGATGCGTGAAGCGGCGAGCAAGATGTGTGGCGCAAGAAAGCCAGTTGCGGGACGTGTGGTTGCCATCATCGGCAGTCTCGGTTTGTTAGTCTCGTTTGGCAGTTGGATTTATACGATCCATTTCACCCATGTCGCTGCTCGCACAAACGGTACGGTGATTGAAATGCAGCAGCAGACAGACAAGGAAAACGGAAGCATTGGTTATGCGCCGACATTCCGATTCCAAGACGCAGCTGGAAATCAGCACACCGTGTCATCGGGATTCTTTCAATCACCGCCGGAGTTTCACGTCGGAGATATTGTGCCGGTGTTGTATCTTTCGGATAGTCCTCAGACCGCTCGCATTGATACTTTCTGGCAGGTCTGGGGACTTCCGAGTTTGGCTGGGATTTTGGGTAGTGCTGCCTTGTCTGTTGGTGTAGTGATTTTGCTTTGGCCGAAGATGATTGCAAAACTTGGACGTGAGTCAGCGAATGCCTTGGCTGCCAACGAAATTGGCCAAACATAGACGGACTGAGTCAGCGAAGAACCGTTGAGTTGGTCACAGCTCGGTTCGGCGTTTTGATTGCTATGCGCGCACTTGCAAAGTCGGGTTTGCTGCTTATCGCGATCGGGACGGCGATTTATGCGTTGCCAGTGATTCGATTTGGCTACCCGACCCACGTGCCTCTGAGATCCCCATTCCTTACTGATTCTGGTGCTGCTTTCCGCCAGGACTTCACTGTCAGAACGGCACAGGCCTATTCCCTCGATCTCGGTTGCCGAGACGTTGCACCGCTTGACCATTCCCAGCCACGGATACCTTGCGATATTTCTGTTCGTTTGTTGAAGCGCGGGGCGGTGATTCAATCGGAGCATCTCGATGTGCTACGGCCGGAGAGTCACTCCAACGGGACCGGTTATTGGCATCTGGCCTACGTGCATCTCCCCTCGGCCGGGCAATACGCGTTGGAGATTACAAATCGTTCCAATCTTTCCTCACTGGACGGCACCGGCACGGTGGTCAGAATGGACATCGGTGGAGCCTTTTACGAGACTGCGTTATACTCAAAGCTTTTCGGGCTCATAATTGGTGCGCCAATCGGGTCGGTTGGTTTTGTTCTATTTTTCATTGGACTCAAACGTGCAGATCCAGCGGAGTGTGCGACGACGCCTGATTGAACAAGCCCCCCGAAGACACCTGTGGTCCATGAGTCAGGCGCGGACGAAATGATTACGTGCTTTTTGTCTCGGTCACCTCGATTGCCAATTTGCTTTTGGTGATCAATGGCTCGGTCAAGCTCCGGAGTGTTTCGTCTTTTTCGTGCCTTAACCAAGACAAGACGGCGGGCTCTCCCCAAAATTAGCTGACTTGAGGTTGCCGGGCTTTTCTAATGCCGATCCGGTCGGTGCAATTCCTGACGCAGTTCATCGATTTGGTGATGAAGCTCGTCGATCTCGCGGTGGAGCTGTTCCAATTCCTCACGGGGAGGCGGACCCTCGGGATGATCACGGTGGGCGCGCTCTTCCAATTGCCGGCGGGTTTCGTCGGCTTCGCGTTCAACTGCCTGGGCCAGGTCCGGCAGGCCGGCGGCGTGCAGGTTTGCCGCGGCGATCTGCAGGTGGTTGAGTCGCTCCTGAATCCGGCCGATTTCCATCGGCGGTCGTGGATCACGTGGACGGCGTGGCGGGCGATCAAACCCGCGCGGTTGTCGTTGTATTTCGTCGATTTCGCGCTCCACTCGTTCCGCCTCCTCCGGGTGACCGTCTTTGCGTAGGTCGGTCGCATGTTCGCGCAATTCCGCCAGGTGCCGCTCCTGCTCCTCGGGGCGCGGCGGGCGGCGATCCCGCTCCATCTCGTCGGGTCGTTCGTCACCATCGCGCACGACCACGCGCCGCTCCACGCGCACCTCGTCGCGTGGTGGCCGGTCGGGCTGGTTTTCTTTCGGCTGAGCCGGCTCGTCCGCGCGTGCGATTTGGTAGAATGGGAGGACCAAAGCGCCGGCGAGGGCGGTTCCAAAAGCAAGCCGCGTCAGCGTGCGAACAAATAAAATATTCGGATAAACCAACGGATTTTTCATGTTTCCGATTAAGCCACGGTCGCGCGATGGAAACAATGCCTCATTCTCATTGGTCCGTGCTGGAGCCGCAGTTCGTCCAAACTTTGTTGTGCAAGCGACAATAACTGATTGGCGGGAAACCCGTTTTCCGACAGATTGGTGAAGTGAACACGTCGGATCCATACTCGATCACTCCTCGTCCGGACGCAGGTGCCGACGTGAAAAAGGACCTCTTGATCGCACTGGGGGATCATCCGTTTTTGAAAGGATTGGACGTGGACTCCTTGCGGATATTGGCTGCCAACGCGATGCCGGTTGAAATCCCGGCAGGTGAAGTGATTTTCCGCGAAGGGGACAACGCCAATCGTTTCTATTTGATCCACGCCGGTGAAGTGGTCTTGGAGTCGCAGGATAATCGGGAACGTCGGCCGGAGATCATCGAGACAATCGGCGGCGGTGATGTGCTCGGTTGGTCTTGGATGTTCCCGCCGTATTACTGGCACTTCGATGCCCGCGCGACCAAGCCCACCAAGGCCACGTTTTTCTACGGCACGCGCCTTCGCGAGGCGTGCGAGAATGATCCAAAACTGGGTTACGCGCTGACCATGCGCATGGCGGACGTGGTCATCCGGCGCCTGCAAGCCACCCGTAAGAAACTCATTGCCCGCACGCCGACTCCGAAAAGCTGAACCGTAATTGCGCTGATTGCCGCGCGGCGAATGAATTTGCCAGCGCGGGTGGATTGCTTTCTCGAGTTCGCTCCGGCAACGTTCATCGATGGCTGAGCGATTGAAGTACGTTCCCATCGACGACGACTCCATCGGTATGTTTGCACTCACCGTAGCAATGCCGCCGATCCCCTGCTGGCCGAATTGCGCAGCGTGACCGATGAACTCGGCGACGAAAGCCGGATGCAGATCAGCGAGGAACAAGGGAACTTTCTGCAAATCATCACCGCGACGACGGGCGTGCGGAGGGCGTTGGAGATTGGCACATTTACCGGCTACAGTTCGCTGTGTATCGCCCGCGGTTTGCCGTCGGATGGCCAACTCACCTGCCTCGATGTCAGCCGTGAGTGGACGGATATCGCACGCGATTTCTGGCGACGCGCCGGTGTTGCCGGTCAGATTGACTTGAAGATCGGGCCGGCTCTCGAATCGTTGAAAAAGTTGGATGACAAAGATCCGATTGACCTGGTGTTTATCGATGCAGCCAAGGAGGAATATGACGCCTATTTTGAAGCCGTGTTGCCGCGAGTGCGCGCAAACGGATTGATCCTGTTCGACAACATGCTTTGGGGCGGTCGACTCGGGCGCGGACCGATCGAGGAAAACTCCGGACGCGCCATCGATGCGCTCAATAAAAAGCTGGCGACTGATCCACGCGTGGAGAGCGTTTTATTGACGGTTGCCGACGGCATTCAAATGTGCCGCGTGAAGTAGTCTCAGTCGGAATTGGAATCTTTCGACATGCGGGCGCGGTTCGGAGAGCAAATGCCGCGCTTCGAAGTTCGCACGAATTCAACCAACAGCTTTGCCGGTTCACCCAAAACTTCGGGATCAAGTTCGGCGAGCGCCGCTTGGAGCATTCCTTGGCGACGAAACAAGGCGTGATAAATTCGGCGAAGCTCGAGTCGTTGTTCGCTGGTCAATCCGGCGCGGCGCAATCCAATCGTATTGAGACCACTCAGCCGATTGGCTCCCGATACCACGCAAAAGGGTGGCAAATCGAGACTGATTGCCGCACCACCCTGCATTAATGCCAGAGTGCCGATCCGAACAAACTGATGCACCAGGCAGCTGCCGGAAATAAAGACTCGATCATTAATTGTGACATGTCCGCCCAGCATGGCTCCGTTGGCCATGATCACGTGATCGCCTAACTCGCAGTTGTGCGCAACGTGACTGCCGGCCATCAGTAGACAGTGGCTACCGATTCGGGTGGGCTGATCGATTTTTGCCGAGCGATGGACGGTGACGTGTTCGCGGAAGACGTTGCCATCGCCTACGACTAACTGCGTTGGTTCGTCGCGATATTTCAGGTCCTGCGGTGCGTCCCCGATAACGGCTCCCGAATGAAATTTGTTTCCATGGCCGATTGTCGTGTGACCGGTCAAATAGGTGTGGGGACCGATCTGGCAATTGTCGCCAATCACGACGTTGCCGTCGATGACGGCATACGGACCGATCTCGACGCCTTTTCCAATCTGGGCGCCTGAATTCACAACAGCGGTCGGATGTATCACGCGGGAAAGCGAAGACAGAGCGAAGGGAAAAGTCAGGAATAAAAATAGCCCAGTTCGCGGAGCGATACGAAGTCACGACCGTCTTCGCGGGTTTTGTGGCCCATAATCAAATGATCCAGCACCTCGATTTTCAAGAGTTGCCCGGCACGAATCAGATCCCGCGTCACTTTGATGTCTGCCTCGGAGGGTGAAGGATCACCGCTGGGATGATTGTGAACCAGCACAACTGCGGACGCATTGGCGCTGATTGCCGGCCGGAAGACTTCCCGTGGATGAACCAAAATGGTGTCGAGCGTGCCTTGCGAAATCCGCTCGATGCTGATGAGCCGTCGGCGCGTATTGAGCAGTACAATTTGAAACGCCTCGACGTTGTAGTGACGGACATCCTCTCGCAGTAGATCGGCGATGCGTTCCGGCGTATCGAGTGTCGGTGATTCGCGCCGCAGTTCGCCGGCCATGCGTTGCGCCAGCGAGAAGGCGGCCTGCAAGGTGATGGCTTTGTCGCGACCAACGCCCTTGATGGATTGAAGCTGTTTAAGCGTCGCACCGGCCAATTGGTTGAATGTGCCGAACTGACGCAAAAGATCCTCGGCGACTTCAATCGCAGACCGGCCCTGAAGTCCGGTACGCAAGAGTATCGCCACCAATTCGGCATCGCGGAGTGCTGCGGAGCCATTGGCTGCGAGTCGTTCGCGAGGCCGGTCGTGCTCCGGTATATCCTTAATTCGCTGCGGCATGCTCGTTATCGACTACAGGCTGGCTGAACCAATTTTCGTCGGACGGGGAAATGCCGAAACGGCGGTCGCGCAGAGCATGAGGCCGATCCGATTGCCGTTCGACGTGAAGTAGAAACCCATGATTCCCAAGCTTGTTCGCATTCAACGCCTTCTGAAAGCTCAAATTCCAACGGCGGCGAAATCAAATGACGTTATGCGCAGTCGCCGAAGAGGCATCGGATTGGAAAAACAAAAAAGGCACCCCGGGGCAGGGTGCCTTTTTCAAATCGGCGGCGATTCACACGCAGAACCTCCTTGTTACTTCTTCAATCAGTTACTCTCGTTTCCCATGTTATGTCTCGCCGCCATGGGTGCCAGGTTCAGTTGGGGCTTTAGCCTGGAACAGATGGATTTGTCATGGCACTTGGCGTGCCAATGCTGATTTTCAACGGGTTACGGCGAAATGCTCAAATTTGCCTGCACTCAATGCGCGAGCTTCACACATTATGCGTGAAAATCACGCATTGTTGTTGAGTGAACCTTTTGGAGATTGTCAGGCCCGATATGGCTCGACCAAATGTGCGGCTTGCCAAGAATCCTATTTCTCTTCTTTTCCTTCAACGTTGCCCGATCGTCGAATGGCCCGCAGTAGCTTCCACCCCATGTAGACTGAGATGACATATCCAGCCGCGCCAAAGACGGAAACACCCGCGACGATTGGAGCGGCCCTCATGCTCCACAACAAGGACGAACCGAGAAACAACGATGCGGTTAGGATTCCCAAGACCAATCGATTCACGACTGGATCCAGATGCCGGTGGTCGAGGTGAACGGTCAACCGGCCGGACCTCAACCGCTGAAGCGTCTCCGTCAGGTCGCGCGGCAAGGCTTTGAATAAGCGATCCCAATCGCGATACGAACGTTGAATCTTCAACCAAAAGCGTTGCGGCGAAAGGCGGCGCCCGATTGTCCGCAAATAGTACGGACGAATTACCGCCGCCAGACTGAAATCCGGGTTCAGCAACTGAGAGGTTCCTTCGAGGACGATCAGTGTTCGCAGCAGCAGGGACACCCCGGGTGGGAGCGAAATGTGATGCCGGCGAATGATGTCAGCCAAACTTCGCAGCGCTCCCGCCAGATCCAGTTCGCCGATGGATTGTCCGGTGTATTCGGCGACGAAGTCCGCCAGATCCGCGCGCAGTTGATCCCGTGATGCGTCGACGGGAACCGCGCCAATGGAAAAGACCGCGTCGGTGAGGGCTTCCGTATCGCGTTGCGCCACCGCGAGCAGAATGGCTTCGATCTCATCGCGCAACACATCGTCCAGACGACCGGCCATTCCGCAATCAAGCACCCCGATCACACCGCCGGGGAGTAGCATCAAATTTCCGGGATGCGGATCCGCGTGGTAAAACGAGTCGCGGAAAATCATCTCCAGATACATGTCCGCGCCGCGTTGGGCAAACTCGCCAAGGTCGATCCCCGTTGCCTTGAGTGCGTCCGGATCCGAGCCCAGCAATCCGTCGAAGAATTCCATTGTCAGCGCTCGGCGACTGGAAAACTCCGGCCAGGGCTTCGGAAATCGAACACCCGGGTCATCGGCAAAATTGCGGGCAAATTCTTCGAGATTGCGACGCTCGATGTTGAAGTCGAGTTCCCGCAGGATCGTGCGCCGAAACTGCCTGACCAAGGCCACGGGCTCGTACGGTCGCAATTGATCGACATGTTTTTCAGCCAGTTCCGCTAGCCCGGACAAAATCGACAAATCCGATTCAACGAGCCGCTGGATGCCCGCCTTTTGAATCTTCACGGCGACCGATTCGCCGGTGGGCAGTTTCGCGCGATGCACCTGCGCGATCGATGCCGAAGCGAATGCTTCCTCGTCAAAGAATGCAAAAATCTCATCGGCCGGCCGGCCCAGTTCCTCTTCGAGCAATTTGCGAATGGTCGCTCCGTCGTCGGCCGGCGTATCCGTTTGCAATTGGCTCAATTCATCCGCCACTTCGACTCCGACGACATCCGGTCGGGTGCTCAACATCTGGCCCAACTTGATAAACGTCGTACCCAGATCCGTGAGCGCGAGCCGAAGCCGCACTGGGGCGGACAATTCGTTAATGGGTTGTCCTTCGTCGCTTTTGAGGCGTTCGCGGACGGCGTTCAGTGGAATTGCCCTGAGCCAGCCAGCCAGGCCGTATTTGGCCAATACACCGGCAATCTCCGCGACCCGGTGGGTGTCGCGGTTCAATCGGTCGATGGCGCCAAGGTGAAGCATGTTTCAAAAATGATCTGCTTGGAAAAGCTACACGCGTACGTGGCCGTTGCCGAGCGAAGACTAACGCTCCCTCAAATCGTGGGCTGGACAAAATGTGGCCGGATGCGGGCCGTCATTGACGTTCGACTTCCGGTGTTTCGAAATCCGATTTGTTCACCCAGCCGGCATTGATCTTCTCGCCGTTCATGAACCGGTTGTAAAAATCACGCGTGCGGGCGTCCGCATATGGATAATCGTCAAATACATGACCCTGGCCAAACATCCGCGGATCACCTTGAGCCTTCAGCTCGGCGATCATCTGCTCACGCATTGACTCGCGAACCGCGGCGTAGGCAGGCAGACCGGCGACGTTGACCAAGCACTCGCGATCGGTACGCACATCGAACATTTCCTCGCCGGGCCGTTTGCCGAACGCCTGCGTCCAGTGGAGATCCAACTTATCGGCCCGATGGGCATTAAGGATTTCCGTTTTCGTTGGACTGCCGTCGGTGTTCAAATAGCCGGTTTCCGGATTCCCCGCCGGCCAGCGGTTCGTCTCGAAGTTTTCCAGATAGAGCAACCCGTCTTTCACGATCCCGCGAATCGGATAACCCCAGTCGTTCGGCCGTCCGACGTCGTGCCGCTCTTTGCCGATCAACACGTGATCCCGCGCCGGGTTCACCAGACCGCCGGTCGTCGCGTTGAAGATATCCGTCAAACTTCGGCCCGGTGACGGCGCCATGCCGGTATCCGACCATTTCAAACCGGCGACTTCGACAAATGTCGGCGCGAAGTCAATGAAGCTCACGTAGTCGTCGATCACGCGGCCGGGATTCTTGATTCCTTTCGGCCAACGGATCGCGAGCGGCAGGTGATTGGACATTTCATATTCCTGACCTTTCACGCGCGGGAACGGCATGCCGTTATCCGCCGTCACCACGATCAACGTGTTGTCGAGTAAGCCACGTTCTTCGAGCAGCTTGATCATTCGGCCCAGATGCAGGTCAAACCATTCGATCTCAAACGCGTAATCGAGCAGGTCATTTCGCACCACGTCGTTGTCCGGCCAAAATGCTGGAACGTGATCGATGTCCGTCGTGTGTTTGCCGCCCTTCTTCGCACCGGATTGATACTCGTATCCGCGATGCGGTTCGGTCGCGCCATACCAAAAGCACCACGGCTTGCCGGGCGGCGCGGCGTTGAGGAAGTCTTCGAAGTTCGCCGCGTAATCAATCCGCGAAATGCCGCTGGTGGGCGGCTTGTTTTTGCGCGCATTGAACGGACGCCCGGTGAGCTGACGCGGTTTGCCATCGGCATCATTCGCGACACCCGGCGCCCAACCTTTGGCCGTGCAACCGACAAACCACCCATGCTCCTTCAACGCTTCCGGGTACGATTTGAATTCCGGCGGAAAGAACGGCACGTGATTCGCGGCTGCCTTGAGCTGCCACGAATTCCGACCGGTAATAATGCAGGCACGCGACGGTGCGCACTTCGCGTTTGCCGTGTAAGCATGAGTGAACAGCAATCCCTCACGCGCCACGCGATCAAACGCCGGTGTTTTCACCCAGGTGGTACCATACGCGCCGGCGTGCGGAAACGACTGATCGTCGGCGATCGCGAACAAAATGTTCGGTGGCGCGGCAAAGGAACGGCATGCCGCCAGAAGGAAAATTAGAAAGGCAAACGCGACGAATTTCACTTCGGTAGGTTAGTCCGCGTATCCAAGTGCGCGCAATCATCGATGAGAGTCTTCGGCGGGTAATCTGATCAACGGGAACCATGAGGTAAACGAACGGCAATTCGGACCTCGAGGGTTTGGCCCGGCTGGCTGGCTGCATTTGAATGCACGGCACTCAAGGGACAATTTGCTGAAGATCCGGAAACGACAAAAAAATGTGTTTCTGAACGGTCGCCCTGTCTTTTGCTTCGACCCAAACGGTTAGAAGGTTTGTTTCATTGTTCAGCTCGTGGTGAGTGATGCCTTTGATCTGATAATTGTTGGTTCTGGTGAACGATCTCACGTCGTCAAAAAATTGCGCGATATCAAACGGAGCTTTGGCGCGATATTGTATTTTTGCCAGTTCCCCGTTCTCAACTTGTTGGTCAAGCAACTTGGAACGTGCGCTCTCGCCCCACTGCCGTGCGAGCTTTTCGACGTGACGCGAGTCGAGACTTCGGGCTGATCGCTCGACGAAGCGAGCGGTTTCCAATTGCGCCTCGTATCTTGCGTCTTTTGGCAAGACGAGAAATGTGACGGCGGCAAAGATGGCAAACAGCGAGAACGCTAATGAAATCATTTGCAACGCCGATGGCCTCAAATTGAATCGTTTCATTGCCTGCACACTCCACCAACTCCACATCTTTTTGGTTGGTCAACATTCGTTTCTGATATGTTCAATCAGCGGCGTTCACAAATTCCTTTCGCTCGCGTTACTCGGGTTGGCGCTCTAACCTTTCGCCAACATGAACCTCGGACTGGACGGCAAAGTCGCGCTCGTCAGCGGCGGCGCAAAAGGGATCGGCGCGGCTTGCGTGAAACTCCTGCTCGCGGAAGGCGCTTCGGTGGCGATCGCCGATCTGGATCAAGCGGCTGGCGACGCGTTGGTAACGAGCGCTCCGGTTGGTCGACTCCTTTTCTTTCAGGGCGATCTTTCCAACGAATCTAACTGTCGTGAAGCAGTCGCCGAAACGGTTGAGTCATTCGGCCGGTTGGACATCCTCGTAAATAATGCCGGCGTGAACGACGCGGTCGCACTTGATCAACCACCGGAAAAATTCCTTGCGTCGCTTCAGCGCAATCTCCTGCCCGCGTATTCGCTGACACATTTCGCCGCCGAACATCTCAAGAAGGCGAAGGGAGCAATCGTGAATCTTGGTTCCAAGGTGTCGGTTACCGGGCAGGGTTCGACTTCGGGTTATGCGGCGGCGAAAGGTGGCATCAACGCGCTCACCCGTGAATGGGCTGCGGCGCTGGCGCCCAACGGCGTCCGTGTGAATGCCGTTCTGCCCGCCGAGTGCAACACCGATCAATATCAGCGTTGGCTCGCTTCTCTGCCCAACCCGGTGGCCACGCGCACGGCGATCGAAAGCTTGGTGCCACTCGGTCATCGCATGACAACGCCGGAAGAGATGGCCGCCATGGTGGTGTTTCTGGCTTCCCCCGTTTCTTCGCACACGACTGGCCAGATCATATTTGTGGATGGCGGCTACACGCATTTGGATCGCGCATTGACGGCGCAGCATCAAAAGTGGAGTTGAATTTGACGTGCTTCGTCCGGATTCAGAAGGGACATCAACGGCGCTGTAGCATTCCGGGTTGCTGAATAATGGTTCCGGTCGCCGCGTTTCCGGAAACACATTTTTGCCAACCAGCAATAAACTGTGACCTTCCGACCCAACTTGAAGAAGTGAAACTAGCCCGGCCGCCCGCCTTCACGATAACCTCCCTCATGCACTCAAGTTTTAGATCGTCGCATAGTCGCGACGCGCAACTCACTTTAAGCAAGTTGGGGCCGGCACTCGCAGCCGGCGCTAGCAAACGCGATTCGATTCGCGGGAACCAAATTTCACCGCGTCGCCGGTTTGCGAAAGTCGCCGCAATGTTGGTTGCCATTGCGATGTTCACAGGCGGCCACGCCGTGCTGGCGGCAACTTACGACATCGTTGTGTACGGTGGCACGTCGGCCGGCGTGATTGCGGCGGTTCAGGCCAAGCACATGGGAAAGTCGGTGGTCATTGTGAGCCCGGATGAGCATCTCGGTGGACTTTCAAGCGGTGGACTTGGCTTCACTGACACTGGCAACAAAGCAGTCATCGGCGGCCTTTCACGAGAGTTTTATCATCGCGTTTGGGCACACTACGATGGACCAGACGCCTGGCGTTGGCAGAAGAAGGAGGAATACGGCAACAAGGGGCAGGGCACACCCGCCATCGACGGCACACAACGCACGATGTGGATCTTTGAACCGCACGTCGCCGAGAAAGTGTTCGAAGACTTCATCCGCGAAAATGACATCCCGGTCGAACGCAACGAGTGGCTCGATCGCGAACATGGCGTGAAGAAAGCCAACAGCCGGATTGTGTCGATTACGACCTTGAGCGGAAAAATGTTTGCCGGTCGGATGTTCATTGACGCGACTTACGAAGGCGATCTCATGGCGGCTGCCGGCGTGAGTTACACCGTCGGTCGTGAATCGCAGGCGACTTATGGCGAGAAATGGAACGGCGTGCAGACCGGTGTGTTGCATCACCGCCATCATTTCGGCGTTCTTCCGCACGGCATCAGTCCGTATGTCATTCCCGGTGATCCGGCGAGCGGTGTGTTGCCCCGTATCAGCACCGAACCGCCCGGCAAACACGGTTCCGCCGACCAGCGCGTACAGGCGTATTGTTATCGCGTTTGCCTGACCGATGTGCCGGAGAATCGCGCGCCCTTTCCCAAGCCCGACGGCTACGATACCGGTCAATACGAACTCTTGCTCCGGATCTTCAACGCCGGTTGGCGCGAGACGTTTCAAAAGTTTGATCCGATCCCGAACCACAAGACCGACACGAACAATCACGGCCCGATGAGCACGGACAACATCGGGATGAATTACGATTACCCGGAAGCCAGTTACGAGCGCCGGCGCGAGATTCTCCAGGAACACGAGACCTACGAGAAAGGCTGGTTCTACTTCATCGCCAACGATCCGCGCGTGCCGGCCGAAGTGCGCGAGCAGATGAGCCGCTGGGGACTGGCGAAGGACGAATTCACCGACAACAGAAACTGGCCGCACCAAATTTACGTACGCGAAGCGCGCCGGATGATCGGTGAGTTTATTATGACCGAGAACGAATTGATGAAACGCCGGCCGACGCCGGAATCCGTTGGCATGGGCAGCTACGGCATCGATTCCCACAACGTGCAACGCTACATCACGCGGGAAGGATTTGTGCAAAACGAAGGCGACATAGGCGTCGGGCTCAAGGCGCCGTATGAGATCGCTTATGGTTCACTGGTGCCAAAGAAAGTCGAATGCGAAAACCTACTCGTGCCGGTTTGCGTTTCGGCGTCACACATCGCCTACGGCAGTATCCGGATGGAACCGGTGTTCATGATTCTCGGCCAGAGCGCCGCCACCGCCGCCGTGATTGCAATCGATGACCAGCAATCTGTGCAGGATGTGAAGTATCCGGAACTGCGCGAGCTGTTGTTGAAAGATGGGCAGGTGTTGCAGATGCCAAAGATTATGGAATAAGCGTGGTGGTCGCCCCGAATCTACTGAATGGCCATTGCATGAGTGAGAAACAATCTCCGTCGCAACCCGAGTCCAGAAAGAAGAGTTCGTACCGGTTCGCTCCGCTCATTGGTTGCGGATTCGGGGGCTGCTTAATTCCGTTTGTTGTCTTTCTATTCTGCGCTTTCATCCTTCACGATTCGGGTGGTCCGCTCTTTTGGCCAATCATCGCAGCGCCTCTGGCGATCTTGGGATTCATCATTGGTATCGCGATTCGTGGCCACAGAAATGAAAGGGATGATTGAACAAGCAAAAAAAGAGCTATGTCGTGGAAGCATCCGGAGTTGCCTTCTTTGCTTCAGATCAAATCCTTCCGCCGCTTCCAAAACTCACCTGGTTTGCAAATACCGACCGACGGGATGATGCCGGTAACGAGTTCAGCCGGCACCGCGTCAAACCACCTCTGTGAGATCGAACTCGAGCCCGGCCAGAACCAGGGAGGTGAGCCGGCCCTTTTCCTCGGCGGCGCTGTGGAGTTCGTAACGGCCTTCCTTGAGCGTGAGGATTTCGAGGGAGCGGTTGGCGGGATCACCGATCCAGTATTCCTTCACGCCGAACCGGGCGTAGAGGTCCCGCTTGTCATAACGATCGCGCCGTACGCTGGAGGGCGAGACCAGCTCGATCAACAGGTCGGGCACGCCAAAGATGCCGCGCCGCTGGATGATGCCGAGGTTGGCGGCCGCCACGAAGATCAAGTCCGGCTGGACGACGTTGGCCCGGTCCAGAACGACGTCGAGTGGCGCGTAAAAAACCTCACCAAGCCTGTGCTGCGTGACAAACCGGTCAATCAGCCGGAAGAGCTTTCTTGACGAGTCTTGATGCCAATGGTCGGGGGAGGGTGCCATAAGCAGATTTCCGTCAATGATCTCATGGCGCTGGTCATCGTCGAGGCGGCAATATTCCTCGTAGGTCCAGCGCCGGGCCTGTTTCTCCAAGACGGTTGCCATGACGCCAACCTAGCAAAGGCACGCGACAAAGCCAGCGGAAGTTTCCGATGCAAGTGCGCCCATTACATGCCGATCAACTCCATCCGCCGTTTCCACAACTCATCTGGTTTGAAAATACCGACCGGCGTGATGATGCCGGTGACGAGCTCCGCCGGCGTCACGTCAAACCCCGGATTCCGAGCTGTGCTGGTCGAGTTGGCGATGCGCACGTAGGCTCGTTTGCCGACTTTCGCTTTTGAGTTCTTTGTTGATGGATTATCAACGACTCCCCAGGCGCCCAGCACTTCGTGATCGGCGCGTTCTTCGATCGGAATGTCGAAGCCGCGCTTCAGATTCCAGTCGATCGTCGATAGCGGAATGGCGACGTAAAACGGAATGCCGTGACGCTTCGCGAGCACGGCCTTGGTGTAAGTGCCAATCTTGTTCGCGACCTCGCCCGTGCGCCCGAGCGTGCGATCGCTCCCGACAATCACCAGATCGATTTCGCCGCGCTGCATGAGATGGCCGGCGGCGTTGTCGGCGATCACCTGATGCGAAACACCTTGTTGCGCGAGTTCCCACGCGGTGAGCGACGCGCCCTGGCAACGCGGCCGGGTTTCATCGCAAAACACGTGAAATTTGCGCCCTCGCTTTTGCGCCTCGTAAATCGGCGCCGTGGCCGTCCCGATGTCCACCGTCGCCAGCCAGCCGGCGTTGCAATGCGTGAGCACTCGCGTGCCGTTCTTGATCAACTTCGCGCCGTGACGACCGATGGCCGCGCAATGTTCGACGTCTTCGTTGGCAAAGTGTTCGGCGGCGGCGAGCGCGATCGCCTGTTGTTCCTCGACCGTTTCGCCGGATTTCATCGCCGCGCGGACCTGTAGCATCGCGTTGACCGGATCGACGGCTGTGGGACGCGCATTTTTCAACGCCTCGAAAACAAGGTTGATGTGGCGCGCAAACTTTTTGGAATCGCGACCGCGAAACGCCTGCGCGCCCTGCGCCATTCCGTACGCCGCGGTCGCTGCGATGGCCGGTGCGCCGCGGACGATCATGTCGCGAATGGCGAGCGCGGTTTCCCGGAAATTCTCCGCGCGAAAGAAAGTGAACTCGTGCGGCAGGAGGCGTTGCTCGATGAGTTCAACGACGTTGGCCTTCGCATCAAAAGTGACGGTTCGATAATGGCGGCGCCGGCCGCGCACGGTGACTTGCATGGGGATTACTTGAACCGGCGTCCAGGGATTTCGTCAACGGTCGATCAGAAAATGATTTCCACACCGTCTCGCCTTCCGCTAAACCCGCTGGCGCCGTTTTGACGGCTTGTTCATGAACTGTTTCGTCACAGGTGCCTCCGGATTCATCGGGTCCAATCTCGTTCACGAGCTGGTTGCGCGCGGTCACACCGTGAAGGCGTTGCTGCGACCGGGTGCTGACGTGCGCGGTCTGGCGGGTGCGGATTATCAAGCCGTGCCCGGCGATATCGGGGATCGCCCCGCGCTGACGGCGGCCATGCGCGGCTGCGATTGGTGTTTTCACGTGGCCGCCAGTTACCATCTATGGCTGCCGGATTACGCGCCGATGTACGCCGCCAACGTCGACGGTACCCGAAATGTCCTCGAAGCCGCGCACAAGGCCGGATGTTCGCGGATCGTTTACACGAGCACGGTGGGTTGCATCGGATTGCCGCCCGAAGAAAACGGCGAATTCAAACCGACGGACGAATCGACGCCGGTCACGGCCGCGCAGATGAGCAACCATTACAAGCTTTCGAAGTTCAGGGCCGAGGTGGTTGCGTTCGAGTTGGTGGACAAGGGCCTGCCGATTGTCATAGTGAACCCGAGCGCACCGGTTGGTCCGCGTGATGTGAAACCAACGCCGACGGGCAAGGTGATCGTCGATTTCCTGAACCGCGCGATGCCGGCGTATCTCGATACCGGATTGAACTGGGTTCACGTGCGCGACGTCGCGGCCGGTCACATTCTCGCCGCCGAGAAAGGTCGCGTCGGCGAGAAATACATTCTCGGCCATGCGGAAGGTAATTGGACCATGAAACAGGCGCTCGACGCGCTCGCGGAAATCACCGGCCTGCCGGCGCCCCGATTTCAAGTGCCGTACGCCGTGGCCCTGGGCGCGGCGTATGTCGACGAAGCGATTGCGTGGCTGAGCAGCAAACCGCCGAAAGCGCCGCTCGCCGGTGTTCGCATGGCGAAACACAAAATGTGGTTCAACCCGGCCAAGGCGATTCGCGAACTTGGCCTGCCGCAAACCCCGCCCAAGCAGGCGTTGGCCGATGCGGTCGAATGGTTCCGCTCAAACGGATACGTCGAAGCTTGACCTCGAAAACGCAAGCGAGTCGCGCGGAAATTGTGCGATGCGGCCAACTCAGCTGACGAATTGATCGTCTGGAATTGCGGACCACGCGGTCGTTCCCGTATTTCGCCGCTCGAATTGCACGCCACCGGGAATCAACTTGGCCCGAACATCAATCCACGGTGGACCGGGCGGCGTCGCGCACAAATGGGGCCGACCACCAAAATTCGCGAACGATGAAACGTTGTACGGGCCCAGAATTGGGCCAACCACATAGAGATCAGCCACCGGCCCCTGTTTTTTGATCAACTCGGCCACGGCTGAAAGGCGGCCACGATCCGCCAGGGTGATATGGGCGCCGACGAGCGTCGGCCCGACTACCGCCACCACGGCCACGCAAGTTTGGATGTTCGGAAAGACCAGTTCGGTGTCGGTTTCAACACCTCGCATGCTGCCGGTTAACTCTTTGACTTCTTTCATGATCGTATTTGCCGCAGGTTGATGTTCGAGAGTTGCCGACCCGAACGAGGAACATATCTGGTCGCGCTCGGGATGGTTTCGTGATCCTAGGAGAGCGTTCCAAACTGTCAAGGAGTGGGGCGGACGTCGCGGGCAAACGGCGCGCGACGATCAAAGTTCAACCAATTTGGGAATATCGACAGTCGGCTATTTTCCTTCTTCGCAGGCACGCAATCGTTGGGACAGGAATTGACGTTCGGATTGAATTTCGGCGAGTTGAATGGATTTCCGAAAGTGGGCCGCCGCTGCATCGAGGTGCTGCATCCGGACTTCAAATTCACCCAACACGGCATAGAGCAGATAATAGGACTCGAGCGAACTGAGGTTCTTGATTGCGCCCACCGCTTCGATGCCTGCCTGCGGGCCCTCGATTTCCGCGAGCGCAACCGCGCGGTTCAAAGCCACAACCGGCGAATCGTCAAATTCAATCAGCCGATCATAGAGCCCGAGGATCTGCGGCCAATCTGTTGAAGCGTAATCGCGAGCCGCGCAGTGACACGCCGCAATGCCGGCTTGCAGGTGATATTCGGTGACTTCATTTCCTGCTGCCGATTGCGCGAGATGAAACATGCCGCGGGCGATTAATCCGTGATCCCAATGTGACCGGTCCTGCTCCTTCATGCGCAGCAGATGGCCCTCGGCATCTTGACGCGCCGCCAGACGCGCTCCGTTCAAAAGCATCAACGCAAGAAGTGCGTGCGCCCGGGGGCGATCGCCGGTGGAATGTTCAACCAGCAGCGTCGTCAATCGGATCGCTTCCTCACACAAATCGTGACGGATGAGATCATTGCCGGCCGATGCCTTGTATCCCTCGTTGAAAAGGAGATAGAGCGAATGCAGCACGCCATCCAAACGTTGCACGAGTTCTTCGCCTTCCGGAATTTCAAATCGGATCCGGGCATCCCGGATGGTTTGCTTGGCGCGCGTCAATCGCTTCGCGACGGCGGCTTCGGTGGATAGGAACGCACGGCTGATCTCCGTCACGCTGAAGCCGCAAAGCGTCTTCAAGGCGAGCGCGACCTGGGCTTCAGCCGGAATCAATGGATGGCAACAGACAAACATCATCCGTAAACGATCGTCCTTCAGTTCGCCGTCCAGTGACACCAGTTGATCCGGAGTCTCACCAGCCCGCTCGGTCAATCGGATAATTTCCGGTTCCTTTTCGCGGAAGACATTCTGCCGGCGGACAACATCCAGCGCGAGATTTCGCGAGACCTGCATGATCCACGCTGACGGATTTTTCGGCACACCGTGAAACGGCCACGTCTGCAGCGCTTTGACGAGCGCCTCCTGGACAACGTCCTCCGCCAGCGTGAGATGTTGCACTCCAAAAATGCGGGTCAGGGTCGCGACCATTTTGCCCGCTTCGTGGCGGAACAAATGATCGACAACGTGCGAGACTTCGCTCGGAGACACCTCGGATGATTCCACTCCCATGAGAACAAACTTACGCTAAACCTGAATTCTATTTCGACGCGGCCGTTTCGGATACGGCCTTCATTTGCGCCAATCCTTTTTCAAAATCGCCACCTACCATTTTGTCCATGCTCACGAACAAACAGAATGCCTTGCCCATGAAATTGTTCGTGCCCGCCATTGACCAGACAACCGATGTGTTGGTTCCGTCCGCTTTGAGATCAAACGTCGTGTGATTCACCGTCGCCATCGGTTTGAGGAACTCCAGTTTGATGCCGACAAGCTTGTTCGCGTCGCTTTCGGTAATCGTCATTCTTCCTTCGCCGACCTGGCTGTTTCCGTTCCACGTGTAAACGGAGCCGACTCCCGCGGCAGGACCTTCGAAGGTTTGGTTCATCGTTGGATCGAGTTTCGCCCATGGCGACCAGGCGTCCCATTTGTGAAAATCATTCACCTGGCCAAACACCATTTCGGGCGGCGCGGCAATCGTGGTTGAACGAGTGACCTGAAAGGCCGCCGGTTGCACGGCAATGACGACGATTAAAATGACGACAACCACGGCGAGGCCGATGAGAATTTTCTTGAGCATGGGATGAATGATTTCAGTTCTGATTGGATCGCTCGATTCAACCGCCAGCCATCGCGCCGACGACCAAAAACGGTTCGCTGCCGTTAATGATCGGCTCCGGGAGCCGCGTATCGGTCGGTTCGAGCGACAGGTCTTCCTTGCAGGCGAAGTAACGAATGAACGGCCGGCGCTTCAATGTGCCGTGATCGCGGATTGTTCCGCGCAAGACGGGATAGCTGGCTTCGATCGCATCCAGCACGGCGCCGATCGTGGGCGACGAAGAAACGTCCACCTGCACCTCGCCCTCCACCCGAGCGAGATTGCGCAAATGAAATGGGAGAACGACACGGATCATATCAAAGTTATTAAACCGCCGAGACGCGAAGACGCGGAGGGAAAAAGCCCCCGACTTTCGTGAGTTAAACTCTCTGCGGCTCAGCGTCTCTGCGGTGCGTGATTGTCATTTCAAAGTCTGCACTTCAACCGAATAAACCGGCGGCAGGTGCTGGACGATCGGCGTCCAATTGTCGCCGCTGTCCGGCGAACAATAAACCTGACCGCCCGTCGTTCCAAAATAGATGCCACACGGATCAAGTCGATCCACCGCCATCGCGTCGCGCAGAATGTTTACGTAGCAATTCTTTTGCGGCAGGCCGTTGGTCAGCCCTTCCCATTCGTTGCCACCCGTGCGGCTGCGGAACACGCGAAGCTTGCCTTCCGGCGGATAGTGCAGCGCGTCGCTTGTGATCGGCACGACGTAGATCGTCTCCGGCTCATGCGCGTGAACATCGATCGGAAAACCAAAGTCCGTCGGCAAGTTTCCGCTGACTTCGTTCCATTGCTCGCCCGCGTCGTCGGTGCGCAACACGTCCCAATGCTTTTGCATGAACAACCGGTCCGGCCGCGAGGGATGCAACGTGATTCGATGCACACAATGACCAACCTCCGCATCCGGATCGGGCAGTTCGTACGGCGACTTCAAGCCCTTGGTGATTGGCTTCCAGGTTTCGCCGCCGTCATCGGTGCGGAAACAACCGCCAGCCGAGATCGCAACATAAATTCGTTTCTCGTTCTTCGGGTCGATTAAAATCGTGTGAACGGCCATGCCGCCGGCGCCGGGTTGCCAGAGCTGGCTCTTGGCCTTGCGCAATCCGGGGAGTTCCTTCCACGTTTTGCCGCCGTCGGTGGTTTTGAAGATCGCCGCATCTTCCGCGCCGGCGTACGCGGTGTCCGGATCGCTCGGCGAAGGCTCAATGTGCCAGATGCGTTTGAACTCCCAGGGATGCGGTGTGCCATCATACCACAGGTGTTTGCCCACCTCGCCGTCGTAAATGAATTTGTTGCTCTCGCCCCTCGGCATGCCGTCGGTGCTTTTCATTTCCTCGGGACTGCTTCCCGGTGTGTTCCAGGTCTTGCCACCGTCATCTGAGCGTTGCGTCACCTGGCCAAACCACCCGCTGGATTGTGAGGCGTAAATGCGATTCGGATCCACAGCCGATCCTTTGAGATGGTAAATTTCCCAACCAGCGAAGTGCGGTCCGCTGATGTCCCAGGTTTTGCGCGCGCCATCCGCCGTGCAGATGAAGGCGCCCTTTTTTGTCCCGACCAATACGCGGATCTTGCTCATGATTTTGTGTGTGGTTTTGGTTTAGAGAAATATTCGTTCATTGGGGAAATCCAATTCTTCTGGCGGCGCCATTGCCATTCTCCAGCAACTCACGAATCCAAGCGCTTTTGGCCCAATCTAAAACAGTTTTGCCTTTCCCATCCTTGATCGTGGGTTTCACACCGTGATCGAGAAAAGCGCAAATGATTTGCCGTTGCGCGTCCTTCGCTTTCGTCGATCCGCTGCCGCCCCGTCCGGTGGTTTGAACGGCCAGATGAAACGGCGTTGAACCGGGCTTGTTTCTGAGCGTGGGATCGCTCCCCGCATTGAGAAGAAATTCCGTTGCGGCGGCGCATCGCGTGCGAACTGATCGATGAAGGGGTGTCGCCCCATTTTTGTCCTGTGCACCAAGATCGGCTCCGGCTTCGATGAGCACTCGGATTGTCGCGACCTGTTTCGCAGCATCCCACGAAGGACTCTCCGAATAACCATCAGCCGCGTAATGCAACGGTTGACTCCGTCGATGATTCTTTGCCGCGCCCACATCCGCTCCGGCATTGATCAGCGATTTTACGATCTCCGTACGATGTCCGGCCGCCGCGACGTGCAACGCGGTGTCACCGACATAAATCCAATGAACAATACTTGGTTCAAGACTCGCCTTTTCAGAACCCAGTTTCACCAGCGCGTTGTCCCGCTTGATCAAATCCCGAACCTTGCTTCGATCGTCTTCGAAGATCGCCTCGAACAAGGTTTGGAGCGCGTCTGGCATTTCGAGAGTCAGGTATCGTTGGAGGTTTTCCCGCCTACTCTTCCTCCAGAGGACGACCGATTTCCCAGTGATGCCCGAACGGATCAACAATCCGCCCGAGCCGCCAGCAATGCGCGTCGTTGACCGGATAAACTTCCCTGGCTCCCGCGCGGATCGCTTGCGCATGAACGGCCGCCGGATCTTCCACAATCAACAACATGCGGACCGAACAACCGCCGATCGATTCGGGGCTGAAATTCAAATGTTCGGGCGATTCTTCCGCCACCCAGAATTTCGCGCCGAACACCGACAGCTGGCCAACGCCACCGCCGGGCACGCGATACAATTCGATCGCGCCAAAAGCCGCCTCGTAAAAAGCCATCGCCGCATCCCAATTCCGGACGGAAAGCGTTGCGGTGACCTCCGTTTGGAAACCCTTTGACGACATGTCCGGACCGACCGGCGACTCAGCGTTTTTTACCTTTTGCATCTGCCGTTTTGAGTTTGTTTTCGGCGATTCTCGCTTTCACCAACTTGCGGACAATGGCGGCCGGCAATGGATTGTCACGCGTAAAACGGATGGTTCCCTTGCTTCGACTGAAACCTTCCAGCTCGTCGCCGAAGGCCACTAATGTCCGCCCGCTCATGGGATAGAAAGCACAGTGATTATCCCAACCACCAAAGGCCACCAGCGGACGCCCATTCAACCGGAACGCAGCCAGACCATAGCTGATGTATTCCTCGGCTCGGGGGACGATTTTGTGAATCAATTGTCGCAATTTGACGAGCACCGGCCGTTGCTCTTCGGGAACGGTCGCCAAATACTCGTCGATCGTGGTCGGCTTTCGTTTCGCGTCATTCATGGGCCGATCTTCGCTATTTGCCTTTAGCGGCTTCCTTCAGCTTTTTGATGTCGAGCTTCACCATGTTCATCATGGCCTGCATGACACGTTGTGATTTGGCCGCGTCCTTGGACGCAATCAGTTCGAGCAACACAGTCGGCACGATTTGCCAGCAAAGTCCGTATTTGTCTTTGAGCCAACCGCACGCTACCGCCTCGCCGCCGTCAGCGGTGAGTTTCTTCCAATAACGGTCCACTTCCGCCTGCGTTTTGCAATGCACCATGAACGAAACGGACTCGTTGAATTTGTACTGCGGCCCTCCATTGAGCGCGATGTATTCATGTCCTTCGAGCTCGAACGTAACGGTCAGCACGGATCCCTTTGGACCAGGTCCCGCGTCGCCGCAGCGAATGATGCTCTTTATTTTCGATTGTTTAAAAATCGAGGTGTAAAACTTCGCGGCTTCCTCTGCCTGGTCGTCAAACCAGAGAAATGGTGAGATCTTTTGCATGCTCGTTAGCTACGTCTGGGAGGGGGCGGATAAAGTTCAAACTTGGGAATGCCGGCGTCCATCTGATCCCACGGTTGCGCATCCGAAACAAAGAAATCCATCTGTGGCCGAAACCATGAAGGATCGTCAAGACTACCCGCAGTAATGCCGATGAAGCTGACCGGCTTGTCGGCGTTTTCGCCGCCGGTAATTCGTGAACCGCAGTCCGGACAAAAACCGCGTTTGTGCCGGCCGCCGGCGAGGCTAGGCGTGAAGTGGTGACGCAATTCGCCTTTGGTTAAACGGAACGCGGAAGCAGGAACCAGCATGGCGGAAACGAAACTACCGCCGGTCACGCGCTGGCAATCGCGACAATGACAGTTGAACATCATGAAGGGCTCCGCATTGCATTCGTAACGAATCGCGCCGCACAAACAACCGCCCGAGAATGGCAGGTTCACGCTCATGCTTTTGTGAGGTAGGTTTCCAATTGCCCGAAGGTTCCCGCCCATCCCTGCTTCATGCCCTCGTGCGATTCGTCAAAAGTCTTCCGCTCCGCGGGCGTCGGATTGACCGGTGTCATTTCGAGAGTGAGTCTGGTTTTGCCACCTTCGAAAGTGAACGTGCTCTTTGAGAGCATTTCCAACGGCCACGTGGCGCTCATTGGGTGCCGTGTGATGCCCCCGTCTTCGTCAGAAAATGAATTCACTAGAACGATGCGCTCCGGCTCCACGATTTCCCGATAAACAAACCGTCCCCACATTTCCGAACCGTTCGGCGCGCACAAGCAGTAATGAAACGACCCGCCCGGACGGAAATCCATTTTTGCGGCCGGCATCGTAAAACCCGATGGCCCGAACCATTTCATCAGTTCTGCCCGCTGAGTCCACGCTGCCCATACGCGTTCGCGTGGCGCGTCAAAAGTTCGCGAGATAATGAACGGTCGGACAGCTGTTTCATTTGCTGCCGAGTTGGTTCCTTGGGGAAGCGTGATCATCTTGGAGAATTCGGTTTTGTTGGATCTGATCTGGTTGGAGGCCGCTCCTTTTTCGATGGCGGGCGTTGTGTGTTCCAACAACACCCGCCGGTTTCACCGGGATCAAATTCAGTTTCTATGCGGACGCCGCGTTTACACTGTCGCCAGTTCCGTCTCGGCTTGAAGTTCTGCGTTGATCGGGCACTGCGGCGCGACCGGCCGGACTTCCACGCGAATGCCGTACGGCAATCCCGGGCAGTCCTTCGCGATGGCGACGGCTTCGTCCATGGTCTTCACGTTCAGCAAAAAATAGCCGCCGATCGTTTCCTTCGCCTCGGCGAACGGGCCGTCGGACACGACGCGATTTTTGCCGGACACGATTCGGCCTTCCTTCTCGAGCGGATTGCCGGCGATCGCGCGGCCGTCTTCCTTCAGGCCGTTGAACCAGTTCATCCATTGATCGAAGACTTGTTGCATTTGTTCTGGCGAAAGACCTTTGTACCAGTCGGTGCCGCGGAAGATGAGCATGTAGCCGTTTTGATTGTCAGGATTCATCGTTAATTGTGAGTTGAGGGTCGGATTGAGTTTTGAATTTTTAATGGCGACAAATTTTGGTGCGTCAAGCGGGTTGGCCGGGATTGGGCGCCTGCACGTAAACCATCCACATGACGCCAAACCGATCGGCCACCATGCCAAAACTGGGTGAAAAAAACGTCTTGGTCAACGGCATCTGCACCTGACCGCCTTCGCTCAAGGCCTTGAAATATTTCTCGGAAGAAGCCGCATCGGCGACGGTCAATGACAGACCGAATCCATTAAAATCGGTCTTGCCCGAACAGCGTCCGTCGGAGGCCAGGACGAGAGTTTGCCCGACTTGAAAAGTCATGTGCATCACCTTGTCGCCCGAGCCGGCCGGGCAGCCCGACTGATCCGGACTGTCCTTGTAATGCATCTTGAACAGGAGTTTTGCTCCGATCGCTTTCTGATAGAAGTTTAGCGCTTCTTCGCAACGGCCTTCGAAAAAGAGGTAAGGACTGACGAGTGTGGAATTGGTGGGAGGATTCATTTCGTTGATCAAATGTTCGTTGTTCGCAGGTAAGACGAACGGTTTCGCCGGGGCAGGACATTCGACAGAAATTTTTTTTAAAAAGTTTTGTCGAAGATCAGCGACACCAATCACAGACCATTTTTCGCCCAAGACAAGCCGCGAAAGGTTACAAATCGACGCGGGAAAATTTCTCGATTCACCGCAGGCCGGCTGACATTGTCCTCGCCCGATGATCATCAAACCCAAGATTCGCGGCTTTATTTGCGTGACGGCGCACCCGGAAGGCTGCGCGGCGCACGTGCAAGAATGGATCGGTTACATCAAAAAACAAGGCCCGGTGGCCAACGCGCCCAAGCGGGTTCTAGTGGTCGGCAGCTCAACCGGCTACGGGCTGGCCTCCCGAATCGCGGCCGCGTTTGGCGGCGGCGCCAAGACGTTGGGTGTGTTCTTCGAACGTCCCAGCGAGCCGGACAAGCTCGGGACCGCCGGCTGGTATAATTCCATTGCTTTTGAGAAAGCCGCCAAGGCGGAAGGACTTTACGCGCGCAGCATCAATGGCGACGCGTTTTCCGACGCGATCAAGCAGGAGGCGATTAACGCCATCAAAGAGGACCTCGGCCAGATTGATCTCCTCGTTTACAGTCTCGCCTCACCCCGGCGAACGCATCCCAAAACCGGCGTCACGGCCAAGTCGACCTTGAAACCCGTCGGTGAAACGTTCACCTCGAAAACCGTCGATACGGACAAGGGCACCGTGAATCCGGTTTCGATCGAGCCGGCGAATGAACAGGACATTGCCGACACGGTTGCCGTCATGGGCGGGGAGGATTGGCGGATGTGGATTGACGCGCTTGAAGCGGCGAACGTGCTCGCGGACGGATTCACGACCGTCGCTTATTCCTACATCGGCCCGGACCTCACGTGGGCGATTTATCGCAACGGCACGATTGGCCGCGCGAAGGAAGACCTGGAAAAAACGGCTCACGATCTACAAAAGCGTCTGTCCACGAAGAACGGCCGGGCGTTTGTCTCGATCAACAAGGCACTCGTCACGCAGGCGAGTTCGGCGATTCCCGTCGTGCCACTTTACATTTCGATTCTCTACAAGGTGATGAAAGAAAAGGGCCTGCACGAAGGTTGCATCGAGCAGATGCATCGACTGTTCGAGCGGCTTTATCAAGAGAGTCCAACGCCGACGGACGAGCAGGGTCGCATTCGTGTGGACGACTGGGAAATGCGACCGGAGATTCAGCAGGCCGTCGCGGAACTCTGGCCGAGCGTTTCGACCGAGAATTTGGCCGAGGTTACCGACATCGCCGGTTATCGATCAGAATTCTTGAAGCTGTTCGGCTTTGGTCTGCCCGGCGTGGACTACGAAAAAGAGGCCGAACCGCACGCGACTTTTTGATTCCTCACGAATAAGCAATTCGAAGATGACCAAAGCCGGGCTGTTCAGCCCGGCTTTGGTTTTGGAACGAGTAAACGTTTCGACTGGTTTAGGAAACGGTTTAGCCAATTTGCCGGGTTACTTTGGCCGATCGGCGACGCGGTCCGGTTGCAGGTCAATATTCACAACCGTGGTTCTTCGATTGGCTTGCGAGGCCATCTTCGAGTCGTCAACGGACCAGCCCGAGGAACGCCTTTCGCTCCACCCACAGAAGATAAAATGCCATCGCGACAATCACCCACAACATCGGGTCGATAAGAGTGGTGCCTCTCATGATAAAAACATCGTAGGCCAGAATATTGACGAGGATGGGTCCCAAAATCAGAAGCCCAAGATTCCGAGTGCGAGGAATCATGACCAATAGACCACCCAGAATCTCGAACACTTTTACGAACTTGAAATAGCCAGTTGGACCGAAGGCAGCGAAGAAATGTGCCGCCGGCGTGCCTTCAGGTGGTGGTGGTGCATCCACGAGATTAAAGAGCACGACCACGCCCGCCATGATGAACAGCAGGCCCAGCAGGACACCGCAAACGATTGGTAAGTATTTGGTGAATTTCATTTCCGCAAGTTGGTTTGAGTTGAGTAGTGAGTCAGCGGGAACTTGGGTTCATTTATGAACTGAAATCGCAGTTCCTCATTTGGCCTTCGGATTCATCTCCCAGATTGCAAACGTGTTGTGTTCGGTGTCCACGCAAAGCGCAAAATAGCCCATGCTGGGAACGGCGGTCTTCGGCTTGCAGATCTGGCCGCCGAGCTTCTCCACCTTCGCCATGTAGCGGGTCACTGACGGCACGCTGATGTAGGTTGTGATCGTGTGCGAGGTGTGCATCCGTTTCATCAACCCACCATCCGGTGAAGCGTCCGGTCCACCTGTGTCCATGTGAAAATATTCCGCCATGTGCGGCATCGGATTCATCTTCCAACCAAACAGCGTGTTGTAAAATTTGCGGGCCCGGGCGGTGTCGTCGGCCGGGATTTCAAACCACACCACGCTGGCGGGTGTCGCGGGTTTCTTGGTCGATTTGGCTTTGGGTTTGGCGCTCATGATGTTGATTGAGTTAAAGGTCGATTTTATCGGTTGTTCAACTTGTTGACGAACGGCGTTTCCCATTCAGGACAATTGCCCCTCAAAAAGTAAAACCCCAAAATGTACCGGTTCACTCCGCGCTGGCCGACCAAGGTTGATTCTGCATAATTGCCCAATGATTTTCCTCCGTCGCGCTGCCATTCTGTTGGTCGCCCTCTTCTCGCAATCCATCGCGCCGGCCGCCTTTCAAGTGGCGGCGAGCGTTTCGACTGATCACACCAACGGAATTTACCAAGCTGGCGACACGGTTCATTGGAAGATCGACTGGCGTGGAGACGAATCGCCAACGGGCGTTCGTTACGACGTCAAGTCGGGTGACCTCAAAACAATTGCCGAAGGCGAACTGCATTTTGAGAACAACGCAGCCGAATTGACAACCAAGCTGGACAAGCCGGGGACTGCGCTCCTCGAGGTCAAATGGGATTCTCCGGGTGCCGACGGCAATCCCGTCCATTGGCGCGCGCTCGGTGGCGCGATCGCTTCACCGGAAAAGATCCAATTGTCCGCGGAACGTCCGGCTGATTTCGACGCGTTTTGGGAGGCCAAACTCAAGGAACTTGCCGCGGTGCCGGCCAACCCACAATTGACCGTTGCCGACGGTGGTGACCCGGAGGTGGGTTATTGGAAGATCACCATGGACAACATTCGCGGCACCAAGATTCACGGTCAACTCGCGCGGCCCAAAAACGGCGACAAACTGCCGGCTCTGCTCATTGTCCAGTGGGCAGGCGTTTACGGTCTCAAGCAGGATTGGGTGACGCGTCGGGCCGAACAGGGTTGGCTCACCTTGAACATCGAAGCGCACGACCTGCCGATCGATGAGTCGGAAGACTTCTACGACGAAAGATCCGCAACGACGCTGCGAAATTATCCCGCGATTGGAAATGATGATCGCGAAACCAGTTACTTCCTCCGCATGTATCTTTCCTGTTATCGAGCCGCCGAATATCTCACGCAACGACCGGACTGGAACGGCAAAACGTTGGTCGTGATGGGCGACAGCCAGGGCGGTCTGCAAACCTTCATCACGGCGGCATTGCATCCGAAGGTCACCGCCGGCCTTGCGCTGGTGCCGGCAGGTTGTGACATGCTCGGGCCGGATGTAGGCCGGAAACCCGGCTGGCCGTTTTGGATTTGGAACGCCAAGGGCAAGGAGTTGGAAAAAGTCCGCCAGGCCGCGCGATATTACGACGTGGCCAACTTCGCCTCCCGGATCAAATGCCCGATGCTGGTCGGTCTGGGATTGATCGATGAAACCTGTCCGCCAGCCGGTGTATTTGCAGCGTTAAATCAAGTTACCGCGCCGAAGGAAGTTGTGATCCTGCCGCACTCCGCCCACCAGGATTACGACGGATCGCAGGCGGCCTTTCGCGCCCGACGTGACGACGTGTGGCTGCCCGCGTTGCGCAATGGGAAAGCGCCGCCGATCAATCAATGAGCGCACCGCCGTGAGTCACTGTTCTTTCCTTAACCGATACTTAAGATTCGCGATTCGCGTGATGGCGCTCGTCGCCGCATTGTCCGCTTGCCCGATCTTACGCGCCGACGGTTTGGACCGGGTTGTAGTCAGTCGTGATGGCAAAGGCTTCGTGCTCGAACCGTCTGGCAAGTCATTCCGCGTTTGGGGCGTGAATTACGATCACGACGCCAAGGGCGAGAACGGCCGGTTGCTTGAAGATTATTGGATGGAGGAGTGGGACACGGTTCGTGAGGACTTTGCCGAAATCCGCGAACTCGGCGCCAATGTCGTGCGCGTTCACTTGCAGGTTGCGAAGTTTATGAACGGGCCGAACAAGCCGAATCAAGTTGCACTGGCCCAATTGGGCAAACTGCTGCTGCTCGCGGAAACCAATCATCTGCGCCTCGATATCACTGGTCTCGGATGCTATCACAAACAGGACGTGCCCGCCTGGTATGATCAGATGGATGAGACGAACCGTTGGAACGTGCAGGCGCGTTTCTGGCAAGCAGTGGCGGAAACTTGTCGCGGGAGTGGCGCCGTCTTTTGCTACGACCTGATGAACGAGCCAATCATCGGTGGCAAGGAATCGGAAGGCTGGCTCACGGGCGAATTGGGTGGAAATTATTTTGTCCAACGTTTGACGCTGGATCAACGCGGGCGCTCCCAACAGGAAATTGCGCTGGCATGGGTCGAAAAAATGACGAGCGCGATCCGGTCGGTCGATCCGGATCACTTGATCACCGTCGGCGTGATTCCGTGGGCGATGGTCTGGCCCACGGCCAAGCCGCTCTTCTACTCCCCAGAAATCGCCAAGCACCTTGATTTCGTGAGCGTTCATTTCTATCCGAAGAAAAGCGAAGTCGACAAAGCATTGAAGGCGCTGGCCGTTTACGACATCGGTAAACCATTGGTCATCGAAGAAATGTTTCCGCTGAGTTGCAGCCAGGAGGACTTGGATGAATTCATCGAGGGATCGAGCAAAATCGCCAATGGTTGGATCAGCTTTTATTGGGGCAAGACGATCGAAGAATATGAAGCCGCCAAGGAGCACAAACTGGTTGATGGCTTGATTGCCGGTTGGCTGAAGGATTTCAAGAAACAGGCATCCAAGCGGAAATCGCCATGAACGACCTACCGGCACTAATCCGAAAGTTGTTCGCAATCGGGCTCCACGCAGCAATTTTGATTTTTGGATCCAAGGTCCAACTCGACGGAGCGACAACGGGCGTGACCTACACGAATCCCGTTGGCGGTTCGATCACGATGGGCGATCCGTTTATGCTCGTCCATGATCGCGAGTTCTTCCTGTACGGAACCACCGCAGTGAATGAAGGCTTCAAGTGCTGGTCGTCCACCAATCTGGTGAATTGGACGAGTCACGGGTTCGCGTATCGCAAGTCCGCCCAATCATGGGGCGGCAACACATTTTGGGCGCCGGAAGTCGTCGCTTATCGCGGCCGTTTCTACATGGTCTTCAGCTGTCAACCGGCAACGAACAAAACGTTCTCCGCGCGTATATGTCTGGCCGTGGCCGATCGGCCGGAAGGTCCATTCGAGGATCTGCATGCGCCGCTCTTTGACAACGGATGGTCGTGCATCGATGGCCATCTGTTCGTCGACACAGACGCTACACCGTATCTTTTCTTCGACAAAGTGGGCGTGATCCAAACCCCCAAGAAGCGCTACCTGTCCGGCGTCGTTTACGGAGTGAAGTTAAAATCCAATTTGAGCGGAATCGAGGGCGAGCCGGTCTTGTGCTCGCAGGCGGATCAACCTTGGGAAACGCCCGAGGACGGCCGGTCGATATGCAACGAAGGCTCGTTCGTTTTCAAAATGGGGAAGACTTATTACCTCACATATTCAGCCAATCACTACGCGGAACCGTTTTACGGGATCGGATATGCAACGGCGTCATCTCCGTTGGGCCCGTGGAAAAAATCACCGGACAACCCGTTGGTTCATCAAGTTCCTTCGCTCGGCGTTTCCGGTCCCGGCCACAATTGCGTGATCAAGTCGCCGGACGGAACGGAGCTGTTCATGGTTTATCACACGCACGCCGATCCCGCGAAACCTGGCGGTCAGCGCGTGGTAAACATTGACCGGCTCATCGTGCAACCAGACGGGCGGCTCAAGTTGCTGGGCCCGACGCGCTCGCCGCAACCGTTGCCATCGGGACTTTGATCCGCCGCCTTCCGACCTTTCAAACCAAGCCGGAGATTCTTTGCCAGACGTTTGCGGTATCATGCAGCCACCAGCCAAACACGGTCCCGATGCCCACGCTGCGGGTCAGCATCGGCAGGCCGAGAAGCAGGATCAGCACGTTGCCGAGAAAGATGATGACTGCGGAAAACAAGTACCCGTGCTGCGTGATGTCGGATTGCCGGGTGCGCAAAATGTGGCCGGTCAGCGTGACATGAAACGAATAGGCCGCGCCCAATAACAGATGGAACCAAACCTGATACGCGGACCAGTTCCAGATCAAGTGCCCCAAAACAAATCCGCCGACAACCATGGCTGCGTAAAGCGGGAAGAAATACGGCGCCAGCGATATCAGAAAGTTGTTCTTCGTGACAACGACGTGACCGCCCTGGGAACCGACTTTGAATTTCTTTACCTTGCCGCCGAAGAGCCACGTCCACACGGCGTGTGTGAGTTCATGCCCGACGACATAAAACCACATGGGTTTAGGCAACATGAGAAAGACGACCAACCAAATCGCCGCACCCGCGACAAATGCGACCCAAAATGTTTCGGCGCTTCCGGAAAAATTGAGCAGCCGCCACAACGTCCTCACGGACCCGAGACACGCGGGCAACAGGACAACGGCAATTAGAAACTTCAGCCACTTCGGCACGGGCGAGAGCAGACGCAATTTCTGCGCCGTCGAAAAGCGGTAAAGTGCGGGAAACCCAAAGATGCAGACCTATTTGTAGAACTCGGGACGCAGCGGACGCCAGATCATGTTCGGGTTGTTCGTGTTCACCAAGCCGGACAAATCATTGAGAAATTCCGAGGCTGGCGAAAATGCCGCGTGTCCGTCCAAAAACGAGAAGTTCTGGCCCTTCTTGTTGTGCAGGTCCCGAAACAAAACGTTGCGATCCGAGCGCACCGGCTCAATCAAGGGGAGATTCTTTTTCGCGTCCGCGATCCAGACCGTCTTTGCCGGAGCCTTGATCGAAGTGAGACGCACGACTTCGAGGTCGCCCGCGCCGGTGCCGTCCACGTTCGCGTTCAGCGAATAGTGCCACATGTTCTTTCCGCTCGCCGACCCTTTGCTCGGGTTGGCGGGGCAAATCCAGATGGATTTTTCGATCGACCGCGAGTGGTTGGTTCGGAAATTCAGTTCATTGTACGCCTGCTGGCTGATCAACTTTGGCAGGTCCACATACCAAGCTCGACCTTCCTCGACATCGGTTCCCGTCGGATTGCCTTCGCGCGGCAAAATGTCGTTGTTGTCCCCGGCGTACATCACTGTTGCCATCGCCCACTGGCGCAGATTGTTGATGCAGGCGACGTCCTTGGCCTTGGCCTTGGCGCGAGCCAGCACCGGGAGCAGCAGACCGGCCAGCACTGCGATGATGGCAATCACCACGAGCAATTCGATCAACGTAAAACCGTGCTGAGTTCTTTGTATTCGGCCCTCAATCATCCTACGACGATCGGAATGCCAGCGCGCTTTTTTGGCAACGCTATTTTCCGAGTCCTCTCATCGTCAAAAGGTTGGAACTCGGTCCACGGGCCAACGAATGCACGCGTAGCCGGAATGAGTGACTTCAATTCCGGGCGGCGGCACGCCATCATGTGGGACAATTCATTGGCCGGACCACGGAAGATTTGATAACCACTGTTCCTCAGCCTCAATGCGAACTAAGCAGCATATTGACTTCTTTACGACGCCATGCGGAAGCGGAATAGATTCGGCGCTCATTGCGATCCTCCTGCTTTGGTGCATTGCCGCTCACGCTCGGGAATCGGCTACCAATCTCTGGTCAATCCAGCCATTGGTTTGCCCGAACGTGCCGGAGGTTCAAAGCAAGATTGTCGACTGCTCCAACCCCGTCGATCGGTTTATCGAGGCAAAACTGGAATCCAAAGGCCTTCACCTCTCGCCCGAGGCGGACCGTCGTACGTTAATCCGACGCCTCTATTTCGATTTGATCGGCTTGCCGCCGTCGCCCGAAGAAATCGAGACATTTATTCATGACGGTTCCCCCAATGCTTACGACAAACTGGTGGACCGCTTACTGGCATCACCCCAATACGGCGAACGCTGGGCCCGGCACTGGCTGGACGTCGTCCACTTCGGCGAGACCCACGGATACGACAAGGACAAACCGCGGCCCAATGCCTGGCCGTATCGTGATTATGTCATCCGTTCATTCAACGAGGACAAACCGTGGCCGCGCTTTGTCGAAGAACAAGTCGCTGGTGATGTGTTGTATCCGTTCACACGCGACGGTATCGAAGCGCTGGGCTTCATCGCGGCCGGGCCGTGGGATTTTATCGGCCACGCGGAAGTGCCAGAATCAAAAATGGACGGCAAGGTTGCGCGGAATCTTGATCGCGATGACATGGTGGCGAACACGATCCAGAGCTTCAACAGCCTGACGGTCCAGTGCGCGCGGTGTCACGACCACAAATTCGATCCGATTTCGCAGGAGGATTACTACTCGTTGCAGGCAGTCTTTGCCGCCGTCGATCGCGCCGACAAGGCGTATGATTTTGATCCTGCGATGGCCCGCAACCGTGCCCGGCTCGATCGAGCGAAGAAGAATCTGGAAACCGAACGCAATGAAATTCGTGAACGTGTTCGCAAGCGTGCCGGTGACGCTCTGACCAAGCTTGATGCCGCGATTGCCGAGGCTGAAAAGGCATCGAAGAAGGGTGACGCGTTTGGCTATCACAGCGCGATCGAACCGACGCAAAACCAAATTCAATGGGTGCAGGTCGACCTTGGTCGCGTAGTCCATCTCGACAAAATCGTGATGCATCCGGCAAAGGATGAATTCAACAACATTGGCGAAGGATTTGGTTTTCCGGTTCGCTTCAAAATCGAGGCGGCGGATGACCCGGCCTTTGCGCAAAACGTTCGATCAATCACCAACTTCGCGGATGCAGATTTTCCCAACCCGGGCATCAAAGAATTGAGCTTCTCCGTGAGTGATATTGCGGCGCGTTTTGTCCGGATCACGGCAACGAAACTCGCCCCACGACAGAATGATTTCAACTTTGCCCTCGCGGAGTTGGAAGTGTTCGACACGAAGGGAACCAATGTGGCGCTCGGCGCGACCGTTGATGCGCTGGATTCCGTCGAATCCCCACCGCGTTGGCAGAAGAGCAATCTAACAGATGGCTGGTACCCCGGGGCAGTCACTCCCGAGTCGGCCGAACTGGCGCGGCTAAAATCGGAACGCAGCGAACTTCTGGGAAGCAACACACCTTCCGACGAACGCTCGCGTCTCGCCGGGATCAATCTTGAATTGCAGATGCTCGCTGATGAGGACGCCGAATTACCAAAAACGCATGAAGCTTTCGTCGCGTCCGTTTACTCCGGGTCCGGAGCGTTTGCCGGCACCGGTGCCAACGGCGGTCGGCCACGTCCCATTTTTATCCTCAATCGTGGCAGCGTGGAGAATCCAGGCAAGGAAGTTGGTCCGGGAACGCTTCATTGCATCGCATCGCTGCCCGCCCGGTTCGACATTCCGCCAGATCATCCGGAAGGTGAACGACGCGCCGCTCTCGCGAAATGGCTTTCCAGCACAAACAATCCGCTGACCTGGCGGTCGATCGTCAACCGAGTGTGGCAACAGCATTTCGGCAAAGGCATCGTTGAAACGCCAAACGACTTCGGAAACATGGGCGGCCAGCCAAGTCATCCCGAACTTCTCGACTGGCTGGCGTGTGAATTTCGCGACGGTGGTCAGTCGCTCAAAGAACTTAATCGGCTGATTGTCACGAGCACGACCTATCGACAGGCCAGCGCGGTCTCAAATGAGCGCGCGGCGAGCATGGACGCGGACAACCGCCTGCTCTGGCGAATGAATCGGCGCCAGCTCGAAGCGGAGGCGGTTCGCGACGCAATGTTGTCGGTGTCCGGCCGTCTTGATCTGAAAATGGGAGGACCGAGCTTTCAGGATTTCGTCATCGAAAAACCGGAGCACTCGCCACATTACGAATACGAACTTCACGATCCGGATGATCCCGCTTCCCAGCGGCGGACGATCTACCGTTTTCTCGTGCGTTCGCAACCCGAGCCGTTCATGGCCGCGCTCGATTGCGCGGATCCATCGATGCAGGTCGCGCGTAGGAACGAAAGCGTCACCGCGTTGCAATCCCTGGCGCTGCTGAACAACTCGCTCGTCGTCACGTTGTCCAAACACTTCGCCGCGAAACTTGAAAGGGACGGCGGATCAATCGCGGCTCAAACTCATCGAGCCTTTTACGATGCGATCGGCAGGCCACCTACGGAGGAAGAAGCCGCCCAATTGACTCAATTCGCCACCGATTACGGCATGGAAAATCTCTGCCGGGCTTTGTTCAATCTCAACGAATTCGCGTTTGTGGACTGACCGATGAAAAACAATTCGCCGTTTCACCAGCTACGGTCGGCCTCTCCAGCACTCACTCGCCGCGAGTTCCTCTGGCGATCCGGTGGCGGTCTCGGCGGCATTGCGCTGGCCAGTTTGCTTGGGCGTGACAATTTGTTGGCTGCGGATTCGGCGTCGAATCCGGCAATGCGCGCGCCGCATTTTCCACCGCGCGCCAAACGTGTCATCCAACTCTTTATGGCCGGCGCCGCCAGCCACATTGACCTTTTTGATCACAAACCAGAACTCATCAAACGCGATGGGCAGAAGAGCGATTTCGGCGAACATGTCGAGGCGTTCCAAGACGGGCTCGGGCCCTGGCTCAAACCGGTGTGGGACTTCAAGCCGTACGGCCAGTGCGGACGCCAATTGAGCGAAATGGTGTCCGCGCTCGGGCCGGTGGTCGATGACATCGCGTTCGTCCACAACATGGTTGGCAAGACCGGCGTACATTCGCAGGCGACCTATTTGCAGGCGACGGGTTTTCAACTGCCCGGCTTTCCCGGCATGGGCGCTTGGGTGACGTACGGGCTGGGTAGCATGAACGATAATCTGCCGGCGTTCGTCGTCTTGCCCGACCATAGGGGCTTTGCGTCGAACGGACCGAAGAACTGGGATTCCGCGTTCCTGCCGCCACAATTTGCCGGCACAGCGATCTTTCCCGGTCGCGCCAATCCGATCGCTGATCTCATGCCCGGCAAACGCGGCGATTTCATCAATACCCGAAGCGAAGCCGCGACGCATGAATTGCTGGCCAGTTTGAATCACGAGCATCTCAAAAATCGTGAAAGCGACGCCCGGCTGGACGCGAGGATCCGCAGCTACGAACTCGCCGCGCGGATGCAGCTCGCCGCTCCCGAAGCGCTCGACATTTCGAAGGAACCGGATTACCTGCTCGATCTTTACGGCATTGATCGAACAACCAAAACCTGGCCGAAGGAGATCAACGCGCGCGAGGAAATGGACGCCTTCGGCCGCAAGGCAATTGTCGCCCGGCGGCTGATCGAACGCGGCGTGCGTTTCGTGCAGATCTGGTCCGGTAACGACAACGGATTTCCGCGGCGCAACTGGGATTCGCACGAGGACGTCCATCGCGATCACGGTCCGCTGGCGATGGGTTTTGCGCGGGGCACATCGGCCTTGATTCAAGACTTGAAACAACGCGGGCTGCTCGACGATACGGTCATTCTCTGGACCACGGAATTCGGCCGAATGCCGTCATCGCAAGGCGGCAAAGGACGCGATCATAACCCGTACGTGTTCACCAACTGGCTGGCCGGCGGCGGGATCAAGGGTGGGATTGTTTGTGGCGAGAGCGACGAATTTGGTTACAAGCCGCTTGATCGCGCAAACCCGACGGAGGTCTACGACATCCACGCGACTGTTTTGCATTTGCTCGGCATCGACCACGAACGCCTCACCTTCCGCCACAACAGCATCAATCGCCGGCTCACTGATGTTCATGGCCACGTGATTAAAGAGCTGATCGCGTGACCCACACTATCTCTCGCCGGGACTGAACATCTAGTCCGCGTTCATTTCGTCAGCTCGCCAATGCTTTCTTCAATTTGGAGAGCGGCAATGTGTTCATTACATCACCTTTCTCGAGCCAGCCTTTGCGGGCGATGCCGGTGCCGAGACGCAGGAAGCCGGCATGGCTGGCGCGATGCGCGTCGCAATTGATCACACATTTCACGCCCTTCTCTTTCGCGTATGGCCAAAGCCGCCAGTCCATGTCGAAACGCCAGGGATTCGCGTTGAGTTCGATCCACGTTCCGGTTTCGGCGCAGGCATCGATCACGGCCTGCTGGTTCACGGCGTAGGCTTCGCGTTCGAGCAGGAGCCGGCCGGTCATGTGGCCCAGGATGTGAACGTTCGGATTCTCAACCGCCTTGATAATCCGTTTCGTCATCTCGGCTTCCTTCTGCGTGAAACCTTGATGAACACTCGCAACGACCACGTCGAGCTCACTCAGCAAGTCGTCGTCGAAGTCCAATTTGCCGGCGGTGAGAATGTCGACTTCAGTGCCGGTCAACAGTCGAAGTTCAGCTTCCTCATCCTCGAGCCATTTGTTGACGTCGCTTACCTCGTCGAGTTGTTTGCACAACCGTTCCGGAGTCAGACCATTTGCCTGAAACGATGATCGCGAGTGATCAGTGATCGCCCAGTAAGCAAAACCCAGTTCGATCGCCATCTCCGCGATCTCCTTCAACGTTTGATGGCCATCGCTCCAGTTGGAGTGATTGTGAAGCGAACCTTTAAGATCGGTCCACTCGAGCAAGCGCGGCAGCATTCCCTTTTCGGCGGCGGCAAATTCACCGCGATCTTCGCGAAGTTCAGGCGGAATCGGGTCGAGCCCGAGCTTTTCAAAGACCTCCTCCTCCGTGGAACATTTGACGAGCAACTTGGGATCGCGTGTTTCCTCCTTCGATTTGAACAGTCCGTATTCGTTCAGTCGCAATCCACGATCGATCGCGCGCTGGCGCATGACGATGTTGTGCTCCTTGCTGCCGGTGAAATAATGCAGCGCGAACGGAAACTCGGCATCACTTACGACCCGCAGATCCGCCTGAATCCCGCTCTCCAAATTCACGCTCGCCTTGGTTTCACCTTGCGCAATCACCTTCATCACGCCGGGCATTTTTACAAAATCGGCGATGACTTCACCTGGCTTTTTGGATGACACGAGAAAATCGAGATCACCGATGATCTCCTTGCTGCGACGCAAACTGCCAGCCGACGAGCAACGCGTGACATCCGGATGCTGGCGCAACGATTCGAGAATCGGTTCCGCCGCGGTGAGCGCATCGTGCAAATGAAACTTTGAAGCGAACTGCCGTTTGAAAGCGATGCCTTCGAGAATCTTGGTCTGGGTCTTTTCGCCGAAGCCGGACAGTTCGGCGACCTTGCCTGATTTGCAGGCGGCCTCGAGTTTTTCGATCGAGTCGATCCCAAGTTCGTCGTGGAGGACTTTCACCTTCTTGGGACCCACGCCGGGAATCTCGGTGATCGCGAGTAAACCGGCGGGGATCGACGCTTTCAATTCTTCGTAATACTTGAGCCGGCCAGTGGTGACCAACTCGGTGACCTTCTGTTGCAGCGCGTCGCCAAATCCTTTCAATTCGCCCAACCGGTTTTCGGCGACGATCTTTTCCAGCGGCTCGTTCAATCCTTCGAGCACGCGGGCGCCGTTGGCGTAGGCGCGGGTCTTGAACGGGTTCTCGCCCTTGAGTTCGAGCAGCAACCCAATCTCGTTCAGGATGTCGGCAACTTGATGTTTGTCCATGTGCTCAGAAATGCTGGTTCAAGACTTTCTCCGCAAACGCGCGACGTAGGCGCCGTCGACTTGATCCCGCGGCGGGAACAGCGTTCGTTCGGACTCGCGGTCGAACAACGGATTGTCTTCGAGGAACGCCGTTATCAGCTGTTCGTTTTCCTCGGGTTCAAGGCTGCACGTGCTGTAAACGAGAATGCCACCGGACTTGAGCATACTTGTGGCTCGTTGAAGCAATTCCAGTTGAACATTGCGCAGCCGGGTAATTTCCTCCGGCTTGAGTCGCCAGCGCAAATCCACACGTCGGCGGATGACGCCGGTGTTTGAGCAGGGCGCATCGACGAGGACGCGATCGAAAAGTTCGCCGCCATTGCGCCGGTAGTTTTCCAACTCGTCAACGGAGTATGTGCTGACCGAAGTGATGTGCATGCGCTTGCAGTTTTCCGCCACGAGGTTCAACCGTTCCGGATCGGCATCGCTGGCAAAGATCTCGCCGTCGTCGTCGATCAACTGGGCGATGTAAGTCGTTTTCCCACCGGGAGCGGCGCAGAGATCAAGAATTCGTTCGCCGGGTTGCGGATCGAGCATCTTCGCCGCCAGCAACGTGCTCGGGTCCTGAATGTAGAACGAACCTTTTTGAAAACTCGCCAGCTTCGCGAGTGGTGGTAATGATTTTAGTTCGAACACCAAGTTCTCCGGCACCCAGTCGTAGTTCTTGAAATCGTAACCGATGCCGTCGGCACGCCACGTTTCGATGGTCTTTTCCGGCAACGTCCGCAATGGGTTGAGTCGAGCGTAGACCGACGGCGGTCGGTTGTTCCACTCGAGCAACGCGACCAACTCTTCCTTGGTCATTCGTTTCTCCCAACGTTGCACGAGCCATTTGGGATGGGACCAGCCCGTGGCAGGTTGAGTCTTCTTCAAGTCCTGCCATTCCTTGATCAGTTTGTCGCGATCGCGAACACAAGTCCGGAGCACCGCATTCACGAAGCCGGTGTGGTTTTCGAGACCCGTCGTGCGGGCCAGGTTGACGGATTCATTGACCAACGCATGATCGGGTACGCGGTCGAGCATCATGGCTTGATAGATGCCCATGCGGAGCAGTACGCGCATCGGCGGACCCTGTATCCGGCCGTTGGTCAACTTGTCCATGATGTGATCGAGCGTGGCTTGCCAACGCACGCAGCCGTAGGTGATTTCCTGCACCAAAGCGCGGTCGACCGGCTTCAATCCGGAGCCCGCGATTACGTCTTCAAAGATGTCTTCAACGAATTCGCCGCCCTTCAAATGGCGTTGAAGGATGCGTGCGGCAAATTGTCTTGGTTTTTCAATCAGCACGCCCAATAGTCCCCGTTAACCCGATTTTCGCGAGGTTTTTTGGCAAATTATGAGAGAAGAGATAGAGAAAATGGTGGCGGCCGGAAAGCTCGGCAGCAAGCATGTCGAGCCGCTTTTGGAGTTGACCGGTAGCGGCTATTGCTACCATCGCAGCTGGGGTTTCGGCAAGATCACCACGGTGGACACCGTGTTCGCCCGGTTCACGATTGATTTCACTGACAAGCCCGGTCACCAGATGGATCTGGCGTTTGCCGCGGACTCGTTGAAGCCCATTCCGGCGACCCATATTCTGGCGCGCAAAGCGGCGGACTTGGAGGGGCTCCGCAAGATGGCGGCACTGCATCATCTGGAATTGATCAAGGTCGTGCTCGGCAGTTTCGGCGGGCAGGCGACGGTTGATCAAATCCAAAGTGTGCTGGTGCCCGATGTCATCGCCGACGATTGGCGCAAGTGGTGGGAGGCTGCCCGTTCGGAAATGAAGAAAGATGGTCACTTCCGCCTGCCAACCAAAAAGTCGGAACCGGTCATCTACCAGGAACAGCAGATGTCGCTACAGGACCGGTTGCTGAGCGAGTTCAAGGAAGCCAAAGGACTGAAGGCGCGCATTCTCATCGCCACTGAAGCGATGAAGAGCTTCGCTGATCTCTCGGACAAAGCCGCCGCGGTGAACACCATCGTTTCGAAGTTGAACGAGGAAATCGCGTCGCATCAACGCACCCAGACGCCCACCGCCTTGGAGGCAGTTTTCATCCGCGACGATTTGAAGGCGGCTGCGGGAATTGAAGGCACGCCCGATGAAATCACCGCCACTCAATTGTGGGGGCAGGACACCTCGCTCGTGGAGGTTTTGGATGGCATTCCGGCACCCAAACACAAGCAGGTGCTCGAGAGTCTGAAGATTGCCAATCCCAACGGCTGGTCGGACGTCGTGATTCGCGCCATCAACGAAGTTCCCGCCAAGCAAGCCGGCGAATGCGCAACGCTGTTGATCAACGAAGGCAAGGTGGCGGAGCTTCAGGAAGCATTGGCACGTTTCGTCAATCACCACACCGGCTCCACGGAACTTTTGCTCTGGCTCGCCAAGTCCAAGGGCGATCATTATTCCTCTTTGATGACCCCCGAACTGTTCCGCGCGATGCTCACCGCGATGGAGCGCGACCAGTTCAATGAGAAGAAATCAAACCGCCTCGGCGATTACATTCTCAAGGAAGCCAATCTACTCAAACGATTGATTGCCGACGCCGATATCGAAGTCGTCAAGGACCTGACCCGGGCGCTGCAATTTTCCCCTGTGTTCGACGACATGGACAAGAGATCGCTGCTGGCGCGCATCGTGAAGCTCCACCCGCAGGTTCAGTCGCTGATCTCCGGCGAATCCACGCGTCAACAGGAAGTGCCGCTCGTCGTTTCCTGGAGCAGCCTCGAGAAAAAGAAAGAGGACTTCGACGAGTTGGTGAACAAACGCATTCCGGCGAACTCAAAGGATATCGAAGTGGCGCGCAGCTACGGTGATTTGCGCGAGAACCACGAATTCAAAGCCGCGAAGGAAGAGCAGAAACGGCTCATGTCGCTCAAGGCCACCCTCGAGACCGAACTCAACCGCGCGCGGGGCACCGACTTTGCCGCCGTGCGCACTGATGTCGTCAGCATCGGCACCAAGGTGAATCTCACCGATCTTGGCAACAACCAGAATGAGACCTACAGCATTATGGGCGCGTGGGATTCCGATCCGGACAATCAAATTGTCAGCTACCTGACGCCGCTCGCCAAATCCCTTCTGAACAAGCCGATCGGTACCGAAGTGGAGTTCGAGATGGAAGGCAACAAGAAGCACTACCGGATCAACAGCATTTCGCCGGCACTCGAGCATTCGACGATTCTCGCCAGCAACCCGGCCGACACCGCCAGTCCTGACGTGGGCGCTCAGTCGTAAATTGGTGGTTCTAACTATCGCGAAAAAGGCGAGCCAATCGGCTCGCCTTTTTCAATGGTAAGTCGCGGCAAAACCCATCGCTTGTGAGGTGGAGTTCCCGGAAAATTGACCGTGGACCTTGTGGCGGAAATGCGCGCGTTTCAGGACGGTTCAAAGTATGAACTTCGCCAATCCCGGCGCTGGGATGTCTGAAATTCTCGACCAGTTGCCGTGCCGCTTGATGTCCGTCGGCGCTCTGCGCGTCAAGGCCAATGGCATCGTTGGGGAGTCAAATTCCACAAATCGGGAATCGGGAATCGGGGATCTCACGCTCCGACAGCGGCCGGCGCCTTTGGTGCCCCATAGGGCAGTTCCTCGGGCACACTGGCGAATTCCTTGATTGCTTCCCAAAGCTTCGAAAAGTCCTTGTTCACGTCACCGGAGAGGCAGTCGGTGATGTCGCCCGCGAGATCAGGGTGTTTTTCGATGACCTGTTTGAAGGAAAAATTGGGCGCATAAAAGGCGTAAACCAGCTTCCGCATGTTTTCGATTCCTTCCCGCAAAAGGCGGGCGTATTCCGCAAAGCGATCCGGCGACAGATCGTTTTCGACCAGTCCGCGATGCACTTCGTCGGCAGCCATGACGCCACTTTTGATGGCGAGCATCAGGCCCGAGGAAAATACCGGATCCAGAAAGCAAAACGCGTCGCCAACGAGCAGCAAACCTTCCTGCCCGCAATGCTCGGCGTGAAAAGAGTACTCGCTGGTGATGTGATGTGGGCCCACTTGCTGGCCCGCGGCGAGATGTTCGTCGATCCACGGATTTTGCTTAACCTCCCGCTCAAAGATGGCTTTGGGGTCCTTGACGCCGTCCCGGCTCAGATACTTGCCTTCGGCAACGACACCCACGCTGACCATGTCGTTGTGCTGCGGGATGTACCAGAACCAGCCTTTCTCCCGGATCATCGCGACGGTGGTGGCACCGGCGTCGATCCCTTCGTCACGTTTGGCGCCGCGGTAGTATGTCCACACCGCGACCTTGTTGAGTTCGGGATCCTTGCGTCGCCAGCGGTTTTGCCGCGCGGCGAACGATTCCTTGCCCGAGCAATCCAAAACCATCCTTGCGCGGTATTCCCGCGCCTCACCGTCCGGTCCCACCGCCCGCACACCCGCGACTCGTCCGTCTTCCTGAATCAGTTCCTTGACCTCGACACCGTGAACGACGTGCGCGCCTTTGCTGGTGGCGTTGTTTTCCATCATCACGTCAAACTCGGATCGCAGGATCTGCCATGTCTGCGCGACGGTGTCGCGATCGTAACGGTTAAAAAAGTAGAACGGTTGCGATGCGCGACCCGAGGGCGAAATGAACTGCACGGAATACTTCTTAACAAATGCCGATTCGCGCATTGTCTCGATGAGACCCAATCGTTTCAGTGGCTCGTAGGTAAACGGAAGGAGCGATTCACCAATCCGATAGCGCGGAAACTGATCACGTTCCAGCACCAGCACATCGTGTCCGTGTTCCGCCAGGATGGCCGCCGCCGAAGCGCCGCTGGGACCGCCGCCAATGATCACCACTTCGTGTTCATGTTCCTGTTTCATTTCTTGGATTCTATACGAGCTTTCAGTTTTGCAAAATCTCCGGCGGCGGCAGGATCTCCACGATCTCCGCCAGCGGTTGTTGTTGCGGATCAAACAATGTGTTGCGCCGGCCAAAGAGGGCGGTGCGACGAGGCACCCGCAACGATTCGCCAATGAAATCATCCGCCAGAATCTTGAGATAAGCCTTGGGCCGGCTGGAGTGCACAACATCGCAATCCGCGAGGATGTAGCCGAGGGGCTGTCGTTCGCCGAGGATCAGCTGGCGCGCCTTGGGTTGGAACAAATTGAGGTTGATTTTAATGGCGCCAAACTCAACCGGTCGATCGTCGGAATCCTTTTCCAGCACGACTTCACGAAAGTAGAATCCGTTGCGCTGTTCGCGCCGCAGGACGTGGACGTGGATCTTGGCCTGATGAAACCTCTCGAGCGTCGGCGTCATGTCGTCCTGATGAACAAGCAGCGAACGCAGTGGTTCGGGTACGGCGTCGCCTTCCACCTGTTCAATCGCCGGCAAGGGCAAACCAGACAAGGCGTAAAATTCGTCCAACGGATACGCCCACGGGAGAACGGCTGTCGGCGGCGCACTCATGATGGGCGATGGCATTGAGGTTTTGGCAAACGGATCATTGCTGTTTTGCGATTTGAGAAATGGATTTCAATTCCTTGCGCAATTCGTCTGGTTGCAATCCGATCTCGTCGAGCGGTAGCGGCTGGAATCCGGCCTTCCAAGCGGGCGAGTCCTTACTCAGCGTAAAATCATAGGCCGCCGGATTTGCCACACCGACGTTGTCTCCCACGACGTTGTCGCGCAGCGTGAGCATGTCCGTGGTCGAGTGCCAACTGGCATCCAACCATTTGCCCTGACAGACGTTTCGTTCGATCACATTGCCACCGGGCGGCACACCTTTGAAATCATCACCGGTAATGGCAGGTCCCTCCGGCGGTCCGTAGAATTCGTCCAACGATTTCATCGCCGGATACCGTTCTCGATAGAGCGCGAGCGGAACGTCGGCGAGCCGCTTGCGCATCGTCTGGTCCACCATGTTGTGCCAGACCGGGGATTGGTCGAGCCCGCGACCGTCCACGCGAACGGCTGGATCGCAGTCCACGAACAAGTTGTTCTCCACGTGATGGTCCCGGCCACCACCGATAAACATCGCCCAATGCACCTTGTAGAAAATGTTGCCGAGCACCTCGGTGCCGCTCACGCAGTCGTCCATGTAAACACCCATCGAACCCATGCCCACACCGCCGGTTTCGTGAATGAAATTGTAGCGGATTTTGTTTCCCCGAAACGTGTAATCCCGGCCGGTGTAGATGGCGCCGACGTCACCGGTCTCCAGCGCGATGTGATGGATGTCGTTGTATTCGATCAAATGGTCGTTTCCCCAAAACAGGATCGCGCAATGCGGATGGTCATGAATCAAGTTGTGCGAGGCTCGCAAGCCGACGCCCTGCATGTGGATCGCGGGCACGTAGCATTTCGACCAACGGCCCTGGCGTTGGAAATGGCAGTTCTCCACGAAATGGCCGCCGGGGGTCAGCGTCTGGCGATCGCCGCCGGACATCGTGACGCCGCCGTCGCCGGTGTCGAAGATGTCGCATGATCGGACGCCATGATTTTTGCCGCCCTCGATCACCACTCCGTTGTCGCCGATGTCGCAGACTAGGCAGCCGGCCACCAGATCACTTTCGCCGCCACGGATTTCAATCCCGTTCGCGCGCGTCGCTTCAAGCACGAGCCCGCGAATGGTCACGTGTGAAACATCCTTGAGCTTGAAGAACGGCTCCGCTGAAACGGAAAGGATCGCCTCTCTTGGCCCATTCTTATCGGTCGATGCCGGCGGCCAGAAATAGAGCTTCTTCGCCTTGCGATCCAAATACCATTCGCCGGGCTGATCGAGTTCCTCCAGAACGTTCAGGAAATAAAATCGCTGTCCATTTCGAAAACCATACTGACCGTACGGTGGTGCTGTTTTGATCAAGTGCTTCGCCGTGTCCAATTGGGCAACGTGCTCGTATGAGTTGGCCCAATCATACGCCCAGTATCCATGCACCCAAATGTCTGTCGTGTCGGCCCAGCTATTTGGCCGATCCCCCTCGTAATTGAATCCCTCCGAGAGCGCCCCGATTTTTCCTCCATGCTCATCGCCCTCGCCATTCGCGTCCGGGTATCCGGCGATATGAGTGAACTCACCGTCGTTCGGCCAGCGAGCCAGTGTCATGGGCTTCCCGCCATAGAAGAATTCACTGTGCGCGATCTGCGTCGGACGCCCAAAGCCGCGCGATTTCAATTCGCCGAAATCGGAATTGCCGAGTGGCTGCAAATCATATTCAACCACCTTGTCGCGCACTTCCGACTTCAATCGATCGAGCACCACCAGGTCTTTGACCGGGGCGGGGTTTTGCAAAACCACACCTCCCAACAACCGCACCTTTTCGCCCGGAAAACTCCGCCAGACAACGGGCGCGTCGGTCGTTCCGGAATCCGGTTGCGAAAGTTCAAGCGCATGATTGCGCACGTAGTCACCGGCGCGCAGCCAAACAGTAATCGAATTTCCCGCGGAGCGGTTGGCTTTGCGAACCGCATCGCGGGCGGCTTCAAGCGTGGCAAACGGCGCGGACTTCGAACCCGGATTCGCATCGGAGCCGTCGGGCGCCACATAAAAGTCCGCCCAGGCAAGCTCCGCGCCGGCGAATCCGGCGAGCATTGCCAGCCACGCTGCGATCGAGGTGCGGCGACGTTTTGTCAGTCGATCAGGCATAGCGCCCGGTTTCGTGTTCCGGCTTGAAAAACTCGTGCAGCAACCGGTCGATCTGCATCAGCCCTTCGCGCGTGACGCCGATGCGGTCGCCGCCGTTGGTGAGAAAACCCCAGTCCTTCAGTCGTTGGAGCGGCTTCGCAAATTGCTCGCGCGGATCCTTGCCGAACTTTTTCCTGAACTTGTCCGCACTTACGCTGCCCATCTTCAACTGCAGCATGAACTCGCGGATATAATGCTCGTCCGCCGTCGGTTCGAGCGCGCGATAGACGGGTAGCTGACCGGAGTTCACCGCTTCGAGGTAAGGATCGAAGTCGTGATGATTTTGGTAATGCATCCCGTTCAAATGACCGAAGCTCGCCACGCCAACCGACATGATGTCCGCACCGGAGAACAGACCTTCGCGATAGATGAATTTCACCTTGGCCGGGTCTTTCACGACCGTCGTTGCGCTGGTGACGGTGTAGCCAACTTTTTCAAATTCGCTGTAAGCGTAATCGACCCACCGACGTTTGGTTTCCCAATCGGCCACCGGGGCGACCAGTTTGCCCTCGGCCTTCATCTGTTTGTAGATGCCGGTGTTGTAGGGCACTTCCATCTGATAGATCGTCACCGAGTCCGGCTGCAATTCGATCGCCTTGGCAACGGCTTCCTTCCACTTGTCCTCCGTCTCTTCGACCATGCCCGCGATGAGATCGATGTTGACCTGCGGGAAGCCAATTTCGCGGGCGAACGCGTAGGCGCGGGCGATTTCTTTCGAGCGATGCGCGCGGCCGTTGGTCTCGAGAATGTGATCGTCGAAATGCTCGATGCCGAGACTCAGCCGAGTGACGCCCAGATCACGAATTGCCTGCAACTTGTGATCGGTCAACGTGCCCGGCTCCGCTTCAAAAGTGACTTCCTCGACCTCGTCCCACGGCAGCATTTTCTTCATGCCGTCGGTGAGAAACTTAAGCTGGTCCGGCGAAAGGTAGCTCGGCGTCCCGCCGCCGAAGTAAACGAACTTCGGTTTGCGTCCGCCGACAAATGGCTTGCCCGCGTAAACGGCAAATTCTTTTAAAACAGTTTCGAGATAACCGCGAATCGCTGACGCATCTTTGTCCGTGTAAACGCGGAAGTAGCAGAAATGGCAACGCTTCCGACAAAAAGGAATATGCGTGTACAAACCGAGCGGTACGTGGGGCCGGGGCGGCTTTTCCAACGCGGCAAGAAAATCGGGCACGGCCTCCTTTTTCCAGAAGGCAAACGGCGGGTAATTCGCCACGAAATAATTTCCCGCGGTGGTTTCACGTTGAAACACCGGCTTGGCCGGCGTCGGCTGTGTTGCGGTTGTTGTCGTGCTCATAATATCTGCTCAAGTGGCGGGACCAAACGCGTAAAGGTTTCCATCATCGCAACCCACGAGGACCCAGCCGCCCGCCACGGCGGGAGAGCTCTGTACGGGTTGACCGATCTCGTAAGACCAGAGTTCTGTTCCATCGGCGAGGTTCAGCAAGTAGAGCCGGCCGTCGTCCGAACCGACGGCGATCTTGCCATCGCATACCACGGGTGAACTGTCCACTCGACCACGGGTCGGAAAGGTCCACACCGCTTCGCCGGTTTTCTTGTTGATGCAATGAACCCGCTTGTCGCGACCTCCGACAATCACCCGGTCAGCGGTGACAGCCGGTGACGAAAAATACGGGAAATTGCGATCGCGATACGTCCAGACCTTTTCGCCTTTGTCGATGTCCACGCACCAGACCTCATTGTCGTAATCGCCGAAGAAGGCCAGCTTCCCGTCGAGCGCGGCCGAACACATGATGTAGGCATCCGCGTCGACTTCCTTGATTTTCTCGCCCTTGTCCAGGCCCACGACATGCAGGATCGCGTCGCAGCCACCGAACACCGTCATTCCCTTCGCGACGGCCGGCGAGCCATTGATGTAATTACCCGTCTCGTACGCCCAGTTGGTCTTGCCCGTCGCCGGATCCAGCGAATACAGGAAGAAGTCATGGCTGCCGACGAGAATGGCTTTCGGCTTGCCGTCCGGACCGGCAATCGAATTTGGCCCACCGACAATTTTGTCACCCGCAGTGAAGACCCAGTTCGATTTTCCCGTTGCCGCGTCCACCGCATAAAGGTTTCCCAGCAAGTCGCCGATCACGACCTGATTCCCAATGACCAAGGGCGTGGATTCGATCGCGTCGATTGCGAGAAACTCCCATTTCTTTTTGCCCGACTTGAGGTCCACCGCGTAAAGCTTCTTGTCGTAGGACGCGACGTAAGCCGTTCCGTTTGCGACGACGGGCGATCCTTTAATCGCGTCACCCGTCTTGAAGGTCCACTCCAGTTTGAGTTTGGAGGCGAGAGTGCCGTTGGCCACTCCGGTGAGTCCCGGATTGCCGCGAGTCATCGGCCAGTCACCCGTGGACGCCCATAACGCAGGTGCGGCCAACAGACTGGCCAAAGCGACGAAAATCACCGTTCGGCACCACCGAAACTGGCAGCTGCCGGATGGCAAACCCTTGACCTGGTGCGAGTTACTCATTGGATGACGCTGGCTGACCCTGCCGACAGGGTTGCGGAGTATTCTGCACTTCCCGAGGGATGGCAAATAATTATTACCTATACGTACTATTTGATTTGCTGCTGGTTTCGCCTTGGGCCGACTGAGACTGGTTCCGATTTAGGTCTCGTATGTAGGTTTATTCAGTGTTCGGTGTCGCCGTAATTACAATCGCCCTGCCTTGGTGGAAATTCGGCAAATCGCTTTTCAGAACGAATCGAATGTTTGCGGGTCTATTTTGGTAGAGCAAATAAACTGGGACCATTGAATTAAATTGTGATGGCCAGAATGAAAATGACCACAGCCGAAAAAGTGCTCGCGACCGGCGCTTTGTTGTTGGTGGTATTCTTGGCGATACTCCCGATCTTGTTTCATGATCCGGTCAGAGACTGGAAGGTCTATTTTTCACCTGAGCGCGAAAAGGAATTTGGCAATCTGACCAAGCGTCTTCTGGAGCGGGGGGAGGAGATAGTCGTCGATCCGAGTGACGATCGGTCGCGCAAATTTGATTTCAGTGCGAATTTGAATTCAAACATGCAAGCGGAACTTTCTGGATTCCTAACTTCCAATAAATTGGAACTTCTATGGGTTAACCCGGACAATCGTTTAGTCGAGCTGGGGAGTTGTGCGACGCGAACTTGGGCCATATACAGTTATAGTGAAAATGGCCCGCCAACGAACCGGCCTTTCAAATCAGTGGAGGCGATTGCGCCGAATTGGTATTATTGCGTTTGGTGACCGACGAATGAACCCAGCAAACGACTGACTGCCGTAGGCGAGTGTTGGTCTTAACGTCTCTCGTTCGGTTCAATTTTTATGCCTGAAGAAATCTTTGATGTGGTGAACGATCTCGACGAGGTGGTCGACCGCCGTCCACGGAGCGAGGTCCACCGGCTCGATCTCAAGCACCGCGCCGTGCATGTGCTGGTGTTCAATGGCAAAGGTGAACTGTTCCTCCAAAAGCGGTCGATGTCGAAGGACACCCATCCCGGCGTTTGGGATTCGTCGTCCTCCGGCCACCTGGATTCCGGCGAAGATTACGATGCGTGCGCGATTCGCGAACTCGGCGAGGAGATCGGACTGTTTGTCGACGAAGCGCCGCAACGACTGTTCAAGGTGGACGCCTGCCACGCGACCGGCCAGGAATTTGTCTGGGTTTACCAATGCTCCGCCGAAGGTCCGTTTGCGTTGCATCCCGAGGAAATCGAAACCGGCGATTGGTTTGCTCCCTCCGCCGTAACCGCATGGCTGGAAACGAAACCAAATGATTTTGCGCCGGCGTTCGCACTAATCTGGCGGATGCTCGCCCAAAGAACCTCGCTCGCCGGGTGAACCAAAGCGAACCAAGCGCGAGCGGGAATAGAATCGTCGAAATCTGCATCCTCTCTTTGTGAATCAACGCCCCAAAAGACGCCCGCTCTACTTTCTTATCTTCGGATTGTTGGTCATCGCCGGGCTGTTCTGGTTCCGGCCGCGGTTTCAACACATTGTCACGTTGAATGCGGCGTTGGCAGCGCCTTCGGTGGACACCGGTTTAGTGTCGGATTTGATCAGCCACGATCCCGCGCCGCTCCAGGTAATCGAGCGCTTCTATGACACGGGGAAGATACCCCACCGGCTCGCCGCACTCCGGGCTCTCAGCAGCAGCGATTTGGTTTCCCACTTGAAACCCATGCCAGCCTGGTTGCGCGAAGCGGCGTTGTGCCCCGACTTTCAGGTTCGCGAACTGACGTTGGGCCTCGTTCGTTACCTCGACAAAGAGGAAGCAACACCGCTCGTTCGGGCCGGCTTGTTGGATGTTGATCCCGATTTGAAATTTGTCGCGATCCGCGCCGCCGTCGCTGGCGGAATGACCAACCTCATCACCGATGTGGCCGCGCTTCTGAACAATGACAGTTTGAACATCCAAATCGCCGCCGCCACCGCATTGCGTGAGTGGACTGGTCAGGATTACGGCGTGCGCCGCGCGACGCTGGGTGGTGATTACAATGACTGGAACAGCGAGCAAACCTCGGTCGATCCGGACAAGTTGGCGAAAGTCAACCACGGGCTGGATGAATGGCGAACGTGGTTGCAGGAACACGCCTCGAATTGGACCGATTTGAAACCGGGACCGGCCGCAAAGTCAGATGAGCCGTTGCGACCTGCCCCCGATTTTGCGCTGCAAGATCTCACCGGTAAAACGGTTCATCTGAGTGAACTGCGCGGGCGGCCGGTCTTCGTCAATTTCTGGGCGACCTGGTGTACCGCGTGTTGGGCGGAACTGCCGCATCTGGTCAAACTTCACAAAGAATACGGCGACAAGCTGGCGATCGTCGGCATCGCGCTGGACGGATTGCCGGACCAGCACGAAATTGATCACGGACACAGCGACGGCGATCACGAAGATGGCGACGACCAGCCCACGAAAGCCAATGCGTCAACGCCACACAGCGAGCTGGTTGCCCTCGTCGGTGGCTACGCGAAAAAGAAGGGTTTGACGTATCCGATCCTCCTCGATCCGGAAGGCCAAAGCAGCCTCGTTTATCAGGGCAACGAACTTCCGGTCAACGTGTTGATCGATGCCAACGGCAATTTGCATCGCCGTTTCATCGGACCGCGTTCCCCCGAGGCGTTTGATGCGATGATCCGGGAAGTGACCGCAAAGCGCTGAACGCACAAGTTCAAAGGACAAATGACCAGGCAAAATCCAATTGCAAATCCCCAATCTGTTTCGACCGACAACTGGACGCGGCTTGTGAATTGGGATTTACAAATTCCCTGGTCCTTGGTCCTTTGACCTTGGTCTTTCGCGTTCACGCCCTTCCTCGTCTTGTCTTCGCCGACCCGCCGTGCATACTCGCGGCCTTTCAATCCATGAGCAAAATCCGAATTGGCATTGTCGGCTGCGGCGGCATCACCCTTCAAAATCACGTCCCCGGCGTCGCGATGTGTCACGACCTTGGCGAGATCACGGCGCTCGCTGACATTTCCGAGCCCAATCTCAAGAAAGTCGCCGGTCTCACCGGCGCCACTACGACTTCAACGAATTACCAGGACATCGTCTCCCGCGACGACATTGACGCGATCGTCATCGCCACCGCGACGGACACGCACATGGAGGTCGCGCGTGAGGCGATCAACCACGGGAAACATGTCCTCTGCGAAAAGCCGCTCGCGCTCAACCACGCCGACGCGAAAGCCGTCGCGGAACTGGCCGAGGCAAAGGGTGTCGTTCATATGACGGCGTTCACCTACCAATTCGTTCCCGCCATGCGTTATCTCATGCACCGCGTGCAAGCCGGCGCCATCGGCACGCCCTATCATCTGCGGAGCTGTCGGTTGCAGGATTGGGGCAGCCGTAATCTCGGTTGGCGACAGGTCAAGAAACACGCCGGCACGGGCGAACTCGGCGACATGCTTTCCCATCGCGTCAACTTCGCGCATGAGCTTTACGGCGAAATGAAACGACTGGTGGCCGGCTTGAAACAATTCGTTCCCGATCGTGGCGGCGCGCCGTCGGATCTCGATGACTGGTCGGCGTTGATGGTCGAGTTCGCCAACGGCGCGACCGGTATGATGGAAAGCTCGAAACTGGCGACCGGCCGCAATGAAAGCTGGCGCAGTCAGGATTACCTCGAGATCAACGGCAGCGAAGGTTCGTTCGTGTTCTTCACCGAACGCTGGAATCAATTGCAAGTTGGCAAACCGAATGGAACCGGCCTTGAACCGATCACGATCCCGCAGGATTTCTGGACCTGGCCCGGTTCACCGCGCGATCCCAACGAAGGCGATCCGTTGGTCAGTTTCCGCTACGACCAGATGTTCGAATTCCTCGACGCCATCCGCAATCAACGCCCGGCGTATCCGTCACTCCATCACGGCGCCAAAGTCCAATGCGTCATCGACGCCGCGGTGCTCTCTTCGAACGAGAAGCGGTGGGTGGATGTGAGGTATTGAACCGGATGTCGCTCCTCATGAAATGATCGCCGAACCTGCCATAATTCCGGATACGTTCCTGCGGCACGCTGCGGACATATTAGGTGACACTCGGACGGGGCTCAGTGGCACCAAGATCATCGAGGCTACTGCCGCCTACGCGGTCGAATTCAATGTGGCGATTCCTCACACCCAAATGGGTATGCACATCCCGAACAAGAGAACGGCTCTCTATGAAAACCTTCGGGCCTTCTCACCCAAACAGCAGTACAAAATAATTAAGGAGTTGTGCGATCATCCTAATTTCGGAGATACGAAATTGTCCGAGCGCAAAGGACTGAAGCTGAAACTCATAACACGGTTTCGGCATTTGGACCCGGAACCGGAAGCTTCCGAATTAAACCAGCCTTTAATCGAAGACACGAGGCACTGGCTTGGCGAATATCCCGACGCCTTGTCATTGTACGGTGATGCTCTTCAAAAGTATAAGCATGGAGCATTCTCAAGAAATGTTTTGGATGATCTAAGGTTGTCCCTTGAGAAGCTACTCCATGCCCTCTTTGACAACGAAAAATCGCTTGAGAATCAGAAGGCCGCTGTTGGCGCTCATATTAAGAACCACGGCGGATCAGCTCAGTTATCGAATATGTTCGTATCGCTTCTCAGCTATTACTGCCAGTATCAGAATGATTATGTTAAACACGATGATGCAATCATCGAAGAGGAGATTGAATTTGTTATTGAGATCACATCCTCGTTCATGAAGCACCTTGTCCGGCTGACGGAGAATGGGTAACCGAGCGGAGCGCTGATGTCCGAACTACGAGCATCAGGCGCTGGCTGAATAAGTCTAACTGGGCTCCATCGCAGCGGGGATTCAGTTTACGCTGATAAGCGAAAATCAGCGGTTCGCCTTGAGCGGTTTTACATTTATCTGTGTCCATCTGCGTTCATCTATGGTTGAAATCTCGGCCATGAAAACCGCAGTCATCACCGGGGCTGGTTCTGGCGTGGGCCTGGCCGTGGCCGTTAAGTTTGTCAACGAAGGCTGGAACGTCGCGCTGATTGGCCGACGTGAAGAGGCGCTCCACGAAACGCTCGCCAAATGCGGCGGGGACACCAACCGCGTCCTGCTTTGCCCCGGCGACGTCGGCGTCCTGGCGGACGTCGAGCGGATTGCCAAATCCGTGCTCGCGAAATTTCCGACCGTCGATTGTCTCGTCAATTCCGCCGGCACGAACATTCCCAAGCGCAAACTCGAAGTGTTGTCGGCGGAGGATTATCAGAAAGTCATCGCCGCCAATTTGAACGGCAGCTTTTACACGGTGCAGGCGTTCCTGCCCGCGATGCGCAAACAAAACGAAGGCACGATCGTCAATATCGTTTCTGACGCCGGCAAACAAGCGAATCCGAAGGCCGGCGCCGCGTACATTTGCTCGAAGTTTGGCCAGAACGGTCTGACCCAGGCGATCAATCTCGAGGAATGGGAACACGGCATCCGCGCCTGCTCGATCTTCCCCGGTGACATCAATACGCCTTTGCTTGATCGTCGTCCCGTGCCCCCGCCCGCCGAGGCGCGCAAGCGCATGCTTCAACCCGACGATCTCGCCGCGTGCGTCTGGCTGGTCGCCAGTCTGCCGAAGTTTGTCGGCATCGAGGAAATTCTCGTTCGTCCGCTTGGCAACAAGACGAGCTAAGCCAAACCTGTGCTCAGTGAATGAGCCGATGCTCACCAAAGCGGAAGGGCGACATTCCTGTCGCCCAGTCTGGGAAGGCGGCAGGAGTGCCGCCTCTCCGACGTAGGTTCGACACACAGTCGATTCGAATGACCTAGCTGGCAACATTGCAACGGAGGAGGTGGGGCGCGTCTCTCCGAGACCGGCTTTCCGTTACTGGCCAATGACGGGCAACGGAGTGCCGCCCCCATTGACGATCGACGTCACGACATGAAGCGCGTCAGACGAACAGTGATCGCCCACGTCGTCCTGGCCAACGCCCATCTTTTTACGAAGGACCGCACCGGACAAATCACGTGTTTCCAGATCGGCGGAAACTAATCGCGCTTGCCGATTAACTCCGGTTTCTTTCGCGGACCAAACGCAACGTTGGCCTCTGCATCGAATGCCACCTGATCGCCGTCAAATTTCAGCGTGAGCACGGTGTTGAACGGCGTTTCGTAGGCGACGACTTTGATCTTGCAGGTATTGTCCGACGGCCAGCCGAAGCTGCCAGCCAGTGGTTCGTCCGGGAATTGTGCGAGCGCCCCGCCGAGATACGGACCGCGTGCTTTCAGCCACGTTTCGTGACCACAGGGAATGCTCACTTTTTGTCCGGCGATCGCGACGTTCAGCGTCAGTTCCTTGCCGTCGCCTGAAGCTGTCAATTCCACGCTTTCGAGCTTTTGATCATTCGCGGGAAACGTGAACTTCTGACCCAGGAACTTCTTCGCGGAGGACGGCGTCGCCGATCCTTCGGCGGTCCGCGTTTGGAGGCCGGCGAGTTTCTCTTGGAGAGCTTGGTCACCCGACGCGTTCGCGGCCAAAGCAGTGTTCCCAAGCGCCGGCAACAGTTTATCCCAGACCACCTTCAATGTCTTCTGCATGTCGCCGACGCCGCTGGTGATCGCGACGACCGTGTTCTGATCCGGCATCACAATGCAGTACTGACCGAAGGCGCCATCGCCGCGATAAGCGTTGTGCCGGCACCGCCAGAATTGAAAGCCGTATCCTTGGTCCCAATCGCTTTGCGGATTGCTGCCGTTGGACATCATACGCGAGGTGGCCAGCTCAACCCAACTTGCCGGCAACAGTTGCTTGCCCTGCCAGTTGCCCTTTTGCAGATACAACTGCCCAAACTTCGCGATGTCCTCGGTGCGGACGCGTAATCCGTAACCGCCGAGGCAGATGCCCTGAAAGTTCTTGTCCCAGACCGGATGCTCGATGCCCAGCGGCTCGAACAGACGCGGTTGCAAGTAATCGAGAACCGTCTCACCGGTGACCTTTTGCACGATCGCCGAAAGCATGAACGTGGCGGCCGTGTTGTATTTGAAATGCGTGCCCGGTTTGTGCGGCACCGGTTGCGCGTAAAATGATTTTGGCGAAACAACATCCGGGGCGGCGGAAGGTTCATCCTGATGACCGGTCGACATCGTGAGCAGATCGCGAATGCGCATCGACTTCAGATTGGCGCCGGGATCTTCCGGTGCGTCCTCAGGATAGAACTTCAGCACCGGATCGAACAAATCGAGTTTGCCCTCGGCGATCGCCAGCCCGACGGCCGTCGACGTGAAGCTCTTGCTCAACGAATAGAGCACGTGATTGTGTTCGGCATCGTATGGCGTCCACCAGCCTTCGGCGATCACATATCCGTGGCGCACCACCATGATGCTGTGCATCGCCTCGATTTGGGTGTCGAGCGCATTGATGAAATCCAACATCGCGGCCGAGGACACGCCCTGCGCTTCGGGCGCGCTGCGCGGAAGTGAAGTTGCGGCTTGGCCGACGGAAATGGAACCAACAGCAAACAGACCGAGTGCGAAGCGAATCAGATTTTTCATAGCGGAATGTTCATTTGGTGCCCCAAGGAGGGAATTCTGTCACGAACGGATTAGAGGCAACGCGAGATTAAGTGTTAGTACGTCAGGATTGATTTTCGCAGGCGGTGCATAATTCTATGGCTACGATGCAAATTCCGGAATTGAGCCAGGCAGACGCGGAGACGCTTCACAGGTGGATTCGGAAGCGGCTTCGTTCCAGCTGTGCATCTTGCATCACCTCAGGGTTGTTTCAGATGGTGATCGGCTTGCTGACGGTTCTGCTCACTTCGTCATGTGCTGCCATGATTGGGCTGATGATCTTGATGCGCATTGATGCAGTTAGTTCGCTGATCGGGGTAGATATTCACACGACGCGACCGGCGTTCCTGCTCGTGTCGGACGTCGCCATCGTAGGCTTGTCCTTTTGGGCCGCGTGGAGAATTCCGTTTGGTCTCGGAAGTTTTCGTGGGCCGATTCATCTGAGGGACAGAGTATCGGAGCACATGCTCGTGGCGATGGGTAGCATCGTTGGTGATATCTTTATCGCCGGACCACGTTTGATTCGGGGTGGTTCGGAATCGTTTTGGGAGTGCCGGCACCTGATGCGGACCAACGTCTCGGACGTTGCGTCCGTGCTGACATGGATGGTACATCGAAAACGGAAAGTCTATGTTGGTGAAATGGCCGCCGTTTTTCCCGGATTGAATTTCTTCAGCCTTATTCCCCAACTGCGGTTGTTGGACGGATTCATTTATCTGCCCTCGAGAAATGGTGTCTGCTTCCTCTCCACCGATACGAAGACCGCTTTGGCTGATTTGCTCGGCATCAACCATTTCGGATTCGACGACTCTGCGACCTCCGAAAGCGCTAACGAAACCCGTACTTCGGCACATCATCGCTGGTTCGCCGCCTTGGGGTTGGACGCTTATGCTTCGCCAGTTGAAGTGAAAAAGATGTATCGTGTTTTGGCGCGCAAATATCATCCCGATCGACATCGGAACGAAAATGTCGCGGCGCAAGTTGCCGCCGAGGAGCGAATGAAGGAAATCAACGAAGCCTACCGCGAGATCTGCCGAAGCTTCGCGGCGTAAGACGCGTGCTGCTCCAATATTAAGTTCGTCAGCTCGCCAACTGCTTCAAGCACTTCAAACCAATTTCGGCGATTTCCTCTTCAGACAGCTTCTCCTGCGTCAATGATTGCCAGGTCGAAAAGCGAACGAAATGCCGAGTCATCGCCTGCAATTCGCGAGCCGGTCGGTCGGCAACCAAGTCGGCCGCCAGCTTGTCTGCGAGGCTGCGGAAGTAGTCGTTGAAGCCATCCATGATCGGTATCAACACGGTCATTTCGGTGGCATCACGATGCACTTTGGAAAGCATCGCCTCGTTCCTCGCGAAATACCGGTGAATCGCCAACAAGGCTGCGCGCACCCGCTCATCGACGGTGGGAAAATCCTGCCAGAGTCCTTCGTTTGGCGGAGGATTTCTAGCCATCCAAAGCCCCGAACACGCTTGCAACATCGCGCTCTCGTTCTCGAAGTGACGGTAAACCGTGAGCCGCTGCACGCCGGCACGCTCGGCCACGGCGGCGATGGTTGTATTCCTGGGGCCCAATTCTTGGTGAAGCTCAATCAGGGCCTCCACGATGCGGCTGCGGGTCTGTTCCTGTTGCTGCTGCCGCGCCCGTTTTACATAAGGTCTTTTCCGTCGTCGCATTTCCGTTGAACACAAGTGTTCACTAAAAACGTTGACAAACCCAGCTCAAAATCAGATAGCTCATTTCCAGTAAACGCCAGTGTTTACCGGAAACGCCCCGACGTTTTAGTCATCGGCGCCGGACGTTCAATCCAAATCCTCAACCCCAAAAGTCTGCATCATGGCAACCATTGACGAAATCTCCCCGGACGTCTTCCGCATCAGCATTTTTGTGGAGCAGTTTAATCTTCAATTTAACCACTTCCTGGTCCGCGACGAAGAGCCGCTGCTGTATCACGCCGGCATGCGCCGCATGTTCCCCGAACTTCGCGAAGCGGTGGGAAAATTAATCGATGTCTCAAAACTCCGGTGGATCAGTTGGAGCCACTTTGAAGTGGATGAAGTGGGTGGCTTGAACGAGTGGCTGAAAGTGGCCCCCTCGGCGCAGGCGGCTTGCAGTCTGGTGGGGGCACTCGTCAACTTGAACGACTTTGCGGACCGTCCGCCCAAAGGCCTGACCAAAGGGGAGATTCTGCAAACCGGCAAGTATCGCTTCCGATTTCATCCGACCCCGCATCTTCCCCACGGCTGGGACGCGGGCGTGTTGTTCGAAGAGACAAACAAAGTGCTCTTTTGTTCCGACCTGATGCACCAGGTGGGGCAAGTGGAACCATTGACGGAATCCGACGTGGTGCTCGAACGCTCGAAGGCTGCCATGATCGAATACCAGGCCGGACCGCTGATGGAATATGTGCCTTACACGTCGAACACGGCCCGGCTCCTCAAAGAGTTGGCGGATTTCAATCCGAAGACCCTTGCGATCATGCACGGCTCATCGTTTTCCGGAGACGGCGGAAAACTGCTGCGTGGTCTGGAGCCCGTCTATCGGGAAGTCTTTGGCGGCGGACGAGTTTGACTGCCTTTTGCAGCGGTAACGGCCGACCGAAGGTCTACTCTGCGTAGTGCTTTGCAACCATGGGCCCGACATATTTCCGCGCGATCACCAGGTTATCGAAATAGACGACGTTCGTCTCGTGCTTTGTCCAGCGGTCGGTGACATAACTTTCGAGCGTCAGCGCGTTGGCCATCAGGCCGGGAGTCGTGCGCCAGTTGATGCCTTTCCAATGACCCATGAGTTTGCCGTCGATCCAAAACGCCTGTTCGCCGTCGGGCTGGCCGGGTGTGTTGTGTTTGATCATGAACTCGGCGCAGATCCATTCGTTTTTGCGGATGTTCGGCTGACCTTCGGGTTTGAAGCTGTTGCCCCAATACTTGCCGTCCGGACTGGTCTTCATCTCGTGCCAGTAACTGTAAAAATTCCACCGCCCTGGTGCCGGCCAACGTCCCCAGTTCCCCCACGGCTCCAGCGCGGTTGAAAAGCGCTCGTCGCCTTCGGGTTTCAATCCGGCTCCGCCAAACCCGCTCCAGCGATCCTTGCCGTGCAGTCCCTTGTTGGCCCGCAACGTGACGAAGTGGTGAAGGTAATCGCAGTCCGGCGCGAACCGCGTATAAAAGCGGATGAACAAGGTGTCGGCCGACTCAAACCACTTGGTGAGACCGCCACCGGTGTCGTGTGAGAGCACGGCGGTGACCTTCAAACTCTGGCCGAACTGATCGTTGTCGCCGCCCAGCCGAACCAGCGAGAGCACTTGCCCATCCTTGTCGCGCGTGTCGTTCCAATGTTTTTTGTAGTCCGCCGATTCAAAATCCTCCGCGAAGATCACTGCTGGACTCGAAGAGACTTTTTTGTCGCCGACGAACTGGCTTGCGAGTCCGGGCCCGGATGGAAGTTGGGGCTCGGTGACCACATCTGCCGCAGATGATTGCGACGGTGGAAGCGCGAGCATCAGTCCAAGAAACAAAAAAGAGCCGAAATGAAAGACGCGAGCCAAGTGCATGAACCACAAATTACCAACCGCCGGATTTTTTGGCAGTTCCGAATTTCAAACGGTGCGGTTGATTGGCAACAAGTCTGCAAGAGTAGGACAGGCGTCCCGCCTGTCACGTGCGATGCAATCTGTGTTCAACGGCTCACAAATCATCCGAATCATTTGGAAAGTTCGCAAGACTGGCTCTCGTCTCGTCGGATTTCTGACAGGCAGGATGCCTGTCCCACCCTTCTCCCAACTTCCTCCTTGGTTGTCCCCGGTTCTCCCGTCTAAATACAGCCATGCCCATCCCGTGCCGGCCAACGCGAACGGAATTCAAAGCGCTGCTCCGATTCTGGGGGATCGCGGTTTGGGTCAGCTTGTTCGCCATGGCCGCTCGGGCCCAAGATCCGCGGCCGGCAGACTTGAAGGCGTTTGCCGATAATGTCAGCCCGCTCGTCTCGGATTACTGTCTCGATTGCCACTCCACCGACACCCAAAAAGGCGATCTTGATCTCGAACAGTTCACGACGGCCGCGGCAGTGCTCAAGAATCCAAAATCATGGGAACTGGTTGCCGAGAAACTGGCCAGCGGCGAGATGCCTCCGGAGAAGAAACCGCAGCCGTCGCCCGACGAACGCCAACGTTTGCTCGATGCCGTGAATCAACTGCTGGACACGGCCGCACTGGCTCATGCTGGCGACCCGGGGCCGGTCGTGCTGCGACGACTCAACAACGCCGAATACACCTACACGATCCGCGATTTGACTGGTGTCGACTCACTTGATCCGGCGAAGGAATTCCCCGGTGATTCCGCGTCGGGGGAAGGTTTCATGAACGTCGGCAATTCGCTGGTGATGTCGCCGTCGCTGTTGACCAAGTATTTCGATGCCGCCAAAGGAGTCGCCGCGCACGCCGTCCTGTTGCCGGATGGGATTCGCTTTTCCCCGAGCACCTCGCGCCGCGATTGGACCGAAGAATTGCTCACGCAGATTCGCGACATCTACCACGAATACGCCGACCAGGGCGTGCGTACTTCCGTGAATTTGCAGGGCATCAAGTTTGATTCAAAAGACGGCGGCGTGCTGCCGTTGGACAAGTATCTGGCGGCAACCTTGAAACTGCGTGAACTTGGTTCTGCCGCCGTGAATCAGAACGCATTCGATTCCGCCGCGTCATCAGAGAATTTGTCACCAAAATACCTTGGCATTCTCTGGAACACACTGACCGCGACCAATTCGTCTTTCCTGCTTGATCCGATTCGCGGGCAATGGCGGGCGGCGAAAACGGAAGACGTGGAGTCTTTGGCGAAAGAAATCTCGCGCTGGCAACACGCGCTTTGGAAATTCAACACCGTCGGCCACATTGGAAAAAAAGGCGGCCCCAAATCCTGGATGGAGGCGGTTACGCCGGTGCAGGCGCAGGAAGAGTTGCGCTTAAAAATTCCGTCGGATCTCGATCATGACCTGACGCTTTATCTCGCGACGTCCGATGCGGGGGACGGAACAAACGGTGACAACGTGATCGTCGAGGAACCCCGCCTTGTCGCGCCCGGCAAGCCGACGATTCTGCTGCGCGATTTGCGTGCGCTGCATCACGAACTGGTTGCCCGGCGTGAACGGGTTCTGTCCAAAACCGCCGACTATCTGGCGGCGGCTTCCGAAGTCGAAGCAGGTTCCACCAACTTGACGGAACTGGCACACGAGCACGGGTTGGACCCGGACGCCTTTGCTGCGTGGCTCGACTATCTGGGACTCAGTGTTTCCGCGCCCGTGAAGATCGAGAGCCACTTCACGAACACCTTTACCAACGGCAGCGGCTACGCATTCATCAATGGCTGGGGTCCTGCCAACACTCCCAATTTCGTGGCCAACTCGTCGGACCAGCATGTCCGCATTCCGGGCAACATGAAACCGCACAGCATCGCGCTGCATCCCTCGCCGACGCTCGATGCGGCGGTCGGTTGGCAAAGTCCTGTGAGTGGTCATTTCCGCATCCAGGCGGTTATCCAGCATGCACATCCCGAGTGCGGCAATGGCGTGACGTGGTCGTTGGAATTCCGGCACGGTTCCCAACGGCGCCGGCTAGCCAGTGGTCTCGGTGAAGGCGATAAGATAGTGAAAGTTCCGCCCGTCGAGAATCTGAGCATTCGCGCGGGCGACCTGATCTCGGTCTTGATCGGTCCGCGCGATGGCAATCATTCATGCGATTTGACGGCGGTGGATCTGACATTGATGCAACTCGACGGCGATGGTCGCGAATGGGACCTGGCAAAGGACGTTTCGCCGGATGTGCTCGCCGGCAATCCGCACGCCGATCGTTTTGGCAATGCCGGCATCTGGCATTTCTACACGGAACCGGACAAGGGCGGACCGCTGCCGCCGTCGGTGCCAGTGGGCTCGGTCCTCGCGAAGTGGCAGTTGAGTGAAGGCGCAGATGCAAAGGCAAAACTCGCGGCTGAGGTACAAAAGCTTCTGACTGCTCCCTCGGCAGATAAAACCGCTTCGCCGGACGTCAATTTGAATCGGCAACTCACCGCGCTCGGCGGGCCGCTGTTTGGCAACGGGCCGGGTAGCAGCCGACGTGAGGAGGCTCCAAAGACACCGACGGAAATAAGCCTCGTTACCTCGACCACTACCGATCAAGTTGGGCTCGACCCAGAACGATTTGGTAAACGTCCCGACGGTTCCGCCATTGATTCTAAAAGCCTTTCGGTCGGGGCGCCGTCAGTAATTGAGATTCACCTGCCGGCCGACCTTGTTGCCGGTTACGAATTCGTTGCCGGGGGGCGACTCGATCCAACGACTGGCGCCGAAGGCAGCGTCCAACTGGTGCTTTCAACCAATCCGCCCGCCGCCGAAACGGGACTGGTTGCCATTTCTACCACAACGCAAGACGCCGGTGCCAGTTGGGCATCCGCCAAACGCGCCACCTCCCACGAGACGCCGATCATCGCGAACGACGGCAGCGCCGCCCGGAAGCGAATCGAGAGTGAACTCGATGAATTCCGGCAGCTCTTCCCCGCTGCCCTTTGCTACACCAAAATCGTGCCGGTCGACGAAGTGATCACGCTCCGGCTGTTCCATCGCGAAGACGAGCCGCTCGAGCGCCTGATGCTCAACGACGCCGAAGCCTCGCGACTGGACCGGCTGTGGGATGAACTGCGTTACGTTTCTCAGGATGCGCTCAAGCTGGTCGATGTATTCGAACAACTCTGGCAATACGCCACGCAGGATGCCGATCCGAGTGTGTTCGAACCGATGCGCGAACCGATCAAGCGGAATGCCGCCGCGTTTCGCCAGCGTTTGATTGATACACAACCGGCGCACTTGGATGCAGTTTTGAAATTTGCCGGCCGCGCGTATCGTCGGCCGCTCAAGGATGCTGAACGAAATCAGCTTCGCGACCTGTATCAAAAGTTGCGCGACGAGGAACTGCCGCACGAAGACGCGATTCGATTGGTGCTCGCACGGGTACTCGTTTCACCGCCGTTTTTGTATCGGTTGGAAGAACCACCTGCCGGCGACCAACCGGGTCCGGTCAACGATTGGGAGCTGGCCACGCGGCTCAGCTATTTTCTCTGGTCATCCGCGCCGGACGAGGAACTCCTCGCCGTGGCTGCGAGCGGTAAACTTCACAACCCGGACGTGCTCGTCGCGCAGATGCGTCGCATGCTAAACGATCCGCGCGTCCGTCGGCTGGCCACCGAATTTGGCTGCACGTGGCTGCACGTTTATGATTTCGCGTCGTTGGACGAGAAGAGCGAAAAAACATTTCCAGATTTCAACGCACTGCGTGGTGCGATGTATGAGGAGACCATTCGCTTCTTCACCGATCTCTTCCAAAATGATCGCTCCGTGCTGGATATCGTAGATGCCGACTACGCATGGGTGGACAAGGACCTTGCCAAGTTTTATGGGATTTCTCTAGCCGGTAGGGCAACGCTCCCGCGGAGCCAAGATCAAATTGATGTGTTGGCTCGGCAGGAGCCTCGCCCTACCGGGGCGGACGCCGACGATTGGTATCGCGTCGACGGTGCGAAAAAGTATTCCCGTGGCGGCGTGCTGGCCCTGGCGGCCACGCTCGCAAAACAATCCGGCGCCTCGCGAACGAGCCCGATCCTCCGCGGCAATTGGGTCGCCGAAACGCTGCTCGGCGAGAAGCTTCCCCGGCCGCCGAAGGGCGTCCCCCAATTACCCGAAGAGGAGGCCACGCAAACATTGACGGTGCGTGAGCTGACACTGCGTCACAGCACCGATCCGAAATGCTACGGCTGCCATCGCCGGATCGATCCGTACGGCTACGCCTTGGAAGCCTTTGACGGCATTGGCCGTTTTCGCGACAAGGATCTGGGTGGTCGACCGATCGACACCCATAGCAAGGTCATGGACGGCACCGAACTCGATGGCTTGGATGGCCTGCGCCATTATTTGTTGAACGATCGCCGCAAGACGTTTCTCCGACAGTTCTGCCGCAAATTGCTCGGCTACTCGTTGGGCCGCGAGGTGATGCTTTCCGACAGTCCGCTGATCAACGAGATGCGCGATCAACTCCAGAAACACGACTATCACATCACGGCCGCGCTCGAGACGATTGTTCGCAGCAGACAATTCCGCGACATTCGTGGCCGGGATATGGCGGCCGAATAAACGGTCGACTTATCGGTAAAATGATTTCCGCGGAGTCTTCGATTTCGTAACACCGCGCGCGGACAGGCATTTCATGAAAGATCTTTGGGAAGGTTTCAGTGATTACTTCGGAGCCGGCAAAATCATTCACCGCCATCGACTGTGGCGTTGGTTGATCGCGCCCGGCATTTTAAGTCTGCTCTATTTTCCCGTGCTCATCTGGCTGGGTTGGAACTATCTGGGAGCTGAAGCGCAATATCTGCGCGATCACTGGATGCCCGGCTTTTTGCAGCATCCGGCTTTTGTCTGGATTGTCACGATCGCGCTTTCGATCGGGCTGGCTTACCTCGGCTTCATTGTCTACCGTAATGTGATCATGATCTGTTACGCGCCGGTGTTGAGCTATGTTTCCGAACGCGTGGAATCGGCCATTACGCCTCAGAAGGCCGGCGGGCGAAACCAAGCATCCATGTGGGATGGCGCCCGCCGTGCCGTGCTGATGAGTGTAATCAGTCTCGGGTTGTCGATCGTCAGTTTTGCGGTCTGCCTGCTCCTGCTGCTTGTGCCTGTGGTCGGTGGATTCTTGATGGCGTGCCTGCTGCCGCTTTCGCAAATGTTGCTGGCCGGCCATGGCTTCGTTGATCCCACGCTCGAGCGCAAAGGCTATGACGTTCGTGCCAGTTTTCGTTTTGCACGACAGAACAAATTGCGACTGATCGGCTGCGGCAGTGGGTTTACCCTCCTGACCTTGATCCCCATCGTCGGCTGGTTCATCGCGCCCGGTTGGGGAATCGTGGCCGGAACGAGAACGGCGGTGGAGAGGCTGGCTGAAGAAAACTAATGACCGATAATTGCCCTTCGCTCAAATACAGTCTCGGCGCAGCTCGTTATCAGTCCCAATTCGAAGCAAAAAACTTATTTTGCGTTGGACTCGCCGACCGCAATTCCAAGTTTGGTTTTCTTGCCGGATCGGGAATACATTTGCTTGCACACAAAGAAATTCAAATTACTTCTGTCATGCCAAGGATCATCTCCAAATCGAATGAACTGCGGTTCGAAGTGTCGGCGAGCGATATTCACGGCATAGACAACAAGGAATTCTTTGATTTCGGTCATCAGATACGGAAGATTTTGCATTTGGACTTTGTCGGCGGTCTCGCGACACAGGATCAGTTGTCCCGACCAAGACCTTACAAGCGAATGGAAATGTTGCGATTGTTTCCTGGCACAATTCGCAGTCTGAAGAATCAATGGCATCTGTTGGATCGGAAATACCGCGTAAGAATCAACGGTGGACCGTGGGGAACAGGGCATATAATTGGAAAAGTGAATGACCAGCTTGGATATATGCTGCATTGTAGAGGCTCAGGAGTTTGTACCCTTACAATTACGAGCATCGGTACCGAAGGTTTGGGATTTAATCATTCCATTCACGATCTTCGTCCGCATCAGAGCTTCGACTTTCAAAACCTACACATTGATATCAAATCAAAACCGGCGGCGAACAAGATACTTCAGACACTCATTTCAATCGGAGAATTCCTCGAAGGCGAGTCTGAAGACGAATTTTTGTTCTACCCGAAGTAATTGGTGGCAGTCGTACGGCAAAGGTGACAGCTCTGGAGATGTGCTTAACTCGTCTTTTCGTGAAAAGCTAGCGGCACGCGAGCCGTCAGCATTGTGAATATGGCGTTTTCGAATTGAGGGTTCCGTCGGGCCCCCAAGGCTTGGGAATGAACAACGCGTATGTAGGTTTCTTTGCGTACGCAAATTCAAAGGCATGCTTGTCTGGGAAAGGCTGGCCCGGTCGCAGCCATCCCGCTAGTTTCCGCGCGTGATCAATTTTCTCGACCCCACCACCGAGACCGGCGGCACGGATCTCGTGCAGCAGGTGGAGTCGATCTTTTCCCCGGACGGTTTGCTCTCGAAGGCGAAGAATTTCGAGTATCGTCCGCAACAGCAACAGATGGCCGTCGCCGTCGCACGGGCGTTGCAGGAACGCGAACATTTGATCGTCGAGGCGGGCACCGGCGTCGGCAAGAGTCTGGCCTATTTGATCCCGTCCATTTTATTCGCCACTTCGCAGGGCAAGAAGGCGGTCGTCAGCACGCACACGATCAATCTCCAGGAGCAACTCGTCGAAAAGGACCTGCCGATGCTCGCCGCGGTGCTGCCGGTGAAGTTCAATTTCACGATGCTCAAAGGCCGGGGCAATTACCTGTGTTCGCGTCGGCTGCACAAGGCGATGCAACAGGCGGACAGCCTGTTCACTTCTTCGGAGATCAACGAACTGCAACGCATCTATGAATGGTCGAAGGAAACCAAGGACGGCAGCTTGTCCGACTTCGATGTGGAACCGGATCCGAAGGTCTGGTCGCAGGTGTGCAGCGAGCGCGGTATGTGTTCACCGAAGATTTGTGGTTACCAGTCCGAGTTCGGCAAACAGAACGGCATCTGCTTCTTTCAACGCGCGCGCAACCGCATCCTTTCGGCCGATGTGCTGGTGGTGAATCACACGTTGTTCTTCACGCTGCTCGGCGGCATCGGCGACGACCAGGAGGGCGGCATCCTGTTCAAAAACGATTTTGTGATCTTCGATGAAGCGCACACCGTCGAGCAAGTCGCGTCCAAGCACGTAGGACTCAGCGTGAGCAGCGGCCAGATGCGCTGGGCGTTGAATCGCCTGTGGAATCCCAAGACGCAGAAAGGGCTCCTCGCCACGTTGCGCGAAGGCTCCGCGGTGAAGCTCGTGTCGGATTTGTTGGAGAACAGCGAGCAGTTTTTTCAACACGTGGAGGAAGCCTGCGAAGCTTTGCGCGCCAAGCGGGAAGCCCGGAAATCCGGCGGTGACACGAACCGTTCATGGAGTGAATTGCGCATACGGCGGCCTCAACTCGTGGAGGACTCGGTGACGCTCGCGATCCAGAGATTGCGCGAGTCGGTGAGCAACTTGATCAAGGGCAGCGAAGACGCGGACACGGGACAGGAACTCGTGGAGTGCAATCGTCGGCTGGCCGAGCTTCGGGACGAGCTGATCCTGTTTCTCAGCCAGGAACGCGATGACATGGTTTACTGGGTCGAACGGACCGGCAAAGCGCAGCGGAACCTCGCGCTGAACGCCGCGCCGATCGACATCGCCGAATACCTGCGCCTGCGCCTTTTCGAAAGCGACACGTCGGTGATCATGACCAGCGCGACGCTCGCGACGAAAGACGAGGTGTCTAACAAGGTAGGACAGGCGTCCCGCCTGTCTGGTGGCGCCAACACTGGTTCAGCCGCGACCAAACAACAAGAGGCAGCCGATATCGCGCAATCAGCAGGAACGCCATCGGCGGAAGATCGTTCCCATACTTCGGCGAAGACAGGCAAGATACTTGTCCTACCCTTTTCCGCGTTCGACAAAGATCAACCGATCGGAACGCATTCACGGCATTTACCCCATTGGTCGCAAGATGGCGTGACTTACTATGTCACGTTTCGACTGGCCGATTCAGTGCCTCAGGACAAACTGAAAACGTGGGACAGGGAGCGGAAGGAATGGCAGAAAGAAAATCCGCCGCCGCATTCCGCCGCGCAGCGGCAGAAATATCTGGAGTTGTTTTCTGATCAGATCGAGGAATGGCTCGATCAAGGAGCAGGCAGTTGTTTGTTGGCAAAACCGGAAGTGGGTCAGATTGTGGAGACAACGTTGCGTCACTTCGACGGCGATCGCTATATCCTGGGCCGCTATGCGATCATGCCGAATCATGTTCATCTGACGGTGCGGCTTTTGGGTGAGCACACGCTGGCTGAGGTGATGCATTCGTGGAAGAGTTTTTCGGCCAAGAAGATCAACCAGGAACTCGGCCGAACCGGCCGGTTCTGGCAGGATGAATCGTTCGACATGATTGTTCGCAGTGAACATCACTTGGAACGAATTGAGGAATATATCTGTAGAAACCCTGAACAAGCTGGCTTGAAGCAAGGGTTTGTTGTCGGGGCCGGCTCAAGTGTAGGACAGGCGTCCCGCCTGTCTCGTAAGGCTTCCGAAAACTCGGGAGTGGCAGACCAAGCAGGAGAGAAGAATTCCGCTTTAGTGGTTCAAAAGTCATCGGCGGGAGAACGCGCGTCGGTTTCGAAACAGACAGGCAAGATGCCTGTCCTACCCTTGCGACCAGCCAAACTTACCCCGTTGGCCTACGTGGCAAACCGGGTCGGCGGCGCCGATGCGCCGGGACTTCAGGTTGGTTCACCGTTTGATTATGAGGAGCAGATGAAGCTCTTTGTGGTCGGCAAGATGCCCGATCCGCGTGACACCGGTTACAAGGATGCCCTGATTAAATGGGTCGAACATTTCGTGCGGCAGACCCACGGCAAGGCGTTTGTCTTGTTCACCAATTTCAAACTGATGCAGGAAGTTGCCGAGCGCATGCAGCCGTTCTTCGATGAACTCGGGCTGGCATGTTTTGTCCAAGGCACCGGCATGCCTCGTTCGACGATGCTCGAGGAATTCAAACAGGACACTGACTCGGTTTTGTTCGGCACGGACAGCTTCTGGCAAGGCGTGGATGTGCCGGGCGAAGCGTTGAGTAATGTGATTATCACCCGCTTGCCGTTCGCGGTGCCGGATCATCCGCTGATCGAGGCGCGCATCGAAGACATCGAGGCGAAGGGCGGCAATTCGTTCGGCGACTTCTCGCTGCCGGAAGCGATCCTCAAATTCCGCCAAGGCGTGGGTCGCTTGATTCGCACCCAGACCGACAAGGGTATTATCGTTGTGCTCGACAACCGAGTGCTGAACAAGCGCTATGGACAGGCGTTTCTCGATGCGTTGCCCAAGTGTCCGTTGGAGGTCGTCTGAAACGCGCCTCTACAATAACTTGATCTGGTTTTGATCGCCGGACAATTCGCCGGACAAGCCTTGGATGCGGCGTTTCCGGTTCTCAATAATTTGTTTGTCGAGGTAGGGATCGAACGGCACGGGATAGTTCCCGTCGTAGCACGCCATGCAAAAGGATTCCTTGGGCTTTCCGGTGGCTTGCACAAGACCGTCGAGACTCAGGTAGCTCAGCGAGTCCGCGTTCAAGTAGCGGCAGATTTCCTCCAGCGTGTGATTGGCAGCGGCCAGTTTGCTGCGGTCGGGAAAATCAATCCCGTAGACGCACGGGTTCATGTGCGGCGGACAACTGACCAACACGTGCACTTCCTTCGCGCCGGCTTCCTTCAGGTTATTGACGCGCGTCTTGCTCGTGGTGCCGCGGACGATGGAATCATCGACAATGATGACCCGTTTGCCCTTCACCAGTTCGCCGATGAGGTTGAGCTTCACGCGGACATTGAAGTCGCGAATCAACTGCGACGGCTGCAAAAAGCTGCGACCGACATAGTGGTTGCGAACGAACGCCATCTCGTAAGGAATGCCCGACTCGAGGGAATAACCGAGCGCCGCGCAGTTCCCGCTGTCCGGCACCGGGACCACCATGTCCGCCTCGATCTTGTTTTCGCGGGCAAGCTGGCGGCCCATTTCAACGCGGACTTTGTACACGTTGCGATCCGCGATCGTGCTGTCGGGGCGGGCGAAGTAAACGTACTCAAAAATACAAAACGCCCGGCGCTGATGTTGGGGAAAGGCCTGAAAACTATGCAGTCCGTTTTCGTTGATGACGACGATTTCGCCGGGTTCCACATCGCGGACGAACTTTGCCTGAATCAAATCCAGCGCACACGTTTCGCTGGAAAGGACGTAAGCGTCACCGAGTTTCCCGATGCACAAGGGCCGGAAGCCATGCGGATCGCGCACGCCGATTAATTCCGTTGGCGTCATGATCACCAGCGAATAGGCGCCTTCGATCCGCCGGACCGTCTTCACGATGTTGTTTTCCGGTTGGGCGAGCAGATACAGAATGATCTCGCTATCGACCGTCGTTTGGAAAATCAGGCCTTTGGCTTCGAGTTCGTCGCGCAGCGGACCGGCATTCGTCAGGTTGCCGTTGTGGGCGATGGCGATTTGCCCCTTGGCACAATCAATCGTCATCGGCTGGGCGTTTCGAATATGCGACGCCCCGGTGGTCGAATAACGTGTGTGCCCCACCGCCATTTGGCCGACGAGATGGTGCAACACATCCCCGGAGTAGATCTGCGGCACCAATCCCATGCCCTTATGTTCACGAAACGACTTGCCATCCGAGGTGACAATCCCGGCGCTTTCCTGGCCGCGATGTTGGAGGGCGTAAAGCCCGTAGTACGTGAGTTCAGCGGCGTTCGGATGACCGTAAATGCCGAAGACACCGCAATAATGTTTGGGATACGACTGCATGGATTTGGCGACGCGCGGGCGATTCCAACAAGGACCTGCCGGTATGGCAAGGGCCGAGTCGAAGAAACAATTTGCAACGCAGAATCAGGCCGGAAATGGCCGCGAATTGTTGTGTCATATCGCTCCGCCAGCGCGCGAACGCGACGACATTAGGGCAGAAATTCACCGCCGCAAGTCATCCGCAATTGGCCATTTATTTGATGCCTCATGGTCACGAAGACTTGAATTTGCGGCATTTCCGGCAAGTCGCCGGTCTGGACGCCGACGAGCTGCCTGTGAAACTCTGCCGGCGTTGGTCCAATGAAAAGTTCCGCGCCTCAACAAAATCGACTCAAAGTGCGCCTCACCCCGGCGGCCGAACGAGCTGTGCGCGGCGGGCATCCGTGGGTCTTCGCGGATCGAATTCGCGAATTGAGCCGGACTGGAAACGCGGGTGACCTCGCTGTCGTTTACGATCGACACGATCGGTTCCTCGCGATCGGTTTGTATGATCCGGAGTCGCCGATTGCCTTGCGCATTCTGCACGCGGGCAAACCGGTTCAGCTGGATCAAGAATGGTGGCGCAAACACCTCGACATCCCGCTGCGTTTGCGGACATCGCTTTTCGACGATGCGACCACGGGCTACCGCTGCGTCAACGGCGAGAGCGACGGTTGGCCCGGTCTGGTACTTGATCGATACGCCAGTTGCGCTGTTTTGAAAATCTACACGGCCGCGTGGTTGCCACATCTCGAACGCGTGGTCGAATTGATCGAAGAAAATCTTCACCCAACAACGATTGTCCTTCGATTGAGTCGAAACATCCAGACCGCCGCTGCCAATAATGGATTGTCCGACGGTCAGGTGTTGCGTGGAGCGCCAGTTGATGGACCCGTTGTATTTCGCGAAAATGGAAAAGTCTTCGAGGCCGATGTGATTCGTGGGCAAAAGACGGGATTCTTTCTTGATCAACGTGAAAACCGGAAGCTGGTTGGCGAAATGTCAGTGGGCCGCGACGTCTTGAATGTTTTCAGCCATGCCGGCGGATTTTCGGTTTACGCAGCGGCCGGCGGCGCAACGTCCACCACGGATCTCGACATTAGCGGGCATGCGCTCGCGGCGGCAAAGCGCAACTTCGAGCTCAATCGCGCTGACGATCTGGCGCAAAAGTGCCGCCACGAAACCGTTCAGGCAGACGCGTTTGACTGGCTCGAAAAGAACAGTCGGCCGACGTACGACATGGTGATCATTGATCCGCCATCTCTCGCCAAACGCGAATCCGAAAAGCCGGGTGCGTTGGCGGCCTATGAACGACTCGCAACTGCCGGCGCAAATTTACTGCGCGCCGATGGTGTGCTCGTAGCCGCGTCGTGCTCCGCGCACGTGAAGGCGGATGAGTTTTTTCAAGCCGTTCGCATGGCAGCCCGCCGTTCGCGGCATTCATTCGTTGAGCTGCGCACCACGCGTCACGCGCCCGATCATCCGGCCCGTATTCCGGAAGCGGAGTATCTGAAATGCATTTATCTGCAAGCCGTCGCGAAACGCTAACGGTCACGCAAAACCATGGCTGGTGGCGGACCCCGTTTCGCGGTCCGTGATCAGGGACGGCGACACGCCATACCGCCCGCGTCGTAAATGGCTCAACGGGACACAACTCGATCACGGACAGGTCGGCACGGATCAATGTCCTGCCGTCCCACCTCGCCACCTCCCGAGTTGCCAGCGTCCGTGGAGACGATACCTTTCCGCTGATGCCTTTCCGATTTGTCCTCCTCGCGGGTTTATCTTTTTGGATCAGCTCTTCCGCACTGGCGGCTGAGCAAACGGTAAACTGGATTCGCGCCGGGTTGACCACGAACGCGCCAATTTGGGGGATCGAAGGCGGGCTCCAATTCGCCCTGCATCCCGCTGGTTTCACCGGCAATAGTGGAGGGCCGCGCGGTTTGATCCGTTTGGGTTATCCGACGCTTCCGAACGGTGGCTACGATTTGATCAACTTCATCGCCGTGGAACCCATCGTGAGCCACCAACGCGGTTTCAGCGAGTTGGAGAAAAGCGCATTTGACCAGAAAAACGGCAGAGTTTTCTGGACCGGCGATATCGATCAACCAGTGGTCAAATCGCCGCAGCTTGATCCGGGGACGATTTCAACGGTGGGGCCCGGCGTTGAGGAATTAGCCGTCACCGTATTTATCGAGCGCTTCACCAACGGGGCTCACGTGCGGTTGAAACTTTCGCAACGAAGCGACCGGCCGGATGAACTGAAACTCACCGTCACTGCGGACCAGGATAGCGCACCGATTGATGCCTGTATTCTGACTGCGACGATGGGTAACAAGGCGCGAACGCGCATTCTGTTTCTTGCCGATGGGCCGGTTTCGAGTTTGCAGCTGTACCCGGACTACCAAGACGTGAATTTCGCCGAGCACACGATCATCGATCTCGATCGGCTGCCGCGTAGTAAAGATGGTGACGTGCTTGTCGCGATCGCGAATGACGAAAGTGATCCATCTTCGGTGCAGCCATTTGGGCGGCCATATTTCTGGGATTACCAAGGCGCCAAGGTCACTCAGTATTGGCGAAAACCAGCGGCTGAAGTTGCGCCCGATTTGAAGGCGATCGTGAACGCCCGCTATACCTATTGGATGAGCAAACAACCAATTCCCGGCGGCATCGCGTTTGAGAACTTTGAAATGCGCGAACCATTTGTCTCCGGCCGGTCATTCTTTTTTGGCATCACTCGCCACAACCCGTTGGAACTACTGCGATGATCCGCCTGACCTTTTCATGGCGTTTGACCGCTACGGGCGGTACGAGAGGCGGCTCCGTCCGCTGGCTGTGCATCTTGGCGTTGCTCCCCCTTGTGGCGCTCCCAGTCCGGTCGGCCGAAACCCATGTGGTCAAGCTGGGATCGCATCTCGAATTGTTTGTCGATCATCACCTGATTGATCGTCTCGATGGCGCAACATTGCAGCTGCAAAAGCCCGTGCTCGCGGGTGTGGCGCTGGAATTCGATGCCCCTTGGGAAGGTGCTTTTTGCGGCTACCCGACGGTGATTCACGATGGGAAGCTGTATCGCCTGTACTATCGCGGTTTGCCAAAGGCCGGCGCCGACGGCTCGGAAAATGAATCCACCTGTTACGCCGAAAGCAGCGATGGCGTTCACTGGACCAAACCCGATCTTGGTCTCTTCGAAGTGAACGGCACACGTGACAACAACTGCGTCCTCCACGGGACTGCGCCATTCTCGCATAATTTCAGTCCGTTTCTCGACGCGCGACCGGGCGTTTCGGCGGAAGAGCGATTCAAGGCCATCGCTGGCACGGCGAAGAGTGGACTCGTCGCGTGGGCCAGTGGTGACGGCATCCACTGGCGCAAGATGAGCGAAGAACCGGTCTTTCGTGATGGTGCCTTTGATTCGCAGAACGTCGCGTTCTGGTCGGTGAACGAGGGATGTTACGTTCTTTATTTTCGCGTTTTCACCGGTGGCACCGCCAATGGTGAACGCTGGGAGCCGACGGATTTCCGGACGATTGCGCGGACCACTTCCAAAGACTTTCGTCACTGGACCAAGCCAGCGCGCATGACCTTTGGTGACACGCCGTGGGAACATCTTTACACCAATCAGACTCATCCCTATTTCCGCGAATCATCCATCTACATCGCCCTCGCGATGCGCTTCATGCCGGGCCGGCAGGTCCTCACGGAGGAACAGGCCCGGCTACTTCACGTGAACAAGAATTACGCCGGCGACACCGCGGAAACGGTGCTGCTCACAAGTCGCGGCGGGACGAGCTATGATCGGACGTTCATGGAAGGCTTTATTCGACCGGGGAATGATCTGGGCAATTGGGCGTCCCGGGCGGGATTGACGGCGTTGGGCGTGGTACCGACCGGTCGCGGCGAGATGTCGATTTACAAGCAAGCGCATTACGCGCAGCCGACTGCCAAATTGTTGCGTTACACTTTGCGGACGGATGGCTTCGCCTCAGTGCATGCGCCGTTCGCGGGCGGCGAAATGATCACCCGACCGTTCACGTTCAGCGGTGGTGAGTTGATCATCAATTTTGCCAGCGGGGCGGCGGGCGATATCCGGGTGGAGTTGCAGGACGCCGATGGTCAGCCGGTTCCCGGCCGTTCGCTTGCCTATGCGCGTGAGACCATCGGTGACGAGATCGAACGAGTCGTACGCTGGCGCGATGGTTCCGATGTCAGCTCCTTTTCCGGCAAAGTGGTGCGCCTGCGTTTTGTCATGAAAGATGCGGATTTGTATTCACTTCGCTTTCGCTAATCCGTCGAGATCCAATCACGACAAATCATCGTCTCCTTTACGGCGTCAAGTGAAGATCAAGGTTGGCCGTTCACTCGAAAAAAGCGCCGTAAATCATCGACTGGCAAAATTAGCGAGAATGCATCCGTATTAGTTACCGGATCCCAGAAAACGGCGGGAATCGTCGGAGAACTTTCCACGGCGAACGGTGCGTTGCCACCGGTCCAGTACAATTCAATATTCTCGCCGGTTCGGTTGACCTGAAGCTGGATACCGTTGCTCACTTGAACCACCACGGCGTCATAAGCGACGGCATGTACTCCATCGTCCGCGCTCAGCATCAAGGTGTACGGACCCGGTTGATCAAACGTCGCAATCGTGTTCGTTTTGGTCGCATCGTCGAAAACAACCGAGCCCGGTCCTGAATACTTTTTCCAAACAATGGTAACCGGCAACGATGCGTCAACGAACCCAGCCAGCTGGAGTGGTTTTCCGGGGATCGTCGTGGCATCCGCACCCGCGCTGGCCGACGGCGCGCCTGGCGAACGCGGACCTTCGTTGGTACCTGTTGTTTGAACGACTTCGAAATTGCTGATACCGATGCTCGAAAGATGATCAAACGCCGTGTCGGAAAAACGGTCATCCGGCGCGACCGAAATCGAAAAGAAGTTTCCGTTGTCGGCGACGATCGCCCCGTACTTTTTCAACGCCTTAAGCACGGCCTTTTCTTCGATCGTCCAGTTGTCCGGAATGACAAACGACGATTTCAACCGCAGCCGCTGGCCCATCGCGGGTTCGTCAGGATCGGTGGTGTACGGATTCGAAGCATAGTGGCTGGCCGGATATATGTATGCCGCGCGGGTGTGCTTGACGACGAGCCGGATCGCGTGTTCGACCATTCCGCGCTCGCATTCATCGTAGCGCACGAGCCCGGCAAACATCGAAAGCCCCGCCGCGTCACCGGAGGTCCAGCCAGCCGGTCGTGGAACGTTACTCTTCAGATCAAACTTCGCGCCGTTCGCCGCCTCCCAGCCGCTGCTCGTCAACTGGGTCAGCCACGTTTCCCAGAGGCCGCCGGTTCCGGGTTGAACGATGATTGAATGCCGGTCGCCGCCGGTTCCGTTCACGTCCTGCTGCCATTCGTTCAAACTCAGCGATCCCGTCTCGCGCGGCCAGCCTTCGATCGGCAGGTTCGTTGGGATCGGGTATGGCGACGGATCAGACTCATCCGGATAGTAAGTGAAGTCGATGGGAACTGACGATTGGTTGTCGGGCACCAGCACGAAGTTCATTTCGTAGAACGGACGCAGCGTGCGGCGCGACGAAGAAAGCTCGGAAGTGATCTTCGCGATCATCGCATCCGAATTCGCGAGCGCCGGCCGTCGGGAGATATCTTCGTTCCACGCGCTGGTTGTCGGGAAGATTTGCAGTGCGGAAACGATGGAGTCGGCCTCGGGTGTGTTGAACAAAACCGGTTCCGAAACCATGGGTTCGGGTCCAAGGATGCGGCCTTCATGGTTGATCCGTTCGGCCGTTGAACAGAATGGGAGCATTGCCACGGCAACCGTGATCAATACGACCCGCTTGAAACGGGTCAACGCTCGGTCGAGACGACTCATTTTCAGGCAGATCATGCGAATAAAGCTTGGATTACGTCGGCGCTCATTGCCAGCGCGAGCACTTCTGCTAATCTCGTGCCGCAATGGCTTATCAATCCTTTCGGGAATTCGTCGAAGCCCTGGACCGCGCGGGCGAACTGAAACGCTTTTCCCAACCCGTCGCCACTGAACTCGAAATCACCGAGATCGCCGACCGCGAAATGAAATCGCCCGGCGGCGGCAAGGCACTGCTCTTCGAAAAGCCGACCATCAACGGACTCGTTAGCCCGTTCCCGGTCGCGATCAACACGATGGGTTCGTGGAAACGCATGGCGATGAGCATGGGCGCAAATTTGGTTGAAGAGGTAGCGAGTGAACTGGGCGCACTGATGAAGGCCAAACCGCCGACGTCCATGCGCGAGGCGATGAAATTGTTGGGGCAGGCAATCGAGCTGCGTCACGCCAAACCAAAGATCGTCAGCTCCGGCCCGTGCAAGGACGTCATTCACAAGTTTGACGCTCCGCCATCCCGGAGCGACCCTTGGCCAAAGGCGCCATGGAGCGCGGAGCATCCGCTCCGCCCGCAGAGCGATGCTCTGCGCTCCGAACCCACACTCGCCAATCTCCCCATTCTCAAATGCTGGCCGCTCGACGGCGGGCGCTTCATTACGCTGCCGTGCGTCGTCACCAAAGACCCCGATACCGGCGAGCGCAACGTCGGCATGTATCGCATCCAGATTTACGACGACAAAACCACGGGCATGCACTGGCAACTCCAGAAAGTCGGTGCGCGCCACGGACGCCGCTACTACGAAACCGGCACGCGCATGCCCGTCAGCATTTTCATCGGCGGCGACCCAATGTTTCCCTTTGCGGCGACCGCACCATTGCCGGATGGCCTCGACGAATTTCTCCTTGCCGGTTACCTCCGCAAGAGGTCCGTCGAACTCGTGAAGTGCGAGACGAACGACCTGGAAGTCCCCGCCAATGCCGACTTCGTCATCGAAGGTTACGTTGACCCGACCGAGCCGTTGCGCGACGAAGGCCCGTTCGGCGACCACACCGGTTATTACACATTGCCTGAGCCGTATCCCGTGTTTCACATCACCGCCATTACGCATCGCAAGGATGCGGTGTATCCGGCGACGATTGTGGGCATTCCGCCGATGGAAGATTTTTACATGGGCGGCGCGTCCGTGAAATTGTTCCTTCCCATCTTCAAGATGAACTTTCCCGAGATCGTGGACATCGCGCTGCCGGCCGAGGGCGTGTTCCACAACCTCGTCTTTGTGAGCATCAAAAAGACCTACCCGATGCAGGCCTACAAAATCATGCACGGCCTCTGGGGCATGGGCCAGATGATGTTCACCAAATACATCGTGGTGGTGGACGCCGACGTGAACGTGCACAACACCAGCGAAGTGCTGTTCCATCTCACCGCCAACACCGACCCGCAACGCGACAGCATCTTCACCAAAGGCCCGGCCGACGTGCTCGACCACGCCACCAGCGAGATCGCCATCGGCAGCAAACTCGGCATTGACGCGACAAAGAAATTGCCCGGCGAAGGTTTTAAACGCCCCTGGCCGCCGCTCATCAAGATGGATGAAAACGTGAAGGCGAAGGTGGAAAAGCTCTTACGCCCAACCGGCCCACGGTAGGGAGGTCATGGAGAACAACCGTAAGAAACGAGCGAAGCCATTGCCTGCCCTTCCCCTGCCGAGAAAAGCGGCGGCAGCAATCAGGGAAGTCCCATTGGTCGTTGGCCAAAAGAAAGTGCCCGCTGAACTGGCTCCTGTCTTGAAGAAGACTCTTCAGAACGTTGGACCTGATATTGTCGCGGATATTTCACAGGTCTTCGCCCCGTTACGGAAGCGATTTGCTGCTCAACTTGAAGGCTGCTCGATTGCTGAAGCCTTCACACGGCTAAGCGAGATTGAGACTTCGATTTTGAACGAGAATCCGACGTTTGCTGCGACTGTCCCAGTTGTCTTGGAACGAACCAATACGCGAAAGTCTGAGCTGATCGCTTCGGGAGTCTTGATTCGAATAGTTGACCGGACGTTTTTGTTAACGGCTGCCCATGTTACTGATCAGCAGAACAATGGAGAACTTCTCATTCCGGGAGGGCGAGGATTCATGCCATTAAGTGGAAGTTTCTCTTCAATGCGTTTGCCTCCTTCGGGCAAACGCTCGGATGACAAGTTGGATGTGGCTTACTTTTGGTTGGACGATAACTGCGTGGTTAACTTGGATTCACGTTGCCGCGTGCTGGAGCGTCCAGATGTATCCTTGGAGGCAGAACCGACCAGGCGCACCACATACACGTTCGCGGGCTTTCCTTGGCGAAGAGGCAAGACTCGTGGACAAAGCATTGAGACAGACTTCAACACGTTTTCCGGATTTGAAGCAAAACAGAGCGAATATGACGAATTGGGGCTGACGCGTTCTCGACATATTGCCGTTCGCTTTCATCGCAAGCGAACATTCAGCTCTAGACACAAAAAGGTCGTTCACTCTCCGCACCCGAGTGGTATGAGTGGTGGTGGTGTTTACGTTTGGAGCGAAGAGTCGCTCGACGCGTGGCCAATTCGTCTGCCCCTCATCGGAATCGCCACCGATTTTGTTCCTGAAAAGTCGCTGCTGATTGCAACGCGCCTTTGTATTTTTATTCAGTGCATCTTTCACAACCAACCAGATCTCGCGGTAATTGCAGGTGGATAGTCACTCAATCCCGAGATTCGGAAGGGCATGTTCCAGACCAATGTTGTTCCGAGGTCGGAGTGTTCGTCATTCGATCACCCACGGAGGGCGGCCTCGATTTTGGCGATGTCGATCTTTCCCATGTCCATCATCGCGGCGAAGACGCGTTTGGGTTCCGCGTCGCCGGCCGACAGTGCGTCCATCAATACGCGCGGAGTGATTTGCCAGGAGATGCCCCAACGGTCCTTGCATCAGCCGCACGCGCTTTCGTCGCCGCCAACTCCGATCCGCAGCGCGACAGCATTTTCACCAAAGGCCCGTCCGACGCGTTCAACCACGCCACCAGGGAAATCGCCATCGGCGCAAAATCAAAATCGAGCGGCTGAAGAAACTTAACGAATGAGGATTCCGACCGGGTTCCGACGCAGTCAATTCGCTTGTCAGAAAAGTTCAATCGGGCCAGCCTCACTTTTCTCATGAAAGGCAAATATCTGTCACAAACCATGTCCACTCCATCCCTCAGTCGCCGGAACTTCCTCAAGACCACCGCCACCTTCGCGGCCGCCTCCTCGCTGCCCGGTACCTGCAGCCTCTTTGCTGCCGAAACCGGCTACGGCGGGAAGACTCTCCCGTTCGGGGTTCAACTTTGGACCGTCAGCAAAGCCTTCGCCACCGACCCCGAGGGAACTCTGGCTCAACTGGCCGGCCTGGGCTTCAAGGGGGTTGAGTTCTACACGGCTTTCCCGGGTGGCCGTGATGCCAAGACCATGCGTTCGATCCTCGATCGGAACGGTCTGAAGGCCGTGGGCTATCACATCCACGGACTCAACACCATGAACGACGAGGACTTGAAGAAGACGATCGAAACCAATCAAATCATCGGCAACACCCGCCTCGGAGTTTCGTTCCTCGCGCCGGGCGGGAAGTTCGTTCCCACCGCGCGCACCACAACTGCGACGAGAAAGCAGTGGGAGGATGTCGCCGACACCTTCAGCGCCCTGGCCACGAAACTGAAGCCGCACGGGATGGAGACGTACTACCACTGCCACCCTGTCGACTTTGCCCGGATCGATGGCGAAACGACGTGGGACATTTTCTTCAATCGCGCCAGCAAGGACGTGTTCATGCAAATTGATTTGGGCCACATGGGCACGGCGGGCGTCGACCAGGTTGCCGAAATGAAGAAGTTTCCCCGCCGCGCCAAGACTGTGCACGTCAAGCCGGCCAACGGCGGTGACGGCCGGCTGGTAGGCGACCCGAACGATGGCAATCTCGCCAAGTGGCCCGCGATCTTTGCGGCCTGCGAGGACAAGAATATCGGTGGCACCGAGTGGTACATTCTCGAGTACGATGGCGGCAACATGGAACAAGTCGTTGGCACCGCCGCCCGTCTCAAGGAATGGGGCAAGATGTGAACTTCCAGCCCGGGGCGACGCAACGAAGAAATTGCCGAGCGAAGGTTTCAAACGCCCCTGGCCGCCGCTGATCAGGATGGATGAAAGCGTGAAGGCGAAGGTGGAGAAACTTTTGAATCAGAACTGAACCGTTCATCAACCACGAACAACTATGACCCCACGCAAAACAAGCATCGGCGGATTGCTCGGTGAATATGAACGACGACAAATCAAGCTGCCTGAATTCCAGCGGTCTTACAGTTGGGAAAAGGCGCAAGTAGCGAAGTTTTGGGACGACCTCAAAGCATTCCGTGAGCGCTACGACAAAAGCCCGATCGATGCCGCGTATTTTCTTGGGCCGCTCGTTGTCATTGAATCCAGGACTGACATTACGGTTTTGGACGGCCAGCAACGACTCGCAACGGCTACGATTCTCTTAGCCGTTTTACGAAATCTCGCGCGCGAACTTCATGCAGCCAGTCCGTTTCAGGAACTTGACTATTTCGCGCGCGATATGCAGCGAGAGCTTATCGAGAAGAAAGACACGACACCGCGTGCGTATTCACTGACGCTCAGTGAATTGGACGAACCGTATTTTCTCCAGACCATTAAGTCCGACCCGCCTACGTCAGCGAAGCCGACTATCCGTTCTCATCGGTTGCTGAAGGCTGCTCACGATTTCTTCCTTGAGGAGGTGCGGCTTGCCATTCAAGGCAAACTGCCTCTGGTCCAAGTGCAAGAGCTAAAGTCTTTGCGAGAAGCTTTAACCAAAGGCATGACCTTGGTCGCAATTGTCGTCGAAGACGAAGAAGATGCGTATGACATCTTTGAGGCGTTGAATGACCGTGGGCTTCGGCTCTCCGTTCCTGATTTGGTGGTGAATCTTCTTTTGAAGAGATGTGCAAATAAAACAGAACGGCAAACTGTTCGCCAAACGTGGAACACCATGATTCAGCAAATGGGACGACGCGACGTATCACGGTTCTTGCGTCACCTTTGGCTTTCCCAGTTCGGCGATTTGAAAGCCAAAGGTCTATATTCTGAGATAAAGGATCATCTCACAAAAAACAAAACAACGGGCATCGATTTCGCACAAGCATGTTTGGAAGCTTGCGAAGACTACCTGAAGTTGGTGGAAGTCGATAAATCCCTGCCGAAAGACGCGTCGAAGGATGTCGAAGGGTTGGTTCGCTATTTGAGCGTTCAGAACAGCCTGCCTTTGCTTCTCTCTGCATACAAATGCCTCAACGACGCTGATTTCACGAAGCTCGTAAAGGCGGCAACGTCTCTTTATGTGCGGCATACGCTCATTGGAAATCAGAACCCTCTGCAACTTGAAACGGCATTCTATGATGCGGCGCGTGAGATTCGTGCGCAGGCAGCATCAAAGGTTGCGAGCAGTAAAGTACTCAAGGCTGCAAAAGCGAAGCTGACAAAGCTGAATCCCGCCGATTCACTGGTAGAACAAAAGTTTGAAGACCTTCTGATGTCGAAGTCCGAAGCGGCTTGGTTTGTAACACAGTTGGCGAATGCGCAACAAAGCAGCACGAAAGAGGTTGGGATGGATAAAGCAAATCTGGAACACATTTTCCCTCAAAATGCCGACGCGGCTTGGCCTGATCGCGCAAAACTCGAACCATTTATCTGGCATGTGGGAAATCTCTCGATTCTTGGAAAACGCATTAACCGCAAAGCTCAGAACAAATCGTTCGCAGACAAGTGCAAGGACCACTACAGCAAGTCGGAAATCAAAATGACGAAGGAATTGCTCAAGGAAAAGTCGTGGGATGAGGCAGCCATTCGTAAGCGCGCCAAGGCTCTCGCAAAAACTGCGATTCAGACTTGGAAATAATTTGTCAGCCCAGCGAGGCCACCGGCCTAAGCGCCGTCGTTTTCATCACCCACGTCGTGCGGCCTCGATTTTGGCGATGTGATTTTTCCCCTTGTCCATCATCGCGGCGCAGGCGCGTTTGGCTTACGTTCCGCCGATGGTCAGAGCGTCCGTCAAAACGCGCGGTATGATTTGCATTTTGAGAATCCCAACGGGATTCCGTCCCAAAGCCCAGGGTTGCGCGGCACGCGCTACCCTGGGTCAACGTTCCACCAACATTTCCAACCGCAACGCGGTTGTGGCCATTCCGTTTTGTCCATCGCGCCCAATCGGCCACAACCACGTTGTGGTTGTTCCCCGTTTCGCCGGATTACCCAAGGTAGGGGCTGGCGCGCCAACCTTGGGCTGGAGGCCGATGCCCCGTTGGGGCATTCGATTCACGGGGCGTGTTCGCGCCGACGGACACAATCCCTTTGGGATTGGCTGACGACGCGCATTGGCGTATCCCTTTGTCATGCCACAATCCCTTTCCGCCGTTTACATCCATTTGGTTTTCTCCACCAAAGACCGGCGGCCTTTGCTCCGCGACAAACCGACACGCGACGCGTTGCACGCATATCTCGGCGGTGTTTCCAAACAACTGGATTGCGCGCCCATCCAGATCGGTGGCGTGGAAGATCATGTCCATGTGCTGGCGCGGTTCGGTCGCATCATCACGCAGGCGGAATGGGTGAAGGAATTGAAACGGGTGTCAAACGTGTGGTTGAAGGAACGTGGGCGGGATTTCGCGGATTTTGAATGGCAAGGTGGTTACGCAGCGTTTTCCGTCAGCCAATCGAATCTCGAACAGGTGAAGCACTACATCAACACGCAGGAAGAGCATCACCAGAAGATGAATTTTCAGGACGAGTTGCGCGCCTTGTTGCGCAAGCACGAGATGGAGTGGGACGAGAAATATGTTTGGGATTGATTCGTTGTCGAGAGGCGGCTTGGCCGCAACCGCGTTGCGGTTGAATTCGTATTCAACATTGACCCAAGGTAGCCTCGCAAGCTCGGCAACCTTGGGCTGGAGGACGCAATCCCTTTGGGATTGTTATTTTCACGCCATTCGAGAATCCCAACGGGATTCTGTCCCAAAGCCCAGGGTTGCGAGAGACAAGCTACCCTGGGTCACCGTCCAATCAAAATTTTCAACCGCAACGCGGTTGTAGCCATCCCCAAATGCCGTCGTCCCCATCGGCCGCGGCGGACGGCCTCGATTTCTCCCATTTCCATCATTGCGGCGAAAACGCGTTTCGATTCAGCGCCTCTGGCGAACAGCGCGTTCATCAACACACGCGGGGTTATCTGCCAGGAGATGCCCCAGCGGTCTTTGCCCCATCCGCACGCGCTTTCCTCGCCGCCATTGCTGACAATCGCATTCCAGTAGCCAAGCCGAGTTTAGTTTTCTTCCTTCCCAACGCAGAAAACTTGCTTGGTTGACATGCAACCATTTGGTTGCATATTGTTTTCCGCAGATGGATGCCGTGTTCAAAGCGCTCGCGGATGAAAGCCGCCGAAAGTTGCTCGACGTCTTGCACAAGGACAACGGGCAGACGCTCGGCGAATTGTGCGGGCATCTGGCCATGACGCGTCAGGCGGTGACCAAACATCTCCGGTTGCTGGAGAACGCGAAGCTGGTTGTCGTCGTCTGGCGTGGGCGCGAGAAGCTGCATTATCTCAATCCGGTGCCGTTGCACGAGATCTACGAGCGCTGGATCGGCAAATACGAAGGCCATCGCCTCCAGGCGTTGAGCGATTTGAAGAAAGGTCTCGAAGACAACAAAAAGAAATAAGGCTGACATTATGCAAAAGGCGGAATTCGTTTACGCAACATTCATCCGGACAACTCCGGAAAAACTCTGGGAAGCGCTGACCAACGGCGACTTCAGTGTGAAATACTGGTTTGGTTTCCGGTTCGAAGCGGAACTGAAGGTGGGCGGAAAAGTGCGCATCCTTCCGCCGAAGGGCATGGAAGGACATGGTGATCACGCGGGCGAAGTCCTGGAATGCGAGCCGGGTCGGAAGCTCGTTTATACCTGGAATCCGAAGGACACACCGGAAATCGCCAAAAAGCGCGACAGCCTTTCACGCGTCACCTACGAAATCACGCCCATGGGCTCACAGGTCAAATTGCGGCTCATCCACGACAACCTCCTCCCCGAAGACATCGAGAAAGATCCAAAAACCTTCCGCGGCATCAACAACGGCTGGCCGGCGGTGATTAGCAGCCTCAAGAGTCTGCTCGAAACCGGTGAGGCGATCGCATTTGTCTCCGACTGTGCGACCAAGGCGGATTAACCATCAGGAAGCTTAAACACAAGCAATGCAATCCCATGCAAAAGTCAAAGTTGGTCTACACCACCTACATCCGCTCCACGCCCGAAAAGGTGTGGGACGCGATCACTCAACCAAAGTTCACCCGCCAGTATTGGGGCGGCCTGGCCAATGTTTCTGATTGGAAGAAAGGCTCAACCTGGGACATGGCGACGGAGGACGACAAACCGGAAATCTATACCACCGGCAAAGTATTGGAGTCCACGCCGCCAAAGCGCCTCGTGCTGTCGTGGATTGACCCGGATAATCTCAATGACATTTCACGCGTCACCTACGAGATCGAAACGGTCAAAGATTCGGTGTGCCTCACGGTGACGCACGACGAGTTCAAGGCCGGCTCGACCATGCCCGAACGGGTGAACGGTGGCTGGCCGCGCGTGCTTTCGAGCATGAAATCCTTTTTGGAAACCGGCAAAGGGCTCGCCGCCGCGAGTTGCGGGTAATGTTGCCGGACGCGAAACGCGGTCGTCTCCAACGAGCCGGCCGCGTTTTCTGTATCGCGTAATTGGTGGGCTTCGCGGCGACGGCCTGTGAACAGTTACCCCAGTCGCGCGGCCTCGATTTTGGCGATGTCGATTTTTCCCATTCCCATCATCGCGGCAAGCATCCGTTTGGCTTCCGCGCCGCCGTTCAGTGCCCGCGGGTGGCCGCATCGAAAGCGCGGCAATAATTCCCGCCGCCGACTTTCAAGATGTCCTCGGACGAAAAACCCTGCCGCAGCATTTCGGCGACGATCGCGGGAAAGAAGCCACCGGGGGCATCGTGCAGCGCCGTGGCGGTCGATTGGCCGGAACGCGTAGAAAGCAAGTCCGTGTCGGTGCCGATGCCGACGTGATCGACTCCCGCCATCTCGATCATGGCTTGTAACTGCTGGACATATTGCGCGGGGGTGAGCTGGCCTTTGGTCCACACGCCGATCACGCCGCCGGCGTCGGCAATCGCCCTGGCCTGTTCCTTCTCAAGTGTTCGCTCGCGCATCATCGGCGGGCCGCCGCTGGGCGCGACGTGTGAGACGACGAACGGTTGATTCACGATCTTCGCCCCGTCCATGACCGTCTTGAACGTGCCGTGGGCCAAGTCGACAAGGATACCCAGCCGAAGGCACTCGCGGACGACGTCTGCCCCGAACGCCGTGAGGCCGCCGCCCGTCGCTCCGCGGTTGCCGATGAAATCGCCCATTGATTTCACCGTGTCGTCGCGGTCGTGAAACATTTGCATCTGGCGCAGACCCCGGGCGTAAACCTTTTCGAGCCGGCCCAACTCGCCGGCGATGAAGTGGCCGCCTTCGGTGCCCTGGACGATGGTCGGCTTCGCCTGATCGCGTGCTCGCTCGAGGTCGGTCAGCTTGAGCGCGCGCGACAACTTGTCAGCCGCCAGAGCGGCGTCGACCGTATCGAGCCAGCGCACGAATGCTTCCATCGGATCACCGCGCACAAAATCGACCTTGAACGTCGCGCACACGGCGGTGAGGCCCGTCTGCCGCAATGCTTCGGCGATTCCCGGCGGCGGCCCGGTTATTGCACTTTTACTATTGTCCCGTCCAGGGCCTGCGCCCGGACCTCCATCACGACCGGGGCCGCGATCGCCAGCCGGACCGCCCGGGCCGCCTCCGCCGCCCATCCGCATGTCGGGCTCGCTGCCCACCGGGTAGACATGGTTGTGCATATCGAAGCCGATCGCCGACTTCAGCACTTGTTCGAGCCGCGGATCAACGGATGGCGCAGTCGTAGGCTGCGTCTGCGCCCCGAGCCACGGCGGATTAACCAGGGCGAGCGCACCAGCTCCCAAAGCGCCCCGAAAAAAAACGCGGCGTGAAAACATTGATGATGATGGTTGTGGCATATTCATGGCATCCTCCAAAATGAATCGAATGGCTGTTCGCATTGAGTTCGTCGGCAGAAATGATGTGCTTTTTCTACCGGGGAACAAGTTCGCTTTCGTTCCATTTCACCGCCACCCCGTCGTTCTCATCACCTACGTCGCGCGGCCTCGATTTTGGCGATGTCGATTTTTCCCATATCCATCATCGCGGCAAAGGCGCGTTTGGCTTCAGCGCCGCCGGCGGTCAGTGCGTCCATCAATACGCGCGGTGTGATTTGCCAGGAAATTCCCCAGCGGTCTTTGCACCAGCCGCACGCGCTTTCCTCGCCGCCGTTGCTGACAATGGCGTTCCAGTAGCGATCCGTTTCCTCCTGCGTCTCGGTCGCAATTTGGAAAGAGAACGCCTCGGTGTGTGAAAACTGTGGTCCGCCGTTGAGACCCAGACACGGAATGCCGCAGACGGTGAACTCCACGGTGAGGATGTCGCCTTCCTTGCCATTCGGGTAATCGCCCGGCGCTCTGCAAATCGCTCCGACGTTGCTGTCGGGGAAAGTTGCGGCGTAGAAGTGTGCCGCATCCAGCGCATCGTTGTTGAACCAAAGACAAATGGTGTTCTTCACTCGCGTATTGCTCATGGGTTTCCTTTTCCGGGGATTTCGTACGAATTCTTTGAGAGCGCACCATCCGAAACGGCGGCTTGTTTTCAACTCAAGTATTGCAACGGGCATCTGCGCCGCGGCCCTCGCCTGCGCCGTCCGAATCGGCCGTTCGTGAGCCTCTCACCGTTGGGCGGGAGGCCTCAAACTCTTTTGGATTGTCGCGGCGTTCGCGCGTTTGGAATCATGTACGGATATCAAGTTGGCTGAATTTCCCATCCGAGCCATCGTAAATATTGCATCAAGCAAGAAGATTTATGGGTAATGCACGATTCCTCATCGCCGGCTTCTCCTGTTTCGCGAACGGTGTGATCGACGGAGCGAGTTTCCCAAGCTGCCGGCGGCGCGTATTGCGGGCGACGAGACGCAGCACATTGGGCGCGGTCCTGTTCACGCTTCTCATCGCTGTCGTGGAACCATTGATTGGCTTCGCGGCGGACCAGAATCCGGCTCGCCAGTTGATTCGGGATAATCACTTTCGCGACGGTTTCGTCGTTTGGCGTCCCGAACCAGGAAAACACGTCCGCGATTGCGTACTGAAGGGTATTGATCCAACGGCATCGCCGGTCTGGGGACTTGACCAGTGGAACAGCAAATTTCCCCTCAAGCCGGATTCGTCATCAGTTGGTCTTGAGGGGATGCTGGTTTGGAACAATGCGGCCAAGACGGTCACGATTGGACGGGCGGAAACGAAGGAAGCAGATGTTTCGCTGGCGATCAATTCGTTCACGGAATACGGACCGCACGCCCGGAAGGCGGGTGACCCGTGGGTCCATCTGCTGGTGGAACAGGAGTTTCTTTCGCCGCCGCCGTTGGATGGTTTAACGTCCGCCCAATTGCACGTTGAGGCGAAACTTTTACGTTCCCGAAATTTACATCAGCGCGACTATTCGCCAGATGTTCACGCAGCCCAGTTTCAAATCTTTTTTACCGTCCAGAATCGCAATCCGCAATCATCCGGACACGGCGACCTGCTTTGGTTCGGCATTCCGATTTACGACAATCGGGAACGATTTCCCAAGGAATACAAAGCGCGGGATTTTGGCGGCACAGAGAAGTACATTTTCACACCGGCAGCCCAAACGTTCGGCGCGCAGAGTGCCCACGACGGCGATTGGATTACGATCGATCACGATCTGCTGCCGCTGATGGTGGCGGCGCTCAAGGATGCGTGGTCCAAAGGGTTCCTGTCCGCGTCAACGAATCTCGCCGACTACGCCATCGGCGGCATGAACATGGGTTGGGAACTTCCAGGAACGTTCGACGTGGCGATGCAGATTCGCGATCTGAGCCTGACGGTTCGCGCAAAATGAAGAAATCGGAAGCTGCGTGACTCAATTTCACGCGGGTTAACGGATAGGAATAGATGATCGAGTTATCAGTTAGTGGACTTACGTTCGCTGCTACGGGCTTTTTTGGGGGCTAATTTCCGATCTGCGTTTCATCGGTGGTTTGAATTTGTTGCCGGAATCTGGCTGACGATCAAGAAAGCGTCTTTCGGGTTGGTCCAAAACCGCCTGCGGGATTGCGTTTCACTGGTAATCGCGTTCTAGTTGCTGCAGCTCAGTGAACATCGTTCAGATCACACCCGGCGCCGGCGGCATGTTTTGCGGCGGCTGCTTTCGCGACAACGCCTTGGTGACCGCGCTGCGCAAGCTCGACCATCAAGTGTTGATGGTGCCGCTTTATCTTCCGATGACGCTGGACGAGCCCGACCAAAGCGAGGGAACGCCGACGTTTTACAACGGCATTCAGGTCTATCTGGACCAAAAGTACAAACTGTTTCGCAAGGGGCCCAATTGGCTGCACAAACTCGCCGGTTCGCCGCGATTGTTGAAGTTTCTCTCCAAACGCGCGGTAAAAACCCAGCCGGCGGAAGTCGGTGACCTGACGCTTTCAATGTTGGAAGGGGAGCTGGGTAACCAGGCGCGGGAACTTGATGACCTGATCGCCTTCCTGCGCACCCAGGAAGAAAAGCCGGACGTTGTGGTGCTGTCCAATGCGTTGATGATGGGCATGGTCCGAAAGATTCGATTGGAACTGGACGTACCGGTGGTGGTGACGCTGCAGGGTGAGGATTGGTTTGTGAATTCGTTGCCGGAGCAATTCCGCGAGCGTTGCTGGCAGCACCTCGTCCATCGCGCGCGCGAAGTCGATTTGTTCGTCGCGCCCAGCCAGTATTACGCGGCAGAGATGATGCGTTATTTGGATGTCGGAGCGGACCGGATGCGCATCGTGCACAACGGCATCAATCTCGACGGCTACATGCAGGCTGCGGTCGCACCTCATCCGCCGTCGCTCGGTTACTTTGCGCGGATGTGCGAAGAAAAAGGTCTGGGACTTTTGGTGGATACCTACATTGAGCTCAAGCGGCGCGATCGGGTGCCGCATTTCAAACTCCGTATCGGTGGCGGTTGCGGTCCGGGCGACGAACCGTTTGTTGATGATTTGAAAAACAAGATGCGGAAGGCGAAATGCCTGAAGGATGTGGAGTTCTATCCCAACTTGTCGCGCGGCGACAAACTTGCGTTTTTCCGGCAACTCACGGTCTTTTGCACGCCCGCGATGTACGGCGAATCTTTTGGGTTGTATCTGATTGAAGCGCTTGCTGCGGGTATTCCCGCGGTGCAGCCAAACGTCGCGGCGTTTCCGGAGATTTTCGAAACAATCGGTGGCGGCGTGCTTGCCGAGGGAAACCCCGAGGCGCTGGCGGATGCCATCATGCCGTTCTTGCGCGACCCGAACACCGCTCGCGAATACGGCGAACGCGTTCGCGAAAGTACGCATAATATGTTCAGCATCGAACTGATGGCCGAGCGCATGGTTGCCGTGTACGAGGAGGCCGCCGAATCCTGGCGGGCGGCCCGTCAGGCAGCCGAAACGCCGCCGGTGGAAGACACACTTCCCGAACAAACCGCCAACGCCTGAGTCGTCATGCCCAGCGAATTCTCCGTCCGCCGCCGCATCGAGTTCTCCGAGACTGACATGGCTGGCATTGTTCATTTTTCCAATTTCTTCCGCTACATGGAGACGGTCGAGCACGCCTTTTATCGCTCGCTGGGCTTTTCGGTTGTCCACGATCAACATAATCCGCCGATTGGATTTCCGCGCGTTCACGCATCGTGCGATTACTCAAAGCCGCTTCGATTCGAGGATGAGATCGAGATCCGGCTGCGGGTGATCGAGAAGAAGGACAAGGCGCTGACTCACCAGATCCTTTTTTACAAATTGGCTGGCGAACGGACCATGGAAGTCGCCCGGGGTAAGCTCGTTGTCGTGTGTGTGACGAAGGGAACCGACGGAAGGATGGCCGCCGTGCCGATCCCGAAAGACATCGCGGACAAGATTGAAATAATGGAGCCCGAACCGCCGCTGGCGCGCGGCTAACCGGGAAACGAAGCGGAACCGGGACTTGCGAAATCCCGTTTTGGCGAGCATTTTATGGCTGATGAAGCTGCGACTGGACCTGCTGGAAAAACTGACGGCGGAGGACATCCGCGAGGAAGTGCTCGCGAACAATCACCGCTACAAGTCCGAGCCGCTTTTCTCAAAAACCGGAGTTGGGAGCTTGTCATCAGCCTCAATCGAGGAGCGTGCGAAAGAGGAAGCGCGAAACACGGCCTTAATACAGAGACTCAAGCGGCGTGCCGGCACGACTGGGAAGTCACGCAAAACCAGGAACTGAGTCTCGGGGAGTTGCTCGATTTTCTGCGGAGCTTTCACCGTCGCGCCCCGTTTCTTTTTTTCAACGGCAACACGTTTGCGGACATCGGCCGTCAGATGGCTGGTGCTTTGTTTGCGGACCTGCCCACTGGACGCCGCCGCGAAGTGGCGAGTGCGGTGGCCCATTACATCGCGGGTGTGCTCGACCGTGAAGCGATGGTGGCGATCGTGGAAAGTCTTTGCGAGGCAGCCTCCTTTGCCCCAGGTGATCGGGTGAAAACACTTCGAAGTTCGAAACATGGAATCGTCGTTCGGTTGGCGCCAGACGGGCGAATCATCTGGCGGCCGGACGGCACGAGGATCGAATTGATTGCCTTGCCGGAGAGCCTCTTGCGCGAAGCCCATTGACGAGGGCTATCAATTGATTCGGTACCGGCAACCTGCTCAGCTTTCGGCATGTATCGAGTATTTCGCCGTGACTTCTGCCGGCAAAGTGATTGCCCGACCGGTTGCCAGGGAGACGAGGGTATAGTCGCACCAGCCGAGGCAACTTTGTTTGCGATCCGGCAGGCGCAGAATCTCGAACCACACCTTTACCCCGTCCTTGAAAAAATCGTCGATGCGCGTGCGTACTACCATGCACTCGCCCATTTTCAGCGGTCGCTTGTATTCGATGAACGAGCGCCGAACCACCCAGCCCAGCCCCTGGGTCATGAATTCTTCCATCGACATTCCGTAGCAGCGTTTCATTTGATCAAAACGCGCCGCGAGGACGTAGTCGAGGTATCGCGTGCTGTGAACGTGCTGGAACAAGTCCAGATCGTCCGGCCGCACCGCCAGTTCGGTTTCAAAGATCGCACCGGGGAAACTCATTTGTTGTCGAAATGTGAATGGCGGGACGCCAAACGCAAAGCGGGAAATCCACCAATCCATGCTTGGCTTTGGAGTGGCAAATTTCGTCGCACAACTTCGGTGGATTCGTGACGAGTTTCGGGGTAGCGGTTCTTGATCTGTTGAACCGTAATCGCTCCATGAGCCCGGTCAGTTATTCCTGCAACACGACTGCGTTGGGCACTGCAACGGGGGATTTGCAGATGAAGGTGTTTTATGATTCCGAGGTGATGCTGTCCGCCTCCGCGATTCTGTGTGATCAGTTGAGTGCTTCCCTCCGATCCGACCTGGACGTGCGCCCCGTGTGGACCCATTTCCAGCATCTGGCCGATCCACATTATTCGCGCGAGGCGGCCGAAGTCGCGGCGCAATCCGACGTCGTGATTGTGGCAACGGCCTGCCAGTTGACGCTGCCCGGAACCGTCGCGCGTTGGTTGGGGTCGTTGATTTGTCAGCATCACAAACCGGACTCGATCTTCTGTGGTCTTTTTCTGCAGGGGCCTGATGGCGGAAGAAAATTGCCGCCGGTGGCAAAGTTGCTCGAAGCCGCTGCGCGTCTCACCTGCCGCGAATGGCTGGCCGGCTGCGTGCGCCACGAAGAAAATCATCCCCCAATCGATTCGCGGGTGCCGGGCAGTCTGACCAATCATCCTGCATTCCGACGAGTCGCCGGTCGTTCACTGTTTGACGGGTAGATCGCGTTTTTTCCGTGTCGTGATTGCCCGTGAGGGTCGGTGTTGGTAGCGTCGCCCTCCGATGGCGCAACCACTGACTTCGTACACCGGCAAACTGGATGTTGATCTGGGGCGAAAGCTTCAGCGTCTGTTGGAGGATAGAGGTTGGGAGTTTCACGAAGTGCCGTACGCGCGGTTTGCGGCCCGGAAGGAGAAGACCAATGTCGTCTATTACGAGAGTCAGAAGCTGGTCGTCCAAGGCAAGGGCACACAAGAGTTTGTCGAGTTCATCCTGGAACCAGAAATCCTCGGTCAGGCCACAATCGGCTATGAAACGGTATTGAATCCCGATTTGCTGATTCCCCGACTTGGCGTGGACGAAAGTGGCAAAGGTGATTTTTTCGGCCCGCTTTGCATCGCCGGCGTCTACGTCAACGAAACGATCGTGCGTGGCTGGCAGGAAGCGGGAATCAAGGATTCCAAAAACATAACGTCCGACAAACGGATCGCCCAGCTGGCGGAGTTGATTCGCAACACGCCCGGTTGCGTGACCTCCGTGGTGCCCATTGGAAACGAGGCGTACAACCGCCTTTACGCCAAAATGGGCAGCGTTAATCGCGTCCTCGCGTGGGGGCATGCGCGTGTGATTGAGAATTTGATGAACCAACGAGATCGGATGAACCCGCTGCCCGAGAAGGCGATCAGCGATCAATTTGCCCGCGACAAAAAGACGGTCGCCGGTGCGTTGATGGCTCTCGGCCGGGAGATTGAGCTGGTGCAACGACACAAAGCCGAAGCCGACCTTGCGGTGGCGGCCGCATCGATTCTGGCGCGGCACGAGTTTGTGAGTCGGCTGGAAAAGCTGGGTCGGCAATTTGGCCTCACCTTTCCCAAAGGCGCGTCGGCAAAAGTGGATGAGGTGGCCCGTGAATTCGTGAAAACCCAAGGTGCGGACAAACTCGGCCAGGTGGCAAAAATACACTTCCGCACCGCGTATCGAGCACAGGGATTGCCGGAGCCGCCAAAGACCGAGTGGCGGTCGTCGTCAGTCCGGTAAGTCCGCGGCCAGCTGGCGCCACGCGGAAATCCTCTTTTCATCGAAGCCAACGGATTCCAGATAGGCGGTCGGTTTTGCCGAGGTTGGTCCTTCAAGCAATACGTTGGCTGCGTGAACGGCCGTCAATGCACAAAAGCTGGTGCTCCCACTTTGCTCCGGCTCGTGATGAAACGCCACCGCTTCGACGATCTGGTCGGAAAGCCCCCACATCGCCAGCAGCGCCGCCCCCGTTTCAGCGTGCGTGGCCCCGAGGTGATCTCGTTCAGCCTGCCACAACGGTAATTTGTCTTTTTTGCTGGATTCCAAAGCCTGCTGCCAACTTCGCGGAATGCCGTTGACCAAAACCAGTTTACCGAGGTCGTGCAACAGACCGGCGGTAAACGCGGTTTCGATTTCCTCCGTCGGACGCTTTTCGAAATGGGCGATGCATCGGGCGAGACTTCCCACCGCCCAGCTGTGGTCCCAGAGTGCATCCAATGAGAACTGCGCGACTTTCACCTGATCAAAAAGACTGAACACTTGGATTGATAGCACCAGCGCCCGGACATTTTCGAGGCCGAGGTAGAGGAGTGCTTCTTCGGGATTATCAATCTTGTGCGGCAAGCCGAAGAACGCCGAGTTGACGAGCTGCAGCAGTTTTGAGCAGAGGCTCAAATCCTGACGAATGATGTCGCTCAAACGGGCCGTTGACGGGCTGGGCTTGCGGATTTCGTCGAGAAAATCGAGATACAAACGTGGGAGACTTGGCAGCGTATTGATCTGGGCGATGAGCAGCCGCAACCGGTCATTTTGCAGCGTTTCGCGAAGGGCGAATGCGCGGGCGATGGTGGACTGAATTTCACTGGCGGGGCAGGGCTTCCAAAGATTTTGATGCGCAAAGCCCATCGTGCGCAACATGATGCCGTGATCGTAGTTGCCCGAAAGTGAAAGACGGAAGGTTGCCGGGCGCAATTCCGAAGCTCGTTTAAGCAGCGATTCCTGCGAGGCACCGGGTAGCGAACCGTCTGCGATGAGTGCGTCGATGTTCGTTTGCAGCAGCGTGCCGACGGCCGCCGATTCGTCGCCGGCAAAAGTGGTGTGCCATGTTGAATTGCCGCAGTCGAGCTGTGCGGCCAGTTCGGAGCTTTCGTCCGCGTCAACGCTGACCAACAGGATGTGGCGTTTTGTCATCGGCTCAGCGGGCCTGCCGTTGATCAATTGCTGGCTTCAACCGGTTGTTTGGAAATGGCGTCGTGCCATTCACGTGCTTTGGTCAGCAGGCCGATGCGGTCGAGATGTGGCTCGTCCAGTAGTGAAGATTCGCGTTTATCCTCACCTGGCGCGAGCTGGTGATCGATCCAATCGGCGACATGAATGACGTTTGCCGAGTTGAGCCCTTCGGCATCATGCGCACTTGGGTAATGATGCCACCCCACACCTTCACATATTGAATTCGGCAAACCCCAAAGACCGAGCAGATAGGATCCGACTTCGGCGTGGCCAGTGCCAAACACGGATGATTCGGCCTCGTGCATGTGAAGTCGGTCTTGTTCGGCACGATCAATGGCGAGCTGGTAGCTGGTCGGGACGCCGGTGGCCAAAACCAATTTGCCCACGTCGTGCATCAGGCCGGCGATGAACAACGGGTCGGATTCGGATGCGGGCAGGCCTTCCATTTGCGCTATTTTGCGGGCAATTACCCCAACCGACCAACAGTGGTTCCAGAGCCGTTCGAAGGAAAAGCCGTTCACCTTTGTGCGCTCGTAGAGTGAGAAGATGTGCAGGTAGAGGACGAGTGCCTTGACCGTTTCCACACCCAGGTAGCCGACCGCTTCCTCGGGATTTGAAATCTTGCGCGGGAGTCCGAAAAAGGCCGAGTTGACGAGCTGCAACATTTTGCTGCACATGCCGAGATCGTGGGAAATGATCCCGGCAATACGTTCCAGTGAAGGATCGTCCTGCTGCAATTCTTCCACCAATTGGAGATAAAGCGAGGGGATCGACGGCAGCGATTGAAGTTGTGAGACGAGTTTCTTGAGCGACTCATTCGTTAGGATGTCCCGCTGAGCCAACGCTTGATCCACCGCGTTCTCGAGTTCGGCCAAATCGCACGGCTTGGAAATATACTGATGGGCGGTCCCGACCAGGCGAAGCGCTTTTTCACGATCGGCCTGACCGGAAAGCATGATGCGCGTGGTGTTCGGATGACGCTGCATGACGAGGGTCAGCAATTCGATGCCATCCATTTCGGGCATCCGCATGTCGGCGACGATGACGTCGTAACGTTTGCGAAACATGTGGCCAAGTGCGACGTCGCCGCTCTCGGCGAAGTCCATTTCCCAAGCGGAGGCTCGATCGGCAAAGCGTGCTTCGACCACTTCCAGAAGCAGTGGCTCGTCATCAACAAAGAGAATACGTTTCATCGGTTTGAAACGGCCGTCGTGATGATCATCATGGAAAACAACCAAGCGACACGCCGCATCCATTTATCGGCACAATTGCCGAATGATTAAAGCGCTCTCTACGCAAGAAATTCGCCAGCCTTGCGGGCTGGCGAAAGAAAGGGATTGGATGAAGTGGTTTTTGATCCTAATGGATCACGACGCCAAGCAGTGCGTCGTTGGAGATGGGGCCGTAGTAGCGACTGTCTTCGCTAATCTCCCGATTATCTCCGAGAACGAAGTAAGAGTTCGGTCCTAGTTTGTAGTCGCATTTGCCCTTGGGTGTCGGAGTCCACGTCTGGGTAAGAGGTGAAAGGTATTTCTCGGGCAATGGCTTGCCGTTGATGAATACTTTACCATTTTCGATTTCGACATCGTCGTTGGGCAATCCAACCACGCGCTTAATTGCAAAATCATCGTCGCCGCGATCGCGCAAAACCACGATATCCCCTCGGTTGACCGAACCAAGCAAAGGCGAAACGCGATTCAGGAGACAGCGGTCACCTGTGTGGAATGTGGGCTCCATGCTGGCGCCTTCAACGATGACGGTCGCCAATATATACCGACTAAAAAGAAGAAAACTGATGGCCGACCAAAGGGCGACACAGACGAGAATGTGACCCTGGCGCGTTTCCTTGGTCAAAGTCAGACGGTTCCTCCAAGTAGAGGTGGCCTTTTTAGGCGAGGTGTCTTCGGTTCGCGACATACAACAAGCGTCTCCGGTAACACGCGCTCTCATGCGGGAACTGTACTCGTATGGGGCAGCGCTGCCCAAGAATCGTGCACTTTGAGGGAATGGACAATTTGGAAGTGCTAACTTCCTCGATTCCACGGAGTTAATGATCGGACAAACTTCGGAATTCCGACTGGTTTCAGCAGAATCGCATCGTCAAATCAGTCCGCCGGGCTTACCCTCGGCACTGTTATATATGAATGGGCGCCAAAAAATAGTCCTGGGCGTAACGGGTTCCATCGCCGCCCACAAGGCCATTGATATCGCCAGCCAGCTGCAAAAGGCTGGTCATCAGGTGAATGTCGTTATGACGTCTGATGCGTTGCGATTTGTGACGCCGCTTCCGTTCAAGACCCTTTCGCGACAACCGGTGGTGACGGACATTTATGATGAAGAGGAAGGTTGGAAGCCGCTGCACATTACACTGGCTGACGAGGCTGACCTGTTATTGATCGCCCCGGCGACGGCCAACACGATCGCCAGGTTGGCCCACGGAATGGCCGATGACGCGTTGAGTTGCATCGCTTTAGCGCTCAATCCCGGCGCCCGAGTCGTGGTCGCACCGGCGATGAATGGCAAGATGTGGAATCACCCGGCCACTGTTGCGAATGTCCAATCCCTCCGTACGCGCGGTGTGGAATTCCTGGGACCAGACGACGGTATGCTGAGCTGCGGCTACGAAGGAATCGGGCGCCTCTTGCCGGTCGAGAAAATTGTCAACCGCGTCACAGAATTGCTCAAAGCTGGACCGGTCGGCGGTCAAACGGACTGATCGAATCCTATGGCCGGGCGCGAACGAAAATCCTGGAGCGAACTGTCGCGGATGCTCGTCATGCCCGCGATCGAGCCGTCGCGTCAGATTCAGCGAATCGTTGCGGTTGAGCGGGACGTTGTTCTTCCCATCAAGATTGTTCTGATCGTCTTCCTCTTCTTTGCTGTTTTTGAGGCGGATTGGTTTCGTGAGTTGCCTCATCCGATGCTGATGAGTGATTTCGTGCGAGTCATTCTCGCGTGGTATTTCATCCTATATACGGCGCTCGCTTTACCTGGTGCCTGGACCCTTTTCACGGCTCGAAAAGTGCCCCTCAAAGCATTACGGGTCTCTGTGGTGGCGATGTGCGTCCTCGACAATATCCTGCTGGCTTGCATGACCTACCTCACCGACGGTTTCGACAGTCCGTTGTTCTGGGTCTTTCTCGCGCTGGTTGTCCGCAATGCGTTGAGTGTGCCGGTCATGGTCCCGCAATTGTCCCTCCAGCTGGCCACGAATCTCAGCTTCGTCTCGGCCGGTCTGTTGGTGATGTGGGAATCAGCGGCCAACCAACGCAATCTTGGCCCGGATCTCTTGAAAGTCCTTGATACAGATGAGCCGACGGACGCGGTTGCTCGTTTAATCCTTCTCGCGTTGACGACGGCCTGCTGTTACGGCGTGCAAGTGTTGTTCGAACGCCAGCGCCAAACGGATGCGGAAGGGCGTGAATTCTCGTTGCGAAATGAGCAGGTCAAGACCGCAGGTCGATTGGCGGCCGAAATCGCGCACCAAATCAAAAACCCACTGGCGATCATCAACAACACCGCCTGGTCGTTGCAAAGGGCATTGAGAGACAACAACCCCGCCGCCTGCGAACAGCTGGGCATCATCCGCGAGGAAGTCGAGCGATCGGACCGGATCGTCACGGAGTTGATGGGCTACGCTCAGTTGGCGGAAGGGAAAGTCGAAAAGCTCGATGTCGTCGAAGAACTGGAAGCTTCGGTGGATGCCGTCTTCCCCCCGGGGGCCGGTTTTGAATCCCAGATCGAACGCCATTTTGAACCCGACATGCCCACTTTATTGATGCAACGGGGTCATCTGCGGGAGATTTTTTCCAACTTGCTGAAAAATTCGCGCGAGGCCGTTGGTGAAGGTGGCCGGATCGTTCTCCGCCTCCGGCAGGACAACGACGACGCGATTGTCGTGACGATCGAGGACAACGGTCCGGGAATCGCGCCCGAAAAGCTGGAGCAGATTTTTGAGGCGTATTACACCACCAAGGAAAAAGGCACCGGACTCGGATTGGCGATTGTGAAGAACAATATCGAACTTTATGGCGGTTCCGTGAAGGTGGAATCCAAGCTTGGACAGGGGGCCCGCTTCATACTACGCTTTCCCGCAAGAACGGTGTTGAAATAAAGCCATGCTTGGGGAGTTGCCACCAATACTCGTCGTCGACGACGAAAAAAACATTCGCACATCCATTCAAACGATGTTGCAGGGGGAAGGTTACACCGTTCAAACGGTCGACTCGGCCGAGGCCGGTTTGAAGCGGTTGGAGGAAAACGAGTATTTCATGGTCATTACCGACGCCCGGTTGGGCGGGATGACCGGCTATGAGTTCCTCAAAAAGGTTAAAGCGCAGTGGGCAGACACGCCCATTCTGATGATTACGGCATTTGCCACGCCCAAACTGGCAGTCGAAGCGATCAAATCAGGTGCGCTCGACTACTTGTCCAAACCATTTGCGCCGGAGGAACTGCTGCATGCGGTGGGCCGCTGTGCCGAACGTTACAAGTTGTTGGCCGAGAACGCCGCACTCCGTTCCCGCAACGAAGGCCCCAATGAATTGGATCAAATAATCGGCGAGTCCCCCAAAATGGCGGATTTGCGGCAACTCATCAAACGCTTTGCCCCGACCAACGCGACTGTGCTGATCCTGGGGGAAAGCGGTACCGGCAAGGAGTTGATTGCCGGCGCGCTGCACAATCTCAGCGCCCGGCGGCAAAAGCATTACGTCCGAATCAATTGCGCGGCCATCCCGGAAAATCTCTTGGAAAGCGAATTATTCGGTCACGAAAAAGGATCGTTCACCGGTGCCATCAAACAAAAGATTGGCCGGGTGGAAGAGGCAAACGGTGGGACCATCTTTCTCGATGAAATTGGCGACATGAGCCGGCCGTTGCAGGCCAAGCTGTTGCGCTTCCTCGAGGATGGCTCATTCACCCGCGTCGGCGGCAACGACGAACGTCGCGTCGATGTTCGTTTGTTGGCCGCGACCAATCGCGACATCATCCACGAGATCGAGGAAAAAAACTTCCGGGAAGACCTGTTCCACCGGTTGAACGTTGTTCAATTCAATCCGCCACCGCTCCGCGATCGTGGTTCGGATATTCGGTTGTTGGCCGAGTACTTTTTGCACCAATTCGGTGAAAATATGGGGAAAGTGATCAAGGGCATCAGCTCCGGCGCCCGCCACAAGTTGATGAGCCACCATTGGCCCGGCAACGTGCGGGAATTGCGAAATGTCATCGAGCGGGCGGTCATTCTGGAGAATACCCAGGAAATTCAACCCTCCAGCCTGCCCGATTTCTATCTTGAAACGCGTCTTAAGAAAGGCGAGGAGAGTGGTCCGTCAGTCGGCGTCCAAAGTCTGGACGAGCTGATGACACAATACGAAAAAGACATCATCATGCGTGCCTTGGATCAGCAACGGTACAATTTGGGGAAAACGGCCGATGCCTTGAAGCTCAGCCGGCACGCCCTGCGTTATCGAATGCAACGCCTCAACATCAACACCGACGGTGACAGCGACGACGACGAATCGGTCTCTTCGGAGAAGGAGGCTTCCTCACAATGAGCACTCTTCTTCTGGGCCAAGTCGTCGGGATTGATCCGCCGCAGGTCAGTCCTGCCGTGTGGGATATGTTCTATGTGGGGGGCGTGGCCTTGGCCGTCGCGGTAATCATTTTCATCGTCGTGGCCGTGACGCGTGGTCGGACCAAAAGTCATCACAAATCGCGACGCGGCCCGGAAATTTTGAGGAACTCGGACGAGCATCTTCGTGAAAAGGCGGCGGCTGAAACCGAGGATGACGAAAGCGAGTCGCCGCAACGTCGCCGCCGTCGCCGTCGCCGGGATCACCGGCCTCGGAATCCAACTCTCGCCGAAGCCGGCGGACTTCCACCGGAACGCGATCCAAATTCGGCGCCGAACACCGGCCTTTAGCATGCAACCGTCGGCGAGCGAGGAGATTACCCGGAAAAGCGCTTCAAACCTGGCGCTTGCGTTCGTGCTCCTACCGCGTGAACGACGCGAGGCAATGTCTGCTCTCTACGCTTTTTGCCGGGAAGTTGATGATATCGCCGATGAAGAATCCCGTCCGGTTGCTGAACGTCAGGCGGAGTTGAATCGTTGGAAGGATGACATCCGCCGTACCTGTTCTGGGGGGCAGCCGGAGCTGACCGTAAATCGCGAGCTTCAACCGGTAATCCAGCGCTATAAACTACCGGTGGATCTGTTTCTCGAACTGATTCGCGGCGTTGAAATGGATTTGGACATCAAACGCTACGAGACCCTAGTGGATCTCGAAGAGTATTGTTATCTGGTCGCCTCGGTTGTTGGTTTGTTGAGCATTGAAATCTTTGGCTATCGGCACTCGGCCTGCCGGGAATACGCGCGGCACCTTGGGTTGGCGCTCCAATTGACAAACATCCTGCGCGACGTGCGAGTGGACGCGGAGAGGGGCCGGATCTATCTGCCATTGGAATACCTGCGACGCCATGGTTTGACCGAGGCCGAGATTCTGAGCGGTCGATATTCCGCGAACTACCATTCGTTGGCAACAGAACTGGCAGAGGTGGCGCGAGAGCACTATCGAAAGGCTCGTGAGTTATTGCCCCGGCAGGATCGTCGTTCCATGTTGGCCGCCGAACTAATGGGGGCCGTGTATTGGCGCCTGTTGCGAAAGCTGGATGGCCAAGGCTTCAATGTCTTTGGTCCGAAGCCCACGCGACTGAGCAAACCACAAAAGATCTTCCTGATTGTGCGTACCTGGCTTCGCTCGATTGCCGGAGCGATGGTGCCGAATTACGGAACGCCTTGATTGCCGCTCGCGGCGGGACGTTGCTTTACGACCTCCTGCAACACGCGTCCCAATTCCCGAGCCGCTTGTTTCGTGTGGCGTTGAAATTCGATCAGACGACCGATTAACGACGGAGTCCGCAGCAACACGCCGGCAAACTTTCCCCAGTGCATTCGGCAATCAGGTGTCATCACGGCATTGAAATCCAACGGCAAATCTTCATCCGCGGCATCGGATATGACACGGATCGTTGACGAGGGGATGTTCGCCTGACGGCAGATCGCGCGGATTGCTGAAGATTCCATTTCAACCACGTCCGCACCGGTCTGATCACGAATCAACGACTTCTCAACGGTAGTGACCGCAACTCGTTTTGCACAGTGGAAGTTCGCTTGTATCGCTCCCAGCCCAAGGAGTTGTTCGATGATTCCCAATTCGTCGGTAGAATCGAAAACAACCGTTCCACGTCGCAATTGAGAGTTTAGTCCGCCGGCAAAACCAGCGGAGATAACGGCCTTCGGTTTGTGAATCGGCAGTGCTTGCTCAATCGCTCGGGATGCGTTGTCTCGTCCCATGCCCGTTAACAGCGTGACGACTGAGCGGGTTTCCGGGTGTGGAAGGGTAAGAGCCGCCGCTTCCTCTTTGACGGCGAAGCAAATAAGCCAATCAACCGACGGGGGGGACGAAAGACTGTCAGGCATGACTAAAAGGTCGGACGGAAGTCATTTGATGCCGGCCAGTCGTTCCTTCCACATCCGGTAGAGAAGCAACGTTGCCCGAACGTCGCGAATGCAGTATTCGGCGATCTCTCGTTGCCGGCCTTCGGCGAGCAGTTGACCAACATCCATACCCGAGATGCCGTGGCTCTTGGGTGATTCGATGCCAAAGGACTTGCAGTAAAAATCCAAGTTGAACCGGCGGGCGGCACCATCCCGACCACTCACGCCATAGAACGAAAGTTGTTCAGCCAGATCACAATGCGGCTCGGTGGCAAATCGGTAGCCGAGCCAATTTTTACGGGAAATGGGAACGTTCAGGACGGCCGATCGTAGATAGACGAACGGCACGTCGAAGCTTCGTCCGTTGAACGTCACGATGTTTTCGTAGTGCTTTACGGTGTCCCAGAACGTCGACAGCAACTCGCCTTCGTCGACGCACGCAACGAACTTCACCGGGAGTTCGGAAGCGGGATCTTCATCGAAATCATCCGCCGTGTAGATGACCTGACCGCGTTCGGTATCCGCATTGATCATGGCGATGCAAACGACTTGCGAAGTCAGTGGCCACAGGCTCATGAATCGTTGGATTTCCTCCCGGCGAGCTGCTTTGGCCGCTTCATCGGGAAGCTTTTCTGCATCGCGCAACAGGTATTCCTGTTGGGTCTCGTCAAACCCGCCGATCGGCAGTGCGGAAGTTTCGATATCAAAGACGAGTGTGGCCATGATGAAAGGGAAGCGCGGATAAAAAAGCACCGGGATGGCCACCTGATGAACTTCTTGTCAGGCCCGCCATCCCGGCGTTGAGGTGAAGTGTTAACTACTTCTTCTTCTTCTTCGCTGCTGGTTTCTTCGCAGCCTTCTTTACTGCTTTCTTTGCGGCTTTCTTTTTCTTAGCTGGCATCGCACTTCACCTCCGTTTCGCTTTTGTGGTTCATCGGGAGTTTTGTTTAGTCACATTCGTTGTCGGTGACAAACAATTTTTTTGTGTTCTTAACTTTCTTTCTCGTGTGTGTGCGTACTGATCAGCGTTGATCGCAACTTGATTTGATCATTCTTGAAGATCTTTCACGCACCAAACTTGTCGAACATCATCGCGTTTGCCTGCATGTGACGAATCAAATACTTCGCTTCAAACACTCCGAGTGATCCCAGGTTGGCGCCGGTTTCCGTGAAGCGATCCAATTTGTCGGTGCCACTGAATTCAGAATGCAACATCACCGGTTGCGGATGCCAGGAATGACCTCGCACTTTGCAAGGTGTGGAATGATCGCCGGTGATCGCGAGTACGTCGGGCTTCTTTTCCATCAGCAAGGGCAACGCGCGATCTAGTTCCTCAATCGCGCGGCGTTTGGCGTCAAAGTTTCCATCTTCGCCGTGCATGTCGGTGTATTTATAGTGGATGAAGAAAAAGTCGTAGTTGTCGTATTCGTTCAAATAGGTTTCGAACTGTTCGGAGATGGTTTGCGCGCCTTCGATCTTTTTCATGCCGACCAACTGCGCGAGGCCTTTGTACATCGGATAAACCGCGAGACAGGCGGGTTTCAATTTATAGCGATCCTCAAACAGCTCGATCTTGGGTTGGTGGGCGATGCCGCGCATGAGGAATCCATTGGCCGGTTGCCGGTCCTTGATGATCGGCAACGCCTGTTTGTAGAATTCCGTGATCAATTCGGCGGCCTTCTTTGCCTTGGCAGACTTTGCGTTGACGGGATCGGCGGACGGGATCGGTTTGCCTTCGCGATGGGGATCAGCGTCCGTCAGAGGGCCTTCCAAGCCTTTTCCACGGAAAATGACGACAAATCGGTGTCCTTTGCCGGCTTTGATGATGACTTGTGTGTCGCCAATCTTTTGAATCCGGCTCGAGAGAAGGCTGCAAAGTTCTTCGCAAACCTCCGTCTCAATGCGGCCGGCCCGCCGATCAGTCACGATTCCATTCGCGTCCAGCGTGCAGAAGTTGGCGCGCGCGGCGACATCCCCCGCCTTCAACTCCACACCGAGGCCGAGTGCCTCGATCACACCGCGCCCAACCTGGATTTCAACCGGATCATAGCCAAACAACGCGAGATGACCGGGGCCGCTGCCCGGCGTGATGCCCGGTGCCACCGGAATCATCCGCCCTTGGGCCGAAACCTTGGAAAGTTTGTCGAGGTTGGGTGTGAGCGCAGATTCCAGTGGAGTGAGCGAGCCTTGTTCGGGGGTTGCCAGGTCACCGAGGCCGTCGAGCACGAGCAGGACGAGCTTCTTTTTGGTGCTCAGGGTGAGTTCAGAGTAGAGGGAATCCAGGTTCATTTAGTTTCGATGGTCAAAGTTCGTTGATCAATGCGTGGTGCGAGCACCATTCGCGACCGAAAGCTGATGATGAAAACACGGAAGCAACACCGTCAACGCGAGATTTCGATTGTCGCGGGACGATTGAAGGGACGATTGCATCGATCGCGACGGCGGTTCCGGTACAGAAAAAGGCCCGCTTCCCCCCGAGGAAAGCGGGCTTTGCAAAATGAGGCGCCGAGTTATTTCTTCTTACCAAACAAGCTGAAGCCGCCGCTGCTCTGGCCTTCAACTTCACGTTGTTTGACCTTCAGTTGGCCGAGATTGGACTGCCAACCGATGTAAATCTTGTGCCACTGATTTTCGATCGCTCGAATGGCGCCATCGTTGAGTTCACTCAAATAGCGAATGGATGGCGCGGCCGAAATCAGGGAATGGACTTCCTCGCGCGTTGGATTGGTGCATTCGATACTGGCGAGAATCAGTTCGAGTTGCTGAGCCAGCACACTCTTGATTTCCAGGAACTGGTTTTCATCCTCTTCGCTGAACTTCTTGGTGCGCGCGATGTTCAGGAAATGGTTAAACTGTTTCCAGCATTCGAGGTAGTTCTCCATTTGGAGAATCAGTTGGTCCAGTTGCTTTTTATTCATAGCGTGGCAGCGGTCGCAGTGGTTTGGTCAATAGGCACGTCGTTGGGGAGACAGGAACACTATCGCGCCGCCCCGAAGCTCACGGGCATTCAGCTTAAAGGCTGCGTAGTGGATGATCAATTCTGCAAATGGGTAGCCCGCTTCATGGCCGCGCTCAAACGCGCGAAGGACTAACCGCGCGATGCGGTCCACCTGGGCGGCGGGAAACGAAGTGGGAACGGTCGAGGTCACAATATTGCCGGCACTGTCGACCGTGAAACTGCCGGAAGGCAGCTTGCGGAGCGGCAGACTCGTATCCGGTTTGAAACTCAGGAAGCCCATTTCGACGTAATCAATTTCAGGTTGTCGCGCAATTCATCGCCGGACAGATTGCGATTCCAACCGGTCAACAGGTGGCTTTTCAAGCCCGGCGTGCAGGTGATGTGGCGCTGCTGGCCGTGGTACTCGAGATTCAGCAGTTGCCCTGCTTGCAGATCATCGCCGAGTTTTCTGAACTCATTGACGGTTTCGCGGACCCATGCGGCCGTTCCGGGGACGTTTTCTGCCGCCCAAGAATCGGCATCTCGCGATTGGTCATCCGGTACATCGATCAAGAACTCCACGCCCTGTACCGTGGAAAGCGGAAGCAACGGTGAGGCGGCTTCGTGCGCGGCATTCGATTCTCCGTTCTCCACGGACTGATGTTGCCCTTCATCAATCGCTTGTACGGTCTCCAGCAGCAGGCCTTGATAGGATTCCTGGATTTTGCGCGGATGTTTGTCGTCCGCTGGCAGGATCTCAAAGCTGCCGGTCTTCCAGCACAAAATTTCCTTAAAGGCGTCTGTCCCATCCAAAGTAGCGCTGGCCGCATCAATGACATCGCCATCGCGAATCCAGATTCTGCCTTCCAGGTTGCCGTTCGTAATGCGCAACGTGGTCGACGTACGGGAAAGGCACTCCAACTGGATGAGATCCACCAAGCTCTTGCTTTGAACACCACGAAAGCCAGATTCCTGTTCTTCGCGACCGAGCAGCGATTCGATGCAGTCGAGGAAGAGTTTGATCTCATCCATCGTGCTCGGCTTCTGCCAGAATAGATCGACGCCCATTGCGTACGAACGCGAGCGGAATTGCTCGTCCATCACCGAGGTCAAAACGACAATGCGCAATTGGGGATACTTGCGCCGGACGATTGAAAGCACCTGCAGCCCGTCCATTTTGGGCATGTTCAGGTCGGTCACCATCAGGGTGAACTTCTGCGATTCCAGAAGCGCGATCGCCCGCGCGCCTGAGGAAGCGGTCACGACCTCCGGTTTGCTCGGCATTTGACCGAGAATCTCCTGGTACATATCCAGAAGTTCCTGATCATCATCAAGCAACAGTATTCGTGGGCGGGATGCCATGTGTCTGCCTGTCGAGAGCCGTTTTCCGCGGCCCATTCAACTCGTTCATTATCAAATTGCAAGCGTGCCGTCGGCCGCGGCAATCCAAAACATTCTGCTGCCCAACCGTTCACGCGATTCTACCATGCACCTTATCGGCAGGAGCAGAACCTGTCTAAAAGCAATACGCGTGCGCAGGCGAAAAAATCCGGTGAAATGCACCCAAAGTGTCCGTTTACCCGTCGTTCGCGATTCAGAACCGAGCGTTTCTGTGTCAAAGGATCGTCCACTACTCAATTAAGCCGCCGCGAAAATAGACACCATGTCTAATGGTTCCCGGCGCGAATGGCCCTGGCCAGACGAGCAATTCCCTCGGAAATGTCATCCTCCGTCGCACTGCCAAAACTCAGTCGCAGTTCGTTGTCCGGTTTTGGGCGAGTGGAGTCGTCCGCATAACAAAGTGCGCCGGGCACGTACAGAACGTCGTTCGCCAGCGCGGATTGGAACAACCGGGATTTGGCACCGGACCGTCCACGGCCATGAATCCTTGCCCAAAAATAGAGCCCGCCTTGCGGTTGACCCCAGTCCAGGAGACCGGCGCAGTGGCGATCCAAGGCGCAGCCCATGGCGTCGGCTTTCGCGGCGTAACGTTTGCGAAGCTTTTTTAGGTGTCGATCGAACCGGCCCGAATTCAACGCTTCGGCGAGAATGCATTGCAATAGGTGGGCCGTACCGAAATCGTGATTGCCTTTGATGCGCGTGACAATTTTTGCAAGCTGAGGTGGCAACAGGCCGTACCCCACGCGAATGCCCGTCGCGAATGGTTTGCTGTAGGTGCTGGTGTAAATCACGCGCCGCTCCGCGCCGGCCACCGTCAATGCCGACGCAACGTCGGAACCTGCAAATCGCAGGTCGCGGTAGGCGGCGTCCTCCAAAAGGTAAATCGTGTGACCGGCTTTGCGTTCAAATCTCCGCAATGAATTTAGTGCCGCGGCCTTACGCTCCAGCGTCGTGGTGATGCCAGTCGGATTCTGATTATAACTCACCAGGTACAGGAGTTTTACCCGCGGCAGGCTGCCGGATCGCTGTAATTCGCCCAAGACCGAACCAAGGTGTTCAACGTCGATCCCGTCCTTGGTCATTCTAATTCCGCGGCAATGCAACCCGTGACTTTGCGCCATCCCCAGAAACACAAAATAAGTCGGGTCCTCCACCAGCACGATGTCGCCGGGATCGCAAAGAGCTTCCATCAACATGTACAGGAATTGTTGCGAGCCGTGCGTGATTAATAATCTTATTGGATCGTAAATGGCATCGGCGTGGGCGGAATTGAACCGAGGACCCGGTGCTTCTTTGTCGGCCGCCCGCAAACGCTTGATCGTCGCCTGCCGCAATACGGTGTCACCCATTGTGTTGCCGTATTGCAGCGCGGACCTCGCGGTTGCGCTATTCGCCAGCAGGTTCTTCAGAATCGTGCGCGTCTCGCTGATCGGAAGCGACGCGTTGTCGGTGAAACCGGCTGCGAGCGAAATGATTTTTGGATGCGACAACGCTTGGTCCATCAACCACGAAATCGGTGGCTCGCCGGATCGCAATCCCATCGCGCTCAATCCGTGGCGATTGGTGGCGGTCGAACCTTTTTGCTGACGACGCGGTCGATTGGTAACGGACATGGCAGCCGATTAGGCGATGCTCGCGCACGACCAGCAATGAATTTCGTTTGCGGCGACCTTTGGTTCTAAACGGTCGCTCGAAGCCTCGTTGCGTCTGATTTTCCCTTCGAAGAAATTCTTTTTCCTCGCGTAGGGAATGACGCTTGTGAATAACTTGCGGCAACCAGGAGTTATTCGTGAGTCAAATCGAATCGTACCTCGAATCAGAGGAAGTGCAGCGGAACGGTCCTGAAATGGGCCAACTTGTCAGTCATCTCGTCGGGGATGCCATCCGCGCAGGGGCCAGCGACATTCACCTCGAACCGTGGGAGAATTCCCTGTGCGTTCGAATCCGGCTCAACGGCGTGCTGCGCGAACTCGTGCACCTGCCGCTCGATTACATGGAGAAGCTCGCCGGCCGTTTCAAGGTCATGGCGAATTTGGTGAGCTACCAGACCGGGTTGCCCCAGGAAGGCCATGCGCCGGCTGATCCGGATCTCGGCGGCGTGGAATTGCGCATCTCCGTTTTCCCCACAGTTCGTGGTGAAAAGATCGTGGTGCGGATTTTTGATCCGACCAACCGTAGTTTCGATCTGGGCCAGCTGGGTTTGGAAAACAGCACGCTCGATGCGTTTCTACATCTGATTTCCCGGCCCAACGGTTTGATTCTCCTGACCGGTCCTACTGGTTCCGGCAAAACAACGGCGATGTACGCCGCGCTCTGCCATCTCGTGGCGAAACACGGGACGACGATCAGCATCAGCACCGTCGAAGATCCCGTGGAGTTTAGCCTGCCGATGGTAAGCCAGGCGCAAGTGAATAACGCGCAAGGGTTCACTTACCCGGTCGCGCTGCGATCGCTCATGCGTCAGGATCCCCAGGTCATCATGGTTGGTGAAATTCGCGACGCGGAGACTGCGGCGATTGCGGTGCAAGCGGGCCTCACCGGTCATTTGGTCATCAGCACCATTCACTCCGGCATGGCGGGGGGTACGTTCGCCCGGTTGATCAACATGAACATCGAGCCATTTCTTCTGGCTTCGAGCATTTCCGGCGTCATGGGCCTGCGTCTTGTCCGTTTGAATTGTCCGGACTGCTCGGCCCCTTATCAACCAGATCCGGGTTTGTTGGCCACGCTTTCGCCCGAGATTATCAGCGCCGCCAGATTCACGGCGGGCCAGGGATGCGAAAACTGTTTGGACACCGGCTACACCGGACGCGTTGCCGTCACGGAAATGCTTCTGGTAAACGACGCCATCCGTGAGGCGATTCTCCAGAAACTCCCCACGCGCGAACTGGGCGATGTTGCGATCGAGCAGGGAATGCAGACGCTTTGGCAGAATGGTCTGCGACGAGTGATCAAGGGCGAAACCACGCTCGAGGAAATGGCCCGCGTCGTGGCGATCGATCAGCTGTGATCGTCGGCTAAATCTGGAAATCCAACGCCGGCGATTTGTAAGCCAGCTTGTCCATCACTTTCACTTTCACGTCTTCAGACACGACCAGCGAGTGCGGTGGTACGCTGTGCGTAAGAAAGACATTCGCGCCAATGGTGCTGTTCGCGCCGACAACGGTGTCGCCACCCATGATCGTGGCTCCGGCATAAAGCGTGACATGTTCCTCGATGGTCGGATGTCGACGCTGGCCTTTGAGCGCCTGTCCGCCTGCCAGTGAACGGCCAATCAACGCCACGCCCTGGTACATCTTGACGTGATCTCCAATGACGCTCGTCTCGCCGATCACGGTTCCCGTTCCGTGATCGATAAAAAAGTGGGTTCCAATCGTCGCGCCCGGATGCAGGTCCATGCCGGTCCGCGAATGCGCCCACTCGGTCATGATTCGCGGAATGAGCGGCACGCTTTCTAGATAAAGCTGGTGGGCGAGCCGTTGCACCGCGATGGTCTCGATGAACGGATAGGCAACGATCACTTCCTCTTTGCTGAGCGCGGCGGGGTCGCCGTTGTAAGCCGCTTCAACATCGGTGGCGAGCAATTCGCGGACGCACGGCAAAGCACCGATCAAGTTGTGCGTTTCGCTCTCGGCAAGTGCTCCCAACTCGCCGGGTTTGACGCCCTCGGGTGGCGCATATTCCAAGCTCTTTTCGATTTCGCTCTGCAGTCGATCGAGAATGGAATCGACCAGCGTCGCGGTCTCAATTTTCAGTTCCGAGGAATGAAACTGGCGATCATCGAAAAAGCCCGGAAACAGCAAACGCAACAAATCGACAGTGATCGCTCCGATGCGCGTTTTCGACGGCAGGTTCTTGCCGTCGAGATGATTGATACCGCCCAATTGCGCATACGATGCCAACAACTGATTGGTCAACTGGGTGACAGACGCACTCACGACCGAAGTATCCAGAAACTCCGCGCCAACGCAAGGTGGGGCGCATTTGGCGATGAGCTTCCGTTCGCGGGGTGGTTTAATTGCCAACTATTCCACGGTGGGCTTTGATTCGAGCGTGTGCGTCATCGCGGCGACAACTTTTTCGACGGTCACGCCGTTCATACACCGAAAGTCGATCGGGCATTCGCGTAAAAAACAGGGAGCGCACGATGGCGGTTCCAGCAACAAATGATGGTGACCGTTTCCCGGCAGACCCGGGCCGGTCAGCTCGGGCGAGGTGCTTCCAAAGATGGCCACGACCGGCGTTCCGACGGCGGCGGCGACGTGCATCGGCCCGGTGTCGTTGGTCAGAAAAACATCCACGGCTTTTGCAGTCGCACATAATTCACCGAGCGACGTGCGGCCGGCCAGGCATTCGACCTTGCTCGACGGACCAAACTTTTCGCGAAGCGCCTGGGTGATTTCGTTTGCCAACGGGATGTCGAATGGTCCTCCAAAGATCCACCAATCACAGGGTGTCGTTCGGTAAACGGCAAGCGCCGCCTCAATGAAGCGTTCGCGCGGCCAACGCTTCGCCGGACCGTACTCGGCGCCGGGATTGATTCCGACTAAGGGACGTTTTCGGTCTGCACGAGATTGTATCCCGAACTTTTCGCAAGCCCGATTGACTTGTTCATCCGAGACGGCAAGGAACGGGGCGCACGGCTCGGCGTTCAACCCGAGGGCCCGGGTCAAATACAAGTATTGAAAGAGATGATGCGCCTCGATTGGCAACGGTTGTCGTTTCAAGGTGATGCCCGTTTCGGTCAGCAGGCGAATCTCCTCTGCGGAACGCTTGTGCATCGGTGTTTCGTTCGCCCGCGGTTCGAGTCCTTCCGTCAGAAACCAATTGCGCCATTTTCGCCGGATACCGATGCGCCGGGGAATTCGGCCCCACCAACTTTCAATCGCCGAGCGGGGGGAATTGGGTAACAGCAGGGCGGTATCACAATTTGTTTCGCGCAGTCGTCGGCCGACGCGGAACGCGGATTCTTTCGGTCCGAACGTGATGACTTCGTCGAGCGCCGGGTGATCGTTCCACAGGTCACGGAGTTTTTCGTGGGTCAGCAGTACGATGCGGGCCTCGGGTCGCGCCTCCCGGAGCCGAATTAGCGCGGGCGTGCTCATCACGGCATCACCGAGCCAGTTCACACCGCGGACGAGGATGGATTCGTTTTGCATCGCTGGCTTGGATTAGCGGCGGCGACCGGGATGTTCCCAACGTGGTTGGACCCAGCACCAATTGGCCGGATCACGTCGGATGCAGGTTTCCAACTGCGCGTTCAGGTCGCTCATGATGTCTTCGAGCCGGCGGCGGCGGCCTTCGACGCGGGTTGGGATCTCGTCGCCAATTTCCACCCGCCAGCGGCCGGGACCGGTGCGATAGCACGCTGCCAGGTGCAGGGGCATGCGGTAACGCAAAGCGCAAAGTGCGGGGGCGGCAGTCGTGGCCGCCGGGTAGCCAAAAAACGGGATCGCTGGCGCTTGCTCGCCGGGGTTGGTATCGCACATGATTCCCAGCACGACGTTGCCCTCGTGCAGACAGCTTCGCAAGGCTTTCGCATCTTCAACTTCTTCGAAAAGTCGCGAGCGGCAGTGGTTGCGTAGCCCCGTCAGGATGTCGTTTAACCAATCGGCATTGGGGCGGCGATAGGTGGCGGCGACTTCCATCCATGGCAAGTCGGCGGCCGCGAAATCATACATGCTGATATTGCCAAAGTGCCCGATCGCGACGACGACGCCCGGCACCTGGCTTTGCTCGATCCACGGACGCAGTTTGTTCAGACCGACAATCTGTAAACGATCGCCCAGTTCACCTCGTTCCATGGTCAGGGCTTTGAGAGTGCAGAGAAATGATTCGCCCAAGAGCTGAAAATGACGCCGGGCAATTGAGCCCTGTTCTTCTTTGGACCATTCGTTACCAAACGCGATATCCAGATTCACCAGGGCGCGACGGCGCTCGTGCCACGCCACCCACCAGGCGCACCGGCCGAGGCAGCGACCGAGCCACGCCACCACGGGGAGTGGCAGTGATTGCAGCAACCTGACCGCTGCTGCGACCGGATAGACGAACAGACGATTCATGCCTGGCGGAAGCAAATACGTCGCACGACATCCTGAAAGTCAGCGCCCCCGGAAAGAATCTTGATTTCCACCCGCATAAAATAGATCGGCAAATCGCGGCGATCGATCTTCGGAAATCGCACGGCATCCTTTTGGGTGGTAATGATCGCGTCCGCCTGCCGCTTTTTTCCGCGATTGATGGCGTTCAGGATTTCCTGCTGGCTGAACCGGTGATGATCGGCGAAACGTTTGGCGTAAACCAATTCACCGCCGAGTCTGACCAGGCTTTCTTCGAAGCTTTCCGGTTGGGCGATTCCACTGAGCGATGCGACTTTCTTTCCACTGATCAGTTCCATTCCGTGTTGTTCCCCCGTGAAGACATCCTCAAAATAAAGTGGGTGATGAACGCACTCGATGATGCCGGCACGGTTATTGATCTGGGCGATTCGCTTCCTGAGCTCGGCCGTGTTTCCGTCGCTCTTGGTAATGAAAATGGTCGTGGCCCGGGCCAAGTGCGACGGCGGTTCGCGCAACGTGCCACGCGGCAGCATGTATTCATTGCCAAACGGTTGTTGGCGATCGATCAGCACGACGTCCTGTCGACGGCCCGCCAGTTTCCAATACTGATAGCCGTCATCGAGTAACAACGTATCGCAGCCGTATTTCTCGATCGCGTAACGTCCTGCCTTGACGCGGTCCTTGTCCACCAGCACGACGACATCCTTCAAGTTGGAGGCGAGCATGTAGGGTTCGTCACCGGCAGTTTCGGAGTCGAGCAACAACGACTTGCCGTCCGAGACAATTCGCGGCGGGGTGGTATCCTCACGGAGCAGCAGCTTGTTGATCAATCGTTCGCGTAAAGGGGGCGGTTTGGAACGATAACCCCGGGAAAGAATGGCAACCGTCCGACCGGCATCCGTCAATTCACGGGCGAATTTTTCGACGACGGGCGTTTTGCCGGTTCCACCAACGGTAAGATTGCCGATGGCAATGACTTGGACGCCGAGCGTGGAATCGCGCAACAGCCGGACGTTGTACAGGAAACGTCGCAGCTTTACGGCCACGGCAAAAACATTGGAAAGGAGCAACAGGATGAATCGCGCGACGGCGGCACGCTTGCCGCGACGTTGCTCGAAGATAACTTCGAGAATGAACGTTTCGAAAGATTCAGTCTTGCTGCGGAGCCACTCACGCATGGGTGAGCGGAGTCTGCCAATGCGCTAGTTCCGGGGCAAGCGTCTCCGAGGAAATCAATTCCATCGTTTGGCTGCACTGCGCGGTACAATCGCCTTACTCGGGCCCGTGGCTCCGGGCTGCCTTTTCGCCACGGTGTCGCGTCAGTGCACGAAGAATGACGTGGCTGATGCGGTTCGCCCCAAAGCGGTAACCCGGTGTGTGGGGTCGTGTCGGCCGGCGCGCGGCTGGCGCAGATTGATGCTGCTGTGCTCTCCGGAATACCAGATGTCATTCCGCGGGTTGGAGCGCAACGAACCGGACGATCGATGCCGCACTAACTGGCGGTAGATGGTTGAAAACATATTCATCGGCCACCTCCTTGGTTGGTTTTGGTTTGCTTCGAACGGGCCAGCCCTCACTTGAGTTTCGCGGCGGCATCGTCGTAGTTCGCTTTCAATTTCTTAATCGCGTCGTCGAAACCTGCCTTAACGTCCTGCCACTTATCTTCGCCGGCGGACTTGACCTCTTGCAGTGAGGATTTGGCTTGGTTGAGTTCGTCTTGCAGGGAAGCAATCAGCTTTCCACTTTCCGCCTTGGCTGAATCGCTCAGCGTCGCCGTGCGTTTGCTCAACTCGTCAAGCTTTGCATCCCAATTGGTTAGCGTGTCGGCCATGGCAGCGGTGACCGCTTCCCGGCTTTGATCCACCTTTTGGGCCTGACGACCGGCGGTATCCTGGATCTTGCCGACGACTGTCTCATTCGTCGCAGGGACCGCGGTGTTCGACTGGCCGGGCGAATTTTTCCGGTCGCAGCCGGTTAACGTCGCGCAAAGCGCACACAACGAAAATCCAATGATCGTCTTCATAGATTCCGCCACCTTTCTTTTGCGAGCTTTTGTCGAGTCGGAAGGTCGGCGGCGATGCGTGCCTCTCGCACCGCCGCCTTGACCAACCTCCCGGAGTCTCAACGACTCGAGGATTCTTTGCTGGAGAGCTGGGCTTGCTTTGGTTCCTCGTTGCCCGTCTCCAGTTCAATACGATTTGCGACGAACACGCCGTCCACGTCTTCGTAATGAAAATTCAAATGATCGCCGATACGGAGGTCGCTCAATTCGCCTCCCAGCTTGCCGTTCACGACGATTTGGCAATTGTCGCCCAATCGAAAGGTGTGTTCCGACAAGAGATCACCGGCGCGGATTGTGTCTGTGCGGGCGTCCAACGCATCCACTTTACCCTCATACACGAGGCTTCTTTCATGGATCTCCTGGGCCACGTTGCCGGACTCCGGTGTGACATATTTCACACTAACGCGCTCGCCGATCTCCAGGTCCTTGAAGGTGTGAACCGAATCATCGCGAAGAATCAACCGGCAATTGGGGCCGGCGGTGAACTGTTTGGAAAACCATCCGTCTTTGACGCGAAAGGTTCGGTCGTTGGGATCCACGGCGAGAACCGCTCCTGTGAGCGTCTGGTCCTCTTGAGCGACTTTGGTTGCCACGCGAACGCCGTCGTAGTCCTGGTACGAAACCTCGACCTTCTGGCCGGGAACGAGATCAGAAATGGTGCCCTCGGGTTTGTCGGCGAGAGAAATATTGCATGACTTGCCAACTTCAAAGACTCGGCTGGAGAGAAAGCTTTTCACCCGCAAGGCGCCACTGGAGACGTCGACGTTTCGGAGTGTTCCCGAGAACGTGTGAAGCGGCTTGCTGGAAGATTCATTCGCGGGCACCGGCTTGGCGTCGCCTTCGGTGGCCCGGGCAATCCGTGCCCCCACGAGCGTGAGGCCAATGGTGAGCGATGTAATGAGAACTGGGATGTTGGTTTTCATGGTGTTCCTTTCGCTAAAGCTGTGATGAGGGGGCGTCCCCCGTGCGTTCAATTTTCCCCGGCAACAGCGTCGGCGGCAGTGACCATTCAAATGGTGTGCTGTAGCGCGTTTGCCGGTTTTGTGACAGCCAACGAGCGTTACGTGCCAGATAAGTGGTTTTGCCATTCTTTTCAGTCACTCGGATGAGCCGTTTAATCTTTGGCTCACGGAGGACTTCGCGGACTGCCTGCAATACCAAACCGGCATCATGGCCGCCGGCATTGCTGTCGGTGAATGGGGTCAAACTACCACGCGCCGAGCCACCTGCATGCAGCTGAGTGCATGCGATAACGATAACCGGCATCAAAGGGTCACGGCGGGTGACTTTATCGAGCAATTCGCGGCGCTGGCTTCCGGATTTGTTGGAATAGAGCAAGACGACATCATAGTGCCGATTTAGTGTGCGGCACTTCGCGAAATGCGATGCATCGACCACGTGGACGTGTTCGTGTTCGCGTCGCAAATGGTCGACATCCGACGACTCGCAAGGTCCGTTTTCAAACACCACGAGCACTTGATTTCCACACCGTTCAGGCGAGCCGCTTGCCCGGGAGGTCTGCATGCGATTTGCGCCGGCGGCACCCGTGGCACTGGTTTTGTTGAGGTCCAAATGACTTCGGTTCTTGCTCATACGACAATGTGTGGTGACAAAACAACCTGTGAGCCCGACGTGTGCCAATCAGAGGGCACCGGATGGCGGGCGAAATGGCGCCGAAGAATTCACCTTGTTTGGCTGGCGGCCCGGCGCAAGTTGGACCAAATTGTTCCACCCGTGGTTCGCGAAAACTCAATCAGGGCTGTTCGGACGCCGCGTCTGCGGGTCGCGGGATTCATTGTCTCCCTGTTGATCGGGGCATTGACCATCATCTGGATCAACATCGGCGTGCGCGAGCGAATGCACGATTTGGAGCGGGACTTCGGTGCAGTAAAAACGGAACGCTTCTATCAGGCCGTGCATATTCGGCAGTCGCTGCGCAGCATGAACGACTATCTGCTGGAGTATCAGGTGACCGGTGACCGCCTGCCTCTGTTAAATTTTCGCACCGAGGCACAAAAGCTGACTGACTGGATCCAGTCGCGCATTCAGGAGAGCGCCAGCGAGGAGGAACGCCATATCATGGAGCAACTCGCGGATGCGTTCCACGAATACAAGATGAATTCCACGTCGCTCCAGGAGCGCGCCGGGTTCCTGCCGCGGATGCTTACTTCCTCAAGCACTCAGGTCGATCAGGCGAAAGAGAGACTCGATCATCTTGTGCGGCCCGTGCTCAATTTGTGTGAGCGATTGATGCTGACGCAGCGGGGCGCGTTTTCGGCGTTCCTGGACACGTCACAGCAAAGCCTCGATTCGCTGCAGCAGTGGATCAAGATTTCGCTGATGGTGTTGCTGGTGCTCGCCGCGTCGGTTGCGCTACTCGTCTATCGCGGAATGATTGCGCCGCTTCGCGATCAGCTTTCGGAAAGCCATGCGATCATTGCGCGACAGGAAAAACTGGCCGCCTTGGGCAGCCTGGCAGCGGGAGTCGCGCATGAAATTCGCAATCCCCTCACGGCCATCAAATTCCGTTTGTTTAGTTTGAAGAAATCGTTGCCCGGCTCGATCGCCGACAATGAGGACGCCACGGTGATCGGTGGGGAAATCAGCCGCCTGGAACGCATCGTTCGCGATTTTTTGGAATTTGCCCGCCCGTCCGACCCGGAAACGGCGAGCGTGTCCGCCCGACAATTGCTCGAGGAAGTCGCCGGCTTGATGCGCCCGCAATTGGAGGAATCACGTATCAAACTGAATGTCGATAATGCCAACGGACTTTGTTTGAAAATCGACTTCCAGCAAATCAAACAAGTGCTGATCAACCTCATTCGCAACGCGGCCGAAAGCATCGACGGCGAAGGCGACATCACGCTGCGCGCTTATACGGACGCCGCACCGCTGGCCGGAAAACGCATCGCCGTCTCGGTGGTTGAAGTTGCCGACACCGGCAAAGGCATGCCCCCCGAAATCAGCCGTCGGTTATTCGATCCTTTCTTCACGACGAAAGACAATGGGACTGGACTGGGCCTCTCCATCGCTGCACGAATTGTGGAAAAGCACGGCGGTGAGTTGACGTTTGAATCGCAGGTCGATCACGGCACGAAGTTTAAATTGCTGCTCCCGACACCGGTAGATGATGAGACCCCGCATACTCTTAATTGAAGACGACGCCAGTACGTCGTCAGCCCTGAGCAAGGTGCTCACGGGTGAAGGTTACCTTGTCACCACGGCCGATCGGGGCGATGACGGACTGGCGATGGCCACCCGGGAAACCTTCGACCTGGTCATCACCGATCTGCGGCTTCCGGGATTGGGGGGGCTGGAACTGGTCAAGCAGTTACACATTGCCAAGCCCAAGCTGCCCATCGTCTTGATGACCGCTCATGGCACCACGGAAACCGCCATCGAAGCGACGAAGCAGGGAGCCTATGAATACCTGATGAAGCCGTTCGAGGCCGACGAACTGCTCGATCTGGTGGCCGCGGCGGTGGATGCCGGTCGCCTCATGTCCGAGCCGGTCGAATTAGGTGAAGCGCGTTCCGGTCAATCCGCACTCGTGGGCAGCAGCCGCGCGATGCAGGCGATCTACAAGGAATTGGGTCGCGTTGCCGCCACTCCGGTTACCGTGTTGATTCGGGGAGAAACCGGCACCGGCAAGGAACTGATCGCGCGGGCGATCTACCAGCACAGCGATCGCGCGGACAAACCGTTCATCGCCGTCAATTGTGCGGCGATTCCAGAGACGTTGCTCGAGAGCGAATTGTTCGGTCACGAGCGCGGGGCTTTCACGGGAGCGCAGGCGCGGCGGGTGGGTCGTTTTGAACAGGCCGAGGGCGGCACCTTGTTTCTCGATGAGATTGGCGATCTCAATCCGAACACGCAGGCCAAGCTGCTTCGGGTTTTGCAGGAGCGCTGTATTCAACGGTTGGGCGACAGCACAAACGTGCCGGTTGATGTTCGCGTCATTGCCGCGACGCACCGTGACTTGGAGAGTGCCATCAAGGAAAAGGAATTTCGGGAGGATCTGTTTTATCGCCTGAGTGTCGTCACGATTTCGCTGCCGCCTTTGCGCGAGCGGGCGGAAGATATTCCCGATCTCGTGCGGTTCTTCATTCGTCGTTATGCGCGCGAGTTGTCTGTCGAGTTGCCGGCGGTGCAGGCGGAGGCGATTGCGTTTCTTCAGCGACAAACCTGGCCGGGCAATGTTCGCGAACTGGAAAACGCCGTCCGCCAGGCGTTGCTTTTGGCGAAGCCATTGGCCATCGGATTGGACCACGTGCAGCAGGCGGTCGACAAAGCGCGCCGCCCGGAAAAAATCAGCCAGCAACCGCACAGCGCCTACATCGCGGATTTGCTGGCGTCTGCGGAACGCGGGGAGATCAATAACGTGTACGCGCGGATGATCGCGGATTTGGAACCCGACCTTTTCAAGCAAGCCATTCAAATGGCTCACGGCAACCAGGCCAAGGCGGCTCGCTGGCTCGGTGTGACGCGTTTGAAGATGCGCGAAAAGCTGACAGAGTTGGGGTTGCATCCGCGAAACTCGAACGCGCCGGACGAAACGTCGGAGGAGATCAACTAAACGACGTTCGGCGAATCGCCATTGTCTTGTCTGCTACCGTCAACAAGCTCGCAAGCCATGAAACGTTTGCGACCACGACTGGTCGCGGCGATACCGCACATTCCCAAAGCCGCCGATCGTAAACGCGCTTATCCGCGGTAAACCATCGATTTGCGAGTTGCTTCGACGTGGTACAACAGATGCCAACCGGGGACATGAACCTTAACCAAAGGAGCAACCATGACAAAACGCACCAAACGAACAGGGATCATCGTCGCATTGCTGGTCGGATCGCTGACATTGACAGCGGGCGTGACCAATCTCCAAGCGGCGGATAACCACCTGCCGGCACCGAAACAAAAGGACTCGCCCAAAGCGCACTTCTTTGAAGGAAAGATCGCGGAGGTGAACGTCGATGCCAAGTGGCTCAAGGTCGACAAGCAAACGTATCACGTGGATGACAAGACCAAGCTCATGAACCGTAATATGGAGATCAAGTTGGAAGATCTCAAAGTCGGGACTGAGGTCCATGGTCTCGCGAAAAAGGAAGAAAACGGCAACATGCTGGCCACCATCGTGAAGGTTGGTCCCAAGCCAAATGCCGGACCACACCCTGAACACCCCGCCAGACCCAAATAAATCTTAACCCGATGCCAAGGATACGCCGGCGGAGACATCTGAAGGGTGTCTCCGCCAGTTTGTTTTGGGAATCGCAACTCCGTCGGTCAAAATAAGATTTACCAGCCGATTCCGTAATCTTCCCCGTGATTGCTCGCGCCGCCCCAGAACGTGCCGTGTTCCGGGTCCAGCATGATCGCCGTGATCGGTCCGGAGTTGCGTTCCACGAAGTCGAGCCGGTAACCCATCTTCACGAGTTCCTTCCTTACCCAAGACGGTACTTCATCGGTCAGCGTGAGCCGTCCGGGCTCGACCTTGTGGTCGCCGAATGAACTGCGCATTTGATAGCTGGTGATGTTTGCCGCTTCGCACGCCTCCTGCACCGTCATGTCGAACTCGACGATGTTCAGAAAGAACTGCAGGAGGTTCTGCTCCTGCGTGTCGCCGCCCTGCACGCTGAAGCAAAGCCACGGCTTGTCACGTTTGAACGCCAGCGTCGGAGTGAGCGTGACGCGCGGTCGTTTGCCCGGCTCGACGACGTTGTAGGGATTCTCCGCCGGATCGAGCACGAAACTCTGCATACGCTGGCTCATGCCCATGCCGGTTTTCCCGGCGATACAAACGGGCAACCACCCGCCGCTCGGCGTCACCGAAATCATCCAGCCATCCTTGTCTGCGGCTTGAATCGAAGTGGTGCCACGGAAGAACGGCGGTGGTTCGGAATCACCCGCCGCAAACTCAGCCGCACCGGAGCGGTAGGGCGAGGCTCCCCCCGAGCCTGCGTCTTCATTGGCGGCCAGATTCTTCTTCGGTACGTTCGTCCATTTTTCGAGCAGATCTTTGAACGGATTGGCCTTCCCGTCAAAACCGAACGGATCGCCTGGGCGCACGTCGGGATCGTTGTGTTTCCAATTGATCAACTTTCGCCGGTCCTTCGCGTAGTCCTTGTTGAGCAATGCGTCGAGCGGTGCCTCGGGCGGGAAGTCGGGGTCGCCGTAATAAAAATCGCGATCGGCGAACGCCAGATTCATCGCCTGGTAAAGCGTGTGAATGTAACGCGCGCTATCGTAACCCATCGGTTGAAGATCCATTCCTTCGAGGATGTTGAGCGTTTGCAACAGCGCCGGTCCCTGCGTCCAGCAGGTGAGCTTGTAAACCTTGATCCCCTTGTAGGTCGTGCTGACTGGTTCCTCCATTTTGACTGACCACTTCGCGAGATCGTCCGCGGTGATCAATCCGCCTTGCTCCTGGCAACTGCGCGCGTATTCGGCGCCGATGTCGCCTTTGTAAAACCGATCGTAAGCTGCCATGATCGCTGCCTTGCGATCCTTGCCCGACTTCAACGCCGACTGTTCCGCGTCGACCAGCTTTTGCAACGTGGCGAGCAAGTCGAGTTGCCGGAAGATCTCGCCCGGCTGCGGCGCCGGATCTTCGCGATCAGTGTGCGGGAAAAACACCGCCTTCGAGTAAGGCCATTGTTCGAGCGATTTGCGACCGCTGTGAATCTGACTGACCAACTGTGCCTCGATCGGATAGCCGTCGGCCATCTCCATCGCTGGTTCGAGAACCTCCTTCAGCGACAATCTCCCAAAGTCGGCGAGCATCACCATCAGCGCACCCGGATTCCCTGGCGTCACGGCCGCCAGTGGACCTTCATCGGGCGGATATTTCATTCCTTTCGATTTGAAGAAATCAGCCGTTGCTCCGGTCGGCGCGACACCGAGCCCGTTGATGCCGATGACTTTTTTGGTCTCCGGATTGTAAATCAGCGCCTGCGTTTCGCCGCCCCAGCCGAGCGTGTCGTGCATGGTGCAAACGGCGGCGAGCATGGCGCACGCGGCGTCGACGGCGTTGCCGCCGCGCTCGAACATTTTGGCGCCGGCCGTGGCGCCGAGTGGTTTGCCGGTGATGGCCATCCAATTTCGTCCGTGCAGCGGTGGCTTCTGGGTATGGGCGGCTTCGACGAAACTGGGATGAAAGGTCATGGCAGCGATGAGGCTAAGCGTGGCGGAGCGGGCGATTTGCATAGGACAGGATGGCGGGAGTTTAGCCTGCTGAACGCAGATTAGGAAAGGCCAGATCGACCATTCCACCAATCGGCTGTCGAGTAGATGAGGAATATGCCAGTGCTGGATATGAAATCGCAACTGATCGAACTACATTAACAGATGTGCGCAGAGTCCACACGTGGACATCGCCTCCGTTAATCTGACCAGAACTGCCTCATTCGGATCCGGTTGGCAGGTGGTGGGAGCGGGAGGCAAGTCTCCTCGACTAGCCGATTCGCGCCTATTGATTTTGCTGCAGCAGGCCCTTGAAGTGCAATCTAACCATATCGATGATCGGTCCGGGGTCCGAATTGGTCGATATACCAAACCAAACTGGTCCGGCTCCCCCGCTCCCGGCGCCACTCTGAGCGAAAAAGGGCTCTTCTGTCTGCACAGCGCCGTCATAGAAGCCAGCGAAGGGCCCACAGTTCCCTGCGAGTCTCTCTGCGCGCAGAGTTCCCTCGTTTCGGGTAACTCGCCCTTCGAGGGACCAATATTCATCACCACCGCCAGCAACATAGAACCATACGCCGACTGTTAATCGGGTCGAAAGAAGTCTCTGTGGATCGCTTTGGACAGTCCCAAAATGCAAATACAATTTTGGCACATCAGACGACGCCTCGCCTTCCGACACTCTCTCCGTTTCGTCCGCTGGTGCTTTTGGCGTCGTGCAGCCCGCGAGGCCAACTGCCAACATCCCCCAAGACACGAGGTGCGCAAATCTGAGTACGATCCAACCTCGAACGCGGAAGGGACATTGGAACGAGATCCAGCAACGACTCACGAACTGAGATTCAAGTTTCATCGCAACAGTCGAATCCGAAGGTCCATCTTGGGAATTCCCCTGGCGGTATGGTCAGCCTAATCATCGATATATTGTTTCCGATACGCCGAATAAGGTATGCGCGCTCCGGCATAGCCGCCCACCTCGGCCCACCAAGCAAGGTAGTTGTAATATTTCTCCGAATGCGCTGCTATTAAATAGTGCGGAGTCAATAACGAATTCAGTAATGCCGGAAGGACACGGATTCTCGAATGGGCAAACTTAAATCGGAGCGCCATGGATGGACCACCGACAAGGGCATAAAGGATCAGGACGGGTGCGAGCGCTTGGGTTACCCGATGGCAAACGACGAGCCACAGAGCCCGTTCCTTGGTTGGTTTGTGATCGCCCACCTGCATGATGATGATGACTGACAACCGATTAATGCGCCTCAAAACTAGAATCCGACGTCCTAAGACCCGATTGCAACAACGCCAAAACGCTATCGATTGTTCCTTCCATCAATTCCGGCACCATCATAACGCAAAATCTAATCAATCTGATTGTCGCAAGGACAATTAAGGTACATGTCATTTCGACTTTGCGGCGAAACTAGTGAACGTGTCGGCGTTCTGCTTGACGATGTAGGTTCCAAGTTCTGTCAGGTTGCGATGTTCCGCGAAGCTGTAGTCGAGTTTCGCCGTGCTGAATTGCGGATTGAACGCAAAGTCGCCGCGACCGAACAGATTCTGGAGGAAGCCCGGTTGATTGTACGGCTTTTTGGCCGCGGCCTTGTCAAACGCGGCCACGGATTTGAGCTTCACATAAAGAACGTCCGGCACCGTTCTTTTGCCGGGGACCAAATGCACGGCCTGGTTCGCCTGATCCAGTTGCTTGATCACAAAGTTTGGCTGCGGAATGTGGTTCCGGTTCATCAGCGTGCGCAGTCCTTCGTACTTTTGTCCGGACATCTTTCCGTTCTTGTGCTCCGGGTCATGTTCGGCGTCGACCACGATGATGTAGCCGCAACCGCGATTCACCAGCGACTCGACGCCGAGATTGTTGTATTTGCCGCCGTCGTCCACGTCGAGCCGTTCCGCGTCCGGCGGATTGGGAAACGGCGTTTTGCGGCCGTCGGCAAAGTTGATGATCTCGCGGCTCAGACCGAGACCCGAAACTTCGTCGCCCAGGCCGGGTACGTGGGCGGCCACGGCGGCACCGGAGATCGCCACCGCGTCGCGAATGCGGATCGGATCGTCGTCGGCGAGCATTTCCTTCGTGTCCAGATAACCAAGCGAACGCGAGCCGCAGTAAAGCCGGTTCATCTCGAAACATTCCTCGGTGATGTCGAACGTCTTGGGCCGGCGGAAATGAAGTGTGCCGTTGAGCAACAAAAAGGGACGGTCGCCATCCTGGATCAGCTTGTTGTCGGTAAGCGGATTGTAGCGCGAGTAATCGCCGTGCTCGCGCAGAAACGTCCGCGCGATGAGCCGGCCGTAGAGGTCGCTCACGTAATTGTTGTCGGGACGGGTCAACGCGGCCTCCTCGAGCAACCGCATGGGATTGACCAGGAGCGATTCGAAACCTTCCTCCATGAAATTTGCGTGATCGTCCGGCAGCGAGAAGAAGTAATCCAAATTCTCCGCCATCGAGAAGGCCGTCGCGATCCAGGAACCGCCGGAAACGGCGGACAGGTAGTCGGCCTTTTGGAGAACGCCCAGTTCATACAAACCGCGCAAAATGCCGTAGCAAAAGATCGCCGACCGGTATCCGCCACCGGACAGCGCAATGCCCAGCGTATCAGTCTTCTTGTTGTTTCGGTTCTTCAAGATCGTTGACTCGGGCCAATGTTTGGTGACTTCGGCGCCCAGCGTGCCGAATTTCGGATTGAAATCAGGGGTGTAGTTCATGGGATTCTCGTTGGTTGTAGAATGGATTAAAGGGAAACACCGGTCCGAGCCAACACAATTCTCGGCAGGTGTACGACAACGGGCGCATCGGGGCGTTGAACAGGAGCGCGGACAGCCTTGTCCGCAACTTGCCTGTATTTGTCTCGCGCGGACAAAGCTGTCCGCGCTCCGAGTGGGAGGTGCACGGAAGGTCGCCACGATTTTGCATTCGCGCGTCGGTGCCTTGAAATCAATCTTGGCGTTCCGAACTGCCGGCAAGCTGCCGGCAGCACACTCCGGTTCAGGGAAAGCCATCGCCCGGATGAAATCTTGTGCTTTAAATCCCCGAACCGAAAAGGCGGCATTCGCACCGCCTTGAGGCCAGGGCGACTGGGAAGCTGTGATTCCACTTCACCGCGAAGAAAGCGGTTGCCGACGCTTCAGCGATTGCAGGTGCTGGACAATCACACCGGAGATGATGAACAGGAGAAGGTAGTAAAGGTTGAACGCGACTTCGTTCCATTCCTTCAGCGGGCCCGTCACGAGTTGGGCCAGGATATTCTGCGTGATCAACACCAGCCACAGCAATCGATACGCGTTCGGAAAAATGTCGCCTTGATAATTCTTCGGTAGCGGTTGTTGGCGAATTCGGACCAGGAGGACGATCGTTCCGAGGAGGAGCAACGGACCGATGACATTCCAAAGGACACCGTTCCAGTAGTCCTCGTTGCCGAGGTAGATGTTCGCCCAACCTTTCAATCCGCTTTTGACGGACAACCCCAGGCCGAACAGCAAACCAAAGTACACCGCGAATCGTTCGAGGTTTGGACGTTCATTGCCTGGATGCGGCACGGGGTTCGATTCTTCCACTCCGCCCGCCGGACGGTTCACCAAATAGAAGGCGACGCCGTACGCGATGCCGATGGTGATCCCGCCGGATGATTCCCAGCAGCGCCAGAAGTTGAAGTGCGCATCCGGCCAGAATCGCTTCGCCCACGACCAGTTTTGCAACGCCGCCCAGCCGATGCCGTTCAACAGGCCGACGGTCGTGATCAAGACAACGTTCTTTCGATCACGCCGGATCGCTTCAAATCCCAGACAGCCCAGGTAAAACCCGAAGTGCGTGATGGCGGCCGTGCAATCGTTGATGAGACGACGAAGGTTTGGGTTGGCGTGTAGATCGGCGTATTGCGCGGCGTGACTGGAATAAAGCGGCAGGAAGAACTGCGGGAAATGAACTATGCAAAAGCGAGCAATCAACGCGCCGCCAAATGCAAACGCGAGCCGGCCAATCCATTGCTTGAGCGATGATCGTGGTCCGGAGGCGCACCACGCGAGCAGGCAGGCGCCGATGCCCGCCCAAGGCACGCCCGCGATGAACAACCAGAGAAAACCATAAGCCTGCGAGATGGGAATGGATTCGCCCTTGGCGTAGTTGGTCTGCAGATGTCCGTCAAAGAATGCAGGCCACTGCATCCAGCCGCGATTTCCCGAAAGACCAATCCCAATCGCAAGCGCGAGAATGATCCAGCCCGAGGCGTAGCGTCGGGATTGCACCGGACCCGGATCGCGGGCGACAAACCACCAGGCGGTTCCCCACGTCACGCCGGCAAACAGGCAACCTGCCGAGGCCCCGTAACCGGAACTGCCGCGCACCGCCCACGTCATCCCGCCCAGCGCCGCAAAGAGCAGGGTCGGCAGAACAAAATCGTCGGCCATTTGAGTCGTGCGCATGGAACCGGGTGAAAATCAAAGCGTGCCGGTTGGCTCGAATCGTGACGAGGACAATTCTCCCTCCCGCAAGGAAGTCCGCGCGGGCGGACCAAGCTTCACGCCCCCCTTTGCAATCCGCCGCGGCAAAAGCCAGTTTCGCAGACTGAACGGTCAGACATTGCGATTTGGACGAACACTTTATTAATGCCTATCGTTCAATTCGCGAGACCAACTCACACAGGCATCCTCCAATGCAACCTTGCCGATACGGCGAACCGCGTGCGCCGTCACAGTGCCGGCGTCGTCGTACGCGATCAGCAAAGCCCAACGCTCTTCTTTTGTTTCTGACTCCGACTCGCCGATACCGAGTTTTGACCAATTCTCTGGTGGAACAAACCGCCACTTCAGGGCGGAGTCCCATAAGTACAAAAGCACCTTCGAGTCCTTCGACTCCCATGATGGAAGTCCGAGCGTGGCAATCGTTTCCTGTCGCGTCGCTCCCGGCGCATCGAGAAACGCTATTGCCTCTGATGAATACTCATGCCCGGAAACCACCCGTCGCCCTTCCGGGATCAGGCACCCACAGAAGGCCATTGCAATGACACATGGTCCAATGAGTGTCAGCACGCGCATGGTGGCTAAAGAAAATACCGGCAATTCGAGTTGAATGATCCCCGACGGGCCGAGCCCAAGTCAGACGTTTTCGCATTCACCAAGAACATGCTCAAGTTGGCGGAGAAAAGCTTGTCCTCATTTAACTGACGGCGCCACGGAAAGACGCCGGACATCTTCACGAGTTTCAGTACCTTGCCATTCAATGCGGCGACGATCAAAGGGCACCAGTGCTTGCTGATGAGCGAGATCTTTTCAGAGAGGGACGCTTTGTTCATCTGCGTGTGCGGGAGCGTAACGATAAGAGGACCGATGGTAATGGAGGGAGAGCGAAATCACCATAGGTCAGTCGCCTGGTTAGCCCATTTCTTCATGAGAACTGAAATATGGAATGACTCTTGAGGCACTTACGGCATAGGAAGACGTAAATCAATCCATTGTCGATCAAGTCGTGTTTTCGATCCAGCGATCCGAGCTGCCCGTAAAACACTGCACGCTGTCCGCAACATTCAGGAGTTTCGTCATCCTGAATCCAGTCCGGCTCGCCTCCAATCTTGTGCAGCCGGTGATTGACCGTCATATCCCAATCCCACATTGCAGCCAACTTGCCTCGCAAGGTCGCCGGACGCGGAATCAACCTTGTCTCAGGAAACTTGTCTGGAAACTCAGTCATAATGTGCGATTCGGGCTAAGGTTTAATAACCGACATTCAATGCGGTCGTCCCGGAAGACTATGATGAACCCGACCCTCAGTTGACTCCGTCTCTCCGTGTTCATATTAGCTGAACTACAGTCCGCCTTTCCGGCTGTCAATCAGAGCATTGCGGCAGGCGACCAGTTTGTGAGCGATTCGCGGCAGCGCACCGGCGAGTGATTTGGACAAAGTCAAAGGCAGGCCAAAGGCATCGGAACCGGGGAGGATCTCTCTCAAATGGAATTACACGCCTTGACGCCTTTAACTTCGCGAACCGGAGCGCGGACAGCGTTGTCCGCGAGTCGCTCGCCTTTGCACCGGACCCGGGGGAGATTCCGCTTCGGAGCAGTGCTCGAGATGTCAATTCATTCGAGTGGCAAAACGTCAATAAACGATCGTAATACGATAAATAATCATTTTGAATTCGATCATCAAATGCGGCGTGACGTGTTCATCATAAAACGAAGTTTGGTGATATTTCTCCAGGTGGTCATTGTGCTCATCGGCATGGGCGCTCTTGCTTTCTTGCTTTGGGAACCTCACGTCGAAGGTAGAAACGCGCACGCCAGAGTCTTTGAGATTTATTTCAACGATCCCTTTCTGGCGTACGCGTATATCACGTCGATTCCATTTTTCGTGGCGCTCTATCAAGCGATCAAAGTGCTGGGCTATGCCGGACAGAACAAGATATTCACACACGAGGCCGTGAAAGCTTTGCGGACCATAAAGTATTGCGCGCTTGTCATGATCGGTTTTGTTGCGGTAAGCGTGATCTTCATGATCAATGGCGACCGGGAAGATCGACCACCGGGAGTTGTGATGCGCGTTTTTGTCACCTTCGGTTCGATCGTGGTTGCCACGGCGGCGGCGATGTGTGAACGGATTTTGCAGAATGCTGTGGATCTAAAATCCGAGAACGACTTGACGGTATAACAAGGCCAGCATGGCAATCACCATTAACATCGACGTCATGTTGGCGAAGCGGAAAATGAGCGTCACCGAACTCGCCGACAAAGTCGGCATCACGATGGCCAACCTTTCGATACTGAAAAACGAAAAGGCAAAAGCCATACGTTTAACGACGTTGGATGCGCTTTGCAGAGCTTTGGAATGTCAGCCGGGAGACATTCTGGAATATAAAGATTAGCTTTCCCCTCGAACCGATATCTCCACATAGGTCGTTGCAAGGCTGATCACGACTGCTTTGTGTGCTGTAGGAGACAGAAATAATCATGAGGCGGGTTCCTCGGTCGTTGATTTGTCAAACGAGACTTAATTGGGGCCGCTGATTGCCGTCAAGCGAAGGTGTCCCTGCATCGGCGGTTTTTGCGACTCGCAATTCTACTTTCGTTTCATGACAAGACATGTTCGTTGCGCGCCGCGATGGTAAACTCATGGCCCCGTCCGGGGAAACCGTGAGAGGTCAGGTTGAGCGGGATCGAGACCGGTCGGGAGATACGAAAGCAATTCCGCATTCTTCAGCCAGAAACGAAGTTTGGAGTCCTCGCGTTTTGTGCCGGCGGGAAATCTGGCGTTCTTCCAGCGAAGGACAGCGCGCACCGAATCGCCGGTAAAAGGCTGGCATTCCTTGCGCGAAAAGCCCGGCACGATTCGATTGTGTCGATCCAGGATTTCGGCGGTGACAAATCCATTTGGACGCGTCCTCGCGTTGATGTTCACTTCCGGTTTGCGGAACGGCTCGCGCTTGGAGATCAACCAGCCTTCCTGTTCGCCTGCTTTCATTGAACAAAATCCATCCAACCGCAGAGTGGCCAAGCCAATCGCGGCGTGCACGTTCTTGCCGTCGTGCAATCCATCCATGCCGCCGTAGTAAAAGAAGAGTTGGTCATCAACGATCACCGGCGCACGGGAGGTCACGATCATTCCATCGTCCCAGGTGCCGGAATCGCCGCGCCGAATGAACGGCTGCCGTTCCGGTGGCCGCGTCCAATTGATCAAGTCCCAGCTCCAGGCCAATTGCGTGTCCATCGTGCGCGGCGAATCTTCCTGTGCTTCGAGCAGCTTGTTCACTGAGTAACTGCCGTATTTGAAGTAGCGGGCGCGATAAATCCACGGCAAGCCGATGTACATCCCCTGATACGGAAAAGCGGGCATTCCGTAGATTTGCGTGTCGTCCGGATCGAGATCATCCGCGACAAACACCGGACCGTCGTACGGTTTGGTCCAGTTCAAGCCGTCGTCCGACCATGCCACGCCAACCGCGCGACCTCGGCGGTTCCGCGTTTTCCACGTCGCGAAATAGCGCTCGAGATATGGATCGCGGCAGAAGTTCACCACATCCGACGAAGTGAACATCGCGCGGGCTTTCGTCGATGGTTCATATTTCCAACGCAATCCGTCGGCTGAGTACGCGACTCGTGCGTGACCCGCTTCTCCGTCAAATCCATACAATGCGTAACGCCTTTGCGGATCGTTCGCGTCGGGCCGTTGGATCACTCCCGGGTTATGGCAATGGCCGCCGGTGATTTCGGCTTGTGTGTCCGCCACGACGAGGTTGTTTGCTCGGGAGCCTTGAAATGCGATCAGGCCGAGTTCCGGTTTGGTCCAAGTAATCCCGTCGTGTGACTCAGCATAGGCCACATTGTTCCCGTGGTTCAGCACTTGATACCAGAGGCGGAACTTCCCGTTTTCGCGCAATGCGGTGCCGTAAACGTAAGGCCCCGTGATGGCCGATCTCCCTTCCCATGGTTTGTCGGCTTTGATCACCGGATCTAGTGGATGCTTTTTTGCGGCGTGAAAAACCTTCTCCAAACCTGCCTGAGATTCGATGACCGCACCGTCAAGAAACAGCCTTCGCCAGGGACCTTGCGCCGGGCCGCCGAGTTCATCCTCCAAGGTTGTCGTCCAGCGAGAGTGTGATTGGACGCGGTTCTCAGACTGCCCGAGTGATGGAAGTTCCGTAAACAACGCGGCACTGAACGTGGCGGCACTTGCGGTCAGAAAACGACGGCGATCGATTAAAGCGGGCGAGCAAAAGTGCGGTTGGTTGTTGGGAGCGCGATGTGCCATGAAGTGGATGGCAGCCTAACCTCTTTGAGTCAACTTGGCTTTACTAACTTTCCCATCGATGCCGGTGGCGTCGTGCGGCGAAGAAATCGTTGACGCTGTCGAATGCTTAAGCCACCGTCCGGACCGTGCAACAATTCGCCATCAAACAGTTTGCTTACGGACGCCGGGTAACCACCCAGGCGATGCGCCCGTGCATGGCGAACGTCATCCATGGCAAGCGCCTGAATCCCGAAGGGCGGGAGGAAATGAATTAGCCGAAGCACAAACGATTTTTCACCCTGCCCGTCATCACGACCGGCAGGGTTTTTTATTCGATGAATCCGCTGCCCACATCGCTTTTGCAATCGCTGAAATCCCTGCCGGGATCGGTGTGGGTGTTGTACGCGGGGACGTTCATCAATCGGCTCGGCACATTCGTCGTGCCGTTTCTCGCACTGTATCTGGTGGATCGCGGTTACTCGGCCACGCAGGCAGGGTTTGCAGTGAGTGCGTACGGCGTGGGACATCTATTTGCGTCGGCCATCGGCGGTCATCTCGCGGACACCCTCGGCCGTCGGAAAACCATTTTGATTTCGATGGCGGCGTCCGCGGTGACGATGCTGGCATTTTCCCAAGCGAGCCATTTTGGGACGATGCTTGTGCTGGCGATTCTGGCCGGACTAACCACGGAAGTCTATCGACCCGCGAGCAGTGCGCTGCTGACGGATCTCGTCGATCCTTCCGAACGAGTGACCGCGTTCGCCGGTTACCGAATTGCCATCAATGCGGGCTTTGGGATCGGGCCGGCCATTGCCGGTTGGATGGCTGAGCGCAATTTCACCTGGTTGTTCGTCGGGGATGCGATCACGTCGTTGATCTTCGGCTTGATCACGTTCTTTGCTTTGCCGGCCGGCCTGCGATTGAGTGAGGCGCAAAAGATTGGTTGGCGCGAATCCGTTCGCGTGATCGGGCGTGACACACGGTTCCTGCGTCTCCTGTCGGCCTCATTTCTCGTGGGCCTGATCTTTATGCAGATGAACACGACATTCGGCCTCGAAGTGGAACGCCATGGCCATCCCAAGACGGTGTTTGGCTGGGTACTTTCGTGGAACGGCATTTTAATCGTGTTATGCGAGCTCCCACTAACGATGTGGAGTCGACGGTTTCCCACGTTGTGGATGATGGCGCTCGGTTATCTTTTGTGCGGCCTGGGTTTCGGAATGAACGCGCTGGGCGGAACCACGGCGGTTTATCTCGCGGCAATGACGGTGTTTACGTTCGGTGAAATGATCAGCCTGCCGGTCGGCGCGGCTTACGTGGCCGAACTCGCGCCGACGGAATTGCGCGGTCGCTACATGGGGGCGAACGGGTTGACCTGGGCGTCCGCTTTGATTGTGGGTCCGAGCCTAGGAATGGCGTTGTTCGCGTGGAGCCCGAACGCGTTGTGGATCGCCAGTGCGGCGTGCGGTATCATCGCAGCGGGCATTCTCGCGGACGGAGCGCGCCGGGCGGTGTTCAAGCCTTGAGGCCGAGCCCGATGGATTTGCAATAGCGAATGCTCTCCTCGATTTGCGCGCGTTGATATTCCTTTTCCGCTTCGCCGCGATCCTGCCCGGCGGGTGCCTTCCACGGTTCGAGTGGTTTGCCGTCCTTGGCCCAGGCAAGGAAATGCGCGAGCGCCGGAGCTTTCATTTCAGGAAACAGTACCCATTGCTCCGGGCGGAAAATCGGCAACTCGCGATTGAAACCCGAAATGGTTTCGTAATGCACCGGCACGCCCGGGCACAACTCGGCAAACCGATCGAAGTATTTGGGCCAATCCACCATGCCGGCACCGGTGGCCGTCCATTGGGCGGTGACTCCGTTTTCGGAAAGCCAGACGGATGAATCGCGGAGACTGGTGGTGGCGGCGTACGGGCCGAGTATCTCCAAACTGTCCATCGGCGTTTCCATCGTCCAAACCGCGTTGCCGGAATCCAGGTTGACGCCCATGTATTCGCGGCCGCCGGCTTCTTCCACCAACAAAACCACTTCGTGCGCTTGCATGTCGCCGGCGTGATTTTCCACGGCGATTTTCACGCCGGAATCAATGGCCTGCGAACGGCACGCCTTACAAACTTTCACGGTGTCCATGATGCGTGCCATGATCCCGCCTTCGGTTTTGCGATCTTCGCCGGTGCCGAGGACGACGCGAATGACCGGCGACCCGATCGCCTTGGCGACGCGGATACCCAGCCGCAAATGTTCCTCGGCCGTGCCGTGATTGTCGCGAAAGGCTTTCGACGTCGGACAAATGCTCCAGGTGCCGACGTGAATTTGCAGTCCTTTGTCGGCGGCCTTTTTGCGGACATCGTTCAGGTAGCCCTCGTCGTAGCTTTTGAAATGCTCGATGTCCGACATGAACAACGAATCGCAGCCGAGCTTGGCCGAGTAATCGATGTGATCCTCGACCATCCAATTCATTGCGCGGATCGCAAAATTATCATAGCCGAGCTTGATGCCGCGGCGTTGGCCGGCGCTGGCGGCGAAACTGGCGAGAGGCGTCGAGGCGGCGATTGCTCCCGCGGCTACGGTCTTGAGAAAATCACGGCGATCCTGGGTGAGTTGGGCGGTGTTCATGGACGGCAAGGTGGTTTCCCAAAATTCGCCGGAACCCGGGCCGATTGGCAAGATTCAATGCGCCTTTTCGGAGGTCTTGGCCATGGTTCAGTCCGCGCATCCGCTTTTGCCGGTGCCCATCTCAAACGAAGTGCGAACGTTCGTTGTCTTAATTTGGGCAATTGCGGTTGTGGGAACGAGCAATAGCGGATTGGCAAACGCGGTCGCCTGTGTAAATACTGCGGCGCTCTCAAGAAATCATCATGACCAAACGCAGAACGAATTCAAAGGCACGATCGACCGGCAACCAACCGACAAACGGAAAGGCGTCCGGCTCGTCGGGTTCGCTGCTTTGGATCATCGGGTTGGTGCTTTTGCTGGGAGGAGTCTTCGTTTTTTTGAACTCCGGTGGCAAGGACAAGGGATCGGCGAAGGCCGAGGCTTCAACTGTCGCGGCGACCAATAAAATAGTCGCCAAGGCCCCACCTGCGCCGGCGCCCGCCGCTCCCGAAATCAAACCTGCGGCGGCGCAAACCAATCTTGCGAACACTCAGCCCCCCGCCGCGCAGATCGACACCAACAGCCTTTCGGACATGTTGAGCCTGGGCAATTATCTGCTGAAGCAGGACCAGCTGACCGACGCCGAAAACGCTTACCGTCGTGCGGTGGAAATCAACCCGGATGATGAGGATGCGCATTTCAACCTGGGACTCGCGCTGGCGCGACAGAAGAAATACGAAGACGCCGCGAAGGAGTACAATGAAGCGCTGAAGATTTACCCGGACTACGTTGAAGTAAAAAACAATTTGGCCAACACGTTGATTGAGCTCGGTCGCACGAATGACGCCATCGCCCAACTTGAAGAGGCGATTCAACTCAATCCTGATTACGTGCAGGGATTGAACAATCTGGGCCGCTTGCGGGCGGTGGAAGGTGAATTCGACAAAGCGGAGAAACTGCTGAAACACGCAGCGGAACTTGATCCCAAGAATTTCGGTGTGCAGTTCAATCTCGGGAGCTTTTATCTGCAGAAACACGATGCCCCCGCGGCGGTAACCTCGTTCGAGTCGGCTCACAAACTGCAACCGGATAATTTGCTCGCTCTCAATCTCCTGGCCAAGTCACTCACAATTGCGGGTAAGCCGGAACAGGCGTTGAGCTACTTGACCAACAGCCTCGCGACGCATCCGGATTCGCCGGAGCTGCTTTTCAACACGGGCCTCCTGAAGCTGGGCATGGGACATCCGGCGGAAGCCGTGGCCATGCTGCAACAGGTGATCAAGCTGGCGCCATCGTTTACGCCCGCACAGGAAGCGTTGAAGCAGGCGGAGGAAGCCGCCGCCAAGTCAGCCACGCCGCCGGATCTGAAATCGGGCAAGTGACTTTCAATCCTCGCAGTTGATTTCCAATTTTGTTTTTCATCGACGTCGTGACGTGGCGTGCGGTGACGCGCAACGATAACAAGCTGTTTACTCACGGGGACGCCTTTGCCATTCTGCCCGGCACCCCATGAAACAGTTCAACGTAGGCATCATCGGATACGGCTGGGCGGCAACCGCTCATATCGCTGCCATCAACGCAACGGGCAAGGCGCGCGTCACCGCCATCTGTTCATCGCGCAAACTCGACGCTCAGGCCCTTTCGGCGCAATACGGCAATTCCATCGCGACCTACACGGACGTGAAGGCGATGCTCAAGGATCCATCGATCGACGTGGTCGATGTGACCAGTCATCCGTGGAAGCACAAGGATCATGCCGTGGCCGCCGCGCGCGCGGGCAAGCACATCATTCTCGAGAAACCGATGGCCCTTTCGTGGAAGGACTGCAAAGCGGTTGAAGCGGCGGTGAAAAAAGCGAAAGTGAAATTCGCACTCTGCTTCGAATGCCGCTACTCGGCGCAATTCATCGCGACCAAAGCGTTGATTGATCAGGGTCTGCTCGGTGATCTGCACTACGGTGAAATTGACTACTACCACGGCATCGGTCCGTGGTACGGCCAGTTTCCGTGGAACGTAAAAAAATCTGGCGGCGGCAGTGCTTTGCTTTCGGCCGGTTGCCACGCGCTTGACGCGTTGCTGCTTTGTCTCGGCGATGACGTGGCCGAAGTGACGAGTTACGCCACCGGATCGAAATCCAAGATTTTCAAGCCGTACCAGTACGACACCACGAGCGTGACGATCCTGAAGTTCAAGAGCGGGAAGGTCGGCAAATGCGCATCGGTGATCGATTGTCTGCAGCCCTATTATTTTCACACGCAGTTGGTTGGCAGCAACGGCAGCCTGCTCGATAACAAGGTCCACCTGCATGGCATTGCCGGTATGAACAAGGCAAAGTGGAGCCAGCTTTCGTTCGGGCTCGTCGATTCGGGGGACGTGGCGGACCATCCTTACCAATCGCAGTTTGATGCCTTCTTTGGCGCATTGGCTGCCGGCAAGGACATGCCGTTGACCGGTCTCAAGGAAGCGCTTCGCTCTCACGAAGTGATCTTTGCCGCGGACAAATCCGCCGCGACGGGAAAACCTGTCAGAATCTAAAACCGAAAATTCATGAAAACTAATCGCCGCTCCTTCATTCAACGGACCGCATCGTCCACGATCGTTGCCGCTTCCGCGCTGCAGTTCCCCTTCATCGCCAAAGCGCAATCGCCGAACTCGAAATTGAATATCGTCGGCATTGGCACCGGAGGCCGGGCGGCGGAGGATTTGAAAGGTGTCGCCGGCGAAAATCTGTTCGCGCTGGCGGATGTCGATTCCAAGACGCTGGACGCGGCGCTCAACACTTATAAGGGCGCCAAGCCGTATCGCGATTTTCGCGTGATGCTGGAAAAGGAGGCCGACAAGATCGACGCCGTGGTCGTCGGTACGCCGGATCATACGCACGCACCGGCGGCGGCAATGGCGTTGCGCATGGGCAAGCATGTGTATTGCGAAAAGCCACTGACGCATACCGTTTACGAGGCCCGCGTTTTGCGCGAACTGGCGGCTGAGCACAAATGCATCACCCAGATCGGTACGCAGATTCACGCGGGCGACAACTACCGGCGCGTCGTCGAGCTGATCCGTGCGGGTGCGATCGGCGAAGTGCGGGAGGTGCATGTCTGGGTGAACACGGATCCGATGTACTCGCATGCCCGCTACAAGGGGGCGCCCGTTCCGGAAAAGCTCGACTGGGATCTTTGGCTGGGACCGGCGTTTGAGCGGCCCTACAGCGAAGGGGTACACCCGTTCAAATGGCGCGCGTTCTGGGATTACGGCAACGGCCAGCTCGGTGATTTTGGCTGTCATTACATGGACCTTGTGCACTGGGCGCTCGATTTGCGGCACCCGGTTTCCATCGAAGCCAAGGGCCCTCCCGTGGATACGTTCAGCACACCCGAATGGCTGGAAGTCGATTACCGCTATCCGGCGCGTAAAGGGCTGCCGCCGGTGCAACTCATCTGGCATGGCGAGCGCAAACCTGAACAACTTGCCGGACTCAAAGACGCCGATGGCAAACCGCTCGATTGGAACAGCGGACAGCTCTTCCTCGGTAGCAAGGGGATGATCATTTCCGATTACGGCCGGCATCTCCTGCTTCCCGTTGATCAGTTCAAGGATTACCAACGACCGCCGCAATCGATTCCAAAATCACTCGGCCATCACGCGGAATGGATTCACGCGATCAAGACCGGCGGCACGACCACCTGCGCCTTTGATTATTCCGGACCGCTGACCGAATCGGTGTTGCTTGGCATCGCTTCCTATAAATGCGGCGAACGGCTCGAATACGACGGCAAATCTGGGACGGTAAAGAATTCGCCGCGCGCCTCCGCGTTGCTGCACAAGGAATACCGGAAGGGGTGGACGTTGTAGAAATCATCGAGCGTTGCCGCGAGCAGACGCGCGGATTGGTTAGTCTCGTGTGGCATCTTTGTGGATTCCGAAACTCAAAATGCGAATTTTCGGTCGAGGACCGCGATTTGGAAAATAGCCGTGGCTGCATTGAGTGTGCTCCTGTTGGCGATCATGCTCCGGTCCGGTTATCAAACAATTCGCATCAAGTTTGCCGACGGCCAGGTCACAATCTTTTACAGCATGGTCGACAAGTCCATGTCTTCGACAAACCTTGCAGACATCGCCAGTTATCTTGCGTATGCGCACGTGTATTACACTTCCGGTTCAAAGCAAATACCCGGTTCGACCCTGGACCGCGTCGTCGAGAAAGTGCGACGACGATCGGAAGCGCAAATCATTCAACGAATGAAGGTTCTATCGGGCCAGGATCTCGGCGAGGATCCGGAGAAGTGGATCACGCGATATCGCGCGAAGTAGTCCACGATTTGTCACTGTGCGACAAACAGTTCCGTACGTCTGCGTATTATCCATTTGCTGAATAGCAGACCCGCCCCTAGAGTCCGCTCCCACTATGGCAAACAACACCGCTTCGCCGGGCTCGGCCTGGTTGTTCTACGCATTGCTCACTGTTATCGCCTGGGGCGTTTATGGCGTGATCTTGCACAAAGGCCGCGGCTACATGCCGATGGGTTCGGAAACCCCCCACGCAGGACTCAAAGCCTTTCTCTTCGTATGCATCGCCTACGCACTCATCGGAGTCCTGACCGCCGTGATGCTGAAAGTTCGCGGTTCCAACTGGACCTTCACCGCGACCGGCGTGCGCTGGAGTTTGATCGCGGGTGCGGCCGGTGCCCTCGGTGCCTACACCTTGATTCTCGCGTTGGGCGCGGCGGCTCCGATTTACAAGGGAGCGGCGGCGGCGGCAGTCATGCCGATCGTTTTCGGAGGCGCTCCAGTCGTTAACACGATTACGGCGATGCTGCTGTATCCGCCGCAAGGGGGCGTCAAGTCGTTGCCGCTGCCGTTTCTTCTGGGCGTTCTGCTCGCCGCTTCGGGAGCGTTCATGGTGGCCAAGTTTGCTCCGTCCAATACGGGTCATCCGACCAAGACCGCCCACGCACCCGCCGCGGCCGCTCCCGCCACCGGGGCAAAGTAAATCCCGGGCATGGGGCAGGGCTTTGAGAATCGGGCTGAAGTCGAAGCGCATCAACTCGCGCGGCTGCGAGGCTTGATGTCCTCGGTGATTTCGACGAATCCGTTTTATCAAAAAAAATTCGACGCAATTTCTGGCCTGACCAAGCTCTATGGTCTCCAGGATTTTCGTAGCCGCGTACCTTTCACGACGAAGGGCGAGCTTTCGGCGGACCACATGGCGAATCCACCTTATGGTTCGAATCTCACGTTTCCGCTGAGTCAGTATACGCGCTGCCATCAGACAAGCGGGAGTTCGGGACAGCCGATGCGCTGGCTCGACACAAACGAAAGCTGGTCGACACTGTTGGACAACTGGACGGAGATTTATTCAGCCGCCCGCGTCACCGCGAGCGATCACATGTTTTTCGCGTTTTCGTTTGGGCCGTTTCTCGGGTTTTGGTCCGCGTTTGAGGCGGCGTTGCGGGTTGGTTGTCTTTGCGTGCCCGGTGGTGGCATGAGCAGCGCCACGCGGCTGCGGGCGTTGTTGGCGAATCAAACAACGGTGCTTTGTTGCACGCCGACTTACGCCTTGCGGTTGGCGGAGGTCGCGCGTGCCGAAGGAATCTCGCTCGGTGATTCGAAGGTGCGCCTGATCATCGTGGCGGGCGAGCCGGGCGGCAGCATACCGGCAACGCGCGAAGCGATTTCGTCAGCCTGGCATGGCGCCCGGGTGTTCGATCATCACGGCATGACGGAGGTTGGTCCCGTATCTCATGAGTTGTTGGATCGACCCGGAATCCTGCGCGTCCTGGAAACTGCGTATCTGCCCGAGATCGTGGATCATGAATCCGGCGAGCCAGTTCCTGCCGGACAAACGGGTGAGCTGGTGTTGACGACGCTTAATCGTGTGGCGTCTCCGTTGATTCGCTATCGTACCGGCGATCTGGTCAAAGCCCTGCCCAGCGACAAGAATCCACCTGGCGTTGTTGAATTGTGCCTGGACGGGGCCATTCTGGGTCGCGCGGACGACATGGTTTTGGTGCGTGGTGTGAATGTTTATCCGGGTGCGGTGGAACAGATCATTCAGGAATGCGGGGGCGTCATCGAATACCAGGTGCGCGCCTGGGAGCAGCGTGCGTTGACGGAAATTGAAATCACGATCGAAGCCGCGGGAGATACAGAGGGCGTGCGAAATCGGCTTGAACAATTGCTGCAGCAACGGCTGACGCTACGGGTGCCAGTAAAGGTGGCAGCGGATGGCAGCCTGCCGCGATTTGAAATGAAGGCGCGGCGTTGGATAAAGGAACCGCCTAAGGCGTAGTCAGGTTCGGCTCGTTCAATACCCGGCGGACCTTGAGGGCCAGCATTTCCGGACTGAACGGCTTGGCCAAAAACGTTTCCGGCGAGATGGTTTCACCTTCATGTCGACCGGTGTAGGCGTAGCCAGAAACGTAAAGTGTTTTGATATCCGGGCGACTTTGGCGGATTCGCTTTGCCAGTTTGAATCCACTCATACGCGGCATCACGACGTCGGTGACCAGCAGATCGATCTTGCCGGCGTAGTTGGCGTTTTGATGCAGGGCGTCGTCCCCATTGCCGGCCTCAATCACTCGGTAGCCTTTATCTTCCAACGTTCGCCGCATGAGCGCGCGGACGGCTTCTTCGTCCTCCGCGAGGAGAACGGTTTCGGTGCCCTTCGTGTCCCGGCCGGCAGGCAGGTTCACTTCCATGATATCCGTCGATTGACCAACAATCGGCAGGTAAATGTGAAATGTGGTGCCGCGCCCCACTTCACTTTCAACATCGATGAGTCCACCGCTCTGGCTGATGATGCCGTAAACCGTCGCCAAGCCCAGGCCGGTTCCCTTGCCGACTTCCTTCGTGGTGAAGAACGGTTCAAACACGCGCGAAAGGACTTCCGGTGACATACCCTCGCCTTCGTCGGTGAATGAGATCAACGCGTAGCTGCCGGGCTCCAATTGTGTCAAGGGCCCGCTCTCCGTACCCGTGATCACGCGGTTTTCCGTTTTGATCGAGAGGCGCCCGCCCCGCGGCATCGCATCGTACGCGTTCACCGCCAAGTTCATGATCACCTGTTCGAACTGACCTTTGTCGACCTTGACGTTGCCAAGCTCGGGCGTGAGATCGACCTCCAGCTCGATGTGCTCGCCGATGATACGCCGGAGCAGTCGATTCATGTCGGAAAGAACTTCGTTCAAGTCCAGGACCCGGGGCTCCAAAACTTGTTTGCGACTGAAGGCCAGCAGTTGGCTCGTGAGTGCGGCGGCGCGATTGGCCGAGCTTTTGATTTCTTCAAACCAATCCTGCAGGTCGTTGGATTTACCGAGCTTCAACGAAATCAAATCGCAATAGCCCTTGATTACCGTGACCAGGTTGTTGAAGTCGTGCGCCACGCCACCAGCCAGCCGGCCCACGGCTTCCATCTTTTGCGAATGCCGCAACGCCGTGGCTTGTTCCTGCAGGGCTTTTTCGACTTTGCTGCGTTCAGTGATGTCCAACGCCAAACCGACGGCCCCAACCAGTTCACCGGCCCCGTTTCTCAGCGGAACCACGTGGCATTCGTAATTGCGACCGGACCAGTTCGACTGGAACGTGGTGGACTTGCCGGCAATGGCCATTCGGTGGGCCGCGATCGCGGGCTGGTTAACGTCGTCCGTCTTGAAATACTCAAACAACGTCATCCCGACGACCGCATCCTGGGTCAAGTTGAGTGCCTTGAGCCCGGCGCCGATGGACGACGTAAAACGCAGCGCTTTGTCCACTGACCAGACAATCGCCGGTACCTGATCGGTCAGCAGGCTCAAGCGGGCCTGGTTTTCGCGCAACTTTGCCTGGGACTGCTGCAGATCGTTCGTCAGCGACCGCATTTCACGGTTCAGTTTTATCGCCCTCCGCCGGCTACTCCAAAGGACCAGACTGGCGATGGCCAACAGCGTCGAGCTGAGTGTGATGATAATCAAACGGTAAGGCGGCGCCGGGAAGAATTTGAGATCCGCGACCTGGGGGGGAATCAACCGGTAGCCGCCGTTGAGCGGCGGCGTCGTGTCCTTTTGGCTGACAATGCCCACAACCTCTGCGCTGTACAGATTCTCCATTTGCTCGATAAAGGCGGGCTCCGTGAAAAAGCGATTCGGAATCACCAAACGAACCGTGCCGGTCTCGTCTTGCAATTCCGCCTGAGCCCCCTCTCGTTGCGGGTGTTCGACAAACCGGATGCGGCCGGTGATTTTAACCAACTGCCCGGACAGAGCTTCCCCATTGAGTTCCGCAGCCGTGACCACTTTGGGCGCGGGAACTTTGGTTTCCTTGATCAGGTGGATTTCTTCGATCGTGACCTGTTCGGTGCCCTGATATTGGGAGACCACCCCGCGGGCCCACACTTCGTCGCCCGATTTGAACTTGTCTTCCAAAAGCTTCCGGGAACGAGTGAATAGTAGAATCCCACCCGTCGAATCCTGTAAATTGACCATCTCGAAACTGCTGGCAACCGGCACAGGATCCGAGGTCAATACACCGCGTACGACCACCGTTTGCCCGAGGGAGTCTGGCACAAAGTTGTGATCCTGGTCGCGGAGGATAGTAGCGACGGCGGTGGTTTCAGGGATGGCATTTTCCGATGGGGTTTGATCCTGGGCGCCAGCGAGTTGCGAAAATAGTAGAAGCGCGGTGAAGCACACACTCCACCTGATATCTCGCAATTTGGCTGAGACCGCTTTTTTCACTTTATGCGCGCCACACGAAACAACGGGCGGGACTGGTTGGGGTTCACGACGGACCCTTGGTAAACGCGGTAATCAATCTACCGGATGCACCCGAGCGCAGACAAACGGTCAGGCTTAAGTCCCTGCATCGCAGTGAGAACGGGCGGCGTTGTTACGAATCGGTGAAATCTTGATGAATCGCGTTCATGCTGAGGGGTGACTTGCAATCGTTCCGTTTCACGCTTTTTCTGACGGGGTGTTCATTCGTGGTGTGTGGCTTCTCTTGCTCCTCAGTTGGACGGCGTCGGCCGCTCCGCTGTCCTTGTTGACGTGGAATGTTGCCGGGAACGGCGCGACGGATTGGACGACGAATGCCGCTCAAGTCCGGGCAATCGGACGGGTTGTCCAATACGTGCGGCCAGACATCGTCACATTCCAGGAAATCCCCAACGACTACGTCACCGAGATGACCAATTTCGTGTCGGCGTTTCTGCCGGGCTACTTTCTGGCAAGGTACAGCGGTACTGACGGGATTCTGCGGAGCGTGATTGTAAGCCGCTACCCGATCAGTCGCGAACAACGATGGCTCGATGGCGTTTTGCTGAATGACTTTGGCTACGACGGCCGGTTTACGCGCGATTTGTTTGAGGCGGAAATCAGTGTTCCGCAATGGTCGATGCCTTTGCACATTTTTACCACGCACTTGAAATCTGGCTTCGACGCAGATTCGATTTCGCGCCGGGGTGCCGAAGCCCTCGCGATTTCCAACTTCGTCGTGAACACCTACTATCCCACCTGGACCAACCAGCCGTTTGTCCTCACGGGCGATTTCAATGAAGACGTCATGGCCAACGCCAGCTACGACGCCGACGTGGTCCCGAAGCTCACGAACAGCGCGGTCGGGTTGATTCTCACAACACCGGTCAATCCGACGACGAAAAGCGAGCGCACGTTCTCGATTCGGGCGAGCTTGCAATCGCGGTTGGACTACATCCTGCCAAACGGCCTGCTTTATTCGAACATTCTCGCGAGTCAAACTGTGCGCACCGATGTGTTGAATCCCACGCCAAGCGTTTTGAATGCGGATGACGATCGCACCGCTTCCGATCACCTGGGCGTGCTGATGATTTTCGACAATCCGTACAGCGTCCCGTTTCGAGTGACGCAGATCGACGTCAACGGTGGTTTCCTGTCACTTCGTTGGGAATCGCGAGCGGGCAGCCGTTACTCCGTTGAATCGACATCCGACTTCACAAACTGGCAGGACGCGGCCACCGGAATTCTGACCGGCGGAACCGAAGGACTTTGGAACACGACCGCCCCGGCGACGACGCGATTCTATCGCTTGTTTGAAGAACCGCCGCCTTGAGCTGCTTACGCCCAATTCCAACGGGCTTTCAATTGGCGCAAGAGGGACTTCGGGCTGCGGCTTGCGTAGCGCGCCATGATCCGATTCAAACGCAACGGGTCCGCACCGGGCACGACCAAACCGCCGGAGACCAGGCACGCCGTCTCGTAACCGGCGTCTCGAACCAGTTCGACGGTGCGGTCGTTATGGTCGCCGTATGGATAGCAAAAATGGCGGATCGGTCGACCAAACAGATCCTCCAACTTTCGTTTGCTGGCGGCGATTTCCTCGCGGGCCTGCGATTCTGAAACGCGCGTCAGTCGCGGATGCGTCAATGTGTGCGCGCCGATCTCGTGACCGGCCGCGATCCAGTCCCGGATTTGTTCGGTATCCATCAAACGTTCCTCAGCCTCGCCTTCGCAGGTTTCCCAATCGTTGGTCCGGCCCAGTTGATCGGCCACAAGGAACTGCATCGCTTTGAAACCGTGGTCGGCCAGCGGCTTGAGTCCGTGGCGCAACACATTTTCAAAACCGTCGTCGAACGTGATGAAAACCTGCTTTTGCTCGGGCCGAGTTGAAATCACCTGATCGTAGTTCGGCCCCGAAAAACCTGCCTCCGCCAGCTCACGAATCTGCTTTCGAAAGAGCCGTTCGCCGACGTAGAGCCCCTTCAAGCGCACGCCCGGCGGACGCGGGCCAAGTTTGTGATACATCAAAACCGGCGTGCCGTGACGGAACCAATTGCGGAACGGCGTAAGCCCCGAGTAGGTAGGCAACGGTTGCGGCGGAACCTTCACGGACGTCGGGTGGCTCGGCGGGGGACGGGCTAGCGGGCGATCTCTGGATTCTCCATGAACGCGTAACACAGCATGTGGCAGATGCCCATTTGGGCATCCTCGGCACGTCCGTAATGAGTGTCATTCACCACGATCGCGTGTTCGGCAATTTCGGCCATCCGGCCTTTCTTCGCCCCGACGAGAGCGATCGTGTGCAGGCCGTTGTCCTTGGCCCACTGCAGCGCCTTGACGCAATTGGGCGAATTGCCGCTGACGCTGAGGCTCAATGCAATGTCGCCGGGCCGGCCGTAGTTTTCCAATTGGCGGACGAACACGTCGTCGTAAGAGTAGTCGTTGCCCAACGCCGTCATCCAGCTCACGTTGTCATTGAGTGAGAGCACGCGGAAACGCCGGCCCACTTTGTCCGAGGAGCCCTTGCCGAGATCGGTGGCAAAGTGCGAGCAATTGGCCGCGCTGCCGCCGTTGCCAAAGCAAAAAACCTGTTTGTCATCCTTGAGCGCCTTTGCCAGCAGATCGATCAGCTCGCTGACCTGATCGGCGGGAATGGAATCAAGCACCGCCTTTTGCGCGGCGATGTATTGGGTAACCCAGTTCGTCATGCCCGGAAGATAATCGCGGTCCGGGCGGGGGAAAGTACAAACGCGAAACGTGGCGAGACGCTCGAAACGATCGCCAAAGGATCGACTGACTGGCGGGAAATAGCCCCGTAATTTAGATTTCGTTGGATGAAGGGGCGGTGTATGAACGTCGAAAACCCGCCGAGCTATGAGCACTCACCATTTTTCCCGTCGCACCTTTCTCCGTGGAGTCGGCGTCAGTATGGCGCTGCCTTGGATGGAATCGCTCACTGTTTGGGGGGATACGCCGCCGGTCGCGGTCCGACCGGCAAGTGAAGCTCCGGTGCGCCTGGCGGTGCTGTTTTCAGGGAATGGCTTTCACTCGCGCGAATGGTGGGCGAAGGGCGAAGGCAAGCAGATCGAGCTGGGCAAGGTGCTGGAGCCGTTGGCCGATCATCGCGAGAAGATGCTGTTCATCCGTGGCCTCTTCAACGCCGAGGCGCAAAAGGGCAACATTCACAGTTCGCAAACGGGCAACTTGTTGTCCGGCGCTCCGCTCGCGTCGGGCGGCGAGATTCGATCTGGCACGAGCATTGATCAATTGCTGGCGCAGCGTTATGGGCATTCGACAAAAGTGCCGAGCTTGGTGCTGGGTTGCGAGAAATCGAACCCCTCGGTCCACAAGAATTATTCGATGCTCTATAGCTCGCATATTTCGTGGAGTTCACCGACCACGCCGACGCCGCTCGAGATTTATCCCGCGCTGGCGTTTGACCGGTTGTTCAAGGACGAGGCGAGCAAGGGCGATCAAAGTGTGCTCGACGCCGTGTTGTCCGACGCGAAGGACCTGCGACGGAACATCAGCGCGAACGACCAACGCAAGCTCGACGAGTATCTCGACTCGGTACGCGACGTGGAACAGCGCATCGAAAACGCTGGCAAAAAGGGCGAATTGCAGGGCTGGCGGCCGACGCTTGAGAAGCCCAACATGCCCCGTCCGGCCGACGGCATTCCGCAGGATATCGCCGAGCACATGAAGTTGATGTGCGATATTTTAGTGCTCGGATTTCAAACCGATACCACGCGCATTACGACGCTCAAGTTGAACAATGACCACAGTTCATTGCGGTTTCCAAATCTGGGCGTCGATTACATGATTCACCATCTGCTCTCGCACAGCGACACCGCGGATTGGTTGAAGGTGAATCAGTTCTTCCTCCAACAAGTCGCGTACATCGCGCGCAAACTCGACAGCATCCAGGAAGGCGAACGCACATTGCTCGACAACTCAATGCTGCTCTATTGTTCGTCGATGATCACGGGTAGCCACGATGCGACGAAGCTTCCTGTTGTTCTGCTCGGTGGTGCGGGAGGTCGGATCAAAGGTGGGCAGGTGCTTGATTACCTCAACAAGCCCGACCGCCAGATGTGCCGTTTGTTCCTCTCGATGATGGACAAGATGGATGTTCGCTTGCCGAAATTTGGCGACGCCGCCAAACCGCTGGACGAAGTGTAGTCGCGGTCTTTGGGAAACCGAGTCCTGCGCTAACGCGGATCGGCTCCCGGCGGTGAATCATCGAGAAAGAAGACGGCGCGGGCCGGGTGGTCCATCTCCAAGAGCTTGGCTTCGATCTCCCGATGTACCCCTTTGAGCTGGGCGACGGTGAATGGAGTAATTTCCCGGCAATTCGTGCAGAGGTAGGGGGCGACCACGCTCATAAAACACATCTTCGCAAGGCAGCGCGCGCAGTATGGAGTGCCGTCGAATTCCGTGTCGGAAGCCATTTTGAAGTAGACTCCGTGATAGTCCACATACCGTGCTTCGGCCTGTTGTCGAATTTCCATGGGTCGCTGTGTTTGTGTCCGCGCAACAAACTTGCCGGTGGAATTAACGGAAGAACTTGGTAGTCGTTGGCGCCGCCGCCGACAATCCAAATATCAGTTTTGCCCGGCACTGGCAGGACGATTCAAGAAACCAACGCCAGTCGTTCGAATCATCTGAGTTTCAAGGTTTGAGGCCCAATTGCGCCAACTGGTTTTCCACTTCGTTCAAATTCCAGATCGAGATTTCGCCGTTGGCCCGGGAGACGGCGATGTGACGGCTGTCGGGACTCCACGCCAGCCACCAGATGGTGGTTGCCTCCTCGGGCAGCGAGTAACGGTATTCGCCGGTCGCCGGATCGTAGATGTCAACACCCAGGCCCGATGTCGAAACGTTCGCCAGTTGTGATCCGTCCGGACTTGCGCAGATGTTGGCGACGTACCACGCCGAGGTGTCGCCTTCGGGGCGCGTCTTGATCTTGCGAATGGGTTTCCAGGTGCCCGATTCAAGAATCACGATATCGCGATAGCCGCGGGTCACGTAGGCGAGATCACCGGTTTTTGGCAGGAAACAAATCGACTGGATTGGATTCAATTCGAGGTTGGTGGCAACGATCTGGGGCCTTCCTTCCAACTCCGTACTTCGCACGGTCACCGTCGCGCCAGGTTCCGTCTGGCTGACCGGAACTTGGTATGCCATCCACTTGCCGGCCGGATCCATCGCGACGCTCGACCATCCATCTTTTTCGATTACCCGCAGGCCGATGTGGACATCCTTGTCGTTGCCACCCGCGGCCAAACTGGAGGTGTCCCAAACGCGAACTCCGTTGCCGATGGCGGCGAGATTTTTTCCATCCGGACTGAAGATGCAATTCCAAGTGGCGCCCTGGCGAACGGAAACCTCGCCCAGTCTCGTGACCTGCTGACCTGATCGCAACGACCAGATCGAAAGGTCGCCAATATCGTAATAGCCGGTCGCGACGTAGCTGCCTTCCGGAGAAATCGCGACCGTCTGCCCCGCTGCCGGCAGCGTTCCCAGCGTCCGGGAGCGTGTGGTTGGCAGATCCCACACACGCAACGTTCGATCCTTGCCGGCCGACACGATCGCGCTGCCGTCAGGAGTAAATTCCATTGCGGGCACGCCGCCTTGGTGTCCGGTCAATTGCAGCTTTTCGCCTTCGGCACGCAAGCGAACGATCCGGGCGCCTCGATCGTGGAGTACCATCAGGACCGTGCCGTCATGGTTGAAATACTGCGCGTTGGGGATGCCACCGACGTTGAGGATCGCCGCTTCGCGACCGGATCGCGCGCGCATCAATCTCACCGTCAGCTCCTGGGTTGCGGGAACCGCGATCAGGTCGCCTTCCCCGACCGGTGCGCCCCAGTTGTTCTCGCTGGAACCTTCCGCGGTGTAGATTCGTCCCAGTTGCTCGGAATCGTAGAGGATAACGCGACTGGTAAAGCTCGCAGAAATAAGATCACCCACGCGCGAGAAATAGACTCCCCAACCCATTCCCAAGCGGGGCGCATCGGCTTTGAGTCGTTGGCTCGTCTTGAGGTCCCAGATTTCCAATTGGGAATCGAAACGGTTCGTTTCCGTGACGCTGAAAAAGGCAACCATTTTCCGATCGGTGCTTACGTTGGCCACGGGAAACCATTGAATGGGCGTGCCCGTCCGAATCGATGCCAGCACTTTGTTACGCTCAACATCTTCGACCGTGATGACTGAGTCGTCCGGCGGGAAACTGACTGTCACGGGACCGGCATCAGTGTAAAAGAACCGGGTGAAGGCTTCCGTTTCGCGGCGCCAGTCCTGCCGCCACGATGCGTCTCCGCGCAAGGACCACTTCTCAAGGTAAAAATCCTTGAGGCGCTCATCGAGGACGATGCGATTTTTCGAACCTGAAACATAAAGCGCCATGCCGCGCGGATCGAACGCCAGGCTCACGATCGTCCCGGGGATGTCCAACGAGGCGAGCGTCCGGCCGCTGCGAGTTTGCACGATCAAAACCTTTTGCCCGGGTCCGCTGTCCATCGCGGCCAGCGAGCCGTCTGCGCTCAAACAACCCACGTTCGGAGTTGTCGGCACATCGATATCCACGGGATCGAGTGCCGCCCAATCGCCAAACGAAGAAACGGCTTCGCGACGCAGTTCCGCGGGGTTTGCGTTGGAAGTTCCCAACGCGATTGCCTGCTTGATCCGGTCGAACATGACGTGGCGATACCCGGGCTGACGTGCGCGGCGAATCGATCGGGCTTCGCGTAATAGCGAATCGTACAGAAGCTCACCGTAGCGATCCTTCAATTCGTTGGCTTCGCGCGCCTTGCCTTCGGCTTTCTCCCGCAGATGAACCTGTTCCTGTTCTGCGCGACTTTTGCCGGCGTATTGCCAGAGCGTGAGACCGAGGCCCAGAACGAGGGCGGCAACCACTGCCAGCGCCGCCGTGAAAATCGTACGATGGCGCCGCCACGCCTTATGGATTTTGTAAGTGGCGCTCGGCGGCCGGGCGACGACGGGTTCGTTGTTCAGGTGGCGGATGATGTCAGTGGCCAGGCCGTTGGCGGTGTCGTAGCGCCGGCTGCGGTCCTTCTCCAGACACTTCATCGCGATCCAGTCTAGGTCCGTGGGCAGTGACGAGTGACGAGTGACGAGCGAACCGCCAGCAGGCGAGTTTGTAAGCGTCTGGCTCAACCGCGTGCTGGGTCTCACCGGTTCGCGCTCCCGAATGATCTTTCGCATCTCGTCCAGCCCCGAAGCCATCAGCTCCTTCGTGTCAAAGGGCGTGGTTCCCGTCAGCAGTTCGTAAAGCAGCACGCCCAGGCTGTAGATGTCACTCCTCGTGTCGATGTCCAGTCCGCTCATCTCCGCCTGTTCCGGACTCATGTAGGCGGGTGTCCCGATGAACTGGCTGTACTGGGTGTAAATCGTCTTCTCCGTCAGCTCCTGTTGGGTGGCTTTGGCGATCCCGAAATCAATCACTTTGGGCACGGGCACCCCGTCGTGCAGGGTGACCATGATGTTCGACGGTTTGATGTCCCGGTGGATGATGCCCTTCTGGTGCGCGTGTTGGATCGCGTGACAAACCTTGATGAACAGATCGAGTCGTTCGGTGGTATTGAGCTTTTCCTGATCGCAATACTTGGTGATGGGAATGCCCTTGACCAGTTCCATCACGAAGTAGGGCCGGCCGGTGTCGGTGCTGCCGGCGTCCAGGACCTTGGCGATGTTGGGATGATCCATGAGGGCCAGGGCCTGGCGCTCGGCCTCGAAGCGGGCGACGACCTGTTTGGTGTCCATGCCCAGCTTGATGATCTTGAGGGCGACGCGGCGCTTGACCGGTTCGCGTTGTTCGGCCGCCCACACGGACCCAAAACCGCCTTCACCCAACTTCTCCAACAGCTTGTAACGGCCGAT